>NZ_JBPXKN010000002.1:0-548887 GCF_054558635.1 Aquirufa sp. HETE-40SA
CAGCGAGCTATGAGAACAAAGTTTACATTCTTCCTAAGCACTTAGATGAGAAAGTAGCGTTCTTACACTTAGCGCACATCGGGGCTAAATTAGAGAAGTTAGAAAAAGAGCAGGCGGATTACATTGGTGTACCTCAAGCAGGGCCATACAAGCCAGAGCACTACAGATACTAGGATTTATTTCCTCTTCGGTTTTGAAAGGCCGCGACTCGTAGAGTCGCGGCCTTTTTTTTACCAGCTACTTTCTATTCTCATTCTACGCCTAAAAAACTCACTCCGATTAACCTACCTTTATCCTATTACTCACAATCTAACCACCCTTATCATGAAAAAATTGATGACAAATTTCCTCCAATTAGTACTACTTATCTGCCTTTTAGGACTTTCATCTTGTTCATTAGACGCAGGGGCCATTATTGCCTTATCACAAAAGTATCCTTCGTATTAAATCCGTCCAGTAGAATAAAATAAATGCGAGAGAGGCTCTGCATTTTTCACTCAAAAACTGTAATTTTGCACAAAATAATAGCAAAGAAAATATGAAATTTGGTGTAGTAGTATTCCCAGGGTCCAATTGTGATGACGATACAGTCGGAGTCATTCAAAGTTTAGGCTATGAGGCAGTTAAACTTTGGCACAAAGAGACTGATCTACAAAACTGCGATTTCATTATCATTCCAGGCGGTTTCTCTTATGGAGATTACTTACGTTCTGGTGCTATTGCGCGTTTCTCCCCTATTATGGATCACGTTATCGAGCATGCTAAAAATGGCGGCTATTTAATGGGTATCTGTAATGGCTTTCAGGTCTTAGTAGAAGCTCATTTATTACCAGGTGTTTTATTAAGAAACAATTCTCAGAAATTCATTTCCAAGAATATCTACTTAAAGGCGGCAACTAACAATTCCTTGTTAACACAAGAATTAGATACCAACAAAGCCTATAAAATACCTATCGCACACGCAGAAGGTCGTTACTTTACAGATGAGAAGACATTGGCTTCATTAAAGTCAAATGATCAGATTTTATTCTATTATTGTGACGAGAATGGCGATGTTACAGAAGAATCTAACCCGAATGGAAGTCTTTTAAACATAGCTGGTATTTGCAACGAAGGTAGAAATGTATTCGGAATGATGCCGCACCCGGAGAGAGCAGCTGATCCAGATTTGAATAACACGGATGGATTAGAAATTATGAAGCAATTAATATTGCAAACAGTATAATCTTCCACATCACATATAAAAAAAGGCCCTTCGAAAAAGAGAGGCCTTTTTTTATATGCTAGAAGGTAGGTAGATTAACGCAAATCGTTCACTTCTACACCTGGAAATGTTTTCTTATCGAAAGAGAATAATTTATCGTCAGCGTTTACCTTCGAATTTAATTTAGCGACCTTGAAATATTGTTTCTTTCCTGCTTTGTTAAGGATGGTCCATTCGTTTACAGAAAGATCTTTTGAATTGATTTTAAGAGTGATACTCTTTATTTGGGTGCCTTTTGCTACCGGAGAAAGCTCCACTGTAGAAACACCAGCAGATTCGCCCTTTAACGCAATCTTATAAGCCTTCTTGTCGAAGGAATAGATTTTAGCAGGATTCAAATCACCTTCGGAAGGATCAAAGCTAGAAATGTTCACTTCATTTATTTCCTTAATGTAGGTAGCTACTTCTTTTCCATTATTAAAGATCTCCTGACCTGCCGTCTTTAAACGAAACTTTGTCCCCTTTACCGTGATGGAACCAGACAACGTGGCTGCTCCATCTGTTTGATACGTAAAATTGGCTGAGAATGAGCCCATGGCCTTGTATTTCTTCTGCATCCCATCAATTAGACTTACTGCCTTATTTGACTGCGCAAATAAGCTAAAACTCAAGCATAGTAATAATAGTCCTTTTTTCATCTTATAAATTTTTTAAAATCTCTTCTAATTCCGTTTCTGATTTTACGAGTACTTCTCTAGCTTTTGATCCGCCAAAAGAACCAACAATTCCTGTAGCCTCTAATTGATCAATCAACCGACCTGCCCTATTATAGCCTAATTTCAACTTACGCTGAATTAAAGAGGTACTACCTTGTTGATGCATTACAACTAAGCGAGCTGCCTCATCAAAGAAAGAGTCTCTATCGCTTGGGTCAAAATCACCGCGATCTTGTCCACCCATCTCCTCTGAATCGGGTTCAGGCAACAAATAAGCGGATGAATATCCCTGTTGATTTCCGATGAAATCACAGATATCTTCTACCTCTGGGGTATCTACAAAGGCACACTGTAAACGAATTACCTCAGATCCCATCGATAATAACATATCGCCCATGCCCACTAACTGATCAGCGCCACCGGCGTCAAGGATAGTGCGGGAGTCAATTTTGGACATCACCTTAAACGAAAGACGTGCAGGGAAGTTTGCTTTAATAGTACCTGTTATTACGTTCACCGAAGGACGTTGCGTCGCAACTACCAAGTGAATACCGATGGCACGCGCTAATTGAGCTAAACGCGCAATTGGATGCTCGACCTCTTTTCCGGCAGTTAACATTAAATCTGCTAACTCATCAATCACAAGGACGATATACGGCATAAAGTCGTGCTCGTTTGGATTTAAGCGACGGTTAATGAACTTTTGGTTGTACTCCTTAATATTGCGGCAACCTGCATCTTTTAACTTATCATAACGCAAGTCCATTTCCTTACATAACGAATTCAGGGTATTAACGACTTTCTTAGTATCAGTAATAATCGCCTCTGCTGAATCCGGGAGACAAGCTAAAAAGTGGCGTTCTAGCTTATTGAAAAGGGATAATTCCACCTTCTTAGGATCGACCAACACAAACTTCAAAGTCGCCGGGTGCTTCTTATAAATCAACGAAGTCAAGAGCATATTTAATCCTACAGACTTTCCTTGACCCGTAGCACCTGCCATTAAGAGGTGAGGCATTTTGGCTAAATCGGCTACAAAAATTTCATTCGAAATCGTCTTTCCTAAGGTGATAGGGAGATCGTAGGTAGATTTTTGGAACTTCTCAGAACCGATCACGGCACGTACCGGAACCATCTCGCGGTTCTTGTTGGCTACCTCGATACCGATGGTGTCCTTCCCTGGCATTTGGCCGATAATACGAACGCCCATTGCAGCTAAGGAAAGTGACAAATCATCTTCTAACGAAGTAATTTTACTTACGCGAACACCGGCCTTTGGAACGATTTCATACAGAGTAACTGTGGGTCCGATGGTCGCTTCAATCTTCTGAATCCCGATTCCGTAATTCAATAAAGTCTCGACGATCTTCTCCTTATTCGCCTTCAACTCATCCATCGTCACTTGCGATGTCTGGTTCTTTTGATCGTATTCCTTTAATAAATCGATTGTAGGGAACTGGTATTTAGGCAAATCAGCGGTAGGATCATATAGACCAAATTGCTCCACAAGATCGTTCGCTTTCATCTCCCGAGAAATGGGAGTAGGTTCTTCCTCGATCACCTCATCTGCCACATCAGCTACCTTATAAGTAAAGTCTAAGTCATCCTCTTTTTTTTCTTCTTCTACCACCACAGGCTCAGGTAAAACCTCTTCAGGAACTTCCTCCACAACGGGTGGGACAATCGGCCTAAATTCCTCTAAATCATCATTGTCCACATGCATTGCTGGTCCATCTTCATCAATGAACAAACTTTCCTCTTCTTCCTCCTCTTCCTCTAGCGTAGGAACTGCTACTTTGGCTTTCTTAGGATTTAACTGATAGAACAACACCAGGAAGATAAATCCGCCAAAACCAATCACAAAAATGGATAGGTAGCCTAATAATTGATATAATTTCTCATTGACAAAATACCCTACCCCTCCTCCAATGGAATGCGGCAAGTCTAACGAAAAGACAAAGAATCCAGCTAATAAACTAATCCACAAGATGTAGAATAGTACCTGCCAAGAGAGACGCTCTAAAGAGTATAACTCTTTTTTAAATCCTACTTTAAGTGCAGATAAATAAAACAAAGGGATCAACAAGAACGTCGACCAACCAAAAGTCTTGAACAAAAAGAAGTGCGCAATTTTTGCTCCTAAAAGACCCGCAAAATTTTTAATTGGAATATCGGAACCCTTGATTGTGTCCACCACACCACGTTCTACTTCGCTTTGATCTGAAACGCCCACAAAAAAACTAGATCCAAAAGACACCAATAAAAGGGTACCTATAAGAAATAAAAATGCAGCTATGATTAATTGAAAGCGATATAGAACAGCGCCGTCCATTTTTCTTTTGGGCTTATCTTGCTCAAAATTAAGCTGTAAGGTGCTTGTGGGGTTACTAATCTTTTTTGCCATTGAAGGAACTAGGAGTTAATCTTATAAATTTCGCTTTTTTGATTCGATTTACAAAATCAAATTTAAAGTCCAGCAGCTAATATTTCTTGGTTAATTTCTTTAATCAAACCTGGGCCTTCATAGATGAAGCCAGAATAGATCTGCACTAGAGAGGCTCCTGCCTTTAATTTCTCAATGGCATCCGCGCCAGAATGAATACCGCCTACCCCGATGATGGGGAACTGGCCGTTTGATTTTTGATGTAAATAAGCAACCACCTCAGTAGACCGTTGAGTTAAAGGCTTTCCACTTAATCCACCCATCTCGCCTTTTTGAGATGATTGCAGACCTTCTCGCGACAAAGTGGTATTCGTCGCAATCACACCTGCCAGACGAGTTTCTAACACAATTTCAATCACATCATCCAATTGATCATTACTCAAATCCGGAGCAATTTTCAATAAAATTGGTTTCTGAACCGGCTTTAGTGCATTCAAATCCTGCAAAGTTTGCAGCAATTGTTTCAAAGGCTCTTTTTCCTGCAAAGCACGCAAATTAGGGGTATTAGGAGAACTGACATTCACAACAAAATAATCCACTACATCGTATAAAGACTCAAAACCTTGGCAATAATCATCATCCGCTAATTCATTAGGTGTCACTTTATTCTTACCTAAATTCCCTCCCACAATTATTTTTGATCTGCGTTTTTCCAAACGAGCCTTCATCGCTACTAAGCCTTCGTTATTAAACCCCATTCGGTTAATAATTGCATCGTCCTCGACTAAACGAAACAAACGGGGCTTGGGATTACCGTCTTGAGCTTTCGGGGTCACCGTTCCTACTTCAATAAAGCCAAATCCTAATTCGGCAAATTCATCGATTAACATCGCATTCTTATCAAAACCTGCCGCCAAGCCTACTGGATTAGGAAAATGAAGCCCAAAAATCGTCCGTTCTAATCGTTTGTCCTCCACCTGAAATAAGGCTTTGAAGAGCAAAGACATCCCCGGAATACGCAAGGCTAAGCTAATTAAATCGGCTGCTAGGTAATGCGCGCGTTCTGGATTGAACAAAAAGAAAAGAGGTTTTATGAAAATTTGATAAAACATGTGGATTTTTTGAGCGAATTATACCACAAAAATACAAAAAAGGACGGGTCGATGCCGCACTCTTAAAAAAAATCCTAATTTTAAGATATCAAGCATTTTACCCAAATTCATAGCCTATGTTAAGTCGTGTTGCCAATTCCATCTATTGGATGAACCGCTACATCGAAAGAGCGGATAATTATGCCCGCTTTATCTCGGTGAATTTTAATCTTGCTCTAGATTTACCACCCAATGTACCGGAACAATGGGAGCCCTTAATCGTGGCAACGGCTGATCACTATAACTTTTTTGAGCATTATGCTGAGGCTAATCGAGAAAATGTATTGTATTTCATGACCTTCGATGTCAATAATCCCAATTCGATACTTTCTTGTCTTTTTTCTGCTCGTGAAAATGCGCGCACCATACGTGAAAGTATCTCCAAAGAAATGTGGGAATATGTGAACCAAATTTATTGGAAAGTGAAGGACCGGGTGGAGGGCAGCAAAAGCTGGGAACTTGCACGTTACCAAGGATTTCTAGAGGAAATCAAGTCTGGAAGTCAGCTATTTTATGGAATCGTAGATTCAACCATTACGCGCGGTGAAGGCTGGCATTTTGGGCAATTAGGAAAATTATTAGAGCGCGCTGATAAAACAACCCGTTTTTTAGATGTTAAATATTTCACATTATTGCCAAATGTGGAATCGGTTGGGTCTCCCCTCGATCTGTTATTGTGGTCATCTGTATTGAAATCTGTTTCTGCCTACAATATGTTTCGTCAACAATACAAAGTGGTCAATCCTACGAACATTGTGGAGTTTTTGATCTTGGACAAAGGGTTTCCGCGCTCCGTGGTGCATTGCTTAACCGAAGCAGAACAATCACTTTATGCGATTTCAGGGACTTCATTTGACCACGGATATTCGAATTTAGCTGAGAAAAAGCTATCTAAAATCCTATCTGAGGTGCAATTCACTGAAATCGAAGATATTTTAACGACTGGCTTACACCAGTTTTTAGATGATTTCCAAACCTCCAACAACGACATTGGACAAACCATTCATAATACCTATTTTGACCTGAAGCCGGTCAACTAAACCCATCTTTTCAAATAAATAGTGTAATATTGCGCTCCCAATTGCCACCCATCATCGTATGACATTTTGTTTAGGAATTACCGTTAAAGAAGGCATTATTGCCATTGCAGACACCCGAATTACAGCGGGTAACGAAGTATATTCGAATAAAAAAATCTCCATTCACGAGATTAATAATCATTCCCTTTTTATCATGACGGCTGGATTGCGTTCCGTTCGTGATAAGGCGGTTACGTATTTTAATCAAGCTATAGTGGATGAAGAGGAAAGCTACGATTATATGTTTCAAGCAGCTACATCTTTTGGCCAAAAACTAAAACAAGTTGCGGCAGAAGATCGCGAAACCCTCGAAAAAGAAGGATATGCCTTTAATCTACATGCTATCGTTGGCGGACAAATGCCTAAAGATGCGGAGCACAAGCTATTTCTCATTTTCCCGGAAGGCAATTGGATTGAAATTAACGATGGATTAAAATACCAGATTATTGGTAATTCGAACTACGGAAAACCCTTATTAAATAGAAATTTAACACACGAAACATCCCTGAAAGAGGCGCTCAAAATGGGTTTCTTATCCTTTGATGCTACCCAAGTCAGCGCTAACGATGTCGATTATCCCATCGATGTGGTTGTTTATGAAAAAGGCAGTTTCAAAGCGAAAGAGGTTCGATTATACAAGGAAGATATGCAAGCCATTTCCGATGATTGGAATGAAGCCCTACGTAAATCGTTAAAAGGAATCGATGAAGATTGGATGAAAGAGTTAATTTCCCCTTCGAAATGATCGCGCGCATCCAGCATAAACTTCGGTATGATTACAGTGAATCGGTCACTTTAGATCCGCACGTCCTCTATTTACATCCGCGAAAAAGTGCTCTTTTAACGGTTCAAGATTTCCAATTAGACATCCAACCCAACCCAGTACAAGTCTCTAAAAACCTAGATCCAGAGGGAAATATTCAAAATATTCTGTTTTTCAAAGAGCCCACCTCTTTTTTATCCATCGAGGTAAATGCTGTAGTAGAAACAACTGAATTTAACCCGTTTGACTTCGTCTATTTCCCTTTTGATAGCAAAACCTTACCGATTACCTATTCCCGTTCCTATCAAAAAACACTCAGCCCTTATTTAGGTTTGGAAGGGGTAACGCCTCACGTAGAGCAGATGGCCCGCCAAATCGCATCTGGCGTCCGTTACAGCACATCAGACTATCTTTCTGCACTGAACGAATTCATCTTTTCCAATTTTGCCTATGAGATTCGCGAGGAAGGAAATCCGAATACACCGGAATTCACTATGATTAACCGCAAGGGATCATGCCGTGATTATGCCGTCTTATTCTCTGCTTTGTGCCGTGCCATGGGTCTAGCTACGCGATTTGTTTCAGGCTACTACATTGGCGTTGCACCAGTAGACGTGCCTAATCAAACACATCATTTGCACGCTTGGGTGGAAGTTTATTTGCCAGGAGGTGGCTGGAGAGGCTATGATCCTACCCAGCACGAAGTGGTTTCTGGCAACCACATTCCATTAGCCGCTTCTTGTTTGCCAGAGGAAATAACACCCGTTTACGGATCTTATAGAGGTTCTGCGAGCTCTGCTTTAACTACCAACGTGTTTATCGAAAGAATTTAGCCGACTAATAATTGGGCCAAAAGATAATCAGCAATCAAAATTGCAATACAGGAATTCGTAACCGCTGCGGTACTCGCCGTTCCTACTTCATAGGCTCCTCCTTTTGTATAAAATCCTTTAAAGGCAGAAATCGTAACGATTAAAAAGGCAAATACCACTGATTTCGTCAAGGCAAAAATCATGTAGTTCCCTTTGAATTGGAATTGTAACCCTTTAATGTATTCTTGTGGAGAGATGGCTCCTGTTAACCATCCAGCTAAATACCCGCCATAAATGGCTAGAAAACAAGCTAAGGTAACTAACATAGGGAAAGTAATAATCGCCGCGATGATTTTAGGCAATACTAAATAAGAACGAGAATTAATCCCCATTACTTCTAATGCATCAATTTGTTCCGTAATGCGCATCGTTCCTAATTGACCCGCGATATTAGAACCGATTTTACCGGCTAATACCACACAAGTAATGGTAGGACCCATCTCTAAAATAGTCGAATCACGTACAATTAAACTGATAATGTATTGGGGAACGAAGGGGTTATCCATATTAGCAGCTGTTTGAACGCAAGTCACAGCACCTAAAAAGGAAGAAACAATGGCAACAATCAATACCGAATTAATCCCAATGTCGATGCATTCTTGAAAAGTCAAGGCGAGATAAACCCGAAATTTCTCTGGATTTGTAAAAAGCTTACCCAGGAAGATTAAATATTTGCCTAATTTTGACATCTGATTGGTATATTACACATCGATATTTATCAAAGATAATGAACAAAACGGCAATAATTAGCGGAGGTAGCCAAGGAATTGGCAAAGCATTGGTGAAAAAATTCCTTTCGGAAGGATTTACCGTCTATACCTGCTCGCGAACAGGCGAGAAATTGAAGGAACTTTCAGCTGAATTTAATTCTACCTCTTTACACACTTTTGTGGCTGATTTAAGCGACAAAAAGCAATGCCAGGACTTTGCTGGATGGGTTTTGGGCCAAACCAAAACTATTGATGTACTGATTAACAACGCCGGTTTTTTTATGCCAGGTCAAATCCAGAACGAAGAGGATGGCGTTCTTGAGCGTCAAATCGAGGCTAATTTATACAGCGCCTATCATTTAACACGCGCCTTTTTACCGACTCTACAGGCCCAAAAATCTGGCCACATTTTTACTATCTGTTCCACAGCCTCTATTACGGCTTATACTGCCGGTGGATCCTATTGCATCAGTAAGTTTGCCTTATTAGGCTTCACTAAAGTCTTGCGCGAGGAAACAAAGTTGCAAGGCATCAAAGTGACAGCCATCTTACCAGGAGCTACTTTAACCCCTGCTTGGGATGGAGTTGAATTACCTGAATCGCGCTTTATACCCGCAGACGATGTGGCATCTACGATTTATTCGGCTTATATGATGAATCCATCGACTGTTTTAGAAGAAATACTCATCAGACCACAATTAGGGGACATCGAACTATGAGACCCTGGGATAAATACAGCATCACGGAATTGCCCGAAATAGCGACTAGTCTCATTCGCGAGACGAAAGACTACCCCAATGTGTGGTTGTTTCGCGGTGAAATGGGTGCTGGAAAAACGACCTTGATAAAGGAGATTTGCCACCAATTAGGAGTGGCACAATCCGTCCAAAGCCCTACTTTTTCACTCGTGAATGAATATGTAGACGGTAAAGGCAACCCCGTATATCATTTTGATTTATACCGATTGAAGAACGCACAAGAGGCTTTCGACATCGGATTAGAAGAATATTTAGACTCTGGACACTTGTGTCTAGTGGAGTGGCCGGAGCAGGCGGAGGAGTTTTGGACCTTTGAACATCTGGAACTAAACGTTTCCCATGTAGATGACGCGCACCGTAAATTAGAAGTTGTATGGCGAAGATATTAGAGCACAATCCCTTTCAGGACTTACTTTCAAAACAAGGAATTGCCCCTTTAGAGGCGATGGCTTGGACAAAGCAGAATGCCCAAAGCATCCGCATTAGTATTCCAAAGGAATCCGACCCGAACGAAAACCGCATATCTCTAAGCCCACAAGCCGTTGCCTTATTAACGAATAATGGCCACGAAATCGTGATCGAAAAAGGCGCAGGAGAACGAGCAGGCTTCAGTGATTCAGACTATTTATTAGCCGGAGCGAGTGTGAGTGAGGATGTGGCGATGATTTGGCAAAGTGCGTTGACTTTAAAGATCACCCCTCCTACCATCGCAGAAATCGCTCGCATGAAAGAAGGCCAAGCCTTTATTTCAAGTGCCTCCTACCAACATTTATCCTCCGAGTTAATCGACGCCATTAATGCCAAAAAGCTGATGGCCATCGGCCTAGAATTCGTCGAAGACAATGGCGGCGGCTTCCCTTTCATTAAAATAATGGCAGAAATTGCTGGACAGTTGATCTTACCCATTGCAACGGATTTGATTCAAAAGAAAAAAGGATTGCTTTTAGGACACGTCACCGGCGTTCCTCCTTGTAATTTAGTTCTTTTAGGATCGGGTCAAGTCGTGGAGCAGGTGGCGCGAGCGGCAGCGAGCGCAGGCATTCAGTTCCAAGTTTTCGATAAAGATATTTACAAGTTACAGCGCCTAAAAGCGGCGCTTGGTTTCCCCATCGTCACGCAGGTGATTGACTCAGAAAACCTAGCAAAAGCGCTACAAGAAGCCCAAATCATCGTAGGAGCGTTGCGTTCAGAAAGTGGGATTACCCCTTGCATCGTGACCGAAGAAATGGTGAGCAAACTGAATCCTGGAACATTGATTTTGGATGTTTGCATCGATCAAGGCGGCTGTTTTGAGACGTCTGAGGCGTGCACGATTCAGCATCCAACTTTTGAAAAATACGGCGTCACACATTTCTGTGTACCGAATATCCCATCTCTTGTAGCTCACACCTCTAGTTTAGCGATGAGCAACCTGATGACCTCCTTCATCTTGAAGGCGGGGAAGACAGGGGGTGTGGAAGAAATGCTTTGGCAAGGAAAATCCTTCATGAAAGGGATATTCTGCTACCGAGGCTTTGTAACGCAACCGAGCACTGGAAAATTATTCCACAAACCGGTCAAAGACATTCAATTATTATTACTAAGTAAGAGTTAAATCATGATCGAAGATTACACAGCCCTTTCAAATGCACCTAATTCCCCAGACCTAAACGGGAAATACTTAGGCCTCATCTCCTCGGATTTTATCAAAGTTGCTGATGCCTTGAAAGAAGCGTCCTACCAAATCAAAAAACGTGGCTTCTCCGACTTTCCCATCTTTGTGACCTCCCAACGTCCCATTGAAATAGGCCAAAAATTGATCGGCGTTGGTGAAATGCACGAAAACAAGTGGAACTACCACGCTTCGATGATGGAAGAATTTGTGCAGCGCAAACTGATCGCAGAAGAGAACATGGAGCTCTTTGTCCAAAACTTCAAAGACATTGAAGAATTCGCGTGTCTTTTCGTGGTGGATGGTCAGTTTACGAATTTTGTGTTTATCCCTTTTCCTGAGGAAGGTTCGGAGATTAGAGAACTCTAAAAAGAGAGCATAAAGCACAAAGAATAAAGCATAGAGTTAGAATCGCCTATGGCGATGAATTCATGAAGTGCTACCTCCGGACTCATTTCCTTCAGACTAAATCTTTATTCTTTGTGCTTTATTCTTTATGCTTTAAAGATGAAAAAGGATGAAAATCCTGCACCATCTGCGTCAAATACGCCCGATCCAAGTGCGTATAGATCTCCGTCGTTAAGATCGATTCATGGCCCAGCATCTCCTGGACCGCACGTAAATCTGCTCCACCCTCAATTAAATGTGTTGCAAATGAATGTCGAAAAGTATGGGGGCTGATTACTTTCGTGATGCCTGCTTTCGCGGCGAGGTCTTTACAAATCAAGAAAACCATCACGCGACTTAAGCCTGAACCTCGGCGATTGAGAAAAACGAAGTGAGTGGCATCTTTTTTGACAGGCACAGAAGGCCTAACCGATTCTAGATACAAATTCAAAAACTTGAATGCATCGCGGCCCGCGGGAACCAGGCGCTCTTTGTCGCCCTTTCCACGGACTTTGATGAAGCCTTGATCTTCGTAGATATCTTCTCTTTTTAAGCCAATTAATTCAGAAACACGCAATCCGGCTCCGTACAAGAATTCTAGCATCGCACGGTTTCGAACGCCTTCTGGACTAGAGAGATCTGCCTGATCAAGAATGGCCGTGATCTCGTCGAAGGAAAGGGTATCGGGCAATTTGCGACCCATTTGGGGATTTTTCACGTGGACAGTGGGGTCCGCTTTTAAGGTACCATCGAAAACGAGAAATTGAAAAAAGGCTCTAATACCTGAAAGGGTACGTGATTGGGTGCTTGCTTCAATCCCTAAGCTATGCAGGTCTTTTAAGAAGGCCAAAATATGAGATTCATCTACTTGGTTTATTGCCACGGGTGAAAAAGCCAAATAGGTTTCCAGTTTTTGTATGTCCCGTAAATAGGCTTCGTGGGAGTGCTTGGATAAGCCCCGCTCTATTTTTAAGTAATCACCAAAAGACTGGATTTCTGTCTCCCACATATACATTTTATGCTTTGAATCCCGTAAATTTAAAGTAATTACGTATTTTTACACCGCATGTCCCCTTATTAATATGGTAAGAAAGAAAATATTGATCCTGAATGGCCCTAATTTGAATTTATTAGGCACGCGTGAACCTGAGATTTACGGAGCACAGACGTTCGAGCAGTTTTTGGAAATCTTACAAGATAAGTTTGGGGAGCAATTAGACATCTCTCATTTTCAATCCAATGAAGAAGGAGCGTTAATTAATAAATTGCACGAAGTAGGATTTACTTATGATGGCATTTTATTCAATGCGGGCGGCTATACACATACATCTATAGCTTTAGGCGATGCGGTGGCAGCCATCAAAACACCCGTGATTGAGATTCACATTTCAAATGTACATGCACGGGAAGATTTCCGTCACCACAGCTATTTGAGCCCTAAGGCAAAAGGAATCATCGTCGGTTTAGGCCTTCGTGGTTACGAGTTAGGCCTTTATTCCTTTATTTAACCCATGTTATCCTTCTACCCTGGCCCCTCTAAGGTTCATCCAGAGGCCCTTGGATACATTCAAGAGGCTTTTGAGCAGGGTATTGTCAGCATCAACCACCGGAGCGAACGCTTCGAAAAGCTACTCGAAGAAACATTTGAGGTGCTTCATGAGAAATGGAATATCCCATCGAACTATACCATCTATTTCGTTTCATCGGCGACAGAAGCCTGGGAAATCGTCATTCAATCCCTTGTTAGAACAAAATCAACCCACTTATATAATGGCGCTTTTGGCAAAAAATGGGCACATTACGCCGGATCCGTTGCGGAATCATTTGAATTCGCTATAGACCAAAGCCTTGCAGAATTTGCACAGCAAATAGGAACTATTCAGGGTGACACCTTATGTCTGGTCCAAAGTGAAACATCGAATGGAACAGGTCAACAAATCCGCCGAGCAGATTATCAACTAGCAGAAGATGCCCTCGTTGCTGTGGATGCCACTTCATCGATGGGCGGCATTGAATTGCCATGGAATGAGGCCGATGTTTGGCTGGCTTCGGTACAGAAATGCATCGGAATTCCAGCCGGAATGGGTCTGATGATCTGCTCCCCTAAGGCTTTGGCTCGGGCAAGAGAATTAGATCGGGCGACACATTATAATGACGTGTTGTTTTTAGAAGAGAATAGACAACTTTTCCAAACGCAAATGACACCGAATGTATTAAGCATTTACCTGGTTTACCGATTGACGCAGCAGCTGCCAATGCTTTCTGAAATACATCGTGCGACTTTAGCTAAAATGAAAGTGTGGACGGATTTCTGGGATAATGAAACGGAGTTCAGCTATTTAATAGAAAACCCAGCGTTGCGATTGCCTACTGTTTTGGCCTTAATAGGAGCACCTGATAAGATCAAACAATTACACCAAATATGTCTAATCAAAGATATAGAGCTCGGAAAAGGATATGGAAAATGGAAAGAAACCAGTTTCCGCATCGCTAATTTTCCAGCGCACACAATTGAAGATATTGAAACACTCATCCAAACCATAAAATATGAACTTTAATTTCAAAGAAATTCTTTCATCCTCCTTGATTTTATTTTCGGTGATTGATATTCTAGGATCCATTCCCATTATCATCGACTTGCGCAAGAAAAACGGAGATATTCATCCTGGACAAGCCACACTTGCTTCAGGAATCATCATGATTGGATTCTTTTTTGCCGGGAAATTCATTTTACATTTATTGGGCGTAGATACCAATTCGTTTGCTATGGCAGGTGCACTTATCATTTTCTTGATTGGTATGGAAATGACATTAGGCAGAAGTATTTTCAAGAGTGAGGAAATTGAAACGAATACACATTCCATTGTTCCATTGGCCTTTCCGATTATCGCAGGTGCAGGAACGATGACGACTTTGATTTCCTTAAAATCGCAATTCGAAGAGGAAAATATCATCATTAGTATCTTCATTAATCTCATTTTCATTTATATCGTTTTGCGTTCAAGTGTATGGATAGAGAAGAAACTAGGAAGCGCTGGGACGCAGATTTTGCGGAAGATTTTCGGAGTTATATTGATTGCGATCGCGATTAAGATCTTTAAATCACGTTTGATGTAGATGGCCAAAAAACAAAAATACTATGTGATTTGGGCGGGTCATCAGACCGGAATCTTCGATTCCTGGGCAGAGACCGAAAAGAATATCAAGGGCTTTGCGGGTGCACAATACAAGTCTTTTGAGTCAAAAGCCGAAGCAGAAAGCGCGTCAAAAAAGAATTATTGGGCGAGTGTGTCTCCAGCATCTAAGACTAAAACACCCCGATTAAACGCGGCTAAATTCATTATTCCAAGTATCTCCGTTGATGCAGCCTGTGCCGGAAATCCAGGGGTATTGGAATACCAGGGTGTAAATACAGAAACGAAAGAGGTGTTATTTGCTCGCGGCCCATTTCCCGAAGGCACTGTCAATCTAGGCGAATTTCTAGCCATTGTTCATGGCCTGGCTTATTTAAAGAAATTAGACTGCCCCTACCCTTTGTATTCTGATTCCAGAACGGCCATTGCTTGGGTTAGAAATCGCGCCATCAAAACCAATCTGGAGCGCAATTCAAATACAGAAGAGTTATTCAAGATGGTAGACAATGCCATCACTTGGTTAAAAAGTAATCAGTATTCCACCAAAGTCTTGAAGTGGGAAACCGAGGACTGGGGTGAAAATCCGGCAGATTATGGCCGAAAATAGATCCCTTTTCGAATTCAAACAATTCTCTTTACATCACGGAAATCCGGGATTGAAGATTAGCACAGAGGCTTGTCTTTTTGGCGCTTGGGTCTCCTTGAAAGCTCGTGGTAATTGTTTGGATATTGGAACAGGGTGTGGTCTATTAGCTTCAATGCTGGCAAAAGCTAATCCTACCTGTAGCGTAAATGCACTAGAAATACACCCGGAGGTGGCGAAGGTTGCCTCGGAAAATTTCCAAAACGGTCAGTTCAAAAATCGCTTAAATGTTACCCAAACAGATGTCAGCGAATATAATCCTGACGAAAAATTCGATTTCATCTGCTCCAATCCACCTTTTTTCACGAATCACCTAGCTTCAACAGATGAGGCTAAACACATGGCGATTCATGCGGATCATTTAAGTCCGGCTGAATTAGCTGCCTCCATTGAACGATTACTAACGAAAGAAGGAGAATTTGCGGTGCTTTATCCAGCTGATGTTTTGGCCCTATTCGAACAATCATTGAATGCAAATGGGTTGTTCCTCCATGAAAAAGTGACCATCTATTCGAATCCGTCAAGCCCCGTTTTACGCGTAATGGCGAGCGGATCAAGAGAAAAAAGCACAATCAAGGACGGTCGAATAAACATCAAAACCGAACAAGGCGAATACAGCCCGGAATTCATCGAATTATTAAGACCCTTTTATATCATCTTTCCTTCATAATTATTTTGTATTTTTGCCCATATGTTACAGCTATCCATCGTAGTACCTCTTTATAACGAAGCCGAATCGCTTACAGAACTATGTTCTTGGATCGATCGAGTGATGAAAGAAAATGCGTTTTCTTACGAGATGATCTTCGTAAACGATGGCAGCAATGACAATTCCTGGGAAGTTTTAAAGCAATTATCAACCCAATACAGCACCATTTTAGCCATCTCCTTTGCCCGCAATTATGGGAAATCAGCTGCCCTTCACGAAGGATTCAGTAAGGCTTCCGGCCAAGTAGTCATCACCATGGATGCTGATTTGCAAGATTCTCCAGACGAAATCCCAGAATTATATCGATTGATTACCGAGGAAAATTACGACCTAATTTCCGGCTGGAAGCAGAAGCGATTCGATCCTATTTCCAAAACTATTCCAACCAAATTATACAACGCAGCCACTCGCAAATTATCTGGCGTTCATTTACACGACTTCAACTGCGGCTTAAAAGCGTATAAAATCGAAGTAGTGAAAACCTTGCGTTTGTATGGCGAAATGCACCGCTACATTCCTGTTCAAGCGAAATGGAATGGATTTACAAAAATTGGAGAGAAGGTGGTTCAACACCAAGCTCGCAAGTATGGAGTGACTAAATTTGGTTTAGAGCGCTTCCTGTATGGTTTCTTAGATCTATTATCGATTTCATTTGTGCAGATTTTCGGGAAACGTCCGATGCATTTGTTTGGAAGCCTGGGTATCCTGTCCTTCTTAACGGGTTCCGGGTTGACCATCTATTTAATGGCTGTTAAAATTTATAACATCGCTTATAATTTAAAGTACCGCAACGTAACCGACAATCCACTTTTCTTTTTAGCACTTGTCGCTATCATATTGGGCGTGCAACTCTTTTTAGCCGGATTTATCGGGGAGTTATTAATTACTAACTCGGATAAGACGACGAATTATCAAATCAAGGAAGAAATATCCTAATTATGCCAAACAACGATCTAAGCTGGCTAAGCCGCTCTGAACTCTTGATCGGACCGGAAGGGATCGATAAATTACAAAAATCACACGTTTTAGTTGTCGGATTAGGGGGCGTAGGCTCCTTTGCTGCTGAATTCATCGCACGATCTGGCGTGGGCCGAATGACCATCGTCGACGGAGACGTGGTGGATCCAACTAACCGTAACCGACAATTACCCGCTTTAGCGACAAACCATGGGGTTTCCAAAGCCCAAATCATGGCCGAACGCTTACAAGCCATCAACCCGGCTCTTGAATTAACAGCCATCGAACAATTCTTAAGTCCTGAAGAGGCGAAGAACTTGCTAGAAACGACGAAATTCGATTACGTCATGGACTGTATCGATTCCGTAACCCCTAAAGTCACCTTGCTTAAAACAGCCTACGATTTAGGTTTTAAGATTGCCAGTTCGATGGGTGCCGGTGGCAAAATGGATCCAACCCAAATCAGAACGGCGGATTTACTAAACACACGTGAATGCTATTTAGCCTCTTTAGTGCGCAAACGCATTCGCAAAATGGGAGTAGGTAAAGGAATTAAGGCCGTTTTCTCTTTGGAAAAAGTAAAAGACGAATCGCTTATCCTTACGGACGGCAGCAACTTTAAAAAATCTGCCTACGGAACTATCTCTTATTTACCTGCAGCCTTTGGAGGCGTAGTCGCTTCTATCGTCATTCGTGATCTTTTAGACGAGCCGATTCCGATGGAGAAGAAACTTAAATTACCCAAAAAGAATGATCAAAATAGGCGTAATTAATGTGTCTGACCGGGCTAGTGCGGGTATCTACGAAGATATTCCAGGGAAGGCCGTGGTCGAGTTATTAAAAGAATACCTTGAATCTGATTTTGAGGTGGTATACGCCGTAGTTCCCGATGAACAAGATCAACTCGAGGCGAAGATGATCGAAATGTCAGAGGAGGTATGTTTATTAGTAACTACCGGAGGAACTGGACCTGCCTTACGCGATGTCACCCCAGAAGCGACAGAGGCAGTATGCCAAAAGATGATGCCGGGTTTCGGTGAATTAATGCGCTCTGTAAGCTTACAATATGTTCCTACCGCTATCCTAAGTCGTCAAACAGCCGGCATACGCAATCAAACATTAATTCTAAATTTACCAGGAAAACCGAAAGCCATCAGACAATGCCTAGAGGCTGTTTTCCCAGCTATACCCTATTGCATCGATCTGATCGGTGGACCTTTCTTGGTTTGTAGGGAGGAGAATATGAAGGCTTTTAGGCCGAATTAGAGCTTCGCTCTACAAAGCACAGAGCATAAAGCACAAAGAATAAATTCAGGCTTAGGCGTATTTCACAAAATCATCCTCGCAGAGGATTCCGACTTTATGCTTTATGCTCTATTCTTTATGCTTTATTAGGCTTCTGAGCCTAACAACATCCCATACAGCCTCTCCGTCACCTCACCCCTCTTCCCATCTCCTATTTGTTTCCCATCTATGGAGAGAATAGGCAAGACGCGCTTCGTGCTTCCTGTCGTAAATACTTCATCCGCATTCATGAAATCTGCTAAAGAACAAGCACCCACACGGACCTCGTAAAAAGAGGAAGCTAATTCAATCACCTTTTTACGCGTAATTCCTTCTAAAATATGGTCTGCAGGAGTGTGAATCACACCCTCTTTGACACAAAACAAATTAGAGCGAGACGATTCTGAGACACCAAACTCAGGAGTATGGTAAATCAAATCATCGCCACCTGCTGCTCGAACTGCAGGCATTTCGCGTAAGGCGAAAGCATAATTCAAGGATTTAATATCGGCCATTTCGCGCTTGTACTCCCGACTTATCAGACGCATTCCGTTAGTAGGCTCTGCAAAAGTGAATACCCCAGGGAAAATATATAACTCTGATTCGCCTACTGGATCGAATCCATTCAAACTAAATCCAGCTGTTAAAACCAATTTAACTCCGAGGCAAGGATCGACAGATTTAGCCGCGATCTCATTAATTAACGTAGCTAGCGACTCTTTAGAATAGCTATGCGACAAACCCATTTTCGAGGCTGAACTCAAAAAACGATCCAAATGATCCGACATAAAGATGGGTTTTCCATCCATGATACGGAAGAAATCGAAGATGCCAAAGCCGCGCAAAAAACCTACATCCTTGACGGAAACGGTCACCTGTTCGGGGTCTTGCCAAGTACCTTTATAATAAATGGGATATGCCATTTTGTTGTAGTTTTTGAACTAAATGTATGGTTTCTTTGGCCTGCTTCACATCGTGAACGCGCAAGATAGAGGCTCCTTGTAATAAAGCAATGGTGTGTAAAACGGTGGATCCGTTCAAAGCTTCATCTGCTGCAATACCTAATTCTTTCCAAATCATCGTCTTGCGCGACAAGCCCGCTAAGATGGGCGCACCTAATAATTTGAATGAACGAAGATGTGCCAATAAGGTATAATTATGATCTAATGATTTAGAAAAGCCAAAGCCTGGATCCACAATCAGATCTTTAAAACCGCGGGCACGAAGCTCCTGGACTTTTGGCAATAAATCGTGTATTACTTCTGCTACCACATTCTGGTAATCTGGCACCTCATGAACTTGCTCGAAACGCCCTACGCTATGACTCAGAATATAAGGAACTTGATTCTTAACGATGAAATCAAAGACGCCTTCGTCCATTTGACCGGCACCGATGTCATTAAACAGATGCGCACCCGCCGCTAAAGCTGCTTTCGCAACCGCAACACGGTAGGTATCTATGGAAATAATAACAGATGGATATGCCGCGGAAATAGCCGAAATAATGGGACAAACCCGCTCAATCTCTTCCTCTGGGCTCACAGGTGCTGCCCCGGGTCTAGTCGAATGTCCGCCGATATCCAAAATCAAGGCACCAGCATCGATCATGGAAGATGCCTGTTTCAAGGCTAAATCAACAGAGCTTACGCGACTTCCTTCGAAAAAGGAATCGGGGGTGATGTTCAAAATTCCCATGATTTTGGGCTTCGAAAAATCAAGCAATTGCCCATTTAAACGGATTGTTTGACTTGTAGAAAAAAGAGCGTCCAAATCGAGTGAATTTTAGGATAATTTAAATAATTTTGTAGGCTATAAAAACGTGAGCATCGTCTAAAAACTGATTCTATGAATAGGGACTCAACGCCTTCCCAAACCGAAATCGAATATCGCCAAGTAATTTCATTCTGCAAAGCCTTGTTTGATAAAAAAAACAAAGATTACGGTACTTCATGGAGAATTTTACGACTATCTAGCTTAACCGATCAGATCTTCATTAAAGCCCAACGCATTCGCAGCATCCAAGAGAAAGGAGCACAAAAAATCGAAGATGGCATCGAAGGAGAATTCATTGGAATCATCAACTACTGCATCATCGCGCTAATCCAAAAATCGCTGGAAGGTTCCGATCAAATGGAATTTGCCCCAGAGGAATTAGGCCGCATTTACGATGAGCAAGTAGAAATCACCTTGGAATTATTGCGCAATAAGAACCACGATTACGGCGAAGCTTGGCGCGACATGCGCATTAGCAGCATGACGGATCTGATTCTGATGAAGATTTTCCGCACAAAGCAAATCGAAAACAATGATGGCGTAACCCTTGTTTCCGAAGGAGTTGAGGCTAATTACCAAGACATGCTTAACTATGCCGTATTCTGCCTAATCACATTGAAAGGCGAGCAACAGCAGCAACAACAGCAATAATGACCAAAATCGCGAAGTTTTTATTGGTAGGAATTTTCATCTTCTCCGGTCTCATTAAATTAAATGATCCGATAGGAACCCAACTAAAACTGGAAGAATATTTTGACGTATTCTCTGTAGACTTCGCCTTTATGGCAGGTTTTTGGAAGTTTTGGATTCCATATGCGCTGATTCTATCCATTCTTCTTAGCAGTTTAGAAATCGTTTTAGCGATTGCACTAGCCCTGAATTACCGCATCAAACAGACTTTATATGCCTTTGTAGGTATCCTAGCTTTCTTTGGATTTTTGACTTTCTATTCCGCTTATTTTAATAAGGTGACGGACTGTGGATGCTTTGGCGAAACGATCAAATTAACACCCTGGACGTCTTTTGGAAAAGACATTTTCCTACTCGTTCTGACTGCCATTTTACTCGTTACGAAGAAACCTAAAGACAAAAAAACGGGCAAATGGGTGGCAGCTACAGCCGTCGCTAGCATTGCCCTGGGGATATTCTGCTATTTACATTTACCTATCAGCGATGGATTACCCTATGCGGTAGGCGACCATATTCCAAGCAATATGAAGGAGCGCGAGCCACTAAAGTTCTCCTATGTATACAAAATCAAAGGGGTTGAAACGGAGCTAAGTGAAATGCCTACCGATACGACGGCGCAATTCATTTCCATGCAAGCGACGAATGAAAAAGAAGCAAAACCCTTGATTACAGACTACCAATTGTGGGCGGAAGGGGATACAACCAATTATACACAAGAGAGTTTTAAAGGGTCAAAATTGATGGTTATTATCCCGAACATTCATCACATGAATGAGGGGGCATTGTCAGAAATTGAGCAATTAACGAAAGGATTGAAGAATATTACGGTTTGGCTTGTTTCTGCCTCTCCGGATGCCGAGGTCAATGCCCTGCGACATAAATACCAATTAGCGTTTCCAGCCCTATCAGCTGACACGAAAATACTTAAAACAATCGTTCGCTCTAGCCCAGGTTTGTGGTTATTAAAGGATGGGACAGTGAGAGGAAAATGGTCTTCCTACGCCCTACCCTCAGCGGATGAGATTCAACAAAGCCTAGAATAAAAACCAGAATGAAGAATATCTATTTAGTAGGAATGCCCTCCTCGGGTAAAAGCACCCTGGGGAAAGAATTAGCAAAGAATATCGGTTACTCGTTTATGGACATGGATAAGTTGATTGAAACCCGTGAACAGAAGACGGTATCGGAGATCTTTTCGAATTTTGGCGAGGCGCATTTCCGCGAAATAGAAAAAAAGACGTTGCGTGGTTTTCAACCGGATCAATCGATGGTGATCGCAACGGGTGGCGGAGTACCTTGCTTTAATGACAATATGGACTTTATTAAGCAAAATGGCGTTAGCGTATTCCTAAACGTAGATGTGACTGATTTAGCGACGCGTTTATACAAAGCGCAAGGAAACAACCGTCCTTTACTGGATAAGTCCCAAAGCGAAGAAGTTGTCATCGCCTCCATCAAAAAAACCTTCGAGGAACGCCTTTCTTTTTACCAGCAAGCTGATATCCAAGTAGACGGAGAAATTACCGTAAGTCAATTACTTTGGCTATTAGACCAATACTTACCAGTTTAGAAATAAATCCCACCTCCCAACATGAATTGAGTGGAGCTCAGGTTCAAGGAGGCAGAGCTATAATCTTCTACATTCTTTAACGCATATGGTGTATAGGCATCTTTCTGTGTCCTTTGAATGGCCGTCAAATCTATATAGAAAGTAGAACTTCGGTATCCAATTCCTCCAGAGAATAGAAAAGAATTGCGATTAATCGAATCATAACTCGGTGCATAACCACCTTCATACATAGCAGCACCACCTCGTATACTCAACATAGGTAAAACGCGAATTTCAGCACCCACCTTCACATTCAATGCGCCTTCAAAATTGCGGGAGATTTGACTATTGTATTTTGTCTGAAATGCTTGATTAGCAGAGCCACCTAATTCAGCGGAATATACTTTCATTCCACCATAACCGACATATTCTAAGTCAGCAGTCAGAAAACCTCTCTTCGAGAAGAAATAAGCGAAGCCTCCTGAAATCTTCAATGGACTTAAGAATTGGTAAGTAAATTCATTAGTCGTTAAACGGATTGGATTCACTTTCGTAATGGTAATGGGATTTCCAGAAGACCCAATGCTTGGAATTCCGATGACATTCGGATTTAAACGCGCGTCATAGGTTTCATTCATTTGATCATAATAGGTAGGTGTTCTTAAGGCAAACGAAAGTCTTAGAGATGAATTTACTTTATAAATACCGCCAAGGCTAAGGGCAATTCCTGATCCATTTGTTTGTAAAGTTTCATCATATTGAAAACCAGCTACCTGCTTTGCCCCGATGTATTCTTCTTTCCAATTAGTCGTGGAACTAGAAGTTATTTTAGAAAAATGCAAAGCAGCACCTAAATAAAATTTATCTCGATAAGAAGCGCCATAAGCAAAATCCCAGGAGGTTAATGCGCCAGAATTAGAAGCAAATCCTACCTGACTAGTGGGCAATAAAGGCTGAAAACGCTCAAATGGAGCACCACCCGTATTAAAATTCGGGTTGATTAAAAAGGTTTGGTAGGCTAAGGCCTCTGCAGAAGATGCCGTTCCAGAGCTAGTATCATACTCATCATCTAAGCTAGCTCCTGTTGCCTCTTTATCATTTGCCTTTTCTATAAAACTATCAAGTAATGAACTGCGATTATTAGTTCCAGAAACCCGAATTGGCTGTATAAAAATAGCCTGTCTTGAATAGCCAAAACCAAACGATCCATGCCAATCACCCCCACTAAGCGTATTACTCGAAATCACCATCCCTAAAGTAGGCACTTGTAACTGACTGTCTGATGCTTCATCCGTGGATGACAAATAAGTCGATTTCGTTTGTACCCCCGTATAAGCAAGACTCATATTCACTTCTGACCGAGTATAAAAACCTAATCCAGCTGGATTTCCTGAGATAGCACTTAAATCAGCACCTAATGCACTATTTGCACCACCTAATGCCTGCATTCGAGCCGTTCCAGACGAATAGCTTGTCGAAAATTGCTTAGCTAAACCTGGGTAAGTATAGATTTGGGCCATAGCCTCGCTCAGCGTAAACACGCTGATTAGTAAGAAAAGAGCTTTTTTCATGATCGTAAATTAACGAGGACCGCGACTAGAACCACCTCCACTACTCCCGCCGGAACTTCCGCCAGAACTTGGACTACTATAAGAAGGAGATGAATTGCTATTCGATCTTTGCCCTCCCTCTACTGGCGCCGCCTTATATTCGTAATTCGAATTACGGCGTGGAGCCACATAAGCCGGTTGAGTACTCGAACCAGAAGATTGATTGGATGGTTGAGTATTCACCCTTGGTAAATTATTTCCTTGCGTATTATAGGAATTATTCCCACCTCGAGGTGAATTGGAATAATTACCACCTGAACTACGGTTTGATGAACGATCCTCACGCGGCCCAAAGTTTCTTCGCTCACGCGTATCATTTACTATATTTTGACCACCAAACCCTGTATTGAATCCTCCTGGACCATAGTAGTTATAGGTTCTGTAGTAATTATTAAACCCATAAGGATTGTAAAAGGGGCTGTAAAATGGACTGTAGAATGCGCTATAGTAGGGGTCAAAAAACGGATTAAATGGATCATTAAATGGAGAGTAAAATGAATAAGGATTGAAAACCGAAACTCCTATACCCATACCTATACCAAAAGATCCAAAAGTTCTGATAGGCCTACCAAAATATGAAAAGGAAGGATTCCAATAGTTAAATGGCGTGTATCGATAGCCATATCCCATATAAGGGCTATTGAATAAACCATCATTAAGTCCTTGCTGGTAAGCGGATTGATATAAATTAGGATTAACACGCGTAAACGACTCTTGTGCTAAGCCTTCTTGTTCTTCAATAATTTCAGCTTCAACATCCGACTCTTCTAAATCTTGAAAATCAAGGTATTTCTTATCTTTAGCGGCTTTAGCGGCCTGAACTTTAGCCACCTGAATACTGCGATTCGACTCATCGTATAAATCATCTGTCGCGTAAGAATTATTCGTCACATTCACGCAGCTGGAAAGGATTCCAAATCCTACAAGCAATAAATAAGCAAAGGATTGATTTTTCATGGTTTTTAGCGGATGATGTCAATTAAAAGGCTAACAAAACGTATCTTTGTAACGTTCCATTTTTCAAACGTAAAGTAAACGAAAAAACGAACATTACATTACGATTTTAACATAATTTATGAGTAAATCCCTACCAAGCCGCGCAGACAATTATTCTGAGTGGTACAACGAATTAGTGAAGAGAGCAGATCTAGCTGAAAATTCAGCGGTGAGAGGCTGTATGATCATTAAACCCTATGGCTATTCCATTTGGGAAAAGATGCAACGCGCATTAGATGATATGTTCAAGGAAACAGGCCATACAAACGCCTATTTCCCCCTTTTTATCCCTAAGTCTTTTCTTTCGAAGGAGGCCTCTCACGTGGAGGGTTTTGCCAAAGAATGTGCCGTCGTAACACACTACCGTCTAAAAAATGATCCGAATGGCGGAGGAGTGATCGTCGATCCAGATGCGAAATTAGAAGAAGAATTAATTGTGCGACCTACATCGGAAACGGTGATTTGGTCCTCTTATAAAAACTGGATTCAATCCTACCGTGATTTACCTTTATTGATTAATCAATGGGCGAACGTGGTACGTTGGGAAATGCGTACGCGTTTGTTCTTGCGTACGGCTGAGTTCTTGTGGCAAGAAGGCCACACGGCACACGCAACAAAGCAAGAGGCAATCGAAGAGACCGAGCAGATGTTAGAGGTGTATGCCGAATTCGCAGAGACTTTTATGGCGATGCCGGTATTGAAAGGAATTAAAACGGCGAATGAGCGTTTTGCAGGAGCAGATGAAACCTATTGTATCGAAGCCATGATGCAAGATGGAAAAGCACTACAAGCGGGAACGTCGCACTTTTTGGGCCAAAACTTCGCTAAAGCTTTCGACGTAAAATTCGTTAACAAGGAAAATCAATTGGATTATGTGTGGGGAACTTCTTGGGGTGTTTCCACCCGTTTAATGGGTGCCTTAATTATGGCGCACTCGGATGACCAAGGTTTAGTCTTGCCTCCTAAATTAGCTCCCATCCAAGTCGTGATCGTACCGATCTACAAAGGAGACGAGCAATTAGAAAATATCAAAGCGCGTATTAATCCATTAGTAAAAGCGTTAAAATCTCGTGGGGTTTCGGTAAAGTTTGACTTCGCTGAGAACCAAAGCCCAGGCTTCAAATTCGCTGAATACGAATTAAAAGGGGTTCCGGTACGTCTTGCGATCGGTAACCGGGATATGGAAAATGGAACGATCGAATTAGCGCGTCGCGACACGAGAGAGAAGACGAGTATGCCATTCGAGGGAATCGAAGACGTAATTGTAGATACTTTGGAAGACATCCAAAAAAGCATTTATCAAAAAGCACTTGATTTCAGAACAGCGAATACGTTCGAGGTGAACAGCTGGGAAGAGTTTACAGCTAAAATCGAAGACGGTGGATTCCTTTCTGCGCACTGGGATGGTTCGTCTGAGACGGAAGAGAAAATCAAAGAATTGACGAAGGCGACGATTCGTTGTATACCACTAGATGCAAAAGAAGAAGCTGGAAAATGCATCCTAACAGGAGCACCTTCCAGCCGCAGAGTGATCTTTGCTCGCGCCTACTAGGACACGATATTTTTCAATACTTCTAATACCCGATCGATCTCCGTTCGGGTATTATTTTTGCTAAAGGAGAAACGAACAGCTGCACCCGTCGCTGTCGGGTTCAAGGCTGTCAACACATGAGATCCCACGGATGTTCCGCTCGAACAAGCGCTACCGCCTGAAGCAGAAATCTTTTCGATATCTAATTGAAACAACAGCATATCGCCGTCCGCCACCGATGGGAAGCGCACGTTCAATACCGTATATAAGCTATTTTCTACATCCCCAGAGGCTCCATTAAAGGAAATTCCTGGAAATTGTTTTTGTAATCCTTCGATGAAATAAGCTTTCAAGCCTTTGATGTAGGTTGCGTGCTCGTCCATGGCAGAGTAGGCTAATTCTAAGGCTTTGGCAATACCGACCATACCATACACATTCTCCGTACCACCACGCTGGTTACGCTCTTGCGCACCACCGTGCATCAGTGGACTGAATTTCGTACCCGCTTTTGCGTACAAGAAACCGATACCTTTAGGACCATGGAATTTATGCGCGGCACCCACCATAAAATGGACTTTCAAAGCTGAGGCGTCGTGTTTGTAGTGGCCCATGGTTTGAACCGTATCCGAATGAAATAAGGCACCGTATTGCTCGCAAAGGTCTCCCACTGCGTGTAAATCCAATAAATTACCGATCTCGTTGTTCCCGTGCATCAAACTCACAATCGCCTTCTCAGATGAAGACAATAATTCTTCCAAATGCGCTAAATCAATCGCTCCATCCGGATTTACGCGAACTAATTTCAATTCAGCTAATCCCAATTTCGACCAAGCCTCCGCCGTATGTATTACCGCGTGGTGTTCTACAGGCGAAGTGATTATTACCTTGCATCCACCGTGTAAAACGGCCGATTGCAAGACCGTGTTATCCGCTTCCGTTCCTCCTGAAGTAAATAAAATCTCAGAAGGCGACGCATTTAATAAATTCGCGATTGTTTTACGCGCCTTTTCAACCGCCACTTTCGCTTGACGCCCGTGGGAGTGAATCGATGAAGGATTCGCAGTGAAATGCTCGAAATAGGGTTGCATTTCAGCCCAAACAGCCGGATCCACCGGAGTTGTCGCCGCGTTATCTAAATATATTGGTGTCTTATCTGCCATCTACCCTTTCGCGATCTCGGTGATCACGTCCATAATTTGTTGAGCAAGTGTATCTGCCTCAGCCTCCGAAGATGCCTCCGCGTAAATGCGAATAATCGGTTCCGTATTCGATTTGCGTAAATGAACCCAGCGATCTGGGAAATCAATTTTCACGCCATCGATCGTGTTTACCTTTTCATTCTTGTATTTTTCAGCCACCGTCGCGAGGATTAAATCGACGTTCAGGTCAGCGGATAATTCAATTTTGTTTTTGGAAATCACATAGGCCGGATAGCTCGCACGCAACTCGGATGCTTTGATGCCTTTGTTTGCCAAATGCGTCAAGAACAATCCAATCCCCACCAGAGAATCACGTCCGTAATGCGACTCAGGGAAGATCACACCCCCATTTCCTTCGCCACCGATGATCGCGTTCACCGCTTTCATCTGCGTCACTACATTCACCTCTCCTACCGCTGCAGCGAAATACTCGCCACCTGCTTTGCGCGTCACATCCGCTAAAGCACGCGTAGAAGAAAGGTTCGAAACGGTGTTACCTGCCTTTACTGAAAGCACATAATCAGCCACCGCTACTAAGGTATATTCTTCGCCAAAAGGCGTTCCATCCTCTGAAATAAAGCAAAGGCGATCCACATCTGGATCCACCACGATACCTAAATCGTAATTTCCCCCTTTTATTTTCGAAATCATCTCCGTTAAGTTTTCCGGAAGTGGTTCTGGGTTGTGTCCGAAATGACCCGTCGGCTCACCAAAAATCACGTCCACATGCTGAACACCCAAGGCCTTCAATAACATAGGCACCACGATTCCACCTGTAGAATTCACCGCATCGACTAAAACACGGAAGTTCGCCTTCTCAATCACTGATTTATTTACCCAGCTCAAGCCTAACACGTGATCCACGTGCTGCTGTAGAAAGCTATCGTCTTGTGTTAATTGACCTAACTTCATCACGTCCGCGAAATCAAAATCTTGATTGTCTGCGATGGTTAATAAGTCTTTACCATCTTGATCTGAGATGAATTCTCCGCGATCATTTAATAATTTCAAGGCATTCCATTGGGCTGGGTTGTGGCTAGCGGTGATGATAATTCCACCCGCCGCTTTCGTCCAGGGCACCGCTAATTCAACGGTTGGGGTCGTAGAAAGACCGATATCCAATACATTCCAGCCTAAACCGATTAGGGTATTGGCCACTAAAGAACTGACCATTTCTCCGGAGATACGCGCATCGCGACCGAGTACGATCGAATTCGATGGATGCCCCTTTTTCTTAAGCCAAGTACCGTAGGCTGCCGCGAATATAACGACATCGATAGGACTTAAACCTTCGCCCGGTTTTCCACCGATGGTACCACGTATGCCAGAGATTGATTTAATTAGTGCCAAAACAATTAAGAATTAGAATGAATAGATGATCAAAATTAAAGAAAATATCCCTATTTTTCGATGAAATTTTAGCTAAACCTATCATACATGAATTCGGAAAGATTGGAGAACCTGTTAGCCCAAATCCAACAGCTGCGCGTAGCGGTCATGGGGGATTTTGCTTTGGACTTCTATTTCGATATTCAAACCGCAACGGGTGAATTTTCCATCGAAACCGCAAAAGAAGTGCATCTCGCCTCTGTTCCGCGTGCTTATTTAGGTGGTGCGGGTAATGTGGCAAAAAATCTAGCTATTTTAGGGGTACAGGTTTCAGCCTTTGGGGTGCGTGGAAATGACCTCTTCGGTAGGGAGATGGCACATCAAATGCAGTCTTTAGGAATCGATTCCACGAACATAAAGGAAAT
Source organism: Aquirufa sp. HETE-40SA (assembly GCF_054558635.1). Classification (NCBI taxonomy): domain Bacteria; kingdom Pseudomonadati; phylum Bacteroidota; class Cytophagia; order Cytophagales; family Flectobacillaceae; genus Aquirufa; species Aquirufa sp. HETE-40SA. The sequence continues at coordinate 29,504 of NZ_JBPXKN010000002.1, forward strand.
CGAGATCGATACCCCAACGTATACGAAACCGATGAACGGTATCGTGGAGCAAAATCGAATTGATTTTGGGACGAGGTCTGCTAATTTCAAATCACATACAGACGAATTAATCGACGTATTGCAGGCGGATGCATTCGATTGGATCATACTTAATGAGCAATTCAGTATATCCCTTTTGCAATCGCATCACATCGAGGCAGTCCATAAAACAAACGCAATAGCCGATCTGCGTTCACTGGGCAGCCATGCAAAACATATGCTCCTAAAAGTGAACGAAGCTGAGTTTACAAAGCTTCATTCAAAACCGGCCACGAAAGAACATATTCAAGCCTGGACCACACACAGAAAACAACCTGTTTTGGTTACCTTAGGCGAAAAAGGAATGGTTTATGCCAGCGAGCAAGAGTACCATCACCATCCTGCCTTCCCGGTGAGCGGACCCATCGATACAGTGGGCGCTGGCGACATGGTAGTGGCAGGATTCTCTGCGGCGAGAGCGGCGGGGGCTACGGTGGAAGAGGCTTGTGAATTGGCGAGTTTGGCCGTACATATAACAATTCATCAACTAGGCGTAACCGGCTCAGCGAGTCCGGAAGCCATAAGACAATTACAAGATGGACATTCAATCGCTTAGATCAGAAATCAAGGAATATACGGAGGGGTCACTATTGCCCTTCTGGATTCAGCGGACGGTGGATCAAACACAGGGCGGGTTTATTACGCATTTCAATGAGTTTGGAGAGGATGCTGGGGATGACGAGAAGTCGCTGATTGCGATGACGCGGTCGGTTTTCACGTATTCGCAGGCCTATCGCCATGGTTTTGGTGGGGAAGTGATGAAGGAGATGGCGGCGCATGGTGTTCGGTTTTTACTGGACAAAATGTGGGACGAGAAGCATGGTGGATTCCATTGGATGGTTAATCGAGCGGGTGAGGCGACGAACAAACAGAAAATCGGCTATGGGCATAGTTTTGCCATTTACTCCTTGAGTGAATATACTTTGGCGACGGGAGATCCGGTAGGTTTGGAATATGCGGAGAAGGTCTTTGATTTACTCCAAAAATACGCTGTGGACACTCACTATGGCGGTTACTGGGAATTCTTTGGGGAGGATTGGTCGCTCATGGGGCCGGGAGCACCTGGAGGTGATCGAAAGACCTTAGATGTGCACATGCATTTAATGGAAGCCTTTACGACCTTGTACGAGGCAAGTGGAAAAGAGATTCACCGTAGAAAATTACAGGAGTCGATCGATATATTAATTCATAAAATCATGGACCCTGAGTCGGGTACGGGGATTCCGCAGTTTTGGGCGGACTGGAGCGTAGCCCCGCAGATTAAATTTGATATTGTATGGGGATGGGATCGTTTTCAGGATGGAGGCCAAAAAGCCTCAGCCGTTGACAATACCTCCTACGGACATAACTCGGAGTTTGGGTGGCTTTTGTTACACGCGTTGAAGGTGGGCAAGATTGATACCGCGCCTTATGTGGCGAATATTAAGAAGGCCTTCTATCATTCCATGGAAAATGGCATCGACTGGGAACAGGGTGGCGTCTATGTGGAGGGGTCGCACAGTGGCGGGCCGACGGATTTGGAAAAAGAGTTTTGGCAGCAGGCAGAAATGCTCATCGGGATGCTAGATGCCTATCTTTTAACGAAAGATGAGCAATTTTTGAAGGCTTACGAACAGGTGCATCGTTTCGTGTTCGATAAGATGATTAACCGCAATACAGGCGAATGGTGGCCGCTGATGACCCGTGAAGGGGAGCCGATTTGGCGACACATGGCCCATAACTGGAAAATAAATTACCATAACGTTCGCTCGATGATTCTCTCCTATGAGAAGCTAGGCGAAATCAATCGATGAAAAAGCTCTTAGTACTCTTGTTTTTCCCACTGGTTTTATTTGGCCAAAAAAATACCTTTTTTGACCTCCTAAAAAAGCATTTCGAAAACCCGAAGCAACAATTTACCCTTCGAAACGATACGCTCTTCGTTCATTTATACGAGCCAGCTACCACTTCGCAAGAGGAGTTTCGAGAAACATCCATTGTTCCTCTTCGTTCTATTGATCGCATCGAGCTCGTAACAGGCAAAGATCAGAAAGGAAATGCTGGAATTAGCCTTCAAATTCATCCCATTAACTTTTCAAAGACCCCGAAGAACGCAGATAATACGACCATCACCGCAGATCGACTTAATCAAGTTAACGCGGCTTCGGTGAATCAAAAGATACAAGGCCAAGCGGCCGGAGTTACCGTCAGCAGTGATAATTCTCCAGGCGGTGGCACGATGGTCAGAATCAGAGGTATAGGCTCCATCAATGCGAATGGCCCTCTTTATATCGTTGATGATGTCCCCCTAACAGGTAATATCAATGCCATTAACCCGAATGACATAGAGAGCGTAAACGTATTAAAAGATCCTTCTCAAACGGCCATCTACGGTGTTAGAGGGGCTAATGGGGTCATTGTGATAAAGACCAAAAAGGGACCCAATGTGAACTCCACCATCGAATTAGGTGACCAAGAAATTCCACTGATCCTATGGACCTGGGCAGATGCCTACAAACAATTAAAAAAATCCAGCGACCTTACTAGCTTGAAATCGATTCTATCTGCAAAATCATATGACAAAAATTAGTCGCCGCGATTTACTTTTTGCCTCTGGAACAGCGGCTGGAGCGGCTTTACTACCATTTTCTGCCTCCGCAACTCCTACAGCTAAGGCGCAAAAATTCGAATTTTCGTTGAATATGAGTACGATTATGGGCCAAAATTTAGGGCTCATCAAAGAACTCGAAGTCGCCTCCGCGGCTGGCTATCAGCACTGTGAAATTTGGATTCCTACGCTAGAAGCCTACCTGAAATCAGGCGGCACACTTTTAGAGGCAAAAAAGCGCATCGATGACCTGGGGATAAAAATCCAAAATGCGATCGGCTTTGCCCAATGGATTGTGGATGATGAGGTGACTCGGAAAAAAGGTTTAGAACAGATGAAACGCGAGATGGATATGCTCGCACAGCTGGGCTGTTTCCGCTCAGCAGCTCCACCCATGGGCGCCACTAAAGAACCAGGACTCGACCTTCGCCGCGCCGCAGAGCGCTACCGTGCCATTCTTGACATCGGTGTCAGCACCGGCGTCACACCCCAACTCGAAATGTGGGGACACTCGAAAAACCTAAACCGCGTCGCTGACGTCCTATTCGTAGCCGCCGAAGCCGGGCAACCCAATGCAAAACTTTTACTAGACGTCTTTCACCTCTACAAAGGCGAATCCTCCATCGACTGCCTCCACCTCGTAGGCGAAAATGCCATCGAGGTCTTTCACGTAAACGACTACGTAACTACTATCAAACCCACCTCTATCACTGACGGTGACCGCATCTACGCGGGCGATGGAGAAGCACCGATTAAAGAAATCATCAAGCGTTTAAAACCGACGGAAAAACCAGTTATTCTATCCCTCGAATTATTCAACAAGGAACTTTGGGCTCAGGATCCACTGAAGGTGGCGAAGACGGGGCTGGAGAAGATGAAGAAAATGGTATAAAAAAAAGAGCTCATCTTGCGATGAGCTCTTTTAAATTCTGTTGACCTACCAGGACTCGAACCTAGAAAACCAGAACCAAAAACTGGTGTGTTACCATTACACCATAGGTCAATTCCAAAATCTGTAGCAAAAGTAAGGGCTTGCACCCAATTTATCAAACGTTACAGGAAAAATAATTGAATTATTTCCTTCGATTTTTGCTTAAGCGCTCACAATCAGCGCATCAAATTCGATTATTCTAATGGCTATTATTCAAATTCAAAGGAAGACACAACGGCCTCCGCGTGGATCTTGCGCACAAGGCCTTGCAATACTTTACCCGGACCGCATTCGATGAATTCGGTTGCACCCGCAGCGACCATGGCTTCTACGGACTGCGTCCAACGAACGGCACCCGTTAATTGCGAAATTAAATTCGCTTTGATCTCGGCTGGGTCTTGAGATGGTTTAGCGTTGACGTTTTGAAAGATCGGACAAATAGGGCGAACGATTTCAGTTGCCTCGATGGCTGCGGCTAACTCTACGCGAGCGGGTTCCATAAACGGTGAGTGGAATGCGCCTCCGACAGGTAATGGCAATACACGCTTCGCTCCTGCCTCTTTTAATTGTATGCCTACTGCTTCGATACCTTCCACAGATCCAGAGATCACGACTTGGCCTGGGCAGTTAAAGTTCGCAGCTACTACGGATGGACCGTAAGCTTGGCAAATCTCTTCTATTGTTGCATCTGGCAAGCCTAAAACAGCAGCCATGGTGCTTGGTTCGATCTCGCAGGCTTTTTGCATCGCAAGGGCTCTTTGGTACACTAATCTTAATCCATCTTGCCAGCTTAAGCCACCTGCAGAAACGAGGGCCGAGAACTCGCCTAAAGAGTGACCTGCCACCATAGAGGGAGCAAAATCTTTCCCTAATTTGGGAATCAAAATAGAATGCAAATAAATCGCAGGCTGCGTCACTTTCGTTTGCTTTAATTCCTCGTCCGTTCCTTCGAACATCACAGATGATAGGGAGAAACCTAAAATGGCATCTGCCTCATCGATAATCTGCTTTGCTAAAGGAAAATTCGTGTAAAGATCCTTTGCCATACCTGGAAATTGGGAACCTTGACCTGGAAAAATATATGCTTTCATTTGAATGATTTTTGATTAAAATTTTCACAAAGATAGGCCAAAAGCCCTAAATGGCACAATCGTCCACCGATTTACCCCAAAATAATCGATTCTTCGCCACCCAATCGTAGCCTTTGTCCAGTATAAAAGAAGGCAATAAAAACACGATACGAAGAGGTTGAAAATACCAATAAGAATAAGCTAATATGCGAGAGATGGCATCTGACTTCACATAAACGTCGCGACCCACCACCCACTTGATACTATCGATAGCTGGGAGGGGAAACTCCGTAAAGGAAGTCTCAGAAATAATGTGGAGGTCTGAGGATACCATTCTTTTTAGAAGCTTCGAGCAGAAGCGACAAAAGCGGCAATTGCCATCAATTAATACGATTCCGTCCATCTTAGCGAACTAGTTCGACCCACCCTTTCAAGCTTTTGGTTTGTTTCTCTGTATCTAAGACATCAAAAATAACGTCTACCGAGTAAAAATAGGTAGAGGCAGCCATTTGATTACCATTAGATCCAGTACCATTCCAGCCAAAACCTTCCAATGGTCCAGCATATTGATACACCCATTGTCCATTCCGATCAACGATTGTTGCGACTACTTGAGTAACAAAGCGAGGGCATCGCATCGGTTTGAAAGTATCATTCAAACCATCTCCGTTAGGACTGAATATGTTAGGTAAATCAAATGAAGCACAATTGTCCACACATAATTTAGCACTTGGCCCGCTCTCCTTACCTAAGCCGCTAATGGCTGTGACATAATAACAGCCACGGAAACTCTTCTCCATTACATGTGCAAAATTGGTATTCGCCCCAGTATACAAGACCGTATAAGGAGAAGAAGGATCTTTCGCATAATACAGCTTATAGCTGACGATATCTGGATCACAAATTCCCGAGACGGTAGGTGTCCAAGTCAGTTGGTTCGTAAAATTGGAGAATTCACAATCTGCTTTGGCATCCAAAGCAGCACAATCAACCGCGTTCAATACGAGATTAGGAGGACAAGGTGAAATATCCGACAACGATTTAGCACAGGTGATTTGGGAGGCATTGATTAATTGCATCACCGGCAAACCTGTTCCATAACTTCCCAAGGTCTCCACATAATAGCAATAGGAGGAATCAACTTTCATCGTGTAATTAAAGGTCCCATCACCAGCGAAACTGTCTTGTCCCGAATCCGTGAATTTAAAGGATCCTGATTCGCCTACTGGCACAGCTGCTATTTGATTAAACTTCCCTGACCCACGCGGGTATTCTCTATAAACCCGATGCACCTTATTTTCATTCGACCAAGGAACAGAAGCTGACCAGCTTAATTTGACTGAATTAATGCCTGAATTAGCCACTAAAGCCACATTAGTAGCGCCTGATGGAGGGTCCATCAACACCTGTTTCCCATCAATCGTATAATAAAATAACGTTCGGTAGCGGTAAGATTTTTCTTCTGTATTTAATCCCGTATCTGTGAATGTGGTATCATTAACAGCCGTAGAAATACTCGCTGGAATTAAAGATCCGATCGATTTATAGTCTAAAATTGCGGTGCCCTCTGCTCGTTGAAGCTGATAAAAATAAGGGGCAGGATATAGCGATGGATTAAATTTGAGAGGCTTTGTCCATTTCACCAAAATCTCTCCTGTCGTTTTATTTGTTTTTTTAACAGACACATTGGTCATAATCGAAGAGGCTGTTAAAATTAAATTACAAGAGGAATTAGAAAGCGGGCTGTAAGCTAGATTACCTTTGGAATCAATAAATGAAACCAAAAGAATGTAATTATAATTGATGTTCTTCGCCACAGAAAGATCTACAAAGGAGGTCTCTGTGGAAGTCAACGTACCAATCTCCACAAAACCTGTTGCGGTCATTCCCGTCTCACATGTTTTTTGAGTTACTTGGAAACAATCACCTATCTTCCTGAAAACGCGAATTTTTGCGGAGGGTAAGGCACAGCTGTAGGGATCCCAAGTTAATTTAATCCCGGTAGCAGGAACGGGAATCGTTGTCTTCAAATTCTTTATCGCTGGAGCTTGCACCTGAATTTTCCACAACTTACTATCCACTAAATAGCCTCCCAAACCTAAGGAAATGGGCGGCACATCTTCCACCTTGAATAATACATCATATGGCTCCTTTCGGATGTGAATACAATCTGTTTGCCAATTAAAAGTCCCCACTGCTTGAGTAACCGTCTGCCTCGGGGTACTTACAAAAGTGGCATAAGGTGGCTTCACAGCATATACCGTATCAATTGAATACACATTACCGGTACTGGTAATCGTTAAAGGATCAACCCTACCCGTTTTAGAAGCCTGATCGATGGCGGTAATCGTCTGAGTGATCTTAGTCCCCGCCTGCACACATACATCAGCAGGAATCGTAATTTTAGGTCCCTTATTATCTAAATCTTTCACTTCGATCTGCATATCACGCACCGTCTCCGAAATCTTTACCCCATTCCGCCATTCTTCAATGATGAAAGCACAATTATATAAGCCTACTTGCTGAGGCGAATTCCATTTTAGATCACCTGTTTTTGAATCGATTAAAAAGGTAGAAGGTACCGTGGTGGACACCTCATTGGGTTGCTTGAAATTAGGAGCCAATAAACCGCGACTTGCTGGATCACAAGTAAGTTCTGCTCCGGTTCTGGAGACTGATAATCTGTAGGCCAAAGAGTCTCCCTCCGCATCTACCGCATTGGCATTATGAATAAAGGGTTGTCCTACAATCGCAGTCAAATCCACCGCTGGATTCAACAAGATCGGAGTAGAATTTAATCCTAAACCGGCATTGATGGAGAAAATGGTCTCCACATAAAAGGGCACTTCAACTGAACGAGTTATGTTTAGTACACCTTCGTTCCGATTAGGAACTGCCACAGATACTTTATAGAAAAGGGATGCCGCAGGATAGGTATATTGAATTATGTAGACATTTTTTAATGTACCATTACCTAAATTGACTGGAAATCCAGTAGCGCGCTTAGCCACTAAAGTGGTGGAACCATCGCCGAAGCAAAATTTAACTTCGTTTTGCTCTTGGTTCGCTCGGTTATTTTCAGTGTAGGTAGTTAATGTAAATTCAAAGGTTAATGTTTTCTCCGAAATCCGTTTAACGGATATCTCTCCCCCTTTTAAGTGGGTTGCTTGAGAAGCGAAGCTCAACAAACACAGGAACAGAAAATAGAGACTTGTCTTTTTAAGGAACATAAAACATTTTTGATTAGCTGTAAGTTAAGCAGGCAAATCGTTTTTTTCAAAAAAAACAGATTTTTTACGTTTTAAATTTGATAGAGCGGCGTTTCGATTGTAGTTTTGAAAGCTAAAAAAATTGAACCTGTTCGATTATTTTTATTTCCTCTTAACAAATACATTTATTTATGGCTTGGTTAGCAAAATCACTTAATTCATCACTTGGGAAAAAGCTCCTGATGGCCATTACGGGCCTGTTTTTAATCAGCTTCCTGTTAGTTCACTGCAGCTTGAATGCCCTAATCTTTTTAAATGACGGTGGCGTAGCTTTTAATGAAGGAGCTGAATTCATGGCTCACAACCCAGTTATCCGTACGATGGAGATTGTATTGTTCGCGGGTCTATTATTACACATTGTAGATGGGCTGCGTCTTTGGTTTGAAAACAAGTCAAAACGTCCTGTTGCTTATGCAGTTGTAGATGGTGCGGCGAATAGCAAGTGGTACTCGCGTTCGATGGGCCTTCTAGGAACTTTATTGTTATTGTTCTTAATTCTTCACCTGAAGCATTTTTGGTACTTCTCTCGTTTAACTGACGGATTAGAAGACCATACCTTGTACGCAGAGATGCAAGCGGTATTCATGAACCCAGTAGTCGTTGTGGTCTATGTGTTAGGTTGTGTTTCACTAGGTTACCATTTATTACATGGTTTCCAAAGTGCATTCCAATCCATTGGTTGGAATCACCCTAAATACTCACCTACCATTAAAACGATTGGAGCTATCTTTTCTATCGTTATCCCTGCGGCTTTTGCTGCAATGCCGATTGCCTTTTATTTCCATTTGATTCAATAATATTTCAGCGATTCGATTGATATGACAAAATTAGATGCCAAAATTCCAGAAGGCGCATTAGCCGACAAATGGACCAAATACCGTTCCAGCGTTTCTTTAGTAAACCCTGCGAACAAACGTAGCTTAGAAATCATCGTCGTAGGTTCAGGCCTTGCAGGTGCTTCTGCCGCTGCATCGTTAGCTGAATTAGGATATAAAGTGAAAGTATTTTGTTTCCAAGATTCTCCACGTCGTGCACACTCAATTGCTGCACAAGGAGGTATTAACGCTGCAAAGAACTACCAAAACGACGGTGACTCGGTTTACCGTTTATTCTACGATACGATCAAGGGTGGTGACTACCGTGCGCGTGAGGCGAACGTTCACCGTCTAGCTGAAGTATCGGGAAGTATTATCGACCAATGCGTGGCGCAAGGAGTTCCTTTCGCTCGTGAATACGGCGGATTGCTTTCTAACCGTTCATTCGGTGGAACGCAAGTACAACGTACCTTCTACGCGGCAGGTCAAACAGGTCAGCAATTATTATTAGGTGCTTATTCTTCTTTGCAACGCCAAGTGGGAATGGGTAACGTAAAAATGTATACTCGCCATGAAATGCTAGATGTCGTAACGATCGACGGAAAGGCTCGTGGTATTATCGCTCGTGATTCAGTGACAGGAGCTTTAGAGCGTCACTTTGGACATGCCGTTTTATTGTGTACTGGTGGTTATGGAAACGTATTCTACTTGTCTACAAACGCGATGGGATCGAACGTAACAGCGGCTTGGAAAGCGCACAAGAAAGGTGCCTTTTTCGCTAACCCCTGCTACACACAGATTCACCCGACCTGTATCCCGGTTTCTGGTGATCACCAATCGAAATTAACGTTGATGTCTGAGTCCCTTCGGAATGACGGTCGTATTTGGGTTCCTAAAAAGGAAAACGATACCCGTAAAGCGAATGAGATTCCAGAGGACGAAAGAGATTACTACTTAGAGCGTCGTTATCCTGCGTTCGGTAACTTAGTGCCTCGTGACATTGCATCACGTGCGGCTAAGGAGCGTTGCGATGCAGGATTTGGCGTAGGTACTTCTAAAATGGCTGTTTACTTAGATTATGCAGCAGCTATCATCCGTTACGGAAAAGGAGAAGCCAATAAAAATAACATGCACAATCCATCAGACGAAGAGATTCAAGCGATGGGTAAAGCAGTCGTAAAAGAGAAATACGGTAACTTGTTTGACATGTACAAGCAAATTACGGGGGAAGATCCATACGAGGTGCCTATGCGTATTTATCCAGCGGTTCACTATACGATGGGTGGACTTTGGGTAGATTATAACTTAATGACTACTGTTCCTGGTTTATACGCTTTAGGAGAGGCTAACTTCTCTGATCATGGTGCAAACCGTTTAGGAGCTTCGGCCTTGATGCAAGGTTTAGCAGATGGTTATTTCGTGATTCCTTACACAATCGGTGCTTACTTAGCAGCTGAGATTCGCACACCATCGATGTCAACGGATTCAGAAGATTTCGTAGCGGCAGAGAAAGCGGTACGTGATCGTTTAGAAACTTTGATGAACATCAAAGGAAATAAGCCTGTCGATTACTTCCACAAGCGTTTAGGTAAAATCATGTGGGATGAGTGCGGAATGGCTCGTAGCGCAGAAGGTTTGAAAGCTTCTATCAAGGAGATTCAAGCTCTACAGAAAGAATTCTGGTCCGATGTGAAGATTCCAGGTGAGATTGATAACCTTAATCCTGAATTAGAGAAAGCTGGCCGTGTGGCTGACTTCCTTGAATTAGGCGAGTTAATGTGTATTGATGCCTTGGATCGCGACGAAAGTTGTGGTGGTCACTTTCGTACTGAATTCCAAACAGAAGACGGGGAAGCCCTTCGTGATGACGAAAAGTACGCGTATGTAGCGGCATGGGAATACGAAAAACAATCGAGCTTCAAACTTCACAAAGAAGAATTGAAATACGAAAACATCAAAATTGCTCAAAGATCTTATAAATAATTCGATACAATGGAAGGAAATTTAAACCTGACACTCAAAATTTGGAGACAAAAGAATGCAAGCGTAGCTGGTAAGTTTGAAACCTACCAGGTGAGCGGCATCTCCACAGATATGTCATTTTTGGAAATGATTGACGTGTTAAATAACCGTTTGATCGAAGAAGGAGATGATCCAGTAGCGTTTGACCACGATTGCCGCGAAGGTATTTGCGGTATGTGCTCGATGTACATTAATGGTCGTCCTCACGGGCCAAACCGTGGCGTTACGACTTGTCAATTGCACATGCGCTCTTTCCAAGATGGTGAAACCATCACGGTAGAGCCTTGGAGAGCAAGTGCATTCCCAGTGATTAAAGACTTAGTGGTGAATCGTTCTGCTTTTGACCGTATTATTGCGGCTGGAGGTTTCGTATCGATCAACACAGGAAATGCGCAAGATGCAAACAGCTTGCCTATTCCTAAAGAAGACGCCGATGATGCTTTTGCAGCAGCTGCGTGTATCGGATGCGGTGCGTGTGTAGCGGCTTGTAAGAATGCTTCAGCCATGTTATTTACCTCTGCTAAAATTTCACAACTGGCGCTATTACCTCAAGGTAAGGTGGAAGCTGCAAAACGTGCAGAAGCGATGGTGGCTCAAATGGATGAGGAAGGTTTCGGTGCTTGTTCTAATACAGGTGCTTGCGAGGCAGAATGCCCTAAAGGTATTTCTCTTGAGAACATCGCGCGTATGAACCGCGAGTACTTCTCAGCTACCTTTTCTTCGAAATAATACTTGACTTATAGCCCCTGAATGCAATTTCAGGGGCTTTTTACGCCCTATGTTTTTAGAACCCAACCATACGAAATCTACCGAACGAAATCAACCAGCAGGCTGGATTGAGGTTGTGTGCGGTTCGATGTTTTCGGGTAAAACAGAGGAATTAATACGTCGTTTAAAACGCGCAAAAATTGCCCAAATGCGGGTGGAGATCTTCAAACCGATGGCAGACACGCGCTACCACGATGAAGATATCGTATCTCATAACCAAAATTCGATTCGCTCCACTCCTGTCAATAATTCAGGTGAAATCCTCTTACTCGCGGGCGATTGTGATGTGATCGGCTTAGATGAGGTGCAATTCTTCGATGAGAACATCGTAGAAGTTTGTGATACCTTAGCCAATCAAGGCAAGCGAATCATCGTGGCTGGACTGGATATGGACTTTAAAGGCATTCCTTTTGGGCCTATGCCCCGTCTAATGGCCATCGCTGAGTTCGTAACAAAAGTACATGCGGTTTGCGTGAATTGCGGTGCCGCTGCGCATTATTCTTACCGTAAGGTGGAACAACAACAAACCGTCTTATTAGGCGAAACTGAGTCCTACGAGGCGCGTTGCCGCTCTTGCTTCCATGGCGAAAACTAAAGATCCCTCTTTCCGAAAACTGATCCAACGTCTAGTGGCACGAAAGCCGAAGAATCTGGATCAGCAATTTTTTCAAGCTCACACCGAAGTTTTCAAGAAAACGGATTGTTTGACCTGTGGCAATTGCTGCCGCACGACTAGCCCCATGTGGAATGACACGGATATCCAGCGCGTTTCTCATTTGTTCAAAATGAAGACATCAGCCTTCTTGGATGCCTATTTAGTGCAAGATTCTGACGGAGATTGGGTGTATCCAGCAGCCCCTTGTCCCTTCTTAGACCTTTCAGATAACAAGTGTGGCATTTACGATCACCGCCCTAAAGCCTGCCGCGAATACCCGCACACCGACAGAAAGAACATCATGGGGATTTTGGGATTGACCTCAAAAAATGCGGTAATCTGTCCCGCAGTTACACAAATCCTGGAAAAAATCGAGCAAATTTACCCTTGAGACGCTTTTGATTTGAAATTCACGTCAAAAATCGACAATTTCGTAATTCAATAAATAAAAATTATGGCAGCAGAAGAATACTTAGGAATTGATGTAGGTGGAACCGGTGTTAAAATGGGAATCGTTCACGCAGACACAGGTCAAATCAACAATTTTCAAAGTTATGACACTGCCACCTGGAGAGAATCACACCACTTTTTGGAGCGTTTAGCGGATGCGATTGCTTTGCAATTGTACCAACATAAGAATGTAAAGAAAATCGGTATCGGTCTTCCGGGTATTCTAACAAAAGATCGCCGCACCTTAATTGAGATCACCGCTATTCCTGAGATCGATGGTTCACCTATGATTGATATGTTAGAGAAGCGCTTTCCTGAGCACGTTTTCTTTATGGAAAACGATGCGAATGCAGCGGCTCTAGGTGAATATTATTTCTCCCCAGAAAAAGCAATTATGCCTGAGGACTTTGTTTTCATTACGTTGGGAACCGGTGTAGGTGGAGCTGCTGTTATCGACCGCAAGATCTTCTTGGGAGGTGACGGTAATGCCATGGAACCAGGTCATGTACCATCTCGAGATGGAAAAGTATTAGAACGCAATGTAGGAAAGAAAGAATTATTGCAATTAGCAACAGCTATGCGCGCCTCTTACACCGGCAAAACGACCCTTCCGGCTGATGGAACTATTTCAACGACTGCTTTAGTAGTAGGAGCTGAAGAAGGGGATGAATTAGCCTTAGCCGTTTGGAACGAAGTGGGCACCTTATTAGGGGATATGCTTGTTTCCTTAATTCGTATTTTAGATATCAAAAATATCTTCATAGGTGGCGGATTATCAGCCTCATACGACTTCATTTTGCCTAGCATGGAGAAGCAATTAAACTACTGGTTAACACCGGCCTATTTGGAAAAATTAACCATAAAAAAAGCCTTATTAGGCAACGATGCAGGCCTTTTAGGAGCAGCATCGCTTTGTTTTTAAGATAAACAGCCCAGAACAAACCAATTAGAATGGAATTTGTTTGATAAATTCAACTTTAATTCTAATCTTTGCATCGTTTTTGAACCCCAAAATAATATTAAAATGTCAGATATTGCAGAAAAAGTAAAGAGCATCATCGTTGAAAAATTAGGTGTAGAAGCATCAGAAGTTACTCCTGAGGCATCTTTCACAAACGATTTGGGAGCTGACTCTCTAGATACAGTTGAGTTAATCATGGAATTCGAAAAAGAATTCTCTGTTTCTATTCCAGATGATCAAGCGGAGAACATCCAAACAGTAGGCCAAGCTATTACTTATTTGGAAGAGAACGCAAAGTAATCGAAGCAACCATAAAAATTATGTCAATTAGTTAACAGTAATCAGGTGGATTTTTCCATGGGATTTCTCTGACTGATTGACATTTTTTATTTTAAGCAGATTCATAAATAACAAGAATATGGAGTTAAAACGAGTAGTTGTCACGGGACTAGGCGCCCTAACCCCCATCGGGAACACCGTTAGTGAATATTGGGATGGATTAAAGAACGGCGTAAGCGGTTGTGGTCCGATCACGAAATTCGATGCGGAAAAATTCAGAACTCGTTTTGCTTGTGAATTAAAGAACTTCAAGGTAGAAGATTTTATCAATGCTAAAGAAGCGCGTAAAATGGATCCGTTCACACAATACGCTGTAGTGGCGGCTGATGAAGCCATTGCTGATGCGAATTTTGACATGGAAACCTTGAATAAAAACAAAGTAGGCGTTATCTGGGGATCAGGTATCGGTGGTTTGAAGACTTTTGAAGACGAGATGATCTATTTCGGACAAGGAGATGGAACCCCGAAAATCAATCCGTTCTTTATCCCTAAGATGATTGCAGATTCATCATCAGGCCAAATTTCGATCCGCAACGGATTCCGTGGTCCTAACTACGTTACTGTTTCAGCTTGTTCTTCTGCGAACAATGCGATCATTGATGCTTTCAACTACATCCGCACAGGCCGTATTAACGTATGTGTAACGGGTGGTTCTGAGGCTCCAGTGACTATTGCATCGGTAGGTGGTTTCACCGCGATGCACGCCATGTCTACCCGCAATGACGATCCAGCTACGGCGTCTCGTCCCTATGACGTAGATCGCGATGGTTTCGTAGTAGGAGAAGGAGCAGGTGCCTTGATTTTAGAAGAATACGAGCACGCTAAAGCGCGTGGCGCGAAAATATATGCTGAATTAATCGGTGGAGGTTTCTCTTCTGATGCACACCACATTACAGCACCACACCCAGAGGGTTATGGCGCTTTATTGTCGATGCTTGACGCATTGGAAGATGCCAACATCAAACCGGAGGAAGTAGATTACGTGAATACACACGGAACATCCACTCCGATCGGTGATCCACAAGAGATTAAGGCGATTGTGGATTGTTTTGGTGAGCACGCATACAAAATTGCGATCTCTTCAACGAAGTCGATGACCGGCCACTTATTAGGTGGTGCAGGTGCGGTAGAGGCGGTAGCGTCTGTGTTAGCGATTCAACACCAATTTGTCCCTCCTACGATTAACGTATTTAACCGCGATCCAGAAATCGATCAACGCATCGACTTGACAGAAAATGTAGGTAAAGCACGCAAAATTGATGTAGCACTGAGCAACGGATTTGGTTTCGGTGGTCACAACGCAACGGTTATTTTCAGAAAAATCTAAGACAAATATGGCCGTAAAATCTCTCCTAAACTGGTTAGATCCAATTCGACTAGACGAACGAGAGAAATTCTTAAAGAGATCGGTTACACATCTTATTGGGGCTAGTCCGAGTAATTTAACGTTATATCGACTAGCCTTTTTACACGCTTCCGCTTCGAAGGAGAGTGTGGCAGAAAACTACAAAGAGTCAAACGAACGCCTCGAATTTTTAGGCGATTCTGTGCTAGGGATGATTACGGCAACGTATTTGTTCCAAAAATTCCCATTCAAAGACGAAGGGTTCCTCACTGAGATACGTTCTCGGATGGTCAGCAGAGAATCCTTGAACGTGATTGGCCGCAAGTTAGGTCTAGAGGAAGTGATCGAATTCGAAGCGCAACGCAAAAACTCCATGTCCCGTACTTCTATGTACGGAGATGCATTAGAAGCCTTTATTGGGGCTGTTTATCTAGACAAAGGCTTTACTTTCACCCAAAACTTCATCATCAAAAAGATTCTCACACAATACTTTGACCTAGAATCCGTTGTTCAAAACAACCCGAACTTTAAGTCGATGTTGATTGAGTGGGCCCAAAAAGAAGGCAAAAAGGTCTCTTTTGAGTTAGATCAAGAAGGCGAGCACCACAACCGAGAATTTACGGCTTTGGTCATCTTAGATGGTGAAAAGATCTCAGAAGGCAAAGGTTATTCGAAGAAGAAAGCAGAACAAACCGCCGCTAGAATGGCATGTGAACAACTAGAAATTAAATCATAACATGGCTACACCGAATATTTTCTTGCAATACTGGAATGATTCCTCTGAATCGATCACATTTCAAGAGGTACTAGCATGGGAAATTCCCGTCCCTGTCATTGAAACCATTCAAGCAGAGCTTTTAGCTCAGTTAAATTCTTCTCGGACGGTTGAAGTTTTCCCTAATTTCTTTTGGGCAAGCCCTCGATTTGAAGAAAAGTGGGCAGGAATAGCTCAAACTTTATTGTATCAAGTATCCTTTCCTGAGTTCATTTGGGTATCTTGGATTCAAAGCCTTGAAGCTCCTTCTGCAGATGTGCCGCAGCCTAGTTTTGCCGATTTATTGAATGCGTATGAGGCACCGGATGCACCTGTAATGGATGCACCGGTTTCTGCTTCGGAGGTTCCGGCTTTCCAAGCGGCGCCTTTTGAAGCTCCAGCTTTCGAGGCTTCGGCTTTCGAAGAAGCAGATGCGTCTATAAATTACCCTGCCGCAGAAACGCCAGCGGAACCTTTCGACTTGTTGAATACGGAAGTCTATTTCAAAGCTCCAGAAACCCTTGAAGACTCCACTGAGGAAGAATACAAGCGCCTAAAAGATTTATTAAGCGGTTCAGCTGATTCATTGAAGTCCAAAGTAGAATCACAAATGACCCAGCGCATAGCTGACACCATTAGCCTTCACCAACGCATCAAATTCATTCAAGAAATTTTCCAAGGCGATGTTGCTCAATTAGAATCACTCATCCAATACATAGATGAAGAAGCGGAAGCAGAGACTTGGATGCAAGCCTTGTTATCCCGCTACCAGGCCTATCGTCAAGCGGAGAACGAAGCCATTTGGGATGAACTACATCAAATCATCGAGCGAAAGTTCAACTAACTGATTTTCATTATCAGTTTTAATCGGCCTTTTTAGGCCATTAGAAGTTAATTTCGGGGAAAACCACTCCCTTGAAAACGATCCTATTTTTGCTTGCCTCTTTTGTCTGTTTTGCCCAAATATCCACCCAAGAAGAGGAGGAAAAGCAATCTAGCTACGACTATTACCTTGCGAATCCGCTAAACATTAACCTCGTTTCCGAGGCGGAACTACAGTCCTCCCTCCTATTTAGTGCGAAACAAATCGAAGCATTTCTAAGCTTTCGAAAAAATCTAGGCTCCTTTCAATCTATTTTAGAGTTACAATCCATTCCGGGTTGGGAGCTCGACTTCCTACGCAAGATTCAAGACTATGTCGTTTGCAACCCTTTAAATCCTAGCTGGTGGAAACCTCGCTTATCGACTCATCAGATCCTATTTAAAACAGATTGGACCGCAGAGACCAAAAAAGGTTTTACAGATCCAGACCTCCGAAGCAAGACCCGTTATATAGGTGATCGAACGAATCAAATGCTCCGATACAGAGGTCAACTAAATGCGAATCTTAGAATTGGATTTTTAGTACAAAAGGACGCAGGCGAAAAAGAACTGACCGACTTTAGTAGTGGCTTCTTAGAGTTTAAGTCAACAGGAACCGTAGAAAAAATTATCCTAGGCGACTTCATCAACCAATGGGGTCAGGGACTTGTTCAATCCGGAGGCTTCTCCTTAGGCAAGAGTTTTGAGAGCATAAAAGCTACCCAGAAATTCAATCTAGGTGGTTTGGCCTACAGTTCCAGTGTGGAATATGGCTATTATCGTGGAATCAACACAACTCTAAAACTAACCGAATTCATTAGAATACAAGCATTTGTCTCCTACCGAAACTTAGATGCGACCACCGGAGTTGACTCGCTAGGAAATAAATACCTTCGTTCCAGAGTAGAAGATGGTTTCCATCGAACCAGCTCAGAAATCAGTCATAAAGATGCGGTGCAAGAAAAGGCCGAGGGCGCAAACATTACCTATTCTCCGCTAAACATTCCACTCGTCATTCAATTCAATAGTGTATTCACATCCTGGTCCTTGCCTAAACCCATCGGAACGGGCTACAAACAACCCGAGTGGTCAGGAAACGAATTACAGAACTATTCGATTAGCTTTCAATATCCCTTTAGAAACATCAGAATGGTAGGAGAATTCGCCACTTCAGGAAATAGACAATATTCCCTCATTCAATCTGCCGCCACTTCACTTTCTAAAAAAATTGACTTATCCTATTTATTCCGGCACTATGGGGCGGGTTATTTTAGTCCTAAATCAAATGGTCTTTCCGAAAACGCTGAAAACATAAACGAAATGGGCCTATTCCTGGGCCTAGGTTATCAAATTAATAAACGAATGAAGCTGAGCTCCTATGTGGATTATTTTCGCTTCCCTGGGCCTAAATACCAAGTTCTTGATTCCAATACCTCAGGTTGGGAGGTGTTGAGTCGTTTACAATGGGAGAAAAGACATAACGCCAGAGGATTCCTTCAAGGCAAATGGACGCGAAAAGAAAATAATGACCTCGTACAAATCAGCCTTGATGGGCATTACATCGCCATTAAATCGTGGGATTTTCACTCTCGCCTGATGGCCTCTACATTAGGTGATGAGATGGGGTATTTACTATTACAAGATGTGAAATGGGATCAGGGCAAATGGAATGTACAGGGGCGTTTTGCCTATATGAATACGCCTACCTATGATACCCGTAATTATGCCTATGAACCAGGTGTGCCCTATTCTTTCCTTCTCCCCGCTTACGCAGGGAAAGCCATCAAAACCACGCTAGTGATGTCTTATCAATGGACGAGGGAAATAGGTGTTGCTGCTAAATGGGGACGTATTCAATACCAAGATCGAATGGAAGTTGGATCTGGTTTAGATTTAATTGAAGGCAATACTAAAACGGATATCACCCTCCAAATCAGCTATAAGATGCATTAAACAATCGCTTCGCGCACGCGCAACAGTTTCTCCAAAAGGCCCTCTAATTGATCTAATGGAAGCATATTCGCGCCATCTGATTTAGCCACCGCAGGATTCGGGTGGGTTTCGATGAAGATTCCATCTGCTCCTACGGCGATCGCAGCTTTAGCGATCGTTTCAATCAAAGCGGGCTGTCCACCGGTTACACCTGTAGTCTGATTAGGACGCTGTAGGGAGTGTGTACAATCCATAATGACTGGAACATTCATGGCTGACATCTCTGGAAGATTCCGGTAATCCACCACTAAGTCGCCATAACCGAAGGAATTACCCCGATCAGTCAAATAAACAACCGCTTCTGGATTTTCATGTAACACTTTTTCCACAGCAAAGCGCATCGAAGCGCCAGACATAAATTGCCCTTTTTTGATGTTGACGGCTTTACCTGTTTGGGCTGCTGCAGCTAGTAAATCTGTTTGGCGGCAAAGGAAGGCAGGGATTTGCAATACATCTACGTAGGCTGCTGCCATGGCTGCTTCCGCACTTTCGTGAATATCGGTTACCGTGGGCAAGGAATAATGTTTTCCCACCGCTTGAAGAATTTCTAAGGCTTTGATATCACCAATACCGGTAAAGGAATCGATTTTTGTCCGATTCGCCTTGCGGTATGAACCTTTGAAAATGTAGGGAATACCCATCGCCTTCGTGAGGCCATCAATCTTTTCAGCGATCTCAAAGGCTAAATCGTTGCTCTCAATCGCACAAGATCCTGCCATCAAAAAGAAGGGGCCTTTGCCTAAATTCGCTAAAGTGGGTAATGTCATTTTATAAAATATTTACTTCGGTTTCTAAGTAAACGCCGAAAGTGTCTGTAATCGATTTCTTAATTTCTTCAGACAAGGCCAAAATCTCCCCACCTGTCGCCTCTCCATAATTCACTAAAACCAAGGCCTGCTTCGCATGCACTCCCGCATCCCCTCTTCGAAATCCTTTCCAACCGGCCTTTTCGATAAACCAGCCCGCAGGAAACTTAATATCTGTACTTCCTTCAACCGGATAATTTGGAATGCCTGGATATTCAGCAATTAGTCGTGACGCCTCGGTAGCAGAAACCGTCGGATTCTTGAAGAAACTACCTGAATTACCGATGTCTTTCGGATCCGGCAATTTACTTTTTCGAATCTCTATAACTGCATCTGCCACCTCCCGAATAGAAGGCTGAGCAATTCCTTTTGCAGCTAAAACATCCTGAATCGCTCCATACGAAGTTTTAACCGAAGGCTTCTTGGACAATTTAAACGTCACAGAGCTGATGAGGTATTTCCCTTTCCCAGCGCGCTTAAAGAAGCTTTCACGGTAGCCAAAAGCACAGGCTTTGGCATCAAACACCTCCACTTCTAAAGTCTGCAGATTCAACGCTTCTAATGACTCAAATGTATCTTTGATTTCCACACCATAAGCACCAATATTTTGCATCGGAGCCGCACCCACCGTACCCGGAATCAAGGATAAATTCTCTAATCCAGACCATCCTTTGTCGACAGAATACTGGACCAATTCATCCCAAACCACACCAGCACCCGCATTTAACCACACAAAATCCTCATCCTCTTTTATGACCGATATGCCAGGAATGGAAATTTTAACCACCAATGCTTCTTGCGGCTTAGTCAATAACACATTGCTCCCTCCGCCTAAGAACAAGTGAGGCAAATCAGCGTGCAAACCTGATTTTCGAAGAGAAACATATTGATCAATGGAGCTAATCTCTACGAATTGACGAGCTTCCGCCTCAATCCCAAACGTATTATACCCACGTAGAGAAAACATATTAAAATAATTTAGTAGACAAAAACTCCTCTAAAGCAGGAACGCCTGAATGGTGAAAGGTCTCTGAATTTCCCTCCCAAATCTTCTTTCCCTCCTTCAAGAAAATAATCGATTCCCCCATCCGCATCACCGAATTCATATCATGCGATATGACCACCGTAGTCATGTTATATTCTTGGGTAATTTCTTGAATCAAATAATCAATCTTCACCGCGGTCAATGGGTCTAAACCTGAATTAGGTTCATCACAAAACAAATACTTCGGATTCATCACAATGGCTCGGGCGATCCCTACCCGTTTTTTCATCCCGCCTGAAATCTCAGAAGGCATTAAAAGGGCTGAATTCTCTAAACCCACCCGCTGCAAACAAAGCATCGCTTGGTCGTTTTTTTCTTCTAGGGTTTGGGAAGTAAGGGTATCTAAGGGGAAACGAACATTCTCCAGAACAGATTTGGAATCAAAAAGGGCTCCTCCTTGGAATAAAACGCCCATTTCACGGCGAATTTCTTTCACAACATCTTGATGAGCCGTCAAAAAATCACGTCCATCATACAGCACTTTTCCCTTCTCAGGTACTAAAATCCCGATCATGCATTTTAGCAGGACAGATTTCCCCGTTCCACTACCCCCGATCACCATATTCGTCTTTCCTTGTTGGAAATTCGCACTAATGTCATCGAGCACCACACGACCGTTAAAAGATTTAGATAAACCCTTGATTTCAATCATATTCAAAATTAGGGATTATTGAATACTTTATGATAAATTTGATGACATTTAAATCAAAAAAACTATGTTTTTCATCTTCCTAGGTATTTTGCTGTTTGTTGGCGCAAACACGATTAGCCCGAATTTAGTATTCTACAAATACGCCAAAACATTGAAAGTCGTAGGAGCCGTTTTCGCTATCCTTGGCTTAACCAGTTCTGCAGTGGTGCAGGTGGATGCAGGTGAGGTAGGTGTACAGAGTGTCTTTGGAAAAGTACAACCCTCTACCTTAACTAGTGGACTAAACTTCGTAAACCCCTTAGCAAAAGTAGTCGTATTTGATGCAAAAACACAAAATTACACGATGTCCAGCGTCCACGACGAAGGCGACAAAGCCGGAGATGATGCGATTCGTGTTTTAACCAAAGACGGACTAGAGGTGGTAGTCGATTTAACCGTACTTTATCGAATTTTGCCAACGGAGGCTCCCCGAGTACTTCGCGAAATTGGAGAAGACTACAAAGACAAGGTGGTTCGTCCGATTACGCGTACCATGATTCGCGATAATGCCGTTTACTACGATGCAGTAGGCCTTTATTCCTTGAAACGCAATGAATTCCAGCAACGCATCTACTCTGACATCGAGAAAAACTTCAAGAAAAGAGGCTTGGTTTTAGAGCAATTATTGATCCGTAACATCAACCTACCCACTTCAGTAAAGCAAACCATTGAGTCGAAAATCAATGCGGAACAAGATGCACAAAAGATGCAGTTTGTTTTACAGAAAGAGAAGCAAGAAGCGGAGAGAAAGCGCGTAGAGGCGCAGGGTATCGCAGATTACCAGAAGATTTTATCGACCGGTCTAAGCGACAAGCAATTGCAGTATGAGTCGATAATTGCCCAAAAAGAATTAGCAAAATCTCCTAACGCGAAAGTGATCATCATGGGAGGCAAAAGCGCCCCGATCATCTTAGGAAACCAATAAAAATAGGCACGTGATTCTAGCGAATCGCGTGCCCCATTTTATCTCTTTTCGTTTCTAAGTATTTCTTATTGTGCGGATTAGCAGGAATTTCAATGGCAATTGAATCCACAATTTCTAAACCATAGCCCATAAGGCCAGCTCTTTTCTTCGGGTTATTGGAGATCAAACGAATCTTGTGGACGCCTAAATCACGTAAGATTTGGGCTCCTACGCCGTAATCACGCTCATCCATCGCAAAGCCTAATTCTAAATTCGCTTCCACGGTATCGCGCCCTTGCTCTTGAAGCTTATAGGCTTTCAATTTATTGATTAGACCGATGCCACGGCCCTCTTGGAACATATATAAAATCACGCCTTTCCCCTCTTTCTCCACCATCTCCATGGCAGCGTGCAATTGCTCTCCGCAATCACAGCGACAGGATCCAAAAATATCCCCTGTCACACAAGAGCTATGAACACGGACCATAACCGGTTCGTCTTTTTCCCAACTCCCTTTAATTAAAGCTAAGTGGGTATCTCCCGTATTGATCTGCTTAAAGGCGACTAATTCGAAGGAACCCCATTCGGTAGGCATATTCACTCCGATTTCTCTTTTGATAAGGGATTCTTTTGCCAAACGGTACTCAATCAAATCCTTGATCGTCACTAATTTCAAATCAAACTTATCCGCGATCAATCGCAAATCTGGCAAACGAGCCATGCTGCCATCCTCATTTAATACCTCAATTAATACACCTGAAGGCTTAAAACCCGCTAAACGAGCAAAATCCATCGAAGCCTCGGTGTGACCTGTGCGGCGCAAAACACCTTCAGTACGTGATTTTAAAGGAAAAATATGACCCGGCCTTCCTAAATCAGATGGCTGAGTAGCCGGATCCACTAAGGCTTGAATCGTTTTTGAGCGATCTTGTGCTGAAATACCCGTGGTACAACCATTGCCCAATAAATCAACAGAAACCGTAAACGGCGTCTCATGTGAAGTAGTGTTCTGATTCACCATCATCTCCAAACCCAAGGCCTGGCAACGCTCATCTGTTAAAGAAACACACATCAATCCGCGCGCCTCCTTGATCATAAAATTGACTAATTCTGGTGTGATCGCTTCTGAGGCACAAATCATATCGCCCTCATTCTCCCGATCCTCATCGTCAGCAACAATAATAATTTTACCTTGGCGAATATCTTCCAAGGCATCTTCAATACGATCTAAGCGAATTATATCTAACATTTTTTAGGCATTTGAATCAGAAACACAAAGTTACACGAAATAATTCCCATTTTGACTACCTTTGTCAATATGTTCATCGAGGCAATAAATCTTTCTAAAACCTACGGAAAACAATCTGCCGTACAGAACCTATCCTTTCTTTTGGAGGAAGGTCAAATTGTAGGTTTTCTGGGTCCCAATGGGGCGGGAAAATCGACTACCTTGAAAATGCTTTTGGGACTCATTCAACCTTCATCAGGCTCAGTTAGCATCGATGGAAAAGACCCACAAGAACAGGAAATCGTCCTCAAAAAGCAGGTCGGCTATTTAGCTGAAAACAACCCGCTCTATCCAGAAATGTATGTTCGGGAATTTTTGGCCTTCATCGGAGACATCCATCAAATAACTAATCTCGAATCGCGTATTCAAGAAGTCATCGAGTGGGTTGGACTTGAAAAAGAGTCTCATAAAAAAATCCAAGAACTTTCTAAAGGATATCAGCAGCGCGTTGGCATCGCTTTGGCGATTTTGCATGATCCTAAAATTTTGATTTTAGATGAGCCTACGAGTGGTTTAGATCCGAACCAAAGGGATGAAATCAGGACCTTAATCAAAAGCCTTCAAAAAGACCGCATTATCTTATTCTCCAGCCACATTCTATCCGAAGTGGAAGCCATTTGCGATCGCGTATTATTGATTCATGAAGGCAAACTTGTGACTGATAGCCCTCTCAAGGATATTGACGATTTAGAGAAATTCTTTAAAGAGAAGACAAACTAAAGGAATCTGCATCCAGATGAGCAGGGAACTTAGCCCGAAATTCAGTTAATGCTTCGTGTGATAATTCACTTGTCAAGATTTGTTGATTAGCTTGTAAGTCGAGTTGTAAATCACCTTTGAAATCCACTAACAATGAATCTCCAGCATAAGCTAAGTCATTTGCATCCACACCCACCCGATTCACACCTACCACATAAGCTAAATTTTCAATTGCTCTAGCTTGCAACAAGGTTCTCCAAGCATTCGCACGCGGAGAAGGCCAATTCGCTACATAGATCGCAGCATCGTAGGACAAGCCTACATTACGTGACCAAACAGGAAAACGTAGATCGTAACACACAAATAAGGCTAATTTCCACCCCTTGTAAGTAACAATCACTTGTTGATCACCTGATTGGTAAAATTCATGCTCGCCTCCCATTCGAAACAAATGGCGCTTATCATAAGAGCTGTAGGTTCCATCAGGATAAACAGCATAGAGTCTATTATAGTACGAAGTTTGATATTTTACCTTGAGGGAGCCGATAAGTAAAGATCCTAAACGATTAGCTTGGACCTGCATCCATTGAAGGGCCGATCCTTTACCTATTTCAGCCCCAGCGGACGTCATAGAGAAGCCAGTAGCAAACATTTCAGGTAATATGATAACATCAGACAAACCTGTCAAAACAGCTAACTTTTCCTCTAATTGAGCACAATTAGCTGATGGATCTTCCCAAACTAAATCCGTCTGAACTAAACTTACGCGTAGATTTGTCATGATTGCCGGTATTTATTTGGCAATATAGGAATAATAGATTTTCAAACGAGCCTTCAATGCTTGCAAAGGAACAAAACGAGCACTCTCATTATTAATTCCTGAATTTCCTGAGGCACTTGTAGTTAAAGCAGGTGTAATTAACCAACCTGAGTTTGCTTGTTTACCTACTAAAAGAGACTGGACAGCAGTTGTAACATTGAATGTGTAAGTTCTCGAAATTTGATTAATGGTAGCTGTATTAACACCTGTACCTCCTTCAGACAACAGGTATTTCAATCCATAACTATTTCGAAGTGTACGATTCGTTGCATTTGTCTCCACAACGGATAATTGTCCAACTGTATTTTGCAAATCGATATTATCAGCAGCCGTCAACACTAATTCAGCCTTATTTACAGCCACATTACGGTTACCTTTCAAGTTCATTAAATAAGGGAACTCAATCTTAGTAGACAACCCTGTTCCAGCTTGGATATAGGTTAACCCACTAGTTGCGGTAGATGAAACGATATCCCCTGGGTTTTTCAGAGCAGCTAAAGGCCCTGATTTCGTGGACTTTATTTGATTAAACCGCGCCAAAAATTCAGGATAATAGGCATTTGATAAAGAGAAATAATAATCTATGTGGTACTTTGTCGTATCACCTGGATTATGAAAATACAAGGTCATTCGGGAAAAACTCGGTGTAAAATTAAGGATTGATCCCGCAGATGACGCCGTCGATTTAAACAACATTCCAGGAAAATAATCTCTAAAACCCTTATCACCTGCAGCCACTTTTGCATCTGCATACTTACTCAACAATTCACGTCCAAATGAGTCAGACATTCTGAAACGGAGTGTATCAAATTGAGCTGAATCTCCATTCATCGCTTTCGTCCGAATAGGCCGAGGATTAAAGGTGTGACGACCTAAAAGTGAGGCATCAGAACGAACGGAAGAATTAGCAAAATAATTCGTCTTTAAACTCAAACTATCCAGTAAACGATAGACACTTATCGTTTGAGATTTAGTGGTATCTCCTTGAAATCCAGCATAAACAAGTCGCAAATTCAAAGAATCATAAACCGAAGTTGATTTCGCAAATAACGTATCAATATTAGCTACTTGGGTATAAAAAGAGGATTCAGTAATACCTAAAACAGGGTGACTAAAGCTACCCAATAATAAAGTACCAGGCGAACCTGTATAGATTGAATCAATCAATACAGTCGAGGATTTAACCGTGATCGTATCCGAATAATTCAAACCCACTTCCACGCTAAACAAATCGTCGCCGATTTCTTTAGGTGTATCACAGGATGCAAGGAATAAGGAAAGAATTCCTACCCATTTAATTGCCGGACATTTCCAAGTACGTTTTTTCGAAGAAATCGAGGTCATTGTCGGCAATATTTTGAGAAGTTTTATGTTGATATTCATCAATAATCGATTGAATACGGCTATTATCCGCATTTACTAAAGAAACTATTTTGTCTGCGTACTCCGCACCTATCTTGATAAATGCTTCGTAATTTCCACCGGATAAGCTACCTAAATGCGCTTCATCCAAATCACCAATTTTTACTTTTTCCATCAAATCGTCTGATTCAAACGTAAAATCAAAGGCAGAATTGTGTGGCGAGAAAATAGTTTTCGAATCTTTGTAGATTGGGTGATTCTGGTAATGTGTCGAAATATACAAAGGCACTAAACTTGACATCCAATCATTGCAGTGAATAATATCTGGAGCCCAACCTAATTTCACCACCGTTTCTAATGCTCCTTTACAGAAGAAAATAGCACGCTCGTGATTGTCTGGGTAAAATGCACCTTCTTTATCAGTTAATACATATTTACGTTGGTAATAATCCTCGTTATCGATGAAGTAGACTTGTAATTTCGCAGCTGGAATACTAGCTACTTTAATGGTCAAAGGCTTTTCTTCCTCTCCCATTGGAATGGTAATACCTGAAAGACGAACCACTTCGTGCAATCGGTTTTTACGTTCATTGATCGAACCAAATCTAGGCACTAAAATTCTGATTTCCATTCCTCTTTCCTGCATAGCAGTAGGAAGAGCACGTACGAAATCTGCAATTTTTGATGTGTTTTGAAAAGGATCTACCTCACTTGAAACGTAAAGAATACGTAATTTGGCCATTCTAAATTGATTACTAGGGGAAAATTACCCCAAAAAACATTACAAAAGTACAAAAAAATAATCGGATTATCACCATCATTATACAAGGAAAGGTCTTTAATTTGCCTTTTGATTCAGGAACCTTATGCTAAAGTCGATAGTAAAATACCTTATTTCTAGTTTACTAGCTGCAGGCCTCCTTTATTGGGCCATTTCTAAAAGCCAATTGCATTGGAATGACATCCTGAGCACCTTTCAACAAGCTGACTATAACTGGGTCACAGTATCGATTATCATTGCCATACTCTCTCATTTGTTGCGTGCGCTGCGTTGGGAACAATTATTGGAAGCAATGCACCATCAACCGGGTACTTTACGCACCTTTTCAGCTGTATTAATTGGTTATTTTGCGAATTTTTTAGTGCCTCGTCTGGGCGAAGTTTCCCGCTGCGGATCTTTGAATAAGACGGCCGATATACCCTTTGAGGAATCTTTTGGAACCGTTATCACCGAAAGAATTGTGGACTTAATTAGCCTTCTAGTGCTGGTAGGCATTACCTTTCTATTCGAATGGGAACCTTTGCAAAAAAGCCTCTTCCCTACGATGCAATTACCTTCTGGAACGTTAATTATCACCGCCTCCATCCTCGGACTGATTGGCTTAGGATTCTTATGGAAATTTAAAGATTTTCTCCAAAATTTGGGCGCAGGTACGAAAGTAGGAAGGATGCTTCTAGGTTGGGTTGCCGGCATAAATAGTATTCGCCACTTAGCTCAACCGGGGAAATTCATCGGATACAGCATCGGAATTTGGTTGTGTTATTACTTAAGTACGTACACGCTATTTCTCGCCTTCCCTATCAGTGAAAACCTGGGAATGAGCGCGGCATTAACCGTTTTAGTTATGGGAACTTTTGGAATGGCTACCCCTACACAAGGAGGAATTGGGGCCTACCACAGTTTAGTTGCCTCCGCCTTTGTCTTCTATTCTTTGAGCTACAAAGATGGATTTATGCTGGCTACCTTTTTCCACGGAACTCAAATGATTACCCTTTTGTTATTGGGTGGATTAAGTTTTATTTTAACTTTGTTTTTACCCAAAATCACCTCACGTGTCCAATAGAACTGAACATAAAATTGTCACCTTAGCTCAAGGAATCGACATTCGTAAACAATGGAAAACGAATGGAGACAAAGTCGTTTTCACGAACGGATGCTTCGATATTTTGCATTTAGGCCACGTCGATTATCTAGAAAAATCCAGTGAATTTGGCACAAAGATGATCGTAGCAGTTAACTCGGATGCTTCCGTTCGTACACTAGAAAAGGGCGTCGAAAGACCGGTGAATTCAGAATATGCTAGAGCAAGATTGATTGCGGCTTTAGGATTTGTTTCCCTGGTGATTGTTTTCGGGGAGCCCACGCCTTTAGAACTCATAAATTCCCTCAGCCCAGACGTTCTCGTAAAGGGTGATGATTATACCATCGAGACGATTGTGGGGGCCCAAGAAGTCATCGCAGCTGGCGGAGAAGTAAAAACCATCGCGTTAGTACCCAATTATTCAACTACACAACTCATTCAAAAACTTAAACAATAAAACCATGTATTTCATTGCCATCATTTTCGGAGTCGCAGGTATGCTTATCTCTTGGCGACTAAAATCCAAATTCAAAACCTATTCTCAAACACCTTTACAAAGTAATCTATCTGGCTACGAAATCGCCGAGCAAATGCTTGCCGATCACGGTATTACAGACGTTCGAGTTATCTCTGTGGAAGGTCAATTAACGGACCACTACAATCCCGCAGACAAAACCGTTAATTTAAGTAATGATGTATTCCACGGCCGCAACGCTGCTGCCGCCGCTGTTTCTGCGCACGAATGTGGTCACGCTGTACAACATGCCAAAGCCTATTCGTTCTTACAGTTCCGCAGCTCGATGGTTCCTATGCTTAGTATCGCAAACGGATTTATGCCCATTCTATTAATGATCGGAATGATGGTCTTGTATTCAACAGGAAGCACCACCTTATTAGCGATTGGGGTTGCCCTTTTCGCTATGGCTACCCTATTTAGCTTCGTAACTCTACCTGTCGAATTCGATGCTTCGAATAGAGCGCTGAATTGGATCAAAGAAAAAGGAATCGTAACACCCACAGAATACGCGATGTCGAAGGATGCACTTTGGTGGGCTGCGATGACGTATGTCGTTGCCGCGCTGGGTATGTTAGCGCAGTTGCTTTATTATTTGAATTTGTTGGGTGGAAGACGAAATGACTAGAGTAGAGATTATAGAGTATAGAGTAGAGATATGGTAACAAAAAAGGGAGCAAATGCTCCCTTTTTTGTTTAAGTCCGAAGGAAAAGAGTCCGAAGTAAAACCATCCATATCTCTACTCTCTACTCTATAATCTATAATCTATACTCTATTATTTACGTTCAACTTCGACTTCCTGTAGCTATACCCAAAATAAATCAATACCCCCGCCAAGCACCAGTACATAAACCGTTCCCAGTTCGTGGAGCCCATTTGGGTCATTAAATACAGGTTAACTAATAATCCCAAGACAGGAATTAATGATAATTTCTTGGTTACGCTGAAGAAGGCCATGACTGCCCAGATAACAAAGAAGCCAAACATAATGAAGTGATCCACTTTCGTTTCGCCTGAATACAAACCTTTTAACCACTCAACTAGATTTACGCCAGAATAGGACATTAATCCAATAGCTAAAATCAGCGATAGGCCTACATAATAACTTGAGTTGATGTAAGGAATCTTGAATTTAGATTTCTTTTGATTCTCTGGATCAAGATCTAACACTAAAACACCACCACAAACTAATACGAATGCGAACAGCGTTCCGATACTACTTAAATTAATCACCTCCTCTAGATTTGCAAACAAGGCCGGAACGCCTACTAAAACCCCTGTCATAATAGTGGAGAAAGAAGGAGTGCGGTATTTAGGGTGAATGCGGGAGAAGGCTTTTGGCAATAAACCATCGCGGGACATTGTCATCCAGATACGTGGCTGACCTAATTGATAAACTAAAAGCGCTGATGTTAAGGCGATTACCGCACTGGCTGCAACGATTCCGGCTACTCCGGGTAAGCCGACTTGCATAAACATGAAGGCCAAAGGATCCTCAATTCCAGCTAAATTTTGAGATGGTACAATACCCGTTAAAACCAAGGTAACTAATACATAAAGTACCGTGCAGATGATCAAGGCATACATCATGGCTTTGGGAATATCCCGCTGCGGATTCTTGCACTCCTCTGCCGTAGTAGAAATCGAATCAAATCCGATATAAGCAAAACAAACAGCGGCTACACTCTTTAAAACTCCCGAAATTCCATTAGGCGCAAAAGGCGTCCAGTTCTCTACCTGCACATAAAAAGCACCCACTCCCACCACGATCACAATGACTAAAAGCTTCAAAATTACCAGAATGTTGTTCGTGTTTTTTGACTCCTTTATACCAATGTAGACCAAATAGGTTATAGCCACCGTAATTAAAAGCGCTGGAATGTTCGCAACAAAATGCCAGCCAAAAAGAAGCGGAGCAGACTGATAGGCAGTATAGCCTTCACGTAGGTTAACAGATAAAGTTTCAAATTTCTCGCCGCTAGCGAGTGCGGAAGAGGCTTCGGTGAAGGCTCTTTTGGCAGACAAATAATCCATCGTCATAAACTCCGGCACATGTACACCTAAACCTTCTAATAAATCAACGAAGTATTTAGACCACGAAATCGCAACAGCTACGTTCGAAATGGCATATTCTAACAGTAAATTCCAGCCCAAAATCCAAGCCACAATCTCCCCTAAACTCGTATAAGCATAGGTATAAGCACTACCAGAAATAGGCACAGTGGCTGCAAAACGTGCATAGCAGAAGGCGGTAAACATACAGGCCATCGCTGTAAATACAAACAGCATCGATACGGCAGGGCCACCATTGGCTGAAGCTTGTCCAATCGCTGAAAATATACTGGCACCAATGATAGCAGCTACCCCCATAAAGGTCAAATCGCGAACCCCTAGGTTTCGGTCCATCGAATTCCCCTCTAAACTCTCGATTTCTAATTGATCTGAAATTATTTTATCAATGGATTTCTTTCGAAAAAAACTTGACCACATACGGTTTTGGATTGTTATTGAAGGGACAAAAATACATCTTTCTGAAAGAAATTCTAATTTGATTGATTTAGATTACCTTTGTGGCATGTCTGTCGCAGTTGTCATATTAAATTTCAATGGTCGGAAATTCTTAGCCGACTTCCTACCGATCGTGCTAGAAAACACACCGGACGCAACGATTTACGTGGCAGATAATGGCTCATCTGACGACTCTTTGGCGCTTTTAGCCTCCGATTTTCCTAGCATTTCTGTATTATCCTGGGCAGAAAATTTAGGCTATGCTGGAGGATATAATTTTGCATTAGGCCAAATAAATGCCGACTATTTTGTTTTAATGAATTCGGATATCGCTCCGCGAAAGAATTGGTTATCCCCATTAGTATCCTATTTCGAAGCGCATCCACTGGTCGCCGCAGCTCAACCTTTTCTATTAGATTATCACAAACCTGATTATTTTGAATACGCTGGGGCAGCAGGTGGATTTTGGGATTCCTATGGATACCCATTCTGTAGAGGGCGACTTTTCGATACTCTAGAAAAAAATGAAGGACAGTATGCAACCTCCATCGTCAACTGGGCCACAGGCGCTTGTTTGATGGTTCGTTCCGAAGCTTTTCATAAAGTAGGCGGTTTAGACCCCTACCTATTTGCCCATATGGAAGAAATCGACTTGTGCTGGAGAATGCAAAGGGCTGGATATACCATCGCAGCAGTGGCCGAAAGCGAAGTCATGCACGTGGGTGGAGGTACCTTGAACAAAGAGAACCCCTTCAAAACCTACCTGAACTTCCGCAACAACCTAATTTTATTATATAAAAATCTAGAACCGTCGCAGCGTTTTTCTACCCTTTTTATGCGAATGATCTTGGATGGAATCGCAGGTCTTAAATTCTTGACTGAGGGGAAATTTGGTTCATTTATGGCTGTCCTGAAAGCTCATTATGGATTCTACAGCTACCTCTTCTTTGTTAAAGACAAACAGAATTTATCTCCAGCTTTGCAAAAAAGCTGGGTGAGAAGTTTTGACGGTAACATCTTGAAAGAATATTTCTTACAAGGCAAAAAGAAATTCTATCAGATCAAATTTTAGATATCCCAGACACTTGGGTTATTTCTTTGACGTAAATAGCGACGGATATTCATCCAAAAAGCTAAAATCAAATAAATGATAACCGGGGAACCCATCGTAATAAACGAGGTGTAAATAAAGTATAATCGAATGCTACTGGTGGAAATATTTAACTTCTCTCCTAAGCGAGTACAGACGCCAAATGCCTGATTCTCAACAAAAAATTTCAGTTTTTCCATAGGGTGTTATTTGAAAGTTCAAATTTAAGCAAATTTAGTAGCAAATAACATTAACTACAAATAGTGCTATAAAATATATGTATTATTATAATATATTTTAAATTAATCGGAAATTTATTTAAAAAGTCTTGCATGCAATTGTTTTCTTTCTACATTTGAGAGCTTGAAAGACTTTCGTCTGGATGGCATTAATATTTTTAACATTTTTTTTATGCAAACTGGTAAAGTAAAATTTTTCAACGAGACGAAAGGTTTCGGATTCATCGTTGACGATCAAACAGGTGAAGACATTTTCGTACACGTAACTGGCCTTTCAGGTGTTACTATCCGCGAAAATGATTCAGTATCTTATGAAGTTACTGATGGAAAGCGTGGTGCAAACGCTATCAACGTAAAGAAAATCTAATTTTTCTTTCGTTTTTTTGATTAGAGAAAATCTTTATTTACAATATATATATAGGTTTACCTAGAAAATTGCAACATTGATCTCTAGTTAAAGAGAAATAAAAAAAGCCTTCTTTCGGAAGGCTTTTTTTATGTATATCAGTGAACGATTAACCTTGAATCCAAGCTGTAACCTCCTCCTTCGTGGGCATAGCCGCATCTATCTTCAATTTCTTGCGCATCCCACCTAAATCGTTGAACACTTTATTAGGGTTAACGGCATCTAATGCTTCTAATGTTAGGATACCCATCTTTTGTAAAGCTGGAATCCACACTTCAGAAATACCTCTTTCTCCGAAAGCTGATTCAGAATCTACTTCCTTCACTACTTCTGCACGCATTTGAGGGAAGAACAATACCTCCTGAATAGACGATTGATTTGTCATCAACATGGTCAATCGGTCAATACCGATACCAATACCAGAGGTAGGAGGCATCGCATATTCAAGTGAGCGAATGAAATCGTGATCCATCGCCATCGCCTCATCGTCTCCGCGCTCTGCTAAGGCTAATTGATCTTCGAAACGCTCTTTTTGGTCGATTGGATCATTCAATTCAGAGTAGGCATTCGCGATTTCTTTTCCATTTACAAATAGCTCGAAACGCTCCACTAAACCCTCTTTCGAACGGTGCTTCTTCGTTAAGGGCGACATCTCGACTGGATAATCTGTGATGAAGGTAGGCTGAATCAAGTTTGCTTCTACTTTCTCGCCGAATAACTCGTCGATTAACTTTCCTTTCCCCATTCCTTTATCTACATCCATGCCGAATTCCACACACTTAGCGCGCAATTCCTCTTCAGACAAGGCATCTACATCAACTCCAGAATACTGCAAAATAGCGCCTGAGATCGTTAAACGAGGGTAAGGTCCTGCAAATTCGATTTCGTTCTCCCCTACCGCGATTTTGGTTTTCCCATGTAAACGAGAGGCAACTGTTTCGAAGATTAACTCCGTCAAATTCATCATCCAGTTATAATCCTTGTAGGCTACATAGAATTCCAACGAGGTAAATTCAGGGTTGTGCGTACGGTCCATTCCTTCATTACGGAACATTTTCCCAAACTCATATACGCCATCAAAACCACCTACGATTAGACGCTTCAGATATAATTCATTCGCGATACGCAAATAAAGAGGCATATCTAAGGTGTTGTGGTGGGTCTTGAAGGGACGAGCCGAGGCTCCACCGTGAACCGCTTGCAAAACCGGTGTTTCCACCTCTAACCAACCGCGTTCATCAAACATCGCACGCATCGTCGAGATGATCTTCGCACGCTTGATGAAGATGTCTTTCACAGAAGGGTTAACAATTAAATCTACGTAGCGCTGTCTGTAACGCATTTCTGGATCAGAAAAGGCGTCGTAGGTTTGGCCATCTGCTTCTTTAACGACAGGAAGTGGCTTTAAGGCTTTGGAGAGAATCGTAAACTCACGTACGTGAACGGAAATTTCACCCATCTGCGTCGTGAACACATATCCTTTTACACCGATGATGTCACCGATGTCTAGTAACTTTTTAAATACCGTATTGTACAAGGTTTTATCCTCGCCCGGACATAAGTTGTCGCGGCGGAAGTACAATTGAATACGGCCATTCGCGTCCTGAAGCTCAGCAAAAGAGGCATTTCCCATGATACGGAAGCCCATTAAGCGACCTGCTAATACCACGTCCTGGAAGTTTCCAGACTCCGGTTTGAATTCTGCCAAAATCTGATCAGAATAAACATTCACCGGGTATTCCTGTGCAGGATAAGGATCAATTCCCATGGCCAATAACTCCTGGCGCTTTTGTCTCCTCAATAATTCTTGCTCACTTAAAATCATTTGAACGTGTTTTTACGAATGAACCACAAAATTAGCCATTTCCTTTGGGATTTAAAACTCTTAAAACTTGTTAATGAGGTTGTGCAAGCCTAATTTTCATTTAAATTCGCAGTACAAATTTTAAATTTATAAAAGCCAAATAAAAATGAATAATCAGCTTAAGTCGTATGCGATCATTGCATTAATGTCAAGTGGAGTCACTTTAGGCGCCTATTCGCTCTTTAATTTAGGTAATAATACATCCGGATTCTCGGATGCGCCCTCCGCCTTTACCACCTCCGTATCCAATCAAATCGTTCCAGGAAACCCAGGTGAATTCACCTATGCGGCAGAAAAAACAACCCCTGCGGTCGTTCACATCAAGACGAAAATGGAAACACGTCAAAGACAACAACAATTCTCGAGCCCTTTTGATGATTTCTTTGGTTTTGGAGATCCATTCGGTGGCGGCGGCCGTAGACAACAGCAACAACCACAAGAAGCGTCAGGTTCTGGAGTAATCATCTCCGCTGACGGTTATATTGTGACGAATAACCACGTAGTAGCAGAGGCATCTGAAGTTACCGTTATCCTAAATGACAAGCGTGAATACAAAGCGAAGGTCATCTCAACAGATCCATCTTCGGATTTAGCGGTGATCCAAATCAAGGAAACAAATTTACCTTTCTTAACTTTTGGCGATTCTGACGCACTTCGCGTAGGTGAGTGGGTATTAGCCGTGGGTAATCCATTTAATCTAGAGTCAACAGTTACAGCAGGTATCGTTTCTGCCAAAGGCCGTCAAAACATCATCGACCGCGATAGCCCAGACATGAATCCACTTGAATCCTTCATCCAAACGGATGCCGCGGTAAATCCAGGCAACTCAGGTGGAGCTTTGGTGAACTTAAAAGGGGAATTAATCGGTATTAACACCGCTATTTATTCTCGTACAGGTCAGTTTGCGGGTTACTCCTTCGCCGTTCCTGTGAGCATCGTGAAGAAGGTATCTGGTGATCTAATTAAATACGGTAACGTTCAGCGTGGCTTCTTAGGCGTTCAGATCTCTGAAGTAAATGCCAAATTAGCAGACGAAAAAGACCTTAAAACTAGCGCTGGTGTATATGTAGGAGGCTTCTCTGAAAACTCAGCAGCTAAAGATGCAGGTATCAAAATAAATGACGTAATCACAAAGGTAGACGGAGTAGAGACTAAATCAACTTCGAAGTTAATGGAAATCGTGAGCAGAAAGCGTCCAGGTGAGCCACTTCAAGTAACAGTTAACCGCGATGGCGCTACAAAGGAATTCAAGGTGACCTTAAAGAACAAAGACGGCAACACCGAAATCGTAAAAGGAGACAACTCTACTGAATCAGCGAAATCAGAGTTCTTAGGCGCTAAATTTGCTAGCTTGACTCCAGCTGAGATGAAGAAATTCGGAGTAAGTTCAGGTGTAAAGATCGCCGAGGTATTACCGGATGGCCGTCTTGAAATGTACGGACTTGCAAAAGGTTCTGTGATCACTAAGATCAACGACAAGGTAATCAATTCTCCTAAGGAGGCAGTTGAGGCTTTAGAATCCAGAAAAGGACGCATCAAGCTGGAAGGTGTGGATGTGGATGGTTCACGCTTCATCTACGTGCTTTAGAGAGTAGATTATAGAGTATAGATTAAAGCATAAAGCACAAAGAATAAAGCATAGAGGTGGAATCGCCGGTGGCGATACGTTTGTGAAGGATTTTTCACGAATTCATCCGCGAAGCGGATACCAACTTTATACTTTGTGCTTTATTCTTTATGCTTTAATCAGTAGCTACAACAAAAAAGCCGAAGCTTCTCACGAAACTTCGGCTTTTTTTATGCACTGAAGAAGATTACTTCTTGTATGTTACTGTTTTAACCGCTTGGATCGTACGCTCGATGCTTGGAAGAATTTCTTCGATCAAGGTAGGTGCGTAAGGAAGAGGTAAGTCACGCGAGTTCACACGAACTACGGGTGCATCTAAGTAATCAAATGCCCAACGTTGTAAGTGGTAAGCAATCTCAGATGAAATTGCAGATAATGGATTCGCTTCTTCTACTACCACGCAACGGTTCGTTTTCTTCACTGATTCTACCACGGTGATATAATCAATTGGACGTACGGAACGTAAGTCGATTACTTCGCAAGAGATTCCTTGCTTCTCTAATTCCTCTACCGCTGGCATTACCACGCGAGAAAGCATTTTACCGAAAGTAACGATGGTAACTTGTGAACCTGGTTTAACCACATTGGCTTTACCAATAGGGATTAAGTATTCGCCATCTGGTACTAAGCCTTTGTCACCGTACATCACTTCTGATTCCATGAAAATCACGGGATCATTATCACGAATCGATGCTTTTAACAAACCCTTTGCATCTGCTGGGTTCGAAGGAACCACCACTTTTAAGCCGGGTGTGTTTGCAAACCAATTCTCGAAGTTAGATGAGTGTTGAGATGATAATTGTCCCGCATTTCCAGTCGGTCCACGGAAGACGATAGGGCAAGAATATTGTCCACCAGACATAGACATCATTTTAGCAGCTGAGTTAATCAGTTGATCAATCGCTACTAAAGAGAAGTTAAAGGTCATGAATTCAACGATGGGACGAAGACCATTCGCTGATGCTCCTACGGCAATTCCACCAAAACCCAATTCAGCAATCGGCGTATCAATTACGCGCTCCGGACCGAATTCATCCAACATTCCCTGGGAAACTTTGTAGGCTCCATTGTATTCCGCCACTTCCTCACCCATTAAAAAAACAGATGAATCACGACGCATTTCCTCTGTCATCGCCTCACGTAAGGCTTCTCTAAACTGAATTTCTCTCATAAAAAAATGTAAATCTTGTGGGATTAACAAGCGGGTACAAAATTAGGCAAAAAATAGTCCATTTTCACAAAATCGTGGTAATTTTGAGGAGTCCATTGAAGAAAAAATCCCATGTCAGTCGAAATCGCACCTATTTCAAATTCTTTACCGGCTTTTTTAGGCCAAAATTCCTATTTGCAAATAGCGGTTCTCGTGGACGAGCAAACATCGAAGCATTGCCTTCCGCTAATTGAAGCCTATTTGCCGAAGGGTTTTATCAAGATTCAAATCAAATCAGGCGAGAATAATAAACATCTGGGAACTTGTGAAAAGGTGTGGGAAGTGATGACCAAAGCAAACATGGATCGCCACGGATTGTTAATTAATTTGGGCGGTGGGGTGATCGGGGATTTGGGTGGGTTTTGTGCTTCTACCTACAAACGTGGTATAGACTTTATTCAGATTCCTACGACCTTATTAGCACAAGTGGATGCAAGTGTGGGCGGGAAATTAGGAGTAGACTTTCAGGGTTTGAAGAACCATATTGGAGTTTTCAACTTGCCCAAGACGGTTCTGATTGATCCAAACTTTATTCAAACGTTACCACAATCACAGAAGCTTTCTGGATATGCCGAAATTATCAAGCATTGCCTGATTCGCGACGCAGAGAAGTGGGAGCAAATCAGCCATACCGATTTCTCAGAGGTAGATTTTGCGAGTCTAATTCAGCATTCTGTTGAGATTAAAAAAGCGGTAGTGGCAGAAGATCCTACGGAAAAAGGGTTGCGTAAGATCTTGAACTGGGGACATACGCTGGGCCATGCCGTGGAGACATTCTTATTAGATCAAGGAAAGCGGAAGATTTTGCATGGCGAAGCCATTGCGGTGGGGATGATTATGGAGGCTTTTTTGGCGTTTCAACGCGGATTGATTAGTGCGGAAGAACTGGGTGATATCGAAGTTTACTTGTTCGAGACCTACGGAAAGGTGTCACTAAAGGCGTCTGAAATTCCTGCGATTATTGCGCTAACGCTTCAGGATAAGAAGAACAAGGGCGGGGAAGTGAGATTCTCCCTGTTAACGGGTATTGGAGATTGTGGCTACGATATTCCAGTCAGTAAAGCGGAAATGAAGAAAGCTATTGAGTACTATATAGGCTAATTATTCGATTACTTGCGGAACTTTGAAGTAGGTATCATTTGTGTCAGGGCCTAAAGCAAGGGCTTGGGCACGATCCAGAGTCAATTTACCCTCGTCCTCACGGAAATGATTTAAGGCAGGAGTCATGTGGACCAAAGGCTCCACGGACGTTGTATCCACCGAATTTAAGGCTTCCATCCAGACTAACACCTTGTTAATCGAATCCTGCATCTCCCCTAGTTTCGATTGGGGCATTTCTAATCGAGCTAAATGCGCGATTTTCTTCACATCCTCTTGACTAACCTTCATTTTCTTTCGGTTTTAATTTTTTATCCTCGGGCATATGCTTGTCCAAAAACGCATTCAAACGATCGCGGTCAAGGCTGGACGTGATGGTTCCTAATGAATCGATATTCATTTCAAATCCCGCTAATTCTGGATGTACCGTGGGTAAATCCTTCTTCTTATCCTTTTTCGCCATCTTCTTTTATAGTGCTGGGAATTTGGCCAAAGCCGTAGACAACCGCTCGATCACCTCCGCTTTACCCCATAATTGCATCGAAATCATCAAATCTGGACCTGCTCCATTTCCACTTAAGGCCACGCGCAAAATCTGCATCACCTTGCCCATCTTAATTCCATTCGCCTCTAATACTTCGTGAATCGCGTGTTTGATACCTTCCGGCTCCCACGAATCTACACCAGGTAAAGCTTGAGCGATAAATTGCAAACCAGACGCAGCATCAGCATTCCACTTCGAAGCCATAACAGCCTCATCATAAATGGCTGGACGCGCTTGAAACTCGGCCACTTTCACCGCTAATTCTTGTGGGAACGTAATACGATCTAAGAATAAGTGCACGAAAGCCAGGGCTTGATCAGCAGACAAGTTAGGCAAATAATCTGCCGCTAAAGCCGCTGGATCTTGTTGCTTAATGTATTGCTCATTAAACCATTGGGCCTTTTTCACATCGAACTTTGCACCCGCTTTGTTAATGCGTTCTAAAGAGAAGGCATCTGCTAATTCCGTCAAGCTGAACATCTCTTGCTCCGTTCCTGGGTTCCAGCCTAAGAAAGCTAAGAAGTTTAAGGTTGCCTCTTTTAGGTAGCCTTCTTGCTTAAACCCTTTAGAAATCGCACCCGTTGCTGGATCCGTCCATTCCATGGGGAATACGGGGAAACCGCCTAAATCTGCGTCTCTTTTGGACAACTTACCATTGCCCTCTGGCTTTAACAAAAGAGGCAAATGGGCAAACTGAGGCGCTTTCCAACCGAAAGCTTGGTACAATAAAATATGCAATGGCGCTGATGGCAACCATTCTTCTCCACGGATCACGTGGGTAATTTCCATAATGTGATCATCGACTACATTCGCCAAATGATAGGTAGGCATCCCGTCCGACTTCATCAAGACTTTGTCATCGATACTAGACGTGTGCACGTGAACCCAATCGCGAATGCTGTCTTGGAAACGCACCTCCCCTTTCGCTGGAACTTTCAAGCGAATGACGTAAGGTGTTCCGGAAGCAATCAATTCATCCACCTCAGCCGGAGCCAAAGCAATCGAATTTTTCAACTTCACACGGGTTAATGAATTGTATTGAAAGGCAGAGCCTTGGCTCTCGAAGCTAGCACGCATCGCGTCTAATTCTTCTGATGAGTCAAAAGCGTAATAAGCCTTGCCATTGGCTAATAATTGGTCTGCATAGGCTTTATAGAGGTCTTTACGTTCGCTTTGGCGGTAGGGTTCATGTGGTCCACCCACGCCTACGCCCTCGTCAGGGCTGATGCCTAACCAAGCTAAGCTCTCTAAAATATAGTTTTCCGCACCCGGCACAAAACGCGCCTGGTCGGTATCTTCGATACGCAACAAAAATTTACCCCCCATTTTGCGGGCAAACAGGTAATTATATAAAGCGGTTCTCACCCCTCCGATATGGAGCGGTCCCGTAGGACTAGGTGCAAAGCGAACACGTACTGAATCAGACATAGTTGTTATTTATAGGCAATACAAGAAATCTCTACGCGCACATCTTTAGGAAGGCGAGCGACCTCAACCGTCTCTCTAGCGGGAGGATTTTGGACAAAATAACGACCATAAACTTCATTGATCGCAGCAAAATGACCCATATCCTTCACGAAAATCGAACACTTCACTACGTTATCGAACGAATAAACCGCCGCCGTCAAAATATGTTGCAAATTCAACATGACTTGATTCGTCTCCTCCTCAATACTTCCACCCGCCTCAAAAACCGATAAAGCAATCTGGCCAGACACATAAAGCGTGTTATTAACCTCAACTGCCTGGGAATAAGGCCCAATGGGAGCGGGTGCATCAGGGGATAAAATAATTTTTTTTGTCATACCTTTGAAAAGAAATGCAAGTTAGAAAATTTGAGCTAATCCTCGAAGTTTATATCGTATGTTGAAACGAATTTATTCCAACAAAGGAGTCTTTTTCATGCTGCTCTCCTCTCTTTGCTTCGCGATCATGTCCGCGATCGCAAAAGAAATGAGCCACACCTTCAACTCTATACAACTTGTCTTTTTCCGCAGCGCCGTAGGACTTCCCTTTTTATTAACCAGCCTGTACCGAAAACCCGCCGTTCAAGTGGGCGGAAAACTCTATTTCATCATCCTGCGCGGACTTTTGGGGGCCTTCACCCTCTATTGCCTCTTCTACACACTAGAACATTTAGGCCTTTCTCTAACGAACACCTATGGACAAGCTTTCCCGCTCTTCATCGCAGTCTTTAGCTTCTTTTTATTGCCAAATGAGGGTCTTTCCAGCAAACAAGTTTTATTCCTACTGATTGGCTTTTTCGGCATCTTACTGATTTTTCAACCAAGCAGTGATGGTTCTCTTTGGCATCATAGCACCGGAATCATCTACGCCATGGGAACGGCTTTAGGCTATTTAGCCATCAAAGAGGCCCAAAAATATTATGATTCCCGCTGGGTTGTCGTTTCCTTCATGGGCGCCGGACTTATTGCGTCTGTGATTTCCCTTTTAACCGGAACCTTAGGCGGGTTTGAAAATAGCTTCTTGACGGGCGTTTGGGTGCAGCCATCCATCGCCGAATGGATTTCAGCACTGATCATGGGCCTATTGGCCTTAGGGGTTCAATATTACACCACGCAGGCTCTCTTAAATGAGAAGGCGAGTGTAGTAGGTGTGGTGGGAAATAGCGCGGTTATCTTCTCCATTATCATCGAGGTCGTTCTAGGCCACGGATTCCCTGACTTCATTACGTTAGTGGGGATGGGGTTGATTGTGTGGGCGGGGTATAAGATTAGTCGCTAGTCTTTAGTCCGGAGGGATTGAGTCCGGAGGGACATTTCATGATTGCATCCGATTCGCGGATTCAATCTTTATGCTTTATTCTTTATGCTTTATACTTTAAATAAATTATGCTTTAAACAAAAAATGGGACCTTTTAAGGGCCCCATTTTTAATAAAATCCTCCGGACTCATTTCCTCCGGACTTCGGACTAATT
The DNA here is from genome assembly GCF_054558635.1 of Aquirufa sp. HETE-40SA. NCBI lineage: Bacteria > Pseudomonadati > Bacteroidota > Cytophagia > Cytophagales > Flectobacillaceae > Aquirufa > Aquirufa sp. HETE-40SA. Next base: position 71,918 of record NZ_JBPXKN010000002.1, read on the forward strand.
ATGCTGTTGCATTATTCATCACTTCCGTTTGCTTACGGATAGATTCTAAGTGAACTAATTTGAATAGTTCTTCTACGAATTCTGGATATAAAGCTAAACCTTTCGCTTGGTTCGCACGGTCGTTATGTAATTGCTTCCAACGATCTAATTGCAATACCGCTACGTTATTATCGCGCTTGTATTCGCCTAATTTCTCTACAACTGACATACGAGCTGCAATAACTTCTAATAGTTCGCGGTCGATGTTGTCGATTTTCTCACGAAGACTCGCTAATTCATCAGAGAAGTCTGCGCCGTAGCTCGCATTGCGAACTTCTAGGTCACGTAACATTTCGCCTAATTTCTCAGGAGTAACTTGTTGTGAAGCATCTGACCAAGCTGCATCTGGATCGCGGTGAGTTTCGATGATCATACCATCGTAGTTCAAATCCAAAATACGTTGAGACAACTCCATCAATAACGCACGCTTTCCAGCCATGTGAGATGGGTCACCGATTAATGGCATTTGAGGGAACAAACGCTTTAATTCAACGGCCATAGCCCACATAGGTGAGTTACGGTATTTCGTTTCTTGTGCGTTAGAGAAACCACGGTGGATCGCTCCTAATTTCTTGATACCTGATCCTTGAAGACGCTCGAAAGCACCTACCCAAAGAGCTAGGTCTGGATTTACTGGATTCTTTACAAGTACAGGAACGTCTACTCCTTTCAAAGCATCCGCTAAATCTTGTACGTTAAACGGGTTAACCGTGGTACGAGCACCGATCCATAAAACATCAACGCCGTATTTCAAGGCTAATTCGATGTGCTCTGGAGTAGCTACTTCAATAGCTAGTGGTAATCCTGTTTCTTTCTTCGCTTCTACTAACCATTTTAAAGCTGGTTCTCCCATCCCTTCAAAACTGCCTGGACGTGTACGAGGTTTCCAAACACCTGCTCTCATGATGTGAGCATAACCCTCCGCTTTGATACGGCGAGCGGTTTCTAATACTTGCTCTTCTGTTTCAGCTGAACATGGACCCGCAATAATTAAGGGTTTTCCGTTTGTCTGAATCCAGTCTTGCATTGGTACAATGTCTAAATTGGCATTCATAATATTCTGACGGTTAACGAGGACTTACGCCCCCTATTTATTTGTTTATTTTTTTCTTAAGCAATCGGTAATATTTCAATTATATTTGCATCAATTTTTAGCACAAATGACAAAAAAATCATCAACAATTCCCTCAGTTACTTTATCATTTGAGAATACTAAAATAGCCTTTGCTTCGAAAGACGATTTTCAGTTGAAGAAGTCCTATTGGATTTTTGCTGCAATGAACCAAAATTGGTTGGTAAATTTAGGCACTTTTTTCATCAAATTATTTCTTTTCCTGCATTTTCCGGTCAAAAAAGTCATAAAAAGCACGATTTTTGCCCAATTTTGTGGTGGAGAAACCATAGATGGCTGTGAATCAACGATTCAAGAACTTGAAAAGGCAAAAATTGGAACAATTCTAGACTACTCTGTTGAGGGAGAAGAAAGTGAAAAATCATTCCAAAAAACCAAGGATGAAATCCTTAAAACGATCCGTAAATCTGCGGAAAATCCTGCCATTCCATTTGCCGTTTTTAAGTTAACGGGAATCTTTCAATCAGAGCTTTTGGAAAAAGCACAAACCGAGGCAGAATTAACGGAGGAAGAAAAGGAATTATTCGATCACAGTAAAGAGTTGCTAATCGAGATATGCGATCTAGCACACGTTTTACAGGTGAGACTTTTCATCGATGCAGAGGAGAGTTGGATACAAACGACTATCGACCGTTTAACCTATGAAATGATGGCTAAATACAACCAAAAAACAGCTATCATCTACAATACCTTTCAGATGTACCGCCATGACATGCTGGCGAATTTAGAGGGTGCCATCGCGGCGGCTGAGGCAAACAAGTATTACTTAGGAGTGAAGTTAGTGCGCGGGGCCTATTTAGAAAAAGAACGTCAAAAAGCGCACGAAGATGAATATTCAGAGCCTCTACACGTATGTAAAGAAGATACGGATCGCGACTACGATTTAGGCGTTAAATTATGCCTTGCTCATGTGGAGAACGTGCATTTTTGCATGGGGACCCATAACGAAGCAAGCTGTTTGCTACTGTGCGATGCCATGAATGAATTACAAATTTCATCCAATCACCCGAATATCTACTTCGCACAATTACTAGGCATGTCAGACAATATCTCCTACAATTTAGCCGCATCAGGTTATAATGTTGCGAAATACGTGCCATATGGGCCAGTGGATGCCGTAATGCCCTACCTATTTAGACGCGCAGAGGAAAATAGTTCTATTGCTGGACAAACTTCTCGCGAATTTGCCCTATTACAAAAAGAAGTAAACCGCCGAAACGACGCATGAAAAATTACCGCTATTTCCTTTTAAGTTTATTGATTATTGCCCTAGATCAGGGAATTAAAATAGCTGTTCATACCTGGATGGAACCAGGTTATTTTGGCCAAATTCCAATTATTGGGGATTTCTTCAAACTACATTATACCTTAAATCCGGGTATGGCATTTGGGATTCAAATTGGATCTATTTGGGGAAAGTTAATCTTAACAAGCTTCCGGATTTTAGCCATGCTTGCCATTGGGTATTACTTGTACTCTTTGACTGTAAAAAAGAGCCCGACGGGACTTTTGGTTTCAGTTGCATTGATTTTAGGGGGCGCCATTGGCAATTTAATTGACTCCGTATTTTATGGCGTTATATTCCAAAATGCCCCGGCTGGAGCACCGATGAGATGGTTTCACGGTCAAGTAATCGATATGTTTTTTGCAGATTTTTACGAGGGGCCTTTGCCTTCCTGGATTCCACTTTGGGGCGGTTCTTATTACTCCACACCTATCTTTAATTTTGCAGATGCCGCTATCTTTTGTGGTGTAATGTCTATTTTGTTATTTCAAAACAAGTTTATTTTACAGGACCAATAAAATAGATAGGGCATAAAAAAAACCTGACCGTTTCCGATCAGGTTTCCTTATAAAAACGGTAAGAATTACTTCTTAGGAGCTGCTGGCTTAGCTGCTGGCGCTGCTGCTGGAGCCGCTGCCGCTGGAGCTGGAGCACCTGCTGGACGAGGTGTAATTCCCATTTTCTTCAATACTAAGTCTGAGATATCAGCCTCCGCAGGGAAGTGTAATAGTACAGGATTAGCACCTGTTCCTGGCTCGTAGTTGTTAAACACGAATGTATAGGCATTCTCGTTCGCTACTGCGTGCATGTTTTCTTCAATCTTCTTAACGATAGGTTGCAATAATTGAGCTTGCTTCTTTTGGATCGAAGTTTGCGCATTTTGCTGGAACTCTTGAATCGAAGTTTGTAAGTTTTGTAATTCCTTTTCTTTGTCTTGCTTTATGATATCAGAAGTGTTAGCTGGTAACTTCTCGTACACCGCTGCTTTATCTTGGAAATCTTTGATTTTTCCTTGAATCAATGTTTGGTATTGCTTCTCTGTGTTTTTCAAATCTTCCTCTACTTGCTTAGCCTCTGGCATTTGGCTGTAGATTTTTTCTTGGTAGATGAATCCGATTTTTACTTGAGCCGTAGCAGGCAACGCAGCTAATCCGAAAAGTAGGCCTGCGGCCAAAATAAACTTATTTTTCATGTGTATTAATAATTTGTTTGTGTTCTCTTTTTTATTTAGGGTAAAATTAATTCTTTTTAGGACTTTTCTGCTCTTGCGCCTCCTCTTTCTTTGTTTTTTCTACCAAATTAGGATCTAACTCCACCCCTAATTCTTCTAAAACATAATCTGAATAGTCATGAATAGGATTTGTATACAATAATACCAACCCATCATTTGCCTTATCAAATATAAAATCTAAGCGCTTTGCTCTGACTACTTTTTCAATTGCTTTAGAGATTTGATCTAAAATGGATTTATAAGCCGTTTGCTTTAATTTGAATAAATCCCCCTCCACACCAAAAACTTGATTTTCGAAAGCCTTCGATTCTTTACTTTTTGATTGAATAGCCGCTAATCGTTGCTGCTTTAAATCTTCCGTTAGCAAAAGTTCTTCTAACTTATATTCTTTTTCTAACTTCTCCAGCTCTTGCTTTTTCTTTTCTACATCGCTTAACCAAGTCTTTGTATTCTGTTCAATTTGTTGTTGAACTTTAGCATACTCGGGCATTTTAGATGTGATGAATTCCGTGTCGACATATCCGAATTTCTGAGCATTGGAAGGGCTCAGAAACAATAAAATAACAATACCTGTCAACCAAAACCGCATCATGCTTATCTAATTTGTTGTCCAATCGAGAACGTGAATGCTTGTTGACCAAAATCAGAATCTCCTGGACGTGGCTTATCAAAGCCAAAACCATAATCTATACCGATCATACCAAAAGCAGGCATGAATATACGTGCGCCAACTCCTGCTGATTTATACAATTTGAACGGACTATATTCGCTCAAAGAAGAAAAGTTATTCCCTCCCTCAGCAAATGCCAAGGCGAAAATCGTTGCAGATGGATTTAATGAAACAGGATAACGAACTTCCATTACGAACTTGTTGTAGGCAACCCCTCCATTACCATAAGAACCTGAAGGCCCAATCACACGGTCTTTATATCCTCTTAGACCTACGATATCCCGATTGAAAGAGAAACCTTGCACCATTCCAGAACCACCTAAATCAAAACGTTCAAATCGGGTGGTTTCTTTGCCTCCGTAAGATCCTAGGAAACCCATGTGTGCACGTGTATGTAGGATAAATTTACCCACTAATGGACTAAACCAACTCGCATCCAACATCCATTTGTGGTACTCAATCAACAAATTGTCCTTATTCATACCTAACAACCCGAATGGAGGTGTGAGTGTTCCTGATAAAGAGAAGCTAGATCCTGAACGCGGAAAAGTAGGATTGTCAATACTATTTCTCGAAAAGTTCGTCATAAAAGTCACTGACGTAGAGATTCCCTGCGGGTATGCCCATGTCATATATCTGTCCACATCAAAACGAGAAAAAGCAATCGAATGACTTAATGAGAAATAATCATCCGGCCATTTTAAGCGTTTTCCTAAACTTACAGACAAGCTGGTTACGTTAAAGTGAGCATCTGTCAATGAGTCAGGAACAGAATAACTATTCAAACCGCCATATAAACCCCCTGTACCAAAACCACCACCACCATAACCGCCGAAACCACCAAAACCGCCACCGCCAAAACCACCGTTGCTATAGTTATTATATCCTGCTTGGGGAAGTAAATAAGGATAGGAAATGCTACTATTCAGGGATATAGATAGGGAATTAGGTCTCTTACCACCTAACCAAGGCTCTGTAAAGGTAAGGCTATAGTTTTGAAAGGAGGCTCCATTTGCTTGAAAACGGATGGCTACCTTTTGGCCATCTCCAGCAGGCAATGGCCGGTAAGACTTAAGATTTAAAATATTTTTAGCCGAGAAATTGTTAAACACAACACCTAGCGTACCCACAAAACCAATGTAACCTCCCCAGCCACCTGAGAGCTCAATTTGATCTGAAGGTTTTTCTTCCACATTATACTCGATATCCACGGTTCCATCAGGACGGGGAACTGGATTAGGGTTTATCTTCTCCGGGTTAAAATAGCCAATGGTTGAAAGTTCACGCACGGTACGAATGATAGCTGATTTATTGAATTTTTGACCAGGCAACGTACGTATCTCGCGCATGACCACGTGATCTGATGTCTTTGTATTTCCGTTCAAGGACACTTTGTTAATTATCGCTTGTTTCCCTTCTGAAATACGTATGGTCAAGTCAATTGAATCCCCTTCGATAGCCGACTCTACTGGTTCTGCGTGATAGAATAAATACCCATTATCCATGTAAACAGAACTCAAATCCTCGCCTGGGTTCGCGTTCATTTTTTTATCTAATTCTTCCGTGTTGTACACATCTCCTTTTTTCACCCCTAACACTTCACGCAAAAGAGAATCAGGATAGATATAATTGCCCTCAAATCGCACACTACGGTAATAATATTTCTTACCTTGAACTAAGCTTAATATTAAATTGACAGATTTATCATTGAAACGAATGACCGAATCTGATTGCAATTGAAAATCCCGGTATCCTAGCTTGTTCATGGCAGCTAGCAACTTTTCTTTATCTTCATCCCATTTCTTAGGAACAAATTTAGAAGGCTTAAATACACGCCCAAATCGAATTTGCTTGGTATTTTTAATCTTTCTTAAGATTAAAGAACGAAACTCAGGATCGATGCCATTTAATACTATTTTATTTACTTTAACTTTCTCCCCCTTCGTAACAGCCACTTGTAAAATGGCGTTATTACCCCGCACTGAATCTACTTTAATGACTGATTTTGTTTTGACATTTAATTTACCTTTCTCTTGGTAATATTTACGAATCGTCAATTCTAAATTCTTACGAAGTGTCTCTGTGATGATCTTACCTTTATAGGTCTTCATCTTCTCATTCAAAGTCTCAGTTTCTCCTTTACGAATTCCCGTATACTGAATTGAATACAAACGAGGTCGCTCTTTTAACTCGATCGTTAACCAGACTTTACCCTCTTCTACTTTTGTTGAAAGTATTTGCACCTCATCTAAAATACCCTGATTCATAATCTTCCGAATCGCTGCTCCAATTGCATCCCCCGGAATCTTAATTTTATCCCCTACCTGAAGTCCTGAAATATTAATCATGGAAGTCCCATCATAGTACTTTGAACCCGTTACTTGAATATCTGCGATGGTATACTCCTTAGGATCAGCATAAGAAAAGCTCGTTTCTGGAAGTGCAGCTGATATGGTTCTCGTCCTACCTAGTATCTGAGCAGAAACAGAATAAGAACCTAACATATAAAGTAAAACACCTAGCAAGGCGCTACGTTTATTTAGTAATTGAATGGCAATTGATTTTTTCATAAATGAGCCTCAGCCCCTAATTTAACTGTTCACTAATCTTCCCAAATCTTCTTTCACGCATTTGAAAATCGATAATCGCTTCATTTAGATGTTCTTTTCTAAAATCAGGCCAAAATAAATCTTCAAAAATATATAACTCTGCATAGGCTAACTGCCACAGCATAAAATTGCTAATCCGGTGATCTCCACCTGTTCTAATCATCAAATCTGGATCAGGCATTTCAGCCGTTGACAGATGAGATTGTATGGTATCTGCATCAATGGAATCTGCCGCTATTTCCCCCGTTTGCACTTTTGCTGAAATCCGCTGAGTAGCCTGTACTAAATCCCATTTACCGGAATAAGACAAAGCTAGAACTAAGGTTAAACCCTTATTTTCAGCCGTTTTTGCCATCGCTTTCTCTAGTTCAGCTCTAGAAGAGGCTGGCAATTTACTTAAATCCCCGATCGCTTGTAAGCGAATATCTTTCTTCATCATCCCCGGCAATTCATCCTTGATTGCACTCACTAAGAGACTCATTAAAGCGGTCACTTCTGCTTTAGGTCGATTCCAATTCTCCGTAGAAAAAGCATACAAAGTCAAAAATCGCACCCCCAATTCACCACAACCTTCAATCGTTTCCCGAACCGCTTTCAAGGCTGATCTATGTCCAAAAACACGATCCATCACTCCTTGCTGCTTAGCCCATCGACCATTACCATCCATGATAACAGCGATGTGAACGGGAACATTCGTAAGATCAATCGACTCTTTCAATTCTTTATTCTAAATAATTACCCATAGGTAATAAGGTGGCAAATGTAGTTATTAAGACGGCTTTATCCAATTAAAAAATGTTAATCCGTGGGACAAAAAATGGACTGTATCGTATAGGTAACGCTAATCGACGTAAATAAATACTGATCCCCATCAAATAATTTGTAATTAGAAACATTGCTATCTCTTGGGCTATCTAGAGCAGAAGAAAAGGTTTTTCTCGAACCTGCTTCAAATTGCAAACCAACCTTAGGGTTCACTTGGTATTTTATGCCTAGCCCATAAGGAAAGGCAAGAACCGGAAATAAGGAAGAATTAAAATCTAGTCCATTATTAACACCCGATACTTTAGCCAGTACGCCCGATAGACCCACATACACATAAGGAGTCCAATTAACAATTTTCCGATTAGACTGATAATCCAAAAAGTTATAATCTACTAAGCCATCTAATTGCAAAATGGACGTTGAAAAGTTAGTAGCTGCTAAACCACCCACAGAAGGAGAAATCCTATTTTCTATATTTCCACTTAATCCAGAATAAGCCGCTTGAACTCGAAAATCTACATAGGATTTTCTTTGATACATCACCTGAAAATTAATGCTAGGCTTGATGGTAGCTAATTCCTTCGTGTTAGGAACTAAATTCCAATTAGCATAATTTCCATGGTATAAAGATCCGCCTAGACCTGCACCATACGTCCATTGTTGTGCCTTCATGGAGATACAAAATAGGAGAACAAGCAATAAACTATTGGAAATTCTTTTCATTAATCTGCAAAGATAAGCATCTAGATTTAATTTATGATGATTAATCGTTTCGTAATTCGTTCTCCTACGGACGAAGCTAAACTGACTAGGTAGGTTCCTGCTGGGAAGGCGCTCGTATCTAAAATTTGGGTGTAGGTTCCACTAACAACATCACCTGAAAATAGGGACCCTACTTTTTCTCCTACCATATTGTATAGCGCTACTTCTATATTCATCGATGCAAAAACGGCGTATTGAATTCTGACTAGGCCTATTGCAGGATTTGGTGCAGGATCTAATAGTCGTATTCTTGCGCCTGCTTCTGGTAAAAGTGGTGAGCTCAAGAAAATAGGTAAACGTTCAAAAGATTTTTTAAATATCTCCGTGGTGCTAGTAGCGTTTAAACCTAAATGATCTCTTAGTACGGTGGTATATATTTGACGATAATCAAACATAGCTTTGATGTCTCCGCTAGCATCTACGTTTGTTAAACTAGGGTTCTCCCCTATCATTCCTCCTCTAACGGTATCCCCAATCACAAAAAGGGGAGCGGCGGTTCCGTGATCCGTTCCGGCTGTGCCGTTTTGATTTACCCGGCGACCGAATTCTGAAAAAGTCATTAAAGTAACTTTCTCTGAAATATTTTGGGCTTTCAAGTCCTTTTGAAAGGCAGCTACGGCCTCTGATATTTGTTTCCAAAGGTTCGCATGTTGTGTTAATTGATTCGCATGGGTATCAAATCCTCCGATGGTACAGAGATAGACTGGCGTTTCTAACCCACCCGAGATTAGTCTGGCAACAATGCCTAACTGTTTTGACAAGTTAGTATTGGGATAAGTGACCCTATTAGCTCCTTTTAAGGCCCCATCCCGAATCACTTTCGAGTACTGAATAGAAGTACTTGAAATTTGTTTTAAAAAGGCTAATTCATCCCCTGCTAATGTAGCCGGCGGTATTTCATCGTCAGCTAAGGTACCTGAAACCAGCTGGTAGAAGAGATTTGGGTCCTCGAAAACGGTTCCGAATCGACCTAAATCTGATTGAAATAAAAGTGATTCAACGGAGCCTAATTGAATAGCCATGGGCTGAGATGGCATCGTAATTGGATAATTAGGGTATCTGTCTGCCAAATAACGTGCAGCCCATCCTTCCTCCCAAACTACGTTCTCATCTGATCCAGTGTTCCAAATATCAGTGGCACGGAAATGAGAACGATTTGGATTCGAATATCCTACATTTTGTATGATCGAAACATTTCCTTGATCATATAAGGATTTTATGGGGGCCATGGATGGATGCAAATACATCCCATTTTTCAAGGCGATCGCATTTTCCTTTTTGATGGCGATATCCGGTCTTTTGGCAAAATAGATATCATTTTCTGCCGGAATTACCGTATTCAATCCATCATTTCCACCTACTAATTGTATGATAACTAAGGCATTGCCCGTGGGAACTGAATTGACTAAACCTGCAGGCATTTGCGCATAAGCTTGGGCGGGCATTCCTGAAATTCCTAATCCAACCCCTCCCGAAAGAAGCGCCATCTGACGTAAAAACGCTGAACGTGTCAAATCCTTTTTCATCCTTAACAAAGTTGAAATTCTGGCAAACTCATCACTGCTTTAAAGAACTGCTGCAAACTCACATTTGCACCTGGAGTGTAAGTAGACCAATTCTTTACAATGGTCCCACTTAATAAAGTTTCTAAAAGAAAAGCTTTCTTTTTAGGCGTAACCGGAAATTGCAAAAACAAGGCTAGGACATCCTCTACGAATTCTACAGCTTTCTCAGAATTTGTGAATGTTTGTGCATAGGCTACAGGCACTAGTTTTCCAGTGACATTCACACCATTATAGCGTTTACCGGTCAGCAAGGAATCCGTAAATCCACCCCTATAGGAATAAGTGGTCGAGGAAATCCAATCCCGTTGCCCAGGCCAGCCTGCCACATCCGGTGGCTGAAAAAGCTGCATCTGTAACACTTTGGATAACTCGTACATATTGATATAATCCGGAATGGGAAGCTCCAATAATTTCGAACTGCCCATCATCAATTCAATCGGATTTTTAATCTTACTTCCTATGTATGTGGCTTTAAAGAACTCCTCTGAGTTAAATAAAAACCTCAACAAAGGCTTCATTTCATACTTGTTTGACCGTAAAACCGCAGCCATTTGTAGGACAAAAGCCTCATTAGGTTTGTAATACACAAATTCCTTGTAGAGTTTTCGACAGATGAATTCGGCAGTCGCTTTCTGCTCGAAGATGTGGTCAATCAAACTATTGACATCAAATTTCGCCGTTTTGCCTAAAATCGTTACGGAGGCCTCTGTATACCAGCGAGTGGCTACAAAATTTGCCGTTAATCCATTGACCTGCCATCCAGAAAGTACCTTAGCAGCTTGCTTTACGTCTGTTTCTGAATAATTTCCGATGCCCATCGTAAATAACTCGAGTAGCTCGCGGGCAAAATTTTCATTAGGTGTGGCACCCCGGGAATTATTTCCGTCTAAGTAGATGAGCATCGAGGGATCAATCGCAACCTCTTTCACTAACTGCTTGAAATTGCCAAACGCATATTTTCTAAACAAAGCATTTTGGGCATACATGTGTTGGGGATATTGAACTTTATCCCGCTCGTTTGCAAAATGATTATGAAAGAACAGCACCATTTTCTCCCGCATGTTCAAGCCCTCTTTGTACATCAGATTAAACCACCAATAGTTGAATTCGCGGTACCAAGTTCCTGTTTGGCCGGATGAATTTTGTGCGGCAGCTGGGACCGTGCTTACCCAGGTATTGGGAGCAGCTGGTATCGGTGTATCCTTTAGAAGGGCTAAATCGATTAAATCCGAAAAAGTACCATAGCCTTGGGCTACAGATAGGTCAATCTTAGAATAACCGAAGAGTGTCCTAGCTAACAAATGACCGACATGGGTGGAATTCCAAACTGGCATCTCATTCTAAGAATTTAATTCGCAAAGTCGTATCCGGCTTTGAAAAACGTTGAACACGGACATCTAGTGAATTGGCGGCTTTTGTAACTCTTTGCGGGACGGCTAGTTGATCGAAGAAAACAGGATCCGCATCGACTAGGTCGACTATTTGTTTTTTACCCTTCTTTCCTTTTATGACTAAGTAATAATGAATTTCACTCTTGAATTTTGCATCCGTATATTTCTTTCGAATAGATCCATCCCAGGCCATTTCTGTGATTTCATCCGCATCATTGTATACTTTTTGCGACCAAATATTGGGTAGAAATATCTGTGCGGCGAAGGCTATCCCAGTCATAGCGATCAGAATAGAGCCGAAGTTTTTGCCAAAAAAATCTTCCTTATTCGCCGATGCGCCACCACCCATACCTCCGAAAAGAGGCATTTTTAATTTTTTGCGAGGAACTCGGCGCGGTGGAACTGGAACGTTGGACATTTTGTTAAGGAGATTAATTTACAAATCAACTAATTTTGGGTGAATTCTTACCTTTTTTTGGATTAATTTATCGTTTATAGTAAGGATAAAAATTCAAATTGGTAAATTGCCTGTTCATTTTTTCCAAACGCCTAGAAAGCACAGATTATTATAATGATTTCATTCATCAGTAAATCGGTAACGAAAATATTTGGCACGAAATCAGAGCGCGACATTAAAGCGTTGATGCCTATCGTTGAGAGCATAAAAAACGAATACTCCAAGCTTAATTCCTTGTCAGATGACGAATTGCGCGCTAAAACGGCGGAATTCAAATTAAGAATTGGCGATTTTGTAGCAGATATAGATAATCAAATTACTTCCCTACATACCTCTGCAGAAGAAACAGAAGATGTGGATGCGAAGGATCGTTTTTTCCAAGAAATCGATGCCTTACAACTAGAGCGCAATGCGCGTTTAGAGGTCGTGTTAATGGAAATATTACCTGAAGCCTTCGCAGTGGTGAAGGAAACAGCACGTCGTTTTACAGAAAACAAACAACTAGTCGTTTCAGCCACCGTAGAGGATAAATTCATCGCCTCTAAGAAGAAAAATGTGGTGATTGAGGGCGATAAAGCGATTTGGAAAAACCAATGGTTAGCTGCTGGAAATGAGATAACCTGGGACATGGTGCACTACGATGTACAGCTAATCGGGGGTATTGTATTACACCAAGGAAAGATTTCTGAAATGGGTACGGGTGAAGGAAAGACACTCGTTTCTACCCTTCCTACGTATTTAAATGCCTTAGCGGGTCGTGGGGTTCACTTAGTAACGGTGAATGATTATCTTGCGAAACGTGACTCTGAGTGGAATGCCCCTTTATTTGAATTCCACGGATTGAAAGTAGATTGTATCGATAAGCACGATCCGAACACTGAAGAACGTCGTGCGGCCTATTGGGCAGATATTACGTATGGTACAAATAATGAATTTGGCTTTGATTACTTGCGCGATAACATGGCGCGTAGTTTAGAAGATCAAGTACAAAGACCCCACCATTTCGCGATGGTCGATGAAGTCGATTCCGTATTAATTGATGACGCGAGAACGCCATTGATTATCTCTGGACCGATTCCAAAAGGTGACGAACAAGAGTTCGAAACTTTCCAACCCCGTATTCATAAATTAGTAGAAGCACAGAAGCAGATCGTTCAGAACTTCTTAGTAGAAGCAAAGAAACTCATCGCTGCAGGTGATAAGAAAGAGGGTGGTTTAGCCCTATACCGTGCCTACAAAGGTTTACCTAAGTCGAAGCCATTAATTAAATTCTTGTCCGAAAACGGGATGAAGCAATTGATGAATGAGACGGAAAGTACCTTCTTAGCGGATAACCAAAAGATGATGCCGGAGGCTGTAGCACCTCTTTTGTTCACCATCGAAGAGAAGAACAACCAGGTGGAGATGACCGAGAAAGGTTTGGAATTCATGAGTGGAGACACCGAAAATCCGAACTTCTTCGTGTTACCCGATCTTTCGATCGACTTAAACCGCATCGAGCAAAACAAGGAGTTAGCTGACGCTGATCGTCTTGCTGCGAAGGAGCAACTGATCCAAGATTATAACGAGAAGGCCTCCCGTATTCATACGGTTAGCCAATTATTAAAGGCCTATACCCTATTCGAGAAGGACACCGAATACATCATTGTAGAGGGCAAGGTGAAGATCGTGGATGAGCAGACGGGTCGTGTGATGGAAGGCCGTCGTTATTCGGATGGCTTGCACCAAGCGATTGAGGCGAAAGAAGGCGTAAATGTAGAGGATGCGTCCCAAACCTATGCCACCGTTACCCTCCAAAATTACTTCCGCATGTACCACAAATTAGGGGGTATGACGGGAACGGCGGAGACGGAAGCGGGTGAGTTTTGGACAATTTATAAACTAGATGTCGTTTCAATCCCTACCAATCGTGTCATTCAACGTAAGGACCACGAAGATAAAGTGTACCGCACGGTGCGTGAGAAGTACAACGCCGTAGCTGAAGAAATTCAGGAATTAGTAGCTGGCGGACGTCCAGTCTTAGTCGGTACGACTTCGGTGGAGAACTCGGAGTTACTAAGTCGTTTGCTGACCATTCGTAAGATTCAACACAATGTATTGAATGCCAAACAACACGCTCGCGAGGCAGAAATCGTCGCAGAAGCGGGTCAGTCAGGCAAGGTAACGATCGCTACCAATATGGCGGGTCGTGGAACTGATATTAAACTAAGCCCTGAGTCGAAGGCGGCAGGTGGTCTAGCGATCATCGGTACCGAACGCCACGAATCTCGTCGCGTCGATCGCCAGTTACGTGGTCGTGCGGGTCGTCAAGGAGATGTGGGGTCATCTCAATTCTTCGTATCGTTAGAAGATAACTTAATGCGTCTTTTCGGATCAGACCGTATCGCGAAAGTGATGGACCGTCTGGGAATGGAAGAAGGCGAAGTGATTCAACACTCGATGATTACCTCATCGATTGAGCGAGCACAGAAGAAGGTGGAGGAAAATAACTTTGGCATTCGTAAACGTCTATTGGAATACGATGACGTGATGAACTACCAACGTAACGCCATCTACAAGCGTCGCCAAAACGCCCTTTTAGGCGAGCGTCTATCATTGGATATCATCAACATCTTGTTCGATGTATGCCGCGACATCGCGACGCAGTATACGAGCTACGACGATTTCGAATTGAAAACGATCGAGTTATTAGGAATGGAGCCGCCATTCGATGCGTCTGCGTTCACTAAATTGAATAATGACCAAAGAACGGAACAATTATTCATTGCAGCAGAACAACATTACAAGTCGAAAAACGAGGTCATCGCCTCTCAAGTCATTCAGGTGGCTCAAGAAGCGAAACAACACGGCTATTCTGGCATTCAAGTGCCTATTAGCAATGGCCAAATGACGACCGGAATCATTGTAGATGCAGACAAAACGATCTCTACTCAAGGAAAGGAAGTAGTGAAAGAGATGGAGAAATTCATCACCTTATCGCTGATCGACCAAGAGTGGAAAGAGCACTTGCGCGAGATGGACGACTTGAAACAATCCGTTCAAAACGCCGTTTTCGAACAAAAAGATCCCTTATTGATCTACAAATTCGAATCCGTCAACTTGTTCCAACGCTTCGTTGCGCGTGTGAACATGGATACGATCAGCTTCGTGATCAAAGCCGAAATTCCAGCGGTTCAACAAACGAATCAATCCGCTGCCAAAGCACCCAAAGAGAAAGCACCTAAATTGCAAATGAGCAAAGACGATGCCATTTCTTCTTTATTAGGTGGCCTAGCCGGCGCACAAGAGGAATACCACGACCCGTCCACTCCTTCTGTGGAGCGTGCGGCACCTCGCCAAGCGATCAAAATTGCAGACCGCAACCAACGCGTGACTGTTCAATACGTAGACGGAAGCATCAAAGAAGATGTGAAATACAAGACGGTGGAACAGGATGTGGAGAATGGGAGAGCGGTGGTTATAGCATAAATTTAGATTTATGGCAGTAGCCATAAATCTAAATTTAGCTAGTGGACAGTAGTCAGTGGACAGTCGCTTCGCGCCTTGATTAAAGCATAGAGCATAAAGCACAAAGAATAAAGTTGGTTAAAAATGGGACTCAGGTCCCATTTTTGCTTTATGGAAAAAACATTTCTATACGAATCCGCGAAGCGGATACAAACTCTATGCTTTATTCTTTGTGCTTTATGCTTTAAATTAGATAAGAACGATGTCGTCGGCGTTAGCGACCTCCACCCCTTTTCCGGCCCCCTCCAGCTCCGCCTTCGAGCATCTAGCCCGAGCAATAGCAAATGGTGTTTTAGTGGGATCCAATAATTCGATGACCTCGCCTTTCATGAAATCGCCTAGGATTTCGGTTATACCTACGGAAAGTAGGCTTTTGCGGGAGTTGATGGCTTTGACGGCGCCTTTGTCTAGGACGACTTTGCCGGTGATGAGGCTGCCGGCGGCGAGCCATTTTTGGCGGGCGGTTAGGCTGGCTTTGCCTGCTTCGAAGACCGTACCTATTTTTTCGTGAAGGGCGTCCACGATTCCTCCTGCATTATCTAACCCGAAAATCACGACCTTGATACCTAAGCGCATGGCAAGGCGGGTGAAGGTGAGTTTCGAGATCATTCCGCCTAAGCCGGTTGATGAGGTGTCGGAGGAAACGACGGATAGAGTGGAGGCGTCGATTTTAGGGACGTGGCGGATGATTTCGCCGTTTGCGTCTAAAAGGCCACCTACTGAGGTAGATATTAAAAGTTTTTCTGCGCCAAAGCCGGTTGCGATTAGGGTCGCGAGTTCGTCGTTGTCGGAGAATTTAAGTTCGGTGTTTGAGACCACGTCATTTTCGTTTGCGATGGGAATGACGTTGCTTTTCCAAAGTTCCTGGTAGGTTTCCTTCAATTGAAGGAAGGATTCGCGGCGGGAAAAGTGGTGGCGTTCGCAAAGCGATTGGGCGATGGCGATGCCGTATTTCGAGAAATAGTGGTTGTATTTTGCGATCAAAATGGGGTTTCCGATCGCGGCGGCGGCTTTCCGTTCGGAAAGGGTGCCTTTGTAATTGCTTAAAAATGCCTTACCTGCGGCCACGGCTCCGGAGGAAACCAGGACGATGTCGTACGCTTTTGTGAGGCTGGAAACCTGAGAGGCTATTTTCTCCAAAGTCTGCTCATTCACCTCCCCGTTCTTGTGGGTGATGGAGGAGGAACCGAATTTGATGACAAGAATGGGCCTAGACATGCCGCAATTTAGTTTAAATTGCGGGTTTTTGAAAGTCGCAAGTGCTTTTTAAGGCTTTGGCGAGTCTTTTTATATAGGCTGAACGGGGAATATTGATGGCTCCGTAACGCAAAACGTTATCGTTCATGAACTGGGAGTCGAGAAGTTGGTATTTTTGTTCGCGCAAGATTTGGATCAAATAATGAAAGGCCACTTTCGAGGAATTAGAGACTAGGGAAAACATGGATTCGCCAAAAAAAGCGGCCCCTAAAGAGACTCCATATAGACCCCCTACTAGTTTATCTTCCTGCCATGCCTCCACTGAATGCGCTAAACCCATGCGATGCAATTCGGAATAGGCGGCGATTAATTCCTCTGAAATCCAGGTTTCATCTTCTGTAGCTCGAGGCAAGGCGCAGTTGCGCATGACTTGTTCGAAACTGGTGTCTACGCGGATTTCAAAGCGGTTTTGGTTGATGATCGGCTTGAGGGATTTGGCAGGCTTATAACTTTGAATCGGAATAATCGCACGTGGGTCTGGACTATACCAAAAGATCTCTCCGGTCTCCTCCGCCATGGGAAACATCCCTGACGCATAGGCGTAAACGAGGGTTTCGGCGGTGAGGGGAGTGGAGGCTTCCATGAAATAATTAATTGATTATTGGGATTTAAACGAAGATTTACCGAAATTCGACCCTTAAATGTCAACAACTGTTGACATTGCTTTTGACAAAACTAAGGAATGACCTTTATTAATTCAAATTATTACCTCGCATCTATGCTCCGACGAAGGAGACGATTCATCTTTCGGGTCTGATACCCTGAAGGTGTGTGTAATTTGTCTCATTCTTTAATTTTCGTCCCTTCATGAATAAATATACCGTTCAAGTGGCTAGCGAGCACCATTTCGACCTAGCCCAATCCATCTGCAATGAGATGGCTGAATCAGCCAAAGCACGCGGAACCGGAATTGCCAAACGTACTCCTGAATACCTTCAAGAAAAGATGTCCGAAGGAAAGGCCATCATTGCTACAGATGACATAGATGGCTCATTTGTGGGTTTCTGTTACGTGGAAACGTGGCAACATGGCAAGTTTGTAGCGAACTCTGGATTGATTGTAAAGCCTAGTTATCGCCAGTTTGGGGTGGCAAAAGCGGTGAAAGAACGTGCTTTCGAGTTGTCTCGCACCCGTTATCCGGAAGCCAAAATCATCGGTATTACGACGTCTTTGGCGGTGATGAAAATTAACTCTGACCTTGGCTATGAGCCTACGACTTTTGCGGAATTGCCGGTAGACGATAATTTCTGGAAGGGTTGCGAATCCTGTGTGAATTTTGACATCCTGACCAGAACCGAACGTAAGATCTGTTTGTGCACGGGGATGATTTATGACCCAGAGAATCCGGACAAGAAAACACCCGAAGAAAAAGACGAAAAATGGCTATTCTTGAAGAATATCGCCGATTTTACCCGTCTAAAGAAGTTTAAAGAAAAATTATTACTGCCTTTCAAAAAGAAGGCAAAATAGAGCATATATGAGCAAGCCTAAAGTAATTCTAGCGTTTAGTGGTGGTTTAGATACCTCCTTTTGTGTGAAATATTTAACGGAAGAGCGCGGCATGGAGGTGCACTCGGCCTTGGTGGACACGGGCGGTTTCTCTCCGGCGGAGTTGAAAACGATCGAGGAGAAAGCCTATTCGCTAGGCGTGACTTCACACGTGACGCTAGATGTGGTGGAGGAATACTACCAGGATTGTTTGAAGTATTTGGTTTTTGGCAATGTATTAAAAAACAATACCTATCCCCTTTCTGTATCTGCAGAGCGCGTTTTTCAAGCTACGGCAGTCGCTAAATATGCGGCCAAATTAGGTGCCAAAGCCATCGCGCACGGAAGTACAGGCGCGGGCAACGATCAAGTTCGTTTCGATGTCGTGTTCAGAATCTTAGCACCGGAGTGCGAGGTGATCACGCCTATCCGTGACTTGCAATTATCTAGAGAAGCAGAAATCGAATTCTTAAAATCGAAAGGCGTCGTGCAAGAATGGCACAAGTCGACTTATTCGATCAATAAAGGCCTTTGGGGCACATCCGTGGGTGGAAAAGAGACCTTGACTTCAGACGGCTATTTACCGGAAGAGGCTTGGCCTACGCAATTAACGAAGACGACTCCTGAGAAAATCAGCTTGCAATTTGAAGCAGGTCAATTAGTGGGTCTAGATGGCAAGAAATTCCCATCTACCGTGGCTGCAATTCGGGAGTTAACGGAAAGAGCGGGTGCTTTCGCAATCGGACGTGACATCCACGTGGGAGATACGATCATCGGGATTAAAGGACGTGTGGGCTTCGAGGCTCCGGCGCCTTTGATCATCATTAAAGCACACCATTTATTAGAGAAACACGTATTGACAAAGCACCAATTGTATTGGAAACAAAACATCGGTGATATGTACGGAACGCTATTGCACGAAGGCCAATTCTTAGAGCCCGTGATGCGTAATTTCGAAACGTTCTTAGCGGATACGCAAGGCAACGTGACGGGTACGGTTTATGTGACCTTATCTCCTTACCAATTTATGGTGACGGGAATGGAATCGAAATATGATTTGATGTCGTCTGTTTTTGGGGCGTACGGAGAAATGAACAAGGCGTGGACGGGTGACGATGTGAGAGGATTCTCGAAAATCGCGTCGAACCAAACGATGATCCACCGGAAAGTTAACGAACAATAAGATGGCAAAGATCGGAATCGTAGGGGCCGCAGGCTACACTGGAGGCGAATTACTAAGAATCTTAGTGAATCACCCGGATGTGCATTTGACCTGTATATTATCGAATTCACAGGCGGGAAAATTGATCTCGGATGTGCACACGGATTTATTGGGCTCTACGCATTTACGTTTTTCCAAAGACCTAACACCCGTAGATGTCCTCTTCTTATGTTCTGGACACGGGGAATCGAAGAAATTCTTAGCCGCGAACGACATTCCTTGGCACACGAAAATCATCGATTTAAGCACGGACTTCCGCGATGAATCCGAAGGCTTTGTCTATGGTTTAGCCGAGTTCCAAAAAGAAAAGATCCAATCCGCGACCAAAATCGCAAACCCTGGTTGCTTCGCCACTTCGATCGAATTAGCCCTTTTGCCTCTAGCGGCTGCAGGCTTAATCAAAGAAGACGTGCACGTTTCAGCCATCACTGGTTCGACTGGCGCGGGTCAATCGCTTTCCCCTACCAGCCATTTCTCGTGGAGAAATAACAATGTGAGTGTGTATAAGACGTTTACGCACCAACATTTGGCAGAAATTAAACAGACTTTAGGTACAAAAAAGGCCATCCATTTTATCCCTTACCGCGGTAATTTCTCGCGCGGGATTATGGCGAATGTGTACACGCCATACAGCGGGACGCAGGAACAGGCCGAAAAACTATACGAAGATTTTTACGCGAATTCGCCCTTCGTTTTCCTCAGCCCACAAGCGGTGGATGTGAAACAAGTGGTGAATACGAACAAGTGTTTTCTTCATTTACAGGTCCATGAGGGCCAAATCCTCATCAGCTCCGTGATCGATAACTTGATCAAAGGTGCGTCCGGCCAAGCAGTTCAGAATATGAACTTGATGCTGGGGTGGCAGGAAGATTTAGGATTAAAGCTTAAATCCATCGGATTTTAGCTTTAATCCTAAATCTTCCGTAAAGCATAAAATTAAAGCAAAAAGCACAAAGCATAAAGAACAAAGTACGTTAAAAAATAAGCCTGCGGCTCTATTTTTTAGGTTTCAGAAAAATACTTCATGAATTCATCCGCGCAGCGGATACCATCTTTATTCTTTATGCTTTGTGCTCTATTCTTTAAATGAGTTTAAAAAGAATTAATAAATGCAACTATTCAACGTATACCCCCTCTACGACATTGAGCTTGTAAAAGCCAAAGGAAGTACTGTGTGGGACAAAAACGGCCAGGAATACCTGGATTTATATGGTGGTCACGCCGTGATTTCCATCGGGCATTCGCATCCCACCTATGTGAAAAGAATGACTGAGCAGCTGAACAACATTGGCTTCTACTCGAATTCGATTATCATTTCAGGTCAACAAGAATTAGCTGAGAAGCTGGGTCGCGTTTCTGGCTACGAAGACTATACCTTGTTTTTAACCAATTCTGGAGCGGAATCGAACGAGAACGCCTTGAAATTAGCGTCGTTTCATACGGGTCGTAAGAAGGTGGTGGCGTTCTCGAAGGCATTCCACGGGAGAACGGCTGGGGCGGTGGCTGTGACGGATAATCCGAGCATTGTGGCGCCTATTAATGACACGTCTCATGTGAGTTTCTTGCCATTTAATGGCATTGAGGGATTGGAAGCGGGGATTACGGAAGAAACGGCGGCGGTGATTGTGGAAGGCATTCAGGGTGTGGGTGGTATTCAGGTGGCGAGTGATGCGTTCTTAAAGGCGTTGAGAAAGCGTTGTGATGAGACGGGGGCACAATTGATTTTGGATTCGGTGCAGTGTGGCTATGGTCGTTCTGGACAATTCTTTTCGCATCAGTTTGCGGGGATTCATCCGGATATGATGACGACTGCCAAAGGTATGGGCAATGGCTTCCCTATTGGTGGCGTATTAATCGCGCCGCATATACAGGCGAGTTATGGCTTGCTGGGGACGACTTTTGGGGGGAATCACCTGGCGTGTACGGCGGCGAATGTGGTGTTAGATGTGATTCAGGAAGAAAAGTTGATCGAGAATGCGTCGAAGATAGGTGACTATATTCAACAGGAGCTAAAAGGTTTAAAAGGAATAACGGAAGTGAGAGGTCGCGGTTTGATGATCGGGATCGAGGTGGAACAGCCTGTGGGGACTGTGAGAGATGCTTTATTGTTTAAAGAGCACATCTTCTGCGGTTATTCAGGAAAGCATACCTTGCGTCTTTTGCCGAGCTTAGCGATCGATCAGAAAATTGCGGATCAATTTTTACAAAGTTTAAAAACGGTTTTAGCAAATTAACCCTTGCTTTTGAACTAGAAATGTGATTATTTTGCGTTTCTTTTGTTCAAAACACAAGAGCAAAAAATAGAGTAAAAACAATTATTTATCCTTTATAATGGCATTAATTACAAAAATTAGAGAGAAGTCAGGAATAGCGGCGGCAGCGATTGCTATCAGTTTAGTTTTATTCCTAGTGGGAAGTGATATTTTCCAAGGTCAATCTTCTTTGTTCGGGTCTAGCTCACAAGAAGTGGGTGAAATCGCTGGAGAAAGCATTATGATCCAAGATTTCCAGAAGAAAGTAGAAGAGCAGGTTCAAAATTACACCGCTCAAACAGGCAAAGGTCCATCTGAGCAAGAAGCTAGCATGATTCGGGATCAAGTTTGGAACCAATTAATCTTAGACATCGCTTACAAGAAAGAATTCGATGCGTTAGGAATCAAGGTTTCTGATGAAGAATTAATCGATATGGTGCAAGGAAATAATATCCACCCATCTGTTCGTCAGCAATTCACAAATCCTCAAACTGGTCAATTCGACAAGACATTCGTTGTTCAATTCTTAAAGAATTTGAAGAACTTGCCTATCGACCAACAACAATCATGGGATCGTTTTGAGAAATCAATCGCTCAAGATCGTGTTCGTTCGAAATATGAGGCTTTGATGCGTATGTCTAATTACGTAACTCAAGCAGATGCAGCGAAAGAATACCAATCGCAGACGGCGAAGTTTAATGCGAAATTCTTGTTTGTTCCTTTCTTCTCTGTCTCAGATTCAAGCATTAAGGTACAAGATTCTCAATTAGAGGAATATTTAGCGAAGCACAAGGATGAGTTCAAAGGAACGAACACGCGTTCGATTCAATACGCAACCTTCCCAGTGATTCCTACGAAACAAGATACGGTAGAGTTCTACAACTCGATTAAAAAATTAGCGAAGGATTTAGCGATAACGCAAAATGATTCCGCTTTCGCCGTATTGAATTCAGATGTACGTACTCCTTATTTAGTTTCTTATGCAGAAATTCCAGAGGATGTGAAAGCACAATTAGGTACTTTCCAAGTAGGTGGTGTCTATGGACCATTTAAGAATGGCTTGACTTATTCGATCTATAAATACGGTGGAGTGAAGAAAGATACGTTGTTTACGATGCGTGCTAGCCACATCTTGATCGCACCAGCGGACAAGTCGGATTCAGCGAAGGCGCAAGCGAAAACACGTGCAGAAGGAATTTTGGCACAAATTAAGGGAGGCGCGAGCTTCGAGACTTTGGCCCAAATGAATGGAATGGACGGCACCGCACAACAAGGTGGTGACTTAGGTTACTTTAAAAACAACGGTGGAATGGCTAAATCATTCGAGAAAGCCTTGTTCGGTTTCAATGGCGCTGGTTTAATGCCAGGTATTGTAGAAACAGAATTCGGTTTCCACGTCGTGAAAGTGACTGATGCAAAGTCAAACACGAGCTACAAATTAGCGGCCATCAATAAGACCATCGCTCCTTCTCAAGCGACAATGGATAAAGTATTTACGACAGCAGATGCGTTTGCGAATGCAAATGGCAACTTAGCTTCGTTCGAAGTGGCTTTGAAAAAAGACAGAAACTTAATCATGATGCGTGCGGATCGTTTGACAGAAAATGCTTCTGCGGTGAATAACTTAACGAGCGCACGAGAAATCGTACGTTGGGCATTTGATGACAAAACAGCGGTAGGCGATGGTTCTAAGCGTGTATTTGAGCAAGATTCGCAATACATTGTGGCTTACTTGATCGGAAAGACCGAAAAAGATAACGTGAAAGTAGAGGACTTCCGCCAGGAATTAACCTCTTTAGTTCGCAATCAATTGAAAGGTGAATTCGTAGTTAAGAAATTAGCAAACAAGAAAGGTTCATTAGAGCAAATCGCACAGGCTTACGGTGCGGGTGCATTAGTTGAAAACGTTCAAGATATTACGTTAGCTAGCGGTATGTTAAACACAGCAGGTCCAGATGCGATCGCATTAGGTCACATCGCTGGTTTGAAAAACGGTAAGCGTTCGAAGGTATTCGTAGGAGAAAATGGGGTGTTTATCGCGGAGAAATTAAGCGGTGCTCCGGCTCCAGCTTTAGCCGATTACTCTGGATACAAGAATCAAATCCAAATGATGAACACACAACGTTCTTCATTCTACATCAACGAAGCGATTAAAGAAAATGCGAACATTGTAGACAAGCGTTACAAGTTCTATTAAGATTGATACATTTCGATTAGAAAAGCATTCTGCAAGGGATGCTTTTCTTGTTTAACAGAATAATGAAACATCTGAAACGTTTTAGCTCCTATTACTTGATCGGAATCGGTATTTTACTGATTGCGTTGAGTCCTTATGTGGGCGGGCGTTTGGATCTCAGCGAGGATGGTAAGTATACGCTGAGTGAATCGAGTGAGGCCATCCTGGAAAGCATCGATGCCCCCCTTTTAGTGCAAGTCTATTTAGGCGGCGATGATTTACCTGGCGGATTTGAGCGGCTGAAAAAGGAAACATTGGATCTCTTGTCTGACATGCAGTCGAGTGCCGGAGGCCCTATCGAAGTACAGCTCATTGATGTCTACGACGAATATCCTACCGACGAAGCTCGGGCTGCCTTAACCCGCCAGCTGGATTCCTTGGGCATCCCGCCCACGAACTTGGTGCACAAGGATAATGGCAAGCAGGTGCAGCAAGTAGTATTTCCGGGTTTAGTGATTTCAAAAGGCGCTTTAAAAACAGGTGTTCTATTGCTGAAAGGGAACAAATTAGCGAGCCCAGAGGAAGCGATTAATCAGTCGATCGAAGGATTAGAATACGAGATCATCCAAGGCATCCAGCAATTGCTACCGCAGGAGCGCAAGAAGATCGGTTTCTTCGTCGAATATTCGTCCACCCCGGCGATTGCCCAGATTGATTTCATCAATAGCTTAAAACGCAAATATGACCTATTCCCGGTAGACCTGGCCGCCTCTAAGACCTTAGATGGCCTAGACGGGATCTGCGTGCTACAACCTAACCGCGAATTCAGCGAGGAGGATGCCTATAAAATAGATCAGTTTATTGTCAAAGGCGGTAAGGCCATCTTCCTGATGGACGGGGTGAAAATAGATACAGTTGAAAAGCAGGGACTATTCATCAGCCCTAAACGAAACGGCCTGGAAAACATGTTATTCCATTACGGCTTGCGCTTAAATACGAACCTGGTAAAAGATGGTCAGCTATCCGGCATGATTCCCTTGAATGTGGGGAACCTGGGAGATAAGCCTAACATCCAGCTGATGCCATGGCCCTCTTATCCCTTGTTGAAGGGCAATCCTGATTTTATTTTAACGAAGAATCTAGATGCCATCTATGGGAAGTTTACCTCGACGATCGACACCATAGCTGGGGTGGCGCTACATAAAACACCCTTGTTGCGGACGAGTCAATACACCCAGGTGTCGCAATCGCCGTCGATGATATCGGTGAATTCAGCGGGCAAGGATTTTGACCCGGAAGCCTATACGGCTGGGGTTCAGACGACAGGCTACCTGGTGGAAGGCATGTTCCGGTCTGCGTTTCCGTATACGAGCCAGGACACGAACTTTGTGGCGCAAGGGAAAACTTCCAGTGCGATCATCTTAGTGGGCGATGGGGACATCGCGTTGAATGGAGTGGATTATGCGGCGAAGCAGGCCTTGCCTTTAGGCTTTGACCCGTTTTTAAAGAACACCTTCTCGAACAAAGACTTCCTATTAAATGCGTTCACGTATTTGTTAGATGATAACTCGCCCCTGTTAGCGCGGTCTAAATCGATCCAGCTTCGTCCTTTGGATAAGGCCAAAATCCAAGCAGACGGCACCTTCTACCAAGTGATTAACATCGCAGTGCCGCTTCTTTTTGCCACACTGCTCAGTTTAGCCGTAGTCTTTTACAGAAAGCGCAAATACAATCGCTAAAAGCTTTGGTAGAAAGCCTAAATTATTTTAACTTCAAGGTTTGAACGACAGCCTGTCGAAAACCCTTTTACACGTATCTTAAAGCTAAATTATAATGAAGTTTCTTGTAGCCTCTAATATCTTATTAAAGCAATTATCAGCCATCAATGGTGTGGTTGCTAGCAATCCTATCATTCCTATCTTAGAGAACATCTTAGTGGAATTAGAGGGCAATACCTTGATCTTAACGGCATCAGACTTACAAACGGTGATGACGACGCGTTTAGAAGTGGAAGGATTCGAAAATGGATCGATCGCTTTACCAGCGCGTTTATTGTTAGAGACTTTACGTAGCTTACCAGAACAACCGGTGACGATTTCGGCGGATCAGGCGACTTTTGGCGCTGAGATCTCGACTCAAAATGGTCGTTTCAAATTATCAGGTGAAAACCCAATCGACTTCCCACGTATCCCAGAAGTAGCGAAGAATCAAACGATCTCTTTGACCTCTATGGTTTTAGGAGAAGCGATTGCGAATACTTTATTAGCGGTTTCTAACGACGATATGCGTCCAGCGATGACCGGTGTTTTAATCCAAATGATGGGCGATCACACGAACTTCGTAGCCACTGACGGTCACCGTCTAGTGCGTTACCGTCGTAATGATATTCGTCCGGATGCACAGAGTAGTTTGATATTGCCAAAGAAGGCTTTGGCCCTATTAAAATCCACTCTTCCTGCAGATGACACCAACGTTACGGTTGAATTCAGCGCATCAAACGCTTTCTTCAGCTTCCAAAGCTTCTCATTAATCTGCCGCATCATCGACGAGCGCTTCCCAGAATACGAGAACGCGATCCCGAAAGAAAACAACGAGATCTTAACGATCAACCGTTTAGAGTTCTTGAGCTCGGTAAAACGTATCTCGATCTACTCAAACAAAACAACCCACCAAATCCGCTTAAAGCTATCCGCTAACAAGCTAACGCTTTCAGCAGAGGACTTGGATTACTCTAACGAGGCGAACGAGGTGCTTGCTTGCGACTACGCAGGAAAAGATATGGAGATCGGTTTTAATGCGAAATTAGTTTCTGAATTGTTAAGCAACTTATCAGCGAAATTCGTGGACATTAAATTAAGCGAGCCGAATAAGGCTGGTTTGATTATTCCTTCGGATCAAGATGAGAATGAGGATGTGTTGCTTTTGGTTATGCCGGTGATGTTGAATTCTTATAACTAAGAATAGAGTAGAGAGTATAGATTAGAGAGTATAGAGTAGAGAGTAGAGATAAAAGAGTAAAGATAAATATCCTTCGGACTCATTTCCTTCGGACTAAATTTTGAAATATGAAATCATTCGTTTTTGCCTTGTTATTTGTTTCTTTTGCTAGCACCGCACAAGACGAACCCGCTGGTGTACGTTTCTTCGAAGGAACATTCAAACAAGCGATGGCCAAAGCCAAGAAAGAGAACAAAGGCATCATGTTCGATGCGTATACGACTTGGTGTGGACCTTGTAAGGTATTAAAGACGAATGTATTTCCTAATAAAGAATTAGGCGCTTACATCAACGAAAACTATATTTCCATAGGTGTGGACATGGAAGCGGGAGAAGGCCCAGCCTTAGCGAACATGTATCCATTAGAGGGTTATCCTACCATCTTCTTTTTAGATGCCGCTGGCAAGGTGAAGAAGAAGGTCTTAGGCCTGCCGCAGGGTGGCGCGAAAGAGCTGCTAGCAATTGCGAAAAGCATTAAATAGAAAAAGCCCCGATCTGGGGCTTTTTTGTTATATGATACCCTCGCGTTCCGCCTGGTTCTTCATATCGTTTATTGCCACCTTCTTCGTGCTGCGCTTGCGCATCTGGATGTTGATGAATTCTACGAATAGGGAGAATGCGATGGAGAAGTATAAGTAGCCCTTAGGGATGCTGCCTATGGAGTTGCCTAGGATCAATAGTTCGGAGTCGTGGCTCGCTTCTGCGATGAGCATGAAACCGATCATGATTAAGAAGGATAGTCCCAAAACCTGTAAGGACGGGTGATTGTTCACAAAACGGCCTACAGGGCCCGAGAATCCCATCATAATCAATGCAGATACGACGACGGCGATAATCATTACCGGCGTGTTATTGGTTAGGCCTATGGCGGTTAGAATGGAGTCTATGGAGAAGACCAGGTTAATGAGGGCGATTTGTGTTACGACCTTGCCTACTGAATTAACGGCTTTCTTCGTGGTGGAGATTTCTTGCTCCTCTCCTTCTAGTTTGTGGAAGATTTCATTTGTGGCTTTGTAAAGTAGGAATAGGCCACCCACAAAGAGGATAATGGCCTGACCTGATGGCGCGGCTTTAAACCAGGGGGAGTCGATGTGCATGAACGGTTTTTGGAGGGAAATCAAAATCGAAATACCGAACAACAGGATAATGCGGAAAACCATCGCTAGCAAAAGACCGATATTGCGTGCCTTGCCTTGATCCTCTTTAGGTAAGCGCGAGGCCGTAATCGAAATAAAGATGATATTATCAATTCCTAATATGATCTCCAAAAACGTCAATGTCAATAAACTGACAATACTATCCACTGTAAGCAATGATTCCATAAAAATATTTTTCTGCCGCAAAGATGGTGTGTTTCAGGCAGATAATCAACGAAATGTGCCTCAGGCCACGAAAAAATCATTTTTTTTCAAAGCCCCATTTGCATATTTTAAATTAAAATAAGATATTTGCAAACCAATTCAAGAAAATGGTCCTATAGCTCAGCTGGTTCAGAGCACCTGCCTTACAAGCAGGGGGTCCTAGGTTCGAATCCTAGTGGGACCACAGAAACCACCTCAAACGAGGTGGTTTTTTTATTTTACGGCAAGAGTAGCAAAGTGGGTAGCACGAGAGGGGATTTCAGATGACATTTTCTTTAAATCTAAACAGTCATTACTTTAAAAAAGTAATTAGTAATGCTTGCAATTATTGCTTTAAAAGCATAGCTTAAGTCATTATTCAATGAAATTTCATTTAACATTAAGATGACATTAAGTAATTCGATTGAAGAGATCATTGCAAAGAAAAATAAATTTCAATGGGTATTACCAGTCTGGATTTTATTAATAATTGGAATAATCGTTCTCATAATTAAATATGAGAACACGATTATAAAATCTGAAAAATCATTCAAAACTGTTGTAAACATCAATAAAGTAGATGTCAGCTTTTACAAATTGAAAGCATCGGCAAAACGAAAACTGAATAAAAAAGACTTATTAAGTACCTTAGAATATGGTCAAAAGTATGATCTAATTGACTCATTAGATTCAAAATGGTATCAAATTTCAGTTAAAGGAAAAATTGGAATCGTAAAGAAAAGTGACTGCATTTTAGACAAAACTCTAGTTAAAGAGACAATTATCAAAAGGTATTCTCTCAATTCAGAAAACCATAAAACAGGTTTCGCAATTTTAATAGGGATTTTAATTTTATCAACTTTTGTCCTCAGATTTTACATATCAAAACTAAGGAAAGTAATCCTTGAATATGAGGAGGAAGCAGTCAATACATTCGAAAAGACAGTTGAAGAATTCAAACAAATTATTACCAATAACTTTGTGTGGGTTATTGCCTCAGAGACAAAAAATCATAATCTAAAAAAGAGTTCTGGAGCAGATAACTCAATAAATAGAGTTGAAATTAAACCTACATTTGACTCTTTACCTTATCCAAACATAAGTTGCAATGTTAAGATACCCAATCTTAACATCAATAACATTGGTTACTTCTTTTTCCCCGATGCATTGTTAATCGTTAATTCAAAAGAATATGAACTTATTGACTACAAAAGTTTAGTGTTAGAAAGTAATCAATCTCGTTTCATCGAAACTGAGAAAGATACCTCAAACTTGACCATTGAAAGCTATACTTATAAATATGCAAACAAAGATGGAAGTGCTGACCAAAGGCATTCTTATAATCCTGCTTTACCTATTTGTTTGTACTCTAAATATGAATTGATTCATGACAAGAATTCCCTTTTCAAGTTGATGTCATCGAATTCAATAATTGTAAATCCTAGAATAAATTCGACCAGCACTGAAACAGAATTAACTAATAAAGACGAATACTGGAGTCTTATAGGTGACCTTAAAGTACAAATTACTAAACTCTATAACCTTTTATTAGAAAGCTCAGAGGTAAATGAGTTTCTTAAAAAACATTCAAAAGAGAGTGAAATTCAAGATTATAAAGAAATCCTTCAAATTTGTTTGTTGTTTGATATTTCAAAGGTCTACAATCTACTTCTTGAAGAATTTGGAGATAATAAGATCCAAAAGGCAGTACTGGTTTCAATTTCAGCAGAATTACTTGGCGAAGATGCTGATTTCATCAATAATCAATCCTATGATAAATTAATAGGAGATTCTAATAACAGTAAACTCGCTAAAGTATATTCATCATGTTTGGGCTTTGGTAAAAATAGCAATCCAATCAATGTTAGTATCAACAATAAAAAGGAAGAAGAGGTATTCTCATTACCATCCATTTTACGACTTTCAAACTTTAGCCAAAGTGACGAGTACAGTGCTTTTTTATATAGGGTAGCATCAGTATTAACTAAATCTGATAATGTGGTAACCCCAGAGGAAGAAAAGGCTTTAAATGGAATTTTCAAGATGCTTAATCCGAAAAGCACACAGAAAACAGGAAAGAAGAAAATGGATAAGAAAATGGATCAGCCTACATTGGAAGCAGCTTTAAAGGAGCTTAATGACATGGTAGGACTTGAAGGTGTTAAACAAGAAGTTAACTCGCTTATAAACTTTGTAAAGATTCAAAAAGAACGAGAAAAACATGGTCTAAAACAAAATGACATCTCTTACCACTGCGTTTTTACTGGTTCACCTGGTACAGGAAAAACAACTGTTGCAAGGGTCTTGGCCAACATATTTAGGTCATTAGATGTGATTGATACAGGGCAATTGGTAGAAACAGACAGGGCTGGCATGATAGCAGAATATGTAGGTCAAACTGCAGTAAAAGTTGATAAACTTGTAGATGAATCAATGGGAGGAGTCTTATTCATTGATGAAGCATATTCCCTATCAACTGGAAGTTCTGAGGATTTCGGTAAAGAAGCAATAGCTACATTATTGAAAAGAATGGAAGACAACAGAGACAACTTAATAGTCATTGTAGCCGGATATTCCGATAAAATGAAAGACTTCATTGACATGAATCCAGGTTTAAAATCAAGATTCAATCGATACATCCATTTTGAAGATTTTGCACCTAAAGACATGATTAGTATCTATCATAAAATGTGCCAAGGTTCTGATTACACGATTAGTAATGAGGCTGAACAATATCTCCAATCACAATTTGAATCAGCTTATAATTCAAGAGATGAAAGTTTTGGAAACGGCAGATTTGTTAGAAACACATTCGAGAAGTCTATAGAAAACCTATCAAATAGAATTGCTAAAAGTGATAAAATCACAAAAGAGCTACTTACTACGATTGAAAAGGAAGATATCAACTTCTAAATCATCAAGCTATTTTTCATTTTTAGCCAGTAAAATAGAGGCAATATAACCTGCGAAAGTCCCACAAAGCCCTACCCCAGTGGTCATTAAAATGGCGGCTATGATTCTACCTTCAGTGGTTACTGGGTATTTATCTCCATAACCAACCGTGGTCAAAGTAGTATATGACCACCATAATGCATCTTCTGCTGTTTTTATATTACTATTAGGTGCAGTTTCTACCTGAAGAATAGTTACTGACGAAAACAAAACCACAAGAAAAGCAATTACACCAACAGTTGATAGTAATCCTTTGGATTTATCTTTATAAACATGTTCTACAATATGCTTCATTGATTTAAAAGCCCTCAATATTCTAAGTAACCTTAAAAGCCTTAATACTCGACCTACCCTCAGGAAGTCGATAAAAGGTATACTGGAGATTAAATCAATCCAACCCCATTTTAAAAACTGTAATTTATTAGGTGCCTTGTAAAATCTGTAAAAGAATTCGATTAAAAAGACGATACATATAAAGTTGTCAATTTGGGATAAAATCTTTTGAATTTCAGGAGTGACACTAAAAAAGGTTGTAACAACTAGGGAGATAAGTACGTAAAATGATAAAATCAAAATCATTAAACTAAGCCCACCAAATACAACCTCTTCATTATTTGAATCTTTCTTTACCATCTTAATTTCCTTAAATATTTACCTTTTGTATGATAATATACTTTACTCCTTATTCTACTTTTAAAAGCACCGGGTCTCGTATTATAGGATTTTCTATAATGACCACTAACAAATTTCCCTTTTCGGGTAATATATGGCCTAACGAAACTTGATTTCCTTTGTGCTGATAAATCAGTTGACAAAAGCAAAACAATAAGTGACATTGCTTTCATTAAAATATGAAATTTCGATTTCATGTCTACAAATTTTAATGGTTAAAAGTATTGTTGATTATATAACATTCCACTAAGATTATTCTTAAAGTTATAAAAAAACAAACTAGATTTAATCAATTTGATATGTTGATAAATTAATACGATACTGAATCAAACTCATTTCCAACGCCTCAACTTCTTCGAATTTCCCTACAATAGCGCAAATTTGAGTGGTTATTCGGAATTTCAGAACTACCACTTTTTCATCTAATCCACCTTCCGTAAAAACATTCTTGATATATTCGTTTATGGTAGACTTAGCTTTACCAATCAATTCTGCCATTTGGACTTAAGTCAACCAAACTGTTTCATCTTCTAAACGAACATCGATCTTAATGTTTCCTTCAGACTTTTGGTATATAATTATATCCCTATTCACTTTAGTAGATGTTTAGAATTTCGAGCTTGAAATGGATAAAAGAGGCAGCCTCTTTCAGCTTAAACAAGATTAAAAAAAAGCAGGAGAGTAAACGAATTAAAGAGTAGCAAGAGATTGACAAATTATTGAACTGTTGCATTAAATGCAACAGTTCAATAATCATTTGACTTATACTACTGTCCATTTTTGCATTTCCCGCTAAACCAACTTACCGTGAAATGTTACAAAAATTGACCACTTTTCACGGTAAGTTACTTTTGACCAAAACCTACAAATCTAGTACAACCCTCATATTCTCTTTCAACTTCTCCCGCTGTTCTTTAGTCAACTCTCCCAGTTTAGTGATGAGTCTTTTGTTATCGATGGCACGGATTTGGTCCACTAAAACATCACTTAACTTGTCTAGCTGATGTTCGTGCAAATGAACCCGCAATATCTCAACATCAGGAAATACATTCGTAGAAATAGGACACACAATCGTCGAAAGGTGCGTGTCATTCAATAAATCCGTCTGAATGACCACGATAGGTCGCGTCTTTCCAGCTTCCGTCCCTCTACTAGGATTTAAGTCTGCTAGCCAAATGTCGTATTGATTAATTTTCATCGATCAACTTTTCGAACTCATGAAGAATATCCATGGAATCTTGTCTTGTTAAGGAAGATTCTTTAGCCAGTTGCGTCTTCAACAGGCGCTTCTTGTTTTCCCGATTGTATATGCTGACAGCTTCATTGATATACCTATTTCTAGCTACCTTCAGCGCGCCCGTGATTTCTTCAGCCTCGTCGAAGATTTCATCGTCTAACTTTAATGATAATATTTTCATGAGGCTAAGGTATATATTATAAGTATATACCGCAAGAATTTGATTTGATTTAAGGGATTAATCCCCTTTTCTTAACTTCCTGCGGTTCTTATTTCGGTAATAATATCCCCTCGAATTAATGCGATTCTTGAATGCTCTTTTAGAAGAGCTCACTCCTAATCTGGCGTGGGCTTTTCTTCTTTGACCCGATTGAGTAGTACTTGCTCGCGCATAAGAGGATTTCCGCGTTTTCTTCGAATAATCGATGGGTTGCAGATCGCAGCTAATAAGCGAAAGAATTAGGGTAATTGAATAGAGAAGCTGCTTCATGTTTTATTTCCAAATTTTCGAACTAAAGATACCCCATTAGATTTTAATTAAAATATTCTTATTTTTAGTTTTTATAAAGCATACTGATTCTATTTCAATTTAAGTGCTTCTAAAACCTATTATACTACCATGAAAAATAATCGTAGAGAATTCATTCAAAAAATTGCCTTAGGTGCCGCTGGCATAAGTTTTGGCAATATTCACAATGCCTTCAGTGCAAAAAGTTATTCCCGAATTTTGGGAGCAAATGACCGTTTAAATGTAGCCTTAATGGGATGTGGACGTCGAGTTAGCGCCTATTATGATGCTTTAAAAGACAAAAAAAACAATGTGGATGTGGCCTATATCTGCGATGTGATGAAAAAGCAACGCGAAAAGGTAGGCCGTGATTTACAAGGAAAGGTCAGCGGAAAGGCGACGTTAGTGAATGATATTCATGACGTTTGGAATGATAAAAGCGTCGATGCGATATTTAATGCGACTCCGGACCACTGGCATGCACCAGGTACTTGGATGGCCATGCAAGCTGGCAAGCACGTTTACATTGAAAAACCCTGTAGTCAAAATCCGCGCGAAGGGGAATTACTGGTAGCATTTCAAAAAAAATATGGTAAAGTGGTCCAAATGGGGAACCAGCAGCGCTCCTCTAAAGAATCGCAAGAAATCATTTCCGAGATTCACAAAGGTACCATTGGAGAAGTATACAAAGCCCTTGCCTTTTATTCGAACCAGCGTGGAGAAGTTCCACATCAAAAAAAAGCACCTGTTCCTGAAGGTTTAGATTGGGAATTATGGCAAGGTCCTGCACCACATCAGGAATACACGTCGGAAACCTGGGATTATAACTGGCACTGGTATGGTTGGAACTGGGGAACAGCAGAGACTGGCAACAATGCGACCCATGAATTAGACGTCGCTCGTTGGGCACTACAAGTAAAATACCCAGAAAAAGTAGAAGTAGAAGCGGCTAAACGTCATTTCAAAAATGACGGCTGGGAAATGTACGACACCATGGATGCGACTTTCCGCTTCCCAGAAAATAAGGTGATCCAATGGGACGGCAAAAGCCGTTCAGGCTATAAAACGTACGGTAGCGATCGCGGAACCATTATTTATGGAAGCGAAGGTTCTGTTTTTGTTAACAGAGAGGGCTACACGCTTTTTGATCGCAACGGTAAAAAAATCAAAGACAGTAAATCGAGTGGAACGGAAGCTGGCAATACCCTAGGCGGCGGCGGTGACATGACAGATTCACATGTCGCGAATTTCTTCCATGTCATCAGGGGCACAGAGACTAAATTAAACTCCCCTATCGAAGAAGGTGCCATCAGCCAAATGATGTGTCACTATGCGAACATTTCATACCGGATCGGCAAATCATTCCAAGTGAACCCTGCGGATGGCCATATTTTGGACAAAGAAGGCATGAAACTTTGGGGTAGAGAATACGAAAAGGGTTGGGAGCCTAAATTATAAAATCGTAAAAAGTTATACCTCGGTCGTAGAAACCACCTCGTTTGAGGTGGTTTTTTTTTATAAGCTGGAGTGGCGTTATTTAATTACTACTTTTAAACAAAATCCATCAATAGCCTGTTTTATTTGATATCTTCACGAAAAATAATGGAGTCCTAGATATGAAAACTAACCTGCACGTCTATTTTCGAGCAATCCTGGGATTATTCTTCATCATGCTTGCACAAATGCAAGTAGAAGCTCATTTCTCCGGCTACTCTAGTCCAGATTCTAGTTCATTCGATCAATTCAAAGGGTCTATTTTAGATAGTAAGACAAAGAATGAGCTCATCTATGCAAGCATTACTGTTTCAGGAACAAGCATCTCCACCATCAGTAATAGTGAGGGTAAATTCTCCATTAAAATTCCTACAGAAAAGCAGAACGCTAGCCTGATAATTTCCTTTTTAGGATATAAAAACAAGGTTGTTTCCATCAAAGAATTAAAGCCAGACAAGAATATACTGTATTTAGAACCCAGCATTACGATGCTCGCTGAAGTGGTTGTAAACACGTCAGATGCGAATACGCTATTTTTAGGGGTATTAAATAATCGCTTACAAAATTATGGAGATGACCCCATCGAAATGACAGGATTTTATCGAGAAACCATTCGCAAACGACGTACCTATGTCTCCCTTTCTGAATCCATACTTAGTATTCAAAAGCAGCCTTTCGCAGGTAATTTGCCAGACCAAATCAGTCTTTTCAAGGGTAGAAAAAACACGGATTATACTAAACTAGATACCGTCAATTTCAAATTACAGGGAGGTCCTTTTTCCGCCTTATATGTCGATGTAATCAAATATCCCAGCTTCATATTCTCGAAAAATGCCTTAGAAATTTACGATTTCAGTTTAAAGGAAAACACCCAAATTAATGACAAACAAGTGTTGGTTTTAGCCTTCAAACAAAAACCAGGCTACGAAAACCCGCTCTATTATGGGAAATTATATATCGATGCAAAAAGCCTAGCGGTCGTAAGCGCTACTTTCTCCTTAAATGTAGAGGATAAAATCAAGGCAGGTCTTCTATTTACGCGCAAAAAACCTGCTGGCCTTGACGTTTACCCTACTGAGGTCAGCTATCAAATTAACTACCGACAACAAAATGGTAAATGGATTTTTGCCTATTCTCGTGGGGATTTGACGTTTAAATTGAATTGGGCCAAAAGAATATTCAACACCGTCTACACTTCCACAATTGAAATGGCCGTAACCGATTTGAAAAAACAGGACATCAAAGAGGTTCAAACTACCCAAGAATTGACCTCTAACGTAATCATGTCGGATAAGGTGGAGAGTTTAGCGGACCCTGATTTTTGGGGTAAATACAATATCATCGAACCCGAAAAATCAATTGAACAAGCCATCCGGAAAATTCAAAGAAAAGCCTTGAACGAGCGGGGTGAGGATTAAATTCGAACCTGAAAGCGAAAGAGAAGATTGCTATAAGTCTTTATGATAAAGGCTAGCTTTGGCATAATCATTTAAAACTGATAATTTCAAGGAAATATAATCCTGTAACATTACCCATGGAAGTACACCACCAC
Source organism: Aquirufa sp. HETE-40SA (assembly GCF_054558635.1). Taxonomy (NCBI): domain Bacteria; kingdom Pseudomonadati; phylum Bacteroidota; class Cytophagia; order Cytophagales; family Flectobacillaceae; genus Aquirufa; species Aquirufa sp. HETE-40SA. Next base: position 108,478 of record NZ_JBPXKN010000002.1, read on the forward strand.
AGCCACCACCCTAAATCCTGGAAAGAATACGTTCAAGAATTCTTAATGCTATTCTTCGCCGTCTTTCTTGGCTTCATGGCTGAATATTACCTCGAATACAGAGCGGAGAGACATAAGGAGCACGATTATTTAGTGAGCATGAATAAAGATCTGAAAGCGGATTTAAGTGAAATGGATATAAAAGAATTCAGAATGGGAGAAATGGTTAATGCCGCCAATAAACTCAATGAAGTAATCTTTAAACCTACTTGGAATGAGGCTGATATCGATTCCATTTACATAAATAGTCTCATCATGGTATCCAGAGTTTATAACATCGATTTTTCATCTGGAACTATCGATCAATTACGCAATGCAGGTGGATTCCGACTGATTAAAAATGAAGAAATTGTTCGTAAAATTTCAGAATACGAAAAAGGAAAAGTAACCATGATGGTTCAATTAGATCAATTATTAGAACGAGGCGCAAATGTCCATCGAATTCAAAATGCCTTACTTCAAACGACCGTTTTTTCCACTAAAGAGACCATCGGAAAAGTTGGTTATGATAAAGTCGGTTTAGACAAAATCAAAAAACAAACAGGTAACGCATTTCTATCATCCAATAAAAATGCTTTTTACGAATATGCAAACACGACTGGTACCATGAAAGGATACATCTCCTATTATATCCTGATGTCTAAAATGCAGCAACAAAAAGCAAAGGAGTTAATCAAGCTTTTAGAGGAAGAACTGGAGCATTAAAGTTTACTCCTTCCATTCAATGGGAATAACCACCTCATTTTTTCTGCTCCAAAATTGATAGGGCGCATTATAACCTAGAAATGTATATTCTCCCACTACTTTAATACCTTTCTCTCGCAATGCCTTCAACAATACATTCCGCTTTTCTCTAATTGTCTCATCATCTGCATAGCCACCGAAACTAATAGCTGCCACGTATTGCGGGCAAGATTTCACGATATGAACCCTGGCATCTTTAGGCTTAGGCAAATCTGATTCCTGGTATTTCTCCGGCATCACAAAACTCATCGTGGAACCCTGAGAACCCATTTCCATCCGTACTGGCGATGTCATGGCAATACTTTTACCTTGGTCATTTCCTCCAAAAATATAGCCCGCTAACTTCCTAAACCCACTACTCGCGACCGACTTATAATCCGTCCCTTTGCTGTAAATTTTAGCAAAGGTGGCTGCTGGATAAAATCGGATTTCGAATTGAGATTCTGTGCGAACGAGCCTGTATTTTTGACTTTCAGTGGTCAGACTGCTGCTCACTAATTTATAAGACTGCACTAATAAGAATAAAAAGGCGATGCCCCCAACGACGTAAATTGCTTTCATGATAGAATAAGTTTAGCACGTATTTGACCTAAACTAGCAAGTCCAGGTAATAGTTCAGAAACTCAGCAACTTAATTTCATTTTTACTTGTATTTCACTTACTTTAATGGGTGATATAAAAATACCTCTAGATGAAACTATTCCTAACCATCGCGCTTTTTAGCTTAGCATTCCTATGTGATGCAAAACCAAAAAAAGAAAAATGGATTCCACTTTTCAACGGCAAAAACCTGAAAAACTGGACCGTTAAAATCCACCACCATGAAGTGGGCGATAACTACGGAAACACCTTTCGAGCAGAGGATGGGATAATCAAAGTGCGCTACGACCAATACGACCAGTTCAATGAGCGCTATGGGCACCTGTATTTCAACAAACCTTTTTCTAATTATATACTTCGGTTGCAATACCGCTTTACGGGACTTTGGCGAAATGATGCGCCTAGCTATACTGAGAGAAATTCCGGCGTAATGTTTCATTCACAAGACCCACATACCATGCCTAAAGAGCAGGATTGGCCTATTTCAGTCGAAATGCAGTTCCTCGGTGTGTTAGCAGATGGCAAGCCAAGACCTACCGGAAACATGTGCTCCCCGGGAACTGACGTGGTTTATAATGGCAGAATTGATCCCCGCCATTGCATCAATTCAAGCTCAGAAACCTACGAAAATGAACGTTGGATTACGGCAGAATTAATTGTTCGCGGAGACTCCTTAGTTACCCACAAGATCAACGGAAAAACGGTGTTAGAATATACCCAGCCTCAAATAGGTGGCGGCGTTGCGAATCGCTACAACCCCGCACTTAAAATCGATGGCAAATTATTAAAGAGTGGATTTATTGCCCTCCAAAGCGAAGGACAAGAGATTGACTTCCGAAACATTGAGCTCCTAGATTTATCGAAAGAATAGGCTGATGGCTAAAATTATCCTCGGGCTACTAGTTCTTTTTTTCATTAGCGATGTAAACGCGCAGTATAAAAAATATACCTACGAAACCCAGCGAATGGGCTCCCCGTTTCGAATCACCATCTCGTGTACAGATTCTACTGGGATTTCAAAAGCCGTAAAACAGGCATTCCAGCTAGCCACCCAGCTAGAAAGTCAACTGAGCGATTATCAACCACAATCAGCTCTCAGCCAAGTCAATCGCCTAGCAGGGACAGGCACATTCTACCCTATTCACGAACCGTTTCTAGCGATATTGAAAGAGTCCTTACTCGCCCAAAAACAAAGCGCTGGCGCCTTAAATGTATTTGTCGGTCGACCGGTCAGATTATGGAGAGAGGCTAGAAAGCTTCAGCAAATGCCTGATGTAGTGGCTTTGCAACAAATTGCTCAAAAAATACAAGGACCGTGCTTGGAATTTTCAGCCGATTCTACACGCATTCGCTTAACTAATTCAGCTTGTCAGATAGACTTAGGTTCTTTAGGTAAGGGCTTTGTCGCGCAAAGAGTGATGGAAAAAATAAAGCAAGATGGCTTCCCCTATGTACTGGTGGATGCCGGTGGAAAAATCGTGATGACGAGCCAAGGACCGAACGATATGCCTTGGCAAGTAGGTATAGAATCTCCGGTATCTAAAGCGCTTTTGCCGGAGGTTTTGGCACTAAAAAACGTCTCTATAGCGACCAGTGGAAAAACGTATCAATCCGTACGTTTAGGGGGCCAGAGTTATTCCCATGTGATAGACCCGAGAACGGGAATGGCGTTAACTCACTCACGATCAGCCACGGCCATCGCGGAAGATGGGACTCTAGCTGACTGGTTAGCGACCGCAGCAACCGTGATGACTATGCAAGAAATTGAAGAATTATTAGTAAAATTGACAAATGTTCGGCTGATGGTATTCGAAAATGAATCTGGTGAGCCTAAAATCCTATTTAACCATAAACTGATCCCACATGAGACGCCTCGTCCTCATTAGTTTACTGTTTTCGCATCCGATTTTTGCGCAGGGTTTACGTTCCTATGAACAAACGATTCCTCAAACACGCGTTTCATTCCAAATGGTGGCTATTCCATCTGGAAATTTTGTTTTTGGCCAAACAAAAAAGGTACAGGTTCCTGCTTTCTGGATGGGTAAAACAGAGGTGACATATGATGAATACCAATTATTCTTCGAAGAATCGCGCGATCCAGAACCGAAGCCCCCTAAAGACGGCCCAGATGCGATCACCAGACCGAGCCCACCCTATATTGATTTTACGTTAGGAATGGGGAAAGTAGGCGGATTCCCCGCTAATTCCATGCAGCAATATGCAGCTATCATGTATTGTAAATGGTTGTATGCGAAAACAGGCGTTTTTTACCGTCTCCCTACAGAAATTGAATGGGAATATGCCTGCAAGGCTGGCGCCGAAATCCCTTCCGAAAAACTACCCGATTATGCCTGGATTCAAGGCAATTCAAATGAAAAATACCACCCAGTGGGGCTTAAAAAACCCAATGCTTGGGGATTACACGATATGCTAGGTAACGTATCAGAATGGGTACTAGATCATTTTGAGGCAGATCCCACGGCCACTATTAGCCCCGTGTTCATCGATAAATATGCGGATGCCGTAGTACGCGGAGGAAATTACCAGGATCCAGCAAATCTAGTTCGCTCTACTTACCGCCTGGCAGCGGATCCCATATGGAATCGACGAGATCCACAAGTTCCCAAAAGTATCTGGTGGAATGCCGATGCTCCTTTTGTGGGATTTCGCATTATGCGACCCGCTAAACAACCATCAGCAGCAGAAATTAACTCCTTCTTTGAAAAATATTTAAACTAAACCTCATTAAAATATGAAAAATACGAGACGAGATTTTGTGAAGCAAACCGGATTAACGGCAAGCGGATTGATTTTAGCTCCTTGGGCAGCAAGTGCATTTGCAGGCCAAAGTTTAGTCAACGACACCATCAAAGTGGCTTTGATCGGCTGTGGTGGCCGCGGAACAGGTGCCATTTCACAAGCTTTGAGCACAAAAGAAAATATAGAATTAGTGGCCATGGCGGATGTATTCCGTGATCGTTTGGACGATTGCTATATGAACTTGATGAAATCAAGAGACAAAGACACTTCCGCTAAAGCGGTACCCATCAGCAAAAAGGTAAATGTGTCAGAGGAAAGAAAGTTCACCGGATTTGACGGCTATAAAAAGGCCATGGAATTAGCCGATGTAGTAATTCTAACAACTCCTCCAGGTTTCCGCCCCATGCACTTCGAAGAAGCGGTTGCACAAGGCAAGCAGATTTTCATGGAAAAACCAGTAGCTACTGACCCAGCCGGTATCCAACGCGTGTTAAACGCAGCTAAAATCGCCAAACAAAAGAAGTTAAATGTCGTGGTAGGTTTACAACGTCATTACCAAAATTCTTACAGAGCGCTCATGAAGCGCATTCAAGATGGACAGATCGGCGATGTGGTTTCTGCCTCTTGCTGGTGGAATAATGACGGGGTTTGGGTAAAACCACGCAAAGAGGGCCAAACCGAGATGGATTATCAATTACGAAATTGGTACTATTTTAACTGGATCTGTGGGGATCACATCACAGAACAACATATTCATAACATTGATGTCATCAATTGGGTGAAAAACGGGTACCCAGTGCGTGCACGCGGAACAGGTGGTCGCGAGGTGCGGAAGGGCAAAGATTTTGGCGAAATTTTCGATCACCACATCGTCGAATTTGAATATGCAGACGGAACGATCTTAAACAGCCAATGTAGACACATTCCAGGTACCTGGGCGAAAGTAGATGAGCTCGTTATAGGAACAAAAGGGAAAGTACATTTTGATGAGGCTAAGATCTTTGATTCCAAAGGAAATGTGCAATACGCATTTGATAAAAAGACAAAGGAAAACAATCCCTACCAAACCGAACACGACGAATTGTGGGCGACGGTAGCCGCTGGAGAATACAAATATGCAGATGCGGAAAATGGCGCTTACTCGACCATGACATCCATTTTAGGCCGAATGGCCACCTATTCTGGGCAAGTAATTGAATGGGATAAAGCAATCAATTCAGGCATCAATATCGCCCCATCGCGGTTCGCCTGGGATGCGGATATGCCTTCAAAACCAGACGCAAATGGATTGTACGCAGCGGCAATACCTGGAAAAACAACCTACTTTTAATTAAATTCAAAAGCCACCTCGATGGAGGTGGCTTTTTTATCACTCACTAATCAAACAATCATGGGACTATTTTCAGCTCTTTTAGGTAACGCAGGTACAGTTAGCAAGGAGGATTTAATCAAAGATTTTGGCAAACTTCTCATCGAAGGCGAAGACATCGAACTAGGCTTCAAACTCATCAGAGACACCTTTATCTTTACTTCCAAGCGCCTAATTCTAGTAGATAAACAAGGCTTAACTGGATCCAAGACGGAATACAAATCCATTAATTACAAAAGTATCTCGCGCTTCAGCATCGAAACAGCTGGAACATTTGACCTTGATGCAGAATTAAAGATTTGGATCTCCGGTGAAGCACAACCCAGCATCATCAAGCAATTTAATAAATCAGTAAATGTATATGACGTGCAGAATGTGCTGGCGTTTCACGTGTTGAAATAAAGAGGATTGGGTTTGGGTTAATAATTAAGAGGCTCCTTGCTCGTATGTCTTATCCTTAAAATTCTGATAAGTTTTTCTTCCTCCATAATTTGATAAGTCAATCTATAACTAAAAACAACAAAGGCATGGAAATTCGAATTTGGGTGACTTTTTAGTTTATCTGCTTCTGCTAATCTTGGATTAGATTTCAGCAACTCCACCCGATCGAGCATTTTGAGTTTAACTATTCTTGAAGCATTTAAACTTTGATTATGCAGATAGGTAAGGATTGTTTTAAATTCTTCTAATGCCTTTCCTTCCCAAATAACCGTGTATTTAGGATTCATTACAATTTGGATAATTCATCCAAAGCATCCTTATGCGAAATAAAATCACCTGCATCCATTCTTGCTACGGCTGCATCAATTTCTTTGTTGTATTGAGTTTTATCAATTCGATCAGATGAACTAACCTCTTCAATTAAACTTTTGATAACCTCTAAAACTAATGATTGTTGACCTTTAGGCAACAAAGGCAGATAATTATCTACTTGCTTTTTAATCGCTGAGGTTGTCATAGGTCAAATGCTTATTTTAACAAACATACAAAAAAACACGAGAGAATATGGATTTAAGCTAATCAAGAAATTGATAACTTCTTCAACTTTTACAAAAAAATGCAGCTTCAAAAAGCCAAGGTGTTAATCAAGCTCTTCGAAGAAGAACTGGAGTACTAAAATCTTATTTATAATACTGATTAATCAATTTCTCTGCCTCAGCCACCTTATAGGTATTTAATAGATTAAAGATCTCTTTTGCCTTAGCATCCGAAACAGTCGATTTATATTTCGTCCTCAGCATGTAATACTTATAAACCAGCTCTAATTCTTTAGTCGTGTATTGCACACCGGTGAAGAGTTGAAGTTCATTTAAAAAGGAAAAGCCTAATTCAACCGTGGGCTCCATCATAGTCCCCTCTCCAAAATCATTGAAAGTTTGAATTTGGACCACATTCGAATTCAAACTTTTCACTACACTAAGTCTCTCTCTTAAAGTGGATGCGCTCACATCTATCTCCCAATTCAGGTGACTATTTGTCCACCCACCTTGGATATAATAATCTTTAAATCCAGGATAGGCACCACTAATTTTTGGCCCTTGAAAACTGTTATTCCAACTTTTTTGGCCTGCTGCATCTGAAGAATTCACCCAGAAAAATTCTCCGGGAGTAGGATTGATTGCAGATAAGTTAGAGCTTATATTTTGTAAAAAATAAGACCTGGGTGTTACCCCTGATGTCTTAAATATCGCGTTCCATTCAGTGGCCGTATAATTATTGCCAAAAACCATGAATGCATTTTCCCCATTTATCTTCAAATAATTTTTTTGGTTAAAATAATTATCCCGCAGAAAATTCATGTCATCAATAGCGGCCAATGACTTACTTTGGCCTGTTACATTCTCTACATTCGTATTGATATAGGGTTCATATACGACACCGAATTCCAGGCCAATTTCTGCCGTCCTTTTGACCAACTGATCCGTATTTTCAAAGTTGATTTTGTAATCATATAGATCATGGGTACCATACCAATCGATGACAACGGCATCCACGCCCGCATACTTCATCAATAATAAATGGTATTCGATCACTTCGGAATCGCCTGAATGATAGGCCCCTATCATCGGGTAATAAAAAGACGCAATTTGCCTTTTCCCTGGAAAGCCATCCACAAAGACATTAGGATCTTTATTTGCCATGGTCCAATGCAAGCCCCACTTCCCATTAGCACTACTTGTATTGGTTTCAAACCAGGGCATGTAATGCATTAATACCTTCGTTGAATTCGATTTACGGCCAGTGGAATAAGCGGCAGAATCCACTGAATTAGATGGTGTTATAACGGCGGGCGCTAGTTGTTCTTTCGAGCAAGAAGCAAAAATCAATAGCGCCAAGCAGGAAAATGAAATTTGTTTGATAAAGTGTAGAATTTAAAACGTTGATTCCCTACTAGCTATCCACCATCAAACACTTACATGACTTTTCTTACTTGTAGGTTCCCCAAACATACATAAAAAACTTCCTTTAAATAAAAGAAATACGGTAGAAATAAAAAGCCCCTATTTCTAGTGCAACCTTAGGGGCATCAATCATATTAATTAATCAAACTCTTCATCATCCAGTTGCTAAAATTCTTTTTGAAATCAATTTGAAAAGTCATTGGCGTTTGATACATGACCATAGCAACGATCTCGTGTTTTAAATCAATAAAAAAGGTAGGCCCCGTGGATCCACCCCAAGAAATGGTTCCAGCTGGTCTAGGATCTTCACCTACTTCTCTGCGCTTAATTCCATAGCCAAAAGTGAAACCATGATTCTTCAAATCATCTTTTATGGTTAGTACCGCATCTATATTCAACGGTAATTGATCCGTCTTCATCAGGGCAATGGTAGCCGGTTTTGCTATGCGAACTCCATTATATTCTCCATCTTGAATAACCATTTGACAAAATTTAAAATAATCCATTGCCGTTGAAGTCAATCCACCTCCGCCCGAATAAAAAGTCTTAGGTCCACTTATTCGAGCACTTTTTTCTGAACCAGGATCAATGATCGACATGTTCCCTTTGCCATCCGGCTGATAATAGGTGGTAAATCGTGGCGCATCCTTTGGCTCTAAATAGAAATGTGTATCCTTCATTTCCATCGGATCCAAGATACGTTTCTGAACAAAATCTTGGAAAGGCATTCCGCTTATGACTTCAATTAAACGTCCAGCAATTAACAAACCTGAGCCATAAATCCACCCTTCACCGGGTTCATGCGTCAATGGTAATCTCGCTAACTTCTTGACAAAAATTTCAATAGTACTTTTCTCTATATTTTTTGAAATAGCTTCATAGGCTTCTGGCATATTACCTCCATACGCACTTGGTTGGCCAGTAGTATGTGTTAATGCGTGGCGAATCAACATCGGCTTTGTAGCTTCTCTTGTCTTATAAATCAACATACCATTGACACTATCTTTGGAAATCATAATTTGCTGGGACGCAAATTCAGGCAAATACTTACTAATGGGTTCATCGGGATTACACTTACCTTCTTCCACTAATAGCAACAAAGCCAAAGTTGCAATGGGTTTAGTCATAGAGGCTATTCGAAAAATAGCATCCTTTTTCATGGGAATATTGGCTTCGATCTGAGACTGGCCTTTGGCTTCAAAATGCACGATTTTCCCTTTTCTAGCAACCAAAGTAACTGCTCCAGCGATTTCTTTCTTTTGAATGGATTTTTCGACCTCACTTTCAAATGCATCAAATACTTTCTGATCGAATCCTAATGCCTTTACTTCTGCAGGAGAAGCTATTTTAGGGATTTGAGCAGTTGCTAAGTGGATGCAAAATAGTACTGCGAGGATAGATGAAATAACTTTCATAGTAGGTTTATTTAAGATTATAAATAGCTCCTTCCGCATTATAAAACAGCTCTTCCGTAAACGAATTGCCAAGCGGGAACGAATTACTGAAAAACAGAACCGCCTCACCTTTTTTACGATCTATGCTATAAAAAGTATTTCCAACACCACACCAATAGGCCGTTCCTGCATTCTGGATATTCTTTCTTCCTATTTGGTCAATCGCCCAAGCAACACTATATTTATTAGCCCCTAAAAAGGTAGTTTTGGGATTTATTAAAAAGGAATAATTAGGAGAAGGATCCGTTACGGTGGTAAATAAATCTCCTATGTTATTGGTAAACATCAAATCAACCGTTGATTTTTTAATGATCTGGTGGTTATTTAACGTTCCATCATTTAGAATACATCTAATAAATTGAGCGTAATCCTTAAAGGTACTAAATAGACCCCCGCCGCCACTAAAGGTCTTTAGATGTAAATCCTTATACTGAGAAACGGTGTCAGCTACAAAGTGATCGCCAGCTAATTGACCAAAGGTGGAAATCTCACTCACCAAATCATTCGGTACATTAAAGAACGTTCTGCTCATCCCTAGAGGTTGTAAGATATGATCCCGGAAATAGGTTTCCAGGTCCTTGCCAGATACTTTCTCCACAATCTTTCCTACCCAATCCGTACTTGTTCCATATTGCCAGCTTGATCCTGATTCGAATAACCTTGGCAAATCCGAATACGTATAATTTGCCGGCATATTCTTTGCGAATTTATCTAATCCATCACTAAAGAATGGATAACCAAATCCAGCCGTATGAGTTAATAAATGTCTTAAGGTGATTGATTTTGTTGCCTTCACTAATTTCCCATCCTTCGTTAGAATTGGAATCGAAGCCATTTCTGGCATTAATTTGTCCAAAGGCTCATCTAATTGCAATTTACCTTGTTCCACTAATTGCAAAGCAGCTACCGAAGTGATAGCCTTCGTCATGGAATAAATTCGGAAGATATGGTTTTCGTTGATAGGCGTTTTTCCCGACCAAATTTTGTTACCGTGATTATATTGATAAAATACCCCTTTTTTATTAACGCCTCCTGCAACGTAGGTGGGCAAAGGATTATTTTTGGATATACTTGTTAACAAATTATCAATCTCATTTTTCCTTTTAAACTGCGCATTTAGGGATGAATTGACGAATAGAACGAGGGCAATTGCGGTAGATAAAATTTTCATATAGTAATTTCTTTAGAATGTTTATTTTTTCTCTCTGTTTTTCTTCGCGGTAGCTAGAATATAGCCTTTGATGTTCGATATGTCGTCGTTATTTAATCTTCCTCCGAACTTCGGCATTCCTTTTGGCAAGAAAATACCATCTCCTACAATTTGTTGGAATGCCCCCATAATATCCGGATGAGAATAAGTTAAATTAGGAATATTTCCTCCGGGATTTCCTGCATTTAGGTTATGGCATGGTCCACAATATTTACCAAATAAACTTGCACCTTTCGCGACTTGCTCGTCTGAAATTTCGACAGGTAAGGTTAAATATTCCTTCTTTGGCTCCTTTTCATACACTGGCATCGCTACATTTTTACCGATAGCAAAGGTGTATACCGTCCCTGGATTTATCTGTTCCGTACTTCTACTAGATAATCCCATCACTCCTCCCCAGCCTACAGCGATAGTCACATATTGAACCCCATCCACTAAATACGTAATTGGAGGTGCAACAATCCCCGTGCCTAAATTTTTAGTCCAAAGTACTTTTCCCGTCCTGGCATCTAAAGCGTTAAAATCACCCTCTGCGTTTCCTTGAAAAACTAAATCTGATGTAGTAAGAACACCTGAATTCCATCCTGTTTTCTCCGCTTTATGCCAAACCTCTTTATTTAAAACGGGATCCCAGGCGATTAACTTTCCATATGATTTAGGGCCATTTGGGTCTTTATTTGTGGGATTAGCTGGATTACTCTTATTTCCAGTACTCCAATGGTCTTTGTCATAGACAAAATCTATTTGGTTTCCGAAATTCCAAGATTGTTCTCTAGCCGGGATGTAAACTAAATTAGTTTTAGGGTTAAAGGCCATCGCCTGCCAATTATGTCCACCAAATGGACTCGGATAAATCTGTTCATTACTCTTTACATAGCGTGCATTTGGATTTTCCACTGGACGACCCGTTTTTATATCCACTTTAGAAGCCCAGTTCACATAAACATATGGCTCTGCTGATAATAACTCCCCTGTATTTCGATCTAAGACATAGAAGAAACCGTTTTTAGGTGCCTGCATCAACACTTCGCGCTTTTTGCCTTTGATTTCTAATTGGGTCAAAATGATTTGTTGTACCGCTGTAAAATCCCATGAATCACCTGGTGTGGTTTGGTAATGCCATTTTAACTTTCCTGTCTCTGCATGAATTGCTAAAATAGACGAAAGGTATAAGTTATCTCCGCCACCTGGGCTTCTAATTTCTCTATTCCAAGGGGATCCATTTCCCGTACCTACATAAATGAGTTTTAGTTTAGGATCGTATGCAAAGGCATCCCAAGCAGTTCCGCCACCACCGTATTTCCACCATTCTCCATTCCAGGTTTTAGCGGCTTCCTTCATCTCCGGATGCTCAAATCCATTCGCCGGATTCCCAGGAACAGTAAAGAATCGCCAAATCTTCTTTCCTGTCATTGCATCGTATGCCGTCACATATCCTCTCACACCGTATTCCGCGCCACTATTTCCAATAATTACCTTGCCATCCATGACGCGAGGCGCACCTGTAATCGTATAGGAGCGGTCATGTGAAACAGATAATACTTCCCATTTCTTCTTACCAGTGGCGGCATTGATCGAAACTAGACGTCCATCTAATGTCCCCACAAATATATTCCCTTTGTACATCGCCAAACCACGATTTACCACATCGCAACACGCTTTTTCGCCAAAGCCTTTAGGTACTTGCGGGTCATAGGTCCATAATATCTTTCCTTTTCGTACATCAATCGCATACACCACGCTCCACGGCCCACTCAAAAACATGATACCGTCCACCACTAACGGTGTTCCTTCAATACCCCGTTTTGTGCCTAAATTTAAGCTCCATGCTAAGCCTAATTGGCTGACATTATCTTTTGTAATTTGTCCCAAAGGGCTAAAGCGCTCTTCTCCATAATTTCGGCCATACGTTAACCAATCACCAGAATTGTCATCAATAGTCGCTAATTGTAGATCTTGAACGGCACCCACGACTTTTGCAATGTGCAACGTACTGCCAGGAAGAGATTTTGTGATAAATGCGATGCTGCAAATAAAAAGAACAGCCGCTGTGAACAGCAGAACAAGTTTTTTCATAGTATTAAGGTTAAAGAACAGGTTATTGGTTTCTTTTGTATACCAATAATACTAAATTAATTTTGACAATAAAAAATATGCCTATTAAAATTAGATTACCTCTTTTGTGGCAATGCACTCAACAATCTTTGGAGAAAACCATCCATCGATTTATCATCAATCCACCTCACTACTGCCACTAAATCATTCTCCTGATCCACATAAATCGCATTCGTTCCATTTCCAATATGTGCATAAGAAGTGGCAGGAGCAGAGGGATACATCTTGCGATCCGTGTTTAAAAAGTAATTCATGAAGCCATAACCCGTATTTGCAGTAGTAGGTATGGTCGCTTTTCGAATCCAATCTTCGGATAAAATTTGCTTCCCATTCCAATTGCCTTTGCGCAAAGTCAATAAACCTAATCTGCCCATATCATATGCATTAATAAACATTCCACCCCCAAAATGTCCTCCCCCACTCACCGATTGTATCATTTTCCCATCCACAACTATCCAGGCATTTTTATAACCTGTCCAGGCCCACGTATTCGAGGCTCCGATAGGGTTCATCACATTTTCGCGCAATACTTCCGGTAAGGGTTTACGCCAAACCAAGGTCGCCGCCAAGGCCAACGCATTTACACGCGTATCGTTGTACTTAAATACCGTTCCGGGTTCAAATCGCTTTCTGGTGGTCCATTCAGCTACTTTATCCGAAGGCCGATCCGCCCAATCGGGCTTACCCCACAATACCCCTTCCCAATCGCTCGTTTGTCTTAACAAATGATCCCAACTAATTTTTCGGTTGTGCTCCGTCTCAAATGGATAGATAAATGATTTTCTAGCGATTGGATTTTCAGTTAACTGAGCCTCCTCGTTCGCTACCTCAATAGGCGGCAAATAGCTAAACACTTTGTCATCTAAAGCACTAATTAATCCTTTATCATACGCGAGACCCACCACAGAGGAAACCATACTTTTCGTCACACTGTGTGCCATCTCTACCGATGAAGGATTTCCCCATTCCGCAATAATATATCCCTTGTAAATGATGATTCCTGCCGATGGACCACGATCAGCCATAGGCCCAATCGGGTCAGAAAACGGTTCTTTCCCAAATTGCATCGCTTGAGAAAGCCATAAATTCTTAGGCTGGGATGTTTCGTGTGCGATGGCAAAATTCACCGCCTCATTTACTTTATTGGTATCGATGTTAAAAAAAGCGGGCGACTTATGTTCCCAATTTTTAGCTGATGGATAATAGACTCCCTTCTGGGCCGAAGCATTCCACGCTGCAAACGCTACTAAAACAAAGAGGATTTTTTTCATAGGGACTACTTCTGCATGTTGTATAAGAGCGTCTGAATTTTAAATTCATTGCCCGTTTTTACGAGTAAAAAAACATCCACTCCTTTGTGTGAGAATTTCCCATTCAGGTAAAATTCATAGGGAACCCAGGCGGTTGCAATTTCATGATCTATCAAGATAGGCCCCCAAGAAAGCACGCGCTCATCCATTTCACCAGGTTTTCTGGACGAAACACTTTGGACAAATTTCGATACAGGAAGATCTCTTACCGAATTCCCTTCCGGCTTAATCTGACTAATCTGCAATAAAGCAGTGCTCGTGAAACAAGATTTCAAGGCAACAGAATCCACGGCTTTCATCGCAGAAAAGGTTTTTAAAATGACGGCTTTGATTTGGTCTTCGTCTGCCGATTTTTGTTGAGCATTTAGTATATATGGACCCAATAATAAGAGTAGTAGTAATTTTTTCATCGCTTAAATAATTCGCTAATGCATGATCTTTTTCCGTCACTTGATTACCTGCATCGTGTGTTGTAATGGTTACCTGCACCCGATTGTAGGTGTTCGACCAAGTAGGGTGATGATCCGTCTTGCTGATAAAAGGGGTGGCGTCCTGCATGAATTGCATCGCATCTTCAAATGTTTTGAATTCGAAGGTTTTCTCGAGGGATTGATTCGTTGTTTTCCAGGTAGTCATCAAAATGGAATTAATTGGGGATGTCTTCCGGTTTAATGTGAACGATTTTATCGCCCTGCATCACCACTAATTCCGAATTCTTCGCTTTTTTGAAGGCGATGAGGTCCGCTTTTACGCGTTTCATGCCTATCTCCAACTTTTCTGAGGTAGACATATTTTTTTTCACTAGACTTGATTTAGCTGTTGCCATTTTTCTAAGTTGTAAATGATTACGAATTTTTCTCTTGTTTTCTCTGCCATTAACTCCGTAACTAAGTTGGAATTATCATATAGAAACCACTCATCTACCAATGGCAAATATATATGAAACAAATTAGTAATGCCTGATTTATAGCGCCTACTTTGTATATCCAGATAAAACTGATAATTTGAAACGCAATTAATTAAACCCATGAAATACCTTTTTCTCTTCCTTTCCTTTGCCACGTTCGCGCAAGACATCCATTTCAAATCTATTCTAGTCGATACCCACAACGATTGCTTGACGGCCTGCATAGAGAAGAATGTGTCATTAGATCAGGATTTAAGTGGGATAAATCACTCGGATTTAGCGCGATTTAAGAAGGGCGGGGTGGATTACCAGCTGTTTTCGGTTTGGTGTGATGGGCAGAAGGCGAATCCTTACGCATGGGCCATGCGCGAGATGGATAGTTTGTATGCGGTGGCAGCGAGAAATCCGGATAAAATGGTGATTGCCAAAACTTGGAAAGACATCAAGCGCGCCTTAAAAGAGCAAAAGTTAGTAGCACAATTCGGCGTCGAAGGCGGGCACATGATCGATGGTGATCTGCAGAAACTAGAGACATTCTACAACCGCGGGGTTCGCTACATGACCCTGACTTGGAATAATTCTCCTGGCTGGGCGAGCTCCCATGCGGATGAGAAAAATCCGGATTTTAAGGGGAAGAAGGGACTGACGGATTTTGGCAAAACGGTCGTGCAAAAAATGAACCAACTGGGCATGATTGTGGATGTTTCGCATGTGGGTGAGGCGACGTTTTGGGATGTCATCAGTACGACGAAAAAACCTATCATTGCTTCTCACAGCAACGCTTACAGCATTTGTCCCGTTTCTAGAAATCTGAAAGACGATCAAATTATCGCCATCGGAAAGAATGGAGGAGTCATCCATTTGAACTTCTTTTCTGGATTTGTGGATATTGATTTTTCCAAAAAAGATGCGGCCTTTCGTAAAATTCATGCCGCTGAAATCGATTCCTTAATCAAATCGGGCATGCAAACGGAATATGCTTTCACCGTCGTTTCGGATAAATACCCACAAGAGAGTGGAGCCATCAAACCAGACCTAGAACAATTGATGAAGCATTTTGACCACATCGTAAAACTCATTGGGGTAGATCACGTGGGATTAGGCTCTGATTTTGATGGCATTAATTCGGCTCCAAAGCAGCTGAAAACAGTACTTGATTATCCTCTTTTTACTCAGGCTCTAATCGCGCGAGGCTATTCGAACAAGGATATCAAAAAGGTATTAGGGGGTAATTTTTTACGCGTATATAAGGCAAATAACTAGTTTTATTTATGCCTGAACCAGCAATCGGTTCGGTCGTTTTCGTAGAATTTGAAAACGGTATTTACGGGAGAACCGTGGAATAAATTGTCATTAAAGCGTGTTCGAGCTAGGTAATTAAAGGCACCCATGTCACCTGTGTAAGCAGACTTATTCGCGTGATTATAGGTTGAGTGCAAGGCACACAATTGCTGCAGAAAATCAAAAAAGATCGGAAACGAACCACCAAAGACACCGCAATTTAAAAGCACCTCAGACGCAAACCGTTCCTCATAGGCACTATAATCGGAAATTTGCCCGCGAAGGTGTTCCGCATGCGCCAGCATCCAGTCATTATGTAAGGTTTTAGGCTCATCACCGCAGAAAAGAGCAGCTGGGTTAGCAGTAAATAAGGGATGAACGAAGGGGTTTTGAGCCAAAGTCACATCTGATACATCTGTCACAAAAACACCCTGAACATCCGTAATCGTAGCAAGATAATCGCGGTACACAAAATAGCGGTAGACATTCGGATTATACTGGGGATTATAGCAAATGCGTTCGAAAGAAATATACTCATTCTCATAACGCGCACAGTTCTGGTCAGAAAAACTATTGTGAAAAATGACGCCTTTCAGTTTCGCTGCGGCCACTGATTCCGCCCATTCCCTTACGAGTTCATAGGAATCATCTGCTAGCGTCATGTTCCGATTCACATCATACACCCCCGTTATGTGGCACGCTAATACAAGATGCTGCATGTTTAATTAGCGGTCAAAAGGAGTTCTTGCTTCAATAAGGCGCAGGTACTGTTCGGATTATTGCGGTAATAGATGTAGGATCTTTGGAATACCTTCTTCGTTTTAAACTCAATCTCAGCGCGCTCAAAAAAAGCTGAATCCGCCGCAAAACCACCTTTAAAGTCAATGCTTTTAAATACTTTTTGATGGCCAAATAAGGTCCCAAAAAGCACCGCATCATCCAAGTGAATGGGCTTACTTAAATCATTTTTATCAGGAACATAATAATCTTCCACCGTGTCCACCACCGTTTCTGCGGTAGAACAAATCAAATCCACGTTTTCAATCTCCTGTAAACAAGTGCTTAAATGGTAGGGCTTGTACTCATCATCACTATCTAAGATGGTGATAAAATCCCCTACACTGATTAATACTCCCCGATTGATGGATTCCGCCTGACCGCGGTTACTATGGCGAATATAGATGATTTTTTCTTCGTGAGCCTCCACATATTCTAGCAAGGCTTTGCGGTCATTCCCCTTACTCCCATCGTCGATGATGATCAACTCAAAATCCTGAAAATCTTGCTGTAAAACAGAATCAATGGCTCTTTTGGTTAATTGAAAGTCCGTATTGTAAACGGCCATCAACACCGATATTTTAACATTCTTAGGCATGACCTACTTATAAGTTTCGCCAAAATAGGCCTTATCGGAGGCAAATGTAGTCAATTATAAAATAGCAAATTGTTATGTTCTATTAAATATCAGTTTGATCATTTGACATTTCCTTTAGATAAAAACTAGGATTCACTCCTACATATTTTTTAAAGGCAGCATAGAATGTCGATCGATTAGCGAAACCACTTTGGTACATATACGTTTCTAATGTATACTGATCAAAGGAATCACGTTGTAATAGAAAATTGTGTATGCGAAGTCGATTAATGTATTCTGTGAAAGAAATACCATAGTATTTTTTAATCAGCTTCGATAATTTAGTGGCCTGTATATCCATCGATTTAGCCATGGCAGCTAAGTCAAAATCGGACTCTAAATAATCCTTGTCCTTTTTCAGCTGAACATCAAATTTTATTGCATCCTTATCCGACTGCATTTCTGACAGAAGCTCAGGTTTAATTTCATCGATAGAAGGTGTCCCCTTTTTTTTAGGCACAATGCAGCCATCCATATTTTCCTGCACATTAGGCGTGGTAATAAAATAGGTGAAAAGTGAAATCCCAATCACACATTTGATGAATTGAGACGGAGGATCGAAGGAATTATTGAAAAACAAATTAAGGTACTGGTAGAATTGAAGTAAAAAATAAATCGTAACTGCTCCACTCAATAAATTCAGCCAATTCATCGATTGCCTATTGATATAGGCATATTGTGCCCCCATTTTTTGTTTTGTTTTCCAAATTAAAAACAAGCAAATCAATCCGTAAACGATACCAAAAACGATGGAAACTGGTTGTACAAATCCGGCTGGAATCCAGCCCATGGGAGTGGATATGAAGTACTTATTTTGGGCATAATATTGGTCTAAAATGGCAGTCTTTTCCGCCACAGATAAAAACAAATCTGGCGCAACTCCAATGGTCAGCAATATAGGAAATAGAAAATGCAGGTATAATTTAGCCTTGGTTTTCGATCCCGGCAGCAGCATGCTTCGCACATACCAATAAAGCACCACAGGTAAAAAAATCCGAATAATATTAGGCGTCCTAAGGATAAAAAGCATTTGGTAAATATGCTTTGAGGTTAATGCATAAATGTAAAATTCCAAAAACACCAATGAAAAAATAATCCATCCCAATAAATATACCTGAGGAATTCGCGGAAAGCGGACAATCAAATAACTGATGAATAAAAGGCCTATTCCACTTGTCAAAAAGGATAAATAAGGCACAAACTCAAACATAATTTTCTGGTTAACTTCTGAATTATAGACAAAAATTACCTAAAAATGGACAAAATACAAGTTAAATAATCTCCCAGAATCAAGTAAAAGGTGAAAATTTGGGCTTCACCTTAAACATGATTAAGCCATGAAAAAACTAATTCTAATTTCCTCCTTTTGTTTGTTAACAGCGGCAGTCTTTGCTCAAGCCTCTACTGCTAACTTTCAGTATTACAAAGTAAAAACTGGCCAGCGAGCTGCATTTAATGAGGCATTAAAAAACCATGTAGCTAAATTCAGAAAAGCAGGCACACCTCTATCGTGGATTGTTTTCAATCTAACTGGAGGAAGCCACCATAATGAAGTACTTGCTATTTATAACCGTGGACTTTCTTGGGAACAACGCGACGCTTTAAGCGCTACCACAGCTAACTCTGAAGCTGCAAGCGATTTCTACCTAAAGGTTTCCCCCTTTTTAGAGGGAGTAACTGGTGGCGAAATCATCACTTACAGAGCTGAATACAGCAATAGCCCCATGAAAGAGGTAACGGATAAAGTGCGTTCAAATTTTCTTACCATACGATATGCGCCAGCCCAAGAGTTTTGGGATGTTATAAAGCGCTTACCGAAGGTTTGGGATAAAGTAGGTATGAAAATCGCTACTTACACTACATCTGGACAAAACCGCTTAGTTTTCTCACGCCGCTTCCCTAATGGCTGGAAAGAATTAGATGAAATGTCTACACTAAAAACTGCTTACGACGAAGTTTATGGCAAAGGCGCCTACGAGAAGGATATGGCTATCATGCGCACCTATGTGGTAGAAAATGAAACTACCTATATGACGTTACAACCTGATTTATCTTCTAAGTAATTCTGTTTACTTCATTTTTAAAAAGGCCCTTAATGGGTCTTTTTGGGTCCCTTTTCCGATTTAGGAACAACAAAAATTTTCATATACTTCTTAGAAATAGTATGTTTAAGAAAAAAAAACGATGAACAAACTCTTACTCATTGCCTTATCGATTTTTACCCTTTCTTCCTGCACGAAAAGCGGAGAAACGGTGTCTAACTACTTCACCTATCCTGACAGCTTAGAAGCTGGTGGGGTTAAAATGATTCCTATTCAAACCTCTGCCGGTACTTTTAAGGTGTGGACGAAGCGTTTTGGAAATAACCCTAAGATCAAAATCCTCTTATTACATGGTGGTCCAGCGATGACGCATGAATACATGGAATGTTTTGAGACTTTTTTCCAAAGAGAGGGCTTCGAATTCTACGAATACGACCAGCTAGGCTCCTATTACAGTGATCAACCGACAGACTCAACCCTTTGGAAAACAGAGCGTTTTGTGGAAGAGGTAGAGCAAGTACGCAAGGCGATAGGAGCAGATTCCACTAATTTTTACGTTGTCGGAAATTCATGGGGCGGCATTTTAGGCATGGAATATGCGCTGAAATACCAAAAGCATATCAAAGGTCTTGTGGTATCTAATATGGTAGCAAGTGCCCCTGAATATGGGAAGTATGCGGAGGAGGTTTTAGCGAAACAAATGGATCCAACAGTTTTAGCAGAGGTTAGAGCTATCGAGGCAAAAAAGGATTTCAATAATCCGCGCTACATGGAACTATTAATCCCTAATTTCTACCAAAAACATATTTGCCGTTTAAAAGAATGGCCAGATGCCTTGAATCGCACCTTTAAGCACGGAAATAGTGCCGTTTATGTTCGAATGCAAGGGCCGAGTGAGTTCGGGATTAGCGGACTTTTGGAAAAATGGGATATCAAAAACCGTCTGAAAGAAATCTACGTACCTACCCTCATGGTAGGTGCAAAATACGATACGATGGATCCTAAGGCCATGGAGGAACAAAGTAAATTAGTCCAAAACGGCTCCTATTTATATTGTCCTAACGGCAGCCACTTAGCGATGTGGGATGACCAAAAAATCTACATGAACGGCGTCATTTCGTTCATCAAGAAGGTAAATGGGAAATAATTCAATCCATTTAACAAGGAAAGGCCACTTCTCACGAGGTGGCCTTTTTTTATGACTTTCAGCAGGAATGGCTAAAATCATAGTCCGTCCTGTTTAATTGGTCTACCTTACTCGCAAAAGGTTTTTTCTATAAAGCAATCCTATTTGAAAAAATGAACACTATTAAAAAAGAAGGAGTCTTACTAGAAAAAACAACACTTGGTTTTGAAAACCTGGGCGTAATGAATCCAGCGGTCATTAAGTCCGGCGGCAAAATTCACCTTTTTTATCGTGCCGTAAGACAAGGTAATAATTCAACCATAGGATATGCTCAACTATCAGATCCTACTTCAGTGGAATACCGAATGGATGTCCCCATTTTATTTCCGCAATTCGACTATGAATCTCAAGGATTAGAAGATCCCAGAATTTGCCAAATTGATGGCACCTTCTACCTTAGCTATACCGCCTATGATGGTATTTCGGCATTAGGGGCACTAGCCATCTCTACTGATTTAGTTAGCTTCAAAAAACTAGGCATCATAGTTCCCGTCATTAGCTTCGAAGCGTTTCGGATTTTAGCGGAATCTCGAAAAAAAATAAACGAAAAATATGTCCGCTATAATAATCCATTTACTCAATCAAGGCCGGCAAATGAGAAAGCCATTCTTTGGGACAAAAATGTCGTTTTCTTCCCTCGGAAGATCAATGAGAAATTTCATTTCCTTCACCGCGTAAAACCTGACATACAACTAGTTATCGTTAATGAACTGGCTGAATTGACGGTGGAGTTTTGGCAAAATTATTTTCTCCATCTTAATGACTGGATTATGATGACGGCCAAATATCCACACGAGGCTAGTTATATAGGCGGCGGTTGCCCACCCATTGAAACGGCAGAGGGATGGCTTTTAATTTACCATGGGGTTCATGATACGATTCATGGCTACATATATTCAGCTTGTGCGGCCTTATTTGATCTAGATAATCCCCTCATTGAAATAGGTCGACTAAAAATCCCCTTATTTTCCCCCGAAGAAGAGTACGAAAAAACAGGGTTTGTCAACAATGTTTGTTTCCCGACAGGAGCAATTGTGCAAAATGACACCCTCTATATCTATTACGGTGCAGCAGATGAACGTATTGCCTGCGCATCACTCAGCTTAAGTTCATTATTAACCGACTTAAAAACAACCTAATCACATGACAGCCTTACCAGAAATCCTTTTCATTTCCACCTCTTCGCCTCGTGAATGCGGCATAGCAACCTACACTCATGACTTAATTCAAGCCATCATCACTACCTACCAAGATAGTTTTGAAATTCGAATTTGTGCGGTGGAAAATTCAGACCAAAAACACGACTACCCTACTGATCCTCGCTGTCTTTTAGTCGCCGATGATGCTAATTCTTATATAGCTTTATCACAAGAACTTAATGCAGATAAAAATATCAAACTAGTGGTGCTTCAGCACGAATTTGGCCTATTTGAATCACACAAAAACCATCTAGAAGCATTATTGAATTCCATTGACCAACCAATTATAATTGCGTTCCATACGGTTTTACCTAGACCCAATGAGGATCATAAAAATTTAGTTAAAAACTATGCTAAACAAGCCACTTCACTAGTTGTGATGACTCATTCATCGGCAGAAATTTTGCAGAGAGACTATGAAATTCCTGCTGAAAAAATTACCGTTATTCCTCATGGAACGCATCTATTAGAACATACAAACAAAGAGGAGTTGAAGCGGGAATTTCAGTTAGAAGGTAAGACCGTATTATCCACCTTTGGCTTTATTGGATCCAGTAAAAGCATCGAGACTACTTTGCAGGCTTTGCCAGCGATCATACAAAAAATTCCCTCTACTATTTTTCTTATAATAGGTAAGACCCATCCTAACACAGTAGCAAGAGACGGGGAAAGTTATCGACATTATTTAGAAGAAATGATTCTACAACTTGGCCTTCAGGAACAGGTGAGATGGATTAATTATTTCCTACCTACCCCAGAATTACTTGAATACTTAACCCTAACTGACATCTATCTTTTTACCTCGAATGACCCTAATCAAGCAGTAAGTGGCACTTTTTCCTATGCTATCAGCAGTGGATGTCCAGTTATTTCAACTCGTATTCCACATGTGGAAGAGGTATTAACGGCTGATATGGGGGTAATGATTGACTTTGATCAACCTCAACAATTAGCAAAAGCAGCTATTCAATTACTGGAAAATAAACCCTTGCGAACCCAAATGCGCATCAATTCGCTACAAAGTATGGCGCATTCCGCTTGGGAAAATTCAGCTATTCTTCATGTTAATTTATTCCAAAAAATAGGAGGTCCTATTTTTGAATTTAAGTTTAGAAATCCATCCATTAACCTGATGCAGATGGAACGATTAACCACTGCTTTCGGGATGCTTCAATTCTCTCATATCAATGAACCAGATCCATTATCGGGTTATACTATCGATGATAATGCCAGGGCGCTGATAGCCATGTGCGAGCAATATACTGCATCCGAAAGTTCAAATGACCTGGCCTTGGTTCGCATTTACCTAGACTTTATTCAATTCTGCCAGCAACCCAGCGGTACCTTCCTAAATTATGTTTCTTATGAAAGACAGTTTACAACCCAAAACGAAGAGGTAAATCTGGAAGATTCCATAGGTCGCACCCTTTGGGCTTTAGGATTTGTGCTTTCTAAAAAAGATACCTTACCTAAATCTATTGTTTCTCAAGCAGACATGATTTTTACAAAGGCTATTTTATGCATTGAGGATATACATTCTACTCGAGCAATGGCCTTCCTAATTAAAGGACTTTACTATGCTAATAAGCCAGAAAATCTTCCTTTAATTGATTTATTTGCCGAACGTTTAGCGGCAATGTACGCCCATGAAGCAGCCGAAAATTGGGAATGGTTCGAATATTCGTTGACCTATGCTAATAGTTTATTACCAGAGGCAATGTTATTAGCCGGACTTGCGAGCGGCGAAAGACGCTATCAACAAATGGCACTTCAAACCTTTGAATTCTTATTAAAGCACATCTTCGACTCCCAAGGTATTCATGTGATTTCTAATGAATACTGGAGTGAAAACGATAAAAAACCATATCAAGCTCACACGAAAGCCCTTTCTCAGGTTGGTGGCGAGCAGGCCATCGATGTTAGTTATACTATTTTAGCTTTGCATGCTTTTTATCAAGTGTATTTAGATGAAAATTACCGCGAAAAAATGCAGTTAGCCTTCGATTGGTTCTTAGGGCGAAATCATTTACACCAAATTATGTACAATCCCTGCACAGGAGGTTGCTATGATGGATTAGAACGGGAAAATGTGAACTTAAATCAAGGGGCAGAATCGACCATTAGCTATTTATTAGCTCGACAAACGATGGAAAAAATCAAGCAAAATTCATTGAAAATTATGGTGAATCATTAAGGATAGAATTTCTCGAACATTTTTTCTACTTTGGAGCATCAAACCTGCTTAATATGAAACTAATCGTCTTACTCTTAGGCCTTTCTACTATAGCAAACGCCCAAAACTTATTAAAAGACGCAATCGCCTTTCGCCTAGGCGCTTCTGTGAATCCTCGATTACTTTCTGAAAACGAAGCCTATAGAGGCATCGCTAGCAATGAATTTACAAGCTTAACCGCCGAAAATCACATGAAAATGATGCTGGCCCATCCGGCAGCCGACCGTTTTGACTTCTCGAAAGGGGATGAAATTGTGGCATTTGCTTCGGCGACTGGCAAGCGTATCCATGGGCACACCTTGGTTTGGCATAATCAGGTCCCTCAGTGGATGAAGGATTTCAAAGGCGATCAAAAAGCCTGGGAGGATCTACTAAAGCATCACATTCAAACGGTCGTTTCCCATTACAAAGGCAAGGTTTCCGGATGGGATGTGGTGAACGAGTCCTTCTTAGACGACGGCAGTTTGCGTTCTTCTCTTTGGGCGGATCATATTCCCGATTATATTGCCAAAAGCTTCCTTTGGGCTCACGAGGCAGATCCCAATGCCACGCTTTTTTACAATGATTACGGACAAGATGGCCATCCTAAAAAGATGCAGGCCATTCTTAACCTTGTGGCGGATCTAAAAAGCCGTCAAATTCCCATTCACGGAATCGGTTTGCAAATGCACATTAATGTAGATTCGAAGCGAAAAGAAATCGAGGAAGTAATTACTAAATCAGCTCAAACAGGATTAGCCGTTCATTTTTCAGAGGTAGACGTAGCGGTCAATCCGAAGAATAATCCTGAATTCGTGTACGATGAGAAAGCCTCAGCCGCTCAAATGGAACTATTCAAATTACTTTTCAAATCCTTCCAAAGCATCCCGATAAAGCAACAATACGGCATCACTTTTTGGAACATTTCAGATAAGGATTCCTGGTTACGCGGTTATTTCAAGAGACCGAAAGAATACCCTCTTTTGTTTGATGAGAATTATGCCAAAAAACCAGCCTATACCGAACTTACAAAGTCTTTAAATAAGCTAAACTAAGTGGCACCTGCGCTCGAGCATTTGAATTTTCATCTTCCAGATAATAATACTTTACCGAGCTCTTTTTAGCCTGCTTCAAGATTTTTTTAACATCGATTTGACCCGAACCTAAAGGCACATCGTTTTCTGGTGAAGTCTTCACATCCAATCCCACAGCTAATCCCTTTTTCAAATCCTTTACGTGCATCAACCTAAATCGATTCGGATATTTCTTCAGATAAGCCACGGGATCTTGACCAAATTGATGCACCCAAAGGATATCAAGTTCGAAGGAAACATAAGCGGGATTGGTATTTTGGATCAAATAGTCATACAAGGTTCCGTTTTCATATGGCGTAAAATCGTAACCATGGTTGTGGTAACTGAATTCAATACCACTCTCCTTTAGTTGTTGACCCACTCGATTAAAGTCTTTCACGGCGGCATCTGCCTGCTGAACAGTAAATTCACCTTTGTGTGGAATCATTCCCACCCGCACAAATTCCGCACCTAGCGTCTTTGCATCTCGAATTACCGCATCTGTTTTATTTGTCAAAGCATCATAATAAACACCATAGCTTGTACAAACCATCCCTCTCGCATCTAATAAAGCCCTCATTTCAGAGGCTGTTTTACCGAACAAATTCGAAAACTCGATGTTAGAAATGCCCATCTGCTTGATATAATCCAACGTCCCCGGGACATCCTTGCTAAAATCATTTCTAAACGTAAATGAAACGACGCCTGGCATATCTTTCAATGCTTTGCTAAATCGTTGTTGCCCAAAAATGGCCTGCGAAAGCAGCAGCAAGCATAGTAAACTACATTTTTTCATATTTTAGATAGGTTTATACCATTAAATCTAGTAAAATACACCGAATTAAATGCATTCACCAAAATGAAAAATAAATCAAAATGGATCCTTCAGGCATCCTTCGGCCTGATTCTGACAGGAAGTGGACTTTCCATGGCTATCGACGCAGGAATCACAAAATTTCAAGGGGGTGACTGGTTCTATTACGGAACAGGTGCCCTGCTCATTTTCCAAGCGGGTCTTTGCCTAGTCATCGAAGCCGCTAAATACAGATAGGCTAAACAAATTTCAAAAATTCTAGTTTAATTTGTACAATTTTTTATTTCAATAATCATATTGATGCCTACACACATATACGATATTGCGATTATAGGTGCAGGGGCATCCGGATTACAGTTATTATATGAACTGACACAAGTTGATCCTGAACAAAAAATTTTACTGCTGGATTCAGGGGATCGTTCCACGAAAAGCTGGTGTTTTTGGGAGGATAAATCCTCGAGTTGCTTCCCCTTTTTAGTCGAAAAATCATGGCATTCCATGACCTACAGAACAAGTTCTGGAAAAACCTTACATTCGAAAATTACTCCTCTTCAATATAATTATATCTCCTCTGATCGGTTTTTTGACTATTTTTTTAATGAATTCATTCCAGCGAATCCGAACATTACATTAGTAAAAAGCTGGGTAAAAGAAATACAAGAAGGGGGCGATCTGCATTCCATTGTTTGTGAAGATGATTCCTCTTACTATGCTAAGCGAGTGGCTGATTCTAGACCTCAGAAATCGGAAGATCCCGCACTCATCTACCAGCATTTTAGTGGAAAATTCATTGAGTTTGAAGAGCCTATTTTAGACGAATATTCTATGACCTTAATGGATTTCAGCCTACCCGTTTCTACTCCAGAAATGGCTGTATTCCATTATATATTGCCCTTTAGCAAAACAAAAGCACTAATTGAAACCACGGTATTTACACAATTACCTTATGACAAAGAGGCCTATGAATCTATTTGGCAAAACTATGTAACTAACCACTATGGCTCCCAGAAATACAAAATTATATCCATTGAGGCTGGAACTATTCCGATGGGAGGCAAAACACAAATAAAAAATGGGCGAGTTTTCACGATAGGCGCAGCTGGAGGAAACATGAAAGCTTCTACTGGATATGCCTTTACCCGAATGCACCAAGATGCTATATATCGAGCCCAAAATCGTTCCATAAAAGTGCCCAAAAGGTTTCGTTTTTATGATAAAATGCTTTTAAAAATCATGCAAAACGAAATGAATAAAATTCCAGAAGTGATGGATAGGCTGTTTACAAGAGTTCAAACTCCTAAGATTCTTCGTTTTCTAGACGATAAAAGTTCGCTACTAAATGACATAGGTTTGCTTTCCCAATTAGACATCCCCCTTTTCATTAAACATCTGTTAAAATGAAAAACTACATTGGGGCCTTCGTCACTTTAATCTATCTAGCTGCCTACTTACTGTTAGGTCCTTGGTCAAGCTCCATTGATCTAATAATTTGTGGATCATTGCTCCTACTTATCGGAATCCCTCACGGGGCAGGCGACCATTTAATTGCTCAAAAAATTGCTTCCAGAGAAAATCTCACCTTTCATTTAAAGCATTTTATCGTTTATTACCTGGGTATCATGCTGGCCTATGCAGCCCTTTGGTTCATTACACCGGTGGTCGGATTTATCATTTTCATCGCTATCAGTGTATTTCATTTCGGAGATATGGAAGATGTACATCCGGTCGAGCCTACAAATACCTGGCTAAATCTCGTCAAAACGATTTGCCTCGGGTCCGGAATTTTGTCGTTCATTCTCGTTAGTCATTGGTCAGAAGTTTTAGAAATTACGACCTCGATGCAGGTAAATTTACCTAAGAATCTACCTCCTTTTTCTCTTCTTTTCAGTCTATTTTTTCTGAGTTTTGGGTTCCAAAAGAAAAATTTTCATCCCTTTTTGAATACTTTTTTTGCTTTAGTGATCGGTTTTTCCCTGCCACTAATACCGGCATTTATTTGCTATTTTTCTTGTTGCCATGCCATCACTAGTTTTGAAGGCATGAGAAATCACTTAAAAATGAAAATCTGGGAATTATATAAAAAACTTATCCCATTTTCCATAGGAGCCTTTTTGCTTGGAATTGTCTATATGAAATTGATTGCCAATAACTTACAGGTATATCCCATTTTTATCTTTCTTTCTTTATTGACCCTCCCGCATTTTTTACTTATGCACAAATTAATAAAACGGCCAATTTGAACATTTTGGACAATTTTTATTTTTTTTTAAATTTTTTTTACAATATTTGAAAACAATTGCCGACATCATAAGTTTAAACAGTATCACTTTAAATCCTTATTTTTTATGGAAACATTAAACATTTTATTGGATGGCAGCTTAGCTGCTGGAGATTACATCGGCTTCACCTTCTTTACAGGTTATATGTCGATGCTTGCTGCTTCGATCTTCTTCATTGTAGAGAGAGGTACAGTAAACGATAAGTGGAAAACATCTTTATTGATTTCTGCTTTGATCACCTTTATTGCGGCTGTGCATTATTTCTACATGCGCGGTGTTTGGTTAGAGACACACGAGTCTCCAACGCAATTCCGTTACATTGACTGGACGTTAACTGTTCCGTTAATGTGTATTGAGTATTTCTTGATTTTAAAGCCAGCAGGCGCTAAGACAGGAATGTTATCTCGTTTAATCTTCGGATCTGTAGTTATGCTAGTAGCAGGTTACATCGGAGAGGCTGTAGTGCCTGAGCAAAACGTAATGTGGGGAATCATTTCTACATTAGGATGGGCGCTAATCATCTATGAAATCTACATGGGTGAGGCTTCTAAGTTAGCAGCAGCTTCTACTAACGCTGAGGTTCAATCAGGTTTCAAAGTAATGCGTTGGTTCACATTAGTAGGTTGGGCAATCTATCCAATCGGCTACATGATGTTACCAGGTAACTTGTTATCAGGATTCGCTGGAAACATTGACTTAGCATATAACATTGCTGATGCTGTAAATAAAATTGGTTTCGGTTTAGTTGTTTACTCTATTGCAAAAGGAGCAACAGCTGCAGAAGCGAAATAATTTATATTTCTAAAAGGAAGGGGGTGGTCATCGATCATCCCCTTTTTTTATGCCAAAAAATTAGCTAGCTTAGAACCTTTATTATCCTATAAACCTATGAAAAAAATCATCCTATTATTGCTCTCGCTGATTACTTACAGCGCACTAGCAAAACCATCCGGCACCTATAAAATCGTCGTCGAAGGATTCGACTGGGGTGCAGGTGTAAACAAAGTCATTTTGTCTCTCGATGACACTACTTCTAAAGTGAATGCAGCAGAATATACCGTTTATGCTAGCCGAAAATTGAGCACAGGTCCGATTTCAGATCAAGAAAATAAGCGAGATATTGTAAGCGCCTATGTTTCGGATGAAAAAGGTGAAAAGGTGAAGACAGGTAAAAACATCACGCTTGTTTTATCGGTAGGACCTCAGCTACCTATTAGCTCCCCTTTTCAATACTTAAGAAGTAAAGGGAATGTTTGGGTTGATTATTCCCTAACAATTGTGCACCCTAAAACGGGAAATGTATGGGATACGTCAACGGGCAAAATTATGCCCATGATTGATCAATTTGACTTGACTGGTAAATACACCTATAGTGAAAAATTAACGATGTCCTACGCAACCTTTACACCTAAAGTGAAGAAGGACAAAGCACCTTTAATCATCTGGCTTCATGGGGGTGGCGAAGGTGGGACGGACCCTACGGTTCCTCTTTTAGGAAATAAAGCAGCAAACTACGCCGCAGAAGGTATCCAATCGATTTTTGAAGGAGCCTACGTCTTATCCCCGCAATGCCCAGGAGCCTGGATGCACAATGCACAAGGAGTGGGAACGCAAGGAAAAGATAATGATATTTACAATGAAGGTTTGATGGCCTTAATTAAGGATTATGTCAAAGCAAATCCAGGTATCGACCCTAGCCGCATATATGTGGGAGGTTGTTCAAATGGAGGCTACATGGCTTTGAAATTGATCTTCTTACATCCTGATTATTTTGCAGCGGGCTACATTAGCGCTTTGGCCTACAAATCAGAATACATCCCTGAAAGTGATATTCAAAAGATAAAGAATGTACCCATTTGGTTTGTGCACTCTAAAGATGACAGAACCACCATCCCTGACATTACGGTTGTGCCTGTATTTGACCGTTTACGCAAGGCAGGAGCTAAAAATGTACACTTCACGTATTACGATCACGTAAATGACATCACTAATTTCTATGGTGGTAAAAGTTTCGAATACAATGGCCATTGGTCGTGGGTTTATCTCCACGAAAACCTTCCAAGAACAGACCTGGATGGTTCCCCTGTTCGCATAAACGGAAAGCCTGTCACCATCATGGAATGGATGGCAGCACAGAAAAAAGTAAAATAATCTAAACAATATGAAACTTACTAAACTAATCCTCGTTCTATTCAGCCTTCTATTCGTAGGCGAAATCAGTGCACAAGCACCTAAAATCGTTGCCGGCATTAATGTCGATCGCGTTAAACGATTAGAAAAATTTGTTCAATCCGAAATGGACAAAGGGAATATTCCCGGCGCCGTAACGATGATCATTCACAATGGCCAGGTGGTACATCAAGGGGCTATAGGATACAAAAATGTAGCAACAAAAACACCCATGACAACGGATGATTTATTCTATATCCAGTCGATGACGAAGCCCATCATCTCTGTTGCATTTATGATGCTCTATGAAGAAGGGTATTTTAAATTAAATGATCCGGTATCGAAATATTTACCGGAATTTAAAAATTTACGCGTCGCGCGAAGCAGCTATGATGACGCTTACGCACCTACGGATTCCCTCAAGTCGCAAATCACCATGACCCAATTATTAAGTCACAGTGGTGGATTAACGCATGGTTTAAACCAAAACCCCGTTCAGAACAGATTCAGAAATGCCTATTTCAATCCAGGCTTTAAAACGATTCAAGAACGCGTAGCTGTGATGACCAAATTTCCTTTAGTGGCTCAACCAGGAACGGAATGGAACTATAGCGCGGGTCCTGATGTGCTTTGCGTTTTGATCGAAAAATTCACTGGAATGAGTGTGAATGAATTTTTAAAGGCTCGAATTTTTGATCCTTTGGAGATGAAACATACCGGGTATAATGTACCTAAAGAGGAGCAATCTAAGATTGTGCCTGTGCATACCAAGAACAATAATGGCAACCTTTCCGTTGCTACAATACAGCCTCCATTTGAAAATGTAACGGTTTGGAGTGGAGTAAACGGCTTGTTCTCTTCTGTCTCAGATTATGCGACTTTCTGCCAAATGCTACTAGCCGGCGGAACCTATAAAGGCAAGCAATACTTAAGCCGCAAGACAATCGAATTAATGACCGCAAATCACACAGGAGACTTCTATCCAGAATTACCTGGAACAGGATGGGGTCTTGGTTTCGCCGTTGTTACCGATGGCCCAGCTACGAAAACGCCTGCATCTAAGGGTTTATTCTTTTGGGGAGGCGCTAACAATACCCATTTCTTCATTGATCCGAAAGAAAAGTTAATTGGCTTATTCATGACTCAGGAGAGCCATTTCACTTGGGAATACCACAATAGTTTACGCCAAATGGTCTACCAGACTTTGGCAGATTAAATAAAGAAAGCCGGGCATCACAACCCGGCTTTTTTATAGCATTATTACGGCACTATTTCACGGTGCATTTTTATGGAGCAGGAAATCCTGATTTCGCTAAATCTTTAAACAGCTTTTCCACTTTATTTATTCCCGTAGCATCATTTATATCGAAGTAACGGTAGGTCTCTAAATCGGTTTTGTGAATCGCGCCTTCTTGAATAGCCCCCTGAGATTTATACACTGAGATCACCCAGTCAGCTACGATTTTATAACTTAACTTATCGTTCTCCTTAAATCGGAAGGCACGGTTCAAAGTGAAGGTAGGTGTTCCAGGCTTTATTTTTGTCTCGGGAAATCCCGCTAATTCGGTAAATTCGACTGGTTTAGCATTCAGATTCATTGGGCTACCAGCAATGATAATAGGCTTCTTAGGCCCTTTGAAACGCTGCACCGCTCTTAGACCCATCAATACCGCTGTTTTATGGTGACCGTGTTGACCAGCATGAGGCAACATGGTGATGACAAAATCATAGTTTTGGTCTTTTAATAGATTATCCATTCGGCTTTCCACGTGTGGAATATTCCAATTTTTACCCGAAATATAGGGTGTTGGATCCGTCGTATACCAGTCATCTGGCTGTTCCATAAAATAGATATTCCGCATACCCATGATCTTTGCGGCATCCAGAATTTCTTGTTTACGAATTAAAGGCAGGTGATTTCTAGCCGTTACAGAATCTGTTAAGTTTAATCCATAATACATGGCGCCTAATTGTGAATCCGCAAATCCACCACCCCCATCTGTCATCACCGCCATGTCCACTGTTCCTTTTAACTCGTGGGTGATTTTAAATATGCTAACAGAGAAACCCGTTTCATCATCTGGGTGTGCAGTTACGACTAATACCTTAGGGCCTTGTGCGGAAACTTGAAAAAATGCTATGCATAAAAAGCTGTAAATGAAGGCTTTAATAAATCGATTTTTCATAGTTAGGAGGTTTATATTTTGACAATAATAGAAAAAATTATGCATTCGACAAATTGTCTTATTTTTGTGCATGAGTAGAACGCACTGGATCAAAGACGCTGAGATCGAATGGGAAATCCTAGATGAGTATTGCAAACGCAAAATCATGGCCTATAATGATGGGCTCATGATCGTGAAGGTGCATTTCAAAAAAGGAGGAGTGGGAGCGATACACCAACATATCCATACCCAAGGTTCGTATGTGGAAAGTGGGGTTTTTGAGGTGATCATAGGAGATAAAAAAAAGATCCTGAAACAAGGTGACGTTTTCTTTATACCTCCATCTATCGACCACGGTGTTGTGGCGCTTGAGGAAGGCGTTTTAGTAGACTCATTTAATCCCCTACGCGCAGATTTTATTCCATGAAAATAATCGTCATAGGTGGTGGGGCCGCTGGATTTTTTGCAGCCATTTCTGCTAAAGAACACAATCCTGATGCAGAAGTAACCATCCTAGAGAAAACATCCAAGTTTTTAGGGAAGGTGAAGATATCCGGTGGTGGTCGGTGCAATGTCACTAATGCCACCTTTAATTCCCGCGTGCTGTCAGAAAATTACCCCCGTGGGGAGAAGTTCCTGCGCAAAGCTTTTGAGGTCTTTAATGCGTCCTCTATGGTCGAATGGCTAGAGGCGCGAGGCGTAGCTTTGAAGACCTACCATGATAACTGCATTTTTCCCCTTTCTAACGATTCCCAAACCATCATTGACTGCTTTATGTCCGAAGCTAGGCGTTTGCACATCAATCTGCATAGCAGTCAATCGGTAGATGAGATAAAGCCCACGCAGAAAGGCTTTCGCATCCATTGCCGGGATACGGAATACGACGCAGACCGGGTGATTGTGACGACGGGCGGTCAGCCTAAGATGTCTGGATTGATTTGGCTAGAAAACGTAGGTCATCAAATCATTCCACCAGTCCCATCTCTATTTACATTTAACATGCCACAAGAACCGATTAGGGATTTAATGGGTATCGTGGTGGAGAAAGCGCGGGTACGAATTGAAGGCCAAAAATTACTAGGCAAAGGACCTCTTTTAGTCACACACTGGGGAATGAGCGGCCCAGCCATTTTGCAGTTATCGGCTTGGGGAGCCCGAATTTTGGCAGAAAAAGAATACCAATGTGCCATCCTCGTGAACTGGCTAGATGATACGAAAGAAGAGGAATTGAGAGCTCAAATCAGCCATACCATAAAAGAGCATGGGGCCAAAATGATGGCCAATTTGAATCCCTTTGCGATGCCGAATCGTCTTTGGGTATATCTACTCGAAAAAAATGAAATCAAATCCAGCCTCCGCTGGAATGAATTAGGAGGCAAGGCGCTCAATAAATTGATCAATACCTTGATTAACGACCGCTATGTCGTACAGGGAAAAACTACCTTTAAAGAAGAATTTGTGACTGCAGGTGGAGTAGACTTACAGGATATCAGCGTCCAAACCATGGAAAGCAAAAAATGTCCAGGACTCTTCTTTGCTGGAGAAATCATGGACATCGATGGCATCACCGGCGGATTCAATTTTCAATCTGCGTGGACTACCGGATTTATTGCCGGAAAAAGTGCTAGCTCGCCAGTATCTCCCGAATAATTTTTAAGTGATGTTCTGTGTGCACATATAAAAACCGAAAAGTTTCCTTCTTTTTCAAATCCCCAAAAAACGGATGGGTGAAATAATTACCGGCTTCTACTTGCTCTAATTCAACTAAACGTTGACGACATAGCGCAATATGAGCATGCAATGTATCTTGCGTGATTTCGCCTGGCGTCACTAATTTAGGCGCGCCCACTTTTCCTCTAGGGATAACACCGCGCCATAAAACCACGTATTTTAAAGGCTTAAATTGCCATTTATAAGCTGCAGGATCAGATCTCTTCACCCCTTCGATGACCGAGCTGATGACAAGCAAATCATGTTCAATTTGCCAGCCTACAGTGGAAGCTGAAATGGCATCATTCCTCACTTCAAGTTGCGGAATATAGCTTTCTAATTCGTCTAATTGCTTACGTAGTTTTTGCATACGGCAAGTTATCAATTTTATCGGTTTTGTAATAGCCGGAGGTGCCTAGTGAGGTTAAGATACCGGCTTTGGCCAAATCCAAAAAGCCATCCTCCTCCTGAATTCCAGCCGGCACATAGGCGTGCTGCAATGACCCAATTACTAAAAAAGTATTATTCAATTCAATGGACATCAACTGCTCAAATTTCAACACATATTGTACGGGAGATTCCGCCACGAAGGGCGCGATACATCCTTTGCGGAATTCCTCCGTCAAGCCTGTCATCTCAAATTCCGAAACCCCATCTGGGTATTTTGCACTCGTCTGGTGTGCTTGCTTGTACATCGATTCCGTCACTAAATTCACGGTGTAAAAACCAGTTTCTTGGATATTTTGGATAGTATGCGGTGCAGCAGACAAAGGACGATTAATAAACCCGATCAAAGCAGGATCCGCTCCTAAATGAACTATGTTACTAAACACGGCGAGATTAGAAATGCCTTTACCATTCACCGTCCCGATCAGTGATAAGCTCTTAAATCCACTCAAAGAGTTGATAAAGTTAGCGCGATCAAAGCGGTCCCAAGTTTGGAGTTCAGAAAGTGAAAAATGTTTGCTCATAAAGGTAGAAGTGACTTAAATCACTTTTTGTGGCCTAAAGATAGGCTACATTTGACTAAACAAATAATAACACCATGAAAACGCAAGAGATTTTCGTAGAAAACATCAAATGTGCCGGATGCATGACCAGCATCAAGCATGCCCTATTAAAAATCAAGGGTATTGTAAAAGTAGAGATTGATAAGGAGGCGGAAAAGATCAGTCTAATGGGTCATAAGTATGAGCTAAGCGAGGTTCTCGATTCATTAAACAGTATGGGTTACCCACAAAAAGGAGATAATAGCTTATTCAAGCAAGCCAAATCCTATGTCAGTTGTGCGATAGGTAAAATGAGCTAATCATTCTTTTAATAAAAGAAAAGGCCCTTGAAAAATCAAGGGCCTTTTAATTATCGAGCGATTAAGCTATAGAGCTCTGCATCTAATTGCGGTTTTATTTCGCAGGTGTTGTTAAAGTGCATCGTGGCTGTATTCACTGTATCGAAGGTAGGCCAAGTCGGAAGTCCTTTGTGACCTGGATTTCCTGTTTTAGCAAAGTTAATCCAAGAAGAACTCATACGATCCGCTAACAAATAGGCTTCTTTCCCGCCACCTGTCATCTCCTCGCAACGCGCGATATTATTGAAACAGAAAGGTAATTCCATACAATGGAAAGCCTTGTATTTGCCATCCATCACGGGCGATTGCCAGGTCATTAAGTACATGTAAACGGGAGCTGCTTTCAAGGCCGATTTCTCCTTTGCCTGAACCACTGCACCAGGTCGGAACATCACGTCCACATCCATTAAATCAGATGGCTTCGTATCATTCGGATAGGCTTTTTTCACAGCTGCTTTGAATGCCTCCGCTTTATTGCCATAAGTTCTCTTTAAATACGCATCTACTTGTTCAGCTGTGGCATCAGACATCCCTGTCATGATCGAAGGCATGAATTCATTCTTCACAGTTCCGATTAACAAGGGCACCTCTTTAGATAATTCGAATGCCTCTTTCGAGAATAACTCGTAAGGCAATAAGTCGCCGTCCACGGATGGACCCCAGCTTAGTCCAAATCCAACTACTGGTTTTCCTGCTGCCTTCATTTGTGCCGCGATGTTTGCTAAAGCTTTCTTGCCAGCGTTTGCTAAGACAGGATAAGGAATAGTTTGAAGGCTATCCACTTTCGCAACTGGGATGTTAAGTGTTTTCAAGACTTCCGCTGTAATACTTTGAGTCGTTGCTTTATCTAGCATATTTGAACGGAAAGAACCACTTTGGTTGATCGCCTTGCTGAATAAACCCTTTGCTGACGGCATCGCCATCAAGGTATTCACTTTCGCGCCGCCACCGGATTGACCGAAGATGGTTACGTTTTTCGCATCACCCCCGAAAGAGCCGATGTTTTCTTTTACCCATTCCAAAGCCGCACGCATATCTAACACGCTGTTGTTCGCCGAGTATTTGTACTTATCACCGTATGCCGATAAATCTAAATAACCCGTGATGTTCAAACGGTGGGAAATGGAAACGACTACGACGTCTCCTTTTTTGGCCAAATTCTCTCCATCATAAGACGGCAATTCAATAGAAGAACCAGCCGTAAATCCACCACCGTGAATCCAGAACATCACCGGACGCTTCTTGCCATCATTGATACCTGGAGTCCACACATTAATGCGCATACAATCTTCATTCGTATAACCCCAATTGTGGTTGAATACGAATTCTGACTCGTCTTGTACTTGAGTTGTTTCATCTAATAAAGGTGAAACTGGGCCATAGGACATAGAAGAGCGAACACCTGCCCAAGGTTTGGGCTTATGAGGTGCCTCGAATCGAGCGGCCTCCGCGTAGGGAATACCCTTATAATTATAAATACCACTGTGTATATAGCCTCGAACCTTCCCAGCATCAGTTGCCACGACAGCCACCTCTTTTCCTGTGGTGATTTGTGCTTTCAAGCCTACTGAGGTGAGCAATAGCGCACAGACAACTGTAAATTTCTTCATTAGATTTATTTTATAGTTTATAGAATTAGTTTCTTCATTTAGTTAACAAAACCCAAAATCGAAGCAGCCACCTTACCAGGCACTTCCTCCATAGGTACGTGACCTATGTTTTTGTAGATTTCGGCCTTACTCCCTTTAATATCTTTCAAGAAGTTATCGACGTTATTCACCCCGATTAGGTTGTCTTTGTCTCCCCACAAGATTAACGTGGGCGTCTTGATTTCTTTTATGCTTTCTGGGTTACCTTTAAATGAACCTTTGAAAATCAGTAAAGCTGCCTCTCTATTTCCCGCTCTAATCGCGACATCGTGGAAGCGCTCTACTTGTTCGTCTGTCACCCGAGTCTGATCATAATAAACGGTCTCTAAGCTCTTGCGCACTAAAGCCTTAGGGGTTACGTATAATAACAAATTGTTGATTACCGGAGTAGAAGCTAACTTAAATCCAAGTGATCCACTCTCCCCTTTCTTCGGATAACCCGCTGCATCAACTAAGATCATTTTAGCTAAGCGAGATGGATTGTGAAGTGCATAGTTCCAAGATATCGCACCTCCCATCGAATTACCTACTAAAATGAATCGATTGATGTTTAATCGAGTGGCAAAGGAATCAATAAACTTCGAATAATACGGAAAATTATAGGCCATTTCTGGAGAAGGTCCCGTTAAGGCAAAACCAGGCAAATCAAGACTTATCACCCGTCTATGCTGTTTCAAATCAATCACCACACTATCCCAGGTATTCAAAGAAGACGACATTCCATGCAATAAAATAAGAGGTAAGGTATCATTTGCTACACCCTCATCCCGGTAATGCACCTTCATCCCCATAATAGGCATGAATTTAGAATCTTTGTTCGCATACAAAGGAATTAATTCCTCTACAGGGCGGTCGCTTTCTGCAAAAAATAGAATGACAGCGAAAAGAGCAATAAAAATACCCCCAATAATCTTAGCGATCGTTTTCATATAATTGATTGAATACCATTTTGAATGTGCTGTGTGTTTGGCCTCTAAACGTTACCTCTGGACCATACACGAATAAATTTCCTTTGCCCACTTTCGCTTGGAATGCGGCCACACCATCTTGTAAGTAGACCTGGCCAAAAGCCCAGCCACTTCTCAATGTCTTCTCAGAGGCAAACCAAGCTAATGGAGTCAGTACACCGTGAGAAATCGCCTCAGGAGCTAATTTGAATACCGGGCTAGCCGCAAAAATGACATCTGCTGTAGGCGCCATTCCCCAATTTGCTGGTGAACTTTGATCCACAGCCACTTGCATGACACTACCCGGAATATAAAATTTCTCACCTGGCAAATTACGCTCTTTCCCAGCCACCATCTCTATTAGGGCATTCTTCACCGGCAGATTTAAGTGATAAGCCAAATTCGAACTAGACCCAATCGTGATAATATCTCCACCTTCTTCCAAGAAAGCCTTTAAAGCAGGGACCGATTTTGCGACCGTAATTTTACCCATCGTTTCATGGAATTCAGATGGAATCTCCGCTTCTATTGGCTCTTTTTCAACCCATTCACCCGCTGGTTCTGGTCGTGAGCCTGGTATGGCTCCTTTGACAAAAATCAAGACATCGAATTTCGAACGCATGCCACCTTTATCAATCTCTTTTGCATAAACCAATTTGAAATCAAAATGGTGTTGTTCTAAAATCCAACGTAACCAACCTGAAGGCATTGATCCGCCATAGGTATCCCAAAGACCAACTCTCTTAGTTCCTACCTTAGCCGAAACGTTAGCAGGCAAAGCGCTTAAAGCTTGTGTTTTTACAGAGGCTTTCGCTAAAATATCTGCCGCAGCCGCACTGTGCTTTACATAAAATGCCGAAGCGTTTTTCGACACTTCGATACCCGCTTTTAATAGATCATTCAACAAAGTGAAGGAGGCATTATCTGAAGTAGAGAAAGAATAATAGGCCCCGGTAGCAAACGCAGGCTTTGCCTTTTGAATTTCTCCGTAAGGAACTGTTTCGAAGGGTCCATTTACGTCTTCCAAAACTCGGTCAAATTGAACCCCCATCGTATAAGCAGGAGTCCAACCAGCGGCGTCATAAGGACGTACCGGAGGGCCACCTGGGTATTGGAAGTCATTCGGGTGATCTTGTGGCTCGAACATATCGAGCACATGTGCACGAAAGGCTTGGTTCGTTTTCACAACATAAGAGCCAGCTGGATAGGATTTACCATTTGCTTCAAAGGCTTTAGTCGCCTTTTCGATACGAATACCGCTCTTGATCAAGATGTTTATAAATGCAATGCTAGAAGTAGATTGATCTGCGCTAAGAATATAGGCACGCGCATCACGCGTCTTCGGATTTTTATAGACCAGCGCATACAAACTATCTGCTTTGGATTTGTAATTACCACCAGAAACTTCCGCTAATTTCTCCACTTTATTAGGAGACATTGTCCAGTAATCCTGTGAACCTAAATCAATGGATTTCTTACCCATCTTGTAAATGTTCATTAACACCTCTTCGCGGTAACGCGTCGCATAATTTAAGACGGCATAATTCAAAGAAAGCGAGTAATCGATCGAGTTCTTGAAGAACCATTTGCGCGGTGTAATCGGAAATGGAGTGGCCGAATTAGGAATCAAACGACTGGGAACTAAAGGAATGGTTGATGGTGTCGGATCACCGATGATCTCGGTTAATAAACCGATGATATTGTGGTAATAAGCTGTAGTGCGTAATCCACCGTTCCACCAGGTCGAATAAACAGAACCCGATTTCATCGTGTAGCCTGGTTTTCCCTCCGCGTTCAAACGTGAACTCATGGCAGCGCCTAAAGCATCTATCCCCGTGATTAATAATGGATCATAGACATAGTTGAATGGATCGCGGTAAGGTGGACCAGCGACTACCGTTCCTGCTGGGCCTGTTTGGTGGTGGTTGTACAGGATTTGAGGCATCCACTCAATGTATTGTTGGCGAGACATATTCGTCGTCTCGCTCATGTTCATCATGTAGAAATCGCGGTTATTATCGTGTCCGATATATTTCTCGTATAAACGAGGTAAGTTATCTGTTGAGCGTTTCAAGGTATCCGCCTTGCGCATGTACCAATTAGATACAAGCTCCTGGCCATCTGGGTTCGCGTGGACGAAAAGGATGATCGTGTTTTGAAGAATACGTTTTGTTTCCTCGTCATTGCGTGTGGTAAACTGGTAGATCGACTCGATCCACTGGTGAATTCCCACTGTTTCGGTGGCGTGTAAACCACCGTCGATCCAGACGATGGCCTTTCCTTCTTTGGCCAAAGCCTTAGCCTCCTGCTCAGACAAACCTTCCGCTCGCGCTAAGCGCTGCGAAATCGCCTTGTATTTCGCTAAATTCTTAATATTCGCGGGATCAGAAACGATCACCATGTATTGATTTCTTCCCTCTTCGGTCTTCCCAATCGACTGTAATTTCACGCGATTAGAGGACGCAGCCACCTTTTTTAGGTAGCCTTCTGTCTGCGTAAACGTAGCTAAATGGTAGTTATCGCCTATGTTAAAGCCAAAATGCGATTTAGGACTAGGAACCTGCGCGCTTACAGTCAACGACGCAAATAAGAATAGGAGTAAGATTTTTTTCATAGTTTAAATCAGGTAAGCTTTAAAGATAGAAATATAGAAATTAATATTTAGCTTAGTGGCCGTAAATTTACGTAGCTATGAATAAAAAAGTATCCTTTATTGGCCTGATTGCGATGGCCGCTTTGAGCATGATGTCCTTAACAAAGGCTCCTGCTGTTACAGAAGAACCTGCAGAGGTTAATTACACCAAATATTGCGCGTCTTGCCACGGTGAAAAAGTGGAAGCGTTCGTGGACCGCAAATGGAAACACGGAGACAAAAAATCAGACATCTTAAACAGTATTACGAATGGGTATCCTGAAGCAGGAATGCCTACCTGGAAAGAGGTTTTGACTCCTAAAGAAATCGAAAAATTAGCAGATCTGATCGTCGAAAACTTAGCCGGTGTGGAACAATATAAATTCGCGAATAAACCGACTTCGAACATCTTCAAATCAGAGGGGATGACTATCGCTTTGGACACAATCGCGACAGGTTTCGAAAGCCCTTGGGGTTTCGCCCAATTACCTTCCAATGATTATTTGATCACGGATCGCTCTGGCGTATTGTATTTAGTGGACCAAAATCGCAACAAAACAGCGATCACAGGAACTCCAGAAGTGTTTGCGCAAGGTCAAGGTGGTTTATTAGATGTCAAGCTTCACCCGCAATTTGAAAAGAATGGATGGATCTATCTGTCGTACTCTAAATTTAAAATGGAGGATGGGGCCAAAGTAAACACAACGGCCATCGTTCGTGGAAAAATCAAAGATAATAAGTGGGTAGAAGCACAGGAGATTTTCGAGGCGAAACCTTACACGAAAACCTCTTACCACTACGGATCTCGCATCACTTTTGACAAACAAGGACATATTTTCTTCTCTGTGGGAGAACGCGGAATGGAGAAAGTATTCCCACAAAATTTAGATAACGATAACGGAAAAATTCACCGTTTAAATGACGATGGTACGGTTCCTGCTGACAATCCATATAAGAATTCAGATCACCCGAGCATCTATTCGTATGGCCAAAGAAACCCACAAGGTTTAACTACAAATCCTTGGACGGGTGACATTTGGGAGACCGAGCACGGTCCTCGTGGCGGTGATGAAATCAACCTGATTCAACCTGGTAAAAATTATGGTTGGCCAGTCATCACCTATGGTATTAATTACGATGGAAAACCGATTTCAGCAATCTCTAAAAAAGAGGGCATGGAGCAACCTGTTTCCTATTTCATCCCTTCCATCGCCCCATCTGGATTAACTTTTGTAACTGGTGATAAATACCCGGCTTGGAAAGGCAACTTGATGATCGGCTCTTTACGTTTCAATTATTTGAACCGTGTGGAGATGAAGAACAACAAGGTAGTTAAGCAAGAGAAGGTCTTGTTAAACGTGGGCCGTATGCGTAATGTACAGCAAGGCCGCGATGGGTATTTGTATATTGGGGTGGAGAGTCCGGGGATGGTGTTCCGTTTAAAACCTACGGTTTTAAACTAATAAAGCATAAAGCACAAAGAATAAAGAAGATTAGAGATTATAGAGTATAGAGAGGAGATGATTAATTCAATTCCTATTCTATTCAAAAAAAGGGCTGTGGCCCTTTTAATGAATCCATCTTTGTGCTTTGTGCTTTATGCTTTGCAATAATTTCTTGTAAGACCAAGCAAATAATCTTCAATAATTGAATCTATTTGCATTCAATCTATTCTCTTTTATCTACTCTTAAATTTAGAGAAGTATGAAACGAAGTGCGTAAAAATAGTGCGCAGCACATTTTTTGAATTTGAAATCAAAAATTACCGCTTATCATTCTCCTTTTCACAGTGCAACCTTTTTAATGGAAATTGCATCTTCGTTTTTCATTAATTAATTGCTTACATGAGAATTTTGATTTTATTACTATTTTGTTCTATTACGGCTTTTGGCCAAAATTCCTTACACCTACGTTTACAAGATTCCAATAAAGAAGCGCTGCCTTTTGCAACGGTTCTATTGAAGAAAACAACCGATTCAAGCCTGTTAAAGGGTATGAATACGAATGAAAATGGCGAATTACAGGTTACTAAATTACCTCTGGGTAAATTCAATTTAACTATTCAATCAACGGGTTTTAAACCCACCAAAATCACCTTAGATGAGATATTGGCCGATACACAAATCGAATTAGGCATCATTACGCTTTTACCATTGAGTACGGAATTAGCCGAAGTGAAGGTAACTGCTACGAAACCGTTCATCGAAAAAAAGCTCGACAAGACGATCGTTAATGTAGAGAATTCAGCGATGGCGGCGGGAAACACCACCATGGAATTGTTAGAGCGTTCACCGGGTGTGATCGTGGACAAGGATGGCAATATTTCTTTGCGCGGGAAATCGGGCGCATCGATCATGATTGATGGAAAAATTTCCTACTTGACAGGCGCAGATTTAGCGAATTATCTAAAGAATTTACCAGCAGACCAAATCTCTCAGCTAGAGATCATGGCTAACCCGTCGTCGCGTTATGATGCGGCAGGAACGGGAGGAATTATCAATATCAAGTTGAAAAAGAATTCGAACATTGGTTTGAATGGTTCGGCGAATGCAACAATAGCACAAGGTATTTATTCCCGCCAAAGCACGGGGGTGAATTTGAATTACCGAAAGAATGGCTGGAACTGGTTTGGAAATGGATCCGTCGTCAATAGAACAACGTTAGAGCGCAATAATTTAACGCGTAATTTCAAAGCCCAAAATGAAATTTGGGAGAACGGATTTGCTTTTAAAAATGAGAACCAGACAACCCAATTAAAAGGGGGTGTGGATTGGTATTATTCGAAGAAAACGACCTTGGGGATTTTGGCTTCCGCAAATATCAACCAATTTGTCATTGATAATGGATTAAATCAGACGATTCAATATACTGGTAATGGGACGGCCTTATCCAGACTAAATACCTACAATACAGTAGACAATCCAAGCCATAATTACGCGACTAACTTCAACTTTAAGCATGCCTACGACAGCACTGGCCGTGAGTTGACCATCGACTTAGATTATGCGCGTTTTGTGGATAATAGTGGTTCAAATTTAAGATCGCAATTTCAAGGCGGAAACTTCAGTACCTTGCGTCCTGACTCTCTCTTGTTGAACAATTCTCAATCCTTTGTAGATCAATATTCCTTCAAACTAGATTATGTCCTCCCCTCATTCCTCAAGTCAAAGTGGGGCGCTGGCTTAAAATCTTCCTATGTGAAAACGGATAATGATTTACGTTTCCAAGGCAAAAACGAAGGGGCACCTGCCTTTACTTTTTTAACGGGCCAAAGCAATCATTTCGTCTATGAAGAACAGATTCACGCGGCCTACCTGAACACAGAACGCGCCATCGGTAAATTCAGTTACCAAATCGGATTACGTGGGGAGTGGACTGTAGCCGATGGCTTGTCTCAAGCCTACACAGCGGACTCGAAAGACTCGACATTCCACCGCGATTATGCTCAATTATTTCCGAGTGCTTTTTTTCA
This sequence comes from Aquirufa sp. HETE-40SA, assembly GCF_054558635.1. Taxonomy (NCBI): domain Bacteria; kingdom Pseudomonadati; phylum Bacteroidota; class Cytophagia; order Cytophagales; family Flectobacillaceae; genus Aquirufa; species Aquirufa sp. HETE-40SA. The sequence continues at coordinate 152,983 of NZ_JBPXKN010000002.1, forward strand.
ATATGATCTGTCCAAAAACCACAGTCTCAGCTTGAACTTTTCACGTCGAATCGATCGTCCAAGCTACGGCGATTTGAATCCTTTTGTGTTCTTCTTAGATAATTATACCTTTAAAGTGGGTAATCCGATGTTAACTCCTCAGTTAACCAATTCGGTAGAATTCAGCCACACCTTTATGGGGGCATTCAGTACCATTTTAGGCTACAGTCATACCACTAATGTGATCACTGAAATCCTAAAGCAAGACACAGAGGCGCGAAAATCCTACCAGACAACGGCTAACATGGCAGAGAGAACGAATTATAGCCTTGGTTTTTCACTACCCATCCCTATTGCAAAATGGTGGAGCAGTAATACTGACATCTACTTTAATCGAGCTGAACTCGTAGGAAAAGTGGAAAATGCGAACCTAAGTCCAGCTAATAACCAGTTCTATTTCAACACGAACCACATCTTTACCTTACCAAAAGAATACCACTTCGAAATCGGTGGAAATTATTTCACTGGTGGATTAGAAAGTGCCTTTATTTTTGGGGCAGGTGGATCGCTCAATCTTGGAATCCAAAAAACGGTATTGAAAAAACGCGGAGTCATCCGATTGAATGCACAAGACGTGCTTTATACCTCTAACCCCAATGTGTTTATTAAATACGGGGACTTAGATATCGTTGTGCGTCCCCAACAAGATTCCCGCGTAGTCCGCTTGAATTTCTCTTACCGTTTTGGGAATATGTCCATCAAAGGGGCGAGAGAGAGAGCGACGGGATTGGATGCGGAGAAGAGTAGAGTAAAGAGTAAATAACTCGTCTTTTTAATTGTAAATCTAAAATTGTGCTGCGCAATAATTTTGTGATTTACAATTAAAAAAACTCTCTAAAAATAAGTCGAACATCTCTTCTCTAATTTTAAAAAAGAGATTAAAGTTTAAAACGAATTGCGTAAAAATAACTCATCCTTTTTATTGTAAATCTAAAATTGTGCTGCGCAATAATTTTGTGATTTACAATTAAAAAAACTCTCTGGGAATACTCCGGACATCTCTTCTCTATACTCTATAATCTCTAATCTCGAAGAAGAAGTTGAAGTAGATGATTAAAAATCATCTACTTCAACTTCTTCTTCGTTAACCCTCCTCCTCTCCCGCGCTTCTTTCATCTTCTTGGTTTCAAGCTTGTAAGTGAAGCCAATAAAGAAAATGCGGGTTTCCTTTTTACGTACTATGTCACTGATTAGACCGAAGGGGCGGGAGTCGTAGACGGTTTTTTGGGTATCAAAAATATCATTTACGCGGGCATTAATGGAGAGTTTGCCAAAATCCTTTTTGACCCCAAAATCCACCGTATAAAAGGGTTGAATAATGCCAAAAGGATTAATTTGTTCAGATTGAAATATCCCAGATATTTGAGCGGACCACTGCTTGTTCCATTTAAATTGTTGGTTCAAACGCGTATTCCAACTCCAACGATTCAAAGACACTTCTGTGTTATTAATCAAGCCTTCTAAGTCCGTTTGAAAAATAGATGAATTCAAGGTGACTTTATAGTTCTTCGTGATGGACCAAGTGGATATATTCTCGAAACCCCAGGCACGGGATTTGGAGATATTTTCATAGCGAGTCAAAGTGGTATCCCCTCCTAAAAATGTCCTCACCCTCCCTACTAATCCTGTGATCTCTCGGTAAAATAAAATGTTCGATACAGACAGCGATTTAAAATCTTTATTGTGAGCTAATTCTAGCAAAAGTGTTCTTTCTGGCTTTAAATTAGGATTCCCTGAGTTTAAATTCAGCGGATCTGCAAAAGAAATAAATGGATTTAAGGATTTATAACTAGGCCGTGTAATGCGAGTAGAAAGCCCAAAAGAAATCGATTCTGTGTTAGAAACGAGATGGAGTATGGATAAAGCGGGAAACAAATTCACGTAGTTTTGCTTGACTCCACCGGCTATTTCTGTCGCCTCTAACCTCAGGCCAGCATCCACATTCCATTTTGCACTTTTATAGGCTTGCGAGAGGTAGGCGGCTTGCACGTGCTCTTGGTAGTCGAATCCATTAGATCTTGCCAAATCACGTTCATATAGTTCCTCTTTTAATCTTTCATAGCGAAAGTCATTTGTGAAAAACCGAGAATTAAATCGAAAGCCATAGTCTACTTTCAGGCGGGGCGAAATCGTTTTAGTCCAGTCGCCCTGGAGTAGGAGAGTGGAGTTTTGGCTAGAGGCCGCAGAGCGCTCAAAACGCTCTGGAATGTTTGGGTTAGGGGTGTCAAAATTCTCGTAGAAATAGTGCTGATAAAATTGGTTCGCGTCTGATCCTTGATTGCTAATCCATAAAAAATCGATTTTTCCGTTCGCACTCGGGTTGTAAAACAGATTTAAATCGAGGCCATAATCACTCCCTTTTTTATCTGCCTCGCGCGCATACAGACGATCAGCCGTACTAACAAACTCACTTTTATTATAGCGCGTTTCTGAATTGTGATCTCTCGAAAGCCGACCGATAAAAGACATGCCTATACTGCGGTCTTTGCTGAGTGTATAAGTGGAGTTTAGACGAAGGGATTGATTGTAATCCCGGTTGATTTCATCCGTGTTTTGGGTGATTTGAGAATAGCCAAATCTACTTTGATTTTCCCGGTACAAGGACTGGTAATTGTTTCTGCTGTTTTGGCGCAAATTAAGGTCAATCAAATGAGTCCAACGCTTCACACCTTTAACATAGGTAGCAGAGAGGGCATATTTGTCGTTCGTTCCTACATTCGAATTAATTCGAAGGGACTCTGATTTTGTCCCTTTTTTCAATACAATATTCAATATCCCTGAACTTCCTTCGGCCGTGTATTTGGCTCCAGGATTCGACAGAATTTCAATGCGATCGATCTGATCAGCCGGATAAAGGCTTAACGCATTTGCGCGGGATGAACTCACAATCCCTGCCGGCAAACCATCAAAAAATAGTGTTAAATTTTGGTTTCCACGGTAGGTGATGTGGCCATCACTCGTGACATAAATGGAGGGGATATTACTTAAAATGTCAAACAGATTACCTCCTAAATTCGTCAAATTAGCCCCTACTTGGTACACTTTTTTCGAAGGGTCAGTGGATAATTCAGACCGAATTCCCTCGACTTTTACCTCCTTCAAAGTGCGCGTTGAATCGACTTGCGCCGCAAGCGAAAAGGGCACTAGAAAAAAGAGAATTTTATGCATCTACTTCGAGTGGAGCGGACTCATTTTCTTTGGAAAAATAATACACCCTTAATTGCGCAATTCCACGTTGATAATCCACTTTAACCACCTGTACTTTGTGAATCACATATCCAGTTCTTTCTGTTAAATCCTTGAGTAATTCTGCTCGTTCTGCTGGTTTGATTAAACCCAGATTATCGTAGTTTAAAGTTTGGTAATTCTCATGCGTCAGCGATAAAGTTCTGCCTAGTAAAAAAGTCATGGCAACCAATACCGAATTCGCCACCAAAAGCATCTCCAGATTCACTAATGAGGCTAAGGAATTAATTATTCCGAGCGTCACCACTAAGAAAAAATAACCCATTTCACCGATCGGAACGGTGACTGTCCGGTAGCGAAACATAGAGAACAAAGCAAACAATCCAAAGGCAAAACCAAACTTCAAATCCGCCTCTGCTAATAGGTAACAAAGCACGAAAAGAATCGTATTAAATAAGAAAAAGGTGAAAACGAAGTCGTTATTTCGGTATTTCGGGTAATAAATGAAACGCACAACGATGAACGTGAAAAGCAAATTAAGCGCGTATCGAAGAAGGAAATTTTCTAGCATTTGTTCTGAATTATCTTCAAATATAACCAAAAAGATTTAAACCACATTTTATCTATTTAAGACTACTCCTGATAACAATCAGGAATTTAACCCGTTATATTGTATAAATTTCGCCCTAAAACCCTGAGTCCGGATGGAAAACAAAATCAAACGCCTCGAATTCTTAAAATCATTAGGTTTTAAAGGGGCCTCTCTTTTAGCCGTTTACTGCGGTGTTTCCAGCCTAAGTTCCTGTAAAAACGAGGACGTTACTCCAGCCAGCAGTATAGATTTTACCTTAGATCTTACAAATGCTGTGTACAGTAAATTAAACACGGCAGGAAATTACGTCATCTCAAATGGTATCGTCATTGCGCGCGTTTCAAGCACTTCTTTCGCAGCTGTTACTCAAGTTTGCTCACATGAGAATAAGGCCAATGTCATTTACAACGGTACCGAGTTTTACTGCACTCAACACGGGGCCACTTTTTCAACTAGTGGAGTGGGAACCAATGCAAATGGTAGCAGAGGAATCAAAGCCTATCAAACCACCTTATCAGGAACTAACCTTCGTGTATTCTCTTAATGAAAAAAATACTCCTACTCCTCGTTTTTAGCACTCCGCTGTTCGCTCAGGATGATCTTTTAGCCATGCTCGAAAAAGAGGATGCGAAAAAAGTTACGTATACCCAGGCTACTTTTAAGGGTACACGCCTCATTAATGGCCAAACGGTGGAAACACTTGCGAAGCAGCATTTGAATTTCTGGATTTCACACCGCTTCGGCTCTGTAAATTCAGGATTTATTGATAATTTTTTTGGTCTAGATGAGGCCAAAATTCGTTTAGGCCTCGAGTATTCCTTAACGGATAAACTATTGTTAGGAATGGGTCGTTCAACCATCGAAAAAACGTACGACTTCTATGCTAAATACAAGGTACTAGCGCAATCAAGTAAAATGCCCGTAACGGCCACCCTGTACGGGGGTATGACAACCAATACGATGCCCACTGGTTACACCACAACTAGTGGAAATGTGATGCGCTACCAAAATAATTTGCAACGCCAATCCTATTTTGGTCAACTTCTAATCGCCTGCAAATTTTCAGATAAATTATCTCTTCAATTAATGCCTACTGTGTTGCACAATAATTTATCCGAATCAATATACCTAGATAATAATATGCTATCGATGGGTTTTGGTGGAAGGTATAAAGTCACGAATCGCTTGAGCATTTCGGCAGAGTATTATAAAAATATAGTAGATAAAGAAGATTATGAAGAAGGAGCAGGCGTAGCCTACCCTTACCAAGATTCTTTTTCACTCGGTTTTGATATTGAAACAGGCGGACACGTCTTCCAATTGCATTTGACTAACTCCAGAGGTATGACGGAGAAACATTTTATAGGCCAAACACTAGGTACCTGGGGCGCTGGAGACATCTTTTATGGCTTTAACGTAGCCCGTACATTCAGTTTAGAACCTAAGAAAAAATGAAAAAATTACTCCTACTAGCTCTTTTATTTATTGGATTCCAATCCAAAGCACAATTATACATGACCACCACTGGCGAGGTATCCTTCTTTTCTAAAACACCCTTAGAAGATATTGATGCCGTCAACAAATCCGTTAGCAGTATTATAAATACCACGACGAATGAAGTGGCTGTTCAAATGCGCGTCACCAATTTCGTGTTTCCGAACAAATTAATGCAAGAGCATTTCAATGAAAACTATTTAGAGAGCGAAAAATTTCCCTCCGCCACCTTTAAAGGTAAAATTAAAGAGTCTGTAAATCTAAGTGTAGCAGGGACCTACCCTATCACAGCTTCGGGATCAGCCACTATTCACGGCATAACTCGTCCCATCGAATTAAAGGGAACCATTATTTCGACAGGTACTAGTCTAGCGCTTACTTGCGTATTTGATGTGAAACTAGTCGATTATAATGTGCGCATTCCTAAAATTGTTTTTGCGAAAATCGCTGAGGTGATCAAGGTTTCTAGCAAAATCAATTATACCAAGAAATGAAAAAAATCGGATTTGTAGCAGTTTTCTTACTCGTATTGTCTTGTTTAAATGACAAAAATATCCCTATACCCGTCAAGCCTATTTCAATCGACACCTCGACTATACCACCCGTCGTGACCACCCCTGTTGTCACTAACTGTAGCCCTGATACCGTCTATTTCAATCAAACCATTTTACCGCTCATTACCTCGAATTGTGCCATGAGCGGTTGTCATGATGTGATTAGCCGCAAAGAGGGTGTAATTTTAACGGATTATACAAACATCATGCGCGAGGTGAAAGTATCTTCCCCTGCCTCCAGTGATTTATACAAATGCCTTTTCGCGAACAGTGAAGATCGAATGCCACCTGCTCCCGCATCTGAATTTAGTTCAACAAACAAAGGACTCATTTTAAAATGGATTCAACAAGGAGCGAAAAACAATTCTTGCTCTAATACAGTAACTTGTGATACGGCCAATGTAAGCTTTAGCTCATCCGTTTCGCCCGTCCTAAAAACCTATTGTGTGGGTTGCCACAGTGCAACTAGCCCATCCGCTGGCATTGATTTATCCACTTATGTTGCAGTAAAAGTTTATGCTACAAATGGTCGACTTATGGGATCCATTACCCATGCGGCCGGCTACAAACCTATGCCATCCAGTACATCAAAACTAGGCGCCTGCGAAATCAATCAGATCAAAGCGTGGATCGCCAAGGGAATGTTTAATAATTAAATAGATAGCTAACTATTTAAATTTATATTTTACACGTTTCGTAACTCTCCTGATTTTTATCAATTTTTACGTTCGTTATCGCTCATTAAGAAGCGTATTATGAATCTATGTTATATTATGTTATAACATGTTATAACCGATTAATAAGTTTTTTTGATTATCTGAACTAAACAAAATACATTTACTACACTATTGGTTTTTAAATTTTGCAAAAGATAACTGTATTTTCCTAATCCAGAACCTACGGCTATTTTATTATCTTGCAAAGTAGGCGTCATATTCAGATTCGTATAAATGAATCCTCTTTCAGCATTTGCTGTGCCCGCGCCTGTAGTAGATAAACTAACTAAGTCACCATGTAACACTGCCGTAGTACCCGTGATGTCTGTTGCCGGTTGTGTCACAATCACCGCCGGATTTAATAAATCCTCAATTTTACAGCTAGCTAGCAATGTAATCGAGGCAAAAAATAGAACAAGGTACTTTTTCATAATTATTGTACTTTATATTGGCCTAAATCAAAAATTATGGCTACTAGTTTCTTTCATTGTATATAGCACAATGTTTAGAATCGTTGATTTTTAATCTGCTCTTTTGAAAGTTCAAAACGCAATAAATAATTATGAAATAATTACTGAAATCTTACAAATATTTATTAAACGGTTATCTATTCATTCTCCGCCAGACCAGCGAAGAAATGAAGACCAAAACCGAATAGTAAATAAATGAATTCCAATAGCGCAATTTGGGTATAAAATCCATCGAGGTCTGAATTACCAAAAAACTGAAAATCTGCCATGGCTAATCCCACACAAACTAAAAAATTGAAGGATACTAATAATTTAACCATCAAACCCATGCCATCCATTTTGAATGCTTTCAAATAACCTTCCGTTGCATAGAAGAAGAAAGGAATGATTAATAATGCTTTGAAATTTTTCATCGTGTTTTCGTTTTTGTTTACCCAAAATTGCGACAGTAGTACGCCAATAGTTGGCGGCTTATAAATAAATCACTAGTTTAGGGTCATGAACACCACCGATCGGCTTAAAGAGCTCAACAACCTATTTCTGCGTAAAACATTTCCGATGCGAGCGTTAACGGTTAGCTCGTATTTTACAGAACACTTTGACCAGCTAAGCTATAGCGAGCGGAGTTTTAGCCGCGACATCAAGGCATTGAAGGAAAAATTAGCGGAAAGATATCCCAGCTTAGAGGAATCAGAGGGGGACTTAATTCGCTATTCGAAATCAGAAAATCGCTTTTACTATATCCGCGATGACATCAGTGCTTATCCCTCTTTTTCAGAAAAGGAATTAGATCAAATCGCTTCCATTATCGATTTTAATAAACATTTATTTACGGGCGGTAATGGGAATGGAATTGTGAATAAGTTGCGGGCGATCTCTTTGGAAAACAACCTCATAAAACACGAAGAAATCGCGCACTGGCCGGCCATCGAACTCATTAATGAAGGTGATAGATCTGGATCTGAACACGTAAAATTCCTGGTAGACGCAATAGCAGGAAAACAGTTGATCAAAATAACGCACAAAGGTTTAACGGCTAACTCTAAGGTGAAAACGATTCATTGCTTGCCCCTACTAATCAAGGAATACAATAACGGATGGTATACAGGCTGGTATTTGTTGTTCCAAGAAATCGATCAAAAGGAAACGGTCACCAAGATTTCATATGATCAACTTCGACTGTTCGCTTTGGACAGAATAGACACCCTTCGTTTCAGTAGTTTACCTCATAAAACGCGCATACACCCCTCTTTTCAGCCAAGTGACTTTTTCAAAAAAAGCCTCGGCTTATTCCGGGGGGCTCGGGAAGCCGAAAAAATTATCTTACGAGTTCAGGACGATTCATGGATTAAAGATTACTTACCCAAATACTCCATACATCCCTCACAAATTCAAATAGACGAACAATTATTCGAACTTACCATTGAAATAAATAAAGATGTAGAAAATTTTCTTTTCAGGTATGCCACTGAATTACAGGTAATTGAACCCATTTATTTAAAAGAACAGCTACAAAAAAAACTCAAAAAAGCCCTTCAGCTTTATCAGTAAACTGATAATATGAGAGAGTCGTGTTTGATAATCGAGAAATAGGTCTACCTTCGCTTATTACAAAATCAATTAGTGGTTTGGTGTGCATCAAGATGAAAGAACTTTTCTTTCATCTTTTTTTTTAACTTAGGTTTTCTAAACCTATAAAAAGATGCAAAGACGTGATTTTATCCAGAGCTCCCTGTTAGCAGGTGGCCTCAGCGGAATTCCTTCCTCCCAAGCAATTCCTGCTAAACCTAGTTTACAACCTTCTATTAAATTAAGTGTCTCCAGCTATTCCTATTGGCATTTTAAGGGAGATAAATTCCCCATTGAAAAAGTAATTGATGAGGCTGCTGCACTCGGATTAGAAGGAATCGATGTGTTACATCGCCAAATGGAAAGCGAAGACAACGCTTATCTCCAGAAACTTAAAAAGCATGCCTTCGTAAATGGCATCGCGATGACCTGCCTTTCGATCCACCAGGGCTTTGTCACACCTGATAAAGAGGAACTAAAAAAACACGTGGATCACACAAATCACTGCATTGAACTAGCTTATAAGATGGGTATTCCCTGCCTCCGTTTGAATACAGGGAGATGGAATACGATCAAATCCTTTGACGACTTAATGAAAAACAGAGGAGTCGAACCCATTCTGCCTGGCTATACCGAAGATGATGGATACAAATGGTGCGTGGACGGCATTCAACAATGTTTGAAAAAAGCGGAAGAATGTGGCGTTTTATTAGCCTTAGAAAACCACTGGGGTTTAGGATCTACGCCAGAAGGCATGATTCGAATCCAAGATACGGTGAACTCACCGTGGCTCGGGTTATTAATGGATACGGGGAATTTCTTAGAAGATCCGTATGATAAACTCAAGATGGTGGCTCCACGCGCGAGTTTTGTGCAGGCTAAAACCTATTATGGTGGAGGAGAATGGTATTCATTAGACCTTGATTATGACAGAATTGTTAAAATTTTGAAGGAAGTGAACTACCATGGCTACATCTCCATCGAATTTGAAGGAAAGGAAGATCCGAAATCGGGCGTTCGAAAAAGTGTGGAACTTTTACGAAAAGCATTAGCTAAGTAGATTCGCTGCATTTTTGACTTTAACAGACAAACCTATGTATTCCTATGATTAATCAACAAAATTCACGCCGGGACTTCCTTAAGAATGCTGGCCTTTTAGGAGCTGCAGCAGCTTTCCCTAATATACTTTCGAAATTGCCGGGCGAAAAAGTCAATTTAGCTTGTATCGGTATCGGTAATCAAGGTGGCTTGGATGTCATGTCACTTTACAATACGGGCCTGGCGAATATCGTCGCTCTTTGTGATGTAGATATGGGTGCTCCTCAGACATTAAAGGTCTTAGAAAAATTCCCTGATGTACCTCGTTTCCAAGATTTTCGTCAGATGTTCGACAAAATGGGATCGAAAATTGAAGCCGTTTCTATCGGTGTTCCGGATCATTCCCACTTCCCTATTACGATGATGGCGCTAGGATTAGGCAAACATGTGTTTGTGGAGAAACCAATGGCGCGTACCTTCCATGAAATTGAATTGATGATGGCCGCGGCGCGTAAGCACCCGAAAGTAGTGACTCAAATGGGTAACCAAGGTCACTCGGAAGGAAATTATTTCCAATTCAAGGCTTGGAAAGAAGCGGGCATTATCAAGGATGTGACATCGATGAGCGCCCATATGAATTCGCCGCGTCGTTGGCACAAATGGGATCCTAAAATCACTAAATTCCCAGATGCCGAATCGGTACCCTCTACGTTAGATTGGGATATTTGGCAAGGTGTAGTACAACCACATGATTACCAAAAAGATTTTGTGAACGGCCAATGGCGCTGCTGGTTTGACTATGGTTTAGGTGCACTAGGTGACTGGGGGGCCCATATTATGGATACGGCACATGAGTTTTTGGACTTAGGCTTGCCTACTGAAATCAATATGCTAAGGGCAGATGGTCACAACAATTTCTTCTATCCGATGTCGTCCACGATTCAGTTTAAATTCCCGGAACGCAAAAACATGCCTGCCATGGATATTACTTGGTATGATGGCTTGAACAATATTCCACCAGTTCCAGCGAATTATGGAACAAATGAATTAGATCCGAATATCCCACCAGCTGGCAATGGAAAAATCCAGCCTGCTAAATTAAATCCAGGTAAAATTATTTACAGCAAGTATTTAACGTTCAAAGGTGGATCGCATGGAAGTACGCTTTCGATCTTAGGCGACGCAGCAAAAGATTTGAAATTACCGGAAGTTCAAGCAAGCCCTTCAAACCACTACGCGAACTTCTTAAAAGCATGTATGGGTCAAGAAAAAACCCGTTCACCCTTCGAAATCGCAGGTCCATTAAGCCAAGTGTTCTCGCTAGGTGTTATGGCCCAAAAATTGAATACGAAACTTCAATTCGATCGCAAGACAAAACAAATCACCAACAACTCTCTTGCGAATTCACTATTAGTAGGTGCACCTCCAAGAAAAGGTTGGGAGCAATACTATAAAATCTAAAATTCTGGTACCACATCAGGGATGAGCAATCGTCCAGCAGTGGCTGCTTTAATCTGTTCTATTGAAACCCCGGGGGCGCGCTCTTTTAAAACAAAGCCGCCTTCGGGGTTTATATCTATAACGGCTAAATTCGTGATAACCCGGGTGACGCATCGCTCACCGGTTAAGGGTAAATCGCAGGAAGCAACTAATTTTGATTTACCATCTGAGGACTGATGTAGCATCGCTATGATAACCTTATCTGCCGAAGCGACTAAATCCATCGCCCCTCCCATTCCTTTGACCATTTTTCCAGGTATTTTCCAGTTTGCTAAATCTCCATTTTCAGAGACTTGCATTCCACCTAAGATGGTCACGTCCACATGATCACCTCGAATCATGGCAAAACTTTCCGCAGAACTGAAAAAGGATCCACCTGGTATAATCGTGATCGCTCGCTTACTCGCATTGATTAAATCTGGATCTTCCTGACCCGGCAAGGCCAAAGGTCCGATTCCCAACAACCCATTCTCCGATTGCAAGGTGACTTTTATGCCTTCTGGAATATGGTTCGAGACGAGTGTCGGGATGCCGATGCCTAGATTAACATAGTCGCCATCTTTGATTTCTTTCGCGAGTCTTCTGGCGATGATTTCTTTTTGTTCCTCCTCTGCATGTGGCTTTGCACCAAAGTGTTCGATCGGTTTCACGTACCCAGCACCTTGAAAAATCCGTTGGACATAGATCCCAGGTGTATGAATTTCGTTTGGATCTAAGCTGCCAGCAGGAACTAATTCTTCTACTTCGGCGATGGTGATGCGACCCGCAGGCGCCATGACGGGATTGAAGTTCTGAGAGGTTCCTTTGTAAATTAAGTTGCCTTCGGTATCTCCTTTCCACGCTTTCACAAAAGCATAATCGGCCGTGATAGCCGTTTCTAACAAGTATTTCTTCCCTTCAAAAACGCGGACCTCTTTCCCCTCTGCCACTTCAGTTCCCACCCCCGCAGGCGTATAAAAAGCAGGAATGCCTGCACCTCCACTGCGAATGCGTTCGGCTAAGGTTCCTTGAGGGACTAACTCTACTTTCAGATGACCAGCCAGGATTAATTCTTCTAACAAATGATTTTCTCCCACAAAAGAGCAGGTTAGCTTTTTGATGGCGCGCGAGGCAATTAATTTACAAAGTCCAAAACCTTCGATTCCTGCTTCATTCGAAATACACAGAATTTCTGAGGTACCTGCAGCCAGTAGAGCATCGATCGCATTTTCCGGAATTCCCGTTAAACCAAAACCTCCAAATAACATGGAGGAACCTGAAGTGACATCAGAAAGAGCGTCAAAAGCGGTAGCGTAAACTTTGTTCATTGGGGAAATTAAACATATATCATTATCTTGAGACTGATTAATATCAGGTTTTGGCAATATTAGCTCCGCTGTTCGGCATTTTTACCTCCTTCATACTCTTGTACTATTTAAGTTCTTTAAATAGATCCAATACCTTTTTGGCCTTATTTTTCCTGTGCTGTAATTCCGTTTTGATGGTCTATTTTGGCTTGCATTATAGCAAAATAGTGTTCTGGGAAGGCATCTGTTTTGTGCATTTCTTACCACTTTCCTTTTTGTTAGGACCTGCCTTATTTTTATATATCAAAAACACGGTTTCGGAGAACAAGCGACTACATAGATATGATTTACTGCATCTGATTCCAACAGTTTTCGTTGGGCTAGCCACTTTACCTTTCACGACTTTACCGCTAGCGACCAAGACGGCGATGGCGCATGAGATTGTGAATATTACAGAAGATTATCATTTGAATTTCCAATGGGTGACTTTTGAGCAGATCTTAGTAGGTCGATCCATCCATTTAATGCTGTATTGCCTTGCCTCGATCATTTATTTCTTTTGGAAGAAAAGGTATTTATTAAATAAATACGGCTCATTACCTTCGAATCATCGATTGATTCAAAAATGGATTTTCTCTTTGATCTTTTTACAAATGGTTATCGCGGGGAATAACCTAGGTCACATGTTAACGATATATTCACATAACTACGCGATTTTAGGCATTCCTTCTCATATCATATTTAGTGAAGAGCGTTTCTTTGCAATTTGTGGAGGTGGATTTTTTGTCCAAAACTTCATCTTATTTCTCTTTCCTAAAATCCTCTATGGTAACGTTTCCTACGAGGTAGAATTAAGTGAATCAAACATTTTACAGGAAATCAAAACTAGTTTGCCTAAGAGAACGGTCTTTCCCAGAGAATTTGACAAAGATTTAGAGAACTATCTGAACATGCATCCCTTTGTGAAGAAAGATTTTTCTTTATCCCAAATGTCCTTTGACCTAAAAATGCCGGAGCGTTTTCTTTCTACCTACTTTAACAAGGATTTAGAGAAGACGTTTGGAGAATGGAAAAATGACTTGCGTATTGAATATGCCTGTCAATTAATAGAGGAGGGCAATGCAAAAAAGATCACTATTGAAGCCATCTCAACCGATGCTGGCTTCGTGTCGCGTTCGAAATTCATCGATGCCTTCAAGTCACGCAAAGGAGTGACCCCTTCTGTGGATATTAAAGAAAAGGCAGGAGCCTAAGCTCCCACCATTCCAATTGTTTTTATTGTGCTGCTGGCAGAAGGCCTAATTGCTGCATAAAGACCATGTTATCCATGAAATCTTGCTCTTCAGCAATCTTTCCATCTTTCATTTTGGCAATAGTACAACCAGTCACATCCACTGTCTTGCCTGTCGCCGGAATGCCAAAGAAAGTACCTGTATGCTTTCCTTTGAACTGCCAATACTTCACTAATTTATCGCCGTCAGCAAACATTTCTTTCACGATAAATTGGCGTTCAGAAAAGCCCGTCACATAATTCGAATAATAGGCTTTTGCATTTACCTTACCTTTTACTTCAGGAACGGTGTGCAAAACTGCATCATCCACATAGGCAGAATCAAAGATATCCGTGCGACCTTCATTCACTGCCACATCAAAAACACGCGTATAAAAGGCCATATTCGCTGCACCAAGTTTTGCCTTTTGATCCGCTTCTGATGTGCAGGAGAATAATCCCGCCACCACACAAAGAGATAGAATAATTTTTTTCATTTTGTTGTTTTTTGTTTACCAAAAATAGAAACGCATCCCAGCTGCACAAAAAAATCCAAAAATCATTTGTTCCCATTTGCGCATTTGGGAACAAATCCATGGTTGCATTTCTTTCAAAGTCTCCTGCTTCGCGCGTACTTGCTCTCCTAATCAAAACATAATCAAGAAGCCAGAGGACGTTATTCTTCGGCCTTTTATTTTACCTTTGATAGTATCATATGATACTATCATGAAGCCACCCTACACTATTACCGCCTCCATACTGAATTTAGTTGTTTCGATTTCCCAGAAGATAGGAGAAGCCTCCGCACATTATTTGGACAAACAATCTCCTAAGTTGAGGAAGGAGAATCGAATAAAAACGATTCAGGCGACCTTAGGCATCGAGGGAAATTCACTAAGTGAATCACAGGTACAAGCAATCGACGAAGGGAAAGTATTGATTGGTTTTGAAAGAGATCAAAAAGAAGTCCAAAATGCGCTTGCTTTATATGAACTTTGGAACGAGTTTAACCCGGTAAAAAGCGATTCACTTTTAAGCGCACATCGTATTTTAATGCAAGGTCTGGTGACAAATCCAGGGGAATACCGCAATAGATCCGTAGGAATCGCGAAAGAAAAAATGCTAACACACATTGCTCCACCGGCAGATCGTGTCGCATATTTAATGAACGATCTTTTTCAATATGTGGCAGATGATCCTGATCCGCTTCTGATCAAAAGTTGTGTATTTCATTATGAGCTAGAGTTTATTCATCCTTTTATAGATGGGAATGGTCGGATGGGACGGTTTTGGCAATCTGTCATCTTATCTACATCGCATCCCATTTTCGAATTCTTGCCTTTTGAAACAATTATAGCTTCCTCTCAAACCGACTATTACCTAGCACTCGCCCAAAGTGACGCTGCTGGACAATCCACTCCGTTTATCGAATATATGTTAGGGGTTTTGGACAAATCCTTAGCGCATTTATTGAAAACGACTAATGTGGTTTTATCTGAAACGGAACGCATCGAATACTTTATTTTTATCGGTATGAAAGACTTTTCCCGCAAAGATTACCAACGCGTTTTTAGAAATCTATCTACTGCAACGGCAAGCAGAGATTTGAAAAAAGGAGTATCTCTTCAGTTGTTTTATGCCTATGGCGAAAGAAATGCCACACGCTATCGCGTCTTATTTTAATCGCTGTTTCCTAAATCCAGACGGCGTCTCCCCTGTCCATTTCTTGAAGATCCGATTAAAATAGGAAAGACTCTCGAAGCCAGATTCGAAGCAAGCCTCCGTCACATTCTTATCTTGAATCAAGAGTTTTTTCGCGTATTGAATCCGGTATTGGTTGACAAAGTCTGTGTAGGTGAGTTTCGTCGTTTTCTTAAAATAACGACAAAAGGCGGGTAAGGTAAGGTTTACCTCATCGGCGATTTGCTGGGTGTCGATGGGTTTTTGGAAATTAGTTTCGACGAATTGGTGTATACGGTGCATCCGCTCTTGTTGCTTGAGGATGGTTTGGCTTGAAATGGGGCGAACATCTAGATCCACATATTCGTCTGATTCTGCCAAAAACTGGAAAATGCTCATCAACTCCATAAATTGATGAAAGCGATCCAAATGTTCTAATTTTTTCAAGCGAATACCTGCGATTCGCTTCGTCTCCCCTGTAAAAGCAAGGCCACTTTTCGCACGTTCCATCAAATCCACTACTCTTTTTAATTCCGGAATTCGGATCAAGCCACTTTCGAAATAGGTCTCCGGAAATTGAATCACCACGGTTTCCACGGTTGCCTTTACACCATAATCGAAATTCAAATGCGGAATATAGGAACCGATTAAGGCCAAATCACATCCTTCATAAGTCGATATATGTTCTCCAATGTGCCGGATTCCTTTGTCCGCCTCCACATACACTAATTCAATTTCAGGGTGAAAATGCCAATAGAAAACTTCGTTCAATTTAGGCGTTAATAAGAACCTAAAGGAACTGTCATTATCCGGGTGAATTTGCTCTAGATTCAATTTCATTTGCCTAAAATAGCTAAATATCGAATAAATATATCAATACAGTACAAATAATTATCAATAGAGCAGAAAAAAAGGTGACTTACAGAATCTACCTTTGGAACATAAACAAGAACCTATGAAAACTGACATCCCTAACAACGGCCACTACGATATTCCGGGCAATCCATCCACTGCTAAAAGTAGTACGATCAAATTAAATGACCGTTCAAACGGCGAACCACTACGTGTGTTAAGCGAGGAAGATTGGGCCTTTTGGAAGCATAATGGTTATGTGATTATTAAGCAGGCCGTGTCGCGCGAGCAAGCCTTAAAAACGGCCGCATTTTTATATGAGTTTGAGGAAAAAGATCCCAATGATCCATCTACTTGGTATACCGCACCACGCGCTGAAATGAAAATGAAGGAGCTCGCAAACACCGGAATGGTAGAATGTTATAATAGCCAATTGCAATGGGATAATCGGTCGACGCAGCGGGTATGCGATGCATTTGCGGATATTTGGGGTACCGAGAAATTATGGGTAACCATTGATAGAGCGAATTTGAATTTCCCTATACGTCCAGGCCACGAATACAAGGCTTTTATTCACTGGGATTATGATCCGGAAACAAAGCCAGTGAATGTCCAAGGCGTTTTAGCTTTGGCAGATCAATTAGACGAGAATATGGGAGGCTTCCAATGCATCCCAGAATTATTCCGAAACTATGACACATGGAAATTAACGCAACCAGAAGACCGTAATCGTTTTCTTCCTGACACCTCAGCATTTACACCTACTAAAGTGACACTTGAAGCTGGTGATCTATTAATTTTCAATAGCTTACAGCCACATGGTATCCGAGCGAATAATAGTGACCAAGTGCGTTGTGCACAATATATCTCCATGATGCCAGCGGAAGAAGACAACGAGTCGTTAAAAGAATGGCGCGTAAACTCATGGCGTGATCGCATCGCTCCAGAGGGCTATGCCTTTCCAGGTGATCCGCGCAAATGGGAACAAACGAAATACGAAACGGCTAGACTGAATGCATTAGGCAAAAAGATTCTAGGATTAGATCGCTGGTAATTTTGAAAGCTCGAATTTATTCGGGCTTTTTCTTTTTCGCGTAAATGTCTAAATTGGGATATGAAAAAACTGCTACTCCTATTCGTCCTAATTAGCCTTAGCGCAACCGCCCAAATCGCGGAGAAAGTCAAATCAATGAAAGCCCACACGGGTTATTTCAACTTCTATTACGACGAGTCAAACGATAAGATCTTTTTAGAGGTCAAAAAACTCAACGAAGAGTTTCTTTATACCTATTCCCTCGCGCAAGGCGTAGGAAACAATGACTTGGGCTTAGACCGCGGTCAACTCGGAAACGAGCAGGTAGTTTTCTTCGAGAAACAAGGAAACAAAATCTTCTTAGTACAGCCTAACACTCAATATCGGGCGAATACAAGTAATCCTTTGGAGAAATTATCCGTGCAGCAGGCCTTCGCAAAGTCCGTATTGTACGGATTTAAAATCGAGAGCGCCTCTGATGGTGCCTATTTAATCGACATCACCGATTTCCTGATGCAAGATGCACATGGGGTATTAAAGCGCTTGACGCAGGCGAAACAGGGGTCGTATAGTTTAGATAAGTCCAAAAGTTCTTTGGCATTAGAACGCACAAAATCCTTCCCAAAAAACACCGAATTCGAGGCGCGTCTGACTTTTGCCGGCAATGGCACAGGGGCAGAAATTCGTTCTGTAGCACCAAATGCGGATTATGTGACAGTGGTAGAGCACCATTCCTTCATTGAATTACCAGACAATAAGTACACCCCGCGTTTATTTGATGCCCGTTCAGGAGCGAATGCGATCTCGTTCCAAGACTATTCTTCGCCGGTCAATGAGGTGGTATTGAAGCAGTGGATTACACGCCACCGTTTGGAGAAAAAAGACCCGAAAGCAGCGGTCAGCGAGGCAGTTAAACCGATCATCTATTACTTAGATAACGGCACTCCGGAACCAGTTCGCTCTGCCTTGATGGAAGGTGGCCGCTGGTGGAACCAGGCATTCGAAGCCATCGGTTACAAAGATGCTTTCCAAGTCAAATTAATGCCAGAAGACGCAGATCCGATGGATGTGCGCTACCATGTGATCCAATGGGTGCACCGTTCCACGCGCGGATGGAGCTATGGCTCTAGCATAACAGACCCTCGCACGGGAGAAATCATGAAAGGTCACGTGAGTTTAGGTAGCCTGAGAATCCGCCAAGATTTCTTGATTGCGCAGGCGTTAATGAACGCCCCTTTTGCGGTTGATGGCTCAGCGAATGGACCGATGATGGCGATGGCTTTGGCCCGCATTAGACAACTCTCGGCGCATGAAATAGGCCATACGATAGGCTTTGCTCATAATTATGCGGCTAGTGCCCGCGAGAATACCAGTGTGATGGATTATCCCCATCCACAGATCGATTTCAAAGGCGATCAAATGGACTTCAGCCATGCCTATGACACGAAAATAGGCGATTGGGACAAAGTATCCGTTGACTATGCCTATGGTGACCACAAAACGACAGCTGAATTAAATCAAGTAATAGATAAAGCTTATGCCAAAGGTCTTCGCTTCATCACCGACTCCGACGCCCGCAACCCGGGTGGAGCGCATATTTATGCCCACCTTTGGGACAATGGAAAAACGATTGTAGATGAACTTCAGCACATTTTGCAAGTCCGCAAAAAGGCCATCGCCAACTTCTCCGTTAACAACATCCGACCGAACGAGACCTATTCCCACTTAGAGGACGTCTTCGTTCCCTTGTATTTCTTACATCGCTACCAGACGGAAGCGACCACAAAAATCATAGGCGGATCCGAGTACAATTACGCGGTGAGAGGTGGCAAGGAATTAGTCCTGGAACCAGCTTCAGTGGCCTTACAAACGCAAGCGTTAAAAGCGGTTACCCTGACTTTGGATGCACGCACACTAGCGATCCCAAAAGAAAAATTAGCCTTATTCCCTCCCCGTGCCTTCAACAATGAACGTACACGGGAGTCCTTTAAAGGGAAGACGGGTATCACCTTTGATCCATTCGGAGCTGTGGAATCAGCAGCAGATTTTACGTTGGACTTCTTATTGCATCCAGATCGCCTTTCGCGATTAGCGGGCAATAAAGCGGTGAATGCGCAGCAACTAGGGGTTGCAGAGACTTTGAATGCTTTATTGCAGGCCACTCTATTTACTTCCCATTCAGATCTTTATTTACAAGCCACGCAGGAGACCATCAATTTTAAAGTTGTTTCTTCGCTATTAAATGTGTTGAACGCGCCTACTATTTCTCCTTTAGCTGCAGCAGATGTAGCCTCTTCTGTAAAAAACGTCCGGAATGTCTACAGCAAGAAAACAGGCGCCTATGCGGCCTATCTCGTACAAACCATAGATCAATTCAAAGCGAATCCAGCCGATTGGAAACCGATGCAGACGCCGGCGATTCCGGATGGTGCGCCGATAGGGATGGATTGCTATGAATGAGCCGTAATCTGAGAAGCGCGCATGGCCTTAACCGTTTTATGATCACCCGTATGAGACCATCCGGGTGGCATAAAGAGGTATTTTACTTTATTTAGTAATCCGGGAGCTTGATAAATATCTTTAGCTAATAGGACAATTTCTCCGAAGTAAGCATCACTAAAATTTCCAGGGTCTACTTCACGTGTAATCCCATAAACCACTTTTTCCTCTGCTAATTCTGGTTGGTAGGTTTTGAAAATACGATCCCAAATATTTAACAAATTGCAATAATTGGTATCCATATAGTTCAGGTTCTTCGCATGATGTACGCGGTGATGAGAGGGGGTCAAAATGAATCTTCCCAAAACTCCTAAATCTGCCTTTTTGATCACAGTATCTCCTATATGTATAAATGTACCCCAAGTGCCATCAATAAACATAATAGCAAAAAGCATGACTGGCGGCACACCTAAAACCATACAAATGGACGTTCGAATTATGTCAGCATAGGGCCCTTCTAAAAAGAAGTGTGCCCACGATATGGACAAATTCATAGAAGAAGGAGCATGATGTGTGGAATGTAAACACCAAAATAAGCGCACTTTGTGCGCCAAGAAATGGTACCAAAAATGACCAAATTCCCAAGCAACATAGCCTAAAACAAAACCCCAAGCATTCATAGGCAAAATCCACAAGGATTTACCCTCTAATAATCCAATGCAATACATGATCATCCCGATCGAAATAAATCGACCAATGACCGAATTAAATACGTAGGTGAAAAAGGAAATCTTGTAATCCACTAGCTTCAGTTTGGAAAAAATCACTCCCCTGAAAAACTCGATAAGTAATATTGCGGGAAGTAAGGGTGCGATCAATTGTACGATCCCATCATAGGTCTGAAAAATAGTATAATCCCCTTTTTGAATAAGCTCTACTAGACCCCGGTAATTCAGAAAACCTTTGAATTGTTCGATAATGATTGAGAAAATTTCCATCTATTGACTACTATTTATTGCCTTTATTTTAAAACCCTATCCTAAACAAGCGCCTTTAGGAATCACCAAATTCTAAAAGTCGACTTGAATTTGACTTGATAAATCTGAGATTTATTTACCAAAGACACGAATAAATCATTTATAATCAAAGTCACTTATTCCATTTTACCAAAAAGAGAACCATTCAATTTTAAAAATCAATACTTTCCGAGGATCCAATTTATCTAAATAAGCATTACTCTTTCCGTCATTGACTTTGAATCGATGCTTTTTTAGAGAAAGCAATTTATTATATTTGGCAAAAGAGAATAAATGATGCAAAAAGTGTGCGTAATCGGTGCCGGCCCTTCCGGAATCACCGCATTGAAAAACCTAGTAGATCAAGGCCTGGAGACAATTTGTTACGAATTCAATACCCAAGTAGGAGGTAACTGGGTCTATAATGAGAAAACGGGGCACTCCAGTGTTTTTGAGACGACGCACATCATTAGTTCGAAAACCCTATCGCAATACGAAGATTTTACGTTCGATGACTTTGAAAAAGGGATGCCAGATTATCCATCACACGATCAATTGAGACGTTATTTTCAAGCTTATACAGCCCATTTCAATCTATATCCACACATTCAATTCAGCACGTTAGTGAAATCGTGTGAGCTGGATGAAGCCCAAAATTGGGTAGTGAAAACAGAGCATAATGGCATCGAAAAAACCGAAACATTTACCCACCTTGTAGTATGTAATGGCCACCATTGGCTGCCTAGAATGCCCTATTATCCAGGCGAGTTTACTGGCAATTTGATGCATTCACATGAATTCAAAAAAGCCGAACCATTTCGCGATCAACGCATATTAGTCATTGGAGGCGGCAATTCAGCCTGCGATGTGGCGGTAGAGACGAGTCGTGTGAGCAAAAAAACGAGTATTAGCTGGAGAAGAGGCTACCGGATTGTGCCTAAGTTTTTGTTTGGAAAACCAAGTGATGTAGTGGCTTCAGGGTTAGCTTGGCTACCTACGCGTCTGAAATTTTTCTTATCGGAATTATCCGTTAAGATTTTCTCAGGATCGAATGAAAATTATGGACTTCCTGAGCCTGAGCATGCTATCACAGGTACGCATCCCACGATCAATGAAGAATTATTGTATAAAGTAAGGCACGGCAAGGTATTCCCTAAGCCCGATATCGATCATTTTGAAGGCAAAAACGTTCATTTTAAAGATGGATCAGTAGAAGAATTTGATACCATTATTGCCTGCACTGGGTATATTTTAGAGCATCCCTTTTTCCGAAAAGACTTCCTGAATTATAGTGAAGGAGATGTGCCTTTATATTTGAAAATGTTGCATGAAAAATATGACAATCTGTATTTTGTAGGCATGTTCCAGCCTTTAGGTTGCATTTGGCCGGGTTCAGAATTGCAAAGTAAAATTGCGGCGAGGGCGATTAAAGGGCTTTGGAAAAGACCAGAAAATATTGCTGAATTATGCCAAAGAGAGGTCACCCATCCACACCTCCATCAAATCAAAACACCACGACACACGATCACGGTTGATTTTCATTTATTTGTAAAACAATTGAAAAAGCATTTGCCTAAAGATTACGTTAGCAAATCTGCGGTCTAATGAAAGAGACGATTGTGTTCGTTCATGGTATGTGCCACGGCGCTTGGTGCTGGGAAGAACATTTTATCCCTTATTTTGAGAAATTAGGGTATAACTGCATCGCAATTAATCTTCCTGGCCATGAAACGCCGGGAAGTACACAGCGCATTTCGTATGCTTTAAACGAGTATGTTCAAGCGCTGCATCAGGCCGTAGCAAAATTAGATCACCCTCCTATCATTATCGGTCATTCTATGGGCGGAATGATTCTGCAACGCTTTCTGAAAACAGGTTCCTGCAAAAAGGCCATTTTGATGTCATCTGTACCTCCTACAGGTGCTTTATTCGCTAGTCTTCGAGTGATTTTTAAGCACTTAGGTACTCTCCCTTATTTGTTCACAGGTGACCTAATAGGCGTTTTTCGCAAGTATCCACTACTCATGTTTAATGATCCCAAAATCGCAGATCGATTCTCACCCTTTATGTGTGCAGAATCCTTCCTCGCCTTCCTCGGTTTAGTTGTTCCCATTTC
Source organism: Aquirufa sp. HETE-40SA (assembly GCF_054558635.1). Taxonomy (NCBI): domain Bacteria; kingdom Pseudomonadati; phylum Bacteroidota; class Cytophagia; order Cytophagales; family Flectobacillaceae; genus Aquirufa; species Aquirufa sp. HETE-40SA. The sequence continues at coordinate 175,833 of NZ_JBPXKN010000002.1, forward strand.
CCATAAAATCACCACACCATTGTTAGTAATCGGCGGCTCACAAGATCAATTGATAACAGTAAAGGAGTTCGCCCAAACAGCTAATCGCTACGCTGCAAAACTCGAAATCATCGAAGGCGGGTCACACGATTTAATGCTCGATGAGGATTTTGAGAAAACAGCCAAAGTGATACTCGAGTGGATTTAATCCGCTTTTAACATAGGAAACAATCTTCGAATATCGGCTTCAGTAGGTTGCGTGCCATATTCACAAATTTCAAAGGCCTCCGCATAAAGCGCTTTAGCTGCACGAGTCGCTCCATACCATTTTTCGAGGGACTTTTGCACTTCTTGATTAGGCTTCGAAACCCGCTTTTGCAACAAGTAAGCCTTGTATTTCGATGGGTCTTTGGGAACCTCTTCTTCATAATTTCCTACCCAAGGCAACCACTCATAAAACTGCGATTGATGCGCATCTAATCCGGCTATTTTCTTTTCAATCACTGGTGTGATATCGACAGCAATATCGGCTTGAAAAGGATTGGGCTTTTTGAAATTATCTTGAAAATATAAGAAGACTGGATTTTTTCGCAAAGGTTCTATGTCTGGAGCGACATTGGGAACTCCCACCATAAAGGCGGCATCCTGCACTAAAACGCCCGTATAGCGATGATCAGGATGGTAATCATTAGACCGAGGAGCAATGACAACATCCGCCTTCCATTCCCTGATTTTACGAATAATTTGCAATCGAATTTCTAAAGTGGGTAACAACTCCCCATCGTGATTATCTAACACATCATACGAAACCCCCAAACGCTTAGCCACTTCCTTCGTTTCCGCAATCCGACGTTTAGCTAACATTCCGCCTCCCTGAGACTGGTGACCTGCATCCCCATTGGTAACGGATAAAAACTTCACTTGGTGACCCATTTCTACAAACAAGGCTGCTGTACCGCCCCCTTTTATATCACAATCATCTGGGTGAGCTCCAATAAAGATAATACGCAATGGCTTAGTTTGCGCCTGAATGCCCAAGCTAAAGCATAGGCATAAGCATACGATTAAGTTTTTCATTTTCATAGGTTTAGTGTTCAATGTTAGGGAATAAAGTAGAATAAATAAAGAGATACCATTAAATAAATTGTTCTCGGATTTTTTTATTCGGATAATTAAATTCGACGTAATCATTCAAATTCATGATCATGAAACTAATTACGTTTTTCGCAGTTACTACCCTTTCTTTGGTCGCTATAACTTGTTTTGGACAAAATGCTTCAGTCGATTTTGGAACAACTTACAAGGTTACTTTCGCTTCTGATAAAATTTTAATCAATGGCCAAAACCCATCAAATCTAACGCTTTATAATCAAAGCGCTGTCGAATTAGACATTTCAGATGTAAGCCTAAATGGGCTAGACCTTTATATTTCAACAACCCCAGATTATCCCTTTTTCAATAATTTTCTTCAAACAAGCAATGCGGTAATTAAAAGAGGAAAAGACGGCGTAACTGGATCTAGATTCACCATTGACATACTTGCAGCAAAAGAGGCCACTGGAAATGAATTTCATCCGATACTCTATATAAGTTCCAGAAAAAAACCAGGAATATCGAATAAGGTCTATGTTTTTAATAAAGCATCAAATCAAGATTACTACTTAGTCAATAATGGGACTTATAAGCGTCAAATACTTCCAAGAAATTTAGTCTCTAATTATGCCAATCAAAAGGGGAATTTCAACTATAACATGATTATGCCATTTAGCTATAGTCCCTTCTTAATTTTCGATGATCTAAATAATGACAAAATTGATGATTTTATACTAGCTACAAATAATGCCTTTTACAATGGCAATTTTTTCAACACAGGGGGAATGTATATTCCTTTATACAAGTACTTAACAAAGAATACAGACAATACCTTCAACATCAGAAATGACAATGAGAATATGTCATATCCTAATAGTCAGCCAGCAAGCATGTTTCACAATGTAAATCGGGCTTCAATTATTGATTTAAACAATGATGGCAAAAAAGAAATAATAGGATGGGGTGAAGGATACCATCAATCCCCTGACCCCCTTCTTCCTCAATTTGCTGCATCAGCAGGATTAGTCGATAACATTGATTTTAAAGGGGATACTGCTTCCTCCTACAACAAGTTAATGTATTTAAAGAAATTAACTTTTTATGAAATATCTAATGGGAAATTAGTAGATAAAAGAAACCTAGTACCAGATGGCATTCCTTTATCCGCGTCACTTTTTGGAAGCGCGGGAGATATAGAAAAAGATGGAGACAATGATATCATTGTTGTAAGCGAAGGTGTTTGGCGAATGGAAAACACAAACTACCAGTTTTCGTTAACGAAGGTTTTGAATTCAGATGTCGCTGATTTTATGTCAGAGGGATTTCAAAGACGCATTTCAACAATGCTACCCTATTTAGTGGATGTCAATAATGATGGATACGGTGACTTAATTTTTAGTCTAGAAAAAATGTCTGGAGAGAAAAAGCCAAATCGTATTGTTTATGCCTTAAACAATAAGAATAAAGGTTTTACATTCAATGCATTACAAGACTTCGTCCCTTACAACGATAATCCTTCAAAGGACAACTACTTGAACTATGTTTTAAGTGACGTTTATGCGGAAGATATCAATAAAAATGGCACACAAGAAGTGGTTTTTTGCTTTGCAAAAGAATTTTCAACCGTAGACAATGAAAACCCACACCCATCCCAGCAATACTATAGAATAGTCGAAATTACATCAACAGGGAGTATTATAGATCAGACATCCTCCTATTTTGAAGGTACAACAAATAATATTAAAGTCTCTTCCAAAAACGGAGGCAACTTTCAATTTGTGAATATGGACGCTGATCCAGAATTAGAGATAATCCCCTACTTCAATACCTATGATCCTGCTTATTACTCCTGGTTTCCAACAGGAGGATGGTATGGCTATTGGAATAACTATACCGGATTTCAATATTTCGACTTAGTTAATTCAAAATACCAGATTAAGCGTTTAGGTAATTTAATTAGTTATGCTGATGACAATTCAACAGGTAAGCAAAATTCAATTAAAATAAACGAAACTTATTCTAATGGTCAATTTATGTTTCACGATTTTGACAAAGATGGAAAGAATGAGATATTAATCACAGGGAATAATACAGATCAACTTTTACAGCCTACAGTAGATTTTCAATTCAATTCAAAATTGATCGATCTAAAAGAAAATACCGCAGTTAATTCAAACATAGATACCATCTCTGTTAGTAGTCCTATTTCAATTGCTGATTTTACCTTTTCATTAGTTGAGCCAAATGACTTCATCGGATTATCAGGCAATAAATTATTTATTAAAGCCGCGATTGATTTTGAGACCATTAAAACCAAAAAAATAGTCGTTCCCATAAAAGTTACGAATACCCGTTATAATACATTTACCATTATTGAAAGAACGTTTAATGTAGTAGATGTACTTGAAAATGTAACTCCACAACCGTCACAAAACAATTTCAGAAACGGAAGTTCGCCATCTACCTTCCGCTATCTTATGCCAGACCAAGCGAATAATGGCTACAATCATATTATGTACCAAACGGAAGGTTTGGATGGATTAAATTACTTTGGCAATAGACTAGAAGATTATGATCTAGATGGGAAATTCGACATCATGATGAGAGCGAAAGAATATTTAGATGGAGCCTGGGATCTTCCAGCTGGGAATCCTAGAGTTTACCTGAAAGGATCTATAGCATCAGATTATAAATTCACAATGGAGAAAAAAGATGTGATTCTTGCGGACGGAACAAAAGTCGTTTATGATTCATTGAGCAGTAAAAAATATGTATTTAACTATACATTTCAAGACCCTACGCCTTTGTATCAAATAGGTGTAAATAACTTTGATTTATATTACCAATCTAAAGGTTTTACTAAGTTTGAAGACTATTATTTTGACAATGATGTTTTGTGGTTTACCCCTAGAGTCTATGAAATTACCAACGGTGTCATTAATGATGTAACTAAAACAAAATTGACTTATTCGGATAATATCAAGAAAGATGTTGTTCGCTTTCTTTGGCCGCAGGCTAGCTCCACAACTGATATTGATGGTGATGGAGATTTAGACATTGTCATTTCAGCCAGAAACACCTTTAATAACATAGAGAATTTTACAAATAATTACGATTCAAATTTTCAGAATATCATAGTTTACAAAAACCAAGGTAATGGAACATTATTTGCAGACATAATGGACATTAATAGTATTGGAAACTTTGGTATTCAAGAAGGTAATGTATTGTATGCATTAAATATGGATAATGATAATGAAAAAGAGGTTCTTACCTCTATTTCAAAAGGAAATTCATTCACGGCGAACTTAACACCTGACAGAGAGTTTGGCTATTTGGATTTCAATTTTCAGACAAATTCCGTATCATTTAAGAAAATCTTTAATGCAGCCGAATTCTTAGAAGATCCTAATTGGTCTATTGAGCCTAAGGACGTCAAAGTATTGCCCAATAAATCAAATCGAAATTTATTATTGTTCTATTATAGTGATCAATATGGATCACCTGTACAAAAATTAGTAGGGACAACTAATTTTAATGAGGGGACTACCATGCAATATTTTAGGGTTTATGAAGTAGTAAACAAAAATTTAACGAATGTAACCTCTGAATTCTTTTCCAATAACGAAAATAAGACGCTTTCACTAGATAATAGCGGAAGGGTTTATTTACTCGATGTAGATGGAGATGGGATAACAGATATTTACCCTCAATTAGGCAACATGCCTTATCCAGAAGGGGGAGGTATAAAGCAATTTTTAAAATACCCAAGTTGGAATGGCAAAATTAATACCTTGTACTATTTCAAACAGGACAGTCAGGGTAAATATAAATTGACTGATTTAGCAACTATTGAAAACTTCAATTACCCTCAAAATATCAAAAGCTCTGATTTCAATTTGTTTAATGATAATGGAGAATTAAAGGTGAATGAAAAAACATTGCGTCTAGAATCGTTTACTGGATTAAACACCTATTCGCTGCACGATATTGATAAGGATGGAAAACTAGAATTACTTACCTCATGGCAACCAGATTACTTAAGTGTTTATACAAAATCTGATTTAAATTATTCCCCTGTAAGTAACTATAAGATTAGTGAATCAAGAATCGCCTTTGAAGGTAATCCCGTAAATAGTTTTGTATCATTATATGATTTTTCAAAATCCACTTTCCCCAGTGATACAGCCTATATAGGTCTTGATTACCGTTTTTTACAAAAATTTGTCGTAAAAGATGCAGGGAAATTAATTACGCACAAACCTTTTTTCTCTGAACCTCAATTAAATAGTAAACCATTTACTTACGATCCTCCCTTTTTAAATCCTACTGAGGTGAATAGTACTGAACACTTATTAACCATGAGTTTCAATTCTTCAATCCCTGATTCTAGTGGAGTGAGTTATACAGTACCGTTTACCCTACCTGTCCAAAACGATATTTACCTAAAAAAGGTGGATATGATCTTAAGCAAAAAGAATATAGCCCCATTCCCTTTCTCCATTATTACTGAAACAAAAGTAGACGGTGGAAATTTCAAGGGTTTTGAATTAACGTTATCTAATTCTGTAGATATCAATTTAAATGAACATCGTGTAAACGGAAATATCATAAGTGGATTAAAATATGGCTATGAACTTTATGTCAATAAAGTATTGAAAAAAACAGTTGTGTTTGATGAGAATATCAACTACAGCTACGATAATTCGAAAAACAAGACTACGATTACTGGCTTTAGAATTCCGTTAGAAGGAAGCAGCTTCGCGAACGCGACGTATAAAGTTTTTGCAATAGATACGTATGATGAAAAAATAAAAACTTACGCAACTAAATTGTTCTGCGAGAATGCACCAAAGCCTATATTGAACACAACAAAATACAGCTTTTGCGCAAGTGATACACTTAAATTGTCCATTACAAATAGTCTGAAAGGTGATAAATATGTTTGGTATTTTGGCACAAAAATAGATACCTTAAACGTAACTGCTAAGTCGTTTCTTGAAACACAAAAAGTCTTAATTACGAAAGTAGATAGTTTAGGCTGTGAAACTAAAACAGATAGTTTATCAGTAACTAAATTAGCTGTTGTTGCAACTCCAACAGTTTCTAACTCCTCTTCACTTACTTTCTGTGCAGGTAATAATGTAATTCTGACAAGTAACGGAACACCTAATAACCAATGGTTCCTTAATGGAAATGCGATTAATAACTCAAACTCTACTACCTATACGGTTACCGCATCAGGCGTATATAAAGTAAAAGCATACACCAGCGATTGTAGTAGCGCCTTTAGTTCCAATGTCACCGTTGTGGTTAACCCCATACCACCTACTCCTACAATAACCTTAGACGTGAACGGAAGTCTAAGTTCAAGCGCTTCAACTGGAATTCAATGGTATTTTAATGACGTTAAAATAGATAATGCTACACAGAAAACGATTGTACCTACAAAGAGTGGTGATTATACAGTAAAAGTGATTACTCCTTGTGAAAGTACAATTAGTAGCCCCTATAATGTAGTGGTCACTTCCGCAGAAGAAACCATTTTAGAACAAGTTCAAGTTGCCCCTAATCCATTCTCAAATCGATTTAAGGTAAATTTCCCTGTTGAATTTGGAAAAACAGCTCATGTGAAAGTCATGGATATGACGGGATCGATACATTACAAAAAACAAGCCGTGTTGAATGGCGAAATTATAGATCTTAGCCATTTAAATGGGGGTAATTATATGCTACACTTAGAGTCGAACGATAATTCAAATGCGAAAGCGATTAAAATAAGTAAGATTCAATAAAATAGTATTAAACATTTCAAATAATTTCCCGACCTTGCCTTCCTAAACCCCAATAAGATGGCCAAAGGCATGAATTCCCAAAAGGCGGCAAAGAAAGAACCCGCTAAAACTCCGAAGGAGAAAAAAGATGAAAAAAGAGAAAAAAAGAAAGCAGGCTATCAATAGATGGCCTGTTTTTTGTTTTAGCGCTTTTCATTACTTTTGAGGCGCATGAGCTCAAAAGACCCGAAGGTATTTTTCATTACCCCTCCTTTTACCCAGTTAAATACGCCCTACCCAGCGACGGCCTATTTGAAGGGTTTTTTGAATACCAAAGACATTGCTTCCTATCAGGTTGATTTAGGTTTAGAAGTCATTCTGCAGCTTTTTTCCGCTGAAGGACTCAAACAGTTATTTGCCCACATTGAAGATTCAGGCAAAAATTTAAACGCTAACGCTGAGCGAATGCTGCGATTAAAGCAGTCCTACATTCGCACTATTGACCCGGTCATTTCCTTTTTACACGATAAAAATCCCACACTTGCGCACGTCATTGCAGAGCAAAACTACTTGCCGGAAGCGTCTCGCTTTCAGCAAGTAACAGATTTAGAATGGGCCTTTGGGAGCATGGGCGTGCGGGATAAAGCGAGGCATTTAGCCACGCTCTACTTAGAAGATATTTCTGATTTAATTATTGATGCGGTAGATCCGCATTTTGGGTTTAGCCGCTATGCGGAGCGCCTAGGAAGATCAGCCTCGAGTTTTCAGGAGTTAAACCAAGCATTGAACGCGCCATTGACTTACATCGACGAGTTATTGGTTGAATTATTAGATGCCAAAATCAAAGCCGAAAAACCCAATCTAGTCGCCATCACCGCGCCGTTTCCAGGTAATTTATATAGTGCTTTGCGTTGTGGGCAATGGATTAAAAAACACCATCCTACGATCAAAGTCGCCTTTGGTGGCGGGTATGCGAATACGGAATTACGTTCCTTGCAAGAGCCGCGCTTGTTTGAATATGTCGACTTTATCACGCTAGATGACGGGGAAACACCTTTATTGAATTTGCTGGAGCATTTAAAAGGTTCGCGAGAATTAAAAGATTTAAAACGTACTTTTTGTTGCCTCGATGGTGTAGTGACTTACCTAAATGGGTCAAAAGAGGCTGACGTAAAGCAGAAGGATGTGGGTATTCCGGATTACTCCGATTTACCTATAGACAACTACTTATCCGTCATAGAGATCGCGAATCCGATGCACCGCTTGTGGAGCGATGGTAGATGGAATAAATTGACCCTGGCACATGGGTGTTATTGGGGCAAATGTACGTTCTGCGATATCTCTTTATCCTATATCAAAGATTACGAGGCCACCACGGCTCAACTGTTAGTAGATCGCATCGAGGCGATGATTCAACAAACGGGAAATAATGGTTTTCATTTCGTGGATGAAGCTGCACCGCCGGCCTTGATGCGCGATGTGGCGATAGAGATTATACGCAGGGATTTGACCGTTGTTTGGTGGACAAATATTCGATTTGAGAAGAGTTTTACGAAGGATTTATGCCAATTACTCGTTCGATCAGGCTGTATAGCCGTTTCGGGCGGTTTAGAAGTCGCTTCGGATCGATTGCTAGAACTAATTGATAAAGGCGTAACCGTGGCTCAGGTGGCCCAAGTTGCCGATCATTTTACACAGGCCGGTATCTTAGTTCATGCCTATTTGATGTATGGATTCCCTACCCAAACCGCGCAAGAGACAGTAGATTCACTGGAAGTAGTTCGTCAGCTGGTGGAGAATGGGGTGATGCATTCGGGATTTTGGCATCAATTTGCTCTTACGGCGCATAGTCCCGTAGGTCTAAATCCGGATGCTTATCAGATACAGATCTTAAATCCTGAACCAGGAAGCTTCGCAAATAACGATTTAGAGCATGAGGATCCAACGGGTACAGATCATGCCCGGTTTAGTGAGGGCCTAAAGAAATCCTTGTTCAATTATATGCACGGCATCGGATTAGATATGCCGCTTCAGGAATGGTTTGATTTCAAAATTCCCCGCACGCAAATACCTAAAAACTACATTAAGCGCATTCTAGCTCCTACGGCAGAATCGTTGCCTAAACCCAATGCCAAAATTTGTTGGCTCGGCCCAGTTCCTACTTTAGGCAAGACCTCTCGAGGAAAATCCATCCTTCAATTGAGTATGGGAAGAGATGAAGTGGAATTGCTTGTGCCAGAGAAATTGGGTTCATGGCTTTTGAATACCTTGTGGCATATTTCGGTGGGACCAAACAAAACCTGGATATTTGAAGAGTTTGAAAAGGAATATGCCAAAGCAGGTTTAGGCGACTTTACCATTTTCTGGGAGGGTGAAACGGTGGAGGAGTTAAGGGAGATGGGCTTATTGGTGGTGTAAATCACTATTCCCAAAATATTCATTTGTAAACAATTTTGTTTACATTTGAATTATGAACTCCTTCATTTCAAAATTTAAAGGCATCCATCCCGGGATTATTTTAAAACGGGAATTAAAAAAAAGAGCACTCTCTCAACGCCCTTTTGCCCTATCTATCGGGGAGCACCCACAAACACTAAATGCTATCACAAAAGGCAAGCGAAATTTAAATACCGCTTTAGCTCTAAAAATTGAACGACAACTCGATTTAGAAGAGGGGACTTTGGCATTACTACAAACCTACTTTGAAATTCAGGAGGAGAAGAAAAAAATCAAGCCGACTACACCTACTATAGCCAATATCAGAAAATCAGTATTTTGGGATACGGATATCAGTCAAATCGATTGGAATAAGCAAAAGAATGCGGTTATTCGACGCATATTTGAACGAGGAAATGAGCTTGAGATAAATGAAATCAAGCAATTCTATGGTGCTGCAATCATCACTGAGGCCTTAAAACAACAAACAGGAGCACCCTATACCCTTTATTCCAAACCTAATGATGAAAACGCTATACTTCAACACGATAAATGAGTTGTTGAAAAAAAGCATTTTCATTGTTATGAGTACCCCCATTTTTGATACTTTTCGCTTAGTAGGTGGTACCGCTTTAAGTTTACAAATAGGTCACCGAGAATCAATCGATATCGATTTATTTAGTGATATCAACTATGGAGATATAGACTTTGATCAAATTGATTATTCTTTGAGACAGCGATTCAATTATGTCGCGACCTCAACCATGCCTCCAGCTCTTGGAAAAGCCTACTTTATAGGAGAAGACAAAGAACATTCCGTCAAATTAGATGTTTTTTATACAGACCCATTTATCCAACCCTTTATTGTAATTGACACCATTCGAATGGCTTCAATTGAAGAAATTATTGCGATGAAAATGGATGTTATTCAAAGAGGTGGTAGGAAAAAAGACTTCTGGGATTTACATGAATTACTTGCACGGTTCAGTATCCCACAAATGATAACATTACATGAAAAGCGCTATCCGTATTCCCATGACAATAATACCGTGATCAAAAATTTAACCAATTTTGAATATGCGGATGACGACCTAAACCCTATTTGCTTAAGGGGTAAATATTGGGAATTTATAAAAGATGATTTTAACGAGATCGTTACTAGACTCAATCTTACCTGATGGAAAACAAAAAAGCTTCAAATTTCTTTGAAGCTTTTTTCTTAGTTGGCGGTCCGGACGGTGGGAATGAAACAAATCTGACTGAACTCAAATCGGACAAAAACGTCAAAATATAATAGTGTAGGTATTATATTGGTTAATCTAATTGTATCGAAATTGTATCAAATCAGGTAGTTCTGCTTCGGTTTTAGCACCACCCCTATACTTCCAAAAAATATAAGTCCATTCTGGTTGATTAGGTTTTAAAAGAATTAATCACCCTTTTAATTGTAAGAAGTTTATAACCTCTTTTTGATTACTGCTCCTCTTAATAAGTGATATGTTCAACCATTATTTTTCGTACAACTCTTCCTCTATAACAGGATTCAGCCACACAGTAGATTCTTTTTTTGAAATACCATTCATCATGACACCTTGAATAAATTGTTTATTTAAAGAACCATGAGAATGAATGACACCAGGAAGAATTTCTACTAAATCCCCCTTTTTTAGTTGAATCATTGGCTTACCCTTTTCTTTAAAATATCCTTCTCCATCCACTCCAAAAATAATTTGTTTGCCAGTATGTTTATGCCAATTGCTTCGAGCTTTAGGTTCAAATAAAACCCTAGAAGCAAGGAAGTCACTTTCCGAATCGTTAATGAAATATTCTACCCAAACATCGCCAATGAACCTTTCAGAGGGACCTTTTGACCAATTACCTTGCAAAGGTTTTTCTGAACTTTGAGCGGTAGTTTGAAATGATACTAAAATTGAAATCACCAAATGAATTATAATAACGACATTTTTCATATATCATCTACCCATTTAAATGTGGCTGAAAAGGCTGTTGGTAAAAACGCTTCCCCGTCGCCTGATACAATGCATTCGCCATCGCCCCAAAAATCGGAGGGAATGGAGGCTCTCCTAATCCTGTCGGATCAATTTCGTTTTTCACAAAATGCACATCGATATTCTTCGGTGCCTCATTGTGACGAATCATGCGATAAGTGTCAAAATTCTTTTGATCCGTTTTACCATCTGTTAACGTCAACTGTCCAAACAAGGCATTGCCAATTCCGTCAATCGCCGCACCCTCGGCCATGTTTTTCGCCCCTTCCGGATTCACAACTACACCGCAATCCAAGGCTGTCGTTACTTGGTCAACCGTCACTTGGTCGCCTTTCACCTGTAAATCGATGACCTGTGCCGCATAGGAATTGTGGCAGAAATACGCTGAAACCCCGCGTTTTTTACCCGCGTTTTCCTGTTTTCCCCAGCCCGATTTTTCGCGCACTAATTCCAACACGCCCATATAGCGGCTCGCATCGTAATCGTTGGTTTTGCCTACCGGGTTATCTTTAGCCCGCTGCAATAATTCCAAACGGAACGCAATCGGATCCTTACCCATGTACTCCGAAATCTCATCCAAGAACGACTGTTCCGCCGCCGCGTTAAAGTTCGAACGAGGGGCACGGAAAGCGCCAATCGTAATGTTCGATGGAATCACAAAACTCTCCGCTAGGTAATTATCAATCGCTCCTGCCGGAAAACGATTGGCATGTAAAGGGGATTCAGGAACGCCACCACCTTTGGCATGAAAAGCAATCAGCTTCTTGTTTTCATCGAAAGCTGCGCGGTAGGTCAACTGGTAGGACGGACGGTAAATACCCGCACTCACATCATCCTCCCGCGAGTAAATTAATTTAACGGGTGCATTCGCTTGCTTAGAAATCAAGGCCGCCTCGATCATGTAGTGACCATACGCACGACGACCAAAACCGCCGCCCATCCGCACTAATTCAATCGATATGTTTTCCTTCGGAATGCCTAAACGAGTAACGATGGCTGGCATAATCCAATCTGGGATTTGGATAGGCGCAACGAAACGAACTTTATCGCCCACATAATGTGCAAACGTGTTCGTCGGTTCCATGATATTATGTGCCAAAAATGGCGCAGTGTAGGTACGCTCAATTACGTGTTTCGCCTCCGCAAATGCCTTTTCTGGATCTCCATCTTTTCGCTCAATCACGCCTGGCTTTTTGCTCATTTCGAGCATTTGAGCATAATGTTTTGTTGTACTTTCTAAGCCTGAAGGAACCGTTGTTTCACGGTTATTCACGCCCATCTCCTTTCTTTCCGGAGCTATTTCCCACACGGCCTTGATTTTCTTGCGTGCGTTCATCACATCCCAAGTAGACTTGCCCACGACGGCAATTACTTCGTTGAACGAACGCGTATCAAAACCCCCAAATTTGTGATCATCATTAAAGACTTTGATCGGGAAAATATCCACGATTCCCGGCATCTTCTTCGCTGCGGTTACATCGAATGATTTCAATCGCATACCAAAAGCCGGTGGCCGTTCGGTCATCGCAATTAACATCCCCGCCTCGCGGTAATCCATCCCGAACAAGGGTTTTCCTTGTGCAATTTTGGGTGCTACTACATTCTTTTGTGGGGTACCGATTAAGCGGAACGATTGATTTCCTTTCAAGACAATGTTCTTCGGGACCGGTAATTTCGCAGCTGCAGCAGCAAAAGTTCCGTAGGTTTCTGACTTGCCACTGAACGCGTGCGTGATCATTCCGTTTGCGGTGGTCAATTCCGAAACAGGTAAATTCCATGCCTGGCTGGCCGCCGTCAAAATCATCTGACGCGCTGCTGAACCTACCGTCCGCAATTGCTTCCAAGCCATGCGAATACCTTGGCTACCTCCGGTAAACTGGCGCGGGAAAGCTTTAGGATCGTAATTCCCTTGTTCCACTTCCACTTGCTTCCAATCCACATCTAATTCCTCTGCAATTAACATCGGTAAAGAGGTCATCACATTTTGGCCAAACTCGGGATTAGGAGAGAATATTTTGATCGAATTATCCGATGCGATTTTGATGAAACTAGTCACCTCTTGCCATACGGGTTCGATATTCAATTCTGCTAGACTGTCTTCTGGTTTTGCACTCGCGAACCATGAAATACCTAGCATCATGCCTCCTCCGGATAGCGATGTTACTTTCAAGAACGAGCGTCTGCTGAGATTTGAGTCTGTCTTTTTCATGATTTCGCAGCGGCTAGTTGAATGGCTTTTTTGATACGCGTATAGGTTCCACAACGGCAAATATTGCCCGTCATGAAGTTTTCAATATCTTCTTCCGTTGGATTAGGTGTGTTTTTCAAGAGAGCCGCGGCGCTCATGATTTGGCCAGACTGACAATAACCGCATTGCGCGACGTCCACATCCACCCACGCTTTTTGAACGGGGTGATCGCCTTTCGCTGACAAACCTTCGATAGTGGTGATTTCCATACCCGCTAAAGCCGAAATGGGCAATTGACAGGAGCGAACAGCGTCGCCATTTAAGTGTACTGTGCAAGCGCCGCAAGAGCCGACACCGCAACCGTATTTCGTACCTTCCATGCCTAGGATGTCACGTAGCACCCACAAAAGGGGCATATTTTCATCCGCCTCTGCCTGGTGGACTTTCTTGTTAATCTTAACGGAATATTTCTTGATCATAGTCGTGGTGAATTAGGAGAATCGAAGCAAATATATTCAAATTTAATGTTTTATCTGATGCGTATCACGCACGCTACTAAATGTCAATGCGAGCATCTTCCAATCATTCCCTTGTTTTTGGTAGACTTCCGTCACCGTAAACTCCGTAACCGCCACTTGTTCCCGCACGATAGCATCTAATGTAATGCGATTCCAAACGATCGCTGCATTCCCTACGATCTCCACCGCTGTATCTTTCACTGTCGCTTTTTTATACCAAATGCGCCCCGTTTTAATGATGTCCAATTCTTCGTCTTTCTTCCAAGTTCCGCTCATGTGAACGAATTTGGCTTTAGCATCGAACAGTTTTTCTAGTTTATCGACGTCCTTGTCTGACATCCATTGCCACTTGTTCATCGACAATTGGATCAATTCTTTTTCTGCAGCGGTCTGTGCAAAGGAAGATGAAATAGAAACGAGCAAGATGCTCAATAAGAATACTAGCTTTTTCATGTGTTTTATTGTTTTAATTTAACTGGTCGAGATAAATGAGAGAATGTTAATTGAGCCATTTTCCATGTATTATTTTCCAATACATATACTTCAGTTACCATAAATGGATTCGTCACAACGTTTCCCCCTACTTGTGCAACTAAATCGATATCGCTCAATAAAATGGCCGTAGTGCTATAGAATTTTACATTGGTAGAATACACTTCCGCTTGTTTATACCAAATAAAACCAGCTTTGATGATATCCACTTCACGCGCTTTCCCCCAAGTTCCTCCCATGTGAACAAACTCGCACTTTTCATCAAACAAATCCGCCAACTTATCGGCATCTTTGTTGGCCATCCATTGCCACTTATCTTTCGATAATTGTTTGATCGTTTCGTCCGAATTTGTTTGCGCGAAAGCATTGGTGAGTATCAAGAGCATAATGCTCAAGAATAATGCGATTGATTTCATAGATTTATTGTTTATGCTACAAATTTCAAACTTCCTTCGAACAACCAAGTAGATAAATTCCGGGATTTTCTACCATTTTTACGGATTGAGAATATTCGAAGTTTACATCTATTCGATAATTGGTAAATTCGATCATTCAATTCAATTCCTATGGAAAAAAACTTGCTCATTAATAATATTGCAGAATTCAACAGTAATAACAATCACAAGACTCTTCATCCCCTAGTGTCTGTTTTGGACTATTCCAAAGCAAACATCCGTGATTGGGGCGATGCAGATACCATTCGATTTCAATATGGTCTATATAGCGTTATATTAAAGGATGTCCAATGTGGCGACATTCGGTACGGCCGACATACCTATGATTACCAAGCCGGTACTTTAGTTTTTTTCGCTCCGGGTCAGGTGGCAGAAATCCAAAATACAAAGATTCCCTACCAACCCATGGGACATGGATTAATCTTTCACCCCGACTTGCTGATAGGAACAAGTTTGGGTCGAAATATGTCCCAGTATAAATTCTTCAATTACGAATCCCACGAGGCATTACACTTATCCGATGATGAGCGCCAAATGATATTGGACTGTTTTGCCAAAATCGAATTCGAGCTCAAGCAACCCATTGATAAGCATTCGAAGAAGTTGATTGTCTCAAACATCGAATTGTTTTTAGGTTATTGCCAGAGGTTCTACGACCGACAATTCATCACGCGGGAACATGTGAACAAGGGTATTTTGGAACGATTCGAAACCTTAATGAACAACTATTTTGAATCTGATCAAGCCCAAGTTTACGGCATCCCATCCGTTAGTTATTTCGCGAATGCCCTGCATTTGTCGGCTAATTACTTTGGAGATTTGGTCAAAAGAGAAACCGGTATAACGGCCAAGGACTACATACAAAACAAGACCATCGACGTGGCAAAAAACCGTGTATTTGAATCCGAAAAAACGATCAATGAAATTGCGTTTGAAATGGGCTTCAAATATCCACAACATTTCACGCGCTTGTTCAAACAACGCGTGGGTCAAACGCCCAATGAGTATAGGTCATTGAATTAATTCTTAATACCTTATTTTACATTCTCCAATAAGGGATTCTGCTTTGATAACTATAGTTTAATGAGAAATTCAAATTAGGAAACCATATTCACAGCAATTATTAGATCGAGTGGGTAAATAGTTTATACTATATTAAATAAACTATCTTATAACTACCTTCATTCTCAAATTCCAGCATTCAATTATGAAACATACCTAATATCGAGATAACATACATTAGGTCTTTCGGTGATCTTTCAATAATTCTATTTTCATTGGGGTCAAGATGAAAATATTCTTACAGCCTAAACATCATACCATTGACGTAAATTAGAGTTAAATGATTTACATCGTTTCATTTTAAATGAAGTTCGATCTTTGGCAGTTCCAATCAAAGGCGTCAAATTAGCTCTATGTTAATCAAATGATGTTTGTTTGTGTTAGTGGTGATAGGTTCGATAGAGTTATCAAATCTATTAACTTCTACATTATTTTATACTTCTAGTGATTTTGTTAAAATCCCATTTGTAGCACCCCATTTAGCACCGGGCATAAAAAAAGTCCCTGAAAATCAGAGACTTAATTTGTAGTTGGCGGTCCGGACGGGACTCGAACCCGCGACCCCATGCGTGACAGGCATGTATTCTAACCAACTGAACTACCGGACCGTCTTGTAATTAGTGGCACAAAATTAGGGAATTTATGCTTTGAAACAATACCTTTGATTAAAAAAATAAGAAAATATGCACGTACCTGCTAGCTATGAATACCCGAATGCTCCGTACTTCGCTGAATATCTGAACTTTGAGGCAGATGAAAATTTGTTTGAAGTGTTCAATAATCAATACAATGAATTGATTGAAATCTTTGAAAACGCAGATAAAAGTCAGGCAGACAAAGCCTATGCCCCTGGAAAGTGGAGCCTAAAGGGTTTGTTAGGCCATATGGTGGATACAGAAAGGATTGTATCATACCGGGTTTTGGCGATATCCAGAGGTGAAAAAACACCCTTACCAGGTTTTGATGAAAATGAGTACCAAGCTGCCTCGGAATATGAAACACAAGATGCGGAAGCTATTGTGGCGCAGTACAAAGCTACAAGAACAGCCACATTAGCGCTTTTACATTCTTTCTCGACGAAACACTGGAACCAAATGGGTGAAGCGAACGGCAAAAAAACCAGTGCAAGAGCCTGGGCTTGGATGATCGCTGGACATGAAAAACATCACCTTAGGATAATTAAGGAGCGGTATTTGAGCCAAATTTCTTAAATTGCCCCATGCATTTTTACAAATACCAAGGAACTGGAAATGATTTTGTGGTGGTCGACGACCGCTCAAAGACTTTTGGCCTGAATCAGGAGGAGATTGCTTTATTATGCCACCGCCGTTTTGGAATAGGGGCTGATGGATTTATGCTTTTGCAAGAAGCAGAGGGCTATAATTTCAGAATGATTTACTATAATTCAGATGGGACCGAGGGAACGATGTGTGGTAATGGCGGACGCTGTTTAGTTCGTTTTGCGGCTGACCTAGGTATCGTTACAGATAAGGCAAACTTTATCGCAGTAGATGGACCGCATTTGGCCTATATTACTCCAGAGACCATCTCCTTGCAAATGATGGATGTTCCGGGAATCGAACAGCACAACGATGACTATTTCACGAATACGGGTTCTCCCCATTTCGTGCGTTTTACGAACCAGGTGCAGTTTTATGATGTCAAAAACACGGGCGCAGCGATTCGCTACTCCGAGGCATACCAGCCTATTAATGGTACGAATGCAAACTTCGTTGAAAAATTAGATGACCAAACCCTCTTCGTGCGCACCTACGAACGCGGCGTGGAAGACGAAACGTATTCGTGTGGTACGGGCGTGACGGCGGCGGCTTTAGTGGCCAAAACATTTAAAAACGTACAAACTCCTATTAAAATCAAAACCCTAGGTGGCGAGTTAGCGGTCAATTTCGACGGCGACGCCATCACCGGTTTTACCAATATTTTCTTGATCGGCCCGGCTAAACAAGTTTTTTCCGGCACAATTTCCGCATAATATGACCTTAGATTCGACCACGCAACAAACGATTGACCAATGGCTTTCAGGCCCTTACGACGCTGATACCAAGGCAACTATTCAAGATTTGATCGCGAAAGGCGACCAAACGACTTTGACGGACTCGTTCTACAAATCCCTGGAATTTGGGACAGGTGGGATGCGCGGTGAAATGGGTGTAGGCTCGAATCGAATGAACAAATACACGGTAGGCGCTGCCACTCAAGGCTTTGCGAACTACCTGAATGCCTCTTTACCAGGCCAAAAAATCAAAGTTGCCATCGCACACGATTCCCGTAACAATTCACCCGAATTCACGCGGATTGCTGCAGATATTTTCACAGCAAACGGAATTGAAGTCTATTTATTCCCAGCTTTGCGTCCCACCCCACAACTTTCCTTCACGGTGCGCCATTTAGGCTGCCAAGCAGGATTAGTGATCACGGCGTCGCATAACCCCAAAGAATACAACGGCTACAAGGCCTATTGGTCTGATGGATCTCAGGTCGTTGCCCCTCACGACAAAAACATCGTGAAAGAGGTGAACGCCATCACGAGTATTGCAGACATTAAATTCGAAGGAAACGATGCCTTATTGCACCTATTAGATAGCACAATCGACGAGGCCTACTTACAAACGATACTAGTTAACTGCCGCCAGCCGGAAGTGATCAAACGCCAAAAAGACCTTAAAATCGTCTTCTCCCCTATTCACGGAACGGGAATTACGTTAGTTCCACCTGCGTTAAAATTATTAGGGTTCGAAGCGGTGACGGTTGTAGAAGAGCAGGCGATTCCGAACGGAAACTTCCCTACGGTGATCTACCCGAATCCGGAGGAGAAAGAAGCCTTGACTTTGGCATTAAACAAGGCCAAAGAAATCGATGCCGACCTCGTCATCGCCACAGACCCCGACGCAGACCGCGTGGGAGCCGCTGTGAAAAGCCCAGACGGCGAATGGGCCCTGTTAAACGGGAACCAAATGGCCAGTCTAATCCTGTATTACTTGTTAAAAGTATCGGATTTAAAGGGCAACGAGTTCGCCGCGAAAACGATCGTAACGACCGATTTAATCGACAAAATGTGCGCTTCTAAAGGCGTGCCTTGCTATAATACCCTGACCGGATTCAAATACATCGCCCAAGTCATCCGCGAATTAGAAGGAAAAGAAAAGTTCCTAGGCGGCGGAGAAGAGTCTTACGGCTATTTAATCGGCGATGCCGTCCGCGATAAAGACGCGGTGGCCTCATGCGCGATGATCGCAGAATTAACAGCTTACGCGAAAGATCAGGGCAAATCGCTCTTCGACTTCCTAGCCGAGATGTACGTAGAAAACAATTTCTACTACGAGGGCCTTATTTCATTGACCAAAAAAGGAAAAGCAGGCGCCGAGGAGATCAAACAAATGATGATCAACTTACGCTCGAACGTCCCAGCCACCGTGGCAGGCTCTAAACCAGTTCGCGTTTTGGACTACGAAGGATTAGTTTCAACGGATCTATTAACTGGCGAAACAACACCTATTAAAGTAGGTTTAGGCATCGAAGCTTCGAATGTGATTCAATTAATTCTAGCCGACGGATCGAAAGTTTCCGCTCGTCCATCGGGTACGGAGCCTAAAATCAAGTTTTATGTTTCTGTAAACGCTCCTTTAGCTTCTGCGGCAGACTTCTTCAAAGTGTATGCGGAGTTGCAGAAGAAGGTGGGGGTGATTCAGGGGGATTTAGGGTTGGTGTAGAGTAGAGATTATAGAGTAGAGAGTAGAGATGGTGGATTTTTTAATCTATACTCTATTCTCTCTAATCTACAATCTTACTTTCATCTCCGCAGGAGATTCCAACTTTATGCTTTGTGCTTTCAATATTTTCTGTGTTACAAAAAGAATGATAATTGAACTAGATTATCAGTTAGATCTATTCCCACCAATTAAAATTTGATTTCATTGCTGAACATTTAATTTCTCAAATGATTCAGCGCTACTATTTTGATACTTCCATATTCGGTGGATTTTTTGATCCAGAATTTTCTAAAGAAACGAAGCAAATTTTTGATCTTGTATTAGAAGGTAAAATTTTGTGCATCTACTCTGATTTATGCGAAGAAGAATTAATTCAAGCTCCAAGTCGAATAAGTAAATTGGTAGAAAAAATCCCAATAGAATTCAAACATAAAATTATAGTAACTCCAGAGTGTCTCGAATTAGCAGCCCATTATATTAAACACGAGGTAGTGGGCTATACAAGTTTGGACGACTGCATTCATATCGCTACAGCTACTTTATATGGAGTAGATGCGCTCTTAAGCTGGAACTTCAAACATATTGTAAACTCAGATAGAATTACTGGTTATAATCACGTAAATTCAGCCTATGGTTACGTTAAAATTCCAATTAAATCCCCAAGGGAAATCATATGAAAAAGGAATTGCAAGTAAATGAATGTTTTGACACAGTTAAAACTTTCCGTCGTATCAAAACAAAAATCAGTCTTGAGATGAAAGATTTGACACCTAAACAAATTTTATCAAGACTTGCAATAGCTAGCAAGGAGTATGAATTAAAAATCAAAGCACAAAGCATAGAGCATAAAGAATAAAGATTTAATAAAAAAGGGGCTTAGGTCCCATTTTTATTTATTCAGAAACATTTCTAACGTTCATCTCCGCAGGAGATTCCAACTTTATTCTTTGTGCTCTATTCTTTATGCTTTAATCTATAATCTCTACTCTATTATCTTCCAAACCCGGGATACAACCTATTGAAATAATCCATAAATTCAGCCAACAAAACCGAAAACTATGTTAACTGAATCTCAAATCCTTGCCTACAAGCAGGATGGTTATATCCAGGTTCCCCACTTTTTTTCTAAAGAGGAAATTGACCTGTTATTTCAGGTGGCGACGGATGAATCCGTTGTTAATCACGCCTTTGACCTGAATGATCAAACAGGTAAAAAAACAAAATTGACGCTTTGGTTTACGGCAGGAGATGATTCTTTTGGACTGATGTCGCGTTGCAAGCGGATGGTTACTTCCGTTCAAAGCCTATTGGGTGAAGGTGAGGTTTGTCATTTTCACTCCAAAGTCATGCAGAAAGAACCGCGCGTAGGTGGTGCTTGGGAATGGCATCAGGATTATGGCTATTGGTATAAAAATGGGTTTCTTTTTCCTGAGTCGATGCTATCGGTGATGATTGCGTTGACGGATGCGACGATTCAAAATGGCTGCCTTCAAGTACTAAAAGGAACGCATCATATGCAGCGAATTGAACACCATTTTGCGGGTGAACAACAAGGCGCTGATATGGTTTTTGTGGAAGAGGCGGAGAAGGTTTCAGAACTTGTCTATTGCGAATTAAAGGCGGGGGATGTGCTTTTTTTCCATCCAAATTTGCTACATAGATCAGAAGCGAATTTGTCCGATAATGCACGTTGGTCCGTTATATCGGCCTATAATTTAGCGTCAAACAAACCGTTTTTAGAGAAAAATTTATCCTGTATTACTCCTATCCATATGGTGCCAGATGAGGCCATTTTAGAAAGCGGAAAGAAAGCAGTGATTGGAGCGGACTTCCTGGCTAAAGAAGAAGAGATCACGTTAAAAATTAACAAATAATGGCTAAAATATGTATTCTGGGTGGAGGTTTCATTGGTAGATTCTATGCCGAATCCCTTTGTGGCAGACGAAGCAAAGATAGCGTCACCGTCGTTTATTCAAGAAAGGAATCCACAGCCGCTCGGTTTGCGAAGGATTATGACGTTCCTCATTATTGTACCGAAATGGAGGATGCGATTGCGCATGCGGAATCTGAATTTGTTGTTATTGCCTTACCTAACTATTTGCACGAAGAAGCGGTCATGCTTTGCGTGAAACATAAAAAGGCGGTATTGTGCACAAAACCCTTAGGCCGAACGGCTGAAGAAGCGCTGCGCATGACGTTGGCCTGTGAAAAAGCGGGTGTTTTTGCGGGGTATTTAGAAGACTTGTGTTATACGCCTAAATTTTTAAAATCAGTTAAAAGTGTGGAAGATGGGGCGATAGGAAGAGTTCTTTGGGCAAAATCCAGAGAGACACATCCTGGACCACATGCCGATTGGTTTTGGGATATGGAGAAAGCGGGTGGTGGTGCCGTGATTGATTTAGGTTGTCATTGCATCGAGATTGCGCGTAATTTTATCGGTAAGGATGTGCTTCCAGTGGAGGTTATGTGCTGGGCAGATACGCAGGTAAAACCGATTGATGCGGAAGATCACGCGATCGGTTTGGTTAAATATGAGAATGGGGCCATCGGTCAATTTGAAGTTTCCTGGACGTTTAGAGGCGGAATGGACTTGCGGGATGAGGTGATGGGGACCGAAGGGACTATTTGGGTTAATTCATTCCTAAGGACAGGTTTTGAGATGTTTACGAGTGGGAATACAGATAATTATGTGGCCGAAAAAGCAGAAACGAACGTAGGTTGGCAATTTCCGGTGGGCGATGAAGCGCACGAGTTAGGCTATCCTACGATGTTCAATGATATGTTCGATGCTTATGAAAAAGGGCTTCAACCGCGCGAAACGTTTTATGATGGATATGTAGTCAATGCGATCATTGATGCCGCTTATAAATCTGCCAAAACAAAACTTTGGGAACCTGTTCAACTCCCAGAATGGCGTGGAAAAAGAGGACTAACGAAGCCGTCTGTCTACCAGGATTACGATGAAAAGCATTGGCTCATCAAAGAAGAAATTCTTCCGAATGGCGACAAGAAAATTATCGTGAAAGATAAATCAACCGGTGTTATCTCAGAAATAACGCAATTAAGCTAATTTAAATTCGCTGGTAAAGTGGAATACAATCTCCGGATTGTTCGTTTGATTCATGCGAAGAATCCAGTCAGATTCCGCTAAGAATACGTAATTGCCGTCTTTGTCTTGGGCGATGTTTTGGCCTTTTAGGCGAACGAATTCTTGGAGTTTCTTCGGGTCTTCAGAAGTGATCCAGCAGGCTTTAGTAACAGACATTCCTTCGAAACGACACTTCGCGCCATATTCATGCTCTAAACGGTATTGAATTACTTCGTATTGAAGTTCTCCTACCGTGCCCACGATCTTACGGTTTCCGAGCTGCGGTTGCAAGAATAATTGAGCCACCCCTTCGTCCGTTAATTGGTCGATCCCTTTTTCGAGCTGTTTGGCCTTCATCGGATCTAGATTAATTAACTCCTTGAAGATTTCAGGAGAGAAGGATGGAATGCCTTGGTAGTTCAATACTTCGCCCTCTGTGAGGGTGTCACCGATTTTGAAATTACCTGTATCGTATAGACCCACTACGTCGCCCGGGAAGCCTTCTTCGATGACCTCTTTATCTTGAGCCATGAAGTTGTAGGGATTTGCGAAACGAACGTTCTTCTTTAAGCGAATATGTTGGTAGAAGGTATTACGTTTGAAAGTACCGGAGCAGATACGCAAGAAGGCGATTCTATCGCGGTGTTTCGGGTCTAGGTTCGCGTGGATTTTGAAGATGAATCCAGTGAATTTCTTCTCTTCTGGTTCCACGGTACGGATATCCGTTCCACGCGCTTGCGTAGACGGTGCGATGCGGGTAAATGTATCTAATAGTTCTTGAACGCCAAAGTTATTCACAGCAGAGCCGAAGAAAACAGGAGCTATATCACCAGAAAGGTAATCGTTGCGATCAAAGGGTTCGTAAACTCCGTCGATTAACTCGACGTCTTCACGCAATTGATTCGCATCGCGGTCACCCACGCGAGCATCTAAATCAGGGGAATCGATGTCGACAGCGACGACTTCTTTTTCAATTTTGGTCTTATTCGCTGAGAATAAATTCAGTGATTTCTCCATCAGGTTATATACGCCTTTGAAGTTTTGGCCCATATTAATAGGCCAAGTCAATGGGCGCACCGAGATGCCTAATTTTTGTTCTAATTCGTCCAAAAGATCAAACGGGTTTTGGCCTTCGCGGTCCATCTTATTAATGAAGATGATCACGGGAGTCTTGCGCATCCGGCAAACCTCCATTAAACGCTCCGTTTGCTCCTCCACACCCTTCACACAGTCTATCACCAAAATCACAGAATCCACCGCCGTTAAAGTACGATACGTATCTTCTGCGAAGTCCTTGTGACCTGGCGTATCCAGGATGTTGATTTTTAATTGATTGTACTCGAAGGTCATTACCGAGGTCGCGACCGAGATTCCACGCTGACGCTCAATCTCCATAAAGTCAGAAGTAGCGCCTTTCTTAATCTTGTTCGATTTTACGGCACCGGCTGTTTGGATCGCTCCCCCGAAGAGAAGCAATTTCTCCGTCAATGTGGTTTTACCAGCATCGGGGTGAGAAATAATCCCAAAGGTTCTGCGTTTCGCAATTTCAGTTACAATCTGACTCATTCGTTCTTCATTAAAAATCAAGGTGCAAAAATACGCTAAAATAGGGGGAATTAAAAGGGCAAAAAAAAGCCGGGGCTGTCGCCCCGGCTCCTTTTCATTGAAAGAATTACTCTCTCGTATTCAAGTGAGACTTGGGTCTACCGTACAAGAAGTAAACCACTAATCCAAACAATAACCACGCAATAGCAAAGATTTGCGCTGTGCGGCCTAAGTTCAAGATTAAGAAGGTGTTCACTATGATACCTAGTGGAGCGATAATATTTAAGCCAGACACTTTGAATGGTCGGTCACGGTTTGGATCTCTGAAACGAAGAATCCAAACGGCTAAACACACCATCGTGAAGGCAAATAACGTACCGAAACTCGTCATATCTCCTAATAATGAAATTGGAGTGAAACCGGCTACAATAGAAACAACAGCTCCTACTAAGATGGTTGACTTATAAGGAGTTTTGAACGTAGGGTGAACCTCTGCGAAGAATTTTGGCAATAACCCATCTTTCGCCATGCCCAAGAACACACGCGTTTGACCTAACATCATCACTAACATGACCGATAATAAACCGGCTGTCGCTGCTGCTGTGATAACAAATACGGCCCAAGGTTGACCCGCTTGATCAAATGCAAAAGCTACTGGAGCCTTTAACGCATCACCCGTGATATCTTTGTAATTCATCATCCCCGTTAACACTAAAGAAACCGCGATGTATAATACCGTACAAATTAAAAGTGACGCAATGATCGCGAAAGGCATATCCTTCTTCGGATTGATCGCCTCGCCAGCTTGTGTAGACACAGCATCAAAACCGATATAGGCAAAGAAGATCGCAGACGCTCCTGAGATGATACCACCCCAGCCATAAGCCGGAAGCATTTCACCACTTTCGTGTTTCACTAATGTCTCTTCCGGAATGAACGGAGTCCAGTTCGCTACATCGATATAGAACGCACCCATGATGATCACAAAAAGGATCACGGCTACTTTCAAGACTACGATTAAGTTGTTAGCGCTCGCTGCTTCTTTGATACCCTTTACGAGAATCCAAGTCACAAACCACACAATCACTAAAGCCGGTAAATTCACCGCAGCACCACCGAAGGTAACCGGATCATTCGTTAAATTAGCTGGTAAATGTATCCCGAAGAGATGGAGGAGTTTATTAAAATATCCAGACCAACTCACGGCGACCGTCATCGCACCCATCGCATATTCAAGGATCAATCCCCAACCGATAATCCACGCAAATAACTCCCCTACCGTTCCATAAGCATACGCATAGGCGCTACCTTCTACCGGCAACATCGCTGCAAACTCTGCATAGCAAAGTGCCGCGAAAATACAGCCAATCCCTGCAATCACGAAGGATAAAGCTAAGGCTGGACCCGCATGGTAATGCGCCGCCGTACCTGTTAAAACGAAAACTCCACCACCGATGATCGCACCGATACCGATCGCAGTCAAACTCCATTTACCTAATACACGCTTGAGCTCACTTTTTTGCATGTCTTGCTCAAACATATGCATGGGTTTCTTTCTCCAAATGCTGTTATTCATAGTCGATTTAAATTAGATGAAATATAAAAAATGCTGGTCACCCCTTCGAGCAACCAGCAGAACAAATTATTTCTTTTCTTTCTTCGAAGTTCCGAAGTCAATCACAATCGGTGCCGCCACGAAAATAGACGAATAAGCACCGAACACAACCCCGATAAACATCGCGAAAGAGAAACCTCTTAACACGTCACCACCGAAGATTAATAACACCGTTACTACCAAGAATACCGTAGTCGCTGTCATTACCGTACGAGACATCGTGTGGTTAATCGATTCGTTAATCGTTTTGATCATCAATTCTTTGTTACCTAAATCAGCATCCAATCCGATCTCCTCGCGGATACGGTCAAATACGACCACGGTATCATTGATCGAATAACCAATCACCGTTAATACCGCCGCGATAAATACTTGGTCGATTTCTAATTCGAAGCCAAACAAACGAACGATACCTACCATACCTAATACCACTAGCGTATCGTGAACTAAGGCTACAATACCACCTAATGAATATTGCCATTTACGGAAACGAATCAAGATGTAGATAAAGATCGCGATCAAGGCATAGAAGATGGACACGAATGATTGTGTCAAAATATCATCGGCCACCGTCGCTCCTACTTTGGACTCCGAAAGAACCTTAGGTCCTTGTGCAGAGAATTGCTTCAAACCTGTTTCTAAAGCTGTACGAACTGTATTATTCGCGGTCATAGACTCATCTTCTACTAAGTAAGACGTCGTAACTTTTAATTTCGTAGCACCGTTAAAGGTCTTCACCTCTACGCCTTTTCCACCGAAATCATCCGCTAAAGCTTCCTTCACTTTGTCAGTCGGAACCGCTTGATTGAACTCAACTACGTACGAACGACCACCTTTGAAATCCACACCTAAGTTAAATCCACCTTGCATGAATAAAACGATAGCACCTACAGCGATTAATGACCAAGAGAACCAATACGAATACTTACGCTTTCCGATGAAATCGAAGTTCATTCCTTTGAATAGATCACGTGAAATAAATGTTTCGAATGTCATTTCTTTCTCTTTACCTGCTTTGATCGCACGTTTCGCCATCCAATCCACTAAGATGTGGGAAATATAAACCGCTGTAAATACAGACGTTACAAGACCAATACAAAGTGTTACTCCGAAGCCTTTCACAGAACCTGACCCGAAAATAATCAAGATCACACCGATCAATATCGTCGTGATGTTACCATCCAAAATCGCGCTCAATGCTTTCTCGTAACCTACGTTAATCGCATCCAATAAGCCTTTTCCTTTGTGTAATTCCTCACGAATACGCTCGTTAATCAATACGTTCGCATCGACCGCCATACCTAAGGTTAATACGATACCTGCGATACCTGGAAGCGTTAAAGCTGCTTGGATTTGGACTAAAACACCTGCGATAAAGAAGACGTTAAAGAACAAGGCTAAGTTTGCCATCCAACCTGGAGTACCATAGTAACCGATCATAAAGACAATCACTAATAATAATCCCAAAGCCATGGACATATACCCTTGGTTGATCGACTCAGCCCCTAAAGATGGACCGATAAACGCATCTTCCACGATACGCGTAGGAGCTGGTAATTTACCTGCTTTCAATACGTTCGCTAAGTCTTTTGCCTCTTCTACTGTGAAGCTTCCGGAGATCGAAGAACGACCACCTGGAATCTCACCATTAATCACTGGAGCAGAATACACATAACCATCTAAAACGATCGCGATACGACGTCCAATATTAGCACCTGTTAAGTTTTTCCAAATACGAGCACCCGTTCCGTTCATCGCCATCGTTACTTCTGCACGACCCGCTTGATCGAAATCTTGCGCTGCATCGGTAATCACATCACCCTCTAATGGAGCTGATTGACCTTCGCCTTTTTTCAATGCCTCTAAAGAAAGGATTTCGTCGCCATTCTTAGCTGGAATTCCTTTCGCTGCCCAAGCAAACGTTAAGTTAGCTGGGAACATCGCTTTCACCTCTGCACGCGCAAATAAAGCATTTACACGAGCCGTATCTTTTACATATACACCGATGCTGTTTCCTAAAGGCAAGAATAATTTCGCCAAAGCCGAACCTGCAGACGTATCTGCTTTCGCTTTTCCTGAATCTTTCGTAGCTGGAGCTGCCGCTAATTTATTAGCTAATGCATTAGTCGCCGTATCCTTAGCTGCTGGAGCCGCCGCTGGTGCAGCCGCCACTGGAGCTTTTGCTTCTCTGTCTAATAAATCACCTAGCGCATTTAATCCACCGCCATATTCGTTCAATTCATAGCATTCTACGAATTCTAATTTCGCTGCACCTGATAATAACTTGCGCGCACGCTCTGGATTCTCCACACCTGGTAATTCTACCTGAATACGGTTCGTACCTGGAAGACGTTGAATATTCGGGTTAGCTACACCGAATTTATCGATACGTGCTTGGATGATCTTATAAACGCGATCCACTGCACCGTCAATCTCTGCATCGATCACCTTCTTCACTTGTGAATCAGTCGATGTAGACGAGATTTTACCGCGGTTCACTGAATTAGCGAATACGGATGCCAAAGTTTGGTTAGGAGCTGCCTTCGCGAATTCTTCGTAGAACAATTCGTTAAACGATTTAGTCGAAGTCGCTTGCGCCGCACCCGCCGCTGCTAATGCTTTTTCGAATGCTGGATCGTTTGACTTACCTGATAAAGCACGCAAGATTTCCGCTGGAGAAACCTCTAAAACCGCATGCAAACCACCTTCTAAGTCAAGACCTTTTTGCAACGCATACTGAGTCACTTCTTGTAAAGTATATCCGATATATACGGGTTGTTTCCAAAGGGAATCAATGAAATGTAAACGCTTCGCCGCATCTACTTTACCATCTGCTGAAGTAGCATATTGGATGGCTTGTTCTTTTAATTGATTAGACTTCCACGTAAACGAAAGGAAGAAAATACATAAGGCTGAAATAATGGTAGACAGCCAAATAATGGCACTTTTGTAACGCATAACTTAAATGGTTAATGGTGAATGGTAAATGGTAAATAAATGGTAAATGGTGAATGGTGCCTCCGGACTTCGGACTACCTCCTTATGGACTTATCCCCTCCGGACTTCGGACTCATTCCCTTCGGACTCATTGCCTCACGGCGCCAGAGTGGCTATAAATTGGGTAAATAAAATGCGTAAAAATTGCGTACGATGAGTGAATGTAGGCAATTTGATGGCTTGCATCGAGCGCGCAACGAAGATTTCCGTAGGGCTCGTGAAGTTCCAATCTTGGGGAAAATCGAGTTGTAGGTTGGTTGCAGATTGATAAACGTTCTGTTCTGCCTTGACAATCGTTTGCTTAGAAGTCTTCTCCGTCTTTACTGCTCCTGTTTCTACTGCGAACAGTGAAATAGGCTTAGCCACGAGCCAAAATAGCACGGGGATAAACAGAATAAGATGGGATATTTTAACCTTCTTTTGCATTGTGAGTAGCAAAAATAGGATATTTTTCTTAGAAATCAATTCTACGGGTAATTTTCGTAATTTTGGAGCGTTAAAACCGCCACATGTTTTCATACACAGAACCAGCTTATGTCCGCGCCTTCATTCAATCTGCCCTCCGGGAAGATATAGGCGAAGGTGATCACACCTCTCTTTCTACAGTGCCAGCAGACGCAGTGGGTACGGCAGAATTAAAAGTGAAAGATCGAGGCGTTCTGGCTGGAGTAGAATTGGCTCAGGCTATATTTACAGAAGTAGATGCCTCATTACAGGTTCAGGTTTTTATCACAGATGGAACCTGGATAGAGCCAGGACAAGTTGTTTTAGAAGTAAGCGGATCCTCTCAATCCATTTTAAGAGCAGAGCGTTTAGTCCTGAATTGCATGCAACGGATGTCTGGAATTGCGACCTATACGCGTTCTTTAGTCAACATTTTAGAAGGAACCCGAGCTAAATTATTAGATACGAGAAAGACGACACCTAATTTCCGTTTGGCAGAAAAATGGGCCTGCAAGATAGGTGGAGCGGTTAATCACCGCTATGGATTGTTCGATATGATCTTGATCAAAGATAATCACGTGGATTTTGCGGGGGGAATTAAAGCAGCTTTAGACAAAGCGTTCAGCTATAATAAGACCTTAGCGAAACCGATTGATGTCATGATCGAGGTGAGAAATGAATCTGAATTAGATGAAGTACTAGCGATAGGCGGAGTAAAACGTATTATGTTAGATAATTTTTCACCGGATCGCCTCCGCGATGCAATTCGCAAAATTAACGGACGGTTCCCTACTGAAGCTTCTGGTGGTATCAACGAAAAAACACTTCGCGCCTATGGCGAAACCGGGGTCGATTATATTTCTGTGGGGGCTTTAACCCACCAGGTAAAAAGTTTAGATTTAAGTCTGAAAGCGAAATGAATTTAACTGAAGAAGCAACTGCAGTGGGCTACATCGCCCGTTCTACCCCGAAAGGAGTTGAATTAATCACTGAAATCCAACGTTTAAAGAAGGAGAAAAATGCGGTGATTTTAGCACACTACTATGTGGATGGTGAAATCCAAGAACTGGCGGATTACGTAGGCGATAGCTTAGGTTTATCCCAGGCGGCAGAGAAAACGGAAGCTGATTTAATCGTCTTCTGTGGCGTTCATTTCATGGGGGAAACGGCGAAAATCTTAAATCCGACAAAGAAAGTAGTAGTACCTGACTTCAACGCAGGTTGTTCCCTAGCAGATTCTGTGCCAGTGGCTGAATTTGCTGCATTAAAAGCGAAGCACCCGAATGCTGTTGTCGTTTCCTATATCAACTGTTCAGCCGATATCAAGGCGATGACGGACATCATTTGTACTTCCTCGAATGCGGTTCAAATCGTCGAATCCATTCCGGCGGATCGCGAAATCATCTTTGCTCCAGACGCGAACTTAGGTCGCTATGTGGCTCACAAGACGGGACGTGAATTGATTCTTTGGGAAGGCGCTTGCATGGTGCACATCGATATCTCATTAGAGAAATTAGCCGTATTAAAACAAGAATACCCGGATGCCTTATTGATCGCGCACCCGGAATGCAAGGAAGTAATTTTAAAAGAAGCGGACTATGTAGGTTCGACGACAGCTCTATTGAAATTCGTGGAAACGTCACCTAATTCCACCTTCATCGTGGCTACAGAGGCGGGCATCTTACACAAGATGAAGCAGTCTGTGCCGCATAAGCACTTGATTCCGGCACCTGCAAACGAGCAAAACACCTGCGCTTGCAGCGAGTGTCCGTATATGAAAATGAATACGCTAGAGAAATTGTACAACGCTTTGTATTACGAATTACCTGAGATCCATTTAGCCGAAGAAACACGCGTTCCAGCCTATAAAGCCTTGAAAGCAATGTTAACTATTTCAGCTTAGTCGTTTAACTCGAAAACGGCTTCGATTTCTACCGGAATATTATCTGGCAAAGTCCCCATTCCCACCGCGGAACGAACGCCTATGCCATTTTCTTCTCCCCAAACTTGGGCGAATAATTCACTACAACCATTGATGACGTAAGGGTGACGCTGAAAATCTTCCGTCGCATTGACCATTCCGAGGACTTTGATGACGCGTTTGATGCGATTCAAGGAACCTAATTGTGCTTTTAAAGTGGCCAAAATCGCTAAACCCACCTGGCGCGCTGCTAATTTACCTTCCTCTATATCTAAGTCTTTTCCGATGCGACCGATGATCAAAGAGCCATCCGTCTGCACGGTACCATGTCCTGAAACATAGTAAAAATGATCTACTTGTAAACCCGGTTTGTAAACCCCTAATGGTTTAGGAGCGGGTGGAAGTGTGAGGCCTAAGGCCGCAAAGTTTTCTTCTGGACTAGTTTTTACCATGTAATTGTCTGATTATTTCGGAGATTAAGCCCGTCCAACCCGTTTGGTGGTTTGCGCCTAATCCTTTTCCGGTATCTCCGTCGAAGTATTCGAAGAAGAGGTGTGAGTCTTTAAAATGGGGATCTTGGAATTTCTTGTATTCACCGTACATCGGCGTTTTACCGTCTTTACCAGGAACGAACATAGCCAGTAAACGTTCGGATACCCCGCGAGCGGCATCTTTAATGTTCATCATTTCCCCAGAATTTGTGGGGAATTCTACCTCGTAATCCGATCCATAATAGTCAGAGAATTTCGATAAGGAATCTAAAATCAAGTAGTTCATCGGGAACCAAATAGGTCCACGCCAGTTCGAATTTCCTCCAAACATATCACCCGTAGATTCTGCTGGTGTATATTCGACCTGCAGCGTCCCCCCCTCATAGGTAAATTGATATGGGTTTTCTTTATGGTATTTTGATAAGGTTCTAATGCCAAAATCTGACAAGAATTCACTCTCATCAAACATCCTTTTCATAATCATCTTCATCCGGTGACCACGCAAAATCGAAAGCAATCGACTTTCTCCTTTTCCCGGTTCATACCAGCGCGAAATCAAATTCGCTAGGTCTGGACGATTAGCTAATACCCATTCCACGCGGCGTTTGAAAGCTGGCAATTTCTCTAACATCTCAGCGGTTAACGTTTCTACGGCAAAGAGTGGAATCAATCCTACCATGGAGCGTACTTTCAATAATTCTGCTGACCCATCCTCCTTATGCAACATATCATAATAGAATTGGTCGTCCTCATCCCAAAGATTCAGATCGCCACCGATCGATTGCATCGCTCCGGCGATGTGTAGGAAGTGCTCAAAAAATTTCGAGGCCATATCTTGGTACACCGGATTTTCAATCGCGATTTCACAGGCTATGCGCAACATATTTAAGCTATACATCGCCATCCAACCCGTTCCGTCTGCTTGCTCTAAGTGCCCACCGGTGGGTAATTTAGCGGAACGATCAAACACACCGATGTTATCCATTCCTAAGAATCCACCCCCAAAAATATTATTTCCTCCTTCATCTTTCAGGTTCACCCACCAGGTGAAGTTCAATAATAACTTATGGAAAATGCGTTCTAAGAAGACCACGTCCCCTTTTCCGCCATTCATTTCTTTGTCGATCTCGTATACTTTCCAGGTTGCCCAGGCATGTACAGGAGGATTAACATCGGAGAAGGACCATTCGTAGGCTGGGATTTGGCCGTTCGGGTGCATGTAATATTCGCGGAGGATAACGGCTAGCTGTCTTTTGGCAAAATCAGGATCTAATCTGGCCAAAGGCAAGGTATGGAACGCTAAATCCCAGGCCGCAAACCAAGGGTACTCCCATTTATCCGGCATCGATAAAATGTTCGCCGCATACATGTGCCTCCAGGTGCTATTTCGTCCATGTTTACGGCTCTCATGCGGTTTAGGCATCGATGGATCTCCCTTAATCCATTCGAACACATTATAGTAATACCACTGTTTCGTCCACAGCATCCCAGCGTATGCTTGGCGCTGAATTGTACGCAGATTCTCGTCCTCAATTCCTTTCTGCAATTCCGCATAGAATTGATCGGCATCGATGATTCGATCTTCGAATATTTGGTCAAAATCAGCGAATGGATCCCTTTGCGTCACATTACTCAAACGCAAACGATAGACTTTCTTTCCTCCCGCCGGAATTTTATCCGTGTATTTTACGGAAGCTTTTGTCCCAATGTGGTTCGGATTGACCGCGTGTTTATTCTTATTTACTACATATTCATTAATCCCGTCTTTCGTAAAATGGGAATTATTGGGGGAGTTATGTAAGCGCTGAAAATTGGTCTCATTGTCACAGAAAAGAAATTCATCCGCATCTTCCGCATACAATTTAAAGCGACCCACCACGCGGTGATCGACTTCGATGAAGGAATTGCCTACACCAGTTAAAAGAGGCTTGTAATTGTATTTCTCGTAACCCCAGCACCAGGTATTGCGATACCAAATGGTAGGCAACACTGTGATGGGCGCCGCCACTTTCGAGCGGTTTTCCACGGTTACTTTAATCAAAATATCTTGTTCGTCTGCCTTCGCATATTCCATTGAAATATCGAAGTATTCATTCGTGTCAAAAATCCCCGTATCCAATAGTTCGTATTCCGGTTCTTTCCGGTTACGCTTTTGCGACTCATCAATCAGTTTCTGGTAGGGAAAAGTATGCTGCGGATATTTGTACAGCATTTTTTGGTAAGAATGCGTAGGCGTCGAATCCAGGTAATAATATAATTCCTTCACGTCCTCCCCGTGATTCGATTCCGCACCAGTTAGACCAAAAAACCGCTCTTTCAAGATGTGATCCCGGTGGTTCCAAAAAGCGAACGCAAAGCAAACATGTTGTTTATTATCAGAAATACCCCCGATTCCTTCTTCACCCCAGCGATAGGCCTTCGAACGAGCCATATCATGTGTAATCGTACCCCACGCATTTCCATGAGCCGAATAATCCTCTCTCACCGTCCCCCATTGACGTTCCGTCAAATAGGGACCCCATTTTTTCCAGCCTTTATTATCGTTTCGTAATTGTAACCGTGCGCGCTCCGCTCCCAATCCTGACATAGTAAATGTTTAATGTATAATTTCTTAACTTAGGTATAAATGCAATGACCAATTTACGTAAATTGCCTCTAAAATCATCCAATTCACTATGAAAAAACTACTCTATTTATGTCTTGTTTTGTCTTTTTTCTCTTGTAAAAAGTCAGATCAACCCTCTTCCGAATTAGCTAAAATCGTGGGCGATTACTACGAAGATCAATTAAAACTCAATCCTACTGCTGCCACAGCAAACGGTGATAATCGCTATAATGATCAATTAAACATCGATTTTACGGATAGTCACCGCGCATTAATCAAAGAATTGCTCGTAAAATATGAAAAATCACTAGCCGCACTTAATCGCGCAGATTTAAATGCAAACGATCAAATCACTTACGATTTATTGACACGCGACATTAAATTAGGTTTAGAAGGATTGACTTACCCTGATAACTTGGCTCCTTTAAACCAATTCTACGGTTTTCACCTCACCTTCGCACAATTAGGTTCAGGTCAAGTCATGCAGCCGTTCAAGACGGTGAAGGATTATGATAACTGGGGCAAGCGAATGAAAAAAGGCGTTGCTTACTTAGATTCATCGATTATTTATTTCCGTAGAGGAATGAAGGAAGGTTATGTATTGCCAAAAGCTTTGGTCGTTAAAATCATTCCACAATTAAGCTCTTTTGCAGTAAAGGATATTAAAGAATCGACTTTTTATGGTCCTTTGAAGCAATTCCCAGCCTCTTTTTCTGAGGCGGATAAAAAACGCATCACAGCAGAATATTCCGCAACGATACAAAACGAAATCTTACCGGTTTATGCTCGCTTAGCTACATTTATTCAAGATGAATACCTACCAAAAGCGCGTACCAGCACAGGTATAAGCGCCATAAAAAATGGAGCAGCTTATTACCAATACTTAATCCGAGTGCTGACAACGACAGACAAACCAGCGGATGAAATCTACCAAACGGGCTTAAGTGAGGTAAAACGTATTCGTACGGAAATGGAGAAAACGAAGAATGCCGTAGGTTTCAAAGGAACCTTAGGTGAATTCTTCGATCACATGAAGACGGATCCTAAATTCTATCCATACAAAACACCAGCAGAGGTTTTAGCTGCATTCCACGCGATTCACAAGAAGATGGAACCATCTTTAAAGACCATGTTTGGACGTGTACCTAAAACACCATTTGAAATACGCCAAACAGAAGCCTTCCGTGCCGCTTCTGCGTCTGCAGAATACTTCCAAGGATCAGAAGACGGAACGCGCCCGGGCATTTTCTATGTGCCTATTTTGGACGCTAAAAAATTCAACTTTACTTCTGGAATGGAAAGTTTATTCTTACACGAAGCGATTCCTGGCCACCATTACCAAATCAGCTTGCAGCAAGAAAATGGCGATTTACCTAAGTTCCGCCGCTTCGGAGGCAACTCAGCTTATGCAGAAGGTTGGGCATTATACACAGAAAGTCTAGGAAAAGAATTAGGTCTTTACACGGATCCATACCAATATATGGGCGCACTAGGCGATGAAATGCACCGCGCTATTCGATTAGTAGTAGATGCTGGAATGCACTCGAAAAACATGACCCGCGAAGAAGCAATTAAGTATATGATGGACAATGAACCATTAAGCGAAGAGGGGACTGTTGCGGAAATCGAGCGTTACATGGCGATCCCTGCGCAAGCATTAAGCTACAAAATCGGTGCCTTAAAGATTCGTGAGATTCGCGATCGCTTGACGAAAGAAATGGGCTCTAAATTCAAGTTATCTGATTTCCATGACGAATTGTTAAAGGATGGAAATATGCCTTTAGACGTTTTGGAAACCAAAATGAATGCTTGGGCGACTTCCGTGAAATAATGAATTTTACGACAACATTCCCCATACCACCAGCACCTTCGCTCTTGAATCACAGGAGCAAGGTGCTGACAATGGGATCTTGCTTCGCAGCCTCGATGGGCGCGCGCTTAAGTAAATTACTACTCGGGGTGATGACACAGCCTTTTGGCACCTTGTTTCATCCATTTGCCATTTCTAGGGCTTTATCAGGGGAGGTTTCCGAGGATTTATATGAACACGGCGGGTATTTTTTGCACCCGGATTACCATTCTATATTCACAGCCTCTTCCTCGTCAGAGTTGATGGCGGACATTCGTTCGGTGGCAACAGAGGTCTCTTCCTTTGTCGGTTCCACTGACTTTTTAATCCTAACCTGGGGAACTTCATTTAGTTATTTTGACAAACATCTAAATAAAACAGTTGCTAACTGCCACAAGATGCCAGTAGAGCGTTTTGAAAAACGACTTTCAACCGTGGATGAGATCGTTTCAAATTTTTGCTCTCTACACTCCACTCTCCCAGCTACGACGCAAGTCGTTCTGACCATTTCCCCCGTTCGTCACACAAAAGAGGGCATGCCTGAGAACCAGGTTTCAAAATCGACACTGCGCGTGGCGGCTGATATGGTTGCTAAACAATTTGAAAACGTTCATTATTTTCCAGCCTATGAGATTATGTTGGATGAATTGCGGGACTATCGCTTTTATGAGGCAGATATGATCCACCCGAACGAGCAAGCGCAAGAATATATATGGGGACGATTTATGTCGACCTATTTCGACCCAGAACTACAGATGATTGCGAAGCGATGGGATTCGATCTACCGGACTTTGGCACACAGACCCCATCCGTCGAAATTATTCGATCACCGTCGTGTTTTAGAAGTGTTATTAGCGGAATTAAATGCCGAAAAATACCAAGAAATAGATACGTGCAAAATCGCCGAATACGTCGCGCATGAAATAAAAAACACCTATATTTGAGGTTTGAAAAGGAAAAGAGATTCATGGGAGAATTAAGCGTAAGCAAAGAGATTATATTAGGTGCCTTAAGTACCGTTCAAGAGCCAGATCTGAAGAAGGATTTAGTGACCTTGAATATGATTAAAGACGTGGAATTAGGCGTAGGGGAAGTTCGTTTCACCGTTGTATTAACAACACCTGCCTGCCCACTAAAAGAGAAGATTAGAAAAGATTGCGAGGATGCGATTCACAACTTAGTGCATCCAGACTTAAAAATCGTCATCAATATGACAGCTGAGGTAACTTCACTTACCTCGAAAGATCCATTAATTCCTGGCGTTAAAAATGTGATTGCCATTGCCTCCGGAAAAGGTGGCGTAGGAAAATCTACCGTAACGGCGAACTTAGCCATGGCCTTGAAAAATGCTGGGGCGAAAGTGGGTATTTTAGACGCAGACATTTCTGGACCTTCGATTCCCGTGATGTTTGGCGCAGAAGATTTGCAGCCTCTAGTAACAGAGGTAGACGGCAAGAATCGCATTCAACCGATCATGCAATATGGCATTAAGATGATCTCGATGGGTTTTTTAGCTCCGAGCGAAAGTCCTGTGCCGTGGAGAGGACCAATGATGACGCAGGCTTTGCGTCAGTTTTTTGGAGATACAAACTGGGACGAATTAGACTATTTACTAATCGACCTCCCTCCCGGAACCTCTGATATCCACTTAACTTTAGTTCAGCTAATCAAACTTACTGGTGCAGTAATCGTAACGACACCTCAAAAAGTCGCCCTATCTGATGCTACTAAAGGTTTAGCCTTCTTTAAACAAGCCGGCATCAACGTACCTTTATTAGGATTAGTTGAAAATATGGCCTATTTCACTCCGGCTGAATTGCCTGAAAACAAATACTATTTGTTTGGCAAGGATGGCGGAAAGCAATTAGCCGAAAAATATGCGGTTCCTTTCTTAGGGGAGGTTCCATTAATTCAAGCTATTCGCGAAGCGGGTGACGATGGAAAGCCCATTGCTTCAACTGAAGGCCCTAGTGCTGATGCTTTTGCTAGCATCGCCGCCAATTTAGCCCAACAAGTTGCTATCTCGAACGCAAATAATCAAGCCTCTTAATATGGAAAATCACCCACTACATGCTCGTATTCAAACAGCGCTAGACAGTATTCGACCCTATTTAGTGGCAGACGGAGGCAATGTGGAAGTTGTTGAAATCACTCCCGATAATGTACTTAAACTAGCATTAACGGGCAATTGCCAATCCTGCAATATGTCCACCATGACGTTTAGAGCAGGCGTAGAAGAGGCCATCCGCAGAGATGTCCCAGAAATAACAGCAGTAGAAGAAGTAAAACCCTAAAAGGCACATGATGCGGATAGGAATATTTTTTGGCGGCCCCGCGCGTGAACGGGAAATCAGTTTTTTAGGAGGCAAAACAGCGATGGCCCACCTGAACAAGGCCTTGTTTCAACCTATCC
Organism: Aquirufa sp. HETE-40SA; assembly: GCF_054558635.1. NCBI lineage: Bacteria > Pseudomonadati > Bacteroidota > Cytophagia > Cytophagales > Flectobacillaceae > Aquirufa > Aquirufa sp. HETE-40SA. The sequence continues at coordinate 214,537 of NZ_JBPXKN010000002.1, forward strand.
CCGTTTTCGTGGATAGTTTAGGGAACTTCATCTTGATCAAGGAAGAACTCATTTTTGAGGAGTCTATTCGCTCTTTTTACCCCCCGCAACGACTTCAAACAGCTCCTTTCAACGTCTACATCGAATCTTTGCCAGATGCAGATGCAACTGCACTTTTACAAGAGGTCGGAACGATTATCCAACCAGCTGAATTTTCGAAGCACTTTGACTTTGCCTTCATCGCGATGCACGGTCCAGGCGCTGAAGACGGCAGTATTCAAGGGCTTTTAGAATGGTATAACATTCCTTATTCAGGCCCAGGTCTTTTAGGCTCGGCCATCGGTATTGATAAGGCGAAGCAAAACGAATGGCTACAGAAATCGGTAGGCCTGGAGAAGAAATTCTTTGTTTTGCAGCGTGATGATTATAACAAGTATGGTCGCGAAACTCTTTTCGAGCAAGTAAAGAAAGAAATCGGTATCCCTTTTGTGGCCAAAGCCCCACACCAAGGATCCTCCATCGGCCTTGCCTTTGTGAAGGAAGATTCACTCGAAGTCTTCGATAAAGCCATCAAAAAGTGTCTTTTTATCGAGGAAATTTACCGGGAAGAGTGGATTAAATTAGACGATGAGGCACAGGTAACTTTATTACAAAAAATGGTCAACCTAGACGAAGGAATCGGATTCCCAGTCGTGTTCCAAAAACAAGTTTACCACCACCCCGCAGACCTTTTAGAATCCCTTCGAGAATACTTCACGCATACCGTTACAAAAGCTAGCATCCAATCCATTCACTCGGAGGATGCCATCTTATTGGAATCCTTCGTGAACGGAAACGAATTCAGCTGCGGCGTGATCCAAACACCAGCTGGAGAAGCGGTGGCACTCCCTCCCACCGAAATCGTCATAGACGAATCAGTAGAAGTGTTTGATTTTAATGCCAAATACAAATCGAAATTAACCCGCAAACGCATCCCCATGCACGCCAGTCTAGCTCACCTCCAAGTGATCCAAGCACAGGTAAAACAAGCGTTTGAAGACTTGGGATTTGGGGTTTGCACCCGCATCGACGGATTCCTAGACACTAATGGTGTGGTCGTTTTACACGATCCTAACACCATTCCAGGTATGTCACCTAGCTCATTAATCTTCAAGCAAATGGCCGAAATCGGGCTGAACGTGACAGATTCTTTGACCTACTTCATTCGTCAATCCATCCGCGAGCGTTTAAGAACCGGCAAAAACTACTTTGTCTTATGCCAGCAATTAAAAGGCTTAGATGAGGCAATTGCAGCCTCCTTGCAAGCCAAAGCTGCAAAAGAAGTCCAAGTTTTAGAGATTAGTGGCTCAAATGATGAAGCATTAGAAGCTAGCTTCCAAGCCATCAAGTCTCAAGCAGCAGAACTAGCTGCTCTTGGAACGGAGAACGTCCGTGTTTGTACTCCTTTGGAAATCGAAGAAGGCGAAACATTACTTGCCTTGCACGTCGCTCATTTAAGTAAAGATACGGCCAAAGAAATGTTAGAAGCGATCAAAACGGGAGTTCATCCCTTGATTGCACACACTAGAGAGGCAGCTATCGACATCACTAAATTTTATACGAATGTCTAGTACAGAACTTAACCCATTGCAATACCCGATAGGGAAATACAAACAGCCTGAGGTCATTACTCCTGAGATTAGAGCTGCTTGGATTAAAACAATCGCAACGACTGCTGACGATTTAACTGCGCTATTAAAGGGTGTTGATGAAACGTTATTAGAGAAACCTTACCGCGAAGGCGGCTGGTCAGCTCGCAAAGTAATCCACCATTTAATGGATAGCCACATGAACAGCTACATCCGTTTCAAAATGGCCCTAACGGAAGACAACCCCACTATTAAACCTTACAGCGAAGACGATTGGGCTTCTATGCCAGACGGCAATCAAGCACCTATCGCTTGGTCCATCGAAGGATTGCGCTACGTACATTTACGCTGGGTATACTTAATGGAAACGATGAAAGAGTCCGATTGGAAGAAAACCTATTTGCACCCTGAACGCGGAATAACGTATCAGCTCGATAAGGTTTTGGGGATTTATGCGTGGCATTGTGAGCATCACCTTCGTCATATTGCTTCGGTTCTTTAGAGTAGAGATAAGAGAGTATAGAGTAGAGATTTCTTTTTAAAGAATAAAGCACTCTTTTAAAGCATAAAGCACAAAGAATAAAGCATAGAGTTTGAATCGCCTGCGGCGATGCATTTAGAATAAAATATAATAGGGGCAAAAGCCCCTATTTTTATGCGTTAGACACGTTAGCTCTCCAGATAAAAAACGGGTTAAAAATCTAAGAAATCATTCCGCAGGACGATTTCTGGATTTTAAAGCCGCTTTTTTATTCCATGGCGCCGTCGTATTCACTGCCATCTGCACCGCTAACGCAATCATCAACAGCGTAAAAAGTATTAAAACCCAGCGAAAGATTTTTTGGTTCTTGTTCATAGTTGATGAGAAATAATGCCGGAGCCTTTGGTGATTTCTGACCAGGAATTAAGACCTGGGAAGTGCAAAGATACACAACCGGCGGTTTCCATTTGGATCATCTCACCGGTTAAATAAGAAGCTAGATAGGAAATAGACGGATTATGAGCTACTAGATAAAGAATAGGCTCAGTTCGCTTTGTGATTTCATTTAAATAATCGGGGCAGCTGGAGATATACCAAAATTCTGAGAACTCGAATTCTGAGAAGGGCTTACCTAGTAATTCGGCCGTTTCGCGTGTGCGAATGGCATCGGAAATCAACCAAAATCCTGCCGGAAATTGCTTCAAATGCATCCATTCTCCTAATAGAAGTGCTTCTTCAATACCTCTTTCCGAGAGATGGCGACCCTTATCGTCAGCGGTATGTGGGCCCGCATGAGCGTGGCGAATGAGTATGAGTTCCATTATTCGAAATCTGCTGCGGTTAATAAGGGGTATTTGCCTGATTTGTGTTCGGCACCCATTTTTACATAATGCGGTGGTCCGAATTTCAATCGATTAATTTGGTCTTCATTTAGGGTCTTCACGACTTTAGCGGGAGTTCCTAAAACGAGGGAATAGTCAGGGATTTCCATTCCTTCAGTAACTAAGGCATGTGCGCCAATGAGGCAATATTTGCCTACTTTGGCCCTATTTAAAATCGTTGCTTGCATACCTATTAAGCTCCCCTCGCCTATTTCAGCACCATGTACTATCGCTCCATGACCAACCGTTACATTAGGCCCGATAATGGTTTTATCGCCCTCATCTGCATGCAAAACGGCATTATCCTGGATATTGCAGCCTTCTCCTAAATGTATTTCCTCCACATCTGCCCGAATCACAGCGCCATACCAAACTGATACATCCTTGGAAATAAATACACGGCCCATTACGCTGGCCGTCGGTGCAATAAAAATCGCCATATGCTTTTTATTTTATTGGCCAAATATACCTTAAATTGCGAATCGATGAAAGAATTCTACGAATTTGGGCTTTGGCAAAAACAAGATCATATCGCTTCTATAGGTTGTGGGTATGGCTGGTGGGAAGTGGGATTATGCATGCATTATCCTGTAGCGCATTTAGCACTGGTGGATCCGCTGGTAAATGAAGAGGATATACAAGATAGCATTGACTATTTCTCAGAGAAAACGGGTTTAGCCTGGAAGACAGAAATGGAGGTAAATCCAGCGAAGCTTGAAAGAAAAAATCAAATCTGGATATTTAATGCCTGGCATGAGTTCGAGAACCGAACAGAAATGCTGGCGAAAATATTCAATGCCTTAACCGACGGCGGTACCGTCATCATCGAAGAAGAAGTCTCCAAAATAGAGCGATTACAACACGATGGATGTGGGAAAGACTTATTTTTCGAAACAGAAATCATTGAAGAATTCGAGCGTATAGGACTTCACCATGTGGCCACAGAAATGAAAGACGAAGTAGCCGTTTACCTCAAATTCCGAAAATGAAAGTCGTTTTTTAGCTTAAATAAAATCCTTTTCGCAAATTTGCAGCGGAATTAATCAGACATGTCAACAATCGAACGTCCCTTTATTATCGGTATCACCGGAGGTAGTGCCTCAGGTAAAACCCTCTTTTTAAGTCGATTAATGGAGCAGTTCCAGACGGATGACATTTGCCTTTTGTCCCAGGATAATTATTACCGGCCCATCGAACACCAAACCAAAGATCACAACGGAATTGAGAACTTCGATCTTCCAGGGGCCATTGATGACAAAGCTTTTGCAGCTGACATCGAACGTTTACGGAATGGAGAGGTAGTCAGTCGTGTCGAATACACCTTTAATAACACGGAGAAAGTGCCTGACATGTTGCATTTTCATCCGCGTAAAATCCTGGTGGTAGAGGGAATTTTTGTGTTTCACTTCCCGGAGGTGGCCCAACTTTTGGACCTCAAAATATTCATCGACGCACAAGATAAAATTAAATTAAAGCGCAGAATCAAACGTGATAATGAAGAGCGCGGATACGATTTACAGGATGTAATGTACCGCTGGAAATACCACGTAAAACCGACTTACGAGGAATACATTCGTCCTCACAAACGTAGCTGCGATATCGTGATCCCGAACAACCACCACTTCGAAAAAGGACTGGATGTAATCGTTTCTTACCTAAAGAATCAGATCTAGGTTATAGTGCAAACCTTTGTTTTCCTGTTGTGCCCGCGCGTGTTTGATAATCAAATAGGCCACATTAATCATATTTCTTAATTCGCATAAAGGCACTGTGATTTTCGATTGACGGTACAATTCCTCATGCTCTAAATAGATTAATTCCAAACGATCGTAGGCTCGTTTCAAACGGCGATCCGTCCGAACAATTCCCACGTAATTTGACATGATTGACTCAAGCTCACGAGTCATCTCTGTTACTAAGACCATCTCCTCCGGATGACGTGTGCCATCATCATTCCAAGAAGGAATGCCTTCCGGCAAGACCTGCGTGCCGTACTCGGAAACCGATTTTTCGAATGCGCGGTGTGCATAAACGATCGCTTCCAAGAGAGAATTAGATGCCAAACGATTTGCTCCATGCAAGCCCGTAAACGAACATTCGCCAGCGGCATACAAGTTTTCTATATTGGTTTGGCTATATTCATTCACAATAATTCCGCCACATAAATAATGCTGTGCGGGAACGACTGGAATCATATCTTTGGACATATCGATGCCTAACACCTGCAAGCAGTGGTTATAAATCATCGGGAAATGCTGCAAAATTTCTTCTTTCGGAATGTGACGGGTATCCAAGAATACATGGTCCGTTCCATTCTTTTTCATCTCTGAATCGATCGCTCGAGCCACAATATCCCGAGGGGCTAAAGACAGTCGCGCATCGTATTTCTCCATGAAAGTAGACCCGTCTTGATTCTTCAAAATTCCCCCGTGACCACGTACCGCTTCCGAAATTAAGAACGATGGTTTCTTACCTGGATTAAATAAGGCTGTAGGGTGAAATTGAATGAATTCCATTCCTTGAACAAAGGCTTTCGCCCGATAGGCCATCGCGATTCCGTCCCCAGTCGCAATCGTGGGATTCGTTGTCGATTGATAGACTTGACCGATTCCACCCGTCGCAAGAAGCGTGGTTTTTCCTAAAAAAGTTTCAATTTTATTCGTCTTGAGGTTCAAAACATAGACCCCAAAACACTTCTTACCCGGCGTATCTTTCGTCACTTTCTCCCCTAAATGGTGCTGGGTAATTAAATCTACGGCGAAATAATGTGTGAAAAAATCAACCGAAGGATAGGATTTAACTTTTGCTAATAATGCCCTTTCTATTTCATTTCCAGTCGAATCCTTGTGGTGCAAAATGCGCTTATCCGAGTGGCCTCCTTCTTTAACCAAATCAAAACTACCATCTGCTTGGCGATCAAATTCCGTGCCATATTCGATCAATTCCTTGAGGCGTTCTGGCGCCTCTTTTACCACGATTTCCACCACTTTGCGATCACTCACAAAGTCCCCCGCCACCATCGTATCGTCGATATGTTTTTCGAATGAATCCGCTGTATCCCAAACGGTTGCAATTCCACCTTGCGCGTATTTTGTATTCGTTTCTTCTGCAACGGTCTTCGTTATCAAAGCAATTTTGATAGGAATTTGGCGTTGCTGAAAATAGTCCGCCACCTTTACCGTGTAGGATAATCCTGCAATTCCAGAACCGATGACAATGAAGTCGTATGTAGGCATAGGATATGAATAAGGTATGCAAATTAATCAAAAAGAGCCTTCAAACCGAAATGTGGACTTTATTTTGTACTTTTGCGCCTGTAAATTATATAAACCCTTAAAAATCAATTTATAACAAATGGAACAATCGCCTAATAACAATTCAAAAACTGCCCTAATTGTCTTAGCTGTGCTAACGGCAGTATTGGGAGTTTTGTACTTCCGTTCGTATCAAACGACGAAAGACCAAGCTACACAAATTGAACAAAAAGCAACTGAACTAGCTAATACACGTACTTCTTTAGATTCAATCTCTACTCAATTAGATGCTAAAATCGCTGAAATCAAATCTTTAGGTGGTCAAGTAGCTGACTTAGAAGCTTTGAAAGCACAATTAGAACAAGATAAAGCTTCTTTAAAAAGTTCAAATAGAGCTTCTATTGCCTCTTATGAAGCGAAGATCAAAGAATACAATGCCGTGTTGACCACAAAGGATGGCGAAATCGTTGAGTTGAAAAAGCAAAACGGGATTTTAACAGAAAACAACCAAACGTTAACAACTCAGAATACAACGTTAAATACAGAGAATTCTGGATTAAAAAACCAAAACAAAACGTTAGCTGATACACTAACTTCGGTAAGCGAAAAGAACAAAGAATTAGCCCGCAAAGTTAGCATTGCAGCTGCTTTGAAAGCGCAAAATGTGAAAGTGTTAGCGGTTAATGCAAAAGGAAAAGAGACTGAAAGAACTCGTTTGAATGGAAAGAAAATCGAGAAACTGAAGGTGGTTTTTAGCTTAGCAACGAACCCTATAACGAAGTTAGAAAACAAGACCGTTTACATTCGTGTGTTAGACTCTGAAGGCGCTACTTTATCGGATGAAGCGATCGGTTCTGGCCGTATGACTCAAAATGGAAAAGAGTTAGCCTACACGACTAAGCAAACATTTGAATATACAAATGATGGCCAAACAGTAGCCGTTACCTACCCTCGTGGTCCAGTGGTATACAAGCCTGGTAAGTATTCTGTTGAATTATATGCAGAAGGTTTCCAAATAGGAACAGGCGCATTTGAGGTTAAATAATCTCTACTAAAAAAATTAAAATGGGCCATCCGAAAGGGTGGCCTTTTTTATTTCTTCTTCTGCCAAAAGAAGGTATTGAAACCCTTATTGTAAAGTAAGCTGGCTCCTAAAGTTTGATTGATTTGATACGAGTTAAACGAGCCTAAGATAGTGGTCTGTACATTTCGATTATACGTCTTTAGACGCAAACTGCCATCCGGTTTCACAAACCATTCTAGCGCCCAATCCCCCAATAATATTTGAGGACTTGTTTGATTTCGAGCATCGGTAAATCCACCACTACGGGTTATACGCAAGCGATCATTAAAGTTATAAGAAGCACGTAACTGTAAATTCGAAAGTATATCTTGGTTCAAGGCACCACCGCCTAAAGAGACCGAAATATCTAGGTCTTTGTTGATTTTAGAGGCCAAATTACTTAACTGATTAGATAGCATCTCCGTAAAATTCCCCATCAAATTCCCCAAGGCCAAACCGCTTCCCCCAAAAGGAGAAACCAATTGCCCAAACAACAAGATATTACTCACCTGACGTGTTAACTCCTGATCATCTGTTTTAATCCGATTCGTGAAAGCAGTCACCGCCCCATTCAAGGTCATGTCCTTCGGATAATCCCGAATTCCTATATCAAAATTGACCCGAGGAGACAATAATCGATCTTGTAAACTAATGGTCACATCTACCGGATAACGACGCTTAAACTCCGGCAAATTACCCTTATTCGTCGTATCTAACAAGATGGGAAACAAGGAGGCATACTGAGTATAAATGGCCTTGATATTCACGTTAGCCTCTAATGGATCACCCGTCCACGAGATCCTAGAACCGCGTTGAATGGCGAATTTTTTATTAATCAAGTTTTGAAGAGTAAAGGTATAATCTCCTTGGTCAATGGCATAGTCACCCACCATTTTAAAGGCTCCTTTTTTATCCAAATTCATCTTGATATCACCCGCTCCATACATGCGCATTACGTCGCCTTTCTTAGCATCAAACTGCACCTCACCGTAAGCCTCCGGTGTCAAAGCTAAACGCAAGTCAAGTGTTATTCCATCTTCCTGCAATTTCGTGGATACAGCAGCAGCGGCTACCGCTACATCCGCATCTGTTAATTCACTAACAAAACTATAATCTTCCGCCTCTGTTGCATCCTCCTCCCGATCTAAAGGAATGAATAACCTTGTCCCTTTTTCGGTCTTTAAATCTGCCGAAACGATCAAGTTGTCCACTGATCCAGATACCCGCATAGGACCAGACGCATAACCTAAACCATAATAAATCGAACTAGGCCCTCTACTCGTATTTAAGAGTTTATAATGATCAAGGTTTGCCTGAATGTCTAGTTCAAAGGGTTTCCCCTCAGGAAACTGAAGCGTCGTATTGACTAAGGCTTTATTGCCTTCCGTATCTAAGACTTTCCAATTTTTGGCAAAAATCTTTCGCGGAGTAAAGCTCACTGTATCCGATACAGACATCGATGTTTTCAAATAATCAAACACTGCTCCCGCTTTCAAAAACACGATATCTCCGGTTATCTCCGGTTTCGTCGGCAATCCTCCTATATGCAAATTACCCGATGCAGACCCCTTCAAGTCGGAGAAAACACCTTCTGTAAATGGCTCCAAAATCTGTAAATCCGTCTGATTTAACTCGGTCTCCATATTCAACTTTTGCTCCTCCTCATAAGGAAGATACGTTCCAGTTAATGACAAGACAGATTCCCCAAGGCGGTTTAAATTAAGATTTAAATCCATCTTTTTATCATCTGCCAAATAGGTCCCCACACCCTGTAAATTCCCAATATAAAACTTGTTTAAACGTAAAGAATCCACTAATATCCAGGAATCTAAACGTGTATTTTTGTACCAATCTTGAATGGCAATTTCACCGTTTAATTCCCCGGTCGTCTTAGTAGCAAACAAGGGTTTTAACGTGGATAATTGGAAATGATTTGCACGTAATTTGATGGTCTCTGTCGTATCATTCGAAAGACTTCCTTGCAGGGAAATAGATTGATTTTGGTTAGCCACCAAAACGCGATCTGCTTTCCATTCCTGGCCTTGAATGGTGATTTTGTTCGCAGGTTCCATGGCCCAATCTTGACCTAAAATACGGAAATAGGTATCCTTGAATTTCAAGGATAACCCCTCGTCCTCAAAGGCCCAAGCACCGGCTAAATGCGCCGAGTTCTCTTCTCCTTGCTGTTTAAAATCAAGACCAAAATTGATGCGATTTTGATCCCAAAGCGCATCTAATTTGAAATTCTCTGTAGGAGTTAAGAAATTCAATTGTTGTTTTCTAGAGGAAAAAACAAGACTAGAAGATACTTCAGGAGCACCTAAGAATTTCGAACTTTGGAAAGAAAATACGGATTGATAGAAGCGGTATCCACCAAAAACCAAGGTGTCTGGGTAAGCTTCTAAGCTAACAGAAAGTGTTCTCCCTTTCGATATATTTCCAGAGAATACGGTATTTTCCCCGATCTGAACCGATGGAAAAAAACGAGCCAAAATTGGATCTGCCCGGTGGCATATAACAGTAAAATCGGCCTTGTATTTTGTTTCAATTTCATGGCGACGAGTGGCATAATAACCCCAGCGCTCGTCAGCTCCTTTTTGGAAATAAAGAGCATATTCATTCGTTAATTGTCCTAGTTGGGCTTGTAAAACACTCGGGGTAAACTCTCCACTAATTTCAGCGGAAATGAGGTCTGAAGTTAACTTATAATGGCGCTTTTCACCAGGTCCATTTTCAGAAGTAAGCGTCACTAATTCGACATGCAAATCAGGCTTATCAGGGGTTTGCAAAGTTGAATTATAAAACACGGTGCGACCCTCTAAATCATCAAAATGATCCCCCTTAAAATCTAATTCAAAATCAGTAGACAAGCTCAACTGAGGATCCAGCAAATGGATGTTATGCAGATTCGCATGGGTGATTTCACCTTGCATTTGATACACAGGCTTGGAAGTACGTAAGTCAATTAATCCTGACATAGTGGCAACTAAATTTGTGTCTTTCGAGCTTACATCTCCCTTGAATAATTGCTTTTGAAAATTCCCTTTTAAGCTAATTTTGTGGTAGAGGTATTTGTTGAAAAAGATTTCTGACACCTTGCCATCAAAATCAATATTAGCCGATTTCTTTGCAAAGCCACTTCCTTTCAAACTTCCTTCTGCATCTAAAGTCCCTAATACAGACTCCAAACCCAAAAGCTTACCCAGCTTAAATTTCTGCAATTTGATCTTCCCATCGTAACGCGAAAAGGCCATTGAGTCTTTCAAATTCATTTTGACATCCGCCTCTACATACCCTAGTCCCGTCTTCAATTTACCGGCTGTCCTAAATACTTTATTGTTCCCTTTGAATAGTCCATCGAAGGCTACAGGGCCTAAAATAACCATATTTTCTGCAGCTGGCTTGGTAATATAGGTCCCTAAATCCTGAGGATAAAATAACGACGAACGCATGGTAAAATCCATCTCCGTCTTATCCACATTCGGCAAACCTTTGAAATTAAAATCCCCGCGCAAGACACTCTTCGAGCCGAAGCCTAATTCAAATTTTTTCAAATCCAGTTTCGCTACTGTACCACTCAGTGCACCCTTCAGACGATACATTCCCTTGTATTCATACATCGCCTCCACAAAGCGCCCTAAATCTTCCCCTTTCACCTGCGCACCATTGAAATCCGCTTGCATATCCACGTCCGTAATCCAACGTGTCATCGAGCGCATGTCGCGGTAATTCACCACAAATTTACGTGTCACACGGGAGTCATTAAAACGCAAATCCAATTGATCAAAGCGCATTTGGTGATCCGAAATCATAAACTTGGTGTCCAGACTTTTTACGTCAAAACCTGTCAAAGGATCCTTTGTCCGCAAACCAATCGCTTGAAGTCCTAGTGTATCGTTTTTGATGTAAAAATTCTTGACTTTGGAATAAACCTTCGCTAAGGTAAAGTGCGAAATATCGAAATGACGGCGAGTCGCTTCACTCTTCACCGTGTTATCATCTAATGAAAAAGCCCCATCAATCACCTCGGCTTCCGGTATGGTAAAAATCGACGATGGACCCTTTTTTGTTGCTTTTACTCCACCCGTAATCCAATTTTCGAGACGCAAAATAAACTCCTCGATGTTCATTTTACCCGTCTTCTTTTCGAATATCAAATGTACATTTGGGCGTGTCAAACGAGCATAATCAAGACTAGGTTTGCCCGGCTGAAGAAATAAATGTGTAATGCTAAAATTTACATCCAACTGATCGATTTGAATCATTTTAGCACCCCAAGGGTCTTTTACCTCCAAGCCTTTGATACTGACCTCATCGAAAAACTTGACCTGGATACCCTGCATTTTAACGGGATAGCCGATCGCCTTTTCGACTTTAGGTGTTAAATAATTGGCTAGTAAGGTTTGGTTAACGGGAGCTCTGAGGAGAAGAATGGTTGCAAAAATCATCAAAAAAATCCCCAGCAACCCGTAGAGGATTGTTTTGACGAAGATTTTGAGATATTTGACCATATTGCCGTATTTTTGCGCAGAATTCTATTCTTATGAAGCTACTGGCTATTGAATCTTCTTGTGATGAAACTTCGGCTGCCGTCATGGTGGACGGCGTTTTGAAGTCTAACATCATCTCGACACAACTCATCCATACGGAATGGGGTGGCGTCGTTCCCGAATTAGCCAGCAGAGCTCATCAAAAATCGATCATCCCTGTCGTGACAGAGGCCCTGCAAAAAGCAAATATAAACAAAAATGAACTGAATGCCATTGCCTTCACAAGGGGTCCTGGGCTTTTAGGAGCTTTATTAATCGGCACCTCATTTGCGAAATCGCTGGCACTTAGCCTAAACATTCCCTTAATCGAAGTAAATCATATGCAGGCGCACGTTTTGGCGCATTTTATTGAGGATCCCAAGCCCTCTTTTCCCTTCCTTTGCCTTACCGTGAGTGGCGGCCACACGCAATTGGTTTGGGTAAAATCGGCACTCGACATGGAGGTCATTGGCGAAACGCAGGATGATGCCGTGGGTGAAGCCTTTGACAAAACTGCAAAACTGATCGGACTACCTTATCCAGGTGGCCCATTAATTGATAAGTTGGCCAAAGAGGGTAACCCCGACCGCTTCCCCTTCTCACTAGGTGAAATGCCCGGCTTGAACTTTAGCTTCTCTGGCATCAAAACCGCCATTTTATATTTCCTCCAAAAAGAGGTCAAAAATAACCCCAACTTCATCGAAGAAAACAAAGCAGACATCTGCGCCTCCGTCCAAAAAACCCTCATCGACATGCTCCTTCGCAAAACGAAAAAAGCGATGAAGGAAATGAACTGCACCCAAATCGCCATCGCCGGCGGCGTTTCTGCCAACTCAGGTTTGCGCACACGACTTCAAGAGATGGGCACTGAAATGGGTTGGGAGGTTTTCATCCCAGCCTTCAGTTACTGCACGGATAACGCGGGAATGATCGCCATGGCGGGGCATTTTAAAGCAGAAGCGGGGGAGTTTTGTGGGCAGGATGTGAGTCCGTTAGCGAGGTATGCGCTGTAGGAGAGTATAGAGTAGAGAGTATAGAGTAGAGATGATTCATCTCCTATCTTCTCTTCTCTATTATCTCTAATCTCCTCTCTGTACTCTCTTATCTCTATTCTATACTCTATACTCTCTACTCTTTAATCTGTTTAAGCGCATTCCAAAACTCCATCTTCAGCGTCTTATCCGCATCCGTCAGCGACGAAATATAGCGTGGAAAGAAATAGACTAATTTGGATTCGATCGTATCGATTTCGGTGGTAGGCAACTCCCCTTGCCAAACAGCTGGTTGCTGACCGATAAAGATATAGCGTTTTGCGCTCGTCTCTTTCAGGAATTCAGTAAAGCTTGGTTCTTCGTCCGAAGGCGTGTAGACTGACCAATCAGCGGGTCCTAACACTAAAGGAGGGGCAGAGAAAATGAGTTTTAAACGAGCTAGTTCGGCTTCGGCGATTTGGCCTACAACGACCCAAGGAGTGGAGACCTTAGGCTTAACTGCCGCAATAGCTTCCTCCACCATAACAACAGCAGGGGATTCCGCTAGCTGCGCCTCTGACTTATCCTGCGGGACCCAATAGATCTCGTCGAATTTGTACAAATCAGCTAATGAAATCCCCTCCATTTTGATGGTTTATGCTAATGAACCTCTTAACACACAAGCCTCGCGGTCTGGACCTGTCGAGATGAAGTTAATAGGTAGGTTCAAGTGTTTTTCTAAGAATTTGATGTAATCCGCTAGTTCTACTGGCAATTCGTTAAAATCGCGCATGCCTTCTAGGCTACAAGCCCAACCCTTTAAAGTTTCGTACACCGGCTTTACTTTGATGTCGGTGATCTCGAAAGGGATTTGGTCTGTAATCGAACCGTCCGGCATTTCGTAAGCCGTACACACTTGAATCTCGTCAAAGATATTCAAAACGTCCGCCTTCATCATGATTAATTGAGTTACCCCATTAATCATCATGGCGTATTTCAAGGCTGGCAAATCGATCCAACCACAACGGCGCGGACGACCAGTTGTCGAACCGAATTCACGGCCCTCCACCCGCATGCGCTCGCCTACTTCGTCTTCTAATTCCGTAGGGAATGGGCCAGAACCTACGCGAGTCGCATAGGCTTTGAAGATACCGAAAACCTCACCGATGTTTTTAGGCGCCACACCTAAACCGGTACAAGCACCCGCGGTAATTGTATTTGATGAAGTTACAAATGGATAAGAACCGAAGTCTACGTCCAAAAGTGAACCTTGTGCGCCCTCAGCTAGGATCGTTTTCCCTGCGTCGATGGCGTGGTTCACAGAATATTCTGAATCCACTAAGTGGAATTCTTTCATGAAAGCAACGGCTTCGAAGAATTCTTTCTCCGCTGCCGCTAAATCGTATTCAAATTTATATACGTCCAAAATCGCTTTGTGGCGATCAACTAATGCGTTGTATTTGGCAGAAAAATCAGGTGAAATCATATCTCCTACACGTAATCCCTGGCGAGAGATTTTATCCGTATAAGTAGGACCGATTCCTTTCAAAGTAGAACCGATTTTTGCATCCCCTTTTGCCTTTTCGTATGCCGCGTCTAATAAACGGTGGGTAGGCAAGATGATGGATGCTTTCTTCGAGATCTCTAAGTTCTTGCGTAAGTCTAGGTTGAAATGCGCTAAACCGTCAATTTCTTTTTTGAAGATGATGGGATCCAAAACCACCCCGTTACCGATGATGTTTTGAACTTCTTGGCGGAAAATTCCAGATGGAATTTGATGCAAAACGTGCTTAAATCCGTCGAATTCTAAGGTGTGACCCGCGTTAGGTCCGCCTTGAAAACGCGCAACTACTTGATACTTGGGTGCTAGAACGTCTACGATCTTTCCTTTTCCTTCATCACCCCATTGTAAGCCTAATAATACATCAACTGCCATAATATTGTTTTATTCTTGATTTCTTGCTTGGTAATTTGCTCGGTGTTCACAATTCTTGTTCGTACAAGAACCGTAAAAAATAAGGGAATGGTGCATTACATTGAATTGCAGCATTTCGCCTACTAAACTTTGGATGGTTTGTACGCGAGGATCACAAAATTCCGTGACTTTGTGGCAATCGGTACAGATTAAATGATCGTGTTGACGACGTCCATAGGACTTCTCGAATTGTGCTTGGTTGCGACCAAACTGGTGTTTCACCACTAAATCGCATTCCACTAACACATCGAGCGTATTGTAAACGGTAGCCCTAGATACTTGGTATTTCTTGTTTTTCATGGAGATGTACAACTCCTCCACATCAAAGTGATCGTCCCGTAAATAGATCTCTTCCAGGATCGCAAAGCGTTCCGGAGTCTTCCGCAAACCCTTGTTTTCCAGGTAGGCAGTGAAGATCTTTTTTACTGAATCGAGTTTATCTAATTCTTGGGACATTTATGGAAAAAAAACGACGTAAAATAAGCAAAAATAACGGACAAAAACTAAGAAACTTTTCGCTCCACTTCAATTACGCCAGGAACTTGTTCCATTTCTGCGCTTAAGCTATCGAGGTGATCGGTGTCTTGTACCATAAGTGATATTTGGCCCTCAAATAGTCCATCTTTCACCCCAATGTTCAGACCCGTAATATTGACTTGCAACTTCTCTGAAATCAAGCGGGTTACGTCGTTCACCAAGCCTACGCGATCGATACCTCGGATAATCAAATCAACGACAAAAGACATGGAGATTTGAGAAGTCCATTGTGCCTTAATGACGCGGTCCCCGTGGCGCGAAAGTAATTCAGGTGAGTTAGGGCAAGCGGCTCGGTGTATTTTGATCCCCTCATTGATGGTCACAAAGCCAAAAACTTCATCCCCCGAAATCGGATTGCAGCACTTCGCTAAGGTATAATCTACCTTATCCATGTCCTCTCCAATCAATAAGGTATCAGATTCCTTGCGCTCCTTGTGGTACTCTTGCATCTCCTTTCTGAAGGATTTGCTATCCACGATAGGCGCTTGGATTGATTTCTCTGCCTGCTTTCTTTCATGTAATTCACGATCCAATTTCCAGTGCTTGAGTTGATCAATGTTGATGTAGGCTTTACCAAAACGGTAGAATAAATCATTCGCATCTTTGGCATTAAAATAAGCGCGCAACTGATTCGTGATTTCTAAAGTCAAAAGAGGAAAACCTAGATGTTTCAAGCGATGTTCAATTAAATCGCGACCCTTAATCAGGTGTGATTTATTCTCCTCCTTGATGAAGTCCTTGATCCGCGCTTTTGCCTTCGTTGTAAACACGATGCGCAACCAGTCTTCTGACGGTTTTTGCTTAGAGGATGTTAATATCTCGATTTGATCTCCGTTCGCTAATTTGTGTGATAAGGGAACGAGTTTACCTCCTACTTTGGCACCTATGCAACGGGCGCCCACTTCTGAGTGAATCTCAAAAGCAAAGTCCAAAGCAGTAGCACCGGATTGCAAGACAATCAATTTCCCTTTCGGACTAAAGACAAAAACCTCCTCATGGTAAAGCGAGTTCTTGATGTCCTCCACTAATTCCACGGCCGACTGGCTTTTGTCATTCGCCTCGATGGCTTCCCGAACTTGAGACAGCCATGACTCAAACGCCTCGCTCGTCCGCGTGTCTGTGCCTTTGTACTTAAAGTGTGCTGCCACCCCTTTCTCCGCAATTTCGTCCATTCGCTTAGAACGAATCTGGACCTCTACCCAGCGACCTTCTTTGTCTTGCCCAAAAGGCATACTCATCACCGTGGTGTGCAATGACTCGTAACCATTCGATTTAGGAGTGGAAACCCAATCCTTCAAACGACTCGGATTAGGTCGATAATGATCCGTGACTACGGAATATACTTCCCAGCAATCCGATTTTTCGCGCTCCACGGGCACGTCTAACACGACACGTACCGCAAAAAGATCGTATATTTTCTCAAAAGGCGTATTGCCTTTTTTAATTTTATTGTAAATAGAAAAGATGGATTTGGGGCGACCTTTGATGGTATAATTCAAACCTCGATCGTCCAACGTCTTCTTAATAGGCTTGATAAAATTTTCCACAAAGCTTTCTCTGCTTCGCTTATTTTCCATCAAATTATGAGCGATTTCCTTATAAGCTTCCGGCTCGGTATGCTTTAATCCTAAATCCTCTAACTCAGATTTAAACGCATTCAAACCCAAGCGGTGAGCCAATGGTGCATACAAATAGATGGTTTCAGAGGCAATTTTCAACTGCTTTTCCTTCGCCATACTCGTCAGTGTCCGCATGTTGTGCAGACGATCCGCGAGCTTAATTAAGATCACGCGAATATCATCCGAAAGCGTCAATAACATCTTCCGAAAATTCTCCGCCTGTTGCGATGTTCCATATTCAAACGTACCGGCAATTTTCGTTAGTCCATCGATAATGGAGGCAATCTTAGGATTGAATTGTTTTTCAATTTCTGCCAAAGTCGTATCCGTATCCTCCACCACATCATGCAACAAAGCCGCAATAATCGACGTAGTTCCTAAACCGATTTCCTCCACACAAATTTGGGCAACGGCTAAAGGATGGTAAATATATGGCTCGCCGGATTTGCGACGCATATCTTTGTGCGCCTCCGAAGAAATCAAGAAGGCTTTTTTGATTTGCTTCGCATCATCGTCTTTTAAAAAAGGCTTAGCCGTCCGCAGTAACTTGCGGTAGCGCTTCAAAATCTCTAAACGTTCCTTTTCTAAATCTATCTGCATCTTAATCTTTCTGAATAAGGGCCACAGCCATCGCAGAAACACCTTCTGCTCTACCCACAAAACCCAAGCCTTCTGAGGTGGTTGCTTTAACCGAAATTTGGTCTACTTCCACACCCATCACCAGGGCTAAATTATCTTTAATAGCAGGGATAATCGGATTCAACTTGGGTTGATCTAAGATCACGGTTACGTCCGCATTCGACAATTCCCAACCAGCTTCGCGAATCATCTCCATCACTTTCTTTAACAAAAGCGTGGAAGCAACTCCCTTCCACATCGGATCTTTATCTGAAAAATGATACCCAATATTGCGCATATTCGCGGCCCCTAGAAGAGCATCGCATAATACGTGGCAAACTAGGTCGGCATCGGAATGACCCAAAGGCCCCTTCTCTGAAGGAATTTCCACACCACCCAAGATACAAGGACGTCCTTCTACCCAGCGATGCACATCGTACCCTTGTCCTACGCGAATTTTCATTTGGCTATTTTTTTATACTTTAAGGTATTCGATTTCCCTTGAATAAACAAGCGCTGAGCCCATTTTTCCAAATCTTGCGTCTGCACTTCCGCGATCTTATCCGCTTCCGTGTTGACTAAATTCGCATCGCCCGCATTCGCGGCCATGGCTAAATTCATTGCCCGATTCAGCACTTCCACTTCCCCAAAAACCAAACTCGCCTCCGATTGGTTCTTAACCATCTGCAAGTCTTTCTCGGCAATTTTCGAAGTCGCAAAATTCTGTATCGCCTTCTCTAATGCTTCTTCAGCCTCCTCGATCGTCACATCATCACTCACCTGACCTTGAATAATCAATAGGCCCGGATCGATGGAACTCGTTTGATAAGTCCCAATCGTGTCGAAAATACGCTGCTTTTGAACTAAATGCTCGTATAAATAAGAAGACTCTCCTCTACCTAATAAATCCGCCATCAAATCAATCGCGTGGTAACCCGGTTCATAGCGACCGATCACGGGATAGGCTTTATACAGGCGATTCGCCGGTACGTCAGCGACAATTTCCATTGCCCGGTTTTCTATTTGCACCGGTTCTTGCGGCAGATTGCGCTGTGGCTTCACGCCACCTGGAATGGGTGCGAACCATTTTTCGGCTAAAGCTTTTACCTCGGACACTTTTACCTTACCAGCAACGACTAGTGTGGCATTAGAGGGTACGTAGTGCTTTTGGAAAAAAGCTTTCACATCACTCATCTGGGCCTCCTCAATGTGCTGAATACCAGCACCAATCGTAGGCCAGCGGTACGGATGATTGTTGTAAATCAAAGGTCTAAACTTCAGCCACACATCGCCGTAGGGCTGATTCAAATAACGTTGCTTGAATTCCTCTATCACGACTTTGCGCTGTGTTTCGAGGCTTTGCGTGTTAAAAGCTAATTGCTTCATCCGGTCCGATTCAAGCCAGAAGGCCGTTTCGATGTTTTGAGCTGGAACCGAAATATAGTAATTCGTTAAATCTGGGGTGGTAAAGGCATTGTTCTCGCCGCCTACTTTTTGCAAGGGCGTATCGAAGGACGGAATGTTTTCAGATCCACCGAACATCAAATGCTCGAACAAATGCGCAAAACCCGTCAGGTTTTCGTCTTCATCCCGGGAACCTACATTGTAGATCACATCTACCACCGCCATCGTCGTGTCCCGGTCTTCGTGCACAATGACTTTAAGGCCGTTAGCGAGGGTAAATTCTTCGAATGAAATCATGTCTTAGGGTTTATAAACAAAAGTAAAAAAATCGACCCAAAAACCACAGAGCTTAACTAAATTTGCAGGCTAAACATTTCACATGATTCGGGTTGCACTCTTACTTTTCCTTTTTCTTTCGATGAGATTGCAGGCCCAAATCCTCCAAGACCCTCTCGCGAAATCCCAAATCACCCAAGGTTTGACGAACTTATACCAATACGAATTCAAAGAATCCGCACTCATTTTTAATAACCTAAAAACCAAATACCCACGACACCCAGCGGCCTATTTATTGCTTGCGATGCAATGGGAGCAACAATACTTTCCGTTGAAGGATCATCCTGCACAGAGTCGTACTTACTTAGCCCATCTCGAAAAGGCCTATGAGTTAGCTCAAGAATTATACGAAAAAGATGAGAATGACTTAGAGGCATCGTTTTTCTGTACGGCCTCATTGGGATTTTTAGCAGCCTACGAAGCAGATGAGCAAAACTTTATGAAAGTAGTTAACTATGCGAAGAAGGCCTATAGCTTCCTGAAAATTGGCCTAAAGAATTCCGACAAACAGCCCGAATTTCTATATTCTACGGGAATGTATAATTATTACAGCGTTGCTTATCCAGAATTACATCCCGTCTTAAAACCCTTTATGTTTTTATTCCAGGATGGAAATAAACGACTTGGTCTTGCTCAGTTAGAAGCAGGAATTAAACGGACCATTTTCGTGAAAAACGAATGCTTATTTTATATGGGTTATGTACAAAATAAATACGAAGGAAATCCTTTACGGGCTTTGGTCTATAATCAAATCCTAAGTGATAACTTTCCCAAGAACCACTGGTATTTATTGCAAAGAGCTGAATTACTTACGTTGACTGGAAAATTTCAAGAAGCAGAATCTTACCTTGAAAGAATGGAAGCTTTGAAAAATCCCTATTACACGGGTGCTGCCTATGCCCTGCGCGGAATGCGGGAGGAAGTGGAACGAAAAGATTTAAAAAAGGCCGAGTTTTGGTATACAAAATCCATCGCCTTCCCTTTCGAAGAACGGCTCACAAAAGATATTCGTGGCCTGGCATATTTAGGTTTGGCCCGCATTTCATACCGCGAAAGAAAGCTTACTTTATTTAGAAAATACCTTCGCACATCAGCGGATTTTATTGAGTATAAAAACTCCCTAATCGAATATAAACGACTATCACATGGAAAGTAGAGAGGCCGGAATTGAACGTCTATACCCTAAAATCACGGGCCGAATGTCCGCACGTTATTACTATCTAATCCAGTTGCGCAAGCAATTAGAACGCGTCATTGCTTTGTATGTTCGCAATTCACCGCATCAATTACTGGCCGATTATGGTTGTGGAAACAAGCCCTATGAGCCACTTTTCACTCCATTTGTAGAACAATACATAGGTCTGGATTTAGCGTACAATACCAAAGCAGACGTAGTGGTAGACCCCGCCGGAATCATCGATATGCCAGAGGAAAGCGTAGGTTTCGTCTTATCTACGCAAGTATTGGAACACGTGGAAGACCCGAAAGCCTATTTGAAAGAAGCTCATCGCATTTTAGAAAAAGAGGGCAAATTGATCTTATCGACTCACGGGTATTGGATGTTCCACCCGGATCCGACGGATTTTTGGCGTTGGACTTCGACGGGCCTTCAGAAAATAGTACGCGAAGCGGGATTTGAGGTAGTTTATTTCGAGGGAATTCTAGGCCGCTCCGCGATGGGATTGCAATTATTCCAAGATGGTCTTTTGTTCAAATTGCCTAAGCCGTTGCGATTCTTGTTGTCCCTAGTACTGCAGCCACTGATCATCTTTTTCGATAAGATCATCACGGCTAAATCCCGCAACGAGGATGCCTGCACGTTTGTGCTCGTGGCTAAGAAAGTCTAGCTTTTTCGTAAGCGATGGTGGCTTCGAGGGCAGTTTCGAAAGAAGTAATGTTCCAGTTCATTTTCGCCGCTAATTTCGACGTATCTAAGCAGATTCTCTGCACATCCGTCAACTTTGCGTCTTTGTATTCGACTTGAAATGCGGGTAGTTTCACTTGAATGCGATTTATTATCTCGTTCAAGCTGAGCGATTCGCCTGAGCCCACATTGATCGTTTCATTTTTGACACCAGCCTTGATCAAACCATCGATGGCTTGACCGATGTCAGCGGCGTAGATATAATCTTTGGCCTGCGACCCATCTCCCCAAACCGCCATCACCTCTCCTTTCAGCGCCTTGCGAACGGCAATATTTATTACTCCCTGTTTAGGCGAGCGATGAAACTCCCCGAATGGATTCGACAAGCGCAAAATCAAGTAATCAATCTGGTATAATTTCGCATACAATTCGATGTAATGCTCCACAGCTAGCTTGATAATTCCGTAAGATGAAATAGGCTTGCAAGGATAATCTTCCTTCACTTTTTCTTCCGTTACATTCCCATAAACTGCCCCACCGGTGGATAGATAAAGTAATTTAGACACCTGGTGTTTCTTCATCATCTCCATCAAACCGATGGTAGGCAACAAGTTAGATTCGATGTCTTGGCGAATATTTTCAGATGAAATGGCAGGTATAATGGAAGAGGCAAAATGAAATACACGATCAAAATGATGGGCACTAAATAAGTCGTCCAAAGCTGTCGCATCCGCATAATCCCCCACCACAAACGTCACAAATGACGGAAATATAACGCCCTCGGGTTTTTCGTGCGCGAAAACTACGACCTCGTTATCTGCACCGTGTTGCTGCAAATAAGCCAGCCAATTCAAGCCCAAAAAACCACTTCCCCCTACGACTAAATTTTTCTCCATGACGCGTATTTGCTGTAAAAATAGCCGAAAAATTTAGCTAATTTCGGTTTTGCATTAAAAATCAGCCCTGAATGCGTTTAATCATTGCCCGCTCTAATTTCTTTTCGTACTCCGAGACCTTTATCGAAGAGCAGATCAATCAATTAGAACCCATTCACGTCTTGTACGAGGGCTGGCAACCGAGCAGATTAAAGGCGGGTGGATCCCTCTTTTCGTTTCCCTTTTCTATTCTAGCGATGAGAGGTGTATTGCGCCGCATCATTCCTGGCCTTTATCAAAAGATTTATACCCATTACCTTAGACGCTTTTTGCGCGTCCATAAAGTAGACGCCTTCTTAGCGAATTACGGTCCTTTAGGCACGAATATCTACGAGGCTTGTCTAGCAGAAGGTATTCCTTATTCGGTTGTCTTTTTAGGATTCGATGCAGCAGAGAAAAAGACTTTAGCGACTTATGGTGCGCGTTACGCCCTCAGTTTACCTAAGGCAAAAGCTATTATCTGTGTGGCTGAATCCATGCGAGCGAACTTGGAAGAAATCGCCGGTCCATTACCCAATTTACATGTCATTCCTTGCGGCGTCGATACGTCTAGGTTTATCCCTGGTACTCCGAAAGATGGATTCAACGTTATTTCTGTGGCAAGATTTGCAGAGAAAAAAGGATCTTTGAAAAGCATCCAAGCCTTTGAAATGTTGTTGCGTGATTTCCCCCAAGCCCAATTACGGATGGTGGGCGATGGACCTTTGTGGGAAGAAGCGAAAGCGTATGTTTCCGCGCATGGACTCTCTGGTAATATCCATTTCCTAGGAGCCATGGGACAATCCGACTATTTGCCCTTGTTGCAGGAATCAAACGTATTCATTCAACATTCAGTCTTAACACCAAGTGGAGATTCTGAGGGAACTCCTGTGGCTATTTTAGAGGCATCCGCTTGTGGATTAGCCATTTGTTCCACGAGACACGCCGGTATTCCGGATGCGGTCATCGAGGGGAAAACGGGGCTTTTGGTGGATGAACATGATGTGGAGGGAATGGCTGCTGCACTGAAATCCTTAGCCTCAGATTCCGCGGCTACGCGTGCCTTGGGTGTCGCAGCTCGCAAACACATGGAGGAGCAATATGATGTGGTAAAGCTCTCGGCGAAAATCAAAGGTCTTCTCGTATAAAGAATGCCCCGCAAAATCGTATTTTTGTAAATTACATTCAAAACAAGGCATGGGGATCGTCATTCGACAAAGTTTAAAGGGTTCAATCGTTACCTATTTGGGTACAGCGATTGGGACTTTTAACGTAATCTTCCTCTACAATAAATTTCTTTCGCAGGAACAGGTGGGCTTAATTGCCGGAGCCTTAGTCAGCATTCCCCTTATTTTTGCTTCGTTTACCCAACTAGGAATTCCGCATATTGCGGTGCGCTTTTTTCCGCATTTCGATGATCCGGCGAATGGACATAAAGGGTTTTTCACCTTTCTGCTCGTCGCGCCGCTATTCGGTTTAACACTTTTTGTGTTAGGATATTTAGCCTTAAAACCATTGTTTTTCGAGGCATATGGCACGAATTCGCCGCTATTACCCCAGTATTTCTATTATATTATTCCGCTAACAGCTAGTTACCTCTATATGAGTGTGCTCGAAGCCTATGCCCGAGTGCATCTGCGCATTGTGGTGCCGGCAATTATCCGGGAATTGTATCTACGGATTTCTAATGGAGTTTTAGTCATTGCTTTTGCTCTCGGCTATTTGACATTCAACCAATTGATTTTAGCGATAACCCTATCCTATGTGGTGGCGGTTGCGGGTTTATTAGCCTACATTAAGCAGCTGAAACGTTTTTATACGAAGGTCGATTTTTCCTTTTTGCGCACCCCGGTTTTCAAAGAAATGCTTTCGTATGGTGGCTGGGTGATATTAGCAGGGGCGAGTTTTACCCTCATTCAGCACATCGAAAAGATCATGTTGCCGGCCTATATGGGCGGATTGAGCACGACGGCGATTTTTGACATTAATTCCCGAATGGCGATCATGATTTCGATTCCTCGGAATGTGATTGCAGCGATTGCTGCACCCATTTTAGCGCAAGCTTGGAGCCGTAATGACCGCGAAAATATTCAGGATATTTACCAAAAATCCTCCCTGAATCTCCTCCTCATCGGCTGCGTTTTATTCCTATTGATCTGGTGTAATTTGGACTTCATCTACACCATCATTCCACGCCACGAAATCTACGAAGCAGGCCGCTGGGTCGTGCTGATGGTGGGTTTAAGCAAGATCATCGATATGGGAACTGGCCTGAATTCAGAGGTGTTGATTAACTCCAAATATTACCGCTACGACCTCCTCTTCTACATCATTCTCGCGGTAGGTTTAGTGGTTGGTAATTTGATTCTGATTCCTATTTATTCGTATAACGGAGCTGCTTTAGCTTCCCTATTGGCTTTGGCGGGCTATAATGTATTGAAATTTGGCTTCATCTGGTGGAAACTAGACTTGCAACCGTTTGATGTTAGATCCCTCGGAATTCTGATTGTTAGTGTGTTAATCTACCTTGTTGTTTCCCAAATCCCGGTCATCGAAGGCAGCCCTTTGATTGCTTGGCTACTAAATGTGGGAATTCGAAGTGCAGCGATAGGTGGATTATTTATCCTAGCCGTCACGAAATTTAAACTTTCTCCTGACATCAGCGAGCTTGTTACTAATTGGTTTAAGAAATGAAAATAATGTCCCTGGCCGGTGGCCTGCCACACTATTATAACCTAGTCCTAAACAAATTGCAACGCGATTATGGGGTGGAGGTTTGCGTGGTGGTGCCCACAGAAAAAGGGGCTACGCTGGGCGCTGGAGTATATACGTCAGACAAAGGCATTGAATTCAAGGTCTTTCGTCGCGAGGAATACACGACCTATTATGGGAAGAAGTTTTTCCGCGGGTTGAAAGAATTGATTTTGGCAGAAAAACCAGACGTCTTAATGGTCAACTGGCCCTACCAAGCCTCTTTCGTTTTTTATCCCGGCTGGTACCGCTTCCTGCGCAAGCACAAAGTGGCGCTTATTTCCAAAGAGATTCCATTTCAAGTCCCCCATTATAACAACGCCATTTCCTATTATTTACAAGGTGGCGGGGTAACGGAAAACAACCAAGCGCACCAGTCGAATCCCTCTCTTTTGGCCCGATTAAAATTCTTCATCGTGCGCGAAACGAGAAAGCGTTTCTCTAATCTAGTAGACGCCCACATCAATTATTTAGATGAAGCAGTGGCCTTGCATGCCAGTTATGGCGTTCCGACAGAGAAAGTATTTATCACCGCAAATTCGCCGGATACGGATGCACTATTGGACACGGCTAATGAATTAAAAGACGTTGCCGCTAATCCATTCCGACTTTTGCATATTGGACGTCTAGTCAAATGGAAGCAGGTCGATTTATTAATCGAAGCGACGATTGCTTTACGTGCGAATTACCCGCAGACCGAACTCAGCATTGTGGGTGACGGGCCGGAGCTGGAAACTTTAAGAGCGCAGGCTTCAGGCTACGATTTTATAAAATTCCACGGAGGTATTTATGACCCCAAAGAACTAGGCAAAATCACCTGCGAATCCGGAATCTATGTCTTAGCCGGCATGGGTGGCTTGTCCATTAATGAAGCGATGTGTTTCTCGAAACCCGTCGTTTGTTCCGTGGCAGATGGCACCGAAAAACGATTAGTACGCGATGGATATAACGGCCATTACTTTGAATCGGGATCATTAGAAAGTTTGCAAAAAGTGATCGAGCAATTATTCGCTCATCCCGAAAACATTTCTTTAATGGGACAACGTTCGAGGGAGATTATTGAGAAAGAGATTAATATACATTCGGTGCTGGGGAATTATATGGAGGCGTTCAAGTGGACAGTGGGCAGTCGGCAGTCGCTAGTCGCTAGTCACTAGTCGCTAGTCACTAGTCGCTAGTCGCCTTCGGCTTAGTCGCGACTTGGTCGCTTAGTCCGAAGGCAGAGCAGAGATTATAGAGTATAGATAATAGAGAACAATATCTCTACTCTTTACTCTCTTATCTCTAATCTAAACTTTGTAAATTAGAATTTTAAATAGGTATAAATGAAAGTAATTCAAGTCGTAGGCGCTCGCCCCAATTTCATGAAAGTAGCACCGCTACATCGTGCGATCCAAAAGTTAACAGGCTGGACGTCGAAGATTGTTCATACAGGTCAGCATTTTGACGCGAAGATGAGTGATGTGTTTTTTACGCAACTGGAATTACCTACACCGGATTTCTTTTTAGGCATTGGGGGTGGAAGCCACACGGAAGTGACGGCGAAGATTATGGTGGCCTTCGAGAAAATCGTAGAAGCCGAAAAACCGGATTTGATTATTGTGGTGGGGGATGTTACTTCAACTTTGGCCTGTACCTTAGTTGCCATCAAGATGGGCATTAAAGTCGCTCACGTAGAGGCAGGTTTACGCAGCTTTGACCGAACGATGCCAGAGGAATTAAATCGAATCTTGACGGATAGCGTGGCGGATTATTTATTTGTGACAGAGGAAAGCGGGTTGCAACACTTGAAAAATGAAGGAGTGGCAGATGAGCGCGTTTTCTTCTCCGGCAATGTGATGATTGACTCGCTGGTGCGCTACCAAGAGAAAGCAAAAACTACTACGATTTTGGAAGACCTCGGCCTAACGACTTCGGACTCCGGACTATCGACTGCCGACTATATCGTCATGACCATGCACCGCCCAGCGAACGTGGACACGAAAAATGGTCTTGAATCCATTCTAGAATTAATTGAATTAAGCAGCACGGAGACGAAAATCATCTTTCCCATCCATCCGAGAACACGGGCACATATGGAGAAATTTGGCTTAGCGGAGCGATTAGATCAGGTGCAAAACTTGATTATGACGGAGCCTTTGGGCTATTTAGAATTCATTCAATTGATGTCGAATGCGACGGCGATCTTAACCGATTCAGGCGGTATTCAAGAGGAAACGACTTACTTAGGCGTCCCATGCTTAACTTTTCGCGATTCGACGGAACGGCCGATAACGGTTACTTTAGGAACAAACCAATTATTGTCTGATTTAGACCCGAAGAAAACCTATGCAGCCTTACAGGAGATATTGGCGGGCAAGGTGAAGAAAGGAAGTATTCCTCCGCTTTGGGATGGAAAAGCAGCCGAAAGAATAGCCGCTCAACTAGCTGAAATTTTTGCTTAATGTCTGCCAAAAAGCTACATATCGTCCTCCTTTCCTACCACGACAGCAATGGCGGGGCTGGGATTGCGGCGGGCAGATTAAAAGTGGCTTTGGAAAAAGAGGGACATCAAGTCGACTACCTTGTAAGAGAAAAAGGGAGCAAATCTAGCGCCCAAAAATTCGGTAATGGCCTGATTTCTTGGTTAAAATTCATTGCAGAACGCTTGTTCTTTTTGCGTTTCGAGAAAGACAAATCGATCAGATTCCTTTTCAATCCGGGCGTTTTTGGGAGTGATATTTCAAGACATCCGCTAATTCAACAGGCAGATATTGTTCATTTGCATTGGGTGAATTTTGGCTTTTTATCTGTGAGCGATATTGCTCAACTGACCAAGCTTAACAAACCAGTTTTCTGGACCCTGCACGATATGTGGGCCTTCACTGGAGGCTGTCACCACAGTGGGAATTGCGAGCATTTTCAACAAAGCTGTGGGGATTGTAAATTCTTGAAAAATCCGAATCCGGCTGATCTTTCGTATAGAATGTGGGAGGCGAAGAAAACTGGGTTTGCGGAGAAAAACCTACATATCATCACTTGCAGCGATTGGCTGGGAAATAGAGCGAGGCAAAGTAGCATTTTGAGAGGTCATGATATAAAAACCATCCCGAATGCGATTGATACGGAATTCTTTTCGCCTAATGCATCTAGCTTAGGATTAGATCCGAATAAGAAATTTGTCCTTTTCGTGGCGATGCGAGTGAATGCACCGGCTAAAGGATTTCATCTGTTAAAAGAAGCTCTGCAGTATTTGGATGCCACTACGACCGAGCTGCTGATCGTGGGTGGAAAGATGACGGAGGAATTACCTTTGAAAGCACATAATTTTGGGCAGGTTTCAGACCCAGCCAGAATGCGCGATATTTATGCCGCGGCGGATGTCTTTGTCACGCCCTCTTTGGAAGAAAATTTACCCAATACGATTATGGAAGCCATGGCTTGTGGCACGGCCTGCGTCGGATTCGAAGTGGGAGGAATCCCAGAAATGATAGAACACGAAGTGACTGGCTATGTGGCCCAGGCATTTGACCCGGCAGATTTGGCAAAAGGCATCAACTGGTGCCTCGAGTCTACTACGGCTGGAACAAAATCTAGGGAACGCGCGCTACAATTATACGATCAAACCATCGTTGCCCAGCAACACCTCGCCTATTATGCCCAAGCTTAGCATCATCACCATCACCTACCAGGCAGAGGCCTATATCGAACGCACACTAAAAAGTGTATTCGAACAAGGTTGTGCGGAGGAAATCGATTATATCGTGGTGGATGGGGCGTCAAAAGATCGAACATTAGCTATCATAGAAGCGAATAAAGCCCAGATTAATCAACTCATTTCTGAGAAAGACAAGGGAATTTACGATGCGATGAATAAGGGGATGCAACTCGCAAAAGGGGATTATATCCTGTTTTTGAATGCGGGTGACACTTTTGCATCGGCGACGACATTGAAAACTATTTTACAAGAACTGGGAGAAAATCCGGATGTCCTGTACGGAGAGGCAGTTTTTGTAAATAACGACGGCCAATCTTTAGGCTTGCGCAGTGAGGTGACACCACATCGTTTGCCCATTAATTTAACTTGGCGAAATTTCCGTTATGGCATGTTGGTTTGCCACCAGGCTTTCATTGCGAAGCGTAGCATGGCTCCCTTATTTAATCTGGAATATAAGCTAAGTTCTGATATCGATTGGGAGATACAGGTTTTGAAAAAAAGCCAGCACATTTTAAAATCCGTCACTCCTATTTGCACCTATTTGATGGGAGGCGCATCTGTGCAGAATTTGAAGAGATCTTGGGAGGAAAGATACCAGGTATTAAAATCACATTTTGGCTTACTACCTAATTTAATCAACCACTTGGTAATCATTACTAGAGGATTGATTTTTGCCTTGAAGAAACAGGGCAAATATTGGTAATATCACCTATATTTGTGCCTATGAGATTTCGCATAATCCTTCTTTTTCTTGCGATCAGCTATTTTAGTTTTGGCCAAAAAATTCGATTTAATTCAAGTATCGGATCATCCTATATTTCTTGGCATGAACAACAAATGACCATCGATTTAGCAGCTGAAATTTCATTCCAAAATCCAGAAAAAAATAACAAACAATTCATTGCTCTAAAAACAATGGGAAATATTGCTGGAACATCGTTAGACCGAAGTACGTATACTTTCATCGAACCTCCAATCAATAATTTCAATCAACCTATTCAATCTAACGAAGTATTGCAGGCAAAATACCGTGGAGCAGAAGCAGAAGCTGGCTTCATTTGGAATACAAACAAGAATAAAAAACAGATTCACCTATCCCCTGTTTTAAGTTTATATTCCCGATCTTTAGCTAGAAAAATTAGCTCTTTGAAGTCAGAATATATCGAAGAAGAGAAATATTCCTTGCACGGGATTAGTGCTGGGATGGGCTTCGTAAAACCAGGTAAAACAACCATCCATTTACAAGCACAAGTCTTTCAGCCTTTATATGATCAGGTAACTTTGTATGGGCGCTATATAGGCATACCATATCAATCCTTGGTTTCTAATAAATCACTGAATTTCAAGGCCAAGATTCAAATTTCAAAAGGAAATTATGGATGGACGTTAAACCTAGAATCCCTTAATTTAGCCAGTGCAGAAAATCCTAAATCAAAGTCAATCGAGGCTTCTCAAGCCATCATTCCTTCCACGCTTCTTACTTATTTCTTCTAGGATGAAGAAAATAGCCCTAATCCTCCTTTTTTGTTATCCGACTTTAGCCCAAACTGATACAACGAAAATATTAGAAGAAGTCAAAGTCTATGTTTTCGAACAAAAACGAAGCCCCTTGTTAACTCCAGATGCCTTTATACAAAGCAAAGATCTTCAGCGTCTCAGCTCAACTCATTTTGTTTCTACACTCAATTCGATGGCGGGCGTGCGAATGGAAGAAAGATCGCCGGGTAGTTATCGAATAGCTATTCGAGGTAGTTCGTTAAGGGCCCCTTTTGGGGTTAGAAACACGAAAGTATATTGGAACCAGATTCCATTTACTGACGCAGGTAACAACACCTATATTTCACTCTTAGAACCAGCTATATTTTCTTCGCTCACCGTAACAAAAGGCCCATCAGCCGGCATTTACGGCGCTGGAACAGGAGGCGCTTTATTATTTGAAAGTGCCCCACGAGGAAATTTATTGAGCGCTGAGACCGTTTACCATACCTTAGGAGGAATAAAGACGGCCGTGGATGTCTCTACTGAAAACCTGCGATTACACGCCTCCTTTAATCAGCAAGAGGGTTATCGAGCACAGTCTGCGATGAAGAAGCAATGGATTTCATATGAATTTCACCACAGTTTCGCGAAAGAGTTAAATCTAGATTTGAGCACCTATTATGTAGATTTAGCTTACCAAACCCCTGGAGGCTTAACCAAAGCTCAATTTCTGGCAAATCCTATACAGGCTAGACCGGCTGCAGGTATTTTCAAAAGTGCACAACAACAAGGAGCTACCTTTTACATCAAAAGTTTTGGAGTGAGCGCGCGTGCTGCTCAGGTGCTAAATCCGCAATGGGCCTGGGATTTCAGCCAATCGCTTCAAGTAAATAGGGTAGAAAATCCAACGATTAGGAACTATGAAATTCGCGAGGAACCCAATTATTCCACGCGTGGAGTGCTTCATCGAAAAGGGATTATCAATAGCGACCTTGGATTTGAATACCAAGCAGGTCAGATGAATAGTTCGACTTTTGGCAATCGAAATGGAGTTAAAGACACCCTGCAATTAACCCAAAATACCCATGTCCAGCAAGGAAGCCTATTCTTGCAAAATGAATATGCCGGATTAACGAATTGGCTCTTTACTTTCTCTGGTAGCTTGAGCAGCTATTGGACGGAGTATATCGGGAACGAAGCCATCTTCTCTCCTCGCCTTGCGGTCTTGCGCAAATTAGGGGCGCATCAAAGTATTGTCGCCAAAGTCGCCCATGGGTATTCGCCTCCCAGCATTTCAGAAATGCGCCCATCCACAGGCGTGATAAACACCGCATTAAAGGCTGAAAAAGGCTGGAACCACGAAATAACTTACCGAGGCAAATACGATAAATTCACGTGGGATGTAAGTGTATATCAATTTAATCTGGACGAAACCATCGTGATAAGAAGAGCAGCCGATGGATCAGACTATTTTACGAACGCTGGTTCTACGACCCAGCAAGGTTTGGAACTTAGCAGCACCTGGATGATTCATCCGACATTGACTTTAGAACAATCCCATACTTGGCAAAATTTTCGATTTGCGAATGGCAATTTCTTAACAGGAACAACTCCTTATCAACAAGCAACGACACTTCTTTGGCGACATCCCTCTGGTTTGAGTCTGATGCAGAATTTTCAATTTGTGGATTACCAATACCTGAATGATGCAAATACGGAGCAAATGGGTTCGTATCGGCTTTGGAATACAAAAATAAGTTATGCTAGAAAACGTTGGACTTTATGGGCAACTGCTGATAATCTTGGAGATGAGCGCTACTCATCAGGTCCGGATTTAAATGCCACAGGTGGACGCTTTTACAATCCATCTCCCGGCCGAAACTTTCATATTGGACTACAACTTAACCTAGCCTACTAGCGTTTAACCGCTCCATCAATTCTCCGATGTGAGAATCGCTAACCGCTATTTCGTAATTCCCAATTTTAATTCGCTGTTGCTTTATGGTTTCGATCTTCTGTAGATTCACAATGAACGATTTGTGAATGCGCATAAAACCATGAGGCATTATTTTTGCCTCGACACTTTTCATTGTCTGCTTCGTCAAAATGGGATAGCGCTCTCCCTCCACAAAAATCTTCACATAATCTTTCAATCCTTCCACGTGGGTCACAGTAGGTACTGAAATTCGAACAAGCGAATACTCCACATTCACAAAAAAGAAATCTTCTAAAGGATCTTTCCCTACCACATTTTTACCTACAAAAATATGATATGCCTTGTTTGCACTTAGCGCGAAACGATCAAGACTTACCGGTTTCATTAGATAATCAACCGCATCTAGATTATAACTTTCTACTGCATAATTCGCATAAGCAGTTACAAAAATGACGAGCGGTTTGACGGCCAAAGAAGACAAGAACGACGTCCCTAATAAGCCTGGCATTTGGATATCTAAGAACAATAAATCGACCTGTTCTTTTTGGAGCACTTCCATCGCCTCGAACGCATTAGAACAAGAACCAACTAAATTCAAAAAGGGAATTTGCTTCACATTTTCTTCTAGTAATTTACGGCCCATCACTTCGTCGTCCACGACAATGCAATTCATTTTTACCATCTTATTTCAAAGTTAGGTTTAGTTCCACGGAAAAATTTATCTCATCCTCTTCAATCGTTAATACGTGTTTTTTAGGGTATAATAATTCCAATCGACGTTTGACATTCTTCAACCCAATTCCAGAACTAGGGTCCTTAAATACTTGCTCCTCTTTCCCCTTTTTATTCTTCACAAGAAAATATAATCCATGTTCTGTCGTCTCAAGAGTCACATAGATAAAAGGTTTATCTACTATGCCCACACCGTGTTTTACCGCATTTTCTACAAAAGGGATCAATAACATGGGCTCAATCATATGCCCAGCACCATCTCCTTTCACTAAAAAATTAAAATCAACATTACCGTCAAAACGCATTTTCTGGAGGTCAATATAATTCTCCAAATACGCTAATTCATTCGTCAAGGGAACCATTGTTTGGTCTGAATCATATAACATGTAGCGCATCAATGAGGATAAGCGCATCGTTACATCCTCCGCTTTTTCAGAGGCTTTAGTCCGTATCAAATAGACAATACTATTCAAAATGTTAAAGATAAAGTGAGGACTAATCTGAGAGCGTAAAAAAGCTAATTCAGATTTCAATTGCTCACTTTTCTGTTCTTCCTTATTCGCATCTTGTTCTAAAAACTCTAGCAATAAACCATAAGCAGAAGCGATGGCGGACACCATGATGAGCGGGAATACCCCCAAAATCTCTGGGGCTGTACCGTGTTCATGCTCAAATTCCAAAAACAAGTGATGAAACAACGATTGTAGTAAAAAGAAGCCCACATTAGTGACTATCAAAACGGCGAAAAACACCCAAATTCCTTTCTTCTTAAATACAAATGGAATCAGCACCAACGTGATTACATAGAATAAGGGCATCACCGTCATTAATTCCAACCAGATATGTTCTGAAAATTCCGGATTATCGTGAGGATGCGGATGAGCAACTTCATGCGTTTGATGAACTGGGCTTAATAAAGGTAGACCAATCCACATTCCCCAAAGAATCAGGTTAAACAACACCTGAAAGGTGCGCTTGGTTTTCCGATAATTAATTGCCTGCCACATACAACGATGATTTTTACAAATCTAGCCAATTAAGGGGAATCCTCCTCCACTCTACATCGATAGAATAGGTCCTTTAATCTTCTAATAATGCCTTTGTATCTAAATGGCATTATTGAAACGGGATAATTCGTACATTCGTAAAAAAATTAAAGACATGAAACATTCCATTCGCCTTATATTCTTGCTGTTCATTGGCTTTCAATCATTTGGCCAAGAAACCTTAATTAAAATCAGAAAAGACACCTCCTCTCAGATGAAAACTCTTTTCAAGCCTCATAAATTAACATCTATCGGTATTTCACTTCAATCTCAAGTCCTTTTTGGCAAAGAAGGTCCAGAACGTGGGATGGGCTTACAAGTACATTTAAACAACAAATTATCCCTAGGTATCGCCTCGTTCAATTCTATGCCTCGCCGCAATGATCGTAATGGGATGATGGGTACAGATGATCGTCAACGCTTCAATGCTTTAACTATCGAAGTAACGCCTATGGCAAACAAAGTATTCCATTTAAGCTTTCCTCTAGCGATAGGTCGCATACAAGAAGAAATGCCAAAGAATGATAATATTGCCTATCCTGCTTATGTTCCTCAACCTGGAACGAAAAGGAGAATGAATAGAAATGATAGGAGAGAGAATGGCACTTTGGGTGTACAGCCAGGAATTAATCTTGAAGTCAATGTATTCAAATACGTGAAAGTGTTCGGTGGGGCTAATTACCGCTTCGCTTTTGGTGAAGAAAAAACACCAGGAATGTCAAGAGCAGCTGGAACACTTGGGGTGAAGGTGGGGGTTTTTAACAAACGCATTCGCTCCGCGAATGCTCACTAGATAATAGAGTAGAGATTATAGAGTATAGATTTAAAGCATAGAGCACAAATTAGATTATAGATAATAGAGTAGAGAGTATAGATATAAAGCACAAAGAACAAAGTCGGAATCCGCTGCGCGGATACGTATGTGAAATGTGTTGCTTGTAATCATTAAAAAAGGGAACCCGAAGGTTCCCTTTTTTAATACAAACTTTATTCTTTGTGCTTTAAATGGTAGAGAATTTTTGATTTTGTCATTCAGAAAATATCGCGTAGCGCATTTTGGAATGACAAAATTAAAAATTCCTTTCACCGGCTTCGCGTTTTCCCAATAACACCGCACCCACCATTGCCACAAAGAACAAGATGGACACCAGCTCGAAAGGCAATAAGTATTCGGAATATAAGACTTTACCCAAGGTTTCCACCA
This sequence comes from Aquirufa sp. HETE-40SA, assembly GCF_054558635.1. Lineage (NCBI taxonomy): Bacteria > Pseudomonadati > Bacteroidota > Cytophagia > Cytophagales > Flectobacillaceae > Aquirufa > Aquirufa sp. HETE-40SA. The sequence continues at coordinate 249,435 of NZ_JBPXKN010000002.1, forward strand.
TACCTGTTTGGGAAACAAATCCTGTTGCACGAGGCGGAACCATATTGTTTTGACGCACTAAAGCAATTAAAACCACTAATAAGGAGCCTGCCACTACAGAGCCAGCCAGCTTCGTTAGGTTGGATTTAGATTCCGGTTGGTTTTTGCGCAGATCAAACATCATGATCACGAATAGGAATAAAACCATGATGGCTCCAGCGTAAACGATGATGTTTACTGCCATCAAGAACTGGGCATTTAACAGTACGTAGTGACCTGAAATGCAAAAGAAAGTAAACACTAAGTACAAGACTGAGTGAATCGGGTTCTTCGCTAAAACGACCATGAGGGCGCTAAGTAAAGTTAAACCTGAAAGAAAATACCAAATATTAGAAATCTCCATAAGAATTTATTTCCAGCCCTCACGCAAATAGCGTTGGTCCATTTTTTCAACTAATTTATCTTTCCCGTAAATCACCTCATCGCGGCTGTTGAATACAGGAACCATTTGATCGTGGCGTAAGAAGATCGCCTCTTTAGGACAAGCCTCCTCGCAAAGACCACAGAAAATGCAACGAAGCATGTTGATCTCGTATACTTTGGCATACTTCTCTTCCCGGTACAATTTCTCTTCACCCTTCTTGCGCTCTTCAGCGACCATCGAGATGGCCTCCGCTGGACAAGCCACGGCACAAAGACCACAAGCCGTACAACGTTCTGCCCCTTGCTCATCCTTCTTCAAGATGTGCTGACCACGGTAAATCGGACCTAAATAACGTGTTTGCTCTGGGTAACGAATGGTCACCGTTTTAGAGAAAAAGTGCTTTAACGTGGTCGCCATACCCCCTACGATGGCAGGAAGATACATACGTTCCGCTAAAGTCATTTCGCCTTGCTCGACTACCTTCGTTCGGTTACTTAATTTCATATCGCTATGCTAATTTTTTCTTCACAAATAATTGATCGTACACCACGATACCTGCGATGAAAACAACCACTCCACCGATTCCAATCAGAATCTGTTGATCTAATAAAACGCCTAATCCAGTTACTACGATATTGAACATCGCTAATGGAATTAAGCCTGACCAGCCTAAGCCCATTAATTGATCGTAGCGGAAACGAGGTAAAGTCCAGCGCACCCACATAAAGATGAATACGAAGGCCAAAGCCTTTCCAATCAAGGCGCCTGCTCCGATCAATGTAGCTGCCGTAGCACCTAATTGAGCCGTCACAAAATCAATACCTGGATAATCGTAACCGCCAAAATAAAGCGTAGCCATTACTGCTCCCGAAATAAACATATTGATATATTCCGCGAACAAATAAAAGCCTAATTTCATAGAAGAGTATTCCGTGTGATATCCACCAATTAATTCAGTCTCACACTCCGGTAAGTCAAATGGCGTACGGTTACACTCCGCAAAGGCACAAATTAAGAAGATAATAAAGCCCATCGGTTGGTACAAGATGTTCCAATGACCATTTTGCTGAGCCTCCACAATTGCCTTCGTTGAAAGAGATCCTGTCATCATCAAAATCGCGATGATCGAAAGACCCATCGCTAATTCATAGGAGATATTTTGGGAAGCAGCACGAATCGCGCCTAATAAAGAATACTTGTTATTAGATGCCCAGCCACCGATCAAGATGCCATAAACACCAAGAGAAACAATTCCGAATACCCAAAGAATACCGATATTCACATCGATACCTTGCAAGTCAAACGTTACGTCACCCATCGTGATGGTATCCCCAAAAGGAACCACTGCCGAGGTCATCAACGCCGTCAACATGGACAAACAAGGACCCATTATGAACAACCATTTGTTCGAGTTTGCTGGAATGAAATCCTCCTTCATGAACATCTTCACCGCATCCGCTAAAGGCTGCAAAATACCAAAAGGACCCGCACGATCTGGACCAATACGGTCTTGCATGAAAGCCGCGATCTTACGCTCGAAATACGTTGAATAAGCTGCGACACCTAAGGTGATCAAGAAGATGACCCCAATGAAGGAAGCTTTGGCAATAAAAACTGAATTAAATAAGTCCATCTATTTCTTTTTAGATTTAGGTAAAGCAGGTTGAATGCCTAAAAAACTACGGTCACGATCGTCATTGATTTGCTTGTAATCGCGCGCCGCCTGTAACACTGGGAACGCTGGCTTAATCAAATTCGCACCATATTTATTCGCTGAAATCACCGAATGACGAGACACATTGGTCGGTCCTTCGATCACCCAATCAGACGTCTTTTTCTTGTCAAAACGACAGCCATTACAAATGAAATCAGTTACTTCACCCCACATGTTCTTACGACCCGTTATACGAATTACTTCCTCCCCTTTGTACCAAATTGTCGCTTTACCCGAGCATTTCTCACACTCGCAATGCGCATCTACTGGCTTCGAGAACCAAACACGGCTCTTGAAACGGTAGGTTTTGTCTGTCAAAGCGCCCACCGGACACACATCAATTACGTTACCAGAGAAGTCGTTATCAATCGCTTTTTCGATATAGGTACTAATTTCTGCGTGATCACCACGATTCATAACACCGTGAACACGGCCATCCGTGATTTGATCCGCTGTATATACGCAACGGTAGCACAAGATGCAACGGTTCATGTGTAATTGAATATTGGGACCTAAATCCGTCGGCTCGAATGTATTACGCTCTTCTACTGTACGCGTCGATGAAACACCGTGCTCGAACGAGAAGTCTTGCAAGTGACATTCACCGGCTTGGTCACACACGGGGCAATCCAATGGGTGATTTAATAACAAGAATTCTACAATGCCCTTGCGTGTTTCTAACACGTCTTCATTCACCGTATTTTCTACGATCATCCCGTCTTGAACGGCTGTTATGCAGGCTGGAACTAATTTAGGCATGGGACGAGGATCTTTTTCTGAACCCGCCGTCACCTTCACTAAACAAGCACGGCATTTTCCACCTGAACCTTTCAAAGGCTCATAATAGCACATAGCTGGCGGAGCAACCTCAGGCCCGATCATGCGAGCTGCCTGCATAATGGTGGTTCCTGGTTCTACCTCAAGGGTGATATTATCTATCGTAACTTTCATATTCGTTAATTTCTGCCAAATTATTTTGTCCAACTAGCCCCCTTGCGCATAAATACCGCGCCTGGTTTTGTCGCTAATTCTGGGTGTTCAATATGCCACTCGAACTCATCGCGGAAATGGCGAATCGCCGCAGCCACTGGCCAAGACGCCGCATCCCCTAATGGACAAATCGTATTTCCTTCAATTTTCTTCGCTACATCGACTAACAAATCGATGTCTTCTTTGCGGCCTTGACCGTGCTCGATGCGGTTTAATACCTTGTCCATCCAACCTGTACCTTCGCGGCATGGAGAACATTGTCCACATGACTCGTGGTGGTAGAACTTCGCAAATGTCAAGGTATTATGAACGATACAAGCTGTCTCATCCATCACCACAAAACCACCAGAACCTAACATCGTACCGGTAGCAAAACCACCATCCGATAAAGATTCATAAGTCATCAAACGCTTCTCTCCAGCTGCAGTGGTTAAGATTAACTCGGCTGGCAAGATAGGCACAGACGAACCACCGGCCACGACTGCTTTTAATTTATGTCCATCGCGAATACCGCCGCACCATTCATCCGAATAGATGAAATCTTCGACCGTAATCCCTAATGGGATCTCATAAACACCTGGTTTCTTAATGTGACCAGAAGCCGAGATTAATTTCGTTCCTGTACTACGTCCTACACCGATCGCTGCATACGCATCGCCTCCGTTATTCACGATCCACGAAGTGGCCGCGATAGATTCTACGTTATTCACTACCGTAGGACATTGCCATAAACCTTTCACCGCTGGGAAAGGTGGCTTATTACGAGGATTACCTCTTTTACCCTCTAAAGATTCTAATAAAGCGGTTTCTTCTCCACAGATATAAGCTCCACCACCCGGTTGAACAAATAGATCAAGATCGTAACCTGAACCTAAGATATTCTTTCCTAATAATCCTTTATCATACGCCTCTTGAATGGCTTTTTCTAAAATAGCAATCACATACATTAACTCACCACGTACGTAGATGTAGGAGGTGTTTGCTCCTAATGCAAACGAAGAAACAATCATTCCTTCGATCAAGGTATGTGGGGATTTCCACATCAAATAGTGGTCCTTGAACGTACCAGGCTCTGATTCGTCGGCATTACACACTAAATAACGAGGTACCCCCTCTGGTTTCGCTAAGAATGACCACTTCATGCCCATTGGGAAACCTGCGCCTCCACGACCACGAAGACCTGACTTCTTCACCTCTTCAGTTACCTCGTCAGGGGTCATTTTCTTAAGTGCTTTTTTGACCGCTGAATACCCACCATGTTTCATAAACACGTCTATCGTGTCGATGTTAGGTACGTCTATATGTTCGGTTAATATCTTCATCCTAGGCCTTATTTGCTCAATTCATCTATAATTTCATCCACCTTCTCGTTCGTTAGGTGCATGTAGTATTTTTCGCGGATTTGGAATACAGGACCCCATCCACAAGCGGCTAAACACTCCACTTCTTTGATGGTAAACTTGCCATCTTTGGTCGTTTCGCCCGTATTAATCTTCAAACGTTTCTTCAAGTGATCGTATACTTCCACACCACCCATTAAGCAACAAGGACCCGTCCGGCAATACTCAATCACATGTTCTCCTACCGGCTCTAAGTGGAACATCGTATAGAATGACGCTACCTCGTACACCTCGATCGGACTGATGTCCATTAGGGTCGCTACATAATCCATCACCTCTGGCGAGCACCACTTCCACTCAGCTTGCGCTAAGTGAAGGATCGGTAAAATGGCCGACTTCTGCTTCCCTTCCGGATAGCGGGTGATAATCTTTTTAACTAATTCCAGCGTTTCTGCTGGGAAAACAATCTTGCTCATGTCTTAAGTATCTAACTCTCCTGCAATTACGTTCATCGATGACATCGTTACGATCGCATCTGAAAGGGTGGTTCCCTTGATCATCTCTGGGAAAGCCTGGTAATATATAAATCCGGGACGACGGAATTTCAAACGGTAGGGCGTACGACCTCCGTCAGAAACCAAGTGGAAACCTAATTCCCCGTTTCCGCCTTCTACTGAATGGTAAACTTCTCCTACCGGTGCATCGATCTCTCCCATCACAATTTTGAAGTGGTAGATCAAGGCCTCCATATTATGGTAGACGTCTTGCTTATCTGGTAAATAATAATGCGGCGCATCTGCGTGGTATGGACCTTCCGGAAGGTTGTCCATCGCCTGTTGGATGATGCGCAAACTTTGCCACATCTCCTCTTCCCGCACTAAGAAACGATCATACGTATCGCCTTTTGTACCTACCGGCACATCGAATTCAAAATCTTCGTAAGATGAATAAGGATTCAATGAACGGACATCGTAATCCACACCCGCCGCACGTAAATTAGGACCTGTAAATCCGTAGTTCAAAGCGCGTTCGGCAGAAATCCCGCCCACGTTTTGGGTACGGTCCATGAAGATACGGTTACGCATCACCATGCCTTCGAATTCCTTCAAAGCCGCTGGTAGTTCTTTTAATAATTTTTGGATTTTTTCGATTGCTACAGGCGTGAAATCACGCTCCATACCACCAAAACGACCCATATTCGTCGTCAGACGTGCACCGCACATCTCCTCATAAATCTCGTAGATGAACTCTCTCCATTGGTATACATACAAGAAACCCGTTAAGGCTCCGGTGTCTACCGCTAAGATGGAATTACACACAATGTGATCCGTTAGACGTGCCAGTTCCATCATGATCACACGCATGTATTGCGCGCGCTTCGGAACTTCGATGCCTAACAATTTTTCTACCGTCATGTGCCAGCCCATATTGTTAATAGGAGCTGAACAGTAGTTCATGCGGTCTGTTAAAGTCGTGATTTGATAGAAAGGACGACGTTCTGCGATTTTCTCAAAGGCCCGGTGGATATAACCCACGGTTTGCTCCGCATCAACGATCGTTTCTCCGTCCATCGTTAAGATATTTTGGAAGATACCGTGTGTCGCTGGGTGCGTAGGACCTAAGTTTAACGTAGATAATTCATTCACATAAGGTCCCCCTTTTTGTGTTTTATCTAATCCTACATTAGGGCTGTTTACTAAAGCTATATCAGACATGTCTATTTATTATCGTCCAAACAATTCATCAATCTTATCGTGACGCGTCGCATCCTCTAGCGGATATTCTTTACGCATCGGGTGGTAATCCATCTCGTCCATATTTAGGATACGGGTCAAATTAGGGTGACCTTCAAAGATGATACCATAAAAATCAAACGCCTCGCGCTCCATCCAGTTAGCCGTAGCAAAAAGGCCGGTGATCGTAGGGAAAATAGGCGCTTCGATAGGCGCATAGGCCTTAATCCAAAGACGCACGTTGTTTTCCAAAGAATGTAAGTGGTAGATCACTCCTAATTCCTGACCTTTGGCCTCCGGAAAATGAATTCCAGCCAAATCCGTCAAAAATTGAAACTTAAATACTGGGTGTGCATACAAGAAGTGGATCATCGGAACGATATTCTCTACTTCCGTGGTCACCTGCAAAATGCCATGTGACTCCCCTATTCCATACACACCCTCCTCACCAAACTGCGCTAGAAGCGCTTCTATTATCTTATCGTTCATATTTATTCGATTCCGTAAGAAGCTAATAAAGCTTTGTATTCTGGTTCGTTACGTCTGCGTGTAGTTTCCTTCTTCGCTAATTCTTGGATCTGCATAAAACCATCCAAAATTTGCTCCGGACGTGGTGGGCAACCTGGCACATAAACATCCACTGGGATAATACGGTCAATTCCTTGTAGAACAGAATACGTATCAAAAATACCTCCAGAACAAGCACAAGCCCCTACCGATAATACCCAACGTGGCTCAGCCATTTGGAGATATACCTGTTTTACAACCGGTGCCATCTTCTTAGAGATGGTTCCCATCACCATCAAAACGTCCGCTTGACGGGCAGAGAAACTTAAACGCTCCGCACCAAAACGTCCGATATCATAATGGGATGCCATCGTAGACATAAACTCAATACCGCAGCATGAAGTCGCGAATGGTAAAGGCCAAAGTGAATTAGCGCGCGCTAAACCCACTAAACTATCTAAAGACGTAGCGAAAAAACCAGCTCCCTCTACTCCTGGAGGCGCTTCAGCTACTTGAACTGTTGAATCACTCATTATTTCTCCCACTTTAAAATTCCTTTTTTCAATACGTACAAAAAGCCTACTAGAAGCAAGCCCATAAATACTAACATCTCATAAAATCCATTCCAAGACAATTCTTTAAAATTCACTGCCCATGGATACATGAAGACGATTTCTATATCGAATAGCACAAAAAGAATGGCTACTAGAAAATACTTAACTGAGATAGGGGTACGCGCATCACCAATCGATTCAATCCCACATTCGAAAGTATCATCTTTCGCTTTAGAATGTCTTTTAGGACCTAATGCGTGAGTGGCTAACATCGTAGCGACGATAAATGCCAAAGCAGCTGCTAGCTGAACAAAAATAGGAAGAAAATCCTGAGGTTGATAGTTCATTACGAAGGCTTAAAATTCAAGCCGCAATTTACAGCTAAAAATCTAAATCTGAGAGAAAAATTCAGAAAAGGATTGAAATATTTGAGAAATTTCGTGTAATTTTGTCCTGCAAATAAGGGCACTCATTCAACACCCGGTTCAAATTATTTGCTATGCTTGATTCCACCAAATTTCTTTTTGAAGCCTTAACGTACGACGACGTACTTTTGCTTCCCGCTTATTCCGAGGTTTTGCCCCGCGAAGTAAGTACTTCCTCTCGCCTTACGCGTAACATTTGGTTAAACATTCCGATTGTTTCCGCTGCGATGGACACCGTTACGGAAGCCGATTTAGCTATCGCCTTGGCGCAAGAAGGTGGCATCGGAATCATCCACAAGAACATGACAATTGCGCAGCAAGCGGCACAAGTTCGGAAGGTAAAGCGTTCTGAGTCAGGCATGATCATCGATCCTGTGACCTTGAAAGACAACTCTACTTTAGGTGATGCACAACGCATCATGAAGGAATTCAAGATCGGAGGTATCCCAGTGATTGATAACGATGGTCGCTTGGTGGGAATTTTGACGAACCGTGATTTACGTTTCCAAAAGCAAACCGCCCGTCCTGTGAATGAGATCATGACGAAGGATAATTTGATTACGGCCAAAGAAGGAATCAGCATGGAAGAGGCCGAAAGCATTTTGCAAGAATACAAAATCGAAAAATTACCGATCATCGACCAGAATGGAAAGTTGATTGGTTTAATTACTTACAAGGATATATTAAAACGCAAGTCACACCCTTTGGCATCGAAAGATTCCCTAGGCCGCCTTCGCGTAGGTGCCGCCGTAGGTGTAACGCCTGATTTATTAGACCGCGTGCAAGCCTTAGTGCAAGTAGGCGTCGATGTTATCAGTATCGATACCGCGCACGGTCACTCGAAAGGTGTTATTGATGCCTTGAAATCAGTAAAGAAAGCATTCCCTACCTTGGATGTGATCGTGGGTAACATCGCGACAGGCGATGCGGCTGTTGCCTTAGCGGAAGCAGGAGCAGATGCGGTGAAAGTGGGTGTAGGTCCAGGAAGTATTTGCACCACCCGTATCATTGCAGGTGTGGGTATGCCGCAATTGACAGCCGTTTATGAAGCGGCCAAAGCTTTACAAAAATACGATGTCCCAGTCATTGCTGACGGAGGTATTCGGTATTCAGGTGATGTGGCCAAAGCCATCGCAGGCGGCGCTAGCACCGTCATGATTGGTTCTCTTCTAGCTGGAACAGACGAAGCACCAGGTGAGATGATCATTTTAGAAGGACGTAAATTCAAATCATACCGTGGAATGGGCTCTTTAGAGGCTATGGAAGACGGATCGAAAGACCGCTATTTCCAAGACGCGGAAGACGATATCAAAAAGTTAGTTCCGGAAGGAATCGTAGGTCGCGTACCGTTCAAAGGTTCGGTAACGGAGATTTTATACCAAATGGTCGGTGGACTAAAAGCCGGCATGGGTTATTGTGGAGCTTCTTCAATCGAAGCGATGCAACAAGCGAAGTTCGTGAAAATCACTTCAGCCGGTGTGAAAGAAAGTCACCCACACGATGTGAGCATCTCGAAAGAAGCGCCTAACTATTCGGCGAAATAAGATTTTAGCTTATTCATAGAAAAAGCCTCGTTCATCGCGAGGCTTTTTTTATTTATAATTCTGAATCGTATCCACAAAACACTGGACCTTGTCTGGGTCAATGTCCGGATAAACTCCATGACCAAGATTAGCAATGTAACGCTGCGTCCCAAATTGGTCAATCATCTTCTTAGTCTCCGCTTCCACCGTCTTGAAATCACCATATAAGGCACAAGGATCTAAATTTCCTTGTAAAGTCTTGTTAGGTCCCACTAAACGACGTGATTCTGCAATATCCATATTCCAATCCAAACCAATCGTCGCACAATTAAGTGCAGCCATTTCCTCGCGAGCGAAGAAAGCTCCTTTGGCAAAAAGTGTCACCGGAACTTCCGTCACTGCATCACAAATTTGCTTTAAATAAGGAGTTGAAAACACCGAATACTGCGCTGGCGATAAAATTCCCGCCCATGAATCAAAAATCTGAACTAAATTAGCCCCAGCCGCCACCTGCGCCTTCAAATACGAAATCGTAGAATCCGTAATCTTTTGCAACAAAGCGTGCGCTAACTCAGGCTCAGCATATAACATCTTTTTGGCCTGCGAAAACGTCTTCGACCCTTTTCCCTCCACCATATAACAGAAAATCGTGAAAGGTGCACCGGCAAATCCAATTAAAGGCACCTTGCCAGCCAATTCCTTCTTCACGATCTTAATCGCATCTAACACATACTTCAAATCCTGTTCCGGATTCGCGTCCCGAATCTTCGCCAAATCCGCCTTCGACCGAATCACCTCCGGAAAAATCGGACCCTTCTGCTCCTCCATCAAATACGGTAAACCCATCGCCTCCGGCACCACCAAAATATCCGAAAAGATAATCGCCGCATCCACACCAAAACGCGTCACCGGCTGAATCGTCACCTCCGCCGCCATTTCTGGATGCGTCGCTAGACCAATAAATGAACCCGCTTTCGCCCTTACAGCTCTATATTCTGGTAAAATCCTCCCTGCCTGACGCATCACCCAAACCGGGATTCGCTCCACAGGTAAACCCTGCGCGGCACGAAGAAGTAGATCGTTTTGTAGTTTTTCCATATCTGACGCAAAGTTAAGGGAAAATAGTCCGAAGGGAAAGAGTCCGAAGGGAAAAAGTCCGAAGGCGATTAGTCCGGAGGAAGGGAGTCCGGAGTCCGGAGGAAAAGAGTCAGGAAGGAATTAGAGATATTTTACTTCGTTTCGGTTCAGCGACCGCGATAGTCCGTTAAGCATTTTTGAAATTTCAATTAGTTGATAATTACAATCATTGTATTCATCGGTTGAAATATAGTTTAATTTTAAAGCTAAATAATTCATAGATCGTACTTCACTCGCTGAACCTAATGCGATAAATAAAAATCTTTTAAACTCTTTGTCTGAACTTCTATCAAATCCTTCTGCAATATTATTAGCAATAGAGACGGAGGCCCTTTGGATTTGATTTTTAAAACCCCAATCTAAATTTTTTGCGTACAATCTATATATTAATACAGATTGATTAATAGATTTTTGCCAAACAAGTAAATCCTCAAACCTAGAAACTCGCATAAGTTTATTCCCTAAACGATTTTTAGATTATCTATTGTATCAGTAATCTGATAAACCCCTAAGGACTTCTGACTAATCCCCTCCGGACTTCGGACTACCTCCTTTCGGACTCCCTCCCTCCGGACTTCTGACTATTTTCCTTACCTTTGTCCCTCATCATCACCCGCCCTATGGCTCAGATTAACGCTAAATTCGTTACCAGTAACACCGACTTTAAGAATTGCCCTCCGGCAAAATATCCTGAATTTGCCTTTATTGGTCGCTCCAATGTGGGAAAATCATCGTTGATTAATTCGTTGACCTTTCATAAAGGTTTAGCGAAAACATCGCAGACACCTGGAAAAACGCAATTAATTAATCACTTCATCATTGATGAGAAGTGGTATTTAGTGGATTTACCGGGTTATGGTTTTGCCAAAGTCAGTAAGGAGAAAAGGAAGGAGTTTGAGAAAATGATCTTTGATTACTTGATTCATCGGGAGAATTTGACCTGTTTGTTTGTGTTAGTGGATATTCGTTTGAAGCCTCAGGCAGTGGATATTGAATTTATGAGCCGCATGGTCGAGGATGAAATTCCGTTTTATATTGTGTTTACGAAAGCAGATAAATTGTCCCAAAAGCAAGTAAATGAGAGTGTTGAGGTGTATAAAAACTTCCTTTTAGACATGTGGGATGAACTGCCTCCCCTTTTTATTACATCGGCTGAGAAGCATGTGGGTCGGGAGGAAATTTTGGCCTCTATTAACGAATTAATTCAAACATCTCCTTACAGAATAGGGAAATAGTACTATTTTTGCCCCCATAACAAGCTAAATAACATGGATTTATTGAATGAAGTTGCCCATATCTCGGGAAAAAGTGGATTATACAAAGTGTTAAAACCGACGCGTACGGGTGTGATTGTGGAGACTTTGGACGCCGCAAAACAAAAATCAGTGGTAGGTGGACAAACACGTATTTCTGTGTTAAAAGACATCTCATTGTATTTAGATGATCACCAAGATAGCACGTTACCTTTAGCAGATTTGTTCTTGCAAATCCACGCTAAATTCAATGGCGTTTTACCTATCGAAGCAAAAAAAGCGAGTGATGCTGAATTATTTAGCACCTTGGCTACGGTTGTTGCTAACTATGATACAGACCGCGTATTCGCGTCAGACATCAAAAAAATATTAAGCTGGTACTTAATTTTGGTAGCAAACGCGCCTGAGTTATTTCCTGTAGCAGCGAAAGTTGAAAAGGCTCCTAAGGCAGAAAAAGCTGCTCCAGCTGAAAAAGCAGAAAAGAAGCCCGCTGCGAAGAAAGCTGCAAAATAAACCACATGCAAATTCGGCCCATCGAACACGGAGACAATGAAGCACTGGCGAAGGTAATTCGTACAGCATTGGCGGAATTTGGGGCGAATAAACCAGGAACGGTCTATTTTGACCCTACCACAGATGCTTTGTATGAATTGTTTCGTACCCCAGGCTCATTTTATTACGTTGCCACAATAGACGAAGTGGTTGTGGGTGGATGTGGGATCTACCCTACAGATAATTTACCGGACGGAACGTGTGAACTCGTTAAGCTATATGTTTCGAAAGAAGCAAGAGGAACCGGCTTAGGTAAGCAACTGATGGAGAAATCGTTGAGTTGGGCTAAAGATAACGCGTACACCCAAGTCTACTTAGAATCAATGCCAGAACTTGAAAAAGCGGTTTCGATCTATGAAAAGGTAGGCTTCAAGCCACTTGAGAGTCCCTTGGGAAATAGTGGACATTGCGGTTGCGATATCTGGATGCTAAAAGCCTTATAAATAAAAAAGCCCTCGATTATCTCGAGGGCTTTTTTTATGCTAATTGATCAATTATTTCAACGAGTTAATGTACTTCGCTAATTTAACTGCATCCTCTTTAGGCACGGTCATTGGCGCCATTGGAGGATATCCTGGCCAGTTAGATGGCTGTGGCTTTCCTATTAAAGCAACAATCTTATCTACTGAATATTTCTTCTTAGCCACATCTTTATAAGCTGGACCCACTAAACGTGTGTCTACTTTATGACATGCAAAACAAGTATACTTAGTCATTAAAGGCTTGATATCTGCTGGAAAATCTTCTGCTTTTGCTTGAAAGCCCAAAGCCATTGTTCCGAACACGAAAGTTAAAATAAGGTTTATTCTGTTTTTCATAAGAGGTATTTGATTTTAATGCTACAAATTAAGGGATTAAAGCGCTATAATCCCAATTTATTTTGCCTGAATTACATCTACTGCATTTCTAACACTGCCATGTTTTTCCAAAAGTTCCGCTGCTAACTCATCACTTACACCCGTAGCTTCGCGAACCATTCGAATGGCACGTAAGACTAATTTGTGATTACTTAACTGCATATCCACCATTTTGTTCCCTCTTACACGACCCAATTGAATCATGACGGCGGTGGATAACATGTTTAATACGAGTTTTTGGGCTGTTCCAGACTTCATTCGGGTACTTCCTGTAACATACTCAGGACCTACCACCACTTCGATAGGATATTTTGCTTCTGCTGCTACAGGACTTCCTGCGTTACAAACGATACATCCAGTCAAAATTCCGCGTGCATTCGCATCGCGTAAACCTCCAATCACGTAGGGTGTTCTTCCTGATGCCGCAATTCCTACTACCGTATCTAGTTCGTCGATACCATAGGCCTCCATATCAAGCCAAGCTTGTTTTTCATCATCTTCCGCATTCTCTACCGCTTTGCGAATCGCAGAATCGCCGCCTGCAATTAAGCCAATAACCCAGTCATGAGGAACGCCATAAGTAGGTGGGCATTCAGATGCATCCACCACGCCTAAGCGACCAGAAGTTCCGGCACCGATGTAAAAAAGACGACCGCCTTGCTTCATTCGCTTGACGATTTCATGCACTAAAGCCTCAATCGAGGGAATTACTTTCTCCACCGCTAAGGGGACTGTTTTGTCCTCCACGTTAATTTGACGCAAAATCGTATCTACCGATTGCTGCTCTAAATTGTCATACGTAGAGGTAGATTCTGTTGCTAAAGCACTTAAATTTTCCCCCATATTATTTCGATAATGATGCGAAGTTTTGGAAGAAATGAGGAATCGTTTCTATCCCTTTGTAAAAATTAAATAGCCCATAATGCTCATTAGGCGAGTGAATGGCGTCTGAATCTAAGCCAAAGCCCATCAAAATTGACTTGATCCCTAATTCCTTTTCGAACAAGGCTACAATCGGAATACTTCCTCCTCCACGGGTGGGCACCGGTAGTTTCCCAAACGTAGTAGCCATCGCATCCGATGCAGCCTGAAAAGCAATGCTATCCGTAGGCATCAAATAACCTTCTCCACCATGATGAGCTGTCACTTTTACCTTTACGCCTTTAGGTGCTATCGCTTTAAAGTGTTCTGTAAATAAACGAGTAATTTCAGCAGAAGACTGATTAGGCACTAGTCGCATAGAGATTTTGGCATAAGCCTTCGACGGTAAAACCGTCTTCGCTCCTTCGCCTGTATATCCTCCCCAAATCCCATTTACATCTAGCGTAGGGCGAATGGATGCCCGCTCAATGGTAGTAAATCCTTTTTCGCCGTAAACGGTATCAATGCCTAAATCTTTTTGGTAAGCCTCTAAATCAAAAGGTGTCTGTGCCATCGCTGCTCTATCTGCCGCACTCACCTCCATCACCCCATCGTAAAAACCTGGGATGGTGATGTGATTGAATTCATCGTGCATCGAGGAAATCATTTGGCATAAAATATTAATTGGATTAGCTACAGCACCGCCATACACACCTGAATGTAAATCTCGGTTCGGGCCCTGCACTTCCACTTCCATATAACTCAATCCGCGTAAACCCACATCAATGGACGGAATGTCATTTGCAATAATGGCCGTATCCGAAATCAAGATCACATCTGCCTTTAGCAAGTCTTTATTTGCTTCAACGAAGTTGCCTAAATTATCCGACCCCACTTCTTCCTCCCCCTCTATCATGAATTTCACATTACAAGCTAGCTGACCCGAGGCTAACATCGCTTCAAATGCTTTCAAATGCATAAAGACCTGACCTTTATCGTCACAAGCTCCCCGTGCATAAATCACGTCGTCTTTAAGCACTGGTTCAAAGGGAGGATTATCCCAAAGCTCCAAAGGATCCGCGGGTTGCACATCATAATGCCCATAGACTAAGACCGTAGGCGCTGAAGGATCCACCATTTTCTCCCCATATACAATCGGATAACCTGGGGTTTCTTCTAATCTCACCTGATCTGCTCCGGCCTGACGCAAATTATTCGCTACCCATTCAGCGGCCTTACGCACATCACCAGCGTAGGCTGGATCTGCTGAAATCGAAGGAATACGTAATAAGTCTAATAGCTCCGCTAAAAACCGATCCTTTTGAGCGGCAATAAATTCGTGTGTTGATTGCATAATAAATGAAGATAGAAAGGCTATAAACGTCCTTTTCGGGGAATAAGATACATCCGATTTTCCGTTCCTGAAATGATTCGTCCAATATTTTTACGGTGTGTAAAAATCACTAAAAAGGAAATAATAAATCCAAAATAAATCAAAATCGGCAATTCCTTCCCAAATACCCCAAATTGAAGTAGTAATGGAAAGACTAATGAGGTGATCATCGAACCTAAAGAAACATAATGTGAAATCGCAAAAACGACTAAGAAAACAAGGCTACTTGCAAATGCCGCTTGAGGATGTAAAGCTATAACCATCCCTAAGGTGGTTGCTACTCCTTTTCCCCCTTTGAAATCACAGAAGACAGGTAATAAATGACCAATAATGGCTAAGAAACCGAACAATATCTTTAAGGTCACACACGATTCCCAATCCACTAATCCGAATGTATAAAGTACAGTCGCCAAACTAGCTGCAGCAAAACCCTTTAAGGAATCCACAAATAAAACGATTGAACCCGCTTTTTTACCCAATACGCGAAACGTGTTGGTTGCCCCTGCGTTACCACTTCCATGCTGACGTATATCGATGCCATGGTAGCGAGCTGCATACCAAATCGCTGTAGGTATAGAGCCTAACAGGTAGCTTAGTATTGATAGGCCCACAAGTATGAATAGCATATTTAGAATGGTTGTAACCGTGTAAATATAGGTCGACGAGTTTATGAAATCAAATAGAGTAAAAACATTCTTGAAATGTTTAAACTTTCATCTTTATAATGTTCTAAAAAGAGAAATTAACTGAAGCCATCAATCTAAATCGTTGCGGATTTCCATGATCTAAATAGGTCAAGCGATGAAAGGCTTGAATACGTAATATCTTGAAAATGTTATCGATACCATAACCAACTTCAGCAAAAGGCTTGTTCGGATCTAATGAATCAAAGGTATATTGATCGAGGAATTTTGAGCGCAAAGGACTATTTACATCTTTCATGATATCGCGATTGGCAGATCGTTGACTACCCATCAAGATATTTCCTGAAGCGATTAAACGCCATTTCAATTTCTTAATTAAAGGGATACGGTTAAACAATAATCCATCAAAATTATGATTGTATTGAATAGAAGCATATTGATCGCTCACAAATTCAAAATAATTCATGGTTGAATAAGCGGAACGTATAAAGAAGAAAGTTTCATTCCCTAAATGCGGGAATAATAGCGGAGCAGGTAAATTAGACGGTGTATAGCCTGCTGATAAAGTATAATCAGAACGACCTATGGAACCTAAGCGGAAGGTCTGGTAGGCTTTCAAGGTCACGCGGTCATACGTAAAATCTCCACCCAAGAAACCTTTAAATCCATGCTGGTATTTCAATGTAATGACGGGTATACGCTTCGTCGCTAAGGTAATCCGCTCATTTCCATTCATGATGAATGTCTCGTTTTTAGCGAATCGTATCTCCAGTGTGGCAAAAGTCTCCTGAAAATAATCCTGAACGGCAGATTCCCTCCCTAATTCCGGATTTAAACGGTATTGAAAACGAAATAAAGGATCAAATGAGCGAGTATTCAAAGAAGTTGTTACCGTCAAACCTTTGGAAAGCTCAGTGGAAAAAAAGGCTTCTGATTCGCGTCGAAAGAAAGCCCCTGAAAAAGCTCCCCATCGCGTGAAAACATAGAATAATTTGTTGTCACCAATTAATTCCGGAGTTAAACCTACACGCTCTAAATCATAAGAATGTCTGATTCCAGCCACCGTCCACTTCTTTTTAGAGAAGATGTAATTTACCTCTGCTGAATATTTGGGCACTAAATCTTTTGTCCCAAAACCCACATTGCCTCGTAAAATCCAATGTTTATCAAAGTTAGTGTTTGTTCTAAAACCTAATCGAAACCGAGCACCTTCCACTTTATTGATGGCAAAACTTGAAACATAAGGGCCTACCTCAATATCATTAAACTTCTTATATCCACTCAAAATAATCTCGGCAATTTCCACATAAGTTCGAACAATAGGAAGATTCTGCACTGAATCAATTAATGCCGATGCCATCAAATCTTGCGTGCTTAGTGGTTCATGCCGCGCATATTTCCAAAATTCTGGATTAGGTTGCATCGCGTCCTCAGCTACCTCGGTAGTTAAATCATAAAAGCCTAATTCATGAGGTTTATTGACGACAAAATCTTTATTAGAGATATACATCTTCAATAACATCCCCGCGCTACCTTTGGTTATTTCTTCCAAGTCGATTAGGAATCGAGTTCTTGCCGGTAACCAAGACCCTGAGCTAGTTTGTTCTAAATCCTGAGAGATCTTTATCTTATCAATGAAATTTAAATTAGCTCCTTTCTCTACAGTCGCATCGATTTGTACCAAAGCAAAGGAAGTCGTATCTATCCACATTTGGCCCCTGAAAACCAAGTCCATCGGATTTTTAGGATCGAAATCCATCTGATAGCACACATGGCCATCCACATTCACTGTATCCCCTAAAAAGAAGCTATAATTACCTTTCCAGTTATCTCCAATAGGACTTGCAAAATCCTTTCCAAAAAAGCCAACATAGTTTTGATAGAAATTATAATTAGCCACTAAATTCCCCCCCACTAGTTGTGAAATTAAGGAGCCATCCTTAACACCGACTCCTTTAATATTAGTCTTGGTTATTATCTCCTTTTTTCGTTGTGGACTCTCTAAATAATAAAACTTCCCTACAGATTCTGAGATATAAGTAGGAATAACTAGCTTTCCATCCTCTCCAGCTATTTTTTCAAATTTCTTAATAGCCTGAGCAATGTCTTTCATTACTTTTTTTTCCTTGAATTTCTCCGAGATATTATCTACATCGAGTTCCATCTTCGCATAGGAATCATATTCGTATGCGGTGAGCTTAGAACGATCGTTCTTTTCACGGTTGCGAACAACGCCACGCAGAATTTTAAAGGCAGGATTTTCACCCGAATAGACAATTACCTCCGCCATTTCGCGTCCAGTCGGTTCTAACTGGAAGTCTATTTCCTGTAATTTAGCCCCACGCGTTATTTTCTTGACGCGCTTTTTATACCCTACGAAGGAGGCAAAAAGACTATCGGCAGAATATTTTGAATTTAACGTAAACTCGCCTTGAAAATTAGTGGTAGCTCCTTGACTTACCCCTACTAAACCCACTGAAGCAAATGGAATTGGGTCACCATTCTTCGCATCCGAAACGCGTCCTTTGATCACAAATTGACCAAAAGAGGGTATAGCCGTTAAGTAAAAGAAAAACGACAGCAATAAGCTGATTTTCAATTTCATTGTGGGGATTTAGTATGCAAACACTACAAAAATAGCAAGCTAGGCCAATATTCTGCTATTCGTCGGCACATTTCTGTGTTTCGTCTAGGTAATTAATGAATTTCTCCAAAGCACGAGCTCTGTGTGCAATCAGGTTTTTTTCGGCTAAGCTCATTTCGGCAAAAGTACGTGTCTCGTATTCAGGTTGAAAAACAGGATCGTAACCAAAACCCTGAGTTCCCCGAGGTGCCTCTACAATGTTACCTTGAATCTCCCCTTCAAAGGAAGAGTAAGTACCAATAGCGTAATAGGTCAATACTGTCACAAAACGTGCTCGCCGATTCGCTTTTCCAGTAAGGTTAGTAAGGAGTAATTGAAGATTCGCTTGATCGTCCTTCGGTTCTCCGGCGTAGCGAGCGGAATAGACGCCAGGCGCTCCACCTAGTGCCTCTACCTCTAAACCGGAATCGTCAGCTAAACAAGTAACTTGAAATTTTTCCGCAATATATCGGGCTTTTTGAAGCGAGTTTTCCGCAAGTGTTTTCCCTGTTTCAGGAATCTCTTCTGTAAGCGATAGAGTGCTTAAATCACGAATTTCGAAATTATCTTTCAACAAAGCGCTCAGTTCTTCTACTTTGTGCCTGTTTTGGGTAGCTAAATAGAGAACAGGGAGCATTATTGCACGGAAACTACTTCAATTTCAAAGTATAATGGAGAATAGCCTGGTATCGTGGCATTACCATTCGCACCATAGGCGATGCTACTTGGTAATATAACTTTCGCCGTCTCATTTAATTTCATTTTTAAGACAGCCTCTTCAAAACCTTTAATCACCTGATTCGTACCCGTAATAAATGTAAATTGACCCTCACCAAACTTAGAATCAAAAACTAATTTATTGGTAGTCGCGTCTACTTTTACCGTTCCATAGCCTAATCGACCTAGGTATTTTACGGTCACCGTTTTACCCGTGCTTATAGCCGGTTCAGTGGTTGATTCAAGGGTTTTCTCAAAAACCATACCAGAGCTTGTAATTTCTGGTTTTTTAAAACCATATAGGTTTTTCATGTCTGTAATCTGTTCTGTTTCAGTACGAATAGAGACAACTTCTACTTCTGCTCTAAGTGACGCATTGGCAGGAACGTTTCCAATTGAAATAGATCCAAAAGCTAAGCTTGAAGGCAATAAAAAAGTTCCCTTGTCCCCTTGCTTCATCAATTGAATCATGGGAGTAAATATGCTTTGAGAAACTCCATAAACGACGGATTTAAACTGCTTATCAGGTGCATTAGTCGAGTCAATTAAGGTACCATCAAGCAGATAAAGTTTATAGTTTAACGTGACTAAATCAGTAGTAACAGGTACTTTAGTCACTCCGGATGGCTTAATGGAATAGTACATCCCATCTGCCGTCTTCAACATATTCACTAATTTAGCTTGAGTGATATAGTTTTGAATTTCTGCTTCGTCATTTAGTTGCTCTTGTTCGGCAACATTTTCAACGGAACAACTAGATAAAACCACGAAAAATGAAAAAATGAAAAAGATATACTTCAACATACTTATTGAATTTTAGCGATATAAACTTCGAAAAATAAAGGAGTGTTTCCAGGAATACTAGCATTACCCGCAGCTCCATATCCTAATGAGGATGGAAAAATAAGGACTGCTTTTTCTCCTAGACGCATTTTCTCAATACCTTTTTGGAAGCCTTTAACTGTTTCTGTTCCACCGATTGTTACACTTAAACTATCCGAACGAGACATATTTCCGTCAAAAGCCTTGGTATTTAAGAAGCGCCCTGTGTATTTAACTTTTACGATTTTCCCTGATGCTGGAATGTCGCCAGTACCCGCCTTTAAGCGAATATAACGCAACCCATCCGTTTGGGCTTCCGTAACAGAATACTTATACTGTGTGATGAATTCACGTATCAAATCATCTTGCGTACGAACGACGTATGATTTCACCTTCACCAGTAGTGGGGTGTATGCAGGCAAATCAGGAAAAGCTTGCGCCGTTCCGGGTAAAATTAGGGTGGCTTGCTCTCCCTCTCGCAAGGCTGTCATTAAATTGACGAAAATTGGGTTTCCAAAACCATAGCGAAAGAAATAAGGAGAATTAGCCGCCCTATCTGTACTATCTAGCACCTTACCTGTTGCCAGGTTCGAGAACTCATAATGTACAAAAAGTGAGTCACCTTTGGACGCTAATTCTCCTGATGGATTCGACTTAGTAACAAAATAATAACCTCCATTCGCTAAAGCGGTTGGATTTTGGCTTTGAGAAGCAAAATAGGCTAAAATCTGTTTTTCATTTTCAGTCGCTTTCACGTCATCTTCATAGGCGATATCAGATAGACAGGAAAACGTAAAAAAAGCAATAAATAAGAATCCGAAAACTTTCATTCAATTATTTCTTAGACAATATTTCTAATTCAAATACTAAAATAGCATCTGCAGGAATACGGGGAGGTGCACCTTGAATACCATATCCTAAAGAAGAAGGAATAATAAACATTCCTTTACCCCCTTTTTTCAATAACATCATCGCTTCGTTAAATCCTGGAACTAATTGTCCCACTGGAGGTAGAGTGACAGCTGCCCCTTTATCAAATTCTTTACCATCTAAAAAAGAACCAATATAATTCACTTCCCATGATTCTCCCATTTTAGGACTTTCACCTGCACCTGGGTTAGAAATAGCCACATAAAGACCAGAGGCCGTTTTAGTGAACTTCTTACCTGTACTAGCGATAAATCCATCAATTGATTGAGAATCTTTACCCATTTGCTCAGCTGCTAACTTTTTCATTTCCTTCTCAAATTCTGCGCGTGTTTGCGATTTTTTGATTTTGACAATGAAACGAACATCTGTTCCGCGCTTCAAGAAAGGAGGAATCTGTTGTTGACCATCTTTGAATAAACTATCTACAGGAACGAAGATCGTAGCACTATCGCCAACGGCTAATAAACGTAAACCATTCTCAAATGAACCTTTAAATGTGCCTGGGATTGGCATAGGTGGCACTAAATCTTGCAAAGGCTTACCTTCTTTACGAGAATCCTTAATGACAGAATCAGCCTCATTTTTAATCACTAAATCAAACGTGATGATATCCCCTTCTTTTAAATTAGGAGCAGCGTCGTCATGTTCATGTTTTTGGATTTTAACACCCTCTATTACTTCGACTTTGTTACACGAAGCTAGTGCCAGTGCCGCTACAAATATTACTGCTAGTTGTTTACGCATGATATAGATTTTAGATATTTTTAACTCGATTAATTTCAGAAAGGTACAAAGGTAACACTTCCATTAGTTTTTTCTTCGCATCTTTTAAAGTTCCCGTAGAAAAACGTCCACCTGAAGCATTCTTATGTCCACCACCTTCAAAGTATTTAGAGGCGAATTCATTTACGGCGAAAGGTTCTATTGATCTAAAAGATAGCTTAACGCCATCAGGACGCTCAATCATCAGAATTGACCAAACACATCCGGCAATTTGTAAACCATAATTTACGATACCTTCCGTATCTCCCGCTTGGGAATTAAATTTTGTTAAATCCTCGGCTGTAATCCACATAAATGCCAGATGATACTCGGGTAGGTAGTCCATTCTTTGGCCCAAAACGTGACCGATAAACTTCAAACGATCGATACTAGACGAATCAAATACCTTGCGATGCACTTCGTTTGTATTCACACCTAAACGGATAAGAGCAGCCACCACAGTATGTACATGTGCTGTTGTATTAGGATGTCGGAATGACCCTGTATCGGTCATAATACCTGAATAAAGGCAAGAGCCTATCGATGGATCTAGCAAACTTTCATCCCCCCATTCGAGGATTAAATCATAGATTAATTCACACGTAGAGGCCGCAACGGTTCGATGGTAATAATAATCGCCAAAATCTTCCGGATCCAAGTGGTGATCAATTACCACCTTTTTAGCTCTCGACTTACGCACCAAAGGTGCCATATTATGCAATCTTTGGATGCCTGAGAAATCCAAACAGAAAATAAAATCAGCTTCCTCCACTAAGGCATCGATTTGCACCTTGTGAACCAGCTCGTCATAAGCCAAGATATCAGCAGCTCCGGGCATCCACTTTAGATTAGCCGACACGGCAGAGGGTACCGCCACCGTTGCCTGAATACCTTTTTTAACTAAATACCCCTGAAAAGCGAGAGTAGAGCCAATTGCATCCGAATCCGGATTGTAATGGGCAGTGATCACGGCTTTCGTACCAGGAATAAGTTGGGCTTTTAACTCAGAGATGGAGGTCATATAATGGGCTTGCCAGAAATAAATTTGGGCGAACGCAAAGTTAGAGATAAATTTGTAGAAAATTATGCCAATGCCTACAAATAGAACTTTCACTATGATCAAGCCAGATGCAGTTGCAGACGGCAATACTGGTCCCATCATTCAACAAATTGAAAAAGCAGGATTTAAAATTCTTGCGATGACAAAATTAAAAATGACTCCTGAACAAGCCGGTCAATTTTACGCGGTTCACAACGAGCGTCCTTTCTATCAAAGCCTGTGTGATTACATGTCGCAAAGCGAAATCATCCCAATGATTTTAGAGAAAGAGAATGCAGTGGAGGATTTCCGTGCACTAATAGGAGCCACAAACCCAGCTCAAGCTGCAGAGGGCACTATCCGCCGTTTATTTGCCAAATCGATTGAAGCCAATGCGATCCACGGATCAGATTCTAATGAGAATGCAGCTATTGAGGGTGCGTTCTTCTTCCCAGGAGTTTAAATTTTAGCGGTGCTTGTAGAATAAAAATCCATTCTCTTCTTTTAGGAAGATCAAGTTCGGGTGGTATTTGAATTTATCCTCTGCATCCGCTTTCAGAATGAAATAAGCCGGTCTATCCAGCTTTTTCGCCGTCAATAATTCATCGCCCGCGGGACTCCCTGCGGGCTTTTGAAAATACAAAAGGTGCGCGTAGGACTTGAATCCGATGGGTTCGATGTAGACTTTTTGGCCAGCTTTCGCGATATAAAAATCAATCACGGTCGCCTGCGTATATCCTTCAATTTTAGGCACAACTATCGCCATATAAGCCATAATCGTTACTAACGAAGCTGCCATTAAGGTATGCAACTTCTTTGTCAACAAGTAATAAATCACAACAGCCGCAAACGCAACACCGATCAAAAATTCCCATCCTGCCCAATACACCGGCGCCTGCAAATTACCTTGCACGAATACGTCTTTGATGTAAGGAGCGATGAGGCCCGCGTTTTGGCCAATTAATGGAACCGCCGTTAACACCATTGCTAAAAGTAATCCCACAAAGCCGATCGCCGTGTTGTACTTCCAATTAAAGCGAAATCCACCTGCCTGCCATTCTTGCAGTACCACAGCAGAGAAATAAGTCAACGGAATCCAACACATGGAGGAATAGTGTACAATTTTCGTCTTCACAATACTGAACAGAATCAAAACCACCCAAAACAAGACTTTCATCCAGTTCGAGAAGTCTAATTCCTCGCGCTCCCAACGAAACAACCGAGCCCCCGCCCAAATAGATACGGGGAAACAACCGATCAACAAGATTACAAAATGGTAATAAAACGGCTGACCATGTCCGGCATCCCCGGTAGTCATCAAGCGTACCTGGTAGCTAAAGAAATCTTCAATGATCTGCCAGCCAAACTTGTAGGCAATCAAACCATACCAAGCCACAAAGAAAAATAAAGAGATCAATCCCGCAAGCACCGCCCCCATAAACAACCGCTTGTTCACCCGAGAACGGTACAGAATTCCGACGAACAGGAGGGTCAAAGCCCAGAGGAGCAAAGCCGCGGGACCTTTGGTCAACAAGGCTAAACCAATCGAAATCCCAGCGAATAGGACATTTCTAAAGCGCGTCGAATCCTGAAAGAACTCCGAAAAAAAATAGACACCTAAAAATATCAATAAATTGAAAAGCGGATCGATAATTCCGGAACTCGCATACACATGTGGTGTAATGGCAACCAAATAAGAGAAGGCCCATAGATTCCCAAAATTAGCGCCCCAGGTCTTCTTCCCAATCGCGTGAAGCGCCCAAAGTGTCACAATCCCAATGATCGCATTGGGAAAACGCGCAGCAAATTCCATCGAAATATCCGATTGTCCCGAAAACGAATCAAAGGCCATAAAACTCAAAGCCTGCAACCAAAGGAATAAAGGCGGCTTCTCCCAGAAGGGCTGAAAGTTAATTTGGACGCTTAAAAAATCCCCCGTCACGATCATCTCCCTCGCAGACTCCGCAAAATTAACCTCATCCCAGTCGAACAAATGGGTCGACCCTAAAAAAGGAATATAGACTGCCGCTCCCACGAGCGCCCAGAAAAGGTAAGGTTTACTTTGAACCGCTCTTAGCATAGTGAATCGAATAAAATAAGGCCGAAGAGCCTAGTCCGATGGCTGCTCCCACCAGGGTGTCCACCGGAAAATGTTGAAATAAATAGACTCTAGAGTAGGCCACACCTACGGCGATTAAACCTGCCAGCGCTCCCCAAAACCAGCGACGCAACAGCACCGCCACCCAAAAGAACATAAAAAAGGCTGCACCCGTGTGACCTGAAGGCATCGAATTGTATTCGCTAATCAATAAGCCTGGAACAAGATGCCATTTAACACCGGAACTAGCAAAATAAGCCAGAGGACGCAACGCATCCGTAAATACCAGATGCTTTAATCCCTGAATCAAACCCGTAGACAAGGCATACGAAAAGACATAAGGCAAAGCATAGGCTTTTTGAAAACGAAACAAGTAAATCAAAAGTAAAATAGGCAGAACGACTTCAGCCGTTGCAGTCAACGCTTGAAAGGTCATGTCTGCAAGAGGGGAGTTATTTTCGTTGATGAGCTGAAGCTGATCGAGACGCTGGTAGGCGCTGACAAAAAACCAACCGAGTACTTCGTAAAAAATAAAGATCCCTAAAAAAGCTTTCACAGCCGGACTCCAATGCTTCATGCCTCGAAATTACGAATTTGTTCAGCGCAACTATTGCTGTTTTCGAATATTTTCGTAATTTCGCATTCTTTTTTACCCAAGAGTGAAAATGAACGTCCTAGAAGCATACCAGATACCGATACTTTCTTTAGAGGATAAAGTATACCCGTATTCCTTCACTGGGAATGATGAATTTTTCGCTGCTTTCGAGCAGGAATGGGTTCAAAAAGGCGAATTTAACGCAAAAGCGACGTTAGATAAATCGGCCACCATGATTCAGGTAAGACTGGAAATTGAGGGCCATTTGAAATTAATTTGCGACAGATCAAATGAGGAATTTGAATTCACCATCCACCTTGATGAGAAGATAATTTATAAATATTCGGATCACAATGAGGATATGGGAGACAATTTATTCTTGTTAGATAGAAAGTCGCCTAAATTAGATTTATCGCAAGATTTATTTGATTTCATTGCCTTGCAGGTGCCCATGAAAAAGTTGCACCCGCGGTTTGTGAAACCTTTAGAAGAGCATGTAGATGGGGAGTTGATTTATACAACAGACCCAGAAGATGAAAATAAAGCTGATCAAGAGCCAGAAATGGATCCTAGATGGGCAGCATTAAAAAAATTAACAGACAATAATTAATAAATAACAATACCATGGCACATCCTAAAAGAAAAATCTCTACTACTCGTCGTGATACAAGAAGAGCGCATGATTTCGGGACTCCTAAGCATTTAGGAGTAGATCCTCAAACAGGCGAAACTCACCTTTACCACCGTGCTCACGTACATGAAGGTAACTTGTTCTACAAAGGAAAAATGATCGTAGAAGGATTCACGGTTAAGTAATTCCCTGATAGACTGCAGCTTTACACCTTTTTTCAGAGAACCTGAAAAAATCCCGTTAAAATGCTATTTTTTGACTAAATTTAATGCTATTTTTGCCAAAAGCTTTAGTAATTAAACATAATTAAATGAAAATAGCCGTTGATGTGATGGGTGGGGATTATGCTCCAGAAGCTGTAATAGAAGGAATACTTTTAGCGTTACCAAGTCTTTCAAACGACGACACCATATTAGCCGTAGGTCCTCAGGACACCATTGAGCAATTAGTAGCGAAACACGGGTATGCTGGCAAGCAAATTGTCATCATTCCTGCAGATCAAGTAATTGAAATGGGTGAACATCCGACTAAGGCACTATCTCAAAAACCCAATTCCAGCATCGGAGTTGGGTTTCATCTTTTAAAAGAAGGCAAAGCAGACGTCTTTGCTTCAGCAGGAAATACCGGCGCGATGATGGTCGGATCTTTATTTTCTGTAAAAACCATCGAAGGAATTTCTCGCCCAGCGATTGCTGGTTTCGTTCCACAAGAGGACGGCACCTATGCTCTAATGCTAGATATTGGCGCTAATGCAGATTGCAAGCCTGAGATGCTAGATCAATTCGCTCTTTTAGGATCGGTATACTTTGAAGCAACGACTGGCAAGAAAGCCCCGCGCGTAGGTTTAATGAATATAGGTGAAGAAGAGCAGAAAGGAAGTATCCTTACACTTGCAACCCATGCCCTTTTGAAAGAGAACAAGAAGATCAACTTCATTGGAAATTTAGAGGGAAAAGACTTTTTTAAGAACAAAGCAGATGTGATTGTGACGGATGGATTTACGGGAAACATTATTTTGAAGATGGGCGAATCCCTGTACAAAATAATGAAAGACCAAGGAATCACGAATGACTTTGTGGAAAATACGAATTACGAAAAATACGGCGGTAGCCCGATTATCGGGATTAACGGGAATGTGATTATTGCGCACGGGGCGTCGAGTCCTTTGGCAATCAAAAACATGATCAAATTATGTAGATCCGTCGTAGAATCAGATGTTTGCGGAAAGATTAAGGCCGCCATCGAGAACATATAATCATTATGAGCCAAAAAATAAGTGCAGCCATCACCGGAGTCGCAGGATATGTACCGGATTATGTGCTGACGAATCAAGAATTAGAAAAAATTATTGATACAAACGACGAGTGGATCACTTCTCGCACCGGCATCAAAGAAAGACGTATATTGAAAGGCGAAGGCCTGGGAACGTCTTTTATGGGGGCTAAAGCGGTAGAGGATCTCTTGAAGAAAACCAATACCAAACCCGAAGAGGTAGATATGGTCATCTGCGCGACGGTCACTCCAGATTACTTTTTCCCTTCCGCTTCGAACTTGATCTGCAAGGCAGTAGGCATCCGTGAAACGGCTTCCTTTGACTTAGCAGCAGCTTGTTCTGGTTTCTTGAACGCCTTAGGTGCAGGTACCGCCTTCATCGAATCAGGTCGTTACAAGAAAATCGTGGTAGTGGGTGCGGACAAAATGTCTTCGATTGTGGATTATACGGATCGTACGACGTGCATTCTTTTTGGAGATGGCGCGGCAGCGGTGATGTTAGAACCGAATTTCGAAGGTTTAGGCGTACAAGACTTTATCTTGAAATCTGATGGAGAAGGATGTGAGTCCTTAATGCAAAAAGGCGGCGGTAGCGCCTACCCTCCTACAGTGGAAACAGTGGAAGCAAAATGGCATTACATTCGCCAAGAAGGGCAATCCGTATTTAAATTTGCGGTGACGCGTATGGCAGATGTTTCGGCAGAAATCATGGAGCGCAATCACTTAACGGGTGATGATATTAAATACTTAGTTCCGCACCAAGCGAACAAACGTATCATTGATGCGACAGCAAATCGCATGGGTGTGAGTGATGATAAAGTGATGTTGAACATCCAGAAATATGGAAATACGACGGCGGCGACAATTCCGCTTTGTCTTTGGGATTACGAAAACAAACTAAAAAAAGGAGATAATCTGATCTTAGCGGCCTTCGGTGGAGGTTTCACATGGGGATCAGCTTACGTTAAATGGGCATACGACCCTAAATAATAAGAAATGGCAACTACAGCAGACATTAAAAATGGCATGGTGATTAAATACAATGACGACTTATACTCGATCATTGAATTCCTTCACGTAAAACCAGGAAAAGGCCCAGCATTCGTTCGGACTAAATTACGTTCTTTAACTTCAGGGAAAGTAATCGATAATACCTTTAACTCAGGGGTAAACATTTATCCTGTACGTGTGGAGCGCAGAAAATTCCAATTCATCTACAAAGATGAGTTTGGCTATAACTTCATGGACCAAGAATCTTTTGAGCAAATCCTATTAGGTGAAAACCTTTGTGTAATGGCAGATTTGATGAAAGAAGGACAAGAAGTAGAGATTTTGATCAATACAGAAAACGATGCCGCTTTATCTTGTGAATTGCCTCCATTCGTAGAATTGAAGGTAACTTACACGGAGCCAGGCGTTCGTGGCGATACGGCTAACTCTCCTAAAAAACCAGCCACGGTGGAAACAGGAGCAACGATCACCGTGCCTATTTTCATCGGACAAGATGAAGTAATTAAAGTAGATACAAGAACCTATTCATACGCTGAGCGTGTAAAATAATTAGCTACCTTTGTAGCGTTTAATTAACAAAAAGAATGGATACTAAAGAAATTCAACGATTACTCGATTATATCGCTAAATCTCCATTAGCTGAGGTTAGCATCGAAACAGAAGGTTTAAAAGTTTCTGTTAAGAAACACGGAGAAGCAGCACCGGTAGTTAGTGTGGTTTCAGCAGCACCAGCGGCGGCTCCAGTTTCCCCAGCTCCGGCGGCGGCAGCACCAGCGGCTCCAGTTGCAGCAGCACCGGCTCCCGTGGCAGATAACTTATACACAGTTAAATCACCTATGATCGGTACATTCTACCGCGCAGCTGGTCCAGATAAAGATAATTTCGTAGAAGTAGGATCAGAAATCGCTCCTGGGAAGACCTTGTGTGTGATCGAAGCGATGAAATTATTTAACGAAATCGATTCAGAGATCTCTGGAAAGATCGTTAAGATCTTAGTTGATAATGCGAGTCCAGTAGAATTTGATCAGCCTTTATTCGTGGTTGAAAAAGCGTAATCTATGTTTAAAAAGATATTAATAGCGAATCGCGGGGAAATTGCCTTGCGTATTATTCGGACTTGTAAGGAGATGGGCATCAAAACGGTGGCCGTTTTCTCTACCGCCGATCGCGACAGTTTACACGTTCGCTTTGCGGATGAGGCCGTTTGTATCGGACCGCCGCCCAGCAGACAATCTTATTTGAGTATTCCCGCGATCATTTCGGCTGCAGAAGTAACTGGAGCAGATGCGATACACCCGGGTTACGGATTTCTTTCTGAGAACGCGGAATTCTCGCGTATTTGTTCAGAACATGGGATTAAGTTCATCGGCGCTTCGGCGGACATGATTAATTCGATGGGGGACAAAGCCACAGCGAAAGACACGATGAAGAAGGCAGGAGTTCCGGTTATTCCCGGTTCTGACGGCTTGATCGACACCGTAGAAGAAGCAAAAGAATTAGCAAAAGCCATTAAATACCCAGTAATCATCAAGGCTACGGCGGGTGGTGGTGGCCGTGGAATGCGTATCATCCGGGAGGAGTCAGAATTTGACAAATTATGGGAAGATGCGAAGATGGAATCAGCGGCGGCTTTTGGAAACGATGCGATGTACATGGAGAAATTCGTGGAAGAGCCTCGTCACATTGAGATTCAGATTGTGGGAGATAAGTTTGGCAAAGCATGTCACTTATCAGAACGCGATTGCTCGATTCAGCGTCGTCACCAAAAATTGTGCGAAGAAACTCCATCCCCTGCCCTTTCGGAAGAATTGCGCAAGAAAATGGGTGAGGCAGCAATTGCAGGTGCTACAGCCATCGGTTACGAAGGCGCGGGTACTATTGAGTTCTTAGTGGACAAAAACGGAGATTTCTACTTCATGGAGATGAATACCCGTATCCAAGTAGAGCACCCGATCACGGAAGAAGTTACGGATTTCGATTTAATTAAGGAGCAAATCAAGGTAGCAGCAGGTATTCCGATTTCGGGCCAAAACTACTTCCCTAAATTATTCGCTCTAGAATGCCGGATTAATGCAGAAGATCCAGCGAACGGTTTCCGTCCATCGCCAGGTAAGATCACGAATCTTCACCTTCCAGGCGGCCACGGCGTTCGCATTGATTCTCACGTCTATTCAGGTTATACGATTCCACCGAATTACGATTCCATGATTGCGAAAGTGATTGTTTCGGGCCAAAGCCGTGAAGAAGTTCTTCTTCGCATGAAGCGTGCTTTGCAAGAATTCGTGATCGAAGGTATCAAAACAACGATTCCTTTCCACATCAAGTTAATGGATGACCCTACGTTTAAGTCGGGTCAATTCACGACGGCTTTCATGGAAAGTTTCGATTTGAGTGACTTATAATTTTCCGTATTAAAAAGAAAAGGGAGGCCCAAAAGGTCTCCCTTTTTTATTAGAAACCTATTTGATAGCCGGCAAAGACATCCATCTGTTTGCTATTGCTCTGCAAAGCCGTGATGATAGAACCTGAACCTAAGTAAAAACCAGCTACTCGAATTCCCAATCCACCATTAATTCCTGTCACCTCATGGTTAGTCCAGGGTGTATAAATTTCAAAATATTTTGTCTGAAAACGGGGAATGACAGTAAAGGTGTTAGGACTCGTAATCTCTTTATTTCCTTCCCCTTGCCTAACGTTGTATTGTGCGTTCACATCTAGATTCAATCGATTAAGCGCCCGAATAGAGGCATAAGCTTGCACAGTTGTAGGCAATTTTATCGGAACATCTGAATTGGATTGACCTTCTTTCGTCATATAACCACTTGAAATCAAAAGCCCCTCTAGTTGGGTTAAGCTAGAAATAGTTGCCAGACTGAATAAATTAAATCCAGGTTTAGCCGTAGTGGGAGCTGGAATATTAACAGTGTAGTCTACCGAATTAATCTTTTTAGCCTGATAAACTAAACTTCCTAAGTTCTTAACAGATGCCCCCACACTAATAAGGGGAACTTTTTTGTCATTCAGATATTGATAAGACAATCCAAAATCAATTGCAACGCCACCAAATTCACCCCAAATCGCACTGGTGAAATCACTTGGATTCGCAAAGCTTTTGGCAAAATTACTCGTATAGGCTAAATTCAACTTAGTAGATGTATTTATCAAATTAGCCTGTGGTGGAAATAAATTATATTTAATGGTTCCAGAAAACTTAGTAAGCCCGATGTTCGCATAAGAAGCCGGAAAGAGAAGCGACATGGCGAAACCTGCGCTCAATTGATGATTTGCCTTATCTACAATCTTCCGAGAAGCAGCAAAATTAACTTGTCCCCAACTCGAGGAGTTAATGCGTTGATTGTATCGATTCGACAAGGGAAATGTCCCTAAGGTCAATAGGGCATTACTATAAATTGAATTCATTAAATCCACATCTAAATCGATAATATTGGCTTTAAGGAATGCTTTAGTAAGTACCCCAAAACCCCATTTTTTATATCTAAATCCTACACTTGGGCCTAAAAATTCAACGTTAACATCTAATGCCAAGGGTGTACCAGAGGAAAAAAGGGCACTTTGCGCCGACTTTCCACTTCGTATATCCGAAATCGACATCTTATTATTTCCAAAGGAAAGAGAGGTCCCTAATAAATTGAATTCTACCTTATTGGTCAAATTCGTTAATTCAGCAGGATTGTAGGCTGCATTAAACATTCCCACCCGTTTCGTCGACATCATTCCTGCGAAATGAACCTGTGCTACCAAAGCCTGACAGGACAAAAGTGTAAGGAATAAGTAGACCGTAATTTTCTTCATGACTAATAGAACTGTAAAAGGTTATAAAGTTCGTTATTTTTCAATTAATTCCTTTGCGCAAAACATTTTAAATTAGACACTTGCATATCAAATGAAGATTTTATAAATTTGCACTCCCATTTTTCGATTGAATGCCCGTTTGAAAGATAAAATAGGTCATAATCAATTCCTTTAGACAAATTCCGTGGTCTAGGTGGAAACGATTCAAACAGTTAAATTATAAACAAGTGGATACTTTAAGTTACAAAACCATCTCCGCAAACAAAGCTACTGTACAGAAAGCTTGGTTTGTTGTAGATGCTGAAAATCAAGTTTTGGGACGTGTTTGTTCTGAAATTGCGAAAATTATTCGTGGAAAGCACAAGCCTTCTTACACTCCACACGTTGATTGCGGCGATCAAGTGATCGTTATCAACGCGGACAAAATTCGCTTAACTGGTAAGAAAATGACAGACAAGGTGTATATCCGTCACACGGGTTACCCAGGTGGTCAACGTTTCGCAACTCCACGTGAGGTTTTAGTTAAAAACCCAAGAGGTGTTGTAGAATCAGCGGTGAAAGGTATGTTACCTAAAAATCGTTTAGGTCGTGAATTATTCAACAACCTATTCGTTTATGCAGGACCAGAACATCCTCACGCAGCTCAACAACCTAAAGCACTTACCTTTTAACG
Organism: Aquirufa sp. HETE-40SA; assembly: GCF_054558635.1. Taxonomy (NCBI): domain Bacteria; kingdom Pseudomonadati; phylum Bacteroidota; class Cytophagia; order Cytophagales; family Flectobacillaceae; genus Aquirufa; species Aquirufa sp. HETE-40SA. The sequence goes on from NZ_JBPXKN010000002.1 coordinate 282,307, forward strand.
GACACTAAGAAAATGGCAGAAATAACAAGTAAAATCGGTAGAAGAAAGACGGCAGTAGCGCGTATTTCGATGACACCAGGTAAAGGCCAGATTAAAATCAACGGCCGTGTATTAGCTGATTACTTCCCATCTGAAATTCTTCAGATTGTTGTTAATCAACCTTTCGCTTTAACGAACACAGTAGGTTCATTTGATGTAACAGCTAACGTAGATGGCGGTGGAATCAAAGGACAGGCTGAAGCGCTTCGTATGGCGATTTCACGTGCACTTCAAACGCAAGATGCTGAATTACGTTCTCCTTTGAAAAAAGAAGGCTTCTTAACTCGTGACCCACGTATGGTGGAGCGTAAGAAACCAGGACGTGCGAAAGCTCGTAAGAGATTCCAATTCTCTAAGCGTTAAGATTTGTTCGTGGAAAAGGCTTGTCTGTTGCCGATGCCTTTTCCACCTTTTTATTATTCACACATTTAAACAACCAAAATGGCACAATTAAGCTACAACGACTTGCTTGACGCAGGCGTTCACTTCGGTCACTTGACTCGTAAGTGGGATCCTAAAATGGCTCCATACATCTTTATGGAGAAAAATGGTATCCACATCATTGATCTTAATAAAACTATCTCTTCCTTAGAAGAAGCTTCAGCAGCTCTTCGTTCTATTGTACGTTCAGGCCGTAAGGTGATGTTCGTTGCAACGAAGAAGCAAGCACAAGAAATTGTGACGACAGAGGCAGATAAATTAAAAATGCCGTACGTAACTGACCGTTGGTTAGGTGGTATGTTGACTAACTTCGCGACTGTACGTAAGTCTATCAAGAAGATGTCTAGCATTGATAAAATGTTAAAAGACGAAGTTATCGTAAAGACAATCGCTAAGCGTGAGCGTTTAATGTTAACTCGTGAAGAAGAAAAATTAAAGCGTGTGTTAGGCGGTATCACTGAATTAACTCGCCTTCCAGCGGCTTTATTCATTGTTGACGTTAAGCGTGAGCACATTGCGGTTTCTGAGGCTAAGAAATTAGGTATCCCAGTTTTCGCTATGTGTGATACAAACTCTAACCCAGACTTAGTTGACTATCCTATCCCAGCGAATGACGATGCTTACAAGTCTATCTCTATCATCATCACAGCTATTTCTAAAGCGATCGAAGAAGGTCTAGCTGAAAGAAAGCAAGATAAGGATGATGCTCGTGAGGCGGAAGAAGTAGAAGCTAAAAAAGCAGCGGACGACGATTCACAAGAGGCAGCTAAGGTAGCGGCGAAATACGAAAAAGAAGCAGAACAAGAATAAATATTCATAACATGTCAATTACAGCAGCAGACGTTAATAAGTTACGCCAAATGACTGGCGCAGGAATGATGGATTGCAAGAAAGCTTTGACTGAAGCCGATGGTGACTTCGAAGCAGCAGTAGATATCCTTCGTAAAGCAGGTCAAAAAGTAGCAGCGAAACGTGCGGACAATGAAACAAATGAAGGTGTTGTTTTAGTAGCACTTAATGCGGATCACTCAAATGGTAAATTAATTGCTTTAGCTTGCGAAACTGAACCAGTTTCTAAAGTAGCAGACTTCAATAACTTAGCGAAAACAATCATTGACAAAGCAGCAGCGTCTCACGCTCCTTCAGCGCATGATTTATTAGCTGAGCCATTAGCAGATGGACGTTCAGTAGAAGGTCACATCATCGAGCTAACAGGTAAAATTGGAGAAAAAATCACATTAGCCGCTTACGAAAACGTATCAGCGGAGAAAGTGGTTTCTTACATTCACTCAAATAACAAAATCGGTGTTTTAGTAGCATTCGAAAACGTTCAAGGAGTAGATGTATCTGAAGTAGGTAAAGATATCGCCATGCAAATCACCGCTATGAAACCTGTCGCTTTAGACAAGGATGGCGTAGATGCAGAAACGATTGAAAGAGAAATCGAAATCGGAAAAGATCAAGCACGTCAAGAAGGTAAGCCTGAGGCGATGCTAGAGAAAATTGCGGTTGGTAAATTAGAGAAGTTCTACAAAGAATCTACTTTATTAAACCAACAATTCGTAAAAGACTCATCGATCACGATTCGTCAACTATTAGAGCAAACACAGAAAGGTTTAACGATTTCATCGTTCAAACGTATCTCTTTGGTTTAATTCCTCGAGAATTTATTGGAAAGACCCACCCGAAACGGTGGGTCTTTTTTTTGTTAGAAAAAATCCACTGGAAGCACATTTGGGGTTGATAGAATGCGGGACATTTTCTAACTTGTAGTTGAATTTAATTTCTGAAAATTTCAACGCACGAATGGCATTAATCAGCATCTTAGGTGGAGGAGAAAGTGGTGTAGGAGCCGCTCTATTGGCTAAATCAAAAGGGTTTGATGTATTCTTGTCTGACTCCGGAGTGCTGAAGTCGACCTATCAAGAGACACTTCGTGAAAATCAGATTGAATTCGAGACCGGAACTCACTCATTAGACCGTATTTTAACATCGGACGAGATCATTATCAGCCCCGGTATTCCAGAGAAAACAGATATTGTTAAGGCCATCAAGGCAAAAGGAATTTCTTTAGTTTCAGAAATAGAATTTGCTGCCCGTTATACGAAGGCCAAAATCGTAGCCATCACGGGATCGAATGGAAAAACGACCACTACCCTGCTGACGTATCATTTCTTGAAATCAGCGGGCCTTAAAGTAGGTTTAGCAGGTAATATCGGCCAGAGTTTCGCGAAGCAAGTGATGGAAGATCAGCACGAGGTGTATGTCCTAGAAATTTCCAGCTTCCAATTAGATCGCTGCTTCCAATTCAAACCAGATGTAGCCGTATTATTAAATATTACTCCGGATCACCTAGATCGCTACGAATACAAATTTGAAAATTATATTGCCTCTAAGTTTCGGATATTCCAAAATGCGGACGCTAATACAAGTTGCGTATTTTGGGCAGATGACGAAGTGCTAAAGGCAAACCTAGCTTATATTTCAGCAAGTGCGCGTGTAAAAACGGTTAGTTTCAACACAAAAGCAGACGCCTATATTACGGCGGACAAAATTCAATTCGAAGGAACTGAGCTCAATTTAGCAGATGCTCCACTGAAAGGTCCGCATAATGCCATCAACATGGCAGTCGCTATGTTAGCGGCACACGAGGCAGGTGTATCATTTACACAAATGCTACATTCCTTAGCATCCTTCGAAAATGCACCGCATCGTTTAGAATCGTGTGGTGTCTGGGATGGAGTTGAATTCATCAATGATTCCAAAGCAACGAATGTCGATGCGGTTTATTATGCCTTAAATAGCTATAAACAACCTTTAATCTTGATTATGGGAGGAGTGGACAAAGGAAATGAATATGAAGTTTTAGATCCACTAGTGAAGGAAAAAGTCAAAGGGCTCATTTGCTTAGGAACAGATAATGCGAAGTTAGAGACTCATTTTGGCGGCATGGTTCCACAACTTTTTGCAACAGACTCTTTAGAAAACGCTGTAAAAAAAGGAATGGAATGGGCTACCTCTGGTGATGTAGTTTTGCTCTCTCCTGCCTGTGCTAGTTTCGATTTATTTAAAAATTATGAAGATCGAGGAGATCAATTTAAAAGCACTGTTAAACGTTTGATCCATGGATAGTAAAATCAGAGCCTTTTTTCAAGAGCACCTGAAAGGGGATTATAAGATTTGGTTGATCGTATTTATTTTAAATGCGTTTGGATTATTGATTCAGTTCTCTGCGAAGGCGAAGCTGACGATGGATGGACCTTTTGAGCCACTCTCGAGTTTCATTAAAACCTTGGTTATTTTAGGCATTTCGTTCTATTTAATGTCCTATTTCTCTAAATCAAACTATAGCCGGGTGGCTAAGTTTAGCGATTTAGCCTTGTTCTTATCTTGGGGCCTCGTGATGGTCGCCTATATTTTTGGAGCCACAAAAGGAGGTGCAAACCGCTGGGTTCAGTTAGGCCCTATTTCATTTATGCCCTCGGATATGGTTAAATTATGCCTGATTACGAGCTTAGCAAAAGACTTTTCCTCTAAACAGGCTGACCCGGAATCTTATAACACCGTGATGTTTATTCGCATGCTATTCAAGATTGGAATTTCTTGCTTTTTGATTATGCTTTCGAACTTTTCGACAAGCGTTTTGATTTTCTTAACAAGTATCATCCTGATGTTCTTTGGGCGAGTTCCTGCAAAACAAATTGTTTTAATTATCACAGCTGTTGCCATCATTGGAATAACGGTGGTTTCCTTAGGAATTGGTCAAAGAGCCCAAACGGTAAAAACCAGGATTGAAAACTATGTCCAAAGTATTGGCAAAAATGAAACCAAGGCAAATAAGGCAAAGAACGAGGATTACCAAATCACCCGAAGTCTATACGCCATTGCGACCGGTGCGATTCATCCCAAAGGGCCAGGAAAAAGCCAGCAGCGGTATATCTTATCCCAGGCAGAATCCGATTTCGTTTATGCCATTATCATTGAAGAATATGGGATTGTCGGAGGGCTCGCTATTCCGCTCTTGTTTCTGATTTTTATGTACCGAGGGGCGAAGGCCATTCAGTATAGTAATAAACCGTTTGGAGGCTTATTGTCTGCCGGATTAACCTTCTCCATCGTCTTCCAGGCTTTCATTAATATGCTGGTGGCTGTGGATGCAGGTCCAGTTACAGGCCAACCGATGCCGATGATTTCAGCCGGGGGAACCTCATTGATATTTACAGCTATTTCTATTGGCCTGATTTTAGCCGTTAGTAAGGATAAAGATCCGGAACCTGCTCAACCCTCTGCCCTCGCCTAATGCCTATTAAACGCGTCATCATTTCAGGAGGAGGAACGGGGGGACATATTTACCCAGCCATTTCGATCGCGAATGCGATGAAGGAAATCGACCCTTCTTTGGAATTCTTGTTCGTAGGGGCTGAAGGAAAAATGGAAATGGAGAAAGTACCTAAAGCTGGCTTTCAAATCATCGGTCTTCCCATTGTAGGCATCCAACGAACGCAGGTTTGGAAGAATGTATTCTTCCCTTTCAAGTTATTCATGAGCCTCTGGAAATCCCTTAGAATCATCCAAAATTTCAAGCCAGATGTCGCTGTAGGCGTAGGAGGTTATGCTTCTGGTCCGCTCTTATTAGCTGCGCGGTTTTTAGGTATCCCTTATTACATTCAAGAACAAAATTCCTTCGCCGGTATTACCAATAAGGCATTGGCAGCGAAGGCGGAGCATATTTTTGTGGCTTATCCAGGCATGGAAAAATTCTTCCCTGCGCATAAAATTACGCTCAGTGGGAATCCTGTTCGCAAGGACTTAATCGATGCTGCAGGCAAAAAAGCACAGGCAGCAGTGCATTTCAGCTTAGACCCTTCCAAAAAAACGATTTTAATCATCGGTGGTAGCCAAGGAGCACGCACGATCAACCAAGGAATCCTAGCTGGCTTAGACCGATTAACAGATGCTGGGGTGCAAGTAATTTGGCAGACTGGTATTGCTTTTGAATCTACAGCCAAGCAAGCTGCTAGTGGACATAAAAATACCTACGTATCTGCTTTTATCTACGAAATGGATCTAGCCTATGCCATGGCCGATTTAGTCATATCCAGAGCCGGAGCCTCTTCAGTCTCTGAAATTTGCTTGATCGGCAAAGCGAGTATCCTAGTCCCACTTCCGAGTGCCGCAGAAGATCACCAAACCGAGAATGCGAAAAGCCTCGTTTCACAAAACGCAGCCATTCTTGTGCGTGACGCAGAAGTGAAAGAAAATTTAATCACAGAGGCGTTAACAGCACTTCAATCAGATTTGACTACCCTAGAAAAAAATAGTCTTCGTTTAGCTAAGCCAAACGCAGCCCACGAAATTGCCCAATCCATTTTACACGCATGAAGAAAGAGTTAAGCCTAAGCGATTTAAAACAAGTCTATTTTTTAGGAATAGGTGGAATCGGTATGTCAGCGATCGCGCGCTGGTTCTTGCACAATGGATTTCCGGTAGCAGGTTACGATAAGACAGAGAGTCCCTTGACGAAGAAATTAGCGGAGGAGGGCATGGTAATTCACTATGAAGACGCTATCGATTTAATTCCCGCAGCATGCCTAGAAGATGTGGAGCATAGCTTGTTTATCTATACTCCAGCGATTCCGAAAGATCATGTGGAGATGAATTATTTACTTTCCAAAGGTATCCGCCTCTACAAGCGATCGGAAATTTTAGGTTGGATTACCCAACAGATCCCTACCCTCGCGGTAGCTGGAACCCATGGAAAAACGACGACTTCGTCGCTTTTAACCCATTTGTTAATCAGCGCTAAGAAAAATGTAACTGCATTTTTAGGAGGGATTACAGTGAATTATGGAACTAACTTCATCCCCAACCACTCTAAAGAAAATATCGTGTGTGTGGTCGAGGCAGATGAGTACGACCGATCTTTCCTGACCTTGCATCCACAAGCTGCCGTAGTCACTTCGACAGATGCGGATCACCTAGACATCTATGGAGATGGTGATTCCGTTTTAGAGAGTTTCCAATTGTTTGTCAACCAAATCAAGTCAGAAGGCTTTTTCATCCAAAAAAAGGGCTTGACTTTGCATTCTGAATTAGGAGACACCACTTTTGGAATTGATACAGGTGACTTCAAGGCGCATAACATCCGGATCGAAGATCACCGAATGATTTTTGACATGAGCTACCCTGGAGGCGAGGTGCTTAATATACCGATGCGTATTCCGGGATTTCACAACATCGAAAATGCCTTAGCCGCCGCTGCTTTAGCGATGCAGGTAGGTGTAACTGGTGAAGAGATCAAAATAGGCATTGCTTCTTTCCTAGGTGTTAAACGCCGCTTCGAATACCATGTAGAATCAGATGAGCACGTTATGATCGATGATTATGCACACCATCCTACAGAAATAGCAGCTTGTCTAAACTCGGTTAAGGCACTTTACCCGGGAGAAAAAATAACGGCCGTTTTTCAGCCGCATTTATTCTCTAGAACGAGAGACTTTATTGATGACTTTGCCAAAAGCTTAGCCATCGCCGATGAAGTTTATTTATTGGATATTTATCCAGCACGCGAATTGCCTATGGAAGGCGTTACATCGGATTGGTTATTAGGCAAAATCGATTTAAAAAATAAACAGGTTATCTCTAAAACGGACTTATTACAAGTGATCGACGCTAAAAAACCGAAATTATTAGTAACGATGGGTGCAGGAGATATCGATCTTCTTTTGAATGATTTAAAATTGAGCTTATCTTAGTATAATTTTTTAAAATGAAGGCAAACGCGGCGTTAATCAAGCAAGTAATCGGGATGGTAATTCTATTCACCCTGGTGCTATCTGCTGTCGTATTTGCGGAGATCAGTTTTAATGAAGTCGTTTGCAAAGGAGTAGAAATCACACTTGACTCTGAAAACGAAAAGGCCCTTTTAAGCAAGAAAGACATCAAATTAATGGTATCTGAGCAAGGGACGGAGTACTTTTTAGACAAACCAATTACCCAAATCTCCCTGCGTAAAATAGAGGAACGAATTAAACGCATACCCCTGGTGAAATCCTGTGAAGCACACCATGATTTCAGCGGAGTCATCTCTGTTTCAGTAAAAGAGTATAAACCCATCGCCAGAATCGTACGTTCCACCGTAGGAACTTCCCCTTATCCAGATCAATACATATCAGAGGATGGAAAATTCATCGGTACCAGTCCATTATTTACTCCCCGAATTATAGTCACTGGAGGTGCTTACTTCGATGGCAAGCGGGACTTGCAGGACAAGCGAGGAAAAACGTTAATTCCATTTTTTCAATTCATTGAAAATAATGAATTTTGGAAAGCTCAGATCTCTCAAATCATTGTCGCTAAAGACGGTGGAATCGTGTTAATTCCGACCATAGGAACGACAAGAATTGATTTTGGACTACCCATCAATATTGAAAACAAGTTTAAAAAATTGTTCATATTCTATCAAAAAATTATCCCGAATAAAGGCTGGAATAAATACAGCTGGGTGCAGCTGAAATATAAGAATCAGCTTATTTGCGAATAATGACCAAATGTTTTAATTTAATACCCGTTCTACAAAAAAACTATAATGCGTAACGACTTAATTATCGGTTTAGATATTGGTAGCTCTCACGTCAGAGCGATCGCAGGTAAGCAAAACGACCGAGGCCGATTAGAGATTTTAGCCACAGGATCTTCCATAAATAGCAACAATGTGTTGAATGGAGAGATTGTCAACATCAATAAAACAACTGCAGCGATTTCAGAGGCAATGGACCAAATTTCGCACGTCTTAGACGGAAAGAATTCGGAACATTTCTTTGCATCGAACTTGTCAGGATCACACATTAAAGTCCAGCCTTTCAGTCTGTCTAAAATACGTAAAAACGAAAGAGAAGCGGTATCTAACAACGAGGTGATGAGCCTTTTTGAGGAAGCTAAACGTACTTTTGCAGATAAAAACCCCTGTGTTCTACATACCTTACCGATTGGTTTCAAGGTAGGCAATTTGCCAGAAACGTTGGATCCTATCGGACAAATTGGCCAAAAAATTCAAGCCTATTTCGTCTTCATCTCTGCTAATCCAAGCAAGAATGACTTGTTAACGCAATGTTTGAAATCTGCAGAGACAAAGCACTTAAAGAAAGGAAATGTCTATTTCAGTTCTTTAGCGACGGCAAGTTCGGTTTTAAATAAAGAAGAGAAGCAAGAAGGAGTTGTCCTAGTGGATCTAGGAAGTGGAACTACGGAGATCAGTATTTTTCAAAACAACCGTTTAAAGCATGCCACTGTATTAAACTGGGGAGGCGATTTACTAACAGATGATATTCAATCGGGATTAGATATCTCCCGTGATCACGCGGAAACCTTAAAGGTCCGTTTTGGCTCAGCCATTCAAAAAGACATTCCAGTAAGCGAAGTCGTAATGATTCCAGGTATTGCGGGTCGTAAGCCTACACCTGTTTCTGTGAAGAACTTGGCTATTATCATAGAGGAGCGATTGAAAGAATTAGCAGCCATTCTAGTGGCTGAAATTTCAAAACAAACAGATATCAAGAACCTGAAAGCAGGCTTAGTATTAACGGGTGGCGGAGCACAACTTCCGTATATCGATGAATTGTTCCAAAAATTCACGGGTTTGGACGCCCGCATCGGAGATCCGAATGCCACTTCAGCTAACCCAGCCATAGCGACAGAGATCAAAGATCCTTCTTATGCTACAGTAATTGGCTTAGTTCAGGTATATTATGATCAGCAAGAAACGGCTGAAGCTGAAGATGCCCCAATGGCAAGCGCTCCTATAAAAGAGATGGCTAAAGAAACGGGGTATAGTGAATCTAAATCGTCAAAACCTGCGCCGCGTATCGGCGACCTATTCCGCAAAATGGTGGATGTGGTGATGGGTGATGATGAGGGTGGAGACGCCTCGTATTAAGCTAGAATAACTTAGATTCAATCAATTGAATCAATATGTGGATCACTTTGATGTGGATTTCTTGAATGCGATCCGCGTAACCGAAGTGGTCCACTCGTATTTCGTGGCAACCATAGGCAGCTAATTGTCCGCCATCTTTGCCCGTTAAGAGAATAACTTCCATTCCTTTCGCTTGAGCAGCTTTCACTGCCTCCATAATATTCGCTGAATTTCCGGAGGTTGAAATACCTACTAGTACATCACCTTTGTTTCCTAAGCCTTCGATGAAGCGAGAAAAGATATAGTTATATCCAAAGTCATTGCTCACACAAGAAATATGTGAAGGATCTGAAATTGCCATCGCTGCTAAAGCCGGGCGATTCTCCCGGTAACGTCCTGATAATTCCTCTGCGAAATGCATCGCATCGCAATGGCTCCCTCCGTTTCCACAAGACAAGATTTTATTCCCCTTTTTCAAGGCATCCACTAATACATCAGCCGCCTTTTCAATGGCTTCTATCTTCGCAGGGTTCGCTAAAAAATCAGCTAAAACTTGTTGAGACTCTTGCAGGGATTGGGTAATCAGATTATTCATAGTGCAAAGATAATTAAAAATCGCCTCCTGCACCGCCTCCGCCGAAGTCTCCTCCGCCAAAGCCGCCGAAATCAAATCCTCCGCCTCCACCACCAGAGCCTCCGCGACCATAATCTCCACCACCTAAGAAGATAGGTGGGAAAAACATTCCGCCTCCGCGAGAACCTGGACCTCCTTTGCCTCCGCGATTACGAACCGCATTAATGATGGCAATGATGAGAAATAACAAGAATATAAGTAAGACGGGAGGAATTCCTTGTTCTCCTTCCCCACTGTCCTCATTCTTAAACTCCCCACTTGCTCGACGCATCATTTCGGTGGTCGCTTCATCTAAGCCCTGGTAATAGACACCTGCCTTGAAAGTGGGTTTTAAAATCCGATTAATGATTCTTTTGCAAACAGCATCCGGTAAGACATCTTCAATGCCACGACCAGTCACAATACGCAGCTTGCGATCTTGCATAGCTACAAGGATGACTACGCCGTTGTTTTTACCTTTTTGGCCAACACCCCAGCCTTTACCAATATCGATTGCGTAATCGTAAGGATCGCGTCCGTTCGTTGAATTGACTAATACGATGGCAAACTGAGTAGAAGTAGAGTCTGCATAGCCACGCATTTTCTGCTCGAGTGCATTCTCCTCTTCTGGATTTAATAGCCCTGCTTCATCTAGAATGTAACCATTCGGTTTTGCAGGAATGCCTTCTTGAGCGTAGGCAAAAGAACTAAATAGCAATAAAAGTAGGACGATTTTCCGCATAATGAGATTAGATGCCAAAAGAGATTTCGTTGGACAATTCATTGACATCTCCCTTTTCATAGGGAAAAAAGGCCTTCAAAACTTCTCCCGTGCGCCTTACACCGTGAGCTAGGCCAGCCCCGAATTCATTCTTAATTAAATAAGCACGCATTTCATCGCGAATCGTTTCCCAAAACTCCGCTGGCACTTTCGCATCGATTCCTTTATCCCCAATGATACTAAACTTGCGGTCTTTGATGGCCAGATACACCAAAACCCCATTCTGCAAATCCGTCTTCTGCATACCTAGCTGAAAGAATACCTCCGTCGCCCGATCAATCGGATTGCCGGCGCAATGGCTTTCTACGTGTACACGAATCTCTCCAGACGTCTGTAATTCAGCGTCGTGGATGGCTTGCAAAATCAGGTTTTGGTGCTCTATTGACAACATCCTTATTTCTTCTCGTCAAAATTAACTTCTGGTGCTTTCTCTGAACCAGCTTCCGCTTGGAAGAATCCTTTCTCTGCAAATCCGGAGAAAGAAGCGATTAAGTTATTGGGAAAAGTAACGATTAAGGTATTGTAACCTTGAACAGCCGTGTTGAAATTATCACGCTCTTCTTTGATACGGTTTTCTGTTCCTTCTAATTGCGCTTGCAATTCAGAGAAGTTCTCTGTTGCCTTTAATTGTGGGTAGTTTTCAGCTACCACCATCAAACGCGATAAAGCACCTCCTAAAGAAGATTGAGCCGCTTGGTATTTTTGCAAATTCTCTGGACTTAAATCCTTTGAATCTAATTTCATCTGTGTTGCACTAGCACGCGCTTCGATCACCGCTGTTAACGTTGATTTCTCGAAATTCGCCACACCTTGTACTGTCTTCACTAAGTTCGGAATTAAATCCGCACGACGCTGGTATGCACTTTGCACATTAGCCCATTTAGCTTTCACGTCCTGATCTGATGTAGCCATACTATTACGTGAACCTACACCCCAAAAAATTACGAGAGCAATTACTCCCAAAACAATCCATACTGTCTTATTCATCTTGATAAATTTTAATTGGTTTTAAGCTGAAACAAAAATACTATTTAAATTTTAAAGACCTGATTTTTGCGCCACAATCATCCGGTCATTCCCCTTGAAGTCTTGCAATAGCTTGACTTCTTGGAAACCCTTGCTAAACAAGAGCTCTACCGTTTGAGTTCCAAAATACTGGTTAATTTCTAGAAATAGATAACCCCCAGCCCGCAAACGCTCCTGAGCAAAATCAGCCAGCGCCACATAATATTTCAACGCATCGTCATTCGGTACAAATAAGGCCAAATGGGGCTCATGTGCTAACACATGATTCGCCATCTCCTTTTTCTCCTCTTCCGTCACATAGGGAGGATTGGAAACAATCACATCCCAAGAGCCTGCCGAGGTAGGCCAGGAGAAAATATCATGCTGTTTAAATTCTACTTCAACTTGTAAGGCGTTTGCATTCTGGCGTGCCATCGTCAATGCTCCTTCGGAAATATCCCAAGCCTCTACCTGTAGAGACGGCCTTTCTAATTTCAAGGAAATGGGTATACAACCAGATCCTGTCCCCACATCTAAAACCGAGGCATTCTCTGTAGCACGACTTAAAACGAGATCGACCAATTCCTCCGTCTCCGGTCTTGGAATCAAGGTCTCTGAATTAACGGAAAATAAATGATCTCGAAAATAGGTCTTGCCCATCACGTATTGCAAGGGTTCGCCAGCGGCCAGACGCGCTAAACGCGATGACCAATCCTCCGGCAAGTCCACCTCTTTTTTCAAAATAATATCCATCGAACTTAAATTCCATCCCAAGTCAAGGCAACGAAAGGCAATCGCACGGGCCTCGGAAGGCTCATAATGCGTAGAAATTGCATCGGTTATTTGTTGGATTAGAATAGGACTGGCAATCAATTTCATTTGTGGAGAATTTGGGTAAATTTACAAATTATAAACCGATGAAAACGCTATGAAAAAATTAATACTACCGCTCATCACAATCCTAGGAATACAGGCAACCGTGCAAGCGCAATACAAAACAATTGGGAAGATTCATGTCTACGATGAATCAGTAAAAACCTTAATCGACCCCTCCTCACCAATTGAAATTGTAGCTGAGGGCTATACTTGGTCCGAAGGTCCGGTTTGGGTGAAGAAAGGTGGATATCTATTATTCTCCGATGTACCTGAAAATAAGATTTACCAATGGACGGCAGACAAAGGGGCTGTGCTTTATTTAACGCCATCTGGTTACTCAGGCTCTACCTATTATTCATATGAACCTGGCGCGAATGGCTTGATTATAAACCAAAAAGGAAACCTAGTTTCAGCCGAACACGGGAATCGTAGAATTGCTGAAATGCCTTTGGGAAAACCCGAATCAAAAAAATCCCTCACCGGATTATGGGATAGTAAAAAACTCAACAGCCCGAACGACGTCATCCAAGCAAAGAACGGTGACTATTATTTCACCGATCCTCCCTATGGCCTGCCAGGTCGTGGGAAAGAAGAACCGGCAAAGGAATTAGCTTATCAAGGCGTGTACCGCATAGCTAAAAAAGGCGAATTGAGCTTGCAATACGACCAGATGGCCAGACCGAATGGCCTCGCAATGAATCTAGACGAAAGTATCCTCTATGTAGGATCCTCAGAACCGAAAGAATCCCATATTCTAGCCTTTCCGGTAGATCAAAAAGGGAACCTAGGCGAGCCATCCGTGTTTTTTGATGCCGCAGAACTTGCTAAACAAGGAATCCGAGGAGGTTACGATGGAATGAAATTGGATCAACAAGGGAACATCTGGACGACAGGTCCAGGAGGAATTTTGATCATTAGTCCGGCTGGTAAATTACTGGGACGTATTGAGACGGGGAATCCGAATTCGAATGTCAATTTTGGGGAAGATGGTTCGACCTTGTTTATTACCTCTAAGATGAATCTGTTGAGGGTGAAGACGAAGACGAAAGGACTTCATTAAGCCCATAAAAAAGGCCTCGATCGCAAAATCGAGGCCTTTCATTTTCTTATAACTTTCTAATCTTAATGTTTCTAAACCACACTTTATTTCCGTGATCTTGCAAAGCAATATGTCCTTTCATCACCTTGCCAAAATCTGTCATTCCTTTGAACTTAGATCCAGCAATCATATCCTTCCAATTTTGATCATCCGTACGAGTCTCCACTACTTTAGATCCATTTAAATACAGTTGCAATAAGCCTCTATTATTAACAATTCGCGCGGTATTCCACTCACCCACAGGCTTCGTCACATTTACGGATGATTTGATCAAATCATATAAATCACCTGAATTGTGTTTATTGATTTTTCCATCTGGGTGGCCTTCATCGTGTAAAACCTGCATTTCTGGACCCGTTACATACGTCGCATGGTATTTCTTCGAATCATCATTCACGTTGAAAATAATGCCTGAATTACCATTGACAGAAATTTTCCAATCAACAGTGAAATCATAATTATCAAAAGACTCGTTAGTCACTAAATCACCACCATCTTTCTTCGCAGCATCAAAACCAATCACACCATCTTCAATGGTCCAAGAGGAGCCTACTTTTTCACCTTTACCGAAGCTATGCCAGCCTGTGAAGGTTTTACCATCAAAAAGTAATTGAGTGCCATTTTTCTTTTCTGCCTTAGTTAGCTCATTCATTCCTTGGCTAAAAGACACAAATGCGAAGCAGACAGCTGCGCAGGTTAAAACTATTTTGTTCATGTTAATTAGGTTTATGATTTTTACAATACTACTAAAAGTCTTTAACAATTGTATCTAGTGCGCGTAATTTTAGCTCCAAATCTTTGTAAATTGCGGGCTGATATAAAAATCCATGAAGACCAAAGTAGCCCCAAAGCCCTCCATCAACATCATCACCCTCGGTTGTTCTAAGAATCTAGTCGATTCTGAAGTACTCTACACCCAATTAAAAGGGAATGGTTTAGAGGTAACGCATGAAGCGAAAAAGGACAAGGCAAACATCGTCGTGATTAATACATGTGGGTTTATTGATAATGCCAAACAAGAGTCGATCGATACCATCTTGCGCTATGCAGACGCGAAAGAAGCGGGTAAAATCGACAAATTATACGTAACCGGTTGTCTATCACACCGCTATAAAGATGATTTAGAGAGAGAAATCCCGATGGTGGACTCCTTCTTTGGAACAAATGAATTACCTCGTTTATTAAAGGCACTAAAAGCGGATTATAAACATGAATTAGTGGGTGAGCGTTTATTGACGACCCCAGCGCACTATGCTTATTTAAAGATTGCGGAAGGCTGCGATCGCCCTTGCTCATTCTGTGCGATTCCCTTGATGCGTGGAAAACACGTTTCGACACCGATGGAGGAATTAGTGAAGGAAGCTAACTCCTTAGCAAAGAAAGGCACTAAAGAATTGATATTAATCGCCCAAGACCTCACTTTCTACGGCTTAGACCTGAAAGGTGAAGGGAAATCTGGCAGAAAATTAAAAGAACTTTTAGAGCGTTTATCGGATGTCAATGGCATCGAATGGATCCGCTTGCAATACGCCTACCCGGCTGGTTTTCCTCTGGAAATTCTGGACACGATGGCGGAGCGCGACAACATCTGTAAATACCTCGACATGCCACTCCAAAGTGGTTCAGATGCGATGTTAAAGCACATGCGCCGTGGAATCACGCGTGAGAAAACGGAGGAATTAATTCACACCATTCGCGAGAAAGTACCAGGGATCGCCCTGAGAACGACATTGATATCAGGTTATCCGGGCGAAACGGAAGAGGACTTCGAGGAAACCTATTCATTCGTGGAGCGTATGCGTTTCGACCGTTTAGGTATCTTTAATTATAGCCACGAGGAAAATACGCATGCTTACCTCGTGAACGATGATGTGCCTGAAGAGGTGAAGCAATTCCGTTCAGACGAGATTATGGCGGTACAGCAAGGAATTTCTGAGGAGTTAAATCAAGAGAAAGTAGGCCAAACACTGAAAGTGATGGTAGACCGCAAAGAAAGCGGTTACTTCGTAGGACGCACCGAATTCGATTCTCCCGAAGTGGATAATGAAGTCTTAATCCCTGCTGAACAATACGCGCGATTGGGTGATTTTGTGAACGTGAAGATTAATAAAGCCGAAGAGTTCGACTTATACGGCGATATTATAGCGTAAAAGAACTCAGGCGCATGTCGCGCAGATCTAAAGTCATCAAACCTTTTTGAGCAGGAGATTCAAAGCCAGCGAGGTAGAAGATGGCTTCTTTAGCCTGCAATAAACCAATGATTCCTGGCAATACACCTAACACCCCTACTTCATCGCAGGACGGTATTTCTTGTGGACTAGGTTCCACTGGAAACAGCGAACGATACGAAGGACCAGCCGGATGAAATACCGCAAATTGACCTTCCCAAGCATGAATGGCCCCATAAACGAAAGGCTTCTTCAACCCCGCGCATGTATCATTAATTAAATAACGTGTTTTAAAATTATCCGTGCAATCGATCACTAAAGTATGTTGTGCAATGTTCGCGCGCGCGTTATCTGGCGTTAAATTCTCTGCGATTCCCTGGATGGTGATGGTTGGATTCAAGGCTTGCAATGCCTCTGCTGATTTCAAGGCCTTCGAGGCACCTACATCATCCGTCTTATACAATACTTGACGGGCTAGGTTTGATAATTCAATTACGTCCGCATCTAGAATCGTGATTGATCCCACGCCAGCCGCCGCTAGAAAAGGCAAAGCTCCACAGCCCAAACCTCCCGCTCCCACGACAAGAATCTTCGATTCTTTTAAGCGCATCTGTTGCTGTTTCCGCCATTCCGGCAGATTCAGCTGTTTGCGGTAGCGTTCGAATTCTAAATCAGATAGCATAGGTGTAAATAAAAAAAGCCTCCCTGAATTTCAGGAAGGCTAATTTCGATAATTATTTTGAAAACTAAACGCTTAACGTACCCTTACGAGCTGCAGCGATTAAAGTTTTTTCGAAACCGTTCTTGTTGATTGTGCGAATTGCTTTCGCAGAAACTTTCATACGAACCCAAACACCTTCTGACTCTAAGAAAAATTTCTTCGTCTGTAAGTTCGGGTAGAACTTACGCTTAGTCTTGTTATTAGCGTGAGAAACGTTGTTTCCTACTTGAGTTTTGCGTCCTGTAATTTGACAAACCTTTGCCATCGTATCTAGTATTTAAAATTGTTCTTTCCTAAAGGGATTGCAAAATTAGAAAATATTTTGAAATAACCCAAACCTCTTTTGAAAATTTATAAAATGCAAGACAATGTGTATCTTTGGACATGGCTAAGCGAAATACGAAGGCACCGTTAAAGAAAAAAATCATCTCTTCCTTGATCTGGTTAGGCACCCTGCCATTATGCCTTTACACGCTTTTGACCTATCTATTAAGTTATTCTCTCATCGTAGAGCATTGGTTTGCCGGCTTTATCATGATGACCATGCCATACGCGCAATTATTGTGCTTCTTCTCGTTGATTTATTGGGTTTTTCAGCGAGCGAAGCGAGCGCTTTTACCCTTGATCGTCCTGTTGCTCGGCTATGGATTTATCGGGAGAACGATTAGTTTCAATTCAACGGTGGCCACCTTACAAAAACCGTTGACAGTGATGAGTTATAATGTTTTTGGCATGTATTCAAATGAGTATGAGGCCAAAAAAGAAGAGCTAGAAGATCTCAAAAAATTCATCCGTGATTACGATGCGGACATCAAATGTTTTCAGGAATTCTATTCCCATTCGGATCGCAAGGCATACCACACGGTCTCTTTCTTGAAGGAAAAATACCCACACTACGCCTTCATTCCACTGAAAAAGCAATTATTTGATACCCACGAAAAAATGGGGCTTGTCGTATTTTCAAAATACCCCATCATCCATGAAGAAGGTGTGCAATTTGATAATTCAGCGAACGGATATCTGTTAACTGATATTGTGAAGGATCAAGACACCATTCGGGTGATCAACTTACAGCTGTGGTCCATGGGCATTCGGGTGAATAAGATGACCTCGAAGATTCGTTTACAAGATTATACGGATGCGAAAAAAGAAGGACGCGGTATCATTTCCTCACTCCGCAAGGGCTTTATTGAGCACAAAAAGGAGATGGATCAGATCAATCGCCTTATCCAAAAAAGCCCCTATCCCATCATAGTGGTAGGTGATTTAAATGAAACGCCATCTGGCTGGGCCTATGGAACGATTCGAGAACGCTTGAAAAATTCCTTTGAAGAAGCGGGATCCGGCTTTGGTTTTACCTTAAATCGCAGCCCCTATTTAGTTCGCATTGACGATCAATTCTTCTCAGACGAATGGAAAGCTGTCAATTTCCAAACCCTGCGAAACATAAAATACTCCGACCACTTCCCTACCGTAGGTCAATACATATTGAATGGAAAATAAGCTCTGGAAAGTCTTAGGCACAGGTTTCGGCGTCGCTGTCACACTCGGCGGAACCGTTGGAACCGGCATCTTGCGTAAACCAGGGCCCATTGCTGCCTCTTTGCATGATCCCGCCTTAATTCTTAGTTTATGGGCCTTAGTAGCCCTTTATGCTTTACTAGGTGTAAGTTGCCTTTTGGAGTTAAGCTTATCGATTCCCAAAGCAGGTTCCTGGTATGGCTATGCAGAACGTGCATTTGGCCGCTACATAGGATTCTTAGTGGGCCTCACGAGCTGGCTAGGAACCGTCACCGCCTTAGGCTTCGGATCCTATACTTTCAGTGAATACCTCATCATCGTTTTCCCCAGTTTAAGCCCCTATTTAGTTTATTGTGCCATCGGAATTCTTGCTCTGTTGTGGTTTTTCCATCAACTAGGCGTCGTCATGGCTGGCAAATCCCAAGAATGGCTCAGCGGCATTAAAGCTGTCGCCTTGATGATTTTCATAGCCATCTGTTTTGCATACGGTGATGGTGGCGTTTTCTTGCAGAAAACTACAGCACCCACGGGATTACCTTTAACGACTGGAATCATGACAGCCCTCTTATCGATTTTTTACGCTTTTGACGGCTGGCATACAGCCAGTTATTTCACAGAAGAGAATAAAGATCCTGTTAAATCGATGCCAAAATCGATGTTTATTGGCGTCATCACCGTCGCTGTAATCTATTTATTAATCAACGTCGGCATCCTGTACAGCCTACCCCTTGAAACACTTTCAACGAGTAAATTAGCGGCAGCAGATGCCATGAAGTTGTTATTTGGAGCAGATATGGGTCGTTGGATTACGGTCTTTTTAATGCTCAGCATTTTAGGTATTTTAAACACGCAAGTGATGTTTGCCCCGCGCGTTATTTATTCCATGAGCCGTGATGGTCTATTTTTTAAACAAGCCGAAAAAGTGAACTCAGCAGGCTCCCCTACGACAGCGACCCATTTAACCGTTTTCTCCGCTTGTATTTTTTTATTAGCAGGCAAGGAAATAAACGAACGCCTTTCTGATATCGCAACCTTCTTTTTCGTGGCTAGTTATTTAGCCGGATTCGCCTCCTTATTGCGCCTTCGCGCGACTGAACCGAACTTAAAACGACCTTATCTAGCTTGGGGCTACCCAGTGTTGCCTTGGATATTAGTCATCATTTCATGCCTTTTTTTGATCGGAACCTTGGTGACGAATCTGGGTAGTGTGGTGTATGTGGTGGGGTTTGTGGGGGTGAGCTATTTAGTTTACCGAAGAATGGAGAGTAGAGATAATAGAGTATAGAGTAGAGATTATAGATGGTTTAACTCGAGATTTTATCTCTTCTCTATACTCTATTATCTCTACTCTATTTTAGTGAATGGCTTTCAAAAACTCCACCACCGAATTCTTTATATCCTTAACTGGGCTATTACCTAAATTAGATAATATGGAGAAGGCGAGTGTTTTTCCTTCTTTGGTCAGATAATAACCAGAAAGGTCATAGGTATTCCCAAATGAACCCGATTTCGCCCAAATGCGAACACCCGGATTCAGATCTTGCACATTGCGCATGGTTCCGGTCTTACTCGCTTCCGGCAGCAAAGTATACAATCGATCAGGAGCAACTTCTTTAGCTAGCGTCTCTAGAATGTAGATGAAATCCTTTGGCCTTACTAAATCATACCTCGATAATCCGGATCCATCGACCCAGCGAATATCCTTCAAAAATTCATTACCAGGCTCTTTCTTTAAATTTTCAATTACTTTTGTCGGATCCCAACCTTTCTCTGCGGCGATCATCACGAGCAACTGCTCAGCCACTGAATTATCACTTTCGTGCAACATAGGCAGGTATAAACTATCCATCTTCCCAGCATAGAAAATCCGCGCATCTGGATGAACTGCCAGTGGCATCGTCTCTACTGATTTATGTAGAGTATCGGTCAAAAGAAAGGCCGTCATTTCAGGGGAAGTAATGAATGGCACATCTTGAGATGGATATTTCTGGGTCTGTACTACCGGCAACTCAAACTGATTACTTAGGCGATTTCTTCTTACCTCCTGTGTCGATCCCGTCTTAGAAACTGCCTCAAAAGCATCCGGCATTATTCGCCATCTCTTAGCTGCTGCCGAAAAATTCACCAGGTTTGCATACAAGGGCATATCCGAAATCTCCGCCGAATAATGGTCATTGTAATCATCCCAAGCCCATCCAGAACCCATCACTGGAATCTGCTTTAAGGGAGAACCATAGACTAAAACCTTCGAAGAGGCAGCTAAGAAATCGCGTAAAGCGGTATTTTTGATCGTGGGATGAAGATTAGAAATGTCCCCTGTTCCCCAAAAAAAGAGGGTATCTTTTGTTTCGCGGTATTTGAAGGAGGGTATTTGGCTACCTAATATTCGATTTGCCTGTAAAAAGGTCAGTAGCTTCATATTAGAAGCCGGCATAAAGTATTGATCTGCGTTTTTCTCGAAAAGCACTTTACCGGTCGCGAGGTCCTTAATCATGACGCCACTGGCCCGCTGAGCTAGGCTAGATTCAGTGTAGGCGATCTGCAAATGGGAGCTTTGGCAACCTACCAAAGCCAGCAGGAATATAAAGGCGAAATTTTTCATACACTAAAGGTAAAAGGTTTTCGTATTTTTGAGCTCAATTTAATCAAAAGAATGCTGGTAGGCTTTGTCATTTTTTACCTTGCGCTGAACCTGGCCGTTGGCTGGTGGGCCAGCAAAAAGGTGCACTCTACGCAGGATTTCGTGTTAGCGGGACGTTCCTTACCCTTTGCCTTAGCCACGATGGTGACTTTTGCGACCTGGTTTGGGTCCGAAACCATCTTGGGAGCTCCTAAAGAATTCGTTCATGGTGGTGTTTTAGCTATTATTGAAGAACCGTTTGGAGCTGCTCTCGGCCTATTTTTAGTGGGAGCCATTTATGCTCGAAAACTGTATCCTCTACCAGTTTTGACCTTTAGTGATTACTTCCGTTTGCGGTTTGGGGCCTTCTCAGAAAAGCTTTCGGCGATCATTATGATTCCGTCGTATTTCGGCTGGATCTCAGCACAATTAGTGGCTTTAGGGTTGACCATGCATCTTTTATTGCCCATCTCAGTTGAAACAGGCATTATCATTGGCGCCTTATTAGTCATGGCCTATACCTTGCTAGGAGGCATGTGGTCGATCTCCGTGACGGACTTTTTTCACAACATAATCCTAATCGTTGGGCTCTTATTTTTAGCCTATTTGTTATGGGCCAAAGTCCCAGATTTCAATCAACTCATCTCTACACAACCGAAAAATTTCTTCCGAGCTATTCCTATAGAAAATACCTGGAAAGATTGGCTTGTGTATGGCGCAGCTTGGATCACTATCGGTTTTGGCTCTATTCCGCAGCAAGATATTTTCCAGCGGGTGATGTCTGCCAAGAATGAGAAAATCGCTGCAAAAGCCAGCATTGCTGCAGGTGCGATGTATTTGACGGTGGCTCTCTTACCCTTATTAATCGCATTCATTGCCGTTCGATTATATCCTACTTTGCTTTCAGAAGATGAATTATTGATCCCCACCTTAGTGATGAAATTTACGCCAAGAGCCATGCAGGTATTGTTTTTAGGGGCTCTTTTATCCGCTTTATTGAGTACCACTTCCGGGGCTATTTTAGCTCCCGCTTCCGTATTAGGGGAAAATATATTGAAACCTTTAATGAAGCGTCCATCAGATAAAATCGTGTTATTATTTATTCGGATTTCCCTAGTGCTGGTGACATTAGCCTGCATCATTATGGCCATTGAACGTCAAAATATCTTCGAATTAGTAGGAGAAGCCTCAGCCTTCAGTCTTGTTTCCCTCTTTATACCACTGAATGCCGGTCTCTGGTGGAAACGTACGACTCCCTGGGGAAGTCATTTGAGTATGGTGTTGGGATTGGTTTTTTGGGGATATTTTCACTTTATCAGCCCATCGGAAATTCCAGCAGTTTGGTATGGATTAGCTGCAGGACTCATCGGTTTACTGCTAGGAAACCAAATTAAAGCCAAATCTGTTTAAGCGTGCCCAGATATTGCCCTTTCTTTCCGGTATGCACATAATCTAGGATTGCGTCGTTGATAGAAGGATAAATAGTTAATTCTGCGATTTTATCCACGGGCACCCATACTAGATCATCAGCCGTTGTTTCACCCGCTTGAATGAGCGGGATGCCTCCTACAATATCTCCTTCGAAAATAAGATGTAAACACGCACTGTAATCATCTGTGGCATGCACCTGACCTGTAAAAAGCAAATCATGCACTTCCACCTCTATGCCGAGTTCTTCTTCGCACTCGCGGGCTATAGTGACTGGAAAGGTCTCTCCAGCATCCACATTCCCACCTGGTAAAGCAAACTTGCTCCCTCCCGGATAATCATAGCGCATGAAAAGCACGTGATTATTTTCGATGATGAGGGCAGCTGGTCTAATTCGCATGAGATTTACAAAATTTGAAAAGATAAATATACCATTAGATTTCCTAAATTGCAGTCAAAATGAACGTATAGCATGCAAATAAGAGAAATTTGTCAGAAGATGGAAGCTTGGGCACCTCTAGCCTGGCAAGAATCCTATGATAACGCAGGATTACTAGTGGGTGATGCTTCTTCCGAAGTCAAAGGCGTATTAATCAGCCTAGATTGTACGGAAGATATAGTAGAAGAGGCCATCAATAAAGGTTGCAACCTGATCATTTCCCACCACCCCATCATTTTCACCGGTTTAAAACGAATCACCGGCGCTTCGTATGTCGAAAGAACTGTCATTAAAGCCATTCAGAATAATATTGCTCTCTACGCCTCACACACAAATATAGATCATGCTCCACTGGGTGTTAGCTATCATTTAGCTGGTAAATTAGGTATCAAAGGGCAAGTGCTAAAACCGATGCGCGATGCCTTGAAGGCTCTGCATTATTATGTTCCAGCAACACATGAACACTCCGTAAGGGAGGCGCTGCATACAGCTGGAGCAGGAAACATTGGTGAATATTCTTCTTGCAGCTTTACATCTGAAGGTTTGGGTCGTTTTCAACCATCGACGGAAGCGAATCCACACACGGGAACAGCTAATGTTTTATCTGAGGTAAACGAAGTAAAGATAGAAATGATTTTTCCTACTCACCTAACTAGTGCTATTTTGACGGCTTTAAAATCAGCTCATCCGTATGAGGAGGTCGCATATTCCATTTATTCTCTTAATAATTCCTGGGAAAATGTGGGCTCTGGCTTTGTAGGAAATTTAGAAAAGTCGCTTTCGCCGAAAGAGTTTTTAGTATTTGTCAAAAAGCGCTTAGGACTTCAAGCCCTGAAGCATACCGCTTTACCTAAGGGACCTATTTCAAGAGTGGCAGTTTGTGGTGGCGCAGGAAGTTTCTTAATCAAAGAGGCGATGAAACAAAGTTGTGATGCCTATATCACTTCAGATATCAAGTACCATGAATTTTTTGACGCAGAAAATCAATGTTTACTCCTCGATGTGGGGCATTACGAATCTGAAGTCATGATTATTGAGGCGATACATGATTATTTATCAAAAAAAATTAGTAATTTTGCCGTTCTGAAAAGTGAAACCAATACCAATCCGGTACGTTTCGCTTAAAACGAGAGAGGTTAGACAATTCAAATAAATTAGAATAATGGCTACAGTTACCGAAACAACGATTGCCCAAAAGTTAGAGGCCCTTTTAAAGCTTCAAACCATTGATTCAACGTTAGATAATATCAAGAAAGTACGCGGTGATTTACCGGAAGAAGTTCGTGATTTAGAAGATGAGATCATGGGTTTAGAAACTCGTTTGGCTAAATTCCAACAAGACATAGCTGATTTTGAAGAGCAAATCGCTAACTACAGAATCGCAAAGAAAAACTCTGATAACTTAATCATTAAGTACAAGGAACAACAAATGAATGTGCGCAATAACCGCGAATTCGATGCAATTTCTAAAGAAATTGAATTGCAAGGAATCGAGATGGAAATTGCAGATAAGCGTATTAAAGAAATCGATTTTAAAGTTTTGAACAAAAACGACGAAATCGCTTCAGTAGAATCGAACTTGTTCGAACGCAAAAAAGATCTTGAGATCAAGCAAAATGAATTACAAGTAATCATTGCTGAGAGCGAGGAAGAGGAGCAGAAATCATTAAAAGATCGCGAGAAAGCAGTGAAAACGGTAGACGAGCGCTTGTTAAAATCATACACAAAATTACGCGACAACGCACGTAACGGCCTTGCAGTTGTTTTAGTGAAGCGTGGTGCTTGTGGTGGATGTTTTAGCTCTGTGCCACCGCAACGTCAAACAGATATCAAAGACAAGAAGAAAATCTTAGTTTGCGAGCATTGTGGACGCGTATTCGCAGGTGTTGAAGATGTAATCCCAGCTCCAGAAAAAGAAAAGAAATCTCGTGCGAAAGCAGCACCGGCTGCAGCGGTAGCCGCAGCAGTGATCGAAGAATAGTCTTTACCATTTTAGATGAAAAAGCCCGCTAGAGATAGCGGGCTTTTTTTTGTGGGTAAAATCAATCATTTTTGTCACTAACTTAAATGCTATGAATTCAGAATATAAGCAAAAATGAGTCCGACGAAAAAAGAAAAAACTGAATTAGGGGACCAAAACATCAAAATAGATACTAATTCTAACTCCCCTGAAATCAATTGGGCTGATTTTGTCATGGCTGACGATTCTGACTCTACTGAAATTAATTTGGAAGATTTTGACTTAGATAAAGATGAGTTAGTAGCCACTGCTTCCGCGAAAATAAAGAACGAAAACGCCTTAGCTTCTTTAGTATATATAAAAACTGCCTTAAGTGAATTAGGGTACGAAACGGATAATCACAACCCTTTCTTTTTCACCTCTTTAGTCGACGTATCTGACAAAGAATTATCTGGCTTCTTGTACGTAAATAGGGATGGATTATATAGTAACTACCAAGAAAAAAGTGAATTGCACCTGATTTGCTCTTGGGATTCAGTAGAAGATATCGAGTTAGTAGAGGAAGGTGAATCTTCCATGAGAATAAATATTAATTCAAAAGAAGGCAAACTAACCATTCATGAGCCCTATTCTAAAAATATGTTGGTTTTACTTTCCATCTATAAAAATTGTTGGAAAAAAGTGCTTAATGAGGAGATAAATATGATTGCCTTTAATTCGCAGGAAGAATACCTGAATTGGTTACATGAAAAAAACGCATAAAGGATCTACAACAAAAAAGCCAGCTAAACAGCTGGCTTTTTCTTTATTTCAACATCCCCAATAAGGAACTCAATTTGTCTTTTAAATCTTTGCGATCTACGATGAAATCTAAGAAGCCATGCTCTTCGACGAATTCAGAACTTTGGAATCCTTTAGGCAAATCCTTACCGATGGTTTCTTTGATAACACGTGGGCCAGCAAAGCCAATCAAAGCACCTGGCTCGGCGATATTAAAATCACCTAGCATCGCAAAGGATGCCGTCACACCACCGGTGGTCGGATTGGTCATCAAGGAGATATAAGGAATTTTAGCTTCTGCCAGGAGGGCGATTAGAGAAGAGGTTTTGGCCATCTGCATTAAAGAGAAACCAGCCTCCATCATTCGGGCGCCACCGGAACGAGAGATCATTAAGAATGGCTTGCCTGTTTCTAACGAATGGCGCATTCCGCGTGTGATCTTCTCTCCCACCACGGATCCCATCGATCCACCAATGAAATTAAAGTCCATCGCTGAAATACAGATAGGCAAACCGTTGATTTCTCCGTGAGCTGTTCTAACCGCATCTTTCAAGCCCGTGCTATATTCTGTTGCCTTAATTCGATCCGTGTATTTTTTTGTATCCGTAAACTCCAAGGGATCTCCAGAACCCATCATGGGATCTAATTCGGTATAAAGAGAATTATCAAATAATAACTCGAAATAGTCTTGAGAACCTATTTTTTCGTGGTAATTACAACCCGAACAAGTATAGGCAAACAGGCGGTGTTCGCGCGTATGAATCGCTTTTTTACAAGAAGGACACTGGTACCATAAACCATCCGGAGCATCTAACTTAGAAGCGGTGGGGGTAACAATTCCTTTTTCTTTTCTTGAAAACCAAGACATAGGGCTAATTTTAATGATTAAGACTACAAAGATAAGTAAAAAGCTTTGGTAGGCCTTAGCGAACCACAATAATTCGCTTATAATATACGCTTCTATTCACGATTACCTGAACAAAATACATTCCAGTTGGCAGAGTCGAAATGTCAAATTGCTTATCTAACATTCCGCCTTTCAATTGTAAGCTTTCTTGCTGAACCCACTGTCCTGAAGCATTTAGAATCCCAGCTTGTATTTGCTCATCTTTAGAACCTACGCTTAATCTCACCCGAATAACCTGTGATGATGGATTAGGTGTTACCTGCAATTCAGCAGAATACGCAACAGGCTCAGTCGCTAAAACCAATGGTGGTGGCGGCGGCGGAGGTGGCGGCGAAGCTACTTCTCCTTGAATAGTTAAATTATCAATCGCCCATCCCCAGCCATGTGCACCTACATCCGCATGTAATCGAAAACGAAAGACTACTTGATCTCCTGCTTTAATTATGCCAGAGGAAAGCAAGTCAATTTCCCTTTTTATAACCAAAGTAGATGTACCCAATCCTGTTGAATTCCCTTTTGCATCAGTACCAGAATTATATACGCCTAACCAAAGTGGGGAATGATTCGAATCCCAGCCATTGATTAAATTAAACCAATTTTTGCCCGCATCTTTTGAAGCTTGCACCGTCACATAATCAAAAAATTCTCGATTAACGGTTCCATTTATATTTAAAAAGGAAGCTCCTTCTTCTCCAGGTTCTACCAATACCACTTCATCAAAAGAAATTTTCGCCGAGTCTGCTCGAACCGTAATTGGCTTCAACAAGATGGCATCGCTATTAGTGAACTGATCTGATCCCCCAGCACCATCATAGGATTCCTCGGTCCCATCCGCATATGGATGTTCACTATGCAATCCTGTAGATGAAAAACCAGTCGGCTTTACAAAACTAAAGCCTTTTAAATAAAAATCGGAAGAGGGAGTTGAATCAAAGTTTTGACTATAACTCGCCGCGGGAGCTTGCAAACTAAGGACCGTAAAATCGAAAGTGCCGTTAGCAGGAAGCGTGACAATATTAGCGGTTTTTGCCTTGTCCTTTACAATAATTCGGTATTTAATCACATCACCTGCTTTCAAAAAGCCTGCCGCAAAATCAAAACTATTCGAATAACTATAAGAAAATCCAGCAACTTTCTTGAACCCTTTTCGAATCAAGGCTCCATTATTGATAGCGTACTCCATGTAAACCGTATCAATGCCAATGTTATCGGCAGCTAGCAGAGTAGGCAAAGGAATTACATTTTGTGAGCTGAATACATATTTCAATGAGTTAGTATATACCACCTCTGGTTTAGTCGTGTCCGGCGCTATATTGAACTCAAAATAACTGCCATAAGGTGTTCCCGTTATGAGTGGCGCTTCAGCTGGGGTAACAAATTTCTTGCCAGATTTTTCCTGAGCATACCAGTAATACTTGATATTTCGAGGTGTAGTACTTTTAGGCAAGGTATAGGAATAGGTATTTCCTGATTTTGAAAATGCAGAAATGGGATTAAATGTATTCGAATTAATGGCCAAATAAAGCTTTAAAGAGGATTCATCCCAAAGCGTATCCGAATACACTTTCACAGTAAAAATTTTATCAGTCGCTTGATCCTCTGTATCACTATATTCCTCCCCTATCAAATTAGATGAATACCACCCAAAATCATTAAAGGCAGAACTGACAATAGGGCCTATCGTATGGGTAACCTCACCTCGCGCAATAGCAGGTGTCATTAAGGCATTAGGACTTGTTACGCCGTAGGTCGCTTGGTCCACATGGTAAATACTAGACCCTTCCTTATAAGTAGTGGGAGCATACATTTTAGCTACGCCCCCATTCGCGTTTAAAATGGAAGGAGAGGATAAACTAATATCATTAGAAATAATTTGACTATAGAGCGCCGTTGATGGATTTTTAAACTTAGTGGTATCCGTTAATGAAGCTTTTGCAGAGTTAATCAAATATTGGTCAAAAATTCCCGGATAACCGTAACCTGCCTTACCATCCTCAACAGATATTTGACCAATAAAGCCTAGTCCGTGACCAATCTCATGTAAAACAACTGAATAAAGGTCGATTTGGGTGGTTGCAGGTACTCCAGACGTTCCAATATACCAATCTTTGAAGTCAGAATTAAAGGTTGCCACAACTTCAGCATTCGTCCCATTCAAGTTTTTATGCGCCATTTTCTCTGCTAAGGCAATGGGATAAAATGTATTTAAACGATTAGCCCCCACAAAATTTCGAATATTGGCTGTGGTCCCCGCACTTCCTAATACATTGGCTGCTAATGGTGCCCATTTTACATAAATATTTATGGGTATATCTGATGAAAATACAGTTGACCAGGTGGTCGCTGCTTTTTCAAAAACAGCTTTTATATCTGCAGGAGGAGGTGTTTCAAAAGTTAAATTAATGGTTGCCGAGGCCTTGGTTTGAGAAGTTGATTCGAGTTTAATCGCCTCTGCTTGAGCTAAAATTGCGCGCATTGATTCCGTATATCCTTCTGGCAAATCGCGTTTCAAGCCCATGAATTCAGGGGTATATTCCTTAATCATGATGCCAGGTACCATTTCCATCTTAGGACGTCCCTTTTGAGAGAAAGCCGCAAAACTAATACACAAGTATAAAACTGACAGAATTCTCATAAGGCTGCTATTTTTTCATATAAACCAACAAAATTAGAGGCTATTACCTGTGTATGAGCTAATTCCTCCGCAGTATGGGAAGTCGTTATTCCGACCACACGGGCACCGGCGGCAAGTCCAGAGGCAATCCCTTGAAGGGAATCCTCAATCACCCAACAATCTTCCGGTGCAACACCTACAAGCGATGCCGCTTTCACGTATATCTCTGGATCAGGCTTCCCTTTTTTGACTTCCGCCCCACCAATTATAGCGTCAAACTGATCTCGAATACCTAAGCCATCCACAATAAAATCTATATTTCCAGGACCCGCTGAGGTAGCCAAGGCTGTTTTAATACCTCTTGATCGCAAATCCTGTAAAAAAGACACTAGTCCTTCCGCTGGCTTTCTATGCGCAGCATAAAATCCGCGGTAAAGTAATTCCTTCTCTTCCTCTAACTTTTCCACCTCGGAACGCGTCATCTCCTTTTTGTAGAACCATTCAAAAGTATCCTTCGAATTCATCCCATTCAGCTCTTTATAAAACACTTCGCGAGTCAATGGAATACCATTGCGCTCGCAAAAAAGCAACCATGCCTCTACGTGAAAAGGTAGATTATCTACGATTACGCCATCCATATCGAACAAAACAGCTTTCAATGACATATTATAAGTTTAAAATAAGCCCATCATAGGCTAATGAAACGTTAGGTGGCAACTCTTTATTTACTTCAGCATGTAGCCCCATTTGATGGCTAATGTGTGTTATGTAGGCCTTTTTAGGCTTTAAATCAGCGATCAATTCTAGCGCTTCTGCTAAGGTATAATGAGAGATGTGGGAGGTCTTGCGCAAGGCATTAATAACTAAGACATCTAAATCACGTAATTTATCCTGCTCCTTCGGTTCGATGGAATTCGCATCTGTTACGTAGGCGAAATTCCCAAAACGAAAGCCAAGCACATCTAAATAATAATGCTTTACAAATACGGGTTGTATATCAATTCCTTGCACAGTGAATGGCTCACCATCGATTTCATAGACATCAATTTCTGGTACACCCGGGTATTTATTATCTCCAAAAGCATAGGCAAACTCCTGCTTCAACTGTGCTATGACCTGAGCGCGTGCATACAAGGGAATCGAAGATTGTTGGTGAAAATTAAATCCACGCACATCATCCATTCCTGCAGTATGATCTTTGTGTTCATGTGTATAAAGTACGGCATCCAGACGCTTAATTCCGGCCCGAAGTACCTGCTGACGAAAATCAGGACCCGTATCAATGATAAAACTCTTACCACCTATTTCGACATGAATCGAAACACGTAGGCGCTTGTCTCGCTCGTCTGTAGACTGACAAACTGAACAGTTACAAGCAATCATCGGAATCCCCTGCGAAGTTCCCGTTCCTAAAAACGTTACTTTAGAAGGGGACATCAGCTTATTCCGTTAAGGCTTTCACCTGAGAAACCAATGAATCGAAGTTCAAGGGTTTAGCTAAGAAATCATTGAATCCAGCCGCTTTGAAATCATCCATTGAGTAATTGCGCGCATTTCCTGTAATCGCGATCATGGGTATGGCAGCCTTTTTCTTATCCGCTAGCGCACGTACAGAACGAGCACAATCCATACCATCCATTACAGGCATATTGATATCAAGTAAGATAATATCGAATTCAGCTTTCGCTAATTCATCTAATACTTGTTGTCCGTTTTTCACGGCGTGGATCTCAAAATTTTGAAATTCTAAAATCTTCTTCGCTAAATTTTGGATTACTGAGCTATCTTCCGCTATCAATACCTTTTTCATATATTCTTTATTTATCGTCAATTGCGAGTAAAAATAGCCAAAGGAATGTGTATTTCAAACGAATTTTGGCAATAAAAAAAGCGACCCATTTCTGAACCGCTTTTTTATCAACTTCTTGATTTTATTTCAAGTAAAAAGAAACAGATGATTTATCCCAATCTAAAGTCACTTGGCCAGCAGCCGTAATTCCGATTGTGAATTTTTCTGTATGCGCATGCTCACTAACACGAGCTTTTACACGAAGAACGTCGTTTGCTTCTTTGTAGGTATAGGCTCCCCACATTTTAGCTTCTTTGTTAAAGATGATCGTCCATTCTGACTCACCTGGAATCGAGAATAAAGAATAAATGCCTTTAGCTAAAGTTTTCCCTTGAACCGTGATATCGTTTGAAATTTCGAAAGTAGTCGCATCGTTCGCTCCTGTTCTCCAAACTTCACCATAAGGCACTAATGCTTTCGCCTCTTTTTTACCGAAAACCAAACGGCCTTTCGTCGAAGGTTGTGCATATTTAATCATTACTTCCGTATTACCCACTTTTTGTGAAGCAACGGCAGGAGGTGATGGAACTGCTTTCTGTGCTAAAACACTGAAAGACACCAAGCAAGTCAATAGTAATAAGTACTTCTTCATAGTTTATTTTTTTATTTTGATTACAAATTAAGCCAATAATTCAATTTCAACACCACAGAGCGGTTGCGAATTTGCATAATTTCCGGAAAATAGTTGTCAGTATACACTAAAAACAGATCAGATGCTGGCTTATATCGCCATTGAAGACGTGCATTTAAATTGACATTTTTTGTTTGCTGGTTAATTTGAAAGAAGGTCGCAAAGAATAATTTGTTCGTGAAAGTGATATCAATTTTAGGTCGAATAATCCAAAAATTAGAGGATACTTTCTTCGCTGCCATCGCTTCTGTTCCTGGAATCTCCACGTCCACAATATCATTATAATCTAATGCGACAGAAACGCTTCCATATGGCTGGAATCGATAGCCAATATCAGCCGTAATTCCAGTACGCCATCCTTTCCCATAATACCCTCCAAAACGGGAGCTAAGCGTATAGGTGAATAATTTAATGGGAGAAGACATATAGCGTAGATTCAATGCGTACCAGTCATGTTCTGTCCCCTTTTTTATGGCGGTATTCCCCATCCGAGTCGCATCAAAATCATATAATAATTTCACATAATCATATGAAAGATAGGTGCCAAAATTTGAACGATCCTTCATCGTTCCCTCAAACGCAACATAGCTTGTATTGTCTGTAAAAGTACCTTGGTTATTCCAATAAGCCATACTCATGGCTGAAAGTGTGGTATAAAAAAGGTTGGTTGATTTGTTTTTAGGATAAAAATTCTTGGCAGCATCGAGCTGTGTTTGTAAAAAATTCACCCGAGGCACATAGCCTGTTTCAGGATTATAATTCTCCCCTACCCAGGATTCTTTAATTCCAAATGCCCAGTTATTGTCTTTATAGGCTAAAGAAGCCGCTTGAGCAAAGCTCCTATCCTTTTGCAAAGGACTAATCGTGTTCGCATAAAAAAGCGTTCCTGTCCAAAAATTATCTGCAGATGCCAAATTATACTCAAACCCAAGATCTCGATTATAGGCTTGGAAGCCATTTGAACGCTGCAAATCTGTATTAATAAACGATTGTTTATTGACCATATAAGCCCCAAAGTTAGAGCGCGCGAATACCTTGCGTTGTAGAGCAACCATGGAATAGTTTTGGGTAGGTACCCCCTTCTCCACATTCTGCTCAGACTGCACATTCAAAACCCCAATCCGCCAATCTTGGTTTAATTTACCACTCAAACGGGCTCCATAGGTAATGGGAGTTTGCTCGTAAATTCCCGTTTTAGGATTCAAAGCAATGCCGATTCTTCGAGAGAAGAAGGGCCGAATGCTCTCTATACCAAATCCGTCAAAGAGATCAGAATTTTCAATAAAAAATTGTCTTTTCTCCGGATAAAAAAGCTCAAATCGATCCAGATTCGTCTGTTGCCTATCTACATCAACCTGCGAGAAATCTGGATTCAAGGTCATATCTAAATTTAAACCAGAATTAATCGCGACCTTAATGTCTCCCCCTATCTGATTACGCATGGAAGCTGGGTCTTTAGACTCATAATTTGCTGTCCCACCTGATAATACATAAGGAATCAAAGAGATATTCTTTTTAGGCGTAGGCGGTGGAGTATCCCAAAGCAGAACTCCAGCAAAGGCTAAGGAAGCCGTCGGAAACTGCCGAGGCACGGGAGCCCAGGCAGACTTTTCTTTCGCCTTTAAATCATAGCGAGAAAAATTAATTCCCCAGCGACTCACATTTCCTTTATAGCGAATGGACTTAAAAGGAATTGCGGCTTCGAAAATCCATGAATCTCGCTTGTAAGTCGTAGCTGATTCCCATTTATTATCCCAATTCAAATTAACCTTAGATCCCTCAGACATTTGGCCATCCCATTGAGCACCCGCAGCATTCGCCCCAAAAGCAAATCCAGTGGTCTTATCTTCAAACGTATCTATAAAAACTAAAAAGTTATCATTTACGCCAAAACCAAAATCTCGTTTCATGGATTCCACTACAAAGGCGCCAGGTTCTTTCAAAAAACACTCTGCAGAAATATAAATGTATTTATCGTCATAAGTCATCTTTACATCTGTACGTACTTGGGCACAAAGTGAATCAAAGGGATTACACATCATAAAATCACTCACAGCCGCGGACTGAAACCACGCATTTTCATCGATGATTCCATCCACTTTAATGGGACCCGTGGTTTTTTTGATGAGCATTTGAAAGTTTTCGTTCTTCTTTTGGCCAAATAGCGAAGTAGAAAACAAAATAAAAAAGAACCAGATATATTTTTTCATTCCTGCAATTTAGACAAATTTCTTAGCTATCAGTGAGGAGCTGTAGGGGGATTTTTTTTTGAATCGATAGCATAATTCCATCAGCTTGTTTTATTTTTGCATTTCAAAATAATGAACTATGGGAAGAGCCTTCGAATTTAGAAAAGCGAGAAAATTCAAACGTTGGGGTCAAATGGCCAAAACCTTTACCAAAATCGGTAAGGATATTGTGATTGCTGTAAAATCTGGAGGTGGTGATCCCACGTCAAACTCTCGTTTACGTGCGATCATCCAAAACGCGAAGGCAGTGAATATGCCGAAGGAAAACGTAGAGCGGGCTAT
The DNA here is from genome assembly GCF_054558635.1 of Aquirufa sp. HETE-40SA. NCBI lineage: Bacteria > Pseudomonadati > Bacteroidota > Cytophagia > Cytophagales > Flectobacillaceae > Aquirufa > Aquirufa sp. HETE-40SA. Next base: position 316,244 of record NZ_JBPXKN010000002.1, read on the forward strand.
CAAACGCGCGACTTCTAAGGACCAAGAGGACTACAAAGAGATCGTATACGAAGGATATGCGCTACATGGTATCGCCATCCTAGTAGAAACAACAACAGATAATATCAACCGTACGGTAGCGAATATTCGGTCGTCTTTCACAAAATGTGGCGGAAGCTTAGGGACGACAGGGATGTTAGATTTCATCTTCACCCGTAAATCCGTATTTAAAATCGCGGCTAAACCGGAAATCGATTTAGAAGAATTAGAATTCGACCTAATTGACTTAGGGGGTGATGAAGTTTTCTTAGATGAGGAGACGAATCAAATTAATATCTATGGGGAGTTCACAGCTTTTGGTGCTATCCAAAAATTCCTAGAGGAAAAAGGATTTGAATTAATGGGAGCCGATTTCGAACGGATTCCAGATGAGACAAAAGAACTAACAGAGGAACAAATAGCCGATGTAGAAAAGCTCATCGAGCGTCTAGAGGAAGATGATGATGTGCAGAACGTCTACCACAATATGGGTTAATCTAAATTAAGAAGCGGAGGACAAAAAAGCCTCCGCTTTTTTCTTGTCCAAACGATACAAATAAGGGGCCTTGTGAGCGCCTCCCGTATATTTCTTTTCAATACGTTCTAAAATATCCAAGCTCAACATCTTGCGTTGGAAATTCGTACGCACTAACACTTTTCCTAGAATCGTCTCATAGACCTGTTGTAATTCAGACATCGTGAATGTCTCCGGCAATAAATTAAAGGCGGCTAAATGCGAATCAATCGAAGTACGCAAATGGGCTAATCCCTTACTAATTATCGCATTGTGATCTAAAAACAAAGAAGGGATCTGATCGACATCCATCCAAGCGGAATCATCTGACACATCATTCAGGGTGACCCTTACTTTTGAGTATTCGACTAAGGCATAATAGCCTAAGGTGATATAGCGATTAGATAACCATTTTAAATCTTCTAATGAGCGCCCCATAGCGAGATTAATCTCCTCGTGCTTCTCGATGGCACCGATGTTTCTTTTCAGATCGCCAAAGGTGTAGAATTGCTGTAAATAGATATTTTCTAAACCAGTACGCTGCCACAAGACGCGCTTGGCGGCATCATCTGCATCCTCTTCTTTACCAATAAATCCACCTGGCAATGACCAAACTTCATTGTTTCTAAACTTCAACAAAAGTACCTTTAATTGATTCTCTTGAAATCCAAAAATGACGCAATCGACCGATATATTCGGCAACCAATCCCCCTTTAGTACGTCCCTATTTGGCATACTTTTGAAGAAAGTTTTGTATTTGTTTCGCAAAAATCACATACCCCTTTTCATTCAGGTGTAAACGATCTGCCACAAAAATATCCTGCATCAAAGTACCGTCCGGATTATAAAATGGTGAGTGCATATCGATGACATAATGCCCTTTCTTTTTTGCCGCGATGCTAACGATGCGCTGGTTTAAATCCTGTTGTTTCGCCTTCAATGCCTCGCGAGCTAAACTAGGGCGGGCAGAAACGAAAACGAGTTTCGCCCCTGGAACCTGCTTCGCTAAACGGGCAGAAAACTCTTCGAATTGCGATACAATCTCTTCTGGACTCGTACCAGAGGTAATATCATTATCACCTTCGTACATAAACACCCAAGAAGGCTGGTATTTCGCCACCATTCGATCGAAATAAAACAAGGCTTCTTTCAAGGTACTCCCACCAAAACCACGGTTAAGCGCATTCATCCCCTTCATGTCCGTATCAAAGCTTTTCCACAAACGAAAACTAGAAGAGCCGATGAATAATTTCATTCCTTTGGCCGGCATGGCAATAGAATCTAGCTTTTCAAAAGCTATAATTTCTTTTTCAAAACGGTCTAGAGGCTTCTGCGCGAAAACGCCGAAAGACAATAATAGGAAAAGAAGGATCTTATTCATTTGGATATTTTAAACCGATTTGAGAACGAATTTCATCTAATAAAGCCATTAATTCCGTACTGAAAGCATGCGTCATCAAGGCATTTTCCGTACGACCCGCGCGTAAATCAGATTGAACTGCCTCCGCTTCGTAGCTATATCCCCAGCCTAAACGCTCCGTTTCATAGAACGTCTCTTGCTCTGTTTCATGGATCGTTACGGTAATACCTTTCGTCTCATGGAAACGCGAATGCATGTGGATTTTACCCTTTGTTCCGTGAATTTCACAGGTCGTATCCGTCTTCGTGGCAAAGGTGGAGAACAAGGTAGCAGTCACTCCTGAACTATATTTCAAAGCGATGGACGTATTCATATCCACTCCAGTAGGTGCCATTACGCCAGTCGCCTTCATTTCTAAAGGATTTCCTAACACGAATTTGGAGATAAATAAAGGGTAAATACCGATGTCTAATAAAGACCCGCCGGTCAACGCTGGATTAAACCAACGTGCCTCCGCATCGTAGGGTGCATGGAAACCAAAGTCTGCTGCTAGGTGAACGATATCTCCGATCACACCCGAAGCTAGAATCTCTTGCAGTTTCACGATAGAGGGATGGAAACGTGTCCACAAAGCCTCCATTAAGAAGATCTTCTTATCACGCGCCGTCTGAATCATTTCTGCCACTTGCTTCGAATTGATCGCAAAGGCTTTTTCACACAAGACAGGAAGTCCCGCATTCAAACACAAAAGCGTGTGCTCGTGGTGCAATCCGTGCGGAGAGGCAATGTAAACCACATCGATTTCGCCGCTTGACAACATCGCCTCATACGAACCAAAGCATTTTACATCTGGCCCATAATGGGAGGCAAACTCTTCTGCACGGGAAATATCTCTGGAGGAAACAGCCGCTAAATAACCATCTTTAACAAAGGCTAAATCGTCTGCAAATTTGCGGGCTATACCGCCGCATGCTAATATACCCCAACGAATGGGTGTTCCATTTTTCATAGTCCTAGGTTTATTATTAAAGTGAACCTAATTCAGTTATTAAAGCCTGAACTTGGTCAAAATTTACTGCTGGAAAATTCGCGATTCTAATTTGGGTTTCCTTCAATTTGCCATATCCAGCCCCTATAATCATATCGCTTCTTTCTTTAATTGTATTGATCACTTTAGACGAGCCTTCCTTGCAATTTAATACCACAACGGTCGCCGAACGGTGATTTTCGTTCTCCACGAATATTTCGAAGTTATCCGATTTCTTCGCAAAATCATACAAAGCTTTCGCTTTTTTATCCGTCTCCTTGCGCAAATTCTCCACACCGATTCGGTTAAAATCCTCCGCCACTTTGCCTAACACATAAATCGCCATCACGTTAGGAGTTTCTGGCGTTTCGAAGTTCTTGTAATTTTCCCAAAGGCTTGGCAACGAGTGATACGTCCCCACAATACCCTCGTGTTTTTTCATACGCTCTGACTTCTCTAGCATCGCCTCATTCGCAAACCAAACACCTAAACCGGCAGGCATTCCGAATGATTTTTGGACACTAAAAAAGGCTGAGTCTACTAATCCAAAATCTAAATTTGGGTAAGGCGCAGAGGAAACCATATCCACCGCCACAAACTTATCCTTGTTCGCTTTTTTAATCTTGTGAATCTCTGAAGCCTTCATCTGCACACCAGAACTCGTTTCGTTCGCTGTGCAGCAAATCAATTCCGCATATTCCGGAACTTCCACCTCTGAAGCATCGAAACCCTCGCCAAACGGCTTGTGAATCGAATTCGCATACTTGTGCAGGTCTTTAGAAAAATCGAAAAACTTCTTCGAGAACGAGCCATTCACTAGGTGAAAACTCTCGTGTTCTACTGTATTCATAATGATACGCTCCCACACCTCCGTCGCAGATCCCGTAAACAAGACCGCGTGGCTCTTAGGCAAGGCGAATAATTCGCGCAATTGCTCGTCTGCGTGCTGGTAGATCTTACGGAAAGCCGCAGAACGATGGGAAATCGAACCGAGGTTTAAACGAAAAGCCTCCATATAATGGGACTGAACCGTAGGAAACAAGGCCGCAGGGCCTGGGGTGAAAAAAGTGCTCATATTAATATAACATTCTAAACTTAATGGTGTTATCGATCAGCCTCAATTCACTCACGATTTCATCCGAGTATTCTTTGGCCACATCCGTAATCACATAACCCGTATTTTCTGTCGTCTTCAAGTATTGACCAATAATGTTTACGTGGTATTTAGCGAAGATTTGGTTGATTTGGGCCAAAATCCCAGGTACATTGTGGTGAATATGCAACAAACGGTGCGCATCCTCTAACGGCGGCAATTGCAATTCAGGGAAGTTCACCGAACCATACGTGCTACCATTATTAATGAATTGCAATAACTTCGCTGGAACAAACTCCCCAATATTTTGCTGCGCTTCCTCTGTGCTACCACCGATGTGCGGCGTCAAAATCACGTTAGGCAAACCGCGCAATTCGTTCAAAAACTCTTCGTCATTCGTCTTCGGCTCATACGGGAATACGTCAATCGCTGCGCCCCACACTTTACCCGACTTGATCGCCTCCACTAAAGCCGGAATTTCGACCACGTGCCCACGCGACAAATTCAAGAAAATGGCATTGTCTTTCATCCAAGAGAATTGCTCTTTGCCGATAATGTTCGTGTTCGACTTGCGGCCGTCCACGTGTAAACTCACAAAATCCACTTGGGACAACAATTCCTGTAAGCTTTTGCATTTTTTGGCATTACCTAAGGCTAATTTATCGACGATATCATAGAAGTAAACCTCCATACCCAGCGCCTCCGCAATCACGGAAATCTGCGTACCGATGCTTCCATAACCCACTAAACCAATTTTCTTACCTCTAATCTCGTACGAATTCGTCGCTGATTTATCCCAAACACCCACGTGCATTTTCGTCGATTTCTCGAAGATATTACGCGTTAACATCACCATCAAACCGATCGACAATTCCACTACCGAACGCGTATTCGAATACGGCGCATTAAACACCGCGATTCCGCGTTTCTCACATTCTACTAAATCAATTTGGTTCGTACCTATACAGAAAGCACCCACACACATCAAACGAGAGGCATTGGGATGTTCTAATACCTTTTTCGTCAAATTCGTCTTCGAACGCAAACCGAAGATGGACACGTCCTTGATCTTCTCGATCAATTCATCCTCATCCAAAGCGCCTTTCAAAAGCTCCACTTGGAAACCTTCTTTCTTGAAAGCTTGCACGGCACCAGGGTGCACGTTTTCTAATAAAAGAACTTTGATTCTTGATTTAGGATACGATTGCGCACGGCTTAAACCGTTGATATACAAGAACTCATCTAGAGATGGAACTACGTAATCCGCTTTGTCCGTCACCGCCTTGCGCGAAACATTCTCCGTGAACGCAAAGAATTTATTTGCTAAACCTGACTCACGTAATTCGTAATCCGTGATACCATCACCGATCACGTAAACCTCGCCTTCTAATTGCAATGATTGCAATAAGCGAACTTTACCTTTATCCTGAGACAATAAATTGTCCGCATCGTAACCAGTAATATTTCCTTCCGCATCATACGAGAACGTATTCGCGTATACGTTCTCCGCTGGGATGCCCATCTCTTTCACCACGGGAACGATAAAGTCTTTGAAACCTGAGGAAACGATTAAAATTTGTGCGGCATTTTCTTCTAGAAAATCCTTGTTGCGCTTAAATGACTCCGAGATTTTACCTTTTAAAAAGACGATCAATTGATCCACGTGCGAGCGATTCGCCGGCAATAAAGCGACGCGATCACGTAAAGAATCGGCGAAAGAATAGGCCCCTACCATTCCTTGGTCGGTGATATCCTTAATCTTTCCCACGATCTCCGCCTGCTTCGGATTTCCCTGAAGCGCGATTCTCGCTAATTCATCGAGCCCCTCCACTTTCGTGAACGTGCTATCGAAATCAATGACAATTTTTAAAGGTTCTGCTTGAGCTGTAGGCATGTTATTATTTTCTAAACGCTTTTATTAAACCAAGTTTCGGCGCGATTTTCCGACCAAGTATAACCCTGGTAATTCTTCGGATAAAAACCACAATGCCCTCCTTTTTCCTGTGCGTCTAATTGGACAAAGTCCAAGGTCTTCACAAAAGATTCCGGAATACATTCCGCCGATAAAAATGGGTCATTTTTTGCATTCACGATTAAAGTGGGTACGTTAATCTGATCCAAAAAATACAAGGAGCTACTCTTTTCGTAATAGTCTTCCCCGTCTTTAAACCCGTGTAAAGGCCCTGTGATCACATCGTCAAAATCCACTAAACTCTTTATCGAATCAATCATCTCCACGGTAATATCCTGAGGATAGCGCGCGGACTTTTCCTTGACTTTTTTAATGAGAGTTTGTAGAAATCGATGAGTGTAGAGTCTGTTTTCTCGCTTAGCTAACTGTTTGCTACTCGACGAAAGGTGCAAAGGTACGGAAAATGCGACAGCTTTTCGAATCATTGGGGGAGGATTTTTGCCCTGTTCGCCTAACCATTTCAAGGTTAAGTTGCCCCCTAGACTAAATCCAGCGAGATAGATATCTTTTGCCCCGCGTTCAATCGCTAACTTAATAATGAAGTCCAAATCATCCGTCGCCCCACTGTGGTAAAAACGTAGATTCTTATTGGGCTCGCCTGAACAGCTTCGGTAATTCCAAGCCAGCGCGTTCATCCCTTTCATCTTGTGAATCAAACCTGTCACATATTGGCGATCGCTTGATCCCTCCAAACCGTGGGACACAATTAATAGAGGTTTCTCTGAAAGCGGACCACCATACCAATCGACATCCAAGAAATCTTGATCTGGAGTCGTCAACCGTTCGCGCCGTGGCGTTTCCGAAAGAGTCACTTTCCGAAAAAGGGAGGGATAAATACTTTGTGTATGCCCGTCCGGTAACCAAAGTGGCGGGGTGTAATTTTCTAACATTAAATGAAAAAGTCAGGCAATAATTGATTTTCTGGTGTATTCGGATTCACGCGGTATTCAGCAAAATCGGTTACTCCTTCAGCGCGCAATACATCCTCATCAATATAGAAATTTCCTGTAACCGTCTTCGCATCCTTCTGTAAAATCGCCGCAGCCGCATCCGCCATAATACTAGCCTTGCGCCCTAATTGCATCATAGACGCATTACCCACCGCGAATTCGATGGCAGCAGTCGCAATAATGGTTTTAGGCCAAAGTGAATTAAAGGCAACTTTCCCTTTAAACTCCGACGCCATTCCGAGGGTACATAGAGACATCCCAAATTTGGCAATCGAATACGCCACATGATTCTCAAACCAGCGCGCCTCCACATTTAAAGGAGGAGAAAGCGTTAAAACGTGCGGATTATCAGATTTCAACAAATAAGGTAAACAAGCCTGAGCACACAAATACGTTCCGCGCGTGTTGACCTGATTCATCAAATCATATTTCTTCATCTCGGTACTTAAAGTACCCGTGAGCTGAATCGCAGATGCGTTGTTGATCAGGATATCAATGCCTCCAAAGGTCTCGACGGCTAATTTCACCGCTGCTAAAACCTGATTTTCGTCACGAATGTCTACCATACAGGCCAAAGCCTTTCCGCCAGCCGCCTCAATTTCAGCCGCCGCCGTGTGAATCGTACCTGGCAATTTAGGATGTGGTTCGGAAGTTTTAGCCGCAATAACGATGTTTGCGCCCTCTGAAGCTAATTTTTTTGCAATCTCTAATCCAATTCCGCGGGATCCTCCTGTGATAAAGACCGTCTTATTTTTGAAGTGCATATAGTTCTTATTTTTTCTTCATCTAAATTACGATTTTCTTTCAAAGACAGATACATTTTAAACTTTTGCATTGTACTTTTGTGAATTAATAATCACGCTTAAGACATAAATGATTTTACCTTTTAAATCCGTCAGCCTTTCACACCGTACTGCGCCACTCGCCATCCGCGAGATGTTAGCGTTGAACGAAGACGAGAGCAAAGGATTTTATGTGAAGTGCAAGGATCTTTTTGGCCTAAATGAATTATTAATTGTCTCTACCTGCAACCGCACGGAGTTCTATTATACGTCTGATCGCGATATCTCGACCGACTTAATCAAAGCTTTCTTAATCGAAAAAGGCTTAACGAACACCGCCGAATACCTAGGTTATTTCAAGCAAATGGACGAAACAGAGGATTCTCTGCGCCATTTATTCGAAGTAGCGACCGGCTTGCAGTCAAAAGTAGTGGGGGATTTACAAATCCCGAACCAAATCAAGAAAGCCTACCAACAAGCGGCAGATTTAAATATGGCTGGTCCATATTTACACCGTTTGATGCATACCATCTTCTACTCTAACAAGCGCGTAGCCCAAGAAACTTCGTTCCGCGATGGAGCGGCCTCTGTCTCTTATGCCACCGTAGCCTTAGCTGAAGAACTTTCTCAAGCCCTTCCAAACCCGAAAGTCTTAATCCTAGGATTAGGAGAAATCGGTTTAGATGTGTGCAAAAATATGGAAGAAAAGGATTTTGCTGAGTTCACCATTATGAACCGTACGATCGAAAAAGCAGAGAAGATTGCCGCTGGAAAAGAGCTTTTCAGAGTCGCTCCTATCGCTGACTTGTGGAAAGAAATCGCCGCAGCTGACATCATTATCTCGTCTGTTCGCACGGATAGCCCGATGATCACGCAGGCAGAGATTAAGAAATTGCAATTATTATCCTTTAAATACTTCATCGACCTTTCTGTGCCGCGTAGCATCGAAGATGGCATCGAGAAGATTAATGGGGTCCTTTTATACAATATTGACACCTTGAAGGAGCGTGCGGATGAGGCTTTGGCCACTCGCTTAGCCTCTATTCCGGATGTACGTACCATCATCGAAGAGAGCATTGTTAGCTTTAATGATTGGTCTAAAGAGATGGAGGTTTCGCCTACCATCCACAAATTGAAAAATGCGCTGGAGCAAATCCGTAAGGAGGAGATGAACCGCCACATGAAAGGTTTGACGAAAGAAGAGACCGAGAAGCTGGAGAAAATCACGGCTGGTTTAGTCCAAAAAATCATCAAACAACCCATCATCCACCTAAAAGCTGCTTGCAAGCGTGGGGATTCAGACAAAATGGTGGATGTCCTGAACGACCTGTTCAACCTTGAGAGTTTCGAAGAAATCGAATCTTAAATCTTCCCTTATGAATAGCGAGATTCTCCAAAAGCTGGCCCGCTATTGCGCCTACCAGGAAAGATGCGTCCTAGAATTAGAGCAGAAGATGAAGACTTTCGAGGTTTCGCACTCTGATTACCCTTCGTATTTAACGTGGCTTCGCGAAAACAACTACCTGAATGAGGCGCGTTTTGTCGAAATCTTTGTCCGCTCGAAGTTCAATCAAAAAAGCTGGGGTCGCACGAAAATCAACTACGAACTACGCAAGCGAGGCATCTCAGCCTCACTTTTAGCTTCTGCCTGGGATGGCATCGATGATGCGGATTACATCGAGAAAGCCCGTGCTATCTTACAGAAAAAAAGGGACGAGATTAAAACGGGTACTTCCCCGCAGCGCTACCAAAAGTGTTATAACTTTGGGCTATCCAAAGGCTACGAATCCTCCCTCATTCGCGAGCTATTGAAGCCTCTATTTGCATAAAAGTAATTTTTTCCTACCTTTGGCATATGCATTCACACGCAATCAACTATTTAGCAGGGTATTATTACGCAGGTTATTACAACGCTGCCTAATCGGTTATATAGTTTTTTGTCAATTATATCAGCCGACTTTACGTCGGTTTTTTGTTTTATGAGCTTACACATCACAGCGGCGAGCCGCTTAAACAGCGTGGAGGAATACTATTTCTCCAAGAAATTGAAGCAGATCGCGGCTTTAAAGGAATCCGGCGTACCTATCATTAACTTAGGTATTGGATCTCCTGATTTAGCGCCGTCTTCTGAGACCATCGCGGCTTTAACGGAGAGCGCGGCAAATCCAGCCAACCATGCCTACCAAGGTTACCAAGGTATTCCTGCTTTGCGCGAGGCTTTCGCATCATTTTACGCTACCCATTACGGCGTAACAGTTAATCCCTCTTCAGAAATTTTACCCTTGATTGGTTCCAAAGAAGGGATCATGCACATCGCCATGGCCTATCTAGAAAAGGGTGACGTGAGTTTGATCCCCAATCCAGGCTACCCTACCTATTCGGCGGCTTGTTCTTTAGCCGGTGCGACGGTAGAAAGCTATGAATTATCTGCCTCCACGGGTTGGTTACCTGATTTAAAGGCGTTAGAAAAGCGTGATCTTTCCAAAGTCAAAATCATGTGGGTCAACTACCCGCACATGCCTACCGGAGCGCAAGCAACGGTGGAATTCTTCACCGAGTTGCGCGATTTCGCTATTCGCCATTCGATCTTATTAGTGAACGACAATCCCTACAGCTTCATCCTGAACGAAAAACCGATGAGCATGCTTTCGATTCCGGGGATGCAAGATGTCGCGATCGAATTAAATTCCCTTTCGAAGTCCCACAATATGGCGGGATGGAGAATTGGGGCGGCTTTTGGGAAAGCAGAATTTTTAGCCCCAGTATTGAAGTTCAAATCTAATATGGATTCTGGGATGTTCTTGCCTTTGCAGCAAGCGGCAGTTAAAGCTCTTTCTGCGGACAGCGCGTGGTTTGAGAATCAAAACCGCATTTACCGTTCGCGCCAAAAACTCGTATTTGAACTATTAGACTTACTCGATTGCGTGTATGATCCGGCACAGTCGGGGATGTTTGTTTGGGCCAAAATCCCAGCTTCATTCGCCTCTGGCTACGAATTATCAGATAAAATTTTAGACGAAAACGCGGTGTTTATTACGCCGGGTGGAATCTTCGGAACGCAAGGCGACGGCTATATCCGCATCTCGCTTTGCGCACAAGAATCCGTTTTCTCACAAGCGATTGATCGCATCAAAAACCACAGCAATGGCATCTCCTAAAGTAGGCATCATCGGTATCGGATTAATTGGAGGATCCATCGCACTCGGTCTTCGCAAGAGTGGCTGGGCCTCCGAAATCGTCGGTATCGATACCAATCCCGAACACCAGAAAAAAGCATTAGAGCTTGGACTAGTCGACCGCATCGCCACTTGGCAAGAGGCCATCGACCAAGTGGACGTCTTCGTTTGCGCGATTCCAGTTGACCTGTTAGTGGCGCTGATTCCATCGGTATTAGATGCGCTAAAACCTGGAAAAGTGATCATTGAGGTAGGTTCTACTAAAACCCCGGTTTTCGAGGCTTTACAAAACCACCCCAAAAGAGCACAATTCGTTTCCACCCACCCAATGGCCGGAACCGAATTCTCTGGTCCTGAGGCGGCCGTCCAAGGCTTATTCGTGGGTAAACGGGGTGTTATTTGCGACAAAGAACTCAGCGACCCCGCTGCCGTTGCCTTAATCGAAGATTTATACCGCAGCGGCTTAGAGATGAACCTCATCTATATGGGTTCTATCGAACATGATATGCACACAGCTTATATTTCGCACATCTCTCACATCTGTTCTTTCGCCCTAGCGAACACGGTATTAGAGAAAGAGAAGAACGAAGCCCGCATTTTCGAACTAGCCTCCACCGGTTTCGAATCCACTGTGCGTTTGGCAAAATCTTCCCCAGAAACCTGGAGCCAAATTTTCCACCAGAACCAAGAGAACTTGCTGGACGTTTTGGACGAATACATCAACACCCTGTTGAAATACAAAGGCCTGATGCTTTCTGGCAGCTACGATAAGCTAAAGCAGGAATTAGGAAAGGCGAATGATATCGGACGAATCTTAAAAGGATAAAAAAAGCCCTTGCAAACTGCAAGGGCTTTTTCATTATCTAGTGCGAATACTCATCGGCTTCCAGGTATTATTTTTGGAATCCATATCCGGGAAGGAATGATCTGGATCAACCACCACCGATTTAATTGGCAGCTTCGTTGAAGTGCGGAACGTCCAGCTAGAACCTCTCTGCCAAATCTCTACCGGGAACGTAAAGCGTTCTTTTTCTCCGCTCGTTAATTCCACTTCCACCACAACTGGCATCGCCATCTTGTCTAAGTTTTCAATCGTAATCACAGCACCTTTAGCAGGATCTTGCTCTACATAATCCACATCTTTCACTGATTGGTCAAGTCTCCAAAGCTCATAGAACCAAGCTTTCCAGAACCATCCTAAATCCTCCCCAGCTCCATCTTCCATTGCGCGGAAGAAATCCATAGGTGTAGGGTGTTTGAACGCCCATTTGTTGATATAATTTTTAAAAGCATAATCAAAACGATCAGCTCCTAAGATATTTTCACGCAAGATGCGTAAGCCAAAACCTGGCTTATTATAAGCCTCCCAGCCTAAATTACGCGTTTGGATCACATCTGGAATCGACATAATCGGATCTGCTGTTTCGCGGAACATGGATTTCGCGATCGCGTGCATATCAAATTTGCGGTTCTTGTATTCTCCTTTATTAAAGGCATCTGTTGAGTAGAAATTAATGAAGGTATTGAACCCTTCATCCATCCAAGCGAATTTACGCTCGTTATTACCCACAATCATCGGGAACCAGTTATGGCCAAATTCATGGTCCGTCACGCCCCATAAAGAAGCGGTCTTGTCCTTGTATCCACAAAAAATGATGCCTGGATATTCCATTCCAGAAACAATACCGGCTACGTTAGTCGCCACAGGATAAGTATACTCGTATAACCAATTTGAATAATGCTCAATGGATGCTTTTACATATTCCGATGAACGTGCCCACGCATCTTTCCCGTCTGACTCAACCGGATAAACAGAAACGGCCATCGACTTCTTGCCACTTGGCAAATTGATGCGGCAAGCGTCTAAGATAAACGCCTTAGATGAAGCAAAAGCCACGTCACGCGCATTAGTACACTTAAACTTCCACGTCAAACGATCTTTCGCCGGACGAGAAGCGGGATCCGTCACTTCAGCCGCTGAACGTATCACGACGGTGGTCTCTGAATTAGCTGCAGCAGCCCATTTCTTCACCTGATCAGCCGTATAAACTTCCGTTGGATTCAACAATTCACCTGAACCCACCACAATGTGTGAAGCAGGCGCATTGATGGAATACTCGAAATTACCGTATTCTAAATAGAACTCGCCCGCACCCAAGTAAGGCAATACGTTCCATCCTTCGATGTCGTCGTACACACAAACACGTGGGAACCACTGCGCCACCGTGTAGATCGCACCATTTTTGGTTTGCTGAATACCCATTCTATCCGAAGCATTCTCCGGAGAAGTGAATGAATAAGCAATTTTGATTTTCGCCGTTCCCACTTTTTCCGCTAGAGGAGAAACAAGACGAATCTGCATCCGTGTGTCTTCTACGATGAAATTAGCCGGCTTGCCATCGATTGTAACACTCTCGATTTTGTAACCACCATCAAACGCTAAATTCCCAAAACGTCCACCCGAAATAGGCGTCGTCTTGCCTCCGCGAGACTGGGTATTGAAGCTGTTTTGGTCTAATTGCAACCACAAAAAGGGCAATTTATCTGGCGAATTATTCTTGTAAGTAATCTCCACATCCCCCGTGATTTTGTTTGCCACATCATCTAATGAAACGGCAATCTTATAATCAGCAGAGTTTTGCCAGTAACCTGGGCCTGGAACACCCGCTGCAGAACGCATCGGGGAAACAGGTCCATAATTCCAAAGCGGGTGAAATAATTCATACGCGGAATACTTGCTTTGAGCTAATGCCACAGTCGATAATAACAGCGCTAGGCCCAGAAATACGTGTTTTTTAAACATTTTAGTTCTTATTTGTTATCAAAAATAGTTAATACTTCTTCATCCATCAAACGTTGCGATAAACCTAAAGCCTTAGGCACCTCGTAGTGGTAGAAGAATTTCATCGTATGGATCTTATCTGTATAGAACGCCTCATCCTCTTTGCTCAAGCCACCTTTAGCCAGGGCAGCCGCTGCCACGTGACCTTGCTTTAACCATTGCCAAGCCACCGTAATTAGGCCAAACAATTCCATATACAAAGTAGAATCTGCTAAGAATACGTCGATTTCACCTTTCATAGCGAATCCTAATTTGTGCATCGTCACCGAAGTTAAATTGGCTAATTCCTTCTCTAACATGGCTGCATATTTTGCTATACTTTCGTGTCCTTTAGCCACCGCGATATCTGCGAAAACTAATTTTCCTAAAGTCTGCAAGGCCGCTCCATTGTTTGCTGGAATACCACGACCTAATAAGGTTAATCCGTGAATTCCTGTGGTACCTTCATAGATGGACATAATCCGCACATCGCGCGCCATTTGCTCTAATGGGAAGTCTTCGGTATAACCGTAGCCTCCTAAAACTTGCAATCCTTGATTCACGGCTAAGGTTCCCATTTCGGCTGGATACGTTTTTGCTACCGTGGTCATTAAGTCAAGCATCATTTGGGCTTCTTTTTTCTCATCGCCCTCTAAGCTTTTTGCTAAATCATCCCACATAAAGCATTGGAATAAAAGACCCATGGATCCTTCCACAATCGCTTTTTGGAAATACAACATGCGCTGTACATCTGGGTGATTTTTGATCAACGTAGGAGGTGTATTCGGGTCTTTGTTTGTTAATAAACGACCTTGAGCGCGCTCGTTCGCATATTGCTTCGAAGCATGGTACGCAGCTGAAGCAATGTAGGCTCCACCCATACCCACACCTAAGCGGGCTTCGTTCATCATTTGGAACATGTAAGACAAACCTCTATTCGGTTCGCCCACTAAATAGCCGATTGAATTGCCTTTATCACCAAAAGAAAGGTGAAGGGCTGGAGTGGCTTTTTGGCCCATCTTATGATAAACGCCTAAAGAAACCACTTCGTTATTCACTAATGCACCATTTTCGATGCGCTTCTTAGGAACTACAAAAAGGGAAATCCCTTTCGTTCCTGCAGGAGCACCCTCTAAACGGGCTAACACTAAGTGTATGATATTTTCAGAGAAGTGATTATCCCCTCCTGAAATAAATATTTTTTGACCTTTAATGGCATAGGTTCCATCTCCTAAATCTTTAGCAGAAGTAGATGCATCATTCAAGGAGCTTCCAGCCTGAGGCTCGGTTAAACACATCGTGCCCGCCCACTTGCCCGAAAGCATATTAGGAACATAGGTATCAGCTAATTCCTTCGAACCAAAAGAGGCAATCAGATGTGCTGCCCCATGGGATAATCCCGTAAACATCACTGCTGAATTATGAGCAGCACCGCGAATGAATTCGTGTGCCCCACCGATCATCGAAGGTACTTGCTGACCTCCATGTTCTATGTCAAACGTACAGCCGATCATACCCGATTCGCCCATCTCCTTCATATAAGGTTCAATTCCCGGGTGAACTTGTACGACTCCATCCACTAATTCAGCTGCTTTGCGATCTGAATCTACGTAGATAGGACGCAAGTATTTCTCAGCAATGGCTTCCGCTGAGTCTAATACCATAGTAAACATGTCTGGGGTATAATCTGCGTAACGAGGATAATTACACAGAGAAGCAGTATCAAAAACTTCGTTTAAAATAAAGTCTAGGTTGCGACGATCGTATTCTTTTGCCATTGTTATAACGTTTAGGTTGGAACAAATTTGCAGAGAAAAAATTTATTATGCAAGCATACTAGTTTTATAATGAAGGGAAGGAATATCCCAGAAGTTATCACTCTATTGACACTAGCGAAAACCCCTTAATGTAATAAAAATAGAGGTAATCAAGGTTTTTGAAATACTTGATTTTTGTCATGTTAATGGAGAAGTAGATGTGGGCCTTTTCTGCTACTTTTTTTTCATAAAGCAAAACATCTTTTCATAAATAACAGAGGAAAATTAGTAATATACTTTTTTCTAATAGTTAAATAGTTGGGCTTTGTCACCGTTTTTAGCTAACACCACATACGTACGTTTGCCCCCTTTTACGAGGGAAATATGACGGACTTGACCAAAAGTTCTAAATCCAGTTTGCTTAGATAATTTCACTGTGAACTTACCTTTACCTAGTCCTTCAAGCATGATTCCATAGTTTGCGTCGAAACGCCCCCATTCTGGTAGCGAATCAAAGAAATTGCCTGCTAATAAAATATCAAGCTTCCCATCTTTGTTAAAATCCCCCGTTTCGATGGCTTTAATTGGCGAATATTGCGCCTGGTATGGCATTGCCTGCAAGGTGAAGTTTCCTTTACCATCGTTGATCATAAAAGAAGATTGAGTCGTGGTAATTTGACGAATAGTCGCCCCTTTACGTTGTTCCTCCGTAAATAGTTCATCCACCGTTTTGTTCGCGTAATCACTGTACTTGATAAATTTCTTTTTTATCATCGGAAGAGCTCGTTGCAATTCTCCTTTTAACACCATCGGATAGGTATTGCCATCCTCGGTCACACTCGAAATCAGTTGCTCAATAGAGCCATTTTTATCGAAATCTCCTGCATGCAGGTAAGCTGGAAATGCAGCGGAGGCTTTAATTTTTGTATTTAGGCCAAAGTTTCCGAGTAAAAAATCCATATCACCATCGCCATCAATATCCGCCGGCTTTACACAAGACCAAAGTCCTTCAGATCCAGCCACAGGCTTTTGCTTCGTTAATTTTCTGCCTCTTTCATTTTTAAATACAACCACTGGTCCCCAATCTTGTGTCACTACTAAATCGAGATATCCATCCCCATTCACATCTGACCATTCGGAATCAGTCACCATTCCAAGCTCGTTCACTTGTGGCATAAAGCGCTTTGTTTGATTTTTAAAGCCACCGTTTCCGTCATTAATAAACAAATGACTTTGTGCGCTTTGGCCATACTTCGAATTCACCATGCGAGTACCCACAAATAAATCGAGATCGCCATCCTTGTCGTAATCAGCGGCAGAAACGCTCGACCCATTCTCATAAATCAGTGGAAAACGAACATCTCGTTTCATATTTCCTTTGCCGTCATTTAAGTATAAAAGGTCCCGTAATTCAGGTGCATTTTCTTTGAACTCATTACTTCCCGTCACCACGAACAAGTCTAAATCTCCGTCATTATCCGCATCGAAAAAAATCGCATCTGTATTTTCTGCCGTTTGGTCTAAACTAAAATCAACTTGAGGAGAATTCACAAATTTACCTCCTGCCTTTTGAATAAATAAGTGCTTACCTTGACCAGCCGCACCTCCTAAATAAAGATCTTCTAAGCCATCTCCATTTACATCTCCTACCGCAAGAGCAGGGCCTTGCGTGGAATACTTTTGTTTTAATAACACATCCCGGTCGTAATCATTAAACTTACTTTCCACGTGTAAATAATTCAAAGCACCAGAAGTTACATCTGTAAAAATCGATGACTGATTCAACTTATTAAAATGAAAAATCTCTTTAGCATTTTCCTGCTTAAGCGTAATCACTTGATTTGATTTAAGTGATTTAATCGTTTCCATCTTATCGTTTGGCCACAAAACAACTAAGGAATCTATCGCCCCATTTTCGCCTAAGCCAAATACCATTTGATGGTCGCTAGATGACTGAAAACCACGGTTAGGCATTTGGTGTAAGACTTTCATTCCACCTTTTTGATAAACCGTTACTCGTGCTCCAATCCCATTTAAATTACGACTAACTCCTTTTAAATGCACAGTCAAAAAATGGTTCTTTAATTTCTCATTTGTCTTATTCTTAAAAACTGATAGGGGGGCGTTGATATTATTTACCACTAAATCCAAATCGCCATCGTTATCTAAATCCCCATAAGCTGAACCATTTGAAAAACCTGGACCAGCTAAACCCCAAGCCTTGACTTGATTCGTGAATTTCAAATCCCCCTCGTTCTTATAGGCATAATTCGGAATAGGTACTGAAGAGATTTTGTCTGTAAACTCCTTATAATCGAATTTTTTTCCGTCCAGCATCTGTTGCATTGTATGGGGATCTCCTAAAAAATCTACGAAATCTTGATCTGTTAAATCTTTAGCAATCCCATTCGCTACGAAAATATCCTTCCTGCCGTCATTGTCCATATCGAAAATCAAGGCACCCCAACTCCAATCAGTCGCATGCACACCGGCTAATTGTCCTACTTCAGAGAATGTTCCATCACCATTATTCAATTGCAAGTTATTGCGCATGTACTGATACCAAAAACCGCGCTTTTTCTTTAACTCTACAATATTATTCCCTTCAAAAACGGACGTCGTCTTCAACCGACGATCATCTCCTGGTAACATATCTGAAACAAAGATGTCCATAAAGCCATCATCGTTCAAATCGGCCATATCAGCCCCCATCGAGCTCAGCGAAACATGCGGCATTTCATTTTCTAAATCCTCTTTGAACGTTCCATTTTGCTGATTAATATATAAGTAATCCCGCTCGAAGAAATCATTCGAAATATAAATATCAGGCCAGTTGTCATTATTCACATCGCCTATTGTAATTCCTAATCCAAAACCAATCAAACTACCGTAAATCCCCGCAGACTCAGACACATCTGTATAATGAAGCTCTTTCCCGTCTTTGCTATCATTTCTAAACAACTTATCCCCACCTAACTTATCTCTCTCTTGACGTAAGTTTTTATACCCTAATTTATCAATCGGATTAAAACTATTATTCAATAAATACATATCTAAATCACCATCTCGGTCGTAATCAAAGAAAGCTGCATGGTTAGAAAAACCGCCATCCACTAAACCAGCTTCTTTAGCCTGATCCTTAAATGTAGGCACTCCCCCTTTTATTCCTTGATTAATATACAATTGATTCCCTCTTTGGTCACGAGAGCCTGAATTACACACATAGATATCAATCAAGCCATCCCCATTTACATCTGCAAACGTTGCACCTGTAGACCAAAACTTTTTTTCCACAATACCTGCCTTCACGGTAATATCTTCAAACTTCATCTCCCCTTTATTCAAATACAGCTTATTGTCTTCGAAATTTGAGGTCACAAAAAGATCGGATAAACCATCATTATTCACATCTCCTATCGCCACACCACCTCCATTATAAAAGTTTCGGTAATTGAAAATGTTAAACTCTTTTTTCTCTAAACTTCGGTTCACAAAATCGATACCTGTTTGCCCTGGGGACAACTCTTCGAAAAGGGTATCCTCCTTAGTAGAACAGGAGAATAAAACAAGGGAAAGTAGGGTGATAATACGTACATTTTTCATCCTAAAAGCTGGATTTAGTGCGACACAAAAATACATAATACAGGGAGTATATAATACAAAATGACTGACCCCAAATAACTAAAACAGCGCACATTCGATTGTGTTTTTTCAATATTGTTTTTTTTGAAAAATAACTTTTGGTAGAATCTAATACTATCAACAAATCATATGATAATAGCAATTATAAAAACCCTACGGTCTTATACAGTTAATTTACGATTAGGGTACCGGATCATGCCCGCTCCCACCCCAAGGATGGCAACTAGAAATTCGTTTGAATGTCAGCTGCAATCCCCTGACTAATCCATGTTTCTGAAGAGCCTCTTTCGCATAGGTTGAACAGGTAGGAGTATAGCGACAAGAGTTAGGCAGAAAGGGGGAAATCATACCCTGGTAAATTCGGATAAGGACAAGAAAAAAGAAAACAAATATCCGCTGGAACATGGGGTTTGAAATAAGGCCTTTTCTGATTAAATTGCTTTTAAATTTAACAAATACATTTCGCAATTTCGCATATGAATCGTAGGTCATTGGCTCTTGGTATTTTCGCAACCTTATTCTGCATGGCCTCCTGCAATAATATTCCAGGTCATTTTTTTACCAAAAACAGTGCCGTAGAAAAGAGAAACGACAGCATCGCTCGATTATTTGACCCTAAGATCGCCCAACAAAAAGCGATTAAGTTAGACACCTTCTTCAAAACGCTTCAGAAAAATACCGGTTTTAACGGAACGGTTTTAGTCGCCCAATACGGCAAAATCATTTACAAAAGAGCTTTTGGCATTGCTAATAATTTCACAAAAGCACAACTAAATACACGTACGCCCTTTCAATTAGCTTCTGTCTCGAAGCAATTCACCGCTGTCTCTATCCTGCAATTAATGGAACAAGGAAAACTGAAGCTGGATGATCGAGTGGAACAACACATCCCAGGCTTTCCATACGATTCCAGTATCACCATTCGCAGTTTATTGACTCACAAATCTGGACTTGCTAATTATGCTTATTGTTTAGACAAATATTATGATAAGAAAGCTCCATTAACGAATGCTAAAGTCGTTGAACTATTTATTAAAATAAAACCAGGCATAGATTACCACCCGAATCGCCAATTTCACTATAACAATACCAATTACATATTACTTGCCTACATCGTAGAGCGATTAAGTGGCAAAGGTTTTAGAGAATATGTGAAAGAAAATATATTTACACCAGCGGGCATGACCGAGTCTTTTGTTTATGATCCACTGCATCCTGAATTACTAAAAACGTCCGCTACCGGATATCAACCGAAACGTTCGGGACTTGCGGTGGTCGGATTCGATCATTTAGATGGCGTAACGGGTGATAAAGGAATCTATTCAACGGTTGAGGACATGTTTCTTTGGGATCAGGCATTGAATTCAGAAACAGTCGTCAAATTAAGTTCTTTAGCTGAAGCATTCACCCCGCAGCACACAAAGCCAAAGGTTTTAACCACAAACTACGGATTAGGTTGGCGTTTAAAACAACTAGAAAATGGCGAATGGCTAACTTACCACACCGGTTGGTGGCACGGATTTAAAAACTATTACTTGCATAATCAAAAAGATAATTCAGCCATTATTATTTTGGGCAATATGGCGAATCATTCTTTGGCCAAAGTCAATATCGTACAATCTATATTATATCCTGAAAAAGCAAAGTTTTTCTTAAAAGGAGAAAATCTCCCAGCTGAGAACGAAGCATCAGGAGGAAACTAAATTAACATACTATGAAAAATATATTTGTTGCACTTTTTTGCCTCGTGGGTTTATCCACATTCGCTCAATCAGAAGATGAAGGAATCAAATCCGCCATCAATTCTTACACAGAAGGTTTCACTAAAGGGGATACGGCTAGTTTAGGGCGTGCTTTTGCGAGCAATGCCTTACTAAGAAATTTGAATACATCCACTGGAAAAATAGCAGATACGCCCTTGCGCAAATTTATCTCTGGCATGCCTGCAGGTGGAGCAAAAGCCACTGGAGCACTCGTAAACTATTCTTATGCTGGAACTTCAGCTATCGCTACAGTGGAATTCAAGTTCGATGACTTTAAATACATAGACTTGTTAAGTCTGATGAAAATTAACGAAGAATGGAAAATCGTTTGCCGTGTCTACAGCCGGGTGGGTTTAGATGTGTCTGTTGCGAGTAGCCAGGGTACGAAAAGTGTATCCACTAAAGTTGCTCCAGCACCAGCAGCGAAGAAACCGAATTCGGCGGCGGTGAAGCCGAAGAAGGATGATGGATGGTGATAAAATAATTTAGGGGTTCTTAAAACGGCGCAAGCACATGATTTCTGAACCCCTAAATTGTTTTATCTCTGGAAAGAGAATAAAAATAAAGTGCTCCGCAGAAAACATGTGCTCGCGCCGTTTTCAAGGAGCACTTTTTTTTGTGACGCAAGCACATGTTTTGTAGCAGGGAGAAGAAGATTTATCTCTGGAAAGAGAATAAAACTAAGATGCCCCGTAGAAAACATGTGCTCGCGCCGTTTTCAAGGGGCATTTTAGTTTTATACAGTAAAAGAGAATCGAGGCAAAGAGCCCTTTTTATTTTGGATAGTTCTTGAGAGGCTCCGCAAAAAACATTTGCTAGCGACGTTTTTCAGGAGCCTCTCAAGAACTACCAATAAATAGGACCACTGCCGAGATATTTCTCCGCAATCGGCTTATAATATGCCTTCAACTCCTCATACACCGGGATCACCGGGGATTTGGTATACAAATCGTATTGATTAAAATCGCGAATCCACTCGAGATATTGTGCGTCTTTATCGTTCAATAGAGCTTTGTAGCTGCCGCCTGAGTGCCATGGATAGAAGGAGTGGTAGCGAATCATGGCCATTCCTGCTTCTGGGATGGTGTTTTCTTTGTGATTAGTTAATACCTGGAATAAATATTCATCATGTCCCCAAGCGAGGTGGACATTATCAAGACCGCAGCCCGCTTCGTAAATACCTAATTCGGTATTGTAACGTGGGTCTTGCATGTCCGGATTTAATGCGTTAAATTCTGGATAGACACAAGAGTCTGGTAGTTTACAACCTACGACGAATACATCGCCTACTAATCCCCATTGCTCCGCTTGTGAGGTGCCGTCTTCGTCAGATCCGAAAAGGTACATCGCTTTTCCTAAATCATGTATTAAACCTACTAACTGCATCCAATCAGGGCGATTATCCGCGCGCATGCCTTCGGCAGATTGCAAGAGGTGAATGATGTTAGGGAGGTTTAAATCTGGATCGGAAACATCGATGAGGACGTTTAAGCGCTCCATCATTTCCCAAAGGTCCATAGGGCGTTCGAAAGTGAGGTATTTAGCCTTCATACGTTGAACATATTCGTATGTTTGGCGGGAGCGCATTTTACGGTAGTGCTCTTTTACGGCGGCGGTGATATCACCTTGATCGTAATTTCTGAATTGCTCTTTTTCTTTAACAGGGGTTTCCATAGTCCTAGATTTTGGAACTAATTTACTGAAAGCGATGGAAAAATAAAATTATGCCTTCAGGATTAATAGAATGATCGCACTTGCTAACATTAAAAGACCCATCACAAAAAAGATAGATGGATTTAATCCCGGTACCGTATTTTCGGCTAAAGATGCCTCGTAGGGGTTCTCTGAAAGGTAACGAACGGGGATTTCTTGTCCTATTTCGCAGGTTTTGGCCAAACCTTTATCCGCTTCACGCCTAAATTCTAATCCATTCACATAGTAAGAGACGATGGGGAAATAGATGGGGAATCGGCCGCTGTGGTCATCACGTGAATAACGTTTCGAGATTTCAACGATTTTACCGTAGGTCATCTTAGAATTGTGCACCCACTCTTTACGCTTTTTGAAAAGGACAATACCAAAACCAATCAACGCCAACGAGATCACCGTGAACGCACCCAAGAACAAGGGCATCGATCCGTGAAATTCGCCAGTAGGCCGAGCTGATATTAATAAGATTCCAAACATAACAGGGGTGCTGAAAACAATTCAACATTCAAAAAAACGACAAATAATACTGATTATCAAATAAGTAGAGTTTACTTCAAATTAGTGTTCAAGTTGTATTTTAATAGGATAAAATAAGATTTTTATATTATTTGAAAAAACATGATTCAAAAACAGACTGATCTTTGAAAAAAATGGTAGAATTACTAAAAACAAGTAGTAGAAAATCGACAAAATAGCCTAAAAATATATTTTCAGAAAATTTTAAATATCAGACAAATTTGTATTTTTGGTCTCTCTAAACCTCAAAAAAGATGAAAAGTAGCGTAAAATTCCAACTCATGTCCATGATGTTCCTGATGTTCTTCGGATGGGGCGCCTGGTACGGCCAAATGAGTAAATACTTACTCGATAATTTACATGCAACAGGCGACCAAGTGGGAAACGCCTACACCACTTTTGCCATCGCCTCCATCTTCGCCCCCTTTTTTGTGGGCTTAATTTCTGATCGATTCTTCGCAGCCCAAAAAGTGATGGGCTTTTTGAATATTCTGGGTGGAGTTATCCTTTATTTTTTAAGTTTAGAGAGGGATCCAGAGACCTTCTTTTGGTATATTTTGGCCTATACACTTTGTTTTGCCCCTAATTTAGCCTTATCGAATTCGATTGCGATGAACCAGATGTCTAATCCGGAGAAAGAATTTCCGAGCATTCGGGTGACCGGAACTATCGCTTGGATTGTGGTGACAAATATCATCGGTTTTTATGCTTTGGGAGACAAGGTAGCCATATTTGAGATTGCGATGTACACGTCCTTCCTGTTAGGAATCTACTCTTTTACCCTACCGAATACCCCTCCTAAAGCCGATAAAAATGCGTCAGTGGCACAGATTTTAGGATTAGATGCGTTGAAATTGTTCAAAGATCGCTCCTTCTTGATTTTCTTTATCTCTTCCATTTTGATCTGCATTCCTTTGTCGTTCTATTATGCAATGGCAAATCCATCCTTAACGGATTCGCACATGAGCAATGTGGAGAATAAAATGTCCTTAGGACAGGCATCTGAGGTGATTTTTATGTTGTTGATTCCGATAGCCTTTACGCGCTTAGGGGTGAAGAAGATGCTAGTTGTGGGACTGGTTGCGTGGATTATTCGCTTCCTTTGTTTCGGTTACGGTGATGGAATTTCGAGCGAATGGATCTTGTACATCGGAATTATCTTACACGGAGTTTGTTACGATTTCTTCTTTGTGACGGGACAAATTTATACGGACCAAAAAGCGGGCGAGAAAATTAAAAACTCAGCGCAAGGCTTAATCACTTTCGCGACTTATGGAATCGGTATGGGTATCGGTTCGAAGCTTTCAGGCATCGTTCTCGATTACTATACGGTGAATGACGTGAAGGATTGGCAAGCGGTTTGGATGGTCCCAGCTGCCATTGCTGGTGTGGTATTATTACTGTTCGTATTCTTCTTTAGTGAAAACAAAGCAAAACCTACGTATTCTTAATCTTCCGCAGCATAAAAGGTACGATCGAAGGAAAGAAGCGCTTCATAAATAGGCCAAAACCTTCGAGGAAACCGCCTACAAAGAATTCGTTTTTCTGAGCTAGAATAGCTTGCAAGATTTTCTGTGCGGTGAAGTTAGGATCTAAGCCTTTGGCCTGATTCGGATCCATCTTTCCGTAAGCCTCCCCTTTCTCGTTCATCGCGTGAAGGGAGATATTCGTCTTGATGTAACCCGGCAAAATCGTGGTCACGCGAATCCCATCATTGAAAACTTCCGCCCGAACGGAATCAAAGAATCCAATTAACGCGTGTTTCGTCGCACCATAAGCGGCCCTGCGTGGAGTAGAAATTCGTCCAGCAACCGAGGCAATCGGAACGAAAACACCCGATTGTTGAGCAGTAAAGACAGGCAAAACAGTCTGTGTTAAGGAGACAATCGAGAAGAAATTCACCTCAAAAAGGCGTCGATAGACGTCGAATTCCGTGTCTTTCACAAAAGACCGTTGAGAAACCCCGGCATTCAAAACCAAATAATCAATGCGACCATAGGTTTGAATCACATCTTGCACGCGATCAGCGTGCTCTGATAATGAAAGCATATCGAACGGAAGCACGTAGGCATTGCCGCAGGCTTTGGCCACTCGCTGCAACTCTTCTTCTCTTCGAGCAGATAACACTAAAAGCGCGCCTTCTGCAGCAAAAGCATAGGCTAACGCCTCACCAATTCCGGACGACGCGCCCGTAATCCAAACAACTTTATTGTGAAATTTCATGGGATGCGAGTTTTGCTTCTAAGGCTTGGAAGAAATCGGCCATCGGATTCACTTCGAGGCGTTGTAATTTCTGCCATAAACGAACGGCTTTGGTCATTAATCCACTTTCAATTAAGAATCCATCGTGTCCATACAAGGAATCGATGACTTGGAAAGAGGCACCAGGAATGTATTTGGCTAAAAACTCTTGCTCCACGATGGGGAACAAGGCATCGGATTTAATGCCGATAACGAGCGTTTTAGACTGAATCAGTTTCAATGCGGCGATAGCACCACCGCGGTTTCGACCCACATCTTGCGTATCCATCATCTTTGATAATTGGAAATACGAAAAGGCATTAAAACGCTGGGCTAATTTTTCGCCTTGGTAGCGCTGATAGGAAACCGCGCGCAAAGAGGAACCGTAGGAATTCTCCTTTCTGGCTTGGGTAATCAGGTAAGTTTCGTAATTACGATACGAGATAAGGGCTGTCGCGCGTGCGGCCTTCATACCCTCTAAGCCGGCCTTAGGTTGCGATTCTTTCCAAGTTGGATCGACTTCGATGGCCATTCTTTGGGACTCATTAAAGGCAATGCCCCAAGGCGAATGAATCGCATTCGTTGCCACTAAAATCAAATTTTCGATCAAACCTGGATTCATAATCGCCCATTCCACGGCTTGCTGGCCACCCAAAGATCCACCGATGCACGTTTTGATGCGATTAATTTTTAATTCCTTGCGAAGGATCTCGAAGCTCGACACCACATCACGAATCGTTACATCCGGAAAGGAGTGAAAATAAGGCATGCACGTTCTCGGATCCACCGTTAAGGGACCTGAAGAACCGTAATGCGAACCTAAAATATTGACACAGACGATTAAATTATTTTCTGGATTGAACAGTTTACCCGGGCCCACTAGGCCTTGCCACCATTCTGCCACATCGTGACTTCCAGTGAAGGCATGGCAAATCCACACGACATTGTCCTTTTTTGCGTTGATTTTGCCCCAGGTTTGGTATGCTAAATCTAATGCAGGTAATTCTCCCCCTAATTCAAGGGCAAATGGGGACGCAGAATGAAAATGATGAAACTCAGCTTGCATGCACAAAATGGTTTATATTTCCCTAAACAGGCACCGCCTGGGGTAGGAATTAGCACCGGGGTCTACATTTGCAGACGGGTTGCCAGAAGTTCATTGAGCCTAGTCTCTCCCTTCTTCTTTATAAATCAATCAGCGAGGCTTTTTGATTTGAACTTGCAAGTAACAGCCGAAATCGCTTTTTTCCAAAAACTTTGCCCATTAATTCCTTTCTGACGATATTTGCCCTATGTTAAAAATGGCCGTTTTTTATGGGATTTTAGGGGGTATTCTTTGGGCTTTAGCTCAAACGTCCTTGCTACCCTACCTTCACCCTGAGCTGAAATTCATCTTTGTCTTTCAATTTTTCCAAACCTATTTAACATTTAACCTCGCCAATCTGGGGTCGAAAAACGACGGGGAGAAATACATTCCATTTCAAATGCTTACCCTCTCTATTCGATTTATTTTAAGCGTCGTTTTCATTGGATATTTCGCCTATATCCACACCCCAAACATGGTCTTGTTCGCCAGCAACTTTTTTGTACTCTATTTATGTTGCACAAATTTTGAAATTTTTGGTTTGCTTCGTAACTTGCGACGTTTTTAGAAAATAGCAAGATTAATATTTCAGATGCAGGTTAAGACTTCAATACAAAAAATGTACTTTTCGAATATCCTACTAGGGCTATTCCTTAGTTTTATTAGCTTATCGGCGTTCGCAAATGAACCCGCTGCAGCTCCTACTTCTGAGGTGAAAGAAACAGCTGCTCCAGCTGAGGCTAAATCAGAGAAATTCGATCCAGGTAAATTAATTCTTCACCACATCGCAGATGAACACGAATGGCACTTCTTCACTGTGGGTCATTTTCATGCTACGCTACCTTTGCCTTGTATTGTTTACACAGCATCGTCGGGTCTTCAGGTTTTCTCCTCATCTAATTTCAAAAATGAGCACCACGAAGAGGTTCCTTACAATGGTTTCGTTTTAGAGCACGGTAAAATTCACGCGGAGAATGGCGAGAAGGTTTATGATATTTCGATCACGAAAAACGTAGCCTCTTTATTATTATCAGCTTTTTTATTATTGACTATCTTCATTGGAATTGGTAAAAAATACCAAGATAATCCACACAGAGCTCCTAAAGGACTTCAGTCTATGTTCGAGCCCATCATCATTTTCGTACGTGATGAGATTGCAAAAAATAACATTGGCGAAAAGCATTACCGCCGTTTCATGCCTTATTTGTTGACGATCTTCTTCTTTATTTGGTTTAACAACATGTTAGGCTTGATTCCGGGAGGTGCAAACGTAACAGGGAATATCGCTGTGACACTAGTTTTAGCGATTATCGCATTCATTGTAACTAACGTGAATGGCCGCTCTACCTATTGGACACACATCTTTGCGATGCCAGGTGTTCCGAAGTGGATGTTAATTATCTTAACTCCAGTAGAAATTGTGGGCGTATTCATGAAACCGTTCTCGTTAATGGTTCGTTTGTTTGCGAACATCACCGCAGGTCACATCATTTTATTAAGTTTAGTATCCTTGATTTTCATTTTTGAAAATGCGGCTTTAGGACTCGCAGTAGTTCCTTTCTCGCTTTTCATGAACGTAATCGAGCTAATTGTTGCCTTCATCCAAGCTTTCATCTTTACGATGTTAGTGTCGAACTATATCGGTTCGGCGGTAGAGGAGCATCACCATTAATTTGTAAATTTTTTTTATTATATAAACCCAAATCGTATGTCTATTTTATCGATTTTATTAGAAGTTTCTGTAGGTCTTGGTCTTGCAGGTATTGGTGCTGGTTTAGCTGCTTTAGGAGCTGGAGTTGGTATCGGCCGTATCGGTGGTTCTGCAATGGAAGCTATCGCTCGCCAACCAGAAGCATCTGGAAAAATTCAGGGTGCGATGTTGATCGTTGCTGCCTTCGTTGAGGCGGTTGCGTTATTCGCAGCAGTAATTTGTTTATTGGTTACTTTGAAGTAAGAGACCAATCAGAATCTCCAAAGGGTTAGCCTTTGCACCTGATTCTACCCCATTTAAAACGCAATTTGGTTTACATTAGGTGCCAAATTGCGTTTTTAACACGATTTACAATAAATTAAAATACTATGGAGTTAATCACCCCAGACTTTGGACTTATTTTTTGGCAATTACTTGTCTTTGGAGTTTTATTCTTCCTTCTAGCCAAATTTGCTTGGAAACCCATCATTCAATCATTAGCTGAGCGCGAGCAATCTATCGACGAAGCCATCAAATTATCTGAAACGACGCGTGCTGAAATGGCCGAATTGAAAGCAGGTAATGAGCAATTAATCGCTTCAGCACGTGCTGAACGTGATGCATTGATAAAGCAAGCGAAAGAAGCATCCGATGCGATGATTTCTCAAGCGAAATTAGATGCACAATCTGCCGCTAACCAAGAAATCGAAAAAGCGCGCGTGGCATTCGAACAAGAGAAAGCAAGTGCCGTAGCAGCGATCCGTAAGGAAGCAGCGACTCTTTCGTTAGATTTAGCGGAGAAAGTGTTAAAAAGCCAGTTAAAAGACAAATCAGCTCAAGAAAAATTAGTTTCTGAGTGGATGGCTGACGTTAAATTATCTTAATCGAATAGACCATGTCAGAATTAATTGTAGCTCACCGTTACGCTAAATCACTGCTAGACTTCGCGATCGAGAAGAACGCGGTAGAGGCTGTGGCTAAAGATATGATTGACTTCGCAGATACTTGCGATGGAAGTTATGAATTAGTGCTAGCGCTAAAGAGCCCAATCATCAAGCATTACACCAAATTAGCTATCCTTGCGAAGTTATTCAAGGATAAATTCAATCCCGTTACCTACGGTATCTTCGTGATTATCACGAACAAGAACCGCGAAAAAATTCTTCCTGCTGTCGCAAAAGAGTTTATTTCGATGTACACGGACTATAAAGGAATACAGAAAGCGACCGTGACCACAGCTTCTAGCTTAACAGCAGATCAAAAAGCAACGGTAGCGAAAATCGTGAAAGAGTATACCGGTAAAGAAGTAGAATTGATCGAGCAAATTGATGAAAGCCTCATCGGTGGATTCATTTTGAAGGTAGGCGACCAGCAGATCGATGATTCGATCAAGCGGAAGCTGAACGACTTAAAAGTTTCTTTAGCATCTTAATCAAAAGGCCTTGGGATCAAGGCCTTTTTTTATAGCCTTAGTATGAAAAAATTTGCCTTGTTTACAGGATCGCTTATGGCGGGATTATCGGTGGCGATTGGAGCCTTTGGGGCACACGCGTGGAAAGACTATTTAAACGGAATTAATCGCCAGGAGACCTTTGAGACGGCAGCTCGTTACCAAATGTATGGAGGGTTAGTCCTTTTGATCTTAGGAGTTTGGCAAATGAATTTCAGCAATAAGCACTTGAAGTCTGCAGCCTATTTTCAGTTCGCCGGAAGCATTATCTTTCCTGGATCTCTTTATCTGATCTGCCTAACGAATATGTCCATATTCGGAGCGATTGCACCCATCGGAGGGGTCTGCTATATGATAGGTTATGGACTGATGATGTGGTCCATCTTTAAGAAGTAATTAGTGACGCATTACTAATTCAAGACTCAACCAAACAATTTCACCCATCGTTTGACACTTTAAAAAGCGGTCATCCTCGTAATGCTTCGCTAATTCCGTTTTCAATTGCACCACATTTTCTGGTGGTGCAATCTCATCCTTTGCCATCACATTCATCAAATCATACACCCGTTGACTCTCTGACTTTAGACGAGAGGAAATCATCGAGCGTTCTTCGATTTGGTATTGCCAAACCGATTCCGGCGTCATATACTTCATTCCCAGCTCAATTAGGGCATTATTTTGTTTGAAATACTGTGGCAGGTAGACGGTCTTCTTTCCCTCGTAACATTGCTGATCAAAGTCAATGGGACGAATCCGATAATAAATCTCCTCAAAATCCGGCGTGGTAATGATGACAAAGTTCGCACTGTGCATATCCCCTAATAATTGAACGAGGCAACGCTCATTGAACTTTACAAACTCTTTCGCTAAACGGATAGGCGACTCTAAATTGAGTTCTAAATCCTGCTTCAGAAAAGCATCTCCAGGCACGCCCGCAATATGTTCCTCGACGAGTGTATTATCGTGAGTGACGTAATTGATGCGATTTGGCGATAAAATATGTTCTAATTCTAGTCCATATACACGTGAAGCATCCGCAATTTTAATATAGAAATAATCAAAGTTATCGTTCACCCGATTCACAATCCGAATTCGAAAGGGATGCGTATTCCCATAGGTGCAATAATCGACCCGATCTATGACTAAGTGCTTAATCACCTCCTCATTCCCATCTGTCTTTAAATCGGCATAGATCTGTTTCAGCGATTCATACACTTCTTCCTGATCGCCAGGAGAATAAAAAACCGTTTCCCAAAGCGTGTCTACCTCATTCTTATCATACAACACAATGGAGTTATCATAGCGCAGCAAGTCTGCATAGCTGATATTCATCGAGTGCTCCCGGTTGTATTTATGCAAATACCGCCGAAGCTGCTGATTAATCCGATAGAGATTTTTCTTCTTCGAGATGAGCGCCATTATTCGGTGTAGTCTAGTGATTTACCAAACGTTTCTTTCAACTGAAGGACCGAGTAGATGGCCAAAGCAAAGCACAATACTCCTACATAGGCCGCGGAATGAATCAGACCCACCGATGGAATTAAAAACTTAAATAATAGAGAAATAGGAATCAAGGCACCCCGCACAAAATTGGGCACCGTCGTTGTCACCGTCATCCGCACGTTCGTACCAAACTGCTCGGAGGAGAAAGTCAAGAACACAGCCCAATAACCTCCGAAGAAACCCAAAAGCGTAATCATCACGTAGGCATGGGTCGTTGTAATGTTCGACATACCAAACAAATAATAGATACAAATACCCATCGCGATGAAAAGATAGGTTAACACGGCATTTCTCCTACTTTTAAACCATTGACTTAAAGCCCCTGCAGCAAAGTCCCCTGTAGCCAGACCTATATAGCAGAACATAATCGCATCACCTCCACTTATTTTGCCATCGATGCCGATGATTTTCGCTATTTCAGGTGCCGAGAAAACGAGAATTCCGATGATATACCAGATAGGCAACCCCATCAAAATACAATAGAGGTATTTCTTAAAAGTGGCCCCATTTGAAAAAAGCTGAAAGAAATTACCTCGTTCTACTTTATCATCCATCTCGGTATACATCGAAGATTCAAAGGTGCCTAAGCGCAATAACAGAAGCGCTAAACCCATTCCTCCGCCAATAAAATAGCAGGATCTCCACCATTCGGGATCTGAACTTAAACCTGCTATGATCGGGGCAAAAACAGCTCCCGCCGCACCTACTCCTGCAATAATTAGCGTTCCAATTCCACGTTTGGATGGAGGCAAAGTTTCGTTTACCAGGGTAATCCCTGCACCCAGTTCACCCGCCAGGCCTATACCAGCGATAAAGCGTAAGATGGCATAAGTGTCCATATCTGTCACTAAACCATTCAAGGCATTTGCCGCTGAATAGAGAAGAATAGAGCCAAACAAAACGGATTTACGTCCTTTCTTATCCCCATAGACTCCCCACAAGATTCCGCCCAGAAGCATTCCACCCATTTGGATGTTCATCAAGCTCAAGCCTTGATTCAATAGTTCATCCCCTTTCAAACCTAGACTCATTAAACTGGGATTTCTGACCACAGAAAATAAGATCAGGTCATACACATCTACAAAATAGCCAAGAGCGGCGACGGCGATGAGCATTTTAGCTTTGCCAGAAATTTTATCATTTTCCATATTAGCGAGAAAGCATATCTGACCGGTGAGAGTCTAATTTTAAAAAAATAAATAACAAAATAGTGAATGACCAAAGAGACGATCCACCATACGAAAAGAAGGGTAAAGGAATCCCCATAATGGGCATCAAGCCGATAGTCATCCCTATATTAACTAAAAAGTGAAAAAACAGAATTCCTACTAATCCAAAACCATAAGCCCGGGCAAACCGTGAGCGCTGTAAGTCCGCTAAATACATCAATCGCCAAAGAAATCCCAAGAAACAAATAATCATCAACATCACTCCCACAAAACCATGCTCCTCTCCAATCGTGCAGAAAACCATATCGGTACTTTGTTCCGGTACAAAATCAAACTTGGTCTGCGTTCCGCCCAGAAAACCTTTTCCCCAAAAGCCTCCAGATCCAATCGCAATCTTCGATTGTGTCACTTGGTAACCTAATCCACGGGGATCAAAACCGGGGTCTATTAAGACACGAATTCTATTTCTTTGGTGCTCTTTTAAGACATTATTCACTACCCAATCCACTAGCAAAGCCAGTGTCATAATTACGGCAATCGCACCCGATAGTCGCAAATAGGTCTTCGGATCCCGTTGCATGTAAATAGGCATAAATAAGACTAGAAGCCCCGCTAAAATCACCAATGCGAGTAAAATTATCCACGCTGGCACCAGTAAAGCAGAGACGAATAAGACGATCCCGCCAATAAACAGGGCTGGATATACACCTGGCAATCCTTCCCGGTATAATAGAATCAAAAAGGAGGCGAACACCAAGGCGGAACCCGTTTCATTCGAGCCTATGATTAATAGCATCGGAATACTAATAATAAGTGCTGCTTTCCACTGAAAGGGGAATTTACTCAAATTAACGAGCGGATCATTCAGGTATTTAGCGAGCAAGAGAGCCGTGGCCGTTTTCGCAAACTCTGCTGGCTGAATCGTCACAGACCCAAATTTGAACCAGGAGTGAGAGCCATTGATGGTGACTCCTAAAAAAGGCACCGTAATTAGCAAAAGCAATAAGCCAAGGTAAATAAACAGCGCGAATGATTCGAAAAAACGAAAATCAATCACTAAAATGCAGATGATCAACACAAAACTCGTCCCTATCCAAACCAACTGTTTCCCCGCATTAGAATCATAAAAAGCAGAATCAGAAAAGGCTAATGGTGCATCTGGACTATAGACTGCCGAATAGATATTCAACCAGCCCATACCCACAAATAAGACATAGAATCCCACGGTGATCCAGTCAATACGGC
Organism: Aquirufa sp. HETE-40SA; assembly: GCF_054558635.1. NCBI lineage: Bacteria > Pseudomonadati > Bacteroidota > Cytophagia > Cytophagales > Flectobacillaceae > Aquirufa > Aquirufa sp. HETE-40SA. The sequence goes on from NZ_JBPXKN010000002.1 coordinate 349,727, forward strand.
CTTGTATGTGATTTGAATCTGTCATTTTTTGGTAGAATCTGGGGCTGCCTTTTTGCGCGTTACGCTATACACATTAGGCAGGTAATTCATATTCATAAACTTAGTCTCTACAGCTTTGCGATCTACCTTGCGCTTCAAGTATTTTTCTACCACAAGCGAGGCAATCGGTGCCGCGGCTGATCCCCCAAAACCCGCATTCTCCACAAAGACCGCAATCGCAATTTTCGGATTATCGCGTGGAGCAAACGCGATGAAGATTGAATGATCTTTGCCTTTTTGGTTTTGAGAAGTACCCGTTTTCCCCACCATCTTAATATCCGGAATTCGACCATCCGCCTCAACCGTTCCATGCGTCACGGCATCTTCCATTCCGTCGATGACCACATTGAAATATTTAGCGTCCACCCCTACTTTTACAGGCGTCTTATAGAAGGGATCAATCGATTTCTGAAGTCCAACTCCTTTTACAACATGCGGCGGAATATACCAACCTCTGTTAGCGATGATTGCCGCGAGATTCGCCATTTTTAGTGGGCTTACGACTATCTCCCCTTCCCCAATACTAATCGAATAAATATTCGAGAACTTCCACATTTTTTCTCCTTTGTAAACGGAATTATAATATTCCACATTCGGTAATATCCCCTTCTTCTCATTTCCTAAATCCACTCCTAGTTTACGTCCAAATCCAAAGTTAGCTACTAAATCAGCCCAGCGTTGCAAGCCTTTAGCGGATCGTTCATAGGTATCACCTGTCGTATTATCGTAAATCATCTTACGGAACGCGTGGTAGAAATACGGGTTACACGAAACCCGAATCGCACCGCGCAAATCCACTGGTCCGTGGCCATGGCACTTCACTGGGGCACCTGCGTGAGAAAACACCGTACCGGGCCCAATAAATCCCAATTGTTGGCCCACGAGTGCTTGCACTAATTTAAAAGTGGAACCCGGGCGGTAATAGGCAGAAGGAGGACGGTTCAGCAAAGGCTTCATTGGATCCAAGGCAAGCTGCTGGTAATATTTGGAGAAATTATTTCCCGTTAATTGACTCGCATCGTAAGACGGCGCGGAAACCATCGCCAAAATTTCCCCTGTCGAAGGTTCAATCGCCACTAAACTTCCCACCTTATGCTGCATCAAACTATCTGCATATTCTTGAATCGCGAGATCAATGGAAGTGTATAAGTTATTCCCTGAGACCGGATTGATATTTAATGAACCATTTTTATAATCCCCTTTTTCCACCCCATTGCTGTTCACCATCCGGTATTTCACCCCGCGTTGACCTCGCAGTGTTTCTTCATAAAAGGATTCAATTCCGGAGATTCCGACATAGTCACCTTGGCGGTAATAATCGTCCTTTTGATCTAAAAGAGCAGTAGGACTAATTTCTGCTACATAGCCCAAGGCATTTGAAAATGAATGAGATTGGTAAGTGCGGAAGGCAATTGTTTCAAAAAAGAAACCCGGGAAATCGACCATCGCATCTTGTACACTGGCAAAGTCTTCTTTGGATAAATGTTTCAAAAACAGACTTGGTTTCACCCGCGAATAGGCGCGAGCACGCTGGGTTGTTTTAATGAAATATTCTTTCGTAACCCGAAAAACTCGGCAAAAATGATTCGTATCCTTCACCACGGCTTTGCGCGGAATCATATACAAATCGTATACCGGTGTATTATAGACAATTAATTTCCCAAAACGGTCATAGACTTCACCCCGGAAAGGAATCTGAATAATCTTGCGAATCGCGTTATTGTCGGCCGCCTTTTCATAGGTGTCATCGATCACCTGGAGGAAAAATAGTTTCCCAATGAATAAGGCCCCCACGATACCGAAGAACAAGAAGATGAGATTTCGCCGCTGAGTAAACAATTGAATTAGATTTTAATGACAAAAATACAGAATTATCTGGGCTTCTGCGAGTCCTATTTGGGAAGACTTTTAATGAGCGCTAAAAGGGCGAAAGCAATCGATCCTAACGAGAATAGAATCGTAAACCACGGTTTAACTGTAAAAAAGTAGCCGTCTAAATACCGTCCCAAAAACACCCCAAGTAAAATGGTGACAAGCATCTGAAAAGCGGCACCCAAGAATTTTTGATAAGAATTCATATTCAACTAAAATTATCCAATTTTCGGGAAGATAAATCGTAAATTTGAAAATTGTTTCTTTGAATCGTATGCAAAGGCTTCTCGTCTTATTATTTCTAGTCCTCAGCACCTGGTCTTGTTCTCAATATAGCAACAAGCCTATGGCTGTTACCTTTCACAATGTGAATGCAAAGTACAATGCTATTTGGCAAGCCTCTAGATTAGACAAGGAATTGCAAAAAAAACAATTCTCAGAACGAAAAGAGAGTTATAACTCGACGTTACCCATTATTATTCCTCTGGATTCAAGCTTTAAACAACGCAACGAGAAAGATAGTAAAGAATTAATTCGCAAAGCGTCTCTCGTCATCGATCGCCATCAGAATTCCCATTTTATTGTAGATGCCTACCTGTTAATTGGGAAAGGTCGTTTGTACCAATACGACCTAAAAAATGCGATTGAAACCTATAAATATGTTAATTCGCTTGAAATTAGACCCGCGGCTTTACTCGCCTTATATGAAATCTATTTGCAGCAACGCGAATTTAGTGCCGCAGAAAAAATAGAAGAATTTATCAGTGAGAACCCTCTGAATTCAAATGAAAGAAAGCAATTCTTACTCTTGAAGGCTTATTCTTTTCAACTCTTAAATGAGCCCATAAAAGCCGTAGCCCTTCTTCAAGAAGCATCAAAATACCTGAAGAAGGGAGATGAAAAAGCGCGCATTTCGTTTATTATGGGTCAATTATTTTCAGACAATAATCAACCCAGTTTAGCTTTGGAAAGCTATAAAACTACCCTAATTAACAAACCAAGCTACGATTTACAACTGCAGGCCAGCTTAGCTATTCATCAACTAGAGGGCAATATAACGGCCTTACAAGACATGATAAAAGATCCCAAACATGAGGATAATCTATCCTTTATCTATGTGAAAATTGGGCAATATTATTACGCTAAAAAAGACTATAAAAAGGCAAAAGAGAACTGGGAAAAAGGGGGAGAAAACAATCCAAATAAAGGAGAGCTCTATTTTCAATTAGGGGGTCTCTTTGCGAAGCAAATGAAAGACTACGATCTGGCTGCGCATTACTATGATAGTGCTGCTACCTACCTTTCTAGCAACCATCCCGATTATGCAAAAGCGCAAAAATTAAAAAAATCCTGGGGTACTTTTTCCACACTATCTAATCAAATCAACTTGCAGGATTCCTTACTTCGAATTTCAAAACTTAGCCCAGCTGACTTGCATTCGATTTTTTTAAAACAACAAAAAGATACGAGTACAAAGGTGACCAATGCGCCCGTCAAAATAATCCCTGTTTTCACCCGACGCCCCTCTAGTACGGATCAACAAAATTTTTACTTTAACAATGTGCAAGCTCGCATTCAGGGAAGTATCGAATTTAGTAATCGCTGGGGTAATCGAACTTTAGAAGATTTTTGGAATCGTAGAAACAAGAACGTCAGTTTAAGCCTGTCAAGTGAAGTAAATCGTTCCACTGAAAAAAACCTTACTAAAAATGTTGTTTCGAAAGATAAAGCGGAGGAAAATTGGCTAAAAGCCATTCCAACAAGTGCTACAGACAAGGCAAAAGCTGCTAAAATAATAGAGGAGTCTCTTTATAAATTAGGTAAACTTGCTAGATTGGAATTAGCAGAAAATGAGTTAGCTAATGCTGCATTAAAGCGATTATTAACAGAATTCCCGAGCACAGGCTATGAAGCAGAGGCTCTTTATATTTTGTATTTAAGTAATGAAGGAGCAATAAAAGCCAGCTATCGATCTACTTTGTTTGAGCGATATCCGAGTTCCTATTTTAAAACCATGATACTCAAATTAGAGAATGGTTCCTTGTCTGAAAACAAAGAAATGCAAGCTCAGAAAAAATATGAGGAGGCATATGAACGTTTCAAAGAAAAAGAGTTTAGCTCCACTTTTGACAACTGTCTCTTAATTCAACAAAATTATCCAGGTAGTAAATTGGAAGATAAAATCGTATTTTTAATGGCGTTATCTAAAGCGGGTATGCACGAAATAACAGAATCTAAGCGCCTATTGGAAGAATTTGTTATTTCCTTCCCTACAAGTCCCCTTTTGAAGGAGGCAACTGAAATGCTAAAGTTGATGAATAAATGATGGAATTTAAGCAAGAAAATAAGGTGAATAAAATTGGTTTAGCCTACAAAATTTTTGGCGGCACTTTCCTATTTGCCATCCTATTTATTACTTCTGTAAATTATAATTTTCTTTGGTTATTCGGAGGCATGCCTAGCCTTCAGGAGTTAGAAAATCCTAAAAGCCAAGAAGCCTCCCTTTTAATCTCTGAAGATGGAGAAGAAATAGGCAAGTACTTTCGGGAAAATAGGAATCCTGTTGAATTTGAAGAACTTTCACCCATCCTTATCAATACGCTAATGGCTACCGAAGATGCTCGATTCATTAACCACTCGGGTATTGATGTGCGTTCCATGGCGCGCGTATTATTTTCATTTGGTACATCTGGAGGAGGAAGTACCATATCCCAGCAATTAGCGAAGAATTTATTCCATACGCGTTCATTAGAATACGGAGAAGATGACCCTATTTATATGGGTTTATTAATGAAGGTGGGTGGTTTAAAAACGGCGATTGCAAAAATCAAAGAATGGATTTTAGCTATCAAATTAGAGCGTAGATATACGAAGCAAGAAATCTTAGCGATGTATCTGAATGAGGTGAGTTTTGGGAATAATGCCTATGGAATACAGGTGGCCTGCCGGACCTATTTCCAAAAAAATGTCCAAACAATTACCTACCCAGAAGCAGCTACCTTAATCGGTTTACTACAAAATCCTTCCCTCTATGATCCACGTATCAGACCGGAGCGGACACTTGCTCGCCGAAATACCGTTTTAGGCCAACTAGCTAAATACGAGTTCCTAACGGAAGAGGATGCCGAAAAGATGAAGGCTGACCCTTTGAATCTGCGTTACAAAGTCGAGAACCAAAATACGGGGGCAGCACCCTATTTACGCGAATCGATTCGTAAAGAGATTCTAAGTATCCTTCAAGAAATCAATAAAGACCGTCCAGAAGATCAGCAATTAAACCTATATACGAGCGGCTTACGTATTCACACGAGTATTGACTCGAGGATGCAAAAATATGCTCAAGATGCGGTACAAGAACACATGAAAGCGGAGCAAATCGCTTTTAATCAACATTGGGCAGGCAGAAACCCTTGGGTAAATGAGAAAATGCAAGAGCTGAAAGGCTTTATTTCAACAGCGATGAAACGTACACAGCGTTACCGCGATTTGATGGAAGCCTACAATAATGATGAGATGCGGGTTTGGGAAGAATTAAAGCGCCCGATTAAAATGACTGTATTTTCATATCATGGAGACATTGATACTACGTTAAGTCCACTCGATTCGATGCGTTATTACAAACGAATTCTGAATATTGGAATGATGTCGATGGACCCCACAAATGGTCACGTCAAAGCCTGGATCGGAGGAATCAATTATAAGTACTTTAAATATGATCATATTTCCCAAAGTAAGCGTCAACCGGGTTCTACCTTCAAGCCTTTTGTTTATGGCGCTGCCATTGAAAATGAAATAGCTACACCCTGTGACAAGTATGTTGATGAACCGGTTACATTTGGGACAGAGGATGGACTAACGAATGACACGTGGACTCCGCAAAATTCAGATGGCAAATACAGCTACGAGAATTTAACGCTTCGCAGGGCAATGGGGCGCTCCATTAACACAATTTCAGCTAAATTAATGAAGGCGATGGGCGCGAGTAAGATTGCTGATTTTGCGCACAAAGCAGGTATTACCAGTTCGCTTTATGAAGGCCCTTCACTCTGCTTAGGTACCTCAGAAGTATCTGTATTTGAACAGGTATCTGCTTATAGTACTTTCGCAAATGGAGGAGAAAAAATCGACCCCATCATCATCCTAAAAATTACCGATAAGAATGGAGTTGTGTTGCGTGAATTCTCTCCAACAGCTAAAGCAGTCATGAAGCCAGAGACTGCCTATTTGATGACCTTTATGTTGCAAGGTGCAGTCCGTGAACCCGGGGGAACGGCAGAAGGCCTTAACCGAAGTTCAATAGCAGCTGGAAATGAAATAGGAGCTAAAACGGGTACCACCTCAAACTTCTCAGATGGTTGGTTTATGGGGATCACTCAAAAGTTAGTAACGGGAGTATGGGTAGGTGGAGATGACAGAAGTATTCACTTCCGAAATATTCAATTAGGTCAAGGAGCTAAAATGGCCATGCCAGCCTTCACTAAATTTATGGAAAAGGTCTATGAGGACAAATCTCTTGCACTAGATGGATACCAAAAAATGCCCTTTATTAAGCCTGAGAACATCGCATTTGACTTTAGCTGTGTAGGAGGTATCGGTGGGGATTCTACCCTAATCAATTCAACAGCAACAGCTATACCGGAATAATGTAAAACTATCTCTATTTTCCTGACCCCTTGATGGGTGGACGTTCAACAAGTAACTATTTTTCTAAACTAGCTGGCCTCCTTTCTTTACAGTTTGATGATGATTTTAAATTTTCATAGGTTTAAATGTCAAACAAATATTCAAATAGTACAACATTTGCCCATTTTTTAGATGGAAATTAAAGACTCGCTTTAACTATGCTGTGCTATGACATACATCTAAATATGTCCATTACTCAAAAGCTATGCAAGCTTTTTTTTACTTTAAATTTTAAAACCACGAATTAGGCCTGAGGATACCTATTTATGTAGGCTTTTGATATTGGGTTAGTCTTCAAAATACACTTATAGGTAGATTAGATTTTCGTCATCCTATCCCACATTACTTCCGTTTCTGTAAAGGTCTAACTTGGATTATTACAAAAAATGCAATGAAGATTTTTTTGTTTAATTTTGACCTATGTCCACCTTTGACCCAAAGCTTATCCTTCCTACTTTACCCGAAGATCCGGGGGTTTATCGCTATTTTGACGAAAGCGGTACGATTATCTATATAGGTAAGGCGAAGAATTTAAAAAATAGGGTTAGCTCGTATTTCACGAATACGAAAAGCAAGGACAATAAGACAAGGCGCCTGGTAGCACAGATTCGGAATTTGGAATTCACGATTGTTCATTCGGAATTCGATGCCTTGCTTTTAGAGAATACCTTAATTAAGCAGTTTCAACCGAAATATAATATCCTATTAAGAGACGACAAGACCTATCCCTTTATTTGTTTAACTCGAGAGCGTTTTCCGCGCTTGATTACGGAGCGAAGAATTAATCATTCCTTGGGGACGTTTTTTGGGCCTTACGCGAATCCAAAATTAATGAATGCCTTGCTCGAGATGCTGCATCAGCTGTATCCACTCAGGACCTGTGCGCTGAACCTGAAGGAGTCGAATGTGGAGGCGGGAAAATACAAGGTTTGCTTGGAATACCACATTGGGAATTGCAAAGGCCCTTGCGAGGGTTTGGAGCAAGAGGTTCGCTATATGGATTACATCGATCAGGTGTCGCAAATTTTGAAAGGGAATTACCAGAAGGCAAAGAGTTTCCTTATTTCCCAAATGCAGGAGGCCTCCACTCGAATGGCCTTCGAGCAGGCCCAGGAATGGAAAGAGAAATGGCAACTATTAGAGAACTTCCAGGCGAAGTCGACCGTGGTGAATCCGTCGATCCACGATGTGGATGTGTTTTCGATGGTATCGGACGAATCTTTGGCCTATATTAACTTTATGAAGGTCATCAATGGGACGATTTTACAGTCGCAGACCTGGGAGGTGAAAAAGAAATTAGAAGAAGAGGAAGCGGAGTTGTTGACAATGCTGATTTGGGAGAAACGCGATCAATTTCAGAGTAAGGCCAAAGAAATTATCACCAACATCCCCATGTCGATTGAATTCGAGGGCGCGAAAAATACATTACCAAGTCAAGGCGATAAACGGAAGCTATTGGATATGTCGCTGAAGAACGTCTTATACTTCAGAAAGGAAAAAGCAGACCGCAAGGCAGCAGAAGAAAGTGGCGGCGATCGCAAAATGCGCGTGATGATCAAATTAAAAAACGATTTGCGTCTAAACGACTTACCTAAACACATTGAATGTTTCGATAACTCGAACTTGCAAGGTACCAATCCGGTCTCTGCGATGGTGTGTTTCAAAAATTCGTTGCCGTCGAAAAAGGATTACCGTACGTTTACCCCTAAAACGGTCGAAGGTCCAGACGACTTTGCCACGATGTATGAAGTAATTACCCGTCGGTATACGCGACTTTTAGAAGAAGAGGCTGAATTACCTAATCTAATCATCGTCGATGGAGGAAAAGGGCAGTTGAGTTCCGCTTGCGACGCCTTGAAAGCGATCGGATTGTACGGCCAAATTCCCATTATCGGCATCGCGAAACGCTTAGAAGAGATTTATTTCCCCGAAGACAGCTTGCCTCTTTATATAGATAAGAAATCGGAGTCGCTTAAACTCATTCAGCAGTTGCGGGATGAGGCTCACCGGTTCGGGATTACGGCGCACAGAAATAAGCGAAGCAAGAATTTCATCGTGTCTCAATTAGAGACAATGGATGGCATTGGAAAGTTAACGGCTGCGAAGTTGTTGAAAGCTTTTGGGACGGTGGCGCAGCTGAAGGAGGCGTCGGAAGAGGATTTGGCCAAAGTCCTAGGCAAAATGAAAGCCCTCAAATTCAAAAAGCAATTAGAAAACCTCTAGTATTCTGATTTGAACTGATCCACTTCGATCGCGCGGTAGTTTCGATATACTTGCAATACAATCGCTAAGGCAATCGCCATCTCGCACACACCCACGACTAACACGAAAATACTCAGATACAAACCCTGCAATGACGGGTCATTTTTCGAAAAGGCAACTAAATTCAAGTTGGCAGCATTCAAAATCAATTCGATTCCCATCAACACAAAAATCGTATTCTTCTTCAACAACAAGATTGCTAAACCCGTCGCAAACAAAAACGCAGACACCCACAAGAAATAGATAACCGGAATATCAGTCATGGCTCTTCGCAACAAAGGTGGCACCAATTAAGGCAATCAATAAAAATACACCTGCTAATTCGAACGGAAAGGCATACTCGGTCAATAAACCTAGACCTACTTCCCGCAATTTAGACTCACCGGTTACAGGCAAATTATTCACCCAAGGTCCTTTCGTGAATAACCAAAAAAGGCCTAAGAAAAAGGACAATCCAATGGATATGGGCAACAATCGACTCGATTCCCGCGTCATCAAATGATTCTTCCCGGTGGCTGGATCAGTTTGATTTGTTAACATAATCCCGAATAGAATCAGGATTAGCACCCCTCCCACATAGACTAATAAATGGGCAACCGCTAAGACGTCCGCATAGGCTAAGACATACAATCCGGCTAAGCCGAGCATGGTTAAGAACATCGCCAAAGCCGCGTGCAACAAATTCTTCGTCCACAACATCGACAGCGCGCTTCCGCACGTCAATAAGGCTAATACCAAGAAAGCAATTACAAGCGTGCTCATTTTGCGTCTGGTTTAGGCTTGGGTTTGAAGCTAGGTTTGAAAGCGGGTTTAGCTGTTGGTTTTTCTACCGTCGGCTCAATAGCTGGTTCTGCCGATTTTGCTGCTTCTTTTAACGCCTCTTTTTCCGCCACGAATTGCTCATACAGCGCACGTTTTTCAGCAGCTTGCTCTGGCGTCAAATTCGCGAATTCAAAATTATGTTCCTTCACATCGAAGACCGAGAAATCGTATTCCGAAGTCATCGTCAAACATTCCGTCGGACAAACCGTGGTGCAAAGGCCGCAGAAGCAGCATTTGGACATATCAATATCGAACTTAGCCGCATACAGACGAATAGGTGAACCATCAGAGGTTGTTCCTACCAGGCCCGTTGCTTTGATGGGATCGATCTCAATGCAATCCACTGGACAAACCTTGACACACTTATCACAGACGATGCAATCGTCCATCTCGTTATGTAATTGATAGCGTCCGTTAACGGGTGTGGGGATTTGCTGCTCCGGATATTGCAAAGTGACAATACCTGCTTTTTGATTAAAATAATCAGGATCTTGGACATTTTGGATGCTACGCTGATTTCTTGCCGCCCAGGCATGTTTCCACGTTAAAGCCATCCCTTTTCGAGTGCTTTGAATTCCATCCCAAATAGCCTGAAAGTAGGGTTTCATGTTAAAAATAGATGGCTGGATACGTAGATGGATCGGATTCGCGCATAATTTCATACACCGTATCCACGACATTTTCGGTATTCGGCTTGGAGAAGTAATCCCCATCTGAGCTGTAAGCAGGTCGATGAGCAGTCGCCGCGATACAAACCGCTGGACTCTCTAACCAAGTGAATGCCCCTTGCTTATCTAAAACCTCCTGCATCATATAAGCTGATGCGCCACCCGGCATATCCTCATCTGCAAAGATGACCCGATGGGTCTTTTGAATCGAGGCCAAGATGCTGTGATGGCGATCAAAAGGCAATAAAGTTTGGGCATCAATGACTTCCACCGATATACCTAATCCCGCTAAGGTTTCAGCCGCCTCCATCACAATTCGACACATCGAACCATAGGTTACCACCGTAATATCCGTTCCTTCACGCAAGATTTCAGGAATACCAAGAGGTACCTCCATCTCGTCTAAATTAGACGGCATCGGCTCTTTCAAGCGATATCCGTTCAAACATTCAATCACAATACCGGGATCATCCCCTTTTAACAAAGTTCGGTACATACCCGCTGCTTGGGTCATATTCCGTGGTACGCAGAAATGAACGCCTCGTAATCCATTGATTAAAACGGCCATAGGACTTCCTGAATGCCAAATGCCTTCTAAACGATGTCCTCTGGTACGCAAAATCATAGGTGCTTTTTGGCCTCCTGCGGTACGGTAATGTAAACAGGCCCAATCATCCGAAAGAATCGGGAAGGGATAAAATATATAATCCAAATATTGAATCTCTACGATAGGCTTCAAACCACGCATGGCTGCCCCAATTCCTTGACCCACTATACTCACCTCTCGAATACCGGTATCGGTTACTTTTAGCGGTCCATAAATATCTTGTAATCCAGCTAAGGTTTGGTTCACATCCCCTATTTTTCCTACATCTTCCCCTAAAATAAATACACGCGGATCGGTTAAAAACTGCGAAAATGCCTTATTCAAGATCTCTCTACCATCGACTAAAGCAGGTTCTTTTTCATAGGTAGGTCGTATTCCTTGAATTAACAAAGGAGATTCATCTGACTCACTTGTTTGATGTGAGCTAAAGCGTCTGCGATTTAATTTTTCGAGGTCATCTAACCACTTGCGCAGCAATTTAACGGCTGGCCCTTGGTAAAATCGGAAGGCACGCAAAGTCTTACGTCCCGCACGAACTAAATCACTAAAAATAGGATAGGGTAGCGCATTCAATTCATCAATGATGGGCTGCAATAAACTAGGCTCATTCGTAGATTCCAATAGGTTCTTTGCGATACGCAAAAACCCTTTTTTATCTACTTCAACAGAGGCCATGTAGGCAGCAAAAGCTTCTTTTTGGTACTTACGCGCTAAAACAGTGGCCTCCTCGTCGATGGCTTTTAATTGCTCTTCTGACGCTATTTTTTGATCTAATATCCATTGACGGAACAACACATTACAATCCGCCTCTAATTCCCAAGCCAAACGTTCAGCCGACTTATAACGTTCGTGCGAACCCGAAGCTGAGTGACCTTGTGGTTGCGTACATTCTACCACATGAACTAGGCAAGGAACAAAGTCCTTACGTGCTAATTCCGCTGCCTTTTGATAAGCAGCCACTAAACCAGGGTAATCCCAAGCTTTCACCTGGATTATTTCTAAACCTTTCTCCTGCTCGTTGCGCTGATAACCAGCTAAAGCCTTTGAAATGGAAGATTTTGTCGTTTGAAATTCTATGGGCACCGAGATACCGTAGCCATCATCCCAGACCGAAAAGACGATCGGAATCTGTAATACACCTGCTGCATTGATACATTCTAAAAACATCCCCTCAGAAGTGGAAGCGTCGCCGATGGTGGTAAAGCAAACTTCTTGGCCTTGCTTAGAGAATAGCGCCTCATGCTCTTTTAAATCAGCTCTTTCACGGTACATTTTAGAGGCATAGGCAATGCCTAAAGCGCGGGGTATTTGGCCAGCTGTGGACGAAATTCCCGCCACCGTATTATATCGAGAAGTTTGATCTAACCATTTCCCGTCTTCATCTAACCAGCGCGTCGCGTGGTGGTTATTCATCTGTCGACCGCCAGAATGTGGGTCAAATTGTATATCAGGATGTCCGTATAATTGGGCAAAATACTGAGCCCAAGTTAGATCTCCGATGGCAGCGCCAATGGTTTGATCTCTATAGTAACCCGAAATATAGTCTCCGGGGCGCATGGAGCGCGCTAAAGCAATTTGGCAAAGCTCCTTTCCATCCCCGTAAATACCAAATTTTGCTCGACCTGAAAATACCTCTTTACGCACTAAAAGACTACACGCACGGCTAATTACCGCTAATCGATAGTCATCGAGCACCTGGGTAGGATCGAACAAAAGGTTAGGATTTGAGAAAGTGACTGGATTCAAATGCTTGGTGTTATTAAACACGTAAAAATACAACAAAATCCTCTGCGTCCAAAGAGAATACAGACAAGAAACTTGCAGAAATCTATTATTGTTTATAGATTTGAAACGTAATAAAACAATAAAAAAATAAGTTATGAAAAAAATAATCGCCCTATTTGCGCTTGTTTTAGGCTTTGCTTTCGCATCGAATGCGCAAGGAGCTTTAAAATTCAAACAAGAGAAGCACGATTTTGGAACGATCAAAGAAGGAACTGTTGCCACATATAGCTTTGAATTTACGAACACAGGAAAAACTCCAGTTGTTATTTCTAACGTGCAACCATCTTGCGGATGTACTACTCCAGAATGGACTAGAGAGCCGGTTATGCCAGGTAAAACAGGTAAAGTAACCGCTTCGTATAACTCAGCGGGTCGCCCAGGAAACTTCAACAAAACGGTAACCGTTATGAATAACGGACAGGTTTCTCAAATCATTTTAGCGATTCAAGGTAACGTTTCTTCGAAGAAATAAATTTCACGAGTTTCTAAAAAAAAGCTCTCTGTTTATCGCAGAGAGCTTTTTTTATTAGTCGCGGTTCTTAAGACCTTCTGTTTCCCGCAAGCCATTAATCCAGCCTGCTATCTTAAGCACATCCGCCTTGGGCACATGGCTCATAGGCGCCATTTCGGTGGCATAATCAGGCCAATTTTGCGGATTAGGTTTGTACACTAACTCTAAAATCTTCTGATTTGAATAATTGCGCTTGGCTATTTCGGTGAAGGCAGGGCCAATTAATTTACTGTCTTTCGCATGGCAAGCGGAGCAGGTATGTTTCTTCAATAGACCAGCGATGCCTAATTCATAACCCATCGAATTTTTAACAACCCTCACTTCTGTTACCTTCGTGAAAATTTGATCCTGAGGTGCCGCAGCTACTAAAGCAGGCCCCGCCGGAATCTCATTTAAAGTATAATAAGCCGTTTCGTGCAATAAAGGCTCCCCTTTCTCATTCAATACCCCTTTCAAAGTAAATTCATGAATGAAGAATTGCCGAATGCCATCGATCGAGATGCGTACCTTCTTGCGATCAGCTGACACTTCTAACCCCTTTATTTTTAAGTCCTTTAGCTCGATAATTGGCGAACCGTATTGGTGTTGGTATTTGTAGATATAGGAGCGAATCGCATAAGAAGCGGCTTTCTTCACTGAATTCACGTCCACTGGCTGCGTGAAGCTAAACTCGAATCCATCTGATTTCGCTTTAATCATGTCGATTTCAAATGGCATAATTCCATTCCAAAATAAACGCTGTAACCCAAAATCGTCCTTACCCGTACTTCCCCAACCGCGAGAGGTCATTCCTACAAACATACTTCCATCTAAACCAAAGCGTTCGCGTAAAATACCCGACTGAAACCCTTCGCGGTAGTTGATTGCAAATCCTTGGTAGACGCCATTTACTTTCTCAAGACCCATACGCATCACTTTGGACTGACCTTGATCTGCCACGAAATACTGGCCAGGGAATGGGCTAAACTTGCCCTTTGTAGTATCCTGCAAAATGTCTGAAGTGGAAATCCCCATAATCGCATGCGGAAACCAAACGGCTGGCAATTTTATTTTGGGATTTTTCTTAGCCGCCTCAAACATAGGTGAACCATTATCTTGAATCTCTTCTAGGCTTAATTTCAGCGGACTATTCGGTTCTTTAGCCCATTTGAGACCTCCTGGGTTCCCTGCAAAGTCGCCCTTTGTTAGGTGGGTTACTCTACCAGAACCTACCCAATCACCTTGATTCTCTCCATAAAAAAGGTCTCCCTCCTCGTTAAAACTATAACCTGCTGGAGAGCGTAAACCACCAGCAAAAGGTTCCATTTTCCCATCTGGAGAGATTTTAACGAACCAGCCGCGCCATTTGGCAAACTTACCTTCTCCAAAACCCACCCACGCTAAATTCAAACTCACCCACATATCCCCATTCTTATCGATCACGGGACCATAGGTATATTCGTGGTAATTTCCAGAGAGATCAAACTGGTAAATAGGCTCATATAAATCCGCCACGCCATCGCGATCCGTATCCGAAATCTTCGTCAACTCGCCGCGTTGTGAGCAATAAAACGCCCCATCTTTGTAGGCAAGGCCTAACACCTCGTGCAAACCACTGGCAAAACGACGGAAATAAGTTTGGTGACTCGATTTTTGATAGGGGTTTTCCACGATCCAAATCTCTCCTCTCCGCGTACTTACCGCTAAACGGCCATCTGGCATGGTAGCTAGACCACCCACCTCTAAATAGATCTCTTTGGGGATGGGAAGGGTCTTAATTTCGTAATATTCTTGCTCCTTTTTAGAAGTCGGTTTTGTTTGTGCAAAAGCGCCTAGCACGACTGCAAACAATAAAACAAAGGCTGTATATTTTTTCATCGTTACCAAATCAAGTCATAAGTGAATTGTGCTCCAGAAAAAGGCACACGAATCTGTTGTGCACCGGAAGCTATTTTCAATAATTCAGCAGTGGCACCTTTCCATTCAATAAAGTTACCTGGAATTGATGCAAGGCCATTCTGCAACATAGAAAGGTGATGTCCATTGGCTAAAACTACTTCTACATCACTTTTTGGCGGACTCGCTCCGATCAAGGTTAAGGTGCGTTTTAAACCATTTCCAGCTGGCAGAATGCGATCTTCAAGACGTAATTTCGCTGCTGGCCATTCATACATAAATACGGGGCGTCCAGCCTCTAAGCGATATCCCTTAAAAACCAAATCCGTTGAATCAGGTTGTGCTTGATGCGCTAAAACCAAAGGAAATTTACCATCCTGAACGACGGTTAAACCTAATGGTTCAGAAGTCTGTGGTTCGCCACGGTTATCCCACATTTGGGTGGCATCTAGAAATTTACCACGCCAAACCTGAAGAATCGCTCCCTGTTTTAAGTCGTAACTGTAATGCAATCCCGCTGGATCACCTACGTGAATCACGTGCGTCTTTTTCTTTCCTTGATGAAAAGCAAATGAACGTTGCAATACCGTTTCAGCATTTGCCTTCACCTCGATTAGACCTACCGCATCCGGATCTACTAACGACGTTCTCTCGTGAAGTGAAACTAGTCGAGCTCCGATACGTTTCACGTTCAATCCCAAAGCCTTAGGACCCCAAGGGAAATCTTTGATATGAACAATCTCGAATTGATGCTTTCCAGCTTTTAAGAACGTTGAAGTGGTTACCATTTCATTGAACCAATGTGCCCCTTGATTTAGGATCTTTCCGTCAATTTTCAATTCTCCAGAACCTGTCCAATAGGTTTGAAATTCGTATGTATCATCCTCGGGAATCGTTAATTCCGCTTTGTAATGAATCAAATAGTCATTGTTCACTGGAATTACTCGATAAGTTAAGGCAGGGATTTTACCAGATGAAACGGGCTTCGTTGAAGGGATGATGGGGTCGGTAAATTTGCCTGTGTAATAATCGTAGGACACTTCCCCTAGTGAAGCCGTTGGTTTTTCGTAGGTCTCGTAACGCAGATTGCGAAAGGCCACTGGGCCGTGATCGCCTTGGATTAGGATAGGGCCAAAAGGCGCTTCCTTATCGAATATCGCCCCGCGAGTCATGCCTGACACTTCGATATTTTCTTGAACCACTAAACCGTTTAGGGTCACCTTTTTAAAGATTGCATTGGCAATTTTTTTGCCATTCGCATCGAAGCGAGGGGCTTGAAAATCGATTTCAAGTGTCTGCCAAAGACCGGGTGCTTTGCTGGCGTTTTGGCGTGGCGCATAGCCCTCATATCCTTCGTTATCCTTACCGCGACTATCATCCCAACGTTCGTAAATACCACCACAATCATCGTATTTTACAGTTTTCTTACCCCAGGAATCATATAATTGCACCTCATAGCGGCCTTGCAAATAAATGCCTGAATTCATTCTTTTAGGCAACATAAAATCCACTAAAAGACGAATATCTCCGTGCTGCATTTTAGTTTTCAAATCATCTGTTCGATGGTATTTGCCGCTTCTAAGCGTATTTAATAAGACCCCTTTTCCAGGACTAACCTGAAATAATGTATCTGAATAAGTGGAATTAACGGCCTGCTCAATCGTCCAGTTCTTGCTGGGCTGATCAAAGGCGGACAAATCTGTGAAGGGAATCGATTGCTGAGCCCAAGCGCAAATGGGCGTGACGAGCAGCATCGAAAATAGGAATTTCTTCATGGTTAATAGGTAGGTTTGATCCAATCTACCGAAAATCATTTGGCCAATTCATCGGCACATTCAGGATGGTGGTAGAAAATTTAATTGAAATATAAGGAAGATTCTCTTAATTTGAATTCGCTGAATAAAAAAAGCAAAAATAAACCCATGATAAATAAGACGTCTACATTCAGGAACCTGTTATTGCACCTGTTTTTTTGGGCTTTCCTGATTGCGCTTCCGATTCTGTTAGGGCCGAATACAAATTCCAATAACCCGGAAGAGATTCGCCGTTCTTATTTTTGGATCTTCTATATGACTAGTTTTACGGTCATTAATATCCCCTTCTTTTACATAAATACCGAAGTACTATTACCTAAATTATTACGAGCTAAAGGAGTTATTATCTACCTCCTTACCCTGATTGGAGCTATTTTATTAATGCTTTGGATTCACGAGGAGGTATTCCACTGGTTTTATACCCATTTCATTCATCCAGATAGCCAAGGAGGCGGAGGTGGTCCACGAAGAGGAGCTTTGATGCGAATGATTTTTCAATTGTTGTTTTACGCGGCCATTGGAACTTCGTATCGATTGATTTCTGATCGAATGAAGGAAGATGAGCAGGTCAAAGAACAGGAGAATGAGCGTTTGAAATCTGAGCTCTCTTTTTTGCGCTCACAGATCAGTCCGCATTTCATGTTTAACGTGTTGAACAGCGTGGTTTCCTTATCTCGCCGAAAGCCCGAAATGGTGGAGCCGGTGGTGGTTAAATTATCCGAATTGATGCGTTACATGATCTATGAGACGAATGATTCCATTGTTCCGATCAGCAAGGAATTAGTATACCTAGAAAGTTATATTGATTTGCAAAAGATTCGGTTTGGCGATGATATAAAGATCAACTTCGCACATGAATTAGGTCCCAAAACAAGCCATATCGAGCCTATGTTACTGATTCCATTTGTGGAAAACGCTTTCAAGCATGGGGTTGGATTTATTGAGAATCCAACGATCGACATCGAATTAAAAGACAGTGCCACTGAACTTTATTTCAGAGTAGCGAATAAGAAAGGTACTACGATGAATGAGACGAAAGATGAGAGTTCGGGAATCGGTCTCGCGAATGTAAAGCGCCGATTAGAATTATTGTACCCAACGAATCACCAGTTGGATGTCATGGATTCGGGTTCAGATTTTACCATTACACTTACTATTCAACACAGCTAACATGTCAGAAGAAAATCTAGTGGAAATCCCGGGTACCATTTTGAAGTGTATGGCGGTGGATGACGAGAGTTTGGCATTAGACTTAGTCGAAGATAATATCTCCAAAGTCCCCTTTTTGCAACTCGTAAAACGTTGCCGCAATGCGATGGAGGCGGTAGAATACTTAGAGAACAATCCGGTAGATTTGTTATTTCTCGATATCCAAATGCCTGGCATGACGGGGCTCCAATTTCTAGAGAGTTTGACAACAAAACCCATGGTCATTTTCGTGACCGCCTACCAACAATATGCCTTGGATGGATTTAACTTAGACGTGATTGATTATGTCCTTAAACCGATCAATTTCGAGCGTTTCTTAAAGGCAAGTCACAAAGCGCTAGACTATTACAAGAGTAAACAAATTTCACATAAACCAGCGGAAGCGCCTAAACTAGAATTCATTTTCATTCATGCAGATTATTCGTTAATGAAGATTATGCTGGAAGATATCCTCTACATCGAGGGTTTAAAAGATTATATTAAAATCCACCTAAGAACCCAAAAATTCCCGGTAGTCTGTCGTATGACAATGAAATCTATCGAGGAAAAATTACCGTCCACCGATTTTATTCGAGTGCATAAATCTTTCATCGTTTCACTCAGCAAGATGGAGTCTATTCGCAGCCAAAAAATCAAAATAGGCGAGAACCACATTCCAATCAGCGAAAGTTATTCTGAGCATTTTTACCAAATCATCGGCTATCAAAAGCAATAAATTGTAACTTTGAGAATTGACCGAACATTCACGCATGTCCATTCTTAAAAAATTAGCTGGCGAAACCCTTTCCTACGGATTCAGTACCATCCTGGGGCGCTCCCTAAATTTTTTATTGGTTTTCATACACACCGCCGCCTTTATGCCGGCTGCCTTAGGCGTTAATGTAAAATTGTATGGTTACGTAGCCATCGCCAATATTCTCTACACCTACGGGATGGAAACGGCCTATTTCCGGTACGCAAAAGAGGCTCCTGAACGCTATTACAATATCATACTAACGGCCATCATCCTGACATCAGGCGTATTTACCATCGGATTATTCATCTTTGCAGACCCCTTGATGGCTCAATTAGGCTATGAAGGAAAAGGACAGTTTATGCGCTGGTTAGCTTTGATTTTAGCTATCGATGCCGTGACAGCAATCCCTTTCGCGCGTTTAAGACTGGAACGTAAAATTCAATTATTCGTCAAGGCAAAAATCGTCTCCATTTTGATTAATGTGGGATTGAATCTGTTCTTTTTATCCCTTTTGAAGCCGATGCACGAAGGTCATTGGGGGCCCGCATTTTTGCAGAATCTCTATTTTCCAAGCATAGGCGCCGGTTATATTTTCTTAGCGAATTTACTGGCAAATGCCAGTCTCTTTTATTGGTTGCGTTCTTCTTTTGCTGATTTCAAGTGGACTTGGGATGGCCCTGAATTGAAGAAATTATGGGTCTATTCCTACCCCATTATGTTCATGAGTCTAGCAGCGATGTTTAACTTAATGTTTGACCGACTTCTATTAGAAGAATTTTTACCCGATGGGTTTTATTCGGGAAGGACTTCTGAAGATGCACTTGGCATATATGGTAATTGCTACAAGCTCTCCGTGTTTATGAGTTTAGCGATCCAGGCATTCAAGTATGCGGCAGAACCCTTCTTCTTAGGCTCTAAATCTGCCGAGAATTCTCAGTCCAATTTAGCCTTAGTGAATCATTGGTTTGTGATCGTTTGTCTGATCTTGTGGGTGGGAGTGAGTTCGAATTTATTCTGGATACAAGGCTTATTTTTGCGCCAGTCTATCTATTGGGAAGGCATTGAGGTGGTACCCGTTTTGTTACTTGCGAACTTATTTTTAGGGGTTTATTATACGCAGTCTGTTTGGTTCAAAAAGACGAATAGAACGTACATGGGAACGGTAATTACCGTGACTGGTCTGGCGGTGACCTTGGTAGGCAATGTCCTATTTATCCCCGTTTATGGCTACATGGCCTGTGCGTATTCCTTCTTAACTTCAGCCATCGTGATGACCTTATTGTGTTATGCAGGTGGCCAAAAATACGATCCCGCACCCTACCGCTGGATGGCTGCTATCGTATACATCAGTTTAGGAGTTATAGCCATAAAGTCAGGACCCATACTTGCGAGCATACAAATTCCATTACTCATCAGCCAAAACATCGGATTTATTTGTATTTTGGCCTATATTATTTTCAAAGAATTCTCCTGGAAAAACGGAAAACCTAGCTTAGCCTTGAAATGAAAAGTGAACTAAAAATGCAATACCTAAACCTCAAGCTGAAGATCAGCGGGATGGTGGCGCGTTTACACGAATTTCAAGGTACTCTGGTACAAAAACAGGCTGAACTCGAAGATCTCCAGCAAAAACTGGCCGTTAAATCAGAGGAGCTTGCTAAATCCCAAAGACGCCTAAAAGAATTGGAGAAAAACTTTAAAAAATCAGATAATTTCGCTAAAATTGTAGCTAGTACAGATAACACAGCAGTTCCCACCGCTGAGTTGAAACAAAAGTTAGAAGAATATATTACAAAAATAGATCATTGCATTGACCAATTACGCAATCCATGAATCCTAAAATCCCTTGTAATCTAATTGTAGGCATACAAAGTATTGCCTTGAAGGTTAGTCCGGGAGAGGAGGCTTACGTACGAAATGCAGCATCATTAGTGAACAAACTTGTTCGTTATTACGAACAACAAACAAATAGTTCAGATCCCGCAGCCGTGATGGCGATGGTGGCACTCGATTTAGCCATGTGTGGTTTGAAATTTGACGCAGAACACAATTCACTCCAGGCCGACGTGCTGGAAGAAAATAGCGAATTGTTATCTCTAGCGGCCGAGTTCACGGTATAATTTTACTTTTATTTCGATTTTTCAGGGAACTAATGTATAAACACACATTCGTTCTATATGTCCACTATATTAACTTTTATTATCCCTCTTATCGCTGCGGCTGGAGGATTATTTGCCGGGAAAGTATTCTACTCGAAGGTAAATAAAAACATCGAAACAGATGCTCAACGTAAAGCGGAAGACATCTTAAAAAATGCAGAAATCTCTGCAGAAAATATCAAGAAAGATCGCATGTTAGAAGCGAAGGAAAACTTCCTACGCCTTCGTTCTGAATTTGAAGAAGAGTCTCAAAACAAAAAAGGAATCCTTTTAGAAAATGAGCAAAAACTACGCGAGAAAGAGCGGACCTTAGCCCAACAAGCGGAACAACAACGCACAGCGGAACAGGAACTACATTCAGCTAAACAAAGTGTTCAAGCGAAGGAAGAAAACTTCCGCAAGAAGCTAGAAGATGTAGAGAAGAAGCGCGAGGAAGCAGAAGCGATGCTAGCGAATCAGATCAGTCAATTAGAGAAAATTGCCGGTCTTTCAGCAGATGAGGCGCGCCAACAAATTATGGATGCTTTAAAGGCAGAGGCAGAATCGAAAGCAAGCTCTTTAGTGAAGCAAGCGATCGAAGAAGCGAAATTAACCGCAACAAAAGAAGCGAAGAAAGTAGTGATCGAAACGATTCAACGTACGGCGGCAGAAAATGCCATCGAAAACTGCGTGTCTGTTTTCAACATCGAATCAGATGATATCAAGGGTAAAATTATTGGTCGTGAAGGTCGTAACATCCGTGCGCTAGAAGCTGCCACAGGTGTGGAATTCATCGTAGATGATACGCCAGAAGCCATTATCATTTCTGGATTTGATCCAGTGCGTCGCGAGATCGCTCGTTTGTCTTTGCACCGTTTGGTACAAGATGGGCGTATTCACCCCGCACGCATTGAGGAAGTAGTAAACAAGACTCGTAAGAACATTGACGATGAGATCATCGAAATCGGGGAGAAGACGGTCATCGACTTAGATATTCACGGCTTACATCCAGAATTAATTAAGATGATTGGTCGCATGCGCTTCCGTTCTTCTTATGGCCAAAACCTCTTGCAACACTCGCGCGAAGTAGCGAAACTTTGTGCAACAATGGCTGCTGAATTAGGATTAAATGCGAAACTAGCGAAGCGTGCGGGACTATTGCATGATATTGGTAAGGTTTGGCATGAAGAACCAGAACTTCCACACGCATTGCTCGGAATGGAACTGGCTCAGAAATACAAAGAGCATCCAGAAGTTTGTAATGCGATCGGAGCTCACCACGATGAGTGTGAGATGACTTCGATGATCTCACCTATCATTCAGGTATGTGATGCGATCTCCGGATCTCGTCCAGGCGCACGTCGCGAGATGATGGAGTCGTATATGAAGCGTTTACGTGATTTAGAAGCTTTAGCTACTTCATTCGATGGAGTTCAAAAGTGTTATGCGATCCAAGCGGGTCGTGAGCTTCGTATCATGGTCGATTCAGAGAATGTGAGTGACGAAAAAGCATCGAACTTATCGTTTGACATTTCTCAGAAAATCGAGAAAGAGATGCAATATCCAGGTCAAATCAAAGTAACGGTGATTCGCGAAATGCGCGCCGTGAACTTTGCAAAATAGGATCGAAATCGAGTATATTTATGGCGCCACCCTGCGGGTGGCGCCATTTTTTTTACACTACCATGCTGGAAATAAAATCCCCTACAACCGACTCCGACTGGAAAGCCTATTACGCCTTGCGTTTTAACGTACTAAGAGAACCTTGGAATCAACCATTAGGATCAGAAGTTTTAGCTGATGAAGATCAAGCCATTCACGCGATTGCTATGGAACAAGGCGAAGTTTTGGGCGTGGCTCGCATGCACGAGTCCGCTGAAAAGCAAGGTCAGGTGCGTTGTGTAGCCACGGCAACTAAAGCTCAAGGTAAGGGAATTGGTAAAGCTATTATGACCTACTTGGAAGATCAAGCGAAAACGAAAGGCTGGACTGAAATCGTGTTAGAAGCAAGGGAAAATGCGGTGCCCTTTTACGAGGCAATTGGCTATGCGATTGTAGCGGAATCCTATCTGTTATTCGGAGAAATTCAACATTACCGCATGAAAAAAGCGCTACCTCTTTCGAAATAGCGCTTCAATCATTTTTGTAAAACTAGTGCGTATGCTCAAGGCCTTGTGCACTTGGAATCTGATTGAATTCAATCCCTGATTTACGCGCATCTTTGAAGGCTGCCTTTGGCTTAATACTCAAAATTTGGAATAATTCCTGGTCCGATTTCGTATCCGGGTTAGGTGTCGTTAATAAGACGTCACCAGAGAAGATCGAATTCGCTCCTGCCATAAAGCAGAAAGCCTGGCCTTCGTAGTTTAATTCTAAACGACCGGCAGATAATCGAACTGCAGACTTTGGCATCATAATTCTAGCCGTAGCAATCACGCGAACTAAATCCCAAACAGACGCCGTCTTTTGATTCTCAAAAGGTGTACCTTCTACTGGAACTAAGTTATTTACCGGAACTGATTCTGGATGCTCTGGCAAATTCGCTAGAGTCAAAAGCATTCCGATGCGATCTCCTGCACTTTCGCCCATTCCAATAATGCCTCCAGAACAAACAGATAAATTCGCCTTACGGACGTTTCCTAAAGTCTCTAAACGATCATCATAGGTACGCGTGGAAATAACGTCCTCGTAATATTCTTCACTCGTATCAATATTGTGGTTGTAGGCATAAAGGCCTGCGTCTTTTAATTTCTGTGCTTGTTCCTCTGACAACATCCCTAACGTACAGCAAACCTCCATACCTAGCGAGTTTACGCCTTTCACCATGTCTAATACACGGTCAAAATCCTTGTTATCACGCACCTCACGCCAAGCTGCTCCCATACAGAAACGAGAACTTCCATTGTCTTTTGCGCGATTAGCTGCTTGGATCACCTCCTCATAAGGAAGTAATTTTTGCACTTTCACATTCGTGTGGTAACGAGCGGCTTGAGAGCAATAAGAACAATCCTCAGGACAACCTCCAGTTTTGATGGAAAGTAAAGTCGAGATTTGAACCTCATTCGGGTCAAAATTCTCGCGGTGCACCGTCGCCGCTTGATAGACCAAATCCAAAAAGGGTTGGTTGTATATTTTTTCTACCTCTTCACGAGTCCAATTAGTACGTACCATATAAACTTTATTTCTATTCAAATTCCATTAAATAAGGCATCATTGCTAAGAAGCCTTCTCTTTTTTTCCAACGATTCACCTCTAAAACAGACGATGCCCAAGGGATATTCTTTGCAAGCAAACGCTCCGAAAGTGAAGATTCAGACGTTGCTGTACTCAACAACTCATCCACAAAAGATTTAGCCTTCGGGTAAACCGCTACTTTGTATGCGCCAGGTTTTAACTTCGCCTTAGATGCTGCGATCTCAATTGCCTTATCTAAACCACCCAACTCATCTACTAAACCCACTTGTTTTGCTTGAGCACCTGTCCAAACACGCCCACCAGCTAATGACTGCAAACGTTGCAAAGTCATCTTACGACCCGCCGCCGCTTTAGATGTAAACGACAGATAGCCTTTGTTAACAGAATTTTGAACGACAGATTTTTGAAAATCTGTAAGAGCACCTGCCGAAGTCATAAAATTCGAGTTGGCATGCGTATTCACATGATCCTGGGTAATCCCCAAGGTATTTTTCAAGAAATTATCCACATTAAACCACGCCGCAAAGATTCCGATTGAACCCGTAATCGTCGTCGGTTGCGCTACGATAACATCTGTTCCCATCGCCATGTAATAACCGCCAGATGCAGCATAATTTGACATGGACGAAATAATAGGCTTCACTTTCTTTGTTAGCTCAATCTCGCGCCACATGATATCTGAGGCTAAAGAAGATCCACCTGGAGAATCGATGCGAAGCACGATCGCTTTCACCGACTTACTCTCCCGCAATTTCTTCAATTCTTTCACGAAATCATCAGAACCAATATTCCCCTCACTAGCTCTTGTTCCAGAAATCTCACCCTCAGCTACCAAAACCGCTATTCGATCTTTACCTTCCACTTCATCAATCGGGTTTTTAGCATTTAAGTAATTATTCAAAGAAACATATTTCACTTTTTCTTTCTCCCCAGATGCCTTCATCAATAAGGCCTCAAATTCATCCCAATAACCTTGTTTGATCATCCCCAACTTCTCCGCAGACGAAGGTTCAAATGCTTGTAAACTATCGGCAATCTGATCTAATTTGCGCACAGGAATATTCTTGCTACGCCCAATTTTATCGAAAATATAGGTGTTAATTGATTGCAAGAAAGACGAGGTCTGCGCCTTGCTTTCTTCGCTCATATCCTCTCGGATGAAAGGCTCCACCGCTGACTTATAGGTTCCTACCCGAAACACTAAAGGCTCTATGTCTAATTTGTCCAAGGCTTTTTTGTAGAACGTGTACTGAACGCTAATGCCATTAAAATCCAACAAACCGTTCGGATTTAAATACGTCTTATCCGCCACAGAGGCGATATAATACCCCTTTTCGGTGTAGGAATTCGCATAAGCATAGACAAATTTGCCTGATTTTTGGAACTTCTGAATAGCCTCCCGAATTTCAGAAAGTTGAGCATAGCCTGCCATCGGAAAACTAGCATCTAAATAAATTCCCTTGATTTTAGGATCTACCTTTGCGCGCTCTAAGGCTGATAAAACTTGAATCAAACCTACATTTTCAGTCGGTGCAAAATACGTATCTGTTAAAGCTGAAAATGGATTATCCTCCGTCGATGCATTTTCCACGATCGGACGATTCAAATCGAGTCGTAATACAGAATTGTCTTTCAAATCATATACCTCATCTGAACTACCTATCGCGGCACCTACGCCAGCCAGAAGCAATAAAGAGACAATAAAAAAAAGAAATAGACCGAAAACAGTCGCTAATGAATACTTGACAAATTGCCACATAACTTTCTATATATAAAGATTCTAACCAAAGTTTTTACGGTAATCTTCGCGAGCTTGGCGAATCACTTCATATGCCACCTCGCGACCATAAATATCGTCAATATCAACCGAATTTGAAGAGGTTTCACCCGGCAACATTTTATACGTCCAAAAATAATGTCTTAAACGCTCTACAATATCTTTAGGCGCATCAGAAATATCTTTCCATCTACCATAAATCGGATCATCCTTTAATACCGCAATAATTTTATCATCCGCCTCACCCTTGTCAATCATGCGAATTCCTCCAATCGGAATTGCTTGACATAAAATATCTCCATGTGTGATGGCACGCTCAGAAAGCACTAAAATATCCAACGGATCCCCATCTCCTCTTTCTATATCCTTTCCAGAATACTTGCGAGCTAGCTCAGCAATACCATCTGAACAATACGTTTGTGGCAAAAAGCCATACAAGGCAGGTACAATATTAGAAAATTTCTGCGGGCGATCAATTTTCAAATAGCCCGTTTGCTTATCTATCTCATACTTAACTGTATCAGTAGGAACAATTTCAATAAATGCAGTCACTAATTCAGGCATTTGGTCCCCAATCTGTACACCATGCCAAGGATGTGCCTTAAAGAAGTTTCTATTCATATTCTGTTTATTAAATCTCACTTAGGTTAAAAATCCGTGCAAATTACGAAAAACAAAGGATAAATTCTGCTAAATTTGTTGTTTGCATTGCTCTATTAGACATGATCTATCCAATTATTCCCTACGGGGATCCCGTTTTACGAAAAGTTGCTTCTCCTATTGAATTAGGTAGTTTGGATTTAATCAAATTATCGGAAGATATGTTTGAGACCATGTATGCTGCCAGTGGAGTGGGTTTAGCTGCGCCTCAAATCGGCATGGACATTCGCTTGTTTGTGGTGGATGGACGCCCAATGAACGAAGGAGAAAAGGACGAGGACGTGGATGAGTCTTTAATTGGTTTCAAGAAAGTGTTTGTCAATCCGACTATTTTAGAAGAAACAGGCGACGAATGGGGATTCGAGGAAGGATGCCTTTCTATCCCAGGAATTCGCGGTGAAGTGTATCGCCCAGAATACGTAAAAATCCATTATTGGACAGAGCAAGGCGAAGAAAGAACGGATATTTTCGAAAGCTTAGCCGCTCGCATTATCCAACATGAATACGATCATATCGAAGGCATCTTGTTCACGGATCATTTGAATCCAGTGAAAAAGCGCCTCATCAAAAATAAGTTAAGTGATATCACGCGAGGAAAAGTTTCCGTGGATTACAAAATGAAGCTTACTCGTTAATTATACAGATGAAAATTTCCCTTAATTGGTTACGTGATTTTATTGATATTTCGAAGCTTCCTGCACAAGGTAGCCCAGAAGAGTTAGACGTTTTATTAACTAACACTGGACTAGAAGTGGAAGGCATTGAGCCACACGATAAGATTCCGGGTGGATTGAAAGGCTTTGTGGTGGGTGAAGTATTGACCTGCGAAAAATTCGAAGTGAAAGAGAAAACTTTGAGCCTGACGACAGTAGATGCAGGTTTAGCTGAAATATTAACGATTGTATGTGGAGCTGCAAATGTAGCAGCAGGCCAAAAAGTGATCGTTGCCATCCCTGGCACCCAATTATACGACAAAGAGGGCAAAGAACTATTCAAAATCGAGAAGCGCAAGGTCTACGGACAGCCTTCCGAAGGAATGATTTGTGCAGAAGATGAAATCGGCATTGGCACTTCGCACGATGGTATTTTAGTCTTAGACACTCAGGTGCCTAATGGTACTCCAGCGGCTTCGTTTTTTAACATCGCAGGAGATTTAGTTTTAGAAATTGGATTAACACCAAACCGCGCGGACGCTGCCTCTCACTGGGGCGTAGCACGAGATATTCGCGCTGTAACTGGCCTACCTATTCAATTGCCATCGCCAGCCTTAGTGATCGAAAGCAATGCGAATCCCATCACGGTAGAGGTTAAAGACGCTGGTTGTGATCGTTTTTGTGGCATCACGATTGATGGCATTCAAGTAGCTCCATCACCAGCTTGGTTACAGGAGCGTTTATCGGCTATCGGATTGCGTCCCATCAATAACGTGGTAGATATCACGAATTTCATTTGCCATGGATTAGGCCAACCGATGCACGCCTACGATTGGAATGAAATCAAAGGCGGTAAATTAATCGTGAATACTTTGCCTGCAGGTACTTTATTCAAAACCTTAGATGGTGTTGAACGTAAATTGACTGGCGAAGAATTAATGATCTGCGACGCCTCTGGCGCCATCGGATTAGCAGGCGTGATGGGTGGAGAATTTTCTAGCATTAAAGAGGCTACGACTCGTGTTTTCCTAGAAGTTGCTCACTTTAAGCCAGAACGTATTCGCAAGGCAAGCCAAACACATGGCCTTAAAACGGATGCCTCTTTCCGTTTCGAGCGTGGGACAGATATTCAGGCAAAATTATTCGCATTAGAATACGCAGCCCAATTAATTCAAGAATTAGCCGGCGGAAAAATTACCTCTGAGCCGATTGAATATTATCCTACGCAGGTTGAATTAGTTCGTATTCCTGTCAGCGTACGTCGCGTACAACAATACATTGGTATTGAATTACCGGCAGAGCGAATCAAAGAGATTTTGACACTGTTGGATTTCAAAATCGACGCAGATAAAGGCGACGAATTCGTTGCCATTTCCCCTGCATACCGCGTCGATGTGACGAGAGAAGCAGATATTATCGAGGAAATCTTGCGTATCCACGGTTTGGATAACATCCCGTTATCGGATCATTTGAGTGCGAATTTCATCTCGGAATTCCCTCTGTTAGATAAGGAGCGCGTGCAGTTGAATATCTCGCAGATTTTGACGGCCAAAGGTTTCCAGGAAATCATCACCAACTCGCTTACGAAAGCCGATGCGCATGCTGCCATCGCCAAAGATTTAACCTTCGAAACGGTAGAAATTCTAAACCGCCTTTCTGAAGATCTTGGCGTCATGAGACAGCATATGTCTTTCGCTGGATTAGAAGTCTTAGCACACAATATTAACCGCCGCCAAAAAGACTTGAAAGTCTTTGAATTTGGCAAAACATACCATAAAAAAGGTGCTAAATACATCGAGAAGAAACATTTAGCCTTATTTACGACGGGTTTATGGGCGGGAGAAACCTGGTCCAGCGCACCTGCGAAAAGCGCGCTACACCACTTATACCAAGTCAGCATTGAATTAATGCGCTCACTCGGTGTAAACGAATTTGAGACAGATACCATCGAAAATTCGAGTGTATTTGCCTTCGGATTACGCATTTCCATCAACAAGAAAGCGTGTCTAGAAGTGGGTATGATTCACCCGAATTTAGCCAGCCAATGGGAAGTGAAACAGGATGTCTTCTTCGCTGATTTCGATTGGGATTACTGGGTGAAGCAAGAAAAGGCAGACTTCGTCTACCAAGAGATTTCCAAATTCCCAGAGGTACGTCGAGACTTATCACTTGTCGTAGATAAAACAGTTAGTTACCAAGCGATTCGTAAACTAGCGGAGCAATACGAGAAGAATTTACTGAAAAACGTATCGATATTCGATGTCTACGAGGGCAAAAACCTTGGCGAAGGCAAGAAGGCCTATTCTGTGAGCTTTACACTACAGGATGAGGCTCAAACCTTAACGGATAAGGTGATTGAGTCCACGATGGATCGCTTAATGAAAGGATTCGAGAAGGAAATAGGAGCAATAATTCGAAAGTAATTAGCGCTTGAACATGCCACCTAAATTAGGCATCTTCATCTTTCCGTCCTGAACCTTGTTCATCATCTTCATCATTTTGCGCATGTCCTCGAACTGCTTCAACAGGTTATTCACCTCTTGAATCGACGTTCCCGACCCTGCCACAATTCGATTCTTGCGTGATGGATTCAAAATATCCGGATTCTGACGCTCTTTCGCTGTCATCGAATTGATGATCGCTTCGATGGGCTTGAAAGAATCATTGGAAATATCCACATCCTTCACCGCTTGACCCATTCCCGGCACCATGCCCATCAAATCTTTGATGTTCCCCATCTTCTTGATTTGCTGTAGTTGTGCATAGAAGTCTTCGAATGTGAAGTTGTTTTGACGGATCTTCTTATTTAATCGAGCCGCTTCATCTTCGTCAAAAGCCTGCTGCGCACGCTCCACTAAAGACAACACGTCTCCCATTCCGAGGATACGATTCGCCATACGATCAGGATAGAACTGATCCAAGGCTTCCATTTTCTCTCCTGTAGAGATGAATTTAATCGGTTTATCTACAATTTGACGGATAGAAAGGGCCGCACCACCGCGGGAATCCCCATCCAATTTAGTTAAGACAACACCATCAAAATTCAAGCGATCATTAAAGGTCTTCGCCGTATTGACTGCATCTTGACCCGTCATGGAATCCACGACGAACAAAATCTCCGTCGGCTTAATCGCCTCCTTCACGGCTGCGATTTCATTCATCATTGCCTCATCCACCGCTAAACGACCCGCAGTATCGACGATAACTACTTTTTTACCCATCTTGCGGGCATATGACAACGCGTTCTCCGCGATGCTTACCGCATTTTTATTTTCAGGCTCCGCGTATACTTCCACCCCTACCTGCTCTCCCAATACTTTCAATTGGTCAATCGCCGCTGGACGGTAAATATCACAAGCTACTAATAAGACATTGCGTCCTCCTTTTTTAATGTATTGAGCTAATTTACCCGAGAAAGTCGTTTTACCAGAACCTTGTAAACCCGCGATTAAAACGACCGAAGGATCTCCTTTCAGGTTGATTTCCTGCTTTTGACCACCCATCAACTGGGTTAATTCATCGTGCACAATTTTAGTCAATAATTGACCAGGCTCTACGGCGATCAGGATTTTTTGGCCCATCGCCTGATCCTTAATACGATCCGTGATTTCTTTCGCTACCTTGTAGTTAACGTCCGCGTCCATTAAGGCGCGGCGAATTTCCTTCACCGTAGCGGCAACGTTAATATCGGTAATTCTGCCGTTCCCCTTCAGGGTACGCATAGCAGTGGTCAACTTCGAACTTAAATTCTCAAACATAGTATCTAAAAAAAGGACTGCAATTTACGCTTTTTCAGGCAAATTTTAATCAAATAAAATGGTCTTGTTTTCATGAATAAAGACGCGATCTTCGAGGACGAGTTGCAAAGCTTTGGCCAAAACCGATTTTTCTACTTCCTTTCCCGCCTTCGACATTTGTTTCGCATCATAAGAGTGGTTTACTGACACCACATCTTGACAAATAATCGGACCTTCATCTAAATCATCCGTCACAAAATGAGCGGTCGCTCCAATAATCTTTACGCCACGCTGAAAAGCTTGCTGGTACGGATTAGCTCCGACAAAGGCAGGCAAAAAAGAATGGTGAATATTGATCATCTTACCTAAATAGGCAGAAGCAAATTCTGGTGTCAGA
Organism: Aquirufa sp. HETE-40SA; assembly: GCF_054558635.1. Lineage (NCBI taxonomy): Bacteria > Pseudomonadati > Bacteroidota > Cytophagia > Cytophagales > Flectobacillaceae > Aquirufa > Aquirufa sp. HETE-40SA. The sequence goes on from NZ_JBPXKN010000002.1 coordinate 381,167, forward strand.
ATGCGCATATATTTAGCCAGCACAATTAAATCAGGATTTGCTGCATCAATAATCAGCCTAAGCTGCGCCTCATGCGCTTCTCTCGTTAACCCTTCTGCCGGCACGTGAGTAAATGGTATCGAAAACTGGGCACAAAGTGGTGCTAACACCGCATGATTACCTACCACCCCCACAATCGAAAAGGGCATATCTTCGAATTGAGATTTAATCAATAAATCTCCCAAACAATGATGCTCTTTCGTCACACATACTAAAACTCGCTTCTTAGCTGGCGGAATCACCTCGACTTTTGCATCTGAAGGCAAGACGGCTTCGATTTCCCTAGTCAGCGACCTCAGATCTGTAGATCCGCTAAAAGAAACCCGCATAAAAAAGCGATCCTTAGGTTCATCCACAAATTCATTGGTTTGGGTGACATTCAATAATTTAGCGAATAACACCCCCGTTATTTTATGAACTAAACCCTTCTCATCCCTACAAGCAATCTTAATTACTGTTTCCATCAAAAAAAAGCGAAATTTTGACAAAAATACCCCAAAATAATGGAGGAAAAAGATTTAGTCTTTACCTTTGCAGGATTAACATAACCTATCAAAATTTTGATATAACAAAAATGGAAAAAATTAAAGTTGCCAACCCTGTCGTTGAATTAGACGGCGACGAAATGACTCGAATTATCTGGAAATTCATCAAGGATAAATTAATCTTGCCTTATTTAGATCTAGACATTAAGTACTATGATTTAGGCGTAGAATACCGCGATGAGACCAATGACCAGGTAACGATCGAAGCAGCTGAGGCAATCAAAAAATACGGCGTAGGTATCAAATGTGCTACCATTACTCCAGATGAGGCTCGTGTAACAGAATTCGATTTGAAGCAAATGTGGAAATCCCCTAACGGAACCATCCGTAACATCCTAGATGGTACTGTTTTCCGTGAGCCTATCGTTTGTGCAAACGTTCCTCGTTTAGTTCCTAACTGGACAGCTCCAATCATGATTGGTCGTCACGCTTTTGGTGATCAATACAGAGCAACCGATTTCGTAACCAAAGGAAAAGGTAAATTAACCGTTACTTTCCAACCAGAAGATGGTGGTGCAGCTCAAACGTTCGAAGTATACAACTTCAAAGGCGATGGCGTTGCGATGACCATGTACAACACAGATGAATCTATCAAAGGTTTCGCGCACTCTTGCTTTAACATGGCATTGAGCAAAGGCTGGCCTTTATATTTATCTACGAAGAACACGATCTTGAAGAAATACGATGGTCGTTTCAAAGACATCTTCGAAGAGATCTTCCAAGCAGATTATAAGGCACAATTCGACGCTAAAGGCATCGTTTATGAGCACCGTTTGATCGATGACATGGTGGCTTCTGCGTTAAAGTGGAATGGTAACTTCGTTTGGGCTTGTAAAAACTATGATGGAGACGTTCAGTCTGATACCGTTGCTCAAGGTTTCGGTTCATTAGGCTTAATGACGTCTGTATTGATTACGCCAGACGGAAAAGTAATGGAAGCAGAAGCTGCTCACGGAACGGTGACTCGTCACTACCGCGATCACCAAGCTGGAAAGCCTACTTCTACGAATCCAATCGCGTCTATCTTTGCATGGACACGTGGTTTAGAATTCCGTGGTAAATTAGATAACAATGCGGCGTTGATTAATTTCTGCCAAACATTGGAAAAAGTATGTGTGGCTACAGTAGAGTCAGGTAAGATGACCAAAGACTTAGCCGTTTGTATCCACGGTAACAAAGTTACTCACGGAGAGCACTACTTATATACAGAAGAGTTCTTAGAAGCTTTAGATACGAATTTGAAGGCTGCGCTGGCGTAGTTTTCGCGATGCGAAAACTGACGCAAGTATTCAGTAGCTAGTATCCAGTAATCAGTATAAAAAAAGAGTCAGAACTTCGTTCTGACTCTTTTTTTATTTGACCCTATACAAATACTTTGACTACCAACTACTGACAACTGCCCACTGACAACTGTCCACTATTTTTTTGGGCTTAGGCCCAAAAAAAAATCGCGCCGATTGCTCAGCGCGATTCCTTCTTATCGTTTTGTTTCAAATACTATTCTGAAACCACAGAGAAAGCAATCTTGTGTTTTACTTCCTTGTGTAAGTCAAGCGTAGCAGCGTAATCGCCAGTTGTCTTCACTTCTGTATCGAATGAAATCTTCTTGCGATCGATATCGAAACCTTTTTCTTTCAGCATCTCTGAAATTTGAAGGCTAGTCACACGACCAAAGATTTTTCCGCTATCACCTGTCTTCGCAGGAATAGTCAATGTCATTTCACCGATCGCTGTAGCTAAATCAAATGCATCTTGACGAACTTTCTCCACTTTGTGAGCAGCTTGCTTGATGTTTTCCGCTACAACCTTGCGGTTAGATGGAGTCGCCATGATAGCGAATCCTTGTGGAATTAAGTAATTACGACCGTAACCAGCTTTCACTGCAACGATATCGTTCTTATAACCTAATCCAGCAATATCTGTTTTTAATATAATTTCCATCTTATGTGTACAATCAAATGTTTATTGGATAAGGATCTATTTTAAACCGTCAGCCACGTAAGGCATTAATGCCAAATGACGAGCACGCTTGATAGCTTGTGCCACACGACGTTGGAATTTCAATGAAGTTCCAGTGATACGACGAGGTAAAATTTTACCTTGCTCATTCACTAACTTCAATAAATAATCCGGGTTTTTGAAATCAATGTATTGAATACCAGATTTCTTGAAACGGCAATATTTCTTACGGTTACCGTTCTTATCTACAGGTTCGTTAACTAGTGTCATATTATTCTTCTGTTTTTTCTGGTTTTCTACCTACTAATCCTTTTCTCTTTTTTTCGTTGTACGCTAAAGCGTGCTTATCAACCGCTAGGGTTAAGAAACGAATAACGCGCTCATCACGCTTGTATTCTAATTCTAATTTAGCGACTAAGGTAGGAGCTGCTGCGAATTCGAAAATTTGGTAATATCCAGTGTGCTTGTTCTGAATCGGGTAAGCTAACTTACGTAAGCCCCAAGCGTCTTCATGAACGATTTGCGCACCGTTTTCTACCAACAGATTCTTGAATTTCTCAACAGTGTCCTTTGTCTGTTGTTCAGACAAAACGGGAGTTAAAATGAACACCGTCTCATAGTTTTTTAATTCCATAAAAAAATTGTTGTTTAAAAACTGGTAAAAATTTGGACTGCAAAGGTACAAAAAATCCTTCACAATCAAAACGTTAACAACAAAATTTTGGAATTAGCGCACTTCGAAGGTACCCAAACCGATTAAATAACCTTCTGCATAAAGTTCGATTTCATGCTTCCCGTTTTTAAATCCATTGGGTCTGGTATAAATAAACTCCACCGATTGGTGGTTATTTTCATAAAAGATTCGCTGGCGGCTCGTAAAGGTTAAATCACGGCCTTTAAATTCAAAGGACCCTGAACCTAAATTGTAATCTGAAATAGTGGATCCTGTAGGCTCAATAATACGCAGAAAAACAGTCTTTATTTCTTTAGCAGCAAGGGTATTTTCTTGCAAATGAAACATGACCCGTATTTTATCTACTTTTTTTGCCTTCTGATTATTCACCGTAGACTCTTTGCCACGGGAAGAAATAGCATAGACATTGACGCCCTCTGCACGCAAGGCAGCAGCTGCACTTACTTTTTCGGCTAACTCTTTGTTCTTGATTTCCAAAACACGAGACCTTTCACTTAACTCTCTTGCTTTTAAACCAAAGGTCTTACTGGAGTCCTTTAACGCTTTCTGAATAGTTACTAAACCTACCTTTAGATTTTGGGCCTCTCTACTTAATGAGTCATTGCGCTGCGTTAAAGTCACATTCTCGTTTTTCAACTTTTTAATCTCCGCATCTTTTAGACCTAATAGATGCAAATAGAAACTTATTTTCCTTTTAAACTCTTCAGGCTTAATATCTTCCAAATGCGCTTGATCTCCAATAATCTGTTCCTGCGCTGTTTCTAATTCGTTTACTTTCCCTCCTAATTTCTTGATTTGAATCAGACGAAGATTCAATTGCTCAGAAACCGAATCCAATTTATATTGTGCATTCTCAACAAATTCATCTTGAGAAGTTGGTGCCAATGAACCACCAAATACGAGCTTGTCTACAAAAATCCAGCCCACTAACAAACAGACCAAAATAGTCAAAAGCAATACACGTCGCTGCAAGCCATTCTCCTTTACTTTCGAATTATCCGATTCCATTTAATCTGCTTTATTTAATCTTATACTCTTGAATCAAAAATAATAAATTAATTTTAATAATATTTTTTAGCCCAAACAAAATTTACCCTCCAAGCCCCATGGCCATCGCAGAACAAATTTCCTTGATTAACAAGCAATTAAACGACAGCAGTGCTCGACTTATTGTGGTGACTAAGACTAGGAGCATTGAAGAGTTAAAGGAAACGTATGCGGCAGGTGCTGTTGAATTTGGGGAAAACCGCGTACAGGAAATGGTGGAGAAGCAGGCGGTATTGCCTAAGGACATTCTTTGGCATCAAATAGGGCACTTACAGACGAACAAGGTAAAATATATTGCCCCTTTCGTGCACTTAATTCACTCCGTAGATTCGTTGAATTTATTACAGGAGATCAATAAGCAAGGGGCGAAAAACAATCGGGTTATCCAATGTTTATTGCAGGTTTTTATTGCGACCGAGGAAAGTAAGTTTGGATTAGATTTCGCGGAGGCAGAGTCTTTGCTGGCGGATCCATCTTTCGCGCAAATGCAACATATCCGCATTGTGGGATTAATGGGCATGGCAAGTTTTACTGAAAATGAAGCACAAATTCGGAAGGAGTTCGCGAGCTTAGCTGATTTTTTCCAAAAGCTTAAAAACAACAAAACCGGCGTTTCGACCGGTATTGTAGAATGGACTGAATTGTCCATGGGTATGTCTGGTGATTATTTGATTGCAGCTGAGCTAGGCTCTACCTTGGTTCGCGTAGGTTCTGCGATCTATGGCCCTCGTCACTAACGCGTTAAGGACATAATCTCAAATTCAAGCTTTCCTGCAGGTGCTGTAATTTCAGCTAAATCACCTACCTTCTTGCCTAATAAACCTCTTCCAAAAGGAGATGAAACCGAGATTTTTCCTAATTTCAAATCTGCCTCTTCTTCTGAAACAATCGTATAGGTTACGGTCATGCCACTTTTCGTGTTTTTGATTTGAACAATGGAATAGATCGAAACAACTGATAAATCGATGGTCGACTCATCCAAAACGCGCGCTATCGAAATGATTTCCTCCATTTTAGAGATCTTCAATTCCAATAAACCTTGTGCATCTTTCGCTGCATCGTATTCTGCGTTCTCACTTAAATCACCTTTATCACGTGCTTCTGCGATCTGTTTGGCCATATCTGAACGACCTGTAATTTTCAAATAATGTAATTCCGCTTTTAATTTATCGAGCGCCTCTGCCGTGTAATATTGAAACTTTGCCATACTCTTTTTAGGGTTTTACCTCTGTGCTTAAAAACAAAATAGAACGGCCTCCGACCGTTCTACCTAATTTATGTGTAGTTTTGTTTCGGATTCGCAACTAAAATTTTTGTTTTTCTAACAGCACGTAAGGGTTGTTTTGTAGGGGACAAAGATAATAAAAATTCAGACGGATTCCACAAACTATCAAGATCAAGGATGCGGATTATATTTTTTGGAACCCCAGAGTTTGCTGTAGCGAGTTTACAAGCCTTAGTAGAAGCTAAAATGGAGGTGGTTGCTGTCGTTACTGCCCCAGACAAACCTGCCGGGCGGGGACAACAAATTCAATCCTCTCCCGTAAAAATGTATGCTGCATCTGCAGGCCTGCCTATTTTGCAGCCATTGAAGTTAAAGGATCCTGCTTTTTTAGAGGAACTTGCTTCTTATCAGGCCGATCTTCAGATTATTGTTGCTTTCAGAATGCTGCCGGAAGCGGTTTGGAACATGCCGCCAATGGGGACTTTTAATTTGCACGCCTCTTTACTACCTCAGTACCGTGGTGCGGCGCCCATTCACTGGGCGGTCATCAATGGCGAGACGGAAACAGGTATTACGACCTTCTTCTTGCAACATGAAATAGATACGGGGGATCTCTTATTTCAAGAAAAGGAACCTATCTCGGAGACTGATACAACAGGAGAATTATACGAGCGTTTGATGAACAAAGGCGGTGCCTTGGTGGTCAAAACGGCCAAATCAATTGAATCCGGGGATATTCATCCGAAGCCGCAACAAGAAATGGCTACTTTAAAATCTGCTCCTAAATTAGATCGAAGCACAGGTGAAGTACATTGGACTCGCTCAGGTAAGGACATCGTCAATCTCGTGCGGGGAATGAATCCATTTCCTAGTGCGCACACAGAATTTCAAGGTAAAAATTGCAAATTGATAGCCGTTGAGTTTCTTCCAGAAATCATCCCGGACTTAGGCGTTGGGATTTGGGATACGGACCAAAAATCCTTCCTGCGAGTGGGCTGCAAAGATGGTTATATCAACATTTTGGAATGGCAGATGGAGGGTAAAAAACGATTAAAAATCGAGGATTTTTTACGCGGATACAACTTCAATTTCTAACGTAATTTCCAGCGACCAGTCGAATAAAAGTAGCCATAGGAGCCTTTTTGGATGAAAATATAATTCTCCTGTAAGTTCGCTAATACGGTTATCGTATATGGTTTCAAGGTAAGATCCTTTGCTGAACTCGGAAAAGGAATCGCAGATGAGCAAGCACAGGGTTTGTTAACACGCAACTTATTTAATTCATTCAATAAATCACGCGAATCCTCCACCAACTCTTCTCTACCGATATCCACCTTTTTAAAGTAATTCCGTTCGTACGCAGTCTTGAAAGGCTCGTATTCCAAGGCTACTTCCGGATATTTTTGAATCAAGTTAGCACTGTTTGAAAAGGCTTGAATGTGGCCAGGATCTGGAAATCCCACAAAGTCACCGCCCCAGTACAAGCCTATTTCCTTCGCTTTGGCACCATACTGATCATATATAGCACCATGACGTAAATGTTTACCCTTTCTAGCAATTGCTCCGTCCGCGGCTAGACCAAAGTTATGAAAGGAAATAAAAGCTTTCGAAAAACCCCTTTTCTGCAAGGCTAATTGTTGCTTCTTATTCCGAGTGGTAGAGGTATACCGCAATCGATAAGGGGTATGAATACGCTTAATTAAGCTATCCCGCTTTATTTCGAAGGAGTCAATTTCGGTCGCCAAAAGCTCTGTCCATGGCCTATGTAATTCAGCCACTTCACGCGCCTCATGAGTGCCATCCGGATTAATTCGAATAAAGACATAGTTCGCGACTGAATCCCCTGAGAAGGTAGAATCTTGTTGCTTGTAAAGCCACTTGAACTCTTCCCAATCCAGCGATTCTAGTGGGACGGGCTCGCAAATCCGTTGTTCCGCATCTAAATCACTAAAACTCAAAAAGAACCACAAAAGTGGCAGCAAACCAATTACAATCATTTTTTTAATGGAATGATCAGCGCTTCGCCACGAAGTGTAATGTCATCTTTTTTGTGGTTGGCGTCCATAATGGCTTGTTTACTGACACCGTATTTTTCGGCTACTTTACGCAATATATCACCAGGCCCCACCGTATGAATGGCTTGAATTTTGACATTTAATTTCGTCGACCCGCTTTTTATGCCATCTGGATTCACTCCTGGATTTAGGGCTTTTAATTGATCCACTTTCAAACCAAATTTTCTCGCAACAGCAGAGAAGGTCTCCCCTTTTTCTACCGTAATGGAATGAGATTTTCCTGCAGGCGTTGCTACTTCTGGTACGACTTCAGCCTCTGCTTCTTTCTTTTGCTCCGCTAATTCCTCTTCGTCAGACTTGCCAATCAATGAATCTTTAGGCACAATTAAGGAATCGGCTGGATCCTGGACCGAATCGATCACCACCTGCGACGCTTCTGGCAAAACCTCTTCCTCTAGCTCTACAAATTTCTCTGCCTTGATTAATTCATCCTTATCAGGACTCACAAAGTGCTCGAAACCAACGGCAATTAATCCTACAAGTGTCAATAAAAGTATGCCCAATGTAATCACGGGCAGCTTACTGCTTTCTTCGTTCTCGCTCATTATTTTGAAAATTTAGCTTTCGTTTCTTGGCTCATATCAGCCACCTTATTTTCTAATTCCGCTTTATAAGCGACGTATTTCTCTGCCAAAGCATCATCTGAAATAGCCAACATTTGGATAGCTAAAAGACCTGCATTTTTTGCTGCATTCAAGGCAACTGTAGCTACCGGAACCCCATTGGGCATTTGCAAAATCGATAAAACCGAATCCCAACCATCTATTGAATTAGATGATTTGACAGGTACACCTATCACCGGCAAAATCGTTGCTGAAGCAATCATCCCCGGTAAATGTGCTGCTCCACCGGCTCCCGCGATAATCACTTGAATGCCACGGGACTTAGCCTGCTGCGCATAAGTCATCATTTTAACCGGTGTGCGGTGTGCTGAAACGATATCTACTTCGTAAGCCACACCAAAATCCTTGCAAACCTGAATGGCCTCTTGCATCACTCCTAAGTCTGAGCTACTGCCCATTATAATTCCTACCATAGCTATCAATTTATGCGATTACGCGTATACTTTGTTTAACTAATTCTGCTTTTTGTTCGATCTCCTCTCGAGAGGCCGCTAATAAAGTTATGTGCCCCATCTTGCGAAAAGGCTTCGTTATTTTCTTTCCATACAAGAAAGGATGAACGCCCGGTATACCTAAAATCGTATCCAAACCTTCGTATTTCGCCGGTCCCGTGTATCCTTCAGCTCCCAACAAATTCAACATTCCTGAAAAGCTATGTGCATACGTATCTCCCAAAGGAAGCCCCGTAATCGCTCTCAAATGCTGTTCATATTGCGAGGTATCGTTCGCTCGGATCGTTTGATGGCCCGAATTATGTGGTCGCGGAGCGACTTCGTTGATGAGAATTTTACCGTCTTTGGTCAGAAACATCTCTACGGCTAAAACCCCCACTAAGCCCATTTTATCAATCAAATTAATAGCGATTTGCTCCGCTTCCTGCTCAATCTCGCGCGAAATAGCAGCTGGAGATACTAAAAACTCGACTAGGTTTTGGACTGGGTGAAACACCATCTCTACTGCTGGAAACGCTTTAATTTCTCCTTGTGGATTGCGTGCTACAATCACGGCTAATTCCTTGTCGAAATCAATTGCTTTTTCTAACAATCCAGGTTCCGAGAACCCCTTAGCGGCATCAGCAGCTGAACCAATGTATTGCACCCCTTTCCCATCATATCCTCCTTTACCTAGCTTATTAAAAGCAGGCAAAAAATCTTCGTTAGCCACAATTTCTGACGACGATTCGATCAATCTGAAATCAGCGGTAGGAAAGCCATGGGTTTGGAAAAAGGTCTTTTGGATGCGTTTGTCTTGAATCATTCGAAGCAAATGAGGTTGCGGATAGACCTTAATTCCCTCTGCTTCTAGTTGCTCTAAAGCTTCAATATTGACGTGTTCGATTTCAATGCTAATTAAATCAAATTGTTTCCCAAAGTTATACACCGTATCATAATCCTGGAACGACCCTTGTGTGAACTGGGTCGTTAAGGTATGACAAGAAGCTTCTGGATCGGGATCAAGGCAGGCAATTTGCAAGTCTAAGTCAATCGCTGCTTGTAACAGCATTCGCCCTAGCTGGCCGCCACCTAATAATCCGATTTGGGGAAGTGATTTAGACATAAATTCGAATTCAATGGGTAAAATTACGGCTTTTGTTTTACCTTTGGAAATTATTTGGAATCCAATTAAAGACCATGTCAAAAAGAAATACCACGATTATCGCTTTTATCTTACTTGCTATCGCGAGTCGTTTATTGATTTTAGCCGGACCCGGTTGGGCTAACTTCTCACCTATGGCTTCTATGGCCCTTTTTGTAGGTGCTTATTTACACAACCGCAAACAAGCAGTAGCTTGGACTTTACTAGCGGTTTGGGGGTCTAATTTGATCCTTAACAATACCTTATATGACGCCTTTTTCCCAGGTTTCTCCTTCGGAATTGATGGTTATCATATGCTCGCATTCGCCTTAATTGCTTTATTAGGCCAAAATGCGAACGCAAGTACCTCTCGCTTTATCGGTACAAATGTAGTCGCGGCAGTCGGGTTCTTTTTGATTTCTAATTTCAACTCTTGGGTGTCGCCAGACCATACCTACACGAGAGATTTAACAGGTTTGTTAAGCTGCTACGCAGCCGGTATTCCTTTCTTAAAGAATACGATAGCTAGTCAATTCTTATTCTCAGGATTGTTTTTCGGAGCTTTTGAAGTATTGAAAAAACAAGTTCCAGCGTTGCGCTAGACTTTCAACCATAAAAAAAGGGTCGGCTTGCGCATGCGAGCCGACCCTTTTTTATTTATTCCTATCTAGTTTTTGTAGATCTTTCCGTCTTTCATCACAAAGTTCACCTTCGTCATTAACTTCACATCTACCACTGGATCACCTGGTACCGCAACAATGTCTGCCGCTTTCCCTACCTCGATGGATCCGATCAAATCACTTTGGCCTAATAAATCCGCCGCCGTTACCGTCGCTGATTTAATCGCCTCTAAAACAGGCATTCCTGCTTCATTCATCAATACGAATTCATAGCCATTTTTACCATGGCCGAAAACGCCTGCGTCCGTACCAAAGGCAATCTTCACACCAGCCTTGTAAGCCTTCGCAAAAGTTCCTTGAATGATCGGTCCAATAGCAGCGGCTTTCTTAGCCACCATTTCCGGGTAATAGTTAGGAATCTTAGACGAATCTGCCGTAGAACGTCCGGCAATAACCGTAGGCACATAAAAAGTTCCCATCTTTTTCATCAATTCCATCACCTCTTCGTCCATATAAGTTCCGTGTTCGATAGAGGTAACACCGCCTAATACGGCGCGTTTCATGCCATCTTTTCCATGCGCGTGTGCGGCGACTTTATAGCCGTAATCTTTCGCTGTTTGCACAATTGTGCGTATTTCTTCATCTGTAAATTGGGCACCTGCTCCATCTTTAGCATAGCTTAATACACCACCGGTTGCTGTGATTTTAATTAAATCAGAGCCTTCCTTGTAGCGTTGACGCACCGCTTTAGCCGCATCAGCCACTCCATTTACAACGCCATCTTCTGGACCTAAATCCTTTTTGAATGCATCATTGATACCATTCGTATCATCCGCGTGACCTCCGGTTGTCCCGATCGTAACTCCAGCTGTAAAAATACGTGGGCCTTCAACCAAACCTTTATTAATGGCATTGCGAAGACTAATTACGACGTTAGTACCGCCTAAATCACGCACCGTAGTGAATCCTGCCATCAAATTCCTTTTTGCATACACTAAAGCCTGGTAAGCCACATCACCTGGATTCTTCACAAAGCGATCTAAATAGGCGCCTGGATTTGTTTCTGATTCAAGATGCACATGTGAATCTATCAAGCCCGGCATCACCGTTCTATCTTTCAAGTTAATCACTACATCTCCTTTTGCAGGACTTAAAAAGCCTTCAGAAACGGCTACAATTTTCTTTCCTTCCACCACAATCGAACGGTTTTTCAAAACCGTCTGCGTTTTCACGTCAATTAAAGAACCGCAGTGTAAAATCGTTTTTTGGGCAAAACTAGCGAATGCTACTAGGCTTAAACCCAGGGTCAATACTTTTTTCATAGTTTAGATGTTATTAAGGTTGAAACATGTTTCCAGAAACTTGGATAGCTTTTATTCACTACCGAAGGATCCAATAGGGTAATTTCTTTTTGCATGGCTACCGGAGCGAAGGCCATCGCCATGCGGTGATCGTCATAGGTCTCAATAGGTTGAATAGTAGAAACTGTCGAAAAATCCCCCATCACTTCGTACAGGTGATTGGCTTCTTTTTCCACTAAACTTGCCCCTAATTTCTTTAATTCTTGCTGCAAGGCTAGCACGCGATCGGTTTCCTTTACTTTCAAGGACTCTAATCCTGTTAAAGTCAACGAAATATTCTTGACCGCAGCTATAACGCAAATCGTTTGGGCTAAATCTGGACAATCTGTGAAGTCCCAAGTCAAAGAAGCTTGCGCAGGGATTTTGGTCAACAAATAACCACGACCCGTATACGTACTTTTTACACCTAATGGCTCCATAATGGCTTTGATCGCCGAATCACCTTGCAAGGAATCTTCCTTAAGGCCTAATAATTCTAATGAACTTTCTTCAAATGGGGACAAAGCCACCATCGAATACCAATAGCTGGCACCAGACCAATCCGATTCCACAGCAAAAGGATGCAAAGTGTATTTTTGAGCAGGAATCTCGATGCTTCCTTTAGACCAATCAGTAATAGAATGAATACCAAAATGCTTCATCTGAGCCAATGTCATTTCGATATAAGGCTTCGATCCTAAAGCACCCGTGATCTGCAATTTCAGACCATCAGGCAGCAAAGGAGCTACCATCAAGATGGCTGATATAAACTGCGAACTCACATCGCCACGGATCGAGATTTCGCGATTACCTTGAAAGGAAAAACCATTTAATTGCATGGGTGGATATCCCTCTTGGTTCAAATAGGTAATATCAGCTCCCAGCGTTCTTAAAGCATCCACTAAAATACCAATAGGGCGCTCGCACATGCGAGGTGTTCCCGTCATTTTTTTCGTGGCACCCGTCACCGCATAATAGGCCGTCAAAAAACGCATCGTCGTTCCCGCATCTAATACATCCGCCTCCGCACCATTCTCAGACAACAATCGAATCATCGTTTGCGTGTCACGTGCCTCCGCTAGATTAGAAAGATTTTCAATCGTTCCCTTAGCTAACGCATTAATCACTAAAGCTCGATTGCTTTCGGACTTAGAAGCCGGCAAAGGGATGATTTCTGCAAAAGACGACGAACGTGGAAATAAAGTAATTTGACTCAAAACAGGGCTGCGACTAACGCAATTTTAAAGTGACTAATGACAGAACCGCTAAGATAATTCCAACGATTAAAAAGCGAATGACGATCTTCGATTCGTGGTAATTTTTCTTTTGGAAATGGTGGTGCAATGGCGACATCAAAAAGACGCGACGCCCCTCTCCATACTTGCGTTTTGTATATTTAAAATAGGCCACCTGAATGATGACGGATAAATTCTCAATTAAAAAGATGCCACATAATACGGGAATCAACATCTCTTTGCGGATCACGATCGCTAAAGTCGCAATCACTCCACCCAACATCAAACTTCCTGTGTCGCCCATAAATACCTGTGCCGGATACGCATTATACCAAAGAAAACCGATACAAGCCCCTACGAAGGCCGCGCAAAAGACGGCGAGCTCCCCGGAATTTGGGATAAACATGACATTTAAATACTGTGAAATCACCTTGTTTCCAGAAACGTAAGCTAGGATAGCTAAGGCAATACCGATAATTACTGAAGTACCAGCCGCTAAACCATCGATACCGTCCGTAATATTGGCGCCATTCGAAACGGCCGTAATGATAAAAATAACGACTAAAACGTATACAATCCACACATATTCATCGGGAATAAAGCTAGGCAATAGCATGTTATAATCGAACTGGTTATCCTTCATAAAAGGAACGGTCGTTACCAGCGATTTATGATCTACAAAGGTACCATCAGTAGCGAATTCACGAACCTTGATATGCTGATTAAAATACATCGTTAAACCTACGATGATGCCTAAACCGATTTGGCCAATCACCTTAAATTTACCCGATAAACCTTCTTTGTTTTTCTTGAATACTTTGATGTAATCATCTGCAAAACCAACCGCTCCTAACCAAATCGCTGAAGTCACCAATAGTACAATATATACATTCGTAATCTTCGAAAATAATAGGGTAGGAATCAACAAAGACAACAAAATAATAAAGCCTCCCATCGTAGGAGTGCCTTTTTTAGCCATTTGGCCTTCTAATCCTAAATCCCGAATTTCTTCTCCGATCTGTAATCTTTGCAAACGGTATATCACTGATTTACCCCAAATAGCTGCAATACCTAAAGACGTAATAATCGCCGCGAAAGCACGGAAGGTGATGTATTGAAACACACCGGCGCCCGGAATATTCAAGGTCTTGTCTAGGTATTCAAACAGGTAATAAAGCATCTAAATGGTTTTTAATTTATAAAATTGCAAAAATTCGAGGGGAATTCAAACTCAACTAAACGCCTCCCCAAGGACTATTTTATCATCAAAGTCGTATTTCACACCCTGAATGTCTTGGTAATTTTCATGGCCTTTTCCAGCCACTAAAATGATATCTCCTGCACCCGCTAATTCCCGAACCGCATAAAATATCCCTTCTTTACGATCAGAAACACGGTGTACTTTTGATTTTAATTCAACTGGAACACCCGCTTCCATTTGGTCTAAAATCAATTCCGGATCTTCTTTACGCGGATTATCCGAAGTCAATACTACTGAATCACTGTATTTTGCGGCTAATTCCGCCATAATAGGGCGCTTCCCTGTATCCCGGTTTCCACCACAACCCACCACTGTAATGATTCGCTGTGACTTATCCCGAATCGTTTGAATCGTCTTCAGAACATTTTCCAAGGCATCAGGCGTATGGGCATAATCCACGATCCCCATTTTTTGCTGGGATCCCACTAATTGCTCAAAACGACCTGGGGCTGTTTTAAGGGCTGAAATCTGCACCAATACTTCGTGAGATTCTTCGCCTAATAACAGTGCCGCAGCGTATATTCCCAACAAATTGTAGGCATTGAAAGTCCCTATTAATTGTGCATGTACTTGCTGGTGATCGATCTCTAATTGCAAACCGCCTACTCCGTTGCTGATAATTTTCGCTTTGAAGTCCGCTGCGTTCAACAAGCCGAAACCATATTTCTTCGCCGCTGTGTTCTGTAACATCACCATTCCGCGTTTGTCATCTACATTTGTTAACGCGAAGGAAGATGCGGGTAGGGTGTCAAAGAAACCTTTTTTGGCCTTAATGTATTCGTCAAATGTCTCGTGAAAGTCTAGGTGATCGCGGGTAATATTCGAGAAAATGGCACCTGAAAATTGCACCCCGTGAATACGTTTCTGAACGACAGCGTGCGAACTCACCTCCATGAAGGCATGACTACAACCCGCCGAAACCATATCAGCTAATAAAGCATTCAAGCTTAATGCATCTGGCGTCGTGTGCGTCGAAGGGATAACCTTATCCTCTATCTTATTCACCACGGTCGAAATCAATCCACAGCGATGACCCAAACGCTTAAACAATTCAAATAACAACGTCACAGTGGTCGTTTTTCCGTTTGTCCCTGTGATCCCTACTAATTTTAATTTCTTCGAAGGATGACCAAAAAATTCAGCCGCAGCCTCCGCTAACGCTTGATTCGAATCAGCCACTTGCACACAAATTACATCCGCTGGAAGATCTGCTTGTGTTTTTTCCACCACCCAATGTTTGCATCCTTGCTCGTATACTTGAGCCAGAAAGGAATGACCATCCACCTGCGTTCCTGGAATGGCAAAAAATACGGAACCTGACACTGCCTTACGGGAGTCAAAGCACAACTGTTGAATTTCAATTCCTGGAAATAAAGCGATTTGTGCCATCTTAATGCAGTTGAATAAAGACTAAACTGTTTTTTGCGGCAGCTGAGCCGGCAGGAATGGATTGATTCGTTACGGTCCCAAAACCATTCGCCCGAACCTTCAAACCTTTGTTTTCTAACGCAAACAAGGCATCCCGCAGATTCATACCTACCACGTTCGGCACTGTTTTAGGGGTCATGGTAAGCGCCTGATTTTTCACCGTTTTCTTCTCCAAATTAAAGTTCAACCACTGTCCATTTTCTTCTACTTTAGGCAAGCCCAAACGAGAGAATAAGATGTTTTGATCAGCTGGATGAAGGGTATGTGCTAATTTGTTTTTATTCAATGAATCTGGCAAATAGCCTTGTAATGTTTGTTGCAACTTCATGTCACGCAAATAGATGCGATCCGAAATTTCCTTAAATACCGGCGCAGTAACCTGACGCGCATAGGTGCCTTCTGCACTACCCTTAGGCTCGTCCACGGCGATAATCATCGTATATTTAGGATTCTTAACTGGGAAATAGCCCGCAAAAGTCGTGTAATAATTTCCTTTTCGATAGCCTTTCGCCCCGGTCACAGTTCGTTGGGCAGTTCCTGTTTTTCCGGCAATACCGTAGACAGAACCCTTGATATTGTTAGCCGTTCCTTTCGTCACAACACCCTCCAACATAATTCTTAATTTTTGTAAGGTCTCTGGCGAACACAAAGGCTTCGAGTCACGCACTTGAGAGGCCGTATAATCCACCACGACCTCATCTCCACGCGTCGCCTTACTAACTATCAAAGGCTGTATCCAGTAGCCATTATTCGCAATCGCATTATAAAAGGCTAGAATTTGTAAGGGTGTATACTGCGTCGAATAACCTACAGAAGACCAAAGAAGTTGCAATCCATCCCATTTAGAGGGGACAGGAAAAACAGGTTTTCTACTTGGTTTTAATTGAAAGTCTAACGATTCAATCAGGTGATATTTTTTCAAGTAATTGTAAAACTTCTCGTTATTCGAAGTTCCAAAAGCCTCTTGCACTAATTTCATCGTACCCACATTAGAAGAGCTTGTGATCACTTGCTCTAAGGAAATGGTTCCGAGCGGATGGGAATCCGACATCACACCATTATACAGACGAAACTTCCCATCACCGGTATTTACCATCTTGGTTAAAGCATACTCTTTTTCTTCCAAAACCGCCATAATCGATGGTAACTTAAATACCGATCCGGGATCGCGTGCCTCCAATAAAGCATAATTATAGGTTTCAGAATAACCTGTGGGTGAGAGCGGATTAGCTGCAATATTCGATAAAGCCTTGATTTTACCAGTCTTGGTCTCCATCACAATCGCCACCGCATAATTCCCCTTAAAGATTTTCATCCCATTTAATAAGGCAGATTCCACTATCTCTTGGATATTAATATCCAAAGTAGAGTGTAAGTCTACCCCAGCTACCGGCAGCTTAGGCTCATCGCCAGGCTCTGGACGCCAGGTGTTATTATCCATTTTCTCATACATCCCCTCACCAAACTCACCACGTAATTCCTTGTCAAAACTATTTTCAATTCCCACGCGGCCCTTATCACGCAAGTCTTTTAGATATCCGACGGTACGATAAGCCATTTGGCCAAAGGGTGCGTAACGCACATTAATCTTATCAAAAACAACCCCCGATTGATTCGATGTTTTTGCATCCTTAAACAAAGGGAAACTCAATACCTTCTTCTTTTCTTGGTAATCCAATAGGCGATTATTCAACAGCAAATAAGTTCGACCACTGCGTCTAGCAGCCGCAATTTTCTCCTTGTATTCATCTGCTGTGCGATCTTTAAAGAAATTAGAAAGCGCCGCAGCTAGGCCATCAATGTGCTGCTTGTAAAACTCATCAGCTTTCGTATTCCCTGTCAATACAGAGGGATCCATCCCTAAACGGTATTTAGGCAAAGTAGTAGACAACAAACTTCCGTCATCTGAATAGATGTTACCTCGCGTCGCCTCGATCTTCCGCTTCTTTACATAGGTAGCCATTGCCTCCGAGCGAAATCTAGGTCCTTTTAAAACGACCACCTTGTACAAACTGAAAAGTAGGTACAAGAAAACAGCCAAAATGATAATAAAAAACGAATAAAAACGTCTTGTAATTAAGCCCCGAATATTAGGTCTTTTCTCTTTAGCCATTACTAATCTTTGTCTACTTTAATGATGATTTTAGTAGGAGGAATCGTGCTTACACCTATCTGGTAACGCCTTAAGGTTTCTTCCAAATTACTTTGCTTACTTACTTTCATGTACTCCGCTTTTTGCGTTGTATAATCTGCCCGATCCTCTTCTAATGCACTTTTCTCCTTCTGTATTTGATGTAGTTTTCCATCCGCTAACATCGAATAATAGATATTAACGAGGGTCAAAAAGGCTACGAAAGCAATTCTTTTCACCCACATGACAGGCAGCTCACCACCCGTGAAATAATCGATATTGAAGATGGAATCAAAGATCCCCTCCTTTTTAGGTGATGAAATTCGCTTAGCCCCTTCCTGATTTGGTTCGATCGGTGTTGCCATATTATAATTTAGACGCTATTCTTAATTTAGCGCTTCTAGAGCGCGGGTTTAATTTCAATTCTTCTTCCGAGGCGGTGATTGGTTTGCGAATCACCGACTCCAAGGGGCGGTGTACCACCCCGAACAAATCCTTATCTTCTTTCCCTTGCACATTCCCTGCTTTAATAAAATTCTTCACCAAACGATCCTCTAACGAATGAAACGACATGATGACTAATCTACCTTCTGGTTTCAAAACGGTTGGGGCTTGTGCTAAAAATTCTTCGATGACGGCTAGCTCTTGATTCACTTCAATTCGAATCGCCTGAAAGACCTGAGCGAAGTATTTAAACTCCCGGTGTTTAGGAGCTAATTTATTCAAAATTTCTTTAAATTCCTGCGTGGTCTCTAGGGCTTTTCTTGTACGGGCTTGTATAATAGCTTGGGCCAAAGTTCGGGCATTTTTCACTTCCCCATACATGCCTAAAATGCGTTGTAATTCGTCAGCAGAATAGCTGTTCAATAATTCCGCAGCAGTCATAGACGCCGAGGGTCCCATCCGCATGTCCAAAGGGCCATCAAAACGAATCGAAAAGCCTCTTTCAGGTGCATCTAATTGAAAGGAGGATACTCCAAAATCCGCTAAAATACCATCTACCTGTTTCACGCGTTGCAACCGCAAATATTTCTCTAAGTGGCGGAAATTTGCCGTAATTAATGTTAAACGCTCGTCATCGATCTTTTCTGCCTGCTCCCACGCATCGGGATCTTGGTCAAAAGAAAACAATCTTCCCTCTGGACCCAGTTTAGCTAGAATTGCTTTAGAATGTCCTCCTCCTCCAAAGGTCACATCCACATAAGTACCCGAAGGATCAATGTGTAAACCATCGATGCATTCGTGCAACATGACGGAGGTATGGTAGGTGTTTTCTGACATATTTTTGGCTGAAAACAAAAATACAAATTATCCCTCGGCTATGCCATCAAATTATGAATTTGTAGCGGTTTTTTTTGTGACTAGTTTCGAACCCGTATCTTTGCCCAAACGCCTTTCAAATACCTGAATGAAAAAGATACTTCTACTTTTAATCTTGAGCTCATTTTATTGCACTGCACAATCTCCGTTGACGGGATTTTGGCGAGCGGAAATTTCTACACATGGAGGGCCATTACCTTTTCAATTTGAAGTAAATGCGGGATCAGTTCCTGGACAATGGGATATTAAATTGATCAATGGATCCGAAAAATCAAGCCTAGGTGAATCCTATTTAAGAGCGGACTCCTTAGTAGTTCCATTTGATTTATATGAATCAGAATTAGTCTTTGACATTTCAAAAACCTCAGAGATGAAGGGGTTTTTCGTCAAGAAAAAAAATGGAAGTACCCTATTTAAACTAGCTGTTACAGCAAAATCAGGCATCGCAGACCGGTTTTTAAACCTTAAGCCAGCAACGGTAAACGTCAGCGGCAAATGGATGGCCGATTTCTTTAACGATGCCACAAACCATAGTCCAGGAGTAGGCGTGTTCGAACAAAACGGCAGCCAAGTGAGTGGAACTGTTTTACGCATCTCAGGTGATTACCGATTTCTGCAAGGAAATGTCAGTGGAGACAGCTTATTGCTTAGTTATTTCGATGGTAGCAACTTGTATTTAATAAAAACCAAAATTACAGGCACTAAACTCGCTGGAAAATTCACCTCTGGATTAAATGGTGAAAGAAATATGCTTGCCTCACTTAACCCAGCAGCGGCTTTACCGGATTTGAAGAAATTGAGCTTCCTAAAACCAGGTTACGACCGAATCGATTTCAAATTACCTACTACGTCAGGCGAGCTTATTAGTTTGCAAGATGAGCGCTTCAAAAATAAAGTGGTCGTTATTGAATTAATGGGGTCTTGGTGTCCAAACTGTTTGGATGAGTCAAGGTATTTGTCTCCTTTTTACAAGAAATACAAGGATAAAGGCGTAGAGGTGATAGGTCTTTCCTTTGAAAATTCAGCAGACCTAGCGATTTCTGGTCCGAAAATAAATAACTTCCAAAAGAAAATCGGCATCAGCTATCCCCTCCTATTTGCAGGTACGGCAGAGGACAAAACGATTGCTCAAGTGCTACCTATGCTTGGTAAGATGAACGGCTATCCGACCACTTTTATCATCGATAAAAAAGGAATTGTTAGAGTGATTCAAACCGGATTCTCCGGGCCTGGAACCGGGAAATATTATGTGGATTGGATTGCTGAATTTGAGCATACGATTCAGAGCCTTTTAGCTGAGAAATAATGAAAATTCTAGCCCTAATTTGCCTTATTCCCTTTTCTGCATTTGCAGAGAAACCGTCTTTTAAAAAGTGGAAGACTCCTCTAGCTTTAGGTATCGCAAGTGGATTAACCTACAACCCATTTGCAAAACAGATTCAAACGAAAATTGTGGCTCAGGGTCATGTCACTCCACTGGATGACTATATTCAATACGGACCTGCAGCGATGTATGTGGGCTTAAATATCGCTGAATTTAAGAGCAAAGAAGAGGCTTTCGATCAAGCAGGAGTATTTCTTCTAGGTACCGGAATTTATGTAGCGACTACTCAAGGATTAAAATTAGCGATCACAGAGGCTAGACCTGACGGAACGGAAAAAACGTTCTCTTCTGGCCATACAGCCACCGCCTTTTTCGGAGCGACTATTTTAGCGCATGAATACCGAGATACACATCCCGAATTTGTCATTGCTGGATATGCTTTGGCCACCGCAACTGGGGCTTTACGCATCGCAAACAATAAGCATTGGGTAACAGATGTGTTAATGGGTTCGGCTATTGGTATCGCTTCGGCAGAATTAGCCTATATATTGTACCCTAAAGTGCGTACACAATGGCAAAAACTGAATCGTTTTACCTTGACACCTCAAGTGGCACCAGCGTATTATGGTGCGCGTATGACTGTTGGATTTTAGTGCAATAGTAAATACAAGCCAGCACCTGCAAAATACCCCATTAAGGCAAGAAAGCCTATTTTTTTCAGGTACCAGCCGAATTCGATTTTCTCCATTCCCATGACGGCAACTCCTGCTGCAGATCCAATTATCAGGATACTACCACCCGTTCCGGCACAGAATGCCAAGTATTCCCACATCGTGTGATCCATCGGAAAATCAGTCAACGTATACATTCCCATCGTAGCTGCCACAAGAGGTACATTATCAACCACGGCAGAAGCCAAACCAATGATGGTGACGATTAGGTTTTGATTACCTAATGCGTGTGCTAATTGATCAGAAAGTGCGTGCAAATAACCGAAAGACTCCAAACCGCCAATGGCTAAAAGAATTCCCAAGAAAAAGAGAATGCTGGAGGTATCTATTTTAGTTAAGGCATAACCCACACTCAAATGCTTTTTAGCTTCCTCATCTTTTTCTGAATGCAATAGTTCTGACAAAATCCAAACCAAACCCAAGGCCAACAAAATACCCATATAGGGAGGCAAATGAGTTAATGTTTTGAAGATGGGAACACCAATTAAGGACCCTGCACCCGCGAAAAGCATGATCTTTCCATCTCGCTCTTCTATCGAACTTAAGGCTGCAGAGACTGCCGGCTGCCCAATAGCTTGTTTTTTCAAGACAAAAGAAGCGATGAATAAAGGGACAAATAAAGCAACCAAAGAAGGTAATAATAAACTTTGAATAATGCCGGTAGCTGATATTTGGCCTCCAATCCACAGCATCGTCGTCGTCACATCACCAATGGGTGACCAGGCACCTCCAGCATTCGCAGCGATGACTACGATACCGACAAAATACTTGCGTGTTTCCCTATGGCTAATCAACTTACGAAGCAGGGTGACCATCACGATGGAGGTTGTCAAATTGTCTAAAACGGCAGACATAAAAAAGGT
This sequence comes from Aquirufa sp. HETE-40SA, assembly GCF_054558635.1. Lineage (NCBI taxonomy): Bacteria > Pseudomonadati > Bacteroidota > Cytophagia > Cytophagales > Flectobacillaceae > Aquirufa > Aquirufa sp. HETE-40SA. Next base: position 403,202 of record NZ_JBPXKN010000002.1, read on the forward strand.
GATCAAACCCACTATCCATAGCAGTTTAATCACCTTGTCAGTTTTAATTAATCGAGAGACGAAGTAGAAACCCTGGTGGGCATCGACTAATTCCACTAGCGTCATCGCACCTAACAAAAAGAATAAGATCTCCGAAGTAGACGCTAAATGATGCCCTAATTCAGTGGCATCTCCTGTAGAAATCGCATAGAGCGTCCAAACAAGTACACCGGTAACCAAGGCAGTAGCTGTTTTATTAATCTTTAGAGGATGCTCTAACGTAATAGCTAAATATCCTAGAATAAAGAAAATAATGGACGCGATTCCCATCTTATTTTAATTTAGCCACGGCCGCCTTAATGCGATCGCAAGCTTCTACTAATTGTTCGTCTGCAGCAGCAGTTGAAATACGCATGCAATCTGGTGCACCGAAACCAGAACCCGCTACTGTTGCCACAAAAGCATCGGCTAATAACCATGAACAGAAATCATCTGAATCATTGATCACCGTAGTACCATCTGTTTTTCCGAAGTAATAAGAAATATCAGGGAAGGCATAGAATGCACCCTCCGGCATATTCACTTTAAATCCTGGGATTTCACGTAATTTTTCAACCACTAATTTACGACGGCGATCATAAGCCGCTTTCATTTCGTACGCGTGATCCAATGTACCGTTAAAGGCTGCTACCGCCGCTTTTTGAGCGACCGAGTTCGTTCCTGAAGTGACTTGACCTTGTAATTTTTCAATTCCGTCTGCAATCCATTTAGCGGCTGCAATAAAACCAATTCTCCAACCTGTCATGGCGTGACCTTTCGCCACTCCATTCACCGTGATCACTCGTTCTTTGATCTCTGGAATAGATCCGATTGAAAAGTGACCACCTTGTGTGAAGTTGATGTATTCATAGATTTCATCTGCTAGGACGAAGATATTTTCGTGACGTGCTACCACGTTTGCGATATCACGCAATTCTGATTCTGTGTAAACCGATCCTGTTGGATTGTTAGGAGATGCGAACATCACCATTTTCGTTTTAGGGGTGATGGCAGCTTCAAATTGCTCTGGCGTAACTTTGAAATTATTTTCAAAAGCACCTTGAACGATCACCGAAGTTCCTTCCGCTAGTTTCACCATCTCCGAGTATGAAACCCAATACGGAGAGAAAATGATTACTTCATCGCCTGGGTTAATTAAAGCTGCAATTGCGTTTGCTAGGGAGTGTTTTGCGCCCGTGCTCACTACAATATTTTCTGAACCCCACTCTAAGTTGTTATCACGCTTTAATTTATTCGCGATCGCCATGCGCAAGTCTGGATAACCTGCAACAGGTGAATACCCGTGAAAACCATCATCAATTGCCTTTTTTGCTGCCTCACAGATGTGAGCTGGTGTTTTAAAATCCGGCTCTCCTACGGAAAGGCTGATTACTTTGTGACCTTGAGCTGCTAATTCGCGCGCTTTTTTCGTCATCCCTAAAGTAGAGGATTCTTCTAATGCTTGAATTCTTTGGGCTAATTGTGCTTGTGACATGGTATTTAGAAACGAATATTTGTATATAAAATCGACTGCAAAATTACTTTTTTGCAGACGGATAAGCTAATAAAATGTGTAAAAATTAGGCTGTAATACCTTGTGCCAAAATCGCGTAGGCCCCTTTCTCGATCTTCATCAATTCTTCGTGAGTACCTCGCTCGATGATTTCACCTTGCTGAACGACTAAAATTTGGTCAGCATGTTGGATTGTAGACAAGCGGTGCGCAATGACTAGAACCGTGCGGTTTTCCATCAAATGACTTAAAGCCTCTTGTACCAATTTTTCAGATTCGTTATCTAAAGCACTCGTTGCTTCATCCAGAATCAAGATGGGTGGATTTTTGAGAACAGCGCGGGCGATGGAGATGCGTTGTCTTTGGCCCCCTGATAATTTAGAACCCCTATCCCCGATGATCGTTTCGTAGCCTTCCGGATTCGCTGAAATAAAATCGTGTGCGTTCGCAATTTTTGCAGCAGCTTGCACCTCTGCTAAAGTGGCTTCCGCCCCAAAAGCGATGTTACTGAATATTGTATCATTGAATAAGACCGATTCCTGGGTCACAATGCCCATTAAGCCCCTTAAGTCGTCCAAAGGTATATTTTTCAGCGGTACTCCATCCAAAGTAATCACACCTGACGATGGATCGTAAAAACGAGGCAATAGATCCGCCAATGTGGACTTTCCTCCTCCAGAAGTTCCAACTAGGGCGATCGTTTTACCTTTAGGAATATCAAAACTCACTTCTTTCAACACAGAGCGCCCCTTCACATATTCGAAACCGACTTTTTGGAAGCTGATTTTATCCGTAAATACTTCCACTTTCGTAATCGGTTCTTCCGTTACGATTTCAGATTCCGTATCTAATATTTCAATAATGCGATCTGCAGAAGCTATTCCACGTTGAATGCCACTAAAAGCATCAGCGATTGACTTAGCAGGACGCATTACCTGAGAAAAAGTAGCAATGAAGGCAATAAAGGTAGAAGCCGTCAATTCACCTTCGCCGCTAATAACTAAACTACCTCCATACAATAAAATACCCGTTAGAACGAATACCCCTAAAGCTTCAGAGGTGGGTGATGTTAATTCTTGGCGAAAAACCATCCTCAACAAGGAATTTCGGTACCGATCATTTCCTGCGTAAAAGCGCGCATCCATCATTCTCTCCGCCCGAAAAGCCTTCACCACGCGCATCGCCCCGAAAGTCTCATCGAGCAAACTAATAATTCCACTCAAATGCTGCTGAACCTCGCCAGCTGCTCGCCTTAATCTTCGCGAAATTGTGGCTATGACAGACCCCGAGAGTGGTAAGATGATCAATGAAAATAAGGTAAGTTTTACCGACATACTTGCCAGGAAAACGAAGAATAAAACCAACGTAAAGATCTCTTTAAAAGTTGCCGTAAAGGCTCGGCCAATACTATTTTCCACTTCCTGAACGTCCGTCGTTAAACGAGACATCAGGTTTCCTTTTTTCTGCTCAGTGAAATAGCTTAAATCTAAACGGATGGCTCTTTCAAAAACGGCTTGACGTAACGAGAAAATGGTATCCGCTTCAACCCTTTTAAGCACTCTTTGTGAGAAATAACGGAAAAAATTCGCCAAAATCACCGAAGCCAAAATGGCTCCGCAGGCATATTGCAATGCGCCAATTCGACCAAAATTCTCCAATGCACCATAAAAATAGTGATTGAACAATAAAGAGAAATAAGAGGGGCTTAGCGAAAAAGCAGGTAGAACGCGGTAAATCTGGAAATTCTCTGGTGCTGATTGGTCAAACAGTACGTTTAGCAAAGGAATCAGCAAGGTAAAATTTAAGATGCCAAACAAACTTGCTAGCAAAGAAAACCCAAAGTATGGAATCACATACTTACGGATTGAAACGGCATAGCTCAATAAACGAAAATATGTTTTCAATGCGGCTTTTTATCAAAATTTTGGTCAAATTACGACAATTTTCAGAAACTAATCCGAATGTCGCCTTTAATTTCCATTGTAATGGCCACCTTTAATGGGGAAAAATACCTCCCAGAACAGGTCGACAGTTTACTGGCGCAAAACTATTCGAATTTAGAATTCATCTTTGTGGATGACGCCTCGACAGATCGGACTTGGGAACTACTTTCAAGCTATGCAGCTACGGATAAAAGAATTTTACTCATCCAAAATAAGCTAAATCAAGGGTATCGTAAAACATTTGAAACGGGCATTTTAAAAGCGCAAGGAGAATTTATAGCGCTTTCAGATCAAGATGATTACTGGCTTCCATCCAAAATCACTGAATTAGTTGCCGTGATTGGAGATCATTCCTTGGTGTATTCAGACTCTGAACTAGTCGATAGTTCTGGGAATCTGATGGGTAAAAAAATGTCTGACCTTAAACGACAGATTGCTTATAGCAGTCCATTAATGTACACTTTAGGGGCTTGGGCTCCTGGTCATAGTATGTTATTTCGAAAGGATCTATTGCCCTTTGCTTTACCTGTGGTAGATTTTGTTACACATGATTATTTAATTGGATTTGCGGCAACGTGTGCTAGCGGAATTACCTACCTACCCACACCCTTAGTTCATTACCGACAACACGCCACAAATACCATTGGAGCTAATTTAAACAAGACTTCCAAAAAATCTATATCGAAGAAAGAGCGGAAAGCGCTCATTTTAGCGCGACTAAACTTGATTTATGAAAGATGTCCTGTAGGACAAAACAAAGAAGTGCTGAAAAAGTTCGCTTCTGCTTGCGCTGGATCTTCCATTTCAAAAAGTATTCAAAGATTTAGTATTTTATTTACAAATCGCCAAACGATGTTAGCTTATAAAGGAAAATCTGACCTAGGAAATATACTGTATTGCTTTAAGCTACTTATTTCTATTTTCTAAAAAATAGACTTAAACGGTAATACAAATTTTTCAAATGCACCGGAATTGGAATTGGACCTTGCACAAGCGGCCCATCGAATTTCTCCCCCCTTCGTAAATAATATTTTGATAAAGTAGACGAGGTCATCCCCCACTTGCGAATAAACTGATAATAGCCCTTGTTCTGTTTCACACGCTTCACGGAAATCGATCCAAAATGGTAGACCCTACTCCGGGAAATTCCCTTAAACAAGCGGACACCTGCTTGCCAGCATTTCATCGAAAAGTCAGGATCTGAATACATCCCAGGCGTAAATTCATTCGAATAACCTCCCACTTTATCCCATAAGGAACGGTGCACCACGTTAGGCGGCCAAGTCGCTCCTTGCCAGTCTTCGAAAGGCAACGATTTATAAGTTTCTAGAAGCCTGTCTTCCTCGAAAGTGGCCATATTCCGGCCGTAATCGGCCTGAATGGAACAAGCGCTTTGGGCTTTAGGCTCGATAGCTGTGGCTGATAAAAAGAATTCCGTGTGTCCGATGAGTTCGATTTCCTCTTTCAGAAAACCGTCCCAATTAGGCAGCACGTACATATCGTCGTTCAAATACAAGAAATAATCCGCGTGTGCTAGCTTGACCATCGCGTTCATCGCATAGCAAACGCCCACATTTTCACCGCTATACGAAAAAGCAATATCCTTTTGTGATTCGACCCATTCTTTCGAGCCGTCTTTGGCCTCATTTAAATGCAAAATGATTTCAAATGAAGTGGTCGAATTTTTTCGGATGGCCGCGATGCATAATTGCAAGTAGGCCAAATTATTCCAGCTCGGAATGAGGATGGAAAAATAGGGATTAGTGGGCGCCTGGGATGCTGGGAAAAATTGAATCGACTCTTCCATTACAGCATGCGGTAGTTTTTGTATTCACCCACGCGGTAACCCGTGAGGTCTTCGATCTTCTGCAAAATCTTGCGGCGGAAAGTCATTTTCTTTTCTAATTCGACCGGATCAAAATAGAATGGCCAGTTCGATCGTGCCACGCGGTCCGCCATCACGGCTGGATGCGTGCCTTCAAATCGGAACAGGCGTTCTGCATTACCGTAATCAAACTGGTAATCTGCCGGTACATTCTCTGCTAACCAATCATCATCGTGGTAGAATTGCGTAAAGTTACGCACCTTATTATTCAGCCCTTCTGGCGGTTTCACCCAGCCATAATGATTTATATGGGCCGGAATTAATTTCACTTTTAGCTTTTGGCCGTCTTTTCTAAATCCCTGTGCATCTTTATAAGAACGAATACCCGAGTGCATTTTTACTACTCGAATTTCTCTTCTATACCAACGGCGCGAAACAGCCACGTGACCGTAGGAACCATAAAAATGGCGGTAATGAAAGAGTAGACCTTCCACGTTTTTATCCGCTAAATTCGACTCCATCGATGCTTTTATTATGGGCAAATCAGCTTCGTGTACACATTCATCGCCTTGGATGTAGAAAGCCCAATCCACATCTTGAGAAATCGCCTGAAGTGCTTTATTCGTTTCTAGGGCGAATGTGGCACCTCCGTCACGTTTCGAGTCATCCCAAACGGTCTCTAGAATTTTAATTTTATCAGAGGGAATTGATTGAATTAAGGCCAAAGTCTCATCTTCCGACTTCCCCACCGCCACCACGAACTCATCACAGATGGGCAAAATAGACGTAATGGCTTCCACGATGGCATAATCGTTCTTCACCGCATTTCGAATAAAGGTAAATCCGGCTATTTTCATCGATCGTATTTCACTTGAATACCGTGGTATTTCGTTTGTTCCACGTAATCTTTGCGCAATGGATGTCCCTCCCAGTCTTCTGGAAGCAATATTCTGCGTAAATCAGGATGACCTGTAAATTCGATGCCAAAGAAATCGAACGCCTCTCTCTCGTGCCAATCCGCCGTTCTCCAGACTGATGAAACAGAGGATACGCTAGGTTTTGCTCGATCTAAAATCACTCGCAAATGTAAAGTGATATGATTCGGGATAGAATACAAGGTATAAACAACCTCCATTTTACCCGCTTCTGGGCCTTGATCGATGGCCGTGATGCAGGAAAGAGAATCAAAATAGGTGGCTGGATTTTTCCACAAGAAATCACAAACCGGCAAAATCTGCTCCGCAGGCAAAGTCAATCGACTTAATTCCTCCTCCCACTGGGATTCGAAACCAAATTCTGCTTGCAAGAATGCTTGAATCGCTGAGAGTTCCATCCTATTTGTTTAAGGCTTCTAATATGCGTGTAGGAGCCACAAGGGTCTCCTGGCTGATCTTTTGTTGTAATTTAATGATGCCGCCTAAAAGTGCCTCGGGACGTGGAGGGCAACCCGGAACGTAGACGTCTACCGGGATAATTTTATCCACTCCTTTCACCACATGGTAGCCGTGTTCCCAGTAAGGACCTCCACAATTTGCGCAAGAACCCATGGAAATCACATAACGAGGCTCTGGCATTTGTTCGTACAGACGGCGAATGCGATCCGCCATTTTAAAGGTGACGGTTCCGGCCACAATCATCACGTCAGATTGTCGCGGGGAAGGCCTTGGGAAGACCCCAAAACGATCTAAATCATATCCTGATGCAAATGCTTGCATCATTTCAATCGCGCAACACGCTAAACCAAAACTCATGGGCCATAGCGAACTAGCCCTCGCCCAATTAAATAAATCCTCCACATTGCTCAACACAAAGCCGTCGGATTCAAATTCTTGGTCTAAAAAACTCTTCATGTTTGGGGTTATTTTCGCAATCGTTCTGTAAATATACCTAAATTCACAAAATTTTTCGTGCATGTCACTCGTACCTTTTTTCGATACTGATTTAGCTAAACTCCGCGGGATGACCCAAGCGAAGCTAACGCTGCTTCAGACCGAACTAGGGATGTTCACCTATGGTGACTTGATTCAATATTTTCCATTTCGATACGAAGACCGCACGGTAGTTCATCCCATCGCCTCCATTACGGACGAGATGGAACATGCTCAGTTTGTGGGCCGAATTCGTTTCAAAGAAAAAATAGGCGCAGGACATCGTCAACGCATTGTCGCACAAGTGTGTGATGCAACGGGTTGCATCGAAATCGTTTGGTTTCAAGGGGTAAAATGGCTCGAAAAATCCTTGAATACGGGTGTCGACTACCTCTTTTATGGCAAGCCCACCAGCTTCAATGGTACGATTCAAATGACCCACCCAGAGATGGAGGTCTACAAAGGGGAACAGGCATCGGGGAAATATTTCCAGCCCGTTTATCCCCTAACGGAGAAGCTTCGCAAGAAATACATCGACAGCAAAGCGATAGCTACCCTACAAAAAAACTTACTAGAAATTGCGTTTCCTTACATAAGAGAGACTTTGCCGGGGGATGTAACCTCTCAGTTTAAGTTAATTTCCAAGCAGGAGGCTTTATACCATATTCATTTACCCCAAAGCGAAACGTGGCTTCACCAGGCTCGCCGCAGGTTGAAATTCGAGGAGCTCTTTTATAATCAATTGCGCTTGATTAAGCAGAATTTGATTCGAAAAGTCGCTTTCCCGGGACAAGTCTTCTCTTCAGCAGCGTTATTAACGACGTTCTACCAAGAGCATATGCCTTTCGAATTAACCAATGCTCAGAAGCAGGTGATACGCGAGATTTTTGCCGATATGCGGTCTGGACAGCAGATGAATCGATTGCTACAAGGAGATGTAGGGTCTGGAAAGACGATTGTGGCCTTTATTTCCATGCTTTTGGCGATTGATAATGGGACGCAAGCCTGTTTGATGGCACCTACAGAGATTTTGGCTGACCAGCATTACCAAGGTTTAAAGCAGTTTGCCGATTTATTGGGCATCACGATTGCGAAGCTGACCGGGTCTGTCAAGAAGAAAGACCGCGTGGGATTACATGAGGATTTGCAGTCTGGGAAATTACAGATTTTGGTGGGCACACATGCTTTATTCGAGGATTCTGTACAGTTCAAGAACCTGGGAATGTGTATTATTGATGAGCAGCACCGGTTTGGGGTGGCGCAGCGGGCGAAACTTTGGGACAAAAACAAAACGTTCCATCCCCACATTTTAGTCATGACGGCGACACCGATTCCGCGGACTTTAGCTATGACGCTTTATGGAGATTTAGATATTTCGATAATTAACGAATTACCCGTGGGGCGCAAGCCTATTCAGACCACACATCGCTACGACAGTCACCGATTACAAGTATTTGGCTTTATCCAAAACGAGTTAAGCAAAGGCCGACAGATCTACATTGTCTATCCGCTGATCGAAGAATCCGAGAAAATGGACTTCAAGGACTTAATGGATGGTTACGAAAGTATTTCGCGGGCATTCCCCGAGGTTCCTTTGGGAATCTTGCACGGCAAAATGAAACCTGCTGATAAGGATATAGAGATGGCTCGTTTCGTGAAAAACGAGACAAAAATTATGGTAGCCACCACCGTGATCGAGGTAGGCGTAAATGTGCCTAACGCCTCCATTATGATCATCGAAAGCGCGGAAAGATTTGGCTTATCGCAATTACACCAGCTCAGAGGTCGGGTGGGTCGAGGAGCAGAACAAAGTTATTGCATCTTGATGACCGGCTATAAAATCAGCGCAGACACCAAAAAGCGGATCGAAACGATGGTTAAAACCAATAATGGATTCGAGATCGCCGAGGTAGATTTGCAATTGCGTGGTCCAGGAGACATTTCCGGCACCCGCCAAAGCGGTGCCATCGATTTGATGATCGCTGACCTGGCTAAAGATGGCGAAATACTAAAAGTAGCCCGGGAAACAGCCCAAAAAATCTTAGAGGAGGATCCTAATCTTGAAAAGCCTGGTTATCAAATGATCCGGGAACAAGTCCGTTCCCAGCGAAAAGACACGACCAACTGGGCAAGAATTTCTTAATTCAAATTAGGATCGTCTGGATAGGTGGAGAGTACTCTGAAATCACCACCTTTGGCATACATAATCTTACGCCATAAACGCTCATGCGACTCATCAAACACTAATTTATCATTCCCCGGATGTAAAATCCAAGCATTCGACTTCACCTCGCGCTCCAGCTGACCCGCTCCCCAACCCGAATAGCCAATAAAGAATTTAATTTCATCAAATCCGATCTCCCCAGCCACCACTTTATCGATAGCCACTTCGAAACTTCCGGACCAATAAATTCCTGGCCCTATCAACACCCCATCCGGAATTAAATCAGGCCTGCGGTGTACAAACTGCATAATCGTAGGATCCACCGGCCCTCCTGAATACAAAGGAACATCCTCCAGCACCTTCTCATCCACAAAAGAATCGAACACAATTTCTTGTTTATTATTCAGCACCAAACCGAAAGAATGTGCATTCGTGTGCTCGCAAAGCAAAATCACCGAACGATGAAAAGAGGGGTCCTCTAAGAAGGGCTCGGCTAACAAAAGCATGCCGGGTTCTAAATCCTCCACAGAATAATTCGGGTGCATAGCGCAGAAATTAGTAATTTTAAGAGATGATCACTCAGCTCTTCCTTTCTTTAGGCGGCAATCTAGGAAATACCCGGGAAATTTTCGAGGGTGCCTACCCGCTAATTGAAAAAAAAATAGGAAAAATTTCGGTTTACTCCTCCATTTACCAAACCGAAGCCTGGGGACCCATCCCACAAGCTGACTTCTTAAATCAAGTTTTATTAGTGAGTACTGGGCTGCAACCTCAAGCTTGTTTAGGAGAATTACTTGCCATCGAACGGGAGTTTGGAAGAGAGCGGAAAGAACGCTGGGGACCGCGAACGCTTGATTTAGATATTTTATTTTTTGGGGATATGATCATCGCAGAATCCGATTTGAGTATTCCACATCCGCGTATCGCTGAACGTAAGTTTATTCTAGCTCCGCTGGCAGAGATAGCACCCTCTTTTACATACCCTGCTTCGAACAAAACTATGCTAGCCTTATTAGAAGAATGCGAAGATAGCAGCCAGGTTAATCGTTCTGTTTAGGAAATTTCCAACTTTTCGAGGTAATGCGTTCATAGAACTTTTCGTACAGGGGCAAGATCTTTACGATATCAAATTCCTGCGCACGTTTCAGGGCATTCGCCTTCATTTGATCATGCAATAAAGGGTCAGATAGCATTTTAATGGCATTAGCCGCCATATCTTCCACATCACCTACTTCACTTACGTAACCAGTTACCCCGTGAATATTTACTTCTGGAATACCGCCGGCATTGGATGAAATAATAGGTACTTCGCAGGCCATCGCTTCTAAGGCAGCTAGACCGAAACTTTCTTTTTCAGAGGTGAGTAAAAATAGATCCGCTAAAGACAAAGCCTCCTCAATCCCGTCCATCTTCCCTAAGAAACGGACATCGCATTGCACCTCCAGTTCACGACATAAAACTTCAATTCCTGAACGTTCCGGACCATCACCGATTAAGACTAATTTTGCAGGAATCTTTTTGCGCACTAGCGCAAAAACGCGGACGATATCCTCAATACGCTTCACTTTCCGAAAGTTCGACGTGTGCATTAACAGCTTCTCGCCGTTCGGACAAAGGGATTTCTTAAAGTGCTCGTGTGGACGTTTTTGGAAACGTTGTAAATCGATAAAATTGGGAATTACTTCGATATGACTCAAAATCTCAAATTCATCATACGTATCATTCTTCAAACTTTCTGAAACAGCTGTTACCCCATCGGATTCATTAATCGAGAAAGTAACCACCGGCTCAAAAGACGGATCACGACCTACTAACGTAATATCAGTACCGTGCAAAGTGGTGATGACCGGCACGTGAATGCCCTTGTATTTCAAAATCTGCTTGGCTAAATAAGCAGCTGAAGCATGCGGAATCGCGTAATGCACGTGGATTAAATCCAACTTCTCATTGATGGTAACATCCACCATTTTACTGGCTAAGGCAGACTCATAAGGCAGGTATTCGAATAAGGGGTAAGAAGCCACAGAAACTTCGTGGTAAAAGATATTCTCCGAAAAAATATCCAATCTCGGGGGTTGCGTATACGTAATAAAGTGTACTTCATGACCTGCCAATGCTAATGCTTTGCCCAGTTCTGTTGCCACCACACCACTTCCGCCATACGTCGGATAACAAACGATCCCTATTTTCATGCCTTAAATTTAGCTGAAAGAATGTAAATTTGTAATAAACAACTGATAACCTTTGAAAAATCTCGTCCTATTTGCGTCTGGTTCTGGTTCTAATGCCGAAAATATCATCGAACATTTCAAAGGATCCGATCAAGTTCGAATCACTCACATTTACTGCAATAACCCTTCAGCGGGGATTATTCAGCGAGCAGAGCGATTAGGTGTGCCATGCCGCGTTTTTGACAGAGAATCCTATAAGAACGGAACGGTGTTAAAAGAAGTTCAATCGCTGCGGACGGATTGGATTATTTTAGCCGGATTTTTATGGTTGATACCAGCTGATTTCGTCAAGGCCTTCCCTCAAAGAATCGTGAATATTCACCCGGCCTTATTGCCTAAATTTGGCGGGAAAGGCATGTACGGACATTTCGTACATGAGGCAGTCGTATCATCAGGCGAAAAGGAATCGGGGATAACTATTCACTACGTAAACGAGCACTATGATGAAGGTGCAACCATCTTCCAGAGCTCTTTCCCGGTGTTACCGAGTGATACTCCAGAAGATGTCGCTAAAAAAGGTCAGGTATTAGAGCACCGCGATTTCCCTAAGGTGATCGAATCGCTTGTTTTACCAGCCTCCTCCTAATACGCGGTATAAAGTAATGGCGCGCATCCATTGATTTCGAGATATTTCTAAGAGCTCTAATTCCGAGCGCAAGGCGTTTTGTTGTGCCGTCAATACCTCTAAATAGCTTGCGTTAGCTGTTAAGAAGAGGGTTCCGACCGTATTAATCGCTCCTTTAGTTAATAAAACTTCCCGTTGTTTTAGCTGCTGTTGTTTTTGTAAATAGGCCAAAGATTTAACTTGGGTATCCCATTCCAAATAACCTTTCACTAACGCATTTTGGTAGGCTAAATCATGTGACTTCCAAGAGGACTCGGTTCGCAACATGTCTGCAGTAATCGCCGAACGATTTAACCAAGGCGTCGTTATTCCTCCTAACAATTGATAGGCCATGGAAGCAGGTAGTTGAAAGAGGTAGGCCGGCTGAAAACCTTGCACCCCTAAAATGCCCGATAAAACAATCGATGGTTTTAGGGCCAAAGCAGCACTTTCCTTCGTCTCAAACGCCGCCATCAAATTTAACTTCGCTTGTTTGATATCTGGCCTACGCCCTAATTGATCTATTTTCAATTGAGCAAACAAAGTCGTATCCAAGGCGCATTGAAAAGGAAATTTCGATCGCTGAATGGAGGTATTGGGCTTGTTTAACAGCAAGCGAATGTCATTTTCTAAACTCGTGATTTGCTGCAATACATTCCCCTCTTGCGCACGGGAGTTCAACCACTGCGCTTCCAGTTGCTGCACCGCAGATTCATTCACCGATCCAGCTTCCTTTTGCACTTGGACTAATTCGAAAGCTTTGCGTTGAATTTCGATATTGGTTTTCAAAATATCGAGCTCCTTATCTAAGGCGATCAATTGCCCATAGGCATTAGCCACCTCCGCCACTAGTGAGGTAATCAACCATTGCTGCCCTGACTCCGTTGCTAAATACCGAAGAGCACTCGCCTTCCTTCGTTTGGCTAACTTACCCCAAATATCTAACTCCCAACTGGATTGAAGCCCAATTTGTAGATCAGGCAGATGTTCCGGAATAATCTGATCACGGGTAATGTTCGTAGAGAATTGCGTGTCATAATTACCTACACCATCCATGGTATATTTACCAAAGCGCCTTAAACTGGGCTGAACAATTCCATTGACGGTAGGTTTCATCAATCCTCTTTGGTAACCAAAATCCGCTTTCGCCATCGCTAGCTGCAGAAATCCAATCTTGATATCGTTACTGCGGACTAATACCGAATCTATCAATTGAACAAGTAAGGTATCCCGCTTCCAACATTCTTGTACATCAGAAACAGACTTTTCCTCTTCAGGATCTCGGTAAGTACTTAACTCCGACTGTAATTTGTACTGCTCCTTGAGTAGACCCGAGGTGCACGAACTTAGAGCAAATACAAAACAAAAAGCAACTAAACTATTTCTCATTTTTAGACCATTTAGCCGAGAGTGTAGCGAAAACCACATACAAACCCGGGATTACTAATAAACCTCCCACTGTACCTAAAATCATCCCTCCAGCAGAAGCTGTTCCAATGGTTCTATTTCCAATCGCACCTGCGCCAGAAGCAATCATCAACGGAATTAAGCCCGCGACAAAGGCAAAAGAAGTCATCAAAATGGGGCGCAAACGAGAGAAAGCTCCCTCTTTCGCCGCTTCGATAATCGATGCCCCTTCCTTCTGTTTCGCAATGGCGAACTCAACGATTAGAATGGCATTCTTTCCTAATAAACCGATTAACATCACGAGCGCTACTTGGGCATAAATGTTGTTTTGCAAGCCAAATAGATACAAGAACGCGTAGGTTCCCATCGCACCCATCGGCAAGAATAGTAGCACTGGAAATGGCAATAAGAAGGATTCATATTGCGCGGCCAGCAAGAGATACACGAATAACAAACAGATCGCGAAAATGAAAATGGCCTGATTTCCTGCCAAATCTTCCTCCCGCGTCATGCCCGACCACTCCAACGTATACCCGCGCGGTAAACTCTTCAAAGCCTGTGCTCGGATGATATCCAACACCGCTCCTGAAGAAAATCCGGGTGCCGGTTCGCCATTCACCATCGCCGATGTAAACATGTTGTAACGGGTAAATTGCTCCGGTCCGTAGACACGCTTCATTTTGACGAAAGAGGAATAAGGCACCATTTCGCCGTCCTTGTTTTTAGCATAAAACTTCAGCACATCATCTGGATGCGCGCGATAACGCGGATCCACTTGGACCATCACTTTGTACATTTGGCCAAAGCGGATGAAGTTGGTTGCGTAGAAACTACCCAACAAGGTCTGCAGGTTATCCATGGCCGGAAGCACATTCACGCCTTTTTGCGCGGCAGCTTCTTGGTCTACTTCCAACATATACTGTGGAAAGAACGGGTCAAAACTCGAGAACGTATTCTGAATTTCAGGCGCCTCATTAAGTTTTTTAGCAAACTCATTTGATACGGATGCGAGCTTTTGCAAATCCCCCGAACCAGTTCGATCCTGAATTCTAAATTCAAAACCAGACGCGTTTCCAAAACCCGGAACAGCCGGCGGAGGGAAAAACTGAATGCTGGCATCCTTGATTCCATTCGTCTTCGAACGAATGATTTCCGTTAATTCATCTACGGTCTCTTTACGCTCCTCCCAAGGTTTCAAGGTGATAATTCCCGTTCCATAAGAAGCTCCAGAACCATCGGTCAACAAACTAAATCCGGCCAAAGTAGAAAAGGACTCAATCGCATCTACCCCTTTAATCGATTTGTAGACCTGATCCATCACACTTTCGGTACGCTCTAAGGTCGCTCCAGCCGGAGTCGTCGCATTCACATACAAGGTTCCCTGATCTTCCGAAGGAATAAATCCACTCGGAACGATACCCGATAGAACAGCTGTTCCCACCACAGATCCAAGCAAAATCAACCACATCAACAACCGCTTACTGATCAGCACACCTACCCAAACCAAATACTTTTGAGCGATTTGATCATAGCGGTGATTGAAAGCATGGAAGAATTTACCGAGTAAGTTCTTCTGGTTATGCTCTGGCTTTTTCAACAACAACACGCAAAGTGCCGGAGTTAAGGTCAAAGCCGTTAAGCCCGATAAAGCAATCGATATTGCCATCGTTACCGAGAACTGTCGGAAGAATACCCCGATCGGCCCCGAAAGAAAGGCTACCGGAACAAACACCGCTCCCATCACCAAGGTAATCGCTAAAATCGCTCCAGAAATCTCGTGCATTGCCTCTTGCGTGGCGGCAAGAACAGGCATGTCTTTTTCCTCCATTTTGGCATGGACCGCCTCTACGACGACAATCGCATTATCCACCACAATACCGATGGCTAATACCAGAGAGAATAGGGTCAATAAGTTAATGGAGAACCCAAAGGCCAACATAAACGTAAACGTACCAACCAAGGAAACCGGCACCGCAATGATGGGCACGAGCGTCGCCCGCCAATCTTGCAAGAAGATAAATACCACGAGCGCTACCAATAAAAAGGCCTCCAATAAAGTCTTGATTACCTCTTGAATCGAGGCATCTAGGAAACGAGACACGTCATACGAAATCGTGAAACCCATACCTGGTGGGAAGGTTGTCGTCTTCAATTCTGCTAAGCGTTTCTTTACATTCTCAATGACCTCCGCGGCGTTCGAACCTGGTCGTTGCTTTAATAAAATCGCAGCGGACGGTCGGCCATTTTCTTTCGAAAGTACATCGTAATCCAATGACCCAAACTCCACGTCGGCTAAATCCTTCAAGCGTAAAATTTGGCCCGTCTCGGTTGCCTTGATAACCAAATTCTCATACTGTGCCACCTGGGTAAACTTCCCGGTGTAACGCATCACATATTGCAAGGCTTGCGGATGCTTGCCGGAGCTTTCTCCAATTTTACCTGGGGCGGCCTCCACGTTTTGATTGCGCAAGGCCTGAATGACATCTTCAGCTGAGAGCTTGTAGGCAAAGAGACGATCTGGATGTAACCAAATACGCATGGCATATTCTCTTTGGCCCATAATATCCGCAAAACCAACTCCATCAATACGCTTGAGCTCGGGCAGTACGTTGATGTCGGCAAAGTTAAAAATGAACTTCTCATCGATATCAGTATCCTCACTCAATAGGTTCACGTACAACAACATACTATTCACCTCTTTCTCGGTGATTACTCCGGCCTTAATAACCTCTTCGGGTAATTCGTCTAGTACGGTTTGCACACGTGTTTGCACGTTTACCGCGGCCACGTCAGGGTCAGTACCAACCTGAAAATAGACTTGAATAATACTCGTTCCGTCATTACCTGAAACGGAAGTCATGTAGGTCATCCCAGCCACCCCGTTGATGGCGCGCTCAAGTGGCGTCACCACGGCTTTCGCACATACTTCGGCATTTGCTCCCGTATACTTGGTGGTCACCGTTACCGCAGGCGGAACAATATCCGGAAACTGCGTAATGGGCAATTGCTTCATGGCAATCACCCCTAAAATCACGATAAATATCGATACAACGATCGATAATACCGGTCGGGTTATAAATTGTTGGACCATGTTACAGTGCTTTATATTCCGTTAATAATTGGCGCATCGGCTTGAAGGTCGACTTGATTTTCTGACCTTGCTTCACCAATTGGATACCCTCAATTAGCACGGTGTCTTTCGCTGAAAATCCACTTTTAACCAAGTAAAAATGCGGGATGCGTAAGTCTGGGACGATACTTTTCATCTTGACAATACCTCCAGCATCCTTGACAAACACGTAACTTTTCTCTTGAATTTCGAAAACTGACTTTTGGGGAATGGCCCAATAGCCGGATACCTTCTTCGGTAATTGCACCTTTCCAGATGCTCCATGGCGAAGTAGTTTATTCGGATTAGAGAAACGCGCACGGAAAGCAATATTTCCGGTGTTTTTATCAAATTCTCCATCGATTGTTTCGACTAGGCCCTGTTGGGGATAGCTTTCTCCATTCGCTAAAACTAGACTAACCGTGGCTGATTTGTTTACCCCTCCTTGATCACTGAAGGCTAAGTATTCTTGTTCTGATACATTGAAATAGGCGAATACGTTTTGGTTGTCGGACAAAGTGGTCAACAACGTTCCTTCATCCACTAAACTCCCCCTTTTAAAGGGCAGGCGGTCTACGATTCCATCAAATGGCGCACGAATATTCGAATGCTCCACTTTCAATTCCGCGGCACGCACATGGGCTAATGCCTCCTCGCGTTTCGCTTTTAAACCATCTACTTTCGCGAGTGAGATGGCTAATTGGTTTTTGGAAATGACATTTTTGTCCACTAATAAACGTGTATTCACTAAGGTCAATTCCTCCGCTTTTAATTCGGCAGATGCTTGACTCAACACCGCTTTTGCGCGCGCTAAATCAGCCACATACTCCTGGCTATTGATGGTGAACATCACTTGCCCTTTCTTCACTTGCTTGCCCTCGTCTACCAAAATTCGATCTAAATACCCTTTAACTCGAGCACGAATTTCTACATTTTGAACGGCATGAATATCGGCTACAAACTCCTGCTGGATCGTTGTATCGACGGATATAGGGGATGATACTTCTAGCGTTTGCGTTTCTACAGCGTCTTCTTTTTTAGCTGTGCAAGCACTCAGAATTAACAATCCCAATAGGAATTTTTTCATATCTACTTAGTTAGGCCTTCCTCCATGTTGCTTATAGGAAGGCGGTTGGTTTTTCTTTTTCACCGTATCTGCCCATTCCACATTGGATGATTTAGGCTGGTATTTGGGTGTTTGTGTTGAAGGTTTAATTTCTTTTTCTTCAACAGGTCGTTGCAAATTAATTTTTTCGGTCAAAGTCCGGTTTATCTGATTTTTATAGTTTTTTCCTTGGCTGAAGCCAACAAAAACAGTGCAGATAAACATAGACGTCAATACGCATGTTTTCATAACGAAATAATTTACCTGTGCGCAATGCACAGATCACAAGAAGATTTAATGATTTTGTTTCAATAAAGCAGGCTCGAAATTAGGCCAGCCGGGGAGGGGGACTCACTTGCTCGAGGAGCACGTTTAATTCAGACTCATTTCGCTCTGGAAAAGAAGTCTTTTTTAGGTTAGGTATTTGCAATTGAAGATTTACGTTGATTGAGGCTGCGTGATCCAACCAATCTTCCGGTGCTCCTTCTTCCTCTAGGGTATCTTCACAGGCAGGGTCAGCCAAGACAGAAATATCTACCGTTTGCTTTAAAACATCAAATGCATAGTAAAGTCCATCTTTAGTTAAAAGACAACAAAACAACATGAAATAAAGCAAAATGCGACGCATCCTATTCATCTTTAATTTCCTCGTAGGGAACATAATCGCCTCCCACATCATCCGTTTTAGGTTTCGATTTAGGCGGAACAAAATCCACGTCAATCGTCCCTTCTTTACGTGCCTTCGAAGCTTGCTTCGAGCGAATATCCTGCTCTGACATCTTTTTGTGCACTTGCGTGATTACATAGCCCTTCATCAAAAAACGAAGTAGCGGTATAACCACATAAATCATAACCAAGATGATCGCAATCAGTTTTAACATCTTATCTACTTAGATATAAGTTTCTTTCACCATACACTTTGCGGAAGAAATCGTCTTTCAAATCATCAATGAAATAGATTGCTTCACCCGTTGACTTCATTTCCGGCCCTAATTCCATATTTACGTTCGGGAATTTAGAGAAAGAGAATACCGGGATTTTGATGGCAAATCCTTTCTTCACCGGCTTGAAATCGAAATCCTTCACCTTCTTGTCCCCTAACATTACTTTCGTTGCATAGTTCACGTAAGGCTCTTGGTAAGCCTTGCAAATGAATGGAACGGTACGAGAGGCACGTGGATTCGCTTCGATAATGTACACCACTTCGTCTTTAACGGCGAACTGGATGTTTAATAGACCTTTGGTCTTCAAAGCTACTGCAATTTTACGCGTGTGATCTTCGATTTGCTTCATCACATGCTCCGATAAATCGAATGGAGGCAAGACCGAGTGAGAGTCACCTGAGTGAATACCCGCTGGCTCGATGTGCTCCATCATTCCGATGATGTACACGTCTTCGCCATCGCAGATCGCATCTGCCTCCGCCTCGATCGCATTCTCTAAGAAGTGATCTAATAAAATTTTATTACCTGGGATATCGCGCAAGATATCCACTACGTGTTGCTCTAATTCTTGTTCGTTGATCACGATTTTCATCGACTGACCACCTAATACATACGATGGACGAACTAATAATGGATAACCTAATTCGCGACCTAACACCACCGCATTATCTGCATCTTCACACACCCCAAATTTAGGGTATGGAATGTTTAAATCTTTCAACAAGCTAGAGAATGCCCCGCGGTCTTCCGCTAAATCCAAGGCTTCGAACGAAGTTCCTAAGATTTTAATACCGTATTTCGAAAGCTTCTCAGCTAATTTCAAGGCTGTTTGGCCTCCTAATTGAACGATAACTCCCTCCGGTTTCTCGTGCTGGATGATATCGTACACGTGCTCCCAGAATACCGGTTCGAAGTATAATTTATCTGCGATGTCAAAGTCTGTCGAAACCGTCTCTGGATTCGAGTTGATCATAATCGTCTCGTAACCCGCTTCCTTCGCGGCTAATACGCCGTGCACACACGAGTAGTCAAACTCAATCCCTTGACCGATACGATTAGGACCTGAACCTAAAACGACTACCTTTTTACGTCCTGAGGACACGGATTCGTTATCTAAAACCGCCGATGCTCCTTCTTGACCAAATGTCGAGTAGTAATACGGTGTCTTCGCTTCAAATTCTGCCGCACAGGTATCTACGCATTTGTAAATACGCTTGATGCCTACCGCATTACGCTTGTCGTATACCTCTGATTCTAGGCAACGCAAGGTGTGGGCGATTTGGCGATCTGCGAAACCTTTGTGCTTCGCTTCTTCTAATAAAATCGTCGGGATAGTGTGGATCGAGTATTTCTCCATCTCTTTTTCCACACGCACTAGATCTTCGATTTGGTTCAAGAACCATTTGTTGATCTTCGTTAATTGCTGTATCGTTTTGAACGAAATGCCCATTTTGAAGGCATCGTAGATATGGAATAAACGGTTCCAAGATGGGTTCGCCAGAGAATATAAAATCGCATCTTGATCGCGTAATTCTTTTCCATCTGCACCCATTCCGTTACGCTTGATCTCGAGAGACTGACACGCTTTTTGCAAGGCTTCTTGGAAATTACGACCGATACCCATCGTTTCACCTACGGATTTCATTTGCAACCCTAATGTACGATCTGCACCTTTGAATTTGTCAAAATTCCAACGTGGCACTTTCACGATCACGTAATCTAAAGCCGGCTCGAAGTAAGCAGACGTCGTCCCCGTAATCGCATTCGTTAATTCATCTAAATTATAACCGATCGCCATTTTCGCAGCGATCTTCGCAATCGGATATCCGGTTGCTTTAGAGGCCAAAGCCGAAGAGCGAGACACCCGTGGGTTAATCTCGATCGCGATAATTTCATCTGTTTCCGGATTCAACGAGAACTGCACATTACATCCCCCTGCAAATTGACCGATGGCGTTCATCATCTTGATGGCCATATCGCGCATACGTTGGTAGATCGTGTCTGGAAGTGTCATCGCAGGCGCCACCGTGATGGAATCACCCGTGTGGATACCCATCGGATCGAAGTTTTCGATCGAACAGATAATGATTACGTTGCCTAAATTATCGCGCAAAAGTTCTAATTCATATTCTTGCCAGCCCATGATGGATTGCTCCACTAACACCTCGTGTGTAGGTGATGCGTGCAAACCTTTGTTCAAGGCAGCATCAAAATCTTTAGGATCGTGCACGAAACCGCCACCCGTTCCACCTAAAGTAAACGATGGACGAATCACTAAAGGGAAACCAGTCTCTTGTGCAATCTCTTTTCCTTCCAGGAACGAACGAGCCGTACGTCCTTTACAAACGCCTACTCCGATTTCGATCATCTTCAAACGGAATTTCTCGCGATCTTCTGTCGTCTCGATGGCTTTAATATCTACACCGATGATTCGAACTCCATATTTTTCCCAAATCCCAGCCGCATCACAGTCAATCGCCAAGTTCAAGGCTGTTTGACCTCCCATGGTAGGCAAAACAGCATCTATTTTATGCTTTTCTAAAATGTGAATGATCGACGCTTTCTCTAAGGGCTTCAAATACACGTGATCCGCGTTCATCGGATCGGTCATAATCGTCGCAGGATTGGAGTTAATCAAGATCACCTCGATGCCTTCTTCTCTCAGGGAACGAGCGGCTTGGGAACCAGAGTAGTCGAATTCACAAGCTTGACCTATCACAATAGGACCAGAACCAATAATGAGGACGGATTTAATCGAGGAATCTTTAGGCACAGGGGGTATAAATTAAAAGCTGAATGTATAGGTATTTTTGGATGCTTTTGGTTAAGCTCCAAAATTGTGCAAAGTTAGCGTTTTAGGGTCGATTTGCAAAATAAAAAAGAGACTTTTGTGTAGGTGAGGCAGAACCCAAAATTTCCCTTATTTTTGACAACAAATTGTAGAAATCGTGATAAAAATACTCGTAGCTTTTGATGAAAACCGGGTCATT
This sequence comes from Aquirufa sp. HETE-40SA, assembly GCF_054558635.1. Taxonomy (NCBI): domain Bacteria; kingdom Pseudomonadati; phylum Bacteroidota; class Cytophagia; order Cytophagales; family Flectobacillaceae; genus Aquirufa; species Aquirufa sp. HETE-40SA. Next base: position 424,922 of record NZ_JBPXKN010000002.1, read on the forward strand.
GGAAAAAACAATGAACTGATTTGGCATTTGCCTGCGGATCTGAAAAGATTCAAGGCTTTAACCACGGGTCACGTGATCATCATGGGGCGTAAAACCTACGATTCCATTGGAAAGCCACTTCCTAATCGTACGACGATTGTTATTTCGCGTACATCCGGCTTACAAATTGAAGGCGTCATCTGCACGACTTCCATCGAAGAGGCCATTTTAAAGGCAAAATCGCTCAGCCGCGAAGATATTTTCATCGTGGGTGGAGCTGAAATTTATGCCCTATCTCTAGCGGTGGCAGATCAAATTTTAGTCACTCAACTACACGACATTTTCGAGGGGGATGCATTTTTCCCAGAAATTTCAGCGGATCAATGGAGCGTAACGGAAAAAGAACACGGAGTGACGGATGAAAAAAACACCTACCAATACAGCTATTTGACCTACAGCAGAAAATGATACATAAAATCGACTTGAGCGCGGAGGCGATTTCAATCGACCACTACTACCAATTCCTACAGGATCCGGTTGCAGGTGGCATATGTCTGTTTATTGGGACCATCAGAAATAAAAATCAAGGAAAAGACGTCAAAGCATTGACGATGGAGGCCTACCCTCCCATGGCCTTGAAGCAAATCGAATTATTGTGTGATCAAGCGGCCGAAAAATGGCCCATCGAGCGTATCGTATTAGTTCATAGAACGGGTCCTTTGGAAATCGGAGACATTGCTGTATTGATTGGAGTAACCTCCGTACACCGTGCAGAAGCATTCAAAGCCTGCGAATGGTTGATTGATACCCTTAAACAGGAAGTGCCTATTTGGAAAAATGAATTCTATGAGGACGGCTCATCGTGGCTAGTTCCCCATCCCTGAAACCATCAGACTGCAGCCACGCATTTCGGAATTATCGAAGCGGCCTAGCACTTTAAATCGGATCCCATCGTCTTCTAAGGAGCCTAAATCTCTCGTTTCGATGAAGGAACAGGAATCGATGTTGCCCAAATCCACGACTTTAATCCCTCCCGTTTTATGCGGCTGAGTTACTAAGGCAAACGGATCGCCCACCTCCCGCAAACAAACCCGCATCGTATAAGCAGGAGAAAAAATACCCTGAGATTTGGCATAGCCCTGCGAAAACAACTCGGTCATCCCATATTCAGAAGCGATCGAATCCAGTCCCATCTTCTCTTGTAAATAGGCGTGCACCTTATCGCGAATCCACTCCTCGCGGCGACCTTTCATTCCTCCCGTCTCCATCACGATCAAGCGATCCTTGTGCTCTTGTAAAAAAGATAAATCAATACCGGAATCCACTAAATCTAACAAACCAAAGGTCACTCCCATCAACCAGACTTTTTTATCCGTCGCCAAGGCCTCCCGCAAAGCTTGCACTAGTTCCTCATACTGATTCAAGTAAAAACCAGACAAATCTGACCCGGATGCCTTAATGAAATGATCCATCATGAAGACCAGCGAAGAAGTAGAGCGCTCTAAATACGAAGGCAACAAGGCAAAAATATGGTAATCGCTGAGTGAGCCATACTCCCGCTCAAAGGCGATTTTCGAAATTTCTTGGTAAAATCCGGGATCGCAAACGGGGTGTTTGGAGGGGATTTGACCTGTTGTTCCTGAGCTTTCGAAAGAAAATAAAACAGGCTGCGAACCACTTAACACCTGGTGATTTTTAAATAATTCAATCGGTAAAAAAGGGATCTGTGTCCAGTGTGTCACCTCTTCTGGTGAAACACCTGACATTTGCATATACTGCTGATAAAGTGGATTATAAGCAGCCTGAAAACGAAACACGTCCAAAGCAAGCGCGTCAAAATCAGCTGCCTGCATGTGCAAGACCCGCCTTTTTAAACTCTCTCTTTCCTGTGCGATCTTTTGATCCATTTGATTTTACCTGATGTAGCGCAAAATTAACGCAAATCATTAACTTTACTGTCGAAATTCGAATGAATCAATGCGAAAATTAGCCGGAGTTGTAGTGATTATTTTAGTGAGTCTGGGAGCTTGTATACAAGAACCTAGCTTTAGCTCTACGCCTGCAATTTCATTTAAGTCCATTCAGAAGATTACAAAAACGAGTAATGATGGTTTTGGCGGAACCACAAAAATCGACTCGGTCATCATGAGTATTAATTTTCAAGATGCTGAAGGTGATTTAGGATTAACAGAATCTCAACTAAAATCCGACGTTAAATACAAGGATTTTCGCAATTTCGAAGTAGCGGTTCTACTACAGAAGAATGGAGTCTTTATTCCCATCACATTTACTCCTGCACTAGGTGGTTTGATGAATTTCAACTTTAAGCCGAATCAAAAATCGGGACCTATTGAAGGCAGCATAGACTATTCTACACAATTTGTCTATGCCTTTTATAAGGGTTATAGCCCACAGTTTACAGCGAAGAACGATACCTTGAAGTTCAAAATTTTCATCAGAGATAACGCATTCAATCAAAGTAACACGATTGAAACAGACCCGATCATCATCTTTAAGGATTAGAGACTTTTAAGTTTTTTGTAGATTTCTGACTGCAAACGGTACGTAAACATCCGTTGATCCCGTTCATCTAATTGAATGTCTAAAATTTCCTGATCAGAAAAAATCAAACCTAGGGTTTTGGTAAAGTTCTCAATTAATTTAGCTCTGAACTGTCTTTGAGATTCAGGAGAACTTTTGTGCTTTCCAAAAAAAGCAATGATTTGATGTCCATTCACAAATCCTTGATCGTAATTCAGGATCAAAAAATCTAAAAATAACCGCTCATTTGCTCCCAGCATTAATCGAATCGACTTATTTAGCTTGTTCAGTTGGTATCGATTGTAAACAATGAAAATAAAAATAAGTACCAAGACTCCTATAGTGATTCCACCCAAAATCGAAAACTTTTCAACCCAGGTCCCTTCATCCAATGTACCAATGTATTCCGATTCATTTAATAAAGTTTGCACGGAAGCTACCGTATATCCAGGCTCATCTAGGGAAGCTTTTACTAAATTATTCGACCAAATAAGGGAATCTCCACTCACATGCATATAAGATTCTGATTCATCCCCCTGTTGCGCATTTAGGTAAATACGGTGAGGATTTTTCCATTGGTAGACCTTGTAATTATCTTCTACATCAATGAAAAACATGGTATCATAGGCAAATTCATTGTTCGGTTTATCAGAGATAATGAAATACCGGCCATTAAATACGAAGGGTTTGGTTTCCTTGGAGTCAAGAAAATTCAAAACCATTGGTAACTTAATTTCTCCGGTTCGAGTGAATTTTTGGTTAAAAAAATCATATTCATAAATGCCATAATCACGATTAAAAGCGGTCTTCTTTTCTGTATCGTTCATATTTACAGTACTCAAAAGAACAAATCGATCTTTTTTTGATGAATACCCTGCCATTCCATCGAATATTGACTCAGGCACCTCTCCTTCCGCGGCAATACTTAACCATTCTTTGGCAATGAAATCATATTTAGTAATGATATTCGTTGATCTCCAAAAGCCGTAGCCACCAAAGGAATACATATCCTCTCCCCGAATAAACACACTACTCTTACAATTAGCTCCGCGAAAAAAGGTCTGATCTATACGCTTTAAGGTCCAATTAGATTTATCTAACAGATATACTTGTCCAGTACAATGAATCGTTAAATAGTAGGTAGAAGTTTGATTAATCCGGAATTCATGAATACCCTCAGCAGTAGGAAGAATTTCACGAAAATCCGCATTTTCTGACTTAACGGTATCTAATTTCACCCAACCTGTGGCCTGATTAAACCGATCAATTTCACGCGTAATAAGGTTTAAGCGCAAATAATTTACAGAATGATCCTCCTGCCATTTAATATACTGTCCAAGCCCATGGTAAGCGATTTGGATAAACAAGAAGAGAAACAGACTCGCTTTTTTTAACATGGAATTGTGGTTGCGTCCCCAAAAATAACTAATTTTGTAAATTAACAAGGTTATTTAGCATTCAACGCATGACATTACACAGAGAAGGACGGACCCTATTATTCACTTCATTACTCATCGTATTAGGTATTAATGGCCTGGTTGCTTATTACTTCCCTGAAAATGTTTACTTAAGAGAGGCTATCGTTGTCATCACCTCCTTATTTTACCTGATTATCCTACAATTTTTCCGTGTTCCTAAGCGTCACACCGAGCTGAATCCTAAACATATCATCGCTCCAGCAGATGGCAAAGTAGTCGTGATCGAAGAAACAGTCGAAACAGAATATTTCAAAGGTCCACGCCGCCAGGTTTCGATCTTTATGTCACCCATCAATGTGCACATAAATTTCAATCCGATCTCTGGAATTGTATCTTATTTCAAATACCATCCAGGCAAGTTCTTAGTCGCTTGGCATCCTAAATCGAGTACCGAAAACGAGCGTACAACCTACGTTGTAAAGCATGAAAATGGAACGGAAGTTCTATTCCGTCAGATCGCGGGTGCATTAGCGAAACGTATTTGTTGGTATGCGAAAGAAGGGGATTCGGTCGTGCAAGGGACGGAATTTGGCTTTATCAAATTCGGTAGCCGTATCGATATCTACTTGCCTTTAGACGCAGAAATCTGTGTAAACATCGACGACAAACCGGTAGGTGGCGAAACGGTGATTGCAAAATTAGCCTAAGACCACGTAGTCCAAGACTCCTCGATTAATCCAATTATCTTTTCAAGACCTTGCTGATCCACTTCAGAAAAGTCTGCTAATTGATCTGAATCTAGATCAAAAACGAGTACGACTTCGCCATTCACGATCGCAGGTAAAACAATTTCTGATTTCGACGCTGAGGCGCAGGCAATATGCCCAGGAAATGCCTCCACATCTGGCACTAAAACCGTTTCTTTTGTGGTATACGCATGTCCACAAACTCCCTTATGGAATGGAATTCGGGTGCAAGCCACTGGACCTTGGAATGGCCCGAGTACTAATTGATTCTCTTTCGTTAAGTAGAAACCCACCCAGAAAAAGCCAAACACCTCGTGCACCGCTGCTGCGATATTGGCTAAATTCGCATATTTGTCAGTTTCGCCTGCTAGGAGCGATTGAATTTGGGGAAACAGGGCTGCGTATTTTTCTGCGCGGGTTCCGTCTATTTTTACTAAATCCTCTGCCATATTATGCGAAATAACGTTGTAACCAAGTGGTATTTGCGGCTTGCAACCAGCCTGCGCGGTAAGTGCCTAAGGATTCCGTTTGGAGTGGAATAATCTGAGCGGTTGGAGCTAATAAGGGATTATTTTTTAATGCTGTCAGAGGGATCAATGTAAGTTCTTCGCCCTCCACCACTGCAGTGCTGCGATCGAAGAAATCGATTCCTAGATTTGCTCCCATCTCCTTAAACCATCGCGTAGACGCATCGATGGAACAGCCGGAGGCCGCATTCACGGTTTCGTCCACTGCGATGACGATCACTTGTTGAAAGCGAATCTCAAAAGACGCATTCAATCCAGCTCCGTGCGCCGCCCATTGGGTTAAGGCTGGGGCTAGGTATTGTTGAATCGCTTGGATTTCCGAGACAGTAAATTTACGGTTCGCCTGGTAGACCCATACGCGGGAATCATCGGGCATTTCTTCGATGGGTAAATACATAATATTACATGGATTGCTGCACTAACTCAGCTAAATCTACTACTTGGATGTGTTTTTCTTTGCCTACTTTATTCAAGCCGTCTTGGACCATAACCATGCAGAATGGGCACGCTAAGGCCACTTTGCTCACTCCGGAATCGACCATTTCTTGAACTCTTTTCACCTGCACGTCTTCTCCGCCCGTTTCCGGTTCTTTGAATACTTGTGCGCCGCCCGCTCCACAGCAAAGACCCTTTGTTCTACAGCTTTTCAGCTCGACTAAATCCTTTTTTAATCCTGAAATGATCTCCCGAGGTGCTTCATAAATCCCATTTGCCCTTCCTAAATAGCAGGAATCATGGTAGGCCACTTGTTCTAAAGACGAGCCATCGGAGGCCTTCACTTTGCCTGAGTTGATTAATTCTGCCAAAAGCTGGCTGTGGTGGATCACCTCATAATTTCCACCTAAGGTAGGGTATTCATTCTTTAACGTATTAAAACAATGCGGGCATGCCGTCACTATTTTCTTCACTGCATAGAGGTTTAATACCTCGATGTTAGACATGGCCTGCATTTGGAATAAAAACTCATTCCCTGCGCGACGAGCTGGATCCCCAGTACACGATTCTTCTGTCCCTAAAACGGCGAAACTGATACCTACCTTTTGCAAAATCTCTGCAAAAGCTCTCGTCACTTTCTTATGGCGGTCATCAAAAGAACCCGCGCATCCTACCCAAAAAAGAAATTCCGGCTGCTCCCCCGCTGCGGCGAACTCAGCCATCGTTTTTATCGTCTCCATTATTTCTTCTGTTGCTCGCGCATTTGGGTCACCGTTAATCGACTTCCATCTTCACTCCAGCCTGGAGGCCCGAAAACATACCCTAAAACACCTTTCATGCTTTTGGCATTGGCCACATCTTTAATCATCTGTACCCATTCATAAAAGGCAATTTTTGCTGGATTATAACTCTCAATCTGTTTCGTCAATCCATAAGAAGGCCGCTGATTTTCTGTAACAAAGGAGCCGAACATCCGATCCCAAATAATCAACACCCCCGCGTAATTCGTATCTAGATAATCTAAATCAGTCCCGTGGTGCACGCGGTGGTGCGACGGCGTATTCAAGATGTATTCAAACCAACGCGGCATCTTGTTAATCAATTCCGTGTGAATCCAGTATTGGTACAGTAGACTGGTTTGTTGGAAGAACATCACGATAAATGGATGCACACCTATCAAAGGCAACCAAAGCCAAAAGACAAAACCCCCTGATAGATTTCCCGTCCACGTTTGACGCAAGGCCGCCGCTAAATTATACTTAGGGGACGAATGATGTACCATGTGAGAGGCCCAGTAAAAACGAATCACATGTGAGATGCGGTGCACCCAATAATAGGTTAAATCCTCTCCGAAGAAAGCCAATACCCACACAGGCCAGGTTTGGCCTAAATCAAACAATTTCCAGTTATTGTAGACATAAAATGAGGCTCCAAAAGTAATCGCCTTCGTCACAAATCCGATCCCTAAATTACCTAAACCTAAACCAATTGAAGTCATCGAATCCTTCGCCTCCACGTAATCACGGTGCGTTTTATATAGGATATATGACTCAAGTAGGACCGTGAAAAGGAAAAATGGAACAGCGTATAAAATTAAAGTAGGACCCATCTTAGTTTAGTTTAACCACATCGCGTAAGAAAGCCTCTGACGATGCAATTGGTTTATCCGTTAATTTACCCAGCAGGTTCGACGTTATTACGTGATTCCCTGAATTAGGAAATGCCTCTGACTTTTTTAAACCCGCTGGCGTACCTAATTGTTCAAACATCACTTTCATCGCATCTACCGAAACCACGTTGTCTTGGTGCTCCTCGTCTTTGTAATAATAGCCCATGAAAACGGGGATTTTTACTTTTTCAAAGACTTCTTTCGTCATCGCATGCGTCAACAAATTTTGAACGGCCACCACGCCCTCCAGTCTATAATGCAAACTCCAATTCTCCGCGTGACCTGGCGCCATCACCGGAATATCCCGGTAATCACTACCCGTTATCAGATGGGCCATTTGCAATCCCCACGGATTATCTAATAAAGTCGCATTCGGGTCTTTAATCGCGATGCAAGGACCGTAGAGCATCAAAGCCTTTATTTCTGGATGGTTAGCCACTAAAACGAGCGACATCGCACCACCGAAAGACGTACCTAAAACAACTACCTCATCACCTAATTTCTTCGCGATCGCATAGTAGTTTTCGACACTTTGGTAATAGTCATCCGCCGTCACCGTGGCATAGGTTGAGTCCGAATCTGGCACCCCATGACCCGCCACACGAGCAAGCAATAAGTTCGCACCGAATTTCTTCGCCACCTCGCGGTGCAAAGGATCACCTTCCATAGGTGATGCAGAAAATCCATGCACGTACATTAATACGATCTTAGTCTTTTTAGGCTGAGTTGAATCTGCCCAAATAACACGCGCCTCATTCCCTGGCTTCAACACCGTCTTCGATTCTTTAAATGCGATGTAGGCATCGATTTGACTAACTGAATCCGGGATATCCGTCCAACTCGCACTAGGCGTAAGCACCGGAGCCTCCGGTTTAGGACCTACGAAATAGGCGCCTATTAATAAAATTAAAACAACCAGTATTTTCTTCATAGCTTATTCTTTTGCCCAATTCAAACGATCGGCAGGGTTAAATTTCCACGGACTTTGGTTCGTCTCCACATTCGCAAACATGGCATTCCAGGCACCCGGCGCATCCGAAAGCTCCATGATCTGGAAGCGACGCATCTCTAAGATGATACTCAGCGGAGAAAGCTCCATCGGACATGCTTCCACGCAAGCCTGACAAGACGTACAGGCGCGTAACTCTTCGGCAGAAATTCTGTCGAATAATGATTTCCCATCGTCCACAAAAGCCCCTTTATTTGCCTTCAAAATACCACCCACTTCCTCTAATCGATCCCGGGTATCCATCATAATTTTACGTGGTGACAAGGCGCGACCGGTTTGATTCGCCGGGCATTGCTCTGTGCAACGGCCACATTCCGTACAAGAATACGCATCTAAGGCGTTCTTCCAGGTTAAGTCCATTACATCTTTAGCACCAAACTTCGCGTTCGTTATTGGCTGCTCTTCTACTGGTTGACCCAGCATCAATTTGACCTCATGCGTTACCGCTGGCATCGCAGACATCTTCGCAGACGATTCTAGACTAGAGAAATACGCCGATGGAAAAGCAAAAAAGATGTGTAAGTGTTTTGAATAGGTAACGTATAAAGCAAAGGACAAAATTCCGATGATGTGAAACCACCAAGCGGCGCGCTCAAGCAAGATTAAAGCGGAAGTCGAAAGCTGCGCAAAAATGCCAACTAACTGACCAGAAATCACAAAAGATCCTACTGGCTGGTAATGTTCCACACCACGTGTTTGCAACACCGAGTCCGCTCCGTTCATCGTCCACAAGGCCAGCATTAAAACAACCTCAATCAGCAATATTTGATACGCATCCTTTACGGGAAAACCGGCTAACTCTTTATGATTAGCGGCTTGTAAACGACCGGTGCGAAATACCCCACGACGGAGAAAAAAGAACACACATGCCACAAAAACGCCACCCGCCAAGATCTCGAAAAAATTCATCAATCCAGGGTAGAGCGAAACTAAAAACGGTGCAAAAAGGCGATGCGTACCTAAAATGCCGTCTAAAATGATTTCGAGAATCTCGATATTAATCAGTACAAATCCGATGTAGAGCAGGAAGTGAAAAAAGCCGACGATCGGCTTGGAAAACATTTTCTTTTGACCGAAAGCCAAAAGTGCCATACGTTTAAAACGTTCAGACGGATGGTCCGATAATTCCACCGGACGAGCTAAACGAATCGTCTGTATGATAAGGGAAAATCGCTGAAAAATCAGGTAAGACATACCCCCTAGAAGGGCGATAAATAGTATCTGAGGCAAATAGTTCATCGTTGATGTAGAAAGTACATAAATGTAAAAAAAATCTACGATAATTCCTTTTTCAAAAAGCGTCCCGTGTGACTATTTTTTTCTTTGGCAATTTGCTCTGGAGTTCCGCTGGCTAATAATTGCCCTCCTGCGTTTCCGCCCTCAGGACCCATATCGACTAGGTAATCGGCCACCTTGATGACGTCCATATTGTGTTCGATGATTAAGACCGTATTCCCCTTATCCACTAGTTTCTGCAATACATCTAAAAGAAGACGTACATCTTGAAAGTGCAAGCCCGTCGTAGGCTCATCTAAGACATAGAGAGTCTTACCTGTATCCTTTTTGGAAAGTTCTTCTGCTAGTTTTACGCGTTGCGCCTCACCTCCAGAAAGGGTGGTCGCGTGTTGTCCTAAAGTGATATAGCCTAAACCTACTTCAGCTAAGGTCTGCACACGGCGGAAAATACGCGGTTGGTTTTCGAAGAATTCCAAAGCCTGCTCCACCGTCATATCGAGCACATCCGAAATTGATTTTCCTTTGAAGCGTACTTCTAAGGTCTCCCGATTAAATCGCTTTCCTTTACAAGTCTCACATTCCACTAACACATCTGGCAAGAACTCCATCTCAATCTTCTTGCGACCCGCTCCCTCACAACCTTCACAACGGCCACCTTTCACATTGAAACTAAATCGTCCCGCCTTGTATCCGCGAATCTTCGATTCTGGCAATTCGCAATACAGCGTTCGAATGTCGCTGTACATATTCGTATAGGTGGCTGGATTAGAACGAGGGGTGCGGCCGATGGGACTTTGGTCCACCTCGATTACCTTATCGATATTTTCTAAACCCGTAATTGCTTTGTGTGGCATCGCATCTCGCTTCGTGCGATCGAAATGCTGCTTCAATTTCAATACCAAGGTATCGTGAATCAAAGTCGATTTGCCGGACCCAGAAACACCGGTCACGACCGTCAAAGTCCCTAACGGGAACTTCACCGACACGTTCTTCAAATTATTCCCAGTCGCCCCTTTCAATTCGATACTCAGACCATTGCCTTTGCGGCGAACGGCTGGCACCGCAATCTCCAAAGCGCCATTCAAATAAGCCGCCGTAGGCGTCTTCAGTTTTAAGAACTCAGCTGGTGTACCGGAACCCACCACATTTCCTCCGTGGCGACCTGCACCTGGACCGATATCCAAAATATAATCAGACTCTAGCATCATGTCCTTATCGTGTTCCACGACTAGCACTGAATTACCTAAGTCCCTTAAATCTTTTAAAGCCTGTATTAATTTCTCGTTATCACGCTGGTGCAGACCGATACTCGGCTCATCCATAATGTACAAAACACCCACGAGTTGCGTTCCTATCTGCGTCGCTAAACGAATCCGCTGCGCCTCTCCACCAGAAAGACTTTTCATCGGTCGATCGAGCGTCAAATAGGTCAAGCCGATTTGGGTCAAAAAGCCCACGCGTTTTCTGATTTCTTTCAAGACCTCCACCCCGATCTGCTGCTGGCGATCGCTCATCCGTGTTTCCACGTCAGCGAACCAGGCCTCCAGTTCAGTGATATCCATTTGGGCTAATTGCCCAATGTGTTTATCCGCTATGCGAAAGTGCAAGGATTCTTTCTTTAAGCGATAGCCCTCGCATTCTGGACATTTTTTGATAATCATGAAATCCTTTAACCAGTCTTGGGTCTTCTCAGAACCTGACTCTTGCTGGCGCTTTAAGAAGTTTACAATACCATCGTATTTCGTATTCCATTCGGTTCCCTCGTATTTCTTCGATGGAACAGCCACAGGCGCATCAGAACCATACAACATCAACTCCACGGCCTCCGCTGGAAACTTTGCTATAGGCGTAGAAAGTCCCACTTTAAAGGGCTTCAATAAAACCTCTAATTGCTTGAAGATCCAAAGCTCTCGGTATTCCCCGATGGGCGCAATCGCCCCGCGAATAATACTTAAAGAACGATCTGGAATGACCGAATCTTCCGTAATCTCTTCTACCACACCTAAGCCATTGCAACAAGGGCAGGCGCCATACGGACTGTTAAAAGAGAAGGTATTCGGTGCAGGTTCATCGTAAGACAAGCCGGTCGCCGGATCCATTAAAGTCTGGGAGAAGTAATGTAATTTATTCTTGGCATCTAGAACGTAGACTTGCCCTTTGCCTTGGTTCATCGCCGTTTGCAGGCTTTGGGATAAACGCAAGCGTTCGTCCTCTGTTACCACTAAACGATCGACCACTATTTCGATATCGTGCACTTTAAACCGATCGACCTGCATCTTCGGTTCGATGTCCATGATTTCACCGTCGATTCGAACCTTCGTATATCCCCACTTCGCGATTTGCACGAACAACTCACGGTAATGTCCTTTGCGGCCTTTGACTACGGGCGCGAGTAAAACGACTTTACCTTTGTTGAATTGGGTTAATAAGGTCTCGATGATTTGGTCGACGGATTGCTTGACCATTTTCTCGCCTGAAAGGTAAGAGAAAGCCTCTCCGGCACGGGCATAGAGTAGACGCAGAAAATCGTAGATTTCGGTGGTCGTTCCTACCGTGGAGCGCGGGTTTTTAGAGGTGGTCTTTTGCTCGATGGAGATCACCGGCGAAAGCCCTTCGATCTTGTCTACGTCTGGTCGCTCCATGTTTCCGAGGAAAGAACGAGCATAGGCGGAGAAGGATTCCATGTAGCGCCTTTGGCCCTCTGCATAAATGGTATCAAAGGCTAAAGACGATTTTCCCGAACCCGAAATACCCGTCACCACCACGAGCTGATTGCGCGGAATGGAAACGTCAATATTCTTTAAATTATGCTCACGTGCACCCAGCACTTGAATGTGGGAAAATCCGGTAGAATCTGACGCTTTTGAAGCCATAGGTTGGGAATCGATCGATCCACAAAGGTACAAAAAAAGAGGCTCCACTTAAAGGGGCAGACTCAAACTAATTTTAATTGCGACAAATGTTCTTGCACAGTTGAGAGAAAAAATGCTAAGTCCTGTAATGTAATTTGAAAATCTGGTGTCTATTTTTTCAAACTGAGTACTCGAAGTAAAATACTAAATGAATGATTTCGTTAATTGAAAAAATTTACTGCTTTTAAAAAATAATTTAATCGCAATGGACCGCCCCATTATTTTATTTTAAAAAGGAGGATTAAACTTGTAGCTTTGTCTATAAATTTAACCAATGAGAGCACTCTTCATTTTTTCTCTATTCCTGTTAAGTGCCTGCGCGAGCAATCAGACACCTTATGTGTTGTCTACTCGTTGGAAGGATGCCCCTCAACCTGCTCCAGCTGATTATTCAGATCCTGCTTCTTGGTCAGCCTTGCCTTCTCGCTTTGACGCGGCAGATTTAGTCCCGCGCAAGTCCTTTTTGAAAGATAATCAGGCTGAATCTAAAGCCGATGTCTTCTTTATTCACCCCACCATATTTACGTATAAACCAGAAAACGAATACGTTTGGAATGCTTCTATGACAGATGCAGCGTTAAATATGCGCACTGATAGTTCAACTATCTTAAATCAGGCCACTGCGTTTAATGCAGCAGGACGTGTTTTTGCACCACGCTATCGTCAGGCACATTACCAAGCTTTTGTTACTGAATACAAAGAGGACAAAGCAGCTGCGTTAGATGTTGCATATTCAGATGTGAAAAGAGCTTTTGAGTATTATTTAGCCAAAGAAAACAAGGGTCGCCCGATCATCATTGCAGGTCACAGCCAAGGTACGGTTCACGCGACTAGATTATTAAAGGAATACTTTGATGGAAAAGAATTAGGCAAGCAACTCGTAGCTGCTTACATCATTGGAATTGCGACTCCTAAAAATACATTTAACCAAATACCGGTTTGCACAAGCCCTAGTCAAACAGGTTGCTTTATTGCTTATACCACTTTTTTACAAGGTTATTTACCGCCTTGGCATCCTGGCACGGTGACGGAATTGGCTTCGGTGAATCCATTAACCTGGTCTACAGATGAGGGTTTTGCCTCCAAAGAGAAGAACATAGGAGGGGTGTCCTATGGATTTAAATACGTAAAAGAATTTGCGGATGCGCAAAACCATTTAGGTGTCTTGTGGACAAACACACCCTATGTCCCAGGTCGTTCTTTTGTCAAATTGAAAAACTGGCACAAGGCGGACATCAATTTATACTACCAAAATATTAGAGAAAACGCTGTATTGCGTGTTAACACGTTCCTCAGCCAAAAATAAGCTTATGCCTAACTGCCTTGTAATCATGGCGGGCGGAATCGGAACCCGATTTTGGCCCATCTCCAGAAGTAATTATCCGAAACAATTCCACGACGTTTTAGGCGTGGGAAAAACCATGCTTCAACAAACGGCAGAACGTTTTGATGGAATTGTTGCCAAAGAAAATATCTATGTCGTTACCAGTGAAGAATTCGCAGGTATCGTTCAAGAACAACTCCCTTTTCTTAGCCCAGATCAAATTTTAAAAGAACCCCAGCGTAAAAATACGGCTCCTTGTATCGCCTATGCGGCCTATAAGATTAGCAAAAAGCACCCAAAAGCAAAGCTAATTGTAGCCCCAGCAGATCATGTGATCTTAAAAGAAGAGGCATTTAAAGCCCGGATTAACGAAGCCATTGAAGTGGCTAAAAATGAACCGGTGCTAGTGACCTTAGGAATCGTTCCTACTCGACCTGATACAGGTTATGGCTATATTCAATACCATGACAACGCAGCGGCGGCAAAAATGGTAAAAACATTTACGGAGAAGCCTAACTTAGAATTAGCTGAGGCTTTTTTAGAAAGTGGCGACTATGTATGGAATGCAGGAATTTTCGTTTTCTCCATTCCCACCTTCAAACATGAACTAACCAAACATCTTTCTCGACTTGCTGAGCAATTCGAAGAAGGTAGAGCCTTCTATTATACCGAAGAAGAGCCTGGTTTTATTAAAAAGGTCTATGCCGTTTGTAAGAGCATTTCAATGGACAATGGGGTGATGGAAAAGGCACGCGATGTAAAAGTGATCTTGGCGGATATTGGCTGGTCGGATTTAGGCACGTGGAAATCTTTGCATGAGATCAATGAAAAAGATGATCAATTAAATGCAGTTGATGCGAACGCCATGTTGTATGAAACAAAGGATTGCATCATTAAGGCTCCTAAAGATAAATTAGTTGTGATACACGGCCTATCGAATTACATCGTAGCCGAACACGGAAATGTATTAATGATTTGCCCTAAAGACCAGGAGCAACAAGTGAAAAAATTCGTGGAAGATGCGACAAAGCTAGATACTAGCTTCAGCTAAGATTCAATCATTTCAATTAAGGTATTGAAATCTCCAATCAATTGAATTCTAGCAGGAATAGGTTCAGGAGAGTGCAAGACATTGTATCCTGTCAATAATATTTGGGCATCTGGAAGATGCTTGTCTAATTCTGCCACATAGGCGGGTAATACATCCTGTGAAGGTTCAGTTGTAAATACACTGAAGACATAATCAGGTTGGTGTATTTCGTAGGCCAAACATAATTCATCAAAAGGCAAAGATTGGCCTAAATATACCGCTGAATGCTGGCGAGCGCGGATTAAGTAACTCGCAAATAACAATCCAATTTCGTGCATCTCCCCTTCTGGCAAATACAATAAAAATTTCTTTGCATTCGCTTTAGGTTTTGCCATTTGAGAATCAATGGCTGCAATAATTTTTTGACGAATCAAGTGCGTGATAAAGTGCTCCTGAGCTGGTCCAACCGAACCAGAAAGCCATAAAGTGCCTAAACGCGTCAAAAATGGATAAATCACCCGAAGCATAAAGTTTTCAAAACCATACGCATCAGTAATAGACTTCGCTAACTCTTGAAAACGGTACTCATCCAAGTCCATCATCGCCACGGTAATGGCTTGAATGTGTTCTGGATAATCTAAATCACCACCGGAAAGCTGAAGAATTTTCTCGGAAATTTCGGCTTCGGATAATTCGGCAATCTTGGAAATCTTGATTCCTCCTTTATTTTGAAGGGTCGCAATGTTCAAAATTCGCTTTAACTCAACATCAGAATAGGTACGAATCCCTGTCTCCGTACGGACAGGAGTAAGTAAGTGATAGCGTTGCTCCCAAATACGAATCGTATGAGCTTTTATACCACTGAAATTCTCTAAATCTTTAATCGAGTAAACGTTCATCCACATGGTAACATCCTAACGTAGAAAATGTTTACGAATTCCATTGAAGAATTAACCAATGTCCTAAAAAGAATAAAAATTGTAAGGCTGCAATAAGTCTAAAAAGGCTTGATTTGGAAGGGAAAGGCGTATTTTGATAGGCCAAATGAAAAAAGAAAGAGACCATCCACCAGGCTAAAAAGTTTTGCGTAGGTACCTGAATTCCGGCCCAAGTCCAAAAATCAAAATGTACAGCCACCGGCTCAATTAAAAAATCCAAGGCTGTCATCAGACCAGCGCCTATCGCCGCTTTGCTGATTTTACCTGCAATATTCCATTCTTCCACTAAGGCACTAGTCGCTAAGACAAGCACAAGCCAATTCAAACCAATGGTGATGGGCACGTTAATCAACTTAAATCCCATGGTCTTGCCATAACTATAAACCCCAAAAATTTGACCCGTCCTGACTCCCTGCACTTCTAAAAACCAACCCGCTATGGCCAGAGTTACTAAAAAAAGATACGCTTGAAACGAGGGCTTAGGAAAATACACCACGCAGATAAAGGCCGTAAACCATAGTGTCAAAGGCACTAAGGAGGTAAATAAGGCCGCAGTCGCAGGCAAATGCATCCCGATAAGACCGGAAGCATACAAGACTATCAAAAAACGTTTTAGAAATACAGGATTCATATACTAGTTTTCGCTACAAATGTAGAAAAATTAACACAAAAAAAGCCCCAGCATTTCTACTGAGGCATTTTGGGCGGATGATGGGATTCGAACCCACTACCCCTGGTACCACAAACCAGTGCTCTAACCGAGTGAGCTACAACCGCCATTTGGGACTGCAAAAATACGCAAAGCTTCCAATATTGCAAAAGAAAGCAGAAAAAAACGGGAGAATTTTCACCCTCCCGTCCTAATCAATTATTTCTGAGCGGCTTGGTAACGCGCTTCCGCTTTGTTCCAATCCACTACACTCCAGAATGCATCAATGTAATCTGGTCGCTTATTTTGGAATTTCAAATAATAAGCGTGCTCCCAAACATCTAATCCAATCACAGGGAAGCCTTTTACATCAGCCACATCCATCAATGGATTGTCTTGGTTAGGCGTGCTTGAAACCGCTACCGAACCATCTTTCTGCGCAACTAACCACGCCCAGCCAGAACCAAAACGCGTTAAACCTGCTTTTTTGAACTCTTCTTTGAAGGCATCAAAAGAACCAAATTTCGCATCAATCGCTTTGGCTAATGTGCCCACTGGAGCTCCACCACCGTTTGGCGATAAGATATTCCAGAATAAATCGTGGTTAAAGTGACCACCGCCGTTATTACGAACTGCTGGAGATAATTTAGAGATAGAAGTAAATAATTCTTCTAAAGATTTTCCTTCTAACTCCGTTCCAGCTACAGCTGCGTTCAAATTTGTCACATACGCATTGTGGTGACGATCGTGGTGAATTTCCATCGTTAATGCATCGAAATGCGGCTCTAACGCATTATTTGCATACGGTAATGGGGCTAATGTAAATGACATAATAGTATAATTTAAATGGTGAATGGTAGATGGTGAATGGTAGATGGTGAATGGTAAATGTTTTTGACTTTTCATTTACCATTCACCGCTTACCATTTACCATTTTATTATCGTCGCATCGAAAAGAACTCCTTTAATAGTTGTTCTGATTCGTTTGCTAAAACCCCGCCAACAATCTCAGTCTTCGGGTGTAAAATGCCTGTTCCTAGTTTTTCAAAACCGCGCTTCTCTTCTGAAGCACCGTATACTAATCGCCCTAACTGTGACCAATAAATGGCTCCTGCACACATGAGGCAAGGTTCCAGCGTCACGTAAAGCGTGCAATCTTTCAAATACTTAGCGCCGATCGTTTGGGCGGCAGAGGTAATCGCAATCATCTCTGCGTGCGCCGTTACGTCGGTCAAAATTTCCGTTTGGTTGTAGGCCTTTGCCACGATTTTCCCCTGGCAAACTACGACCGCTCCTACCGGAATCTCTTCGTCTTCTAAAGCCCGCTCCGCCTGTTTTAGCGCAAGTCTCATGTAATATTCATCCTCGTTTGGAATCATAAAACGTCTGATAATTTTGTCAACCGATTACGCAAATAGAAATCCAATAACACGATCGCTGACATCGCCTCCACGATAGGTACGGCGCGTGGCACCACACAAGGATCGTGACGACCTTTGCCTGATACAACAATCTTTTCTCCAGAATTGTTCAAACTATCCTGATCCTGCATAATCGTAGCCACTGGCTTGAATCCTACCCGGAAATAAATGGGCTCTCCATTCGAAATCCCTCCTTGAATACCACCCGAATGGTTGGTAACCGTGCTCACTTTGCCAGCTTCGTCTTTGACAATAATATCGTTGTGCTGAGATCCGCGAAGTTCAACTCCATCAAATCCGGAGCCGTATTCAAAGCCTTTGACGGCATTGATGCTTAACATCGCCTTGCCTAATTCAGCGTGTAATTTATCGAAAACAGGTTCGCCTAAACCCACCGGGCAACCCGTGATGTAGGCAGAAACGACACCTCCCACGGAATCCCCTTGCTTGCGGATTTCGTCGATATAGGTGAACATTTCTTCCGCTAATTTAGTGTCAGGGCAACGCACGGCGTTCGTTTCTGCAACCGATAAATCTAGTTGCTCTACGGGCGTTGCTAATTTTAAAGTTCCTACCTGCGAAACGTAGGCGGTAATTTTAACCCCTAATTGGTTTAATACTAATTTTGCCAAAGCCCCAGCAGCCACCCGCGCCACCGTTTCTCTCGCCGAGCTACGGCCGCCTCCACGGTAATCGCGAACACCATATTTCTCCTGGTAGGTAAAATCGGCGTGCGAGGGACGGAATTGATCTGCAATATGTGAATAATCTTTCGAGCGCTGGTCTCCATTCCAAACAAGCATCGCGATGGGCGTTCCCGTCGTTTTGCCTTCGAAAACACCGGAAACCACTTCCACTGAGTCCGCTTCCTTACGTTGTGTCGTAATGCGCGATTGACCCGGCTTGCGTCGATCTAATTCCGATTGAATAAATTCCATATCGAAATCAACTCCCGCCGGACACCCCGTTACTACCACCCCTACCGCAGCACCATGCGACTCGCCAAAAGTGCTAATTTGAAATATTTTACCGTATATACTGCCCATATTATTTTCTTTTGGCCTTAATCATCAAAATGACAAGCCAGAGTAAAACCAGCCCTAAAAAAGCATTAAAAATCTGTTTCCAATCCATCCAGCGATAGCCAATCACCCTTTCCGCGGCTAATTTCTCTAATCCACGGTATAACAACATCGTTTCCGACTGCGTGTTCAGCACGCGATCGGAGGGTTGACCACTTACCGCTAAGGTCATCCCAGAACGCAAGGTATCATAGCTCGCCGTTCGCGTGTTAAAGTAGATCCAATTAAAATAGGATTTCAGTGCAAATTTACCCGGTTGCGATGGAATAATCAGTATTTTCTCTGTTTTATTGCCTAACATTTTGTCGCCGTAGGGATAAACGAAACTTTGAGTACCTAAGGGGGAGAAATTCAGGAAGTAATCTGACTCCACTAATTTGGCATCCCAAAGAATACTATTCCCATCCCCAATGACGCTAGACACATATACAACGGAATCCCCTGTTTGTACTTGATTTCCTGTCAAACTTTCTACCAAGCGGAAATCCCCCACGGGCACCTTCCCTTTCAAAGGGTGGTTAGGTAATTCCTTCGGACTAATCACGATAGGCTTCGAACTAAAAACCACCTTTTCCGTGTTTTTCAGCATCTGCAAACTTACGGATGGAATAAAAATCTTCTTTGCATCCAAGGCAAAATAGGATGATTGAAAGAAGCGGTACTCGGTGTATTTTTTACTCTTGTAAACCACTTTCGACACTTTCACTTCTTGGAGTCCAAAACTCTCTTCCCAGCAGTTTTTAGGCCTTAATTTCTGAATCAAGGCTGGTATTTGAATGTCATTTCGATCAAAACTATAGCGCGTTGAATTGTCGTCCGGGATAAATAAGGAGAATTTCAGGGTGAATCCTTGGCCTACAAAGGGTTGAAATTGGGTGGAGGTCAGGGCTAAGAAGACAGAGTTTTGACCCTTGAAAAGCTCTTCAATTTGAGCTTTATTTTCTTCTATCACTTCCTCCTTTTGTTCTGATGCACTGACTTGCAGGGCAAATCCATCCATCTTTAAGGATTGCTGATTCACGATGATTTCAGCGGGTGGGATAAGTAAGGTCCCTGGATTAGAGGCTTGGTAATATTGCGAGAACGTGTAAGAATAAACTGGCTCTCCGTTTTGAATATCGGTGGCTTTCGAACGCGAAACCCCTAGTTTTCGTAGTCCCGGAAGTTCAGGGAATTTATAAGTAGGTGTTTCTACGCTTGCATTCGCGGATTTAAAAACAAAGGATAAAGCAAAATTCTCTTCCAGCGTAATAGCTTTCTCCCCCACGAGCAAAGTAGCTTGTGCACGCGACTCTGTGAAGGCGATTAAAAAGAACGTGAAGAAAAAGAAAATCCGTCTCATTGCTGCAATTTAAGAAATCCTACAGCATTGACCGCATTATCGAATAACTCGAAAGCGAAAAGATAGTCCAATAGCGAAATAATGATCCTCAGGATGTAAAAAACTTTGGCCGGCTGATATATCTAATTTTAAGTCATCATTCACATAATAGGCAAACCCGGCATCATAGGAATGATCCGCAAATTCAGACGCAGGAAACCGACCGAAAACCTCCACATAGGCATAGCCCTTTTTACCGATCAACACATTGGGTGCTACCCGATATAGCCCTTCAAATGATCCATTCGAATGCATTTCCGTTCCAAGATTGTACCCAATTCCAGACCGCTCATTGAAATCATTTTGCATCGTAAAAACCACGTCACCTATCGAGTGTCCCCGCAAGTTTTTCTCCGAAAAATCACGGTTTTGGTGATCCCAATTATAGTGAACGATCACAGAGGTACGGGGTGTCCATCCCGAAGGTTGAATCAGCGCCCACTTAAATCCAATTGCCTCTGTTTGAAAACGGGTTTCCATTCCAGGTTCTTGAGCCAAAACAGAAACATAGCGCAATTCAAATCGCTTACTTACTCCGTATTTTAATAAAGAAGTAGGAAATAAATATTCTCGATTAGAGCGATTGAAACCTATTTCGGCCTGCAAAAACCCCTTTTTAACGATGAAAGGGCATTCTGTCTGATCTGGGCGATCAGTTTCAATACGCCCCTCACTCTGAGCAAGAGTGACGACAGACCAAAGCAAAAAGAATACAATCCGAGTAAACATTCTCGAAGATAGTATTTTTTAGTTTAGTCTAAAAATTTATTTAGAAGAACCTTTTAATGTAAATCCTAATGCCCCGTAAAATTCCATAAAATAGATAGACTGCTCCGCATGATCGACTGAACGGCCCGTCGTGCGAATATCCCATAATTTAGTCGCCCCCGTCTTAATTGTCGTTTCAAAGAATAAAAGTTTAGAGAAATTAAACTTTAACCCTGTCTTCAAAGAAGCACCACCACCTGCCAGATTCCAATAATTATTTTTACCTACGCCAAAAACATAGACATCCGAGCGAGGAACTAAGGCACCTATCCCAACTCCCTGCATCCAATCGATCGCAAAACGACTCTTCTTACTCTGGAAAAGGGATTTATAATGTTCAATTTCAATCGAAGCGTAATTGTAGCCGTCCGTATGTTCTAAATGGACAAATTTATCAGGATCTAATTCTAAAGGTGTTTGATTAAACGTACCCACATAAGCTGGGTTTACTGCAATGGCAGGAGTTGAAGTCTGCGGATTAACATAGCCAGTCACTCTAACTGTTTGTCCATCTGTTACCACGTATTTCATGTGATCCCAACCGATGCTAATGGATAAATTATCTTTAATGAAATATCCAGCGTGAAAATTAAATTGAGGTATAGATAATAAACCGGGATCAACATAGGTTTTAAATTCACTCAATGGCGTAGGGGCATCCAGTGCTTCAGCGTTAAGTAAAGTAAAATCATAACCTGGACCCACAAAACGGATATCCGAGTTTGCATAAGTAGATCGATTATACCCCCAAGTGATATAATAAGAACCTTTTTTATTCGTTTGTTGAGAAAAAGAAGTAAGACTACACAAACTTAGTGTGGCAATAAATAGCAATTTTTTCATGGGGGTGATTCTAAATTCAGTCAGCTAAGGTCGCTATTTTTTAGGCCAAAAACTTGATTTTGATCAGAAAATCGAACGACGATAACTATAATTCGTACATATTGCCGTAAATTGCATCCCGAATTCATTACCATTATCTTATGAGAAAACCATCTGCGAAATTTGAAAACAAAACCTTTACGTTAGGCGAAAAGCTGACGGAAGAGCAGAAAGAATACTTCAAGAAGTATGGAGTAATTCAATTTAAGAAGTTTATTGAGCCTGAAACAGCGGAACTTTTCATTTCGGAATTAGCGAAAATTGAGAAGCAATGGCTAGAAGAAGGCATTGAAAAAGTAAAGGGGATTCCATTAAAGTTTGGTAAAGACCACGAAGGAAACCCGATGATTCAACGCATGTGCTTCACGAATCAGTTTAGCCCCGTTTTAGCCGAATTAATCAGAGATCCACGCCTGCAATTATTAATCGAATTGTTAGCTCCCTACGAAGGCAGAATCAGTGAGGACGAAAAAGATGGCTTGGTTTTCAATCACTACATAAACGAACCTAATTCTAAGTTCAGCCAAATGGGCTGGCATACCGATAGCCCGCGTGATTTATTCTTAGGCCAAAAAATCCTTCCGATGTTAAACGTGGGGATTCACCTAGACAATTGCCCTTCTTCGAATGGTGGTTTACGCGTACTTCCAGGCACACATACGCAAGGGGTTTTGAAGTTGCTATTCGGTAAGAAGCAATTCATCGACCACAAACCAGATCCAAGAGAAGCGGCATTCGAGATCGAACGTGGCGATTTAACCATACACGATGGCCGCTTATGGCACCGCGTGGAAGTTTCTCCTAACGTGGGTGAAAAATCCCGTCGTCGTGTGATGTATGTCCCGATTATCACGGGTAAATACAAACCGAAAACGGATCAAAGTAAGACTCCATTCTACCACCGATTTGCAAAGGTGGTAACGAAATAAAAAAAAGCGGCTCTTTTCGAAGGGCCGCTTTTTTTATGACTTTGATTCTAAATAGGATTGCAATATGATCGTGGCAGATACCCGATCGACCGTCCCCTTTTCTCTTCGATCCTTCTTCGACATCCCTCCCGCTATCATGGCCTGCATCGCAAGCTTAGACGTAAAACGTTCATCATGTTCTTCTAGAGGGATTAAAGGAAACTTCTTACGGAAGCTTTTGATAAAAATGCGAACCCCGGCAGTGGAATCCGTGTCCGTATTATCGAGATTTTTTGGCATTCCGATGACTACTTGATCCACCGTTTCCTTCACAAAATAGCTTTGAAGAAAAGCTAGTAAGGTATGCGTAGGAACCGTATCTAACCCATTGGCGATAATCTGCAAGGGATCCGTGACTGCGATGCCCGTTCGTTTTAACCCAAAATCAATCGCTAGAATGCGCCCCATCTTAGGAATTCAAAAATCCCTTGTCGCGCAAAATTTTATCCAGTAACTTTTTGTCATTATCGTTATTGAATACGCTAAATGGCAAGTGCAAGAATTGGTATTTACCCATTTCCAAAATATACGAATCCTTATCCTTATACGCTCCTACAATCATATCCCATTTGATCATTCCGCCTTCTTTGTCAGAAAGCTTCATGAAGATTTGACGGCTATCGATTTCGTAGCGGTATTTGTCAAATAATTGCTTGTATTGTGCTAATTGCGTGATACCGGTAAATTGAATCAACCAGAAAAGAATATATCCGATGACACCAACCGCGATGAAAATATAGATCCAGTAGTTTTTATACGTTCCGGTTAAATTCAAAGCCACATTACCTAAAACAAGTACTAAGGGAATAAACGCAAACTTCCATTGGTTAGAGAAAAGCTGACGCATACACAAGCCTACAAACTTGTTTTTTTCTAATGCGAATTTCTTCGTTTTAATCGCTAATGGATTCGAAGGTGCTTGCATTTGGCGCTGTTGAGCACCGTACATTTTAGACATATGAAATGATTTTTAAACGCTAATTTAGGCGTAAAGGTACGAAAATTGGATAATTTTGGTAATTTTAAAGCGTACAATTTGAATTAAAGCAATCCCTATGTCTGCCAAACAAGTACTTGATGGCCCTGCCCTTCTTCAAAAGATCCGGAGAATCGCCTTCCAGATCTATGAGAATAACTTCGAAGAGACCGAAATTGTTATTGCGGGTATTGTAGGTGAGGGTTTTGCATTCGCAGAAATACTTTGTGAGGAAATCAAAAGCATCTCCAAGATTAAAGCCATTCCAGTCAAAATTGACTTAAATAAAGAGCTTCCCTACGAGCGCCCGGTGAAATTCGAAGGAGGGACAGATGCCCTAGAAAATAAGGTGATCATCGTGGTAGATGACGTTTTGAATACGGGCCGCACTTTTTCTTACAGTTTGGCTCCATTCCTGAGCATGCACGTAAAACGCATACAAGTAGCTGTGATCGTGGATCGGAACTACAAGCGCTTCCCTATATCAGCCGATTACAAAGGATACGAGCTTTCAACGACGCTCTCTGAGCATGTCCAAGTGATCTTAACTGATCCTGCAAAAAGAGGAGTGTATTTAGCTTAGTTTTTTTGCCAAATCTCCCAAGCCTTATCGGCCTGGCCTTGCAACATCTCCAATCCGGCATAAATGCCTCCCACCTTTTGGTCCAGTCCCGCTCTTAAAAAAGCAGTTTCTAATGGATTGTAGACGATATCGTATAGATAATGTTGCTTGTTTAGCAATTCATAAGGAATAGGTGGCTTGTCATCCACCTTCGGGAACATTCCGAGTGGAGTTGTATTGACGATCAACCCTATTTCCTCCATCAACTCAGGCATTTGTTCGTAGCTTACCGTTTCATCTGATGCCTGACGAGAAACCTTAATCACCTCGAATCCCATATCCTCTAAGGCCACGATGATCGCTTTCGCAGCACCACCTTGCCCTAAAACGCAGGCCTTTAGAGATCCAAAGTTTTTGAATTTGTCCCAAAACTCGACCGTCGTACGAAACCCCCAATAATCGGTATTGTATCCACGGGTATATCCGTCAGCGGCGATTTTGATCGTATTGACGGCGCCTATTTGAGCGGCCGCTAAATCGATCTCATCGAGCAAAGGCATCACCAATTGCTTGTAAGGGATGGTCACATTTAGTCCTTTCAGATTCGGGTTAGCCGCTAGAATCAACTTGAACTCCTCGATGCTAGGAATGGGAAATTGTTCGTAGGCGTGAGTTTCAGAGAGACCCAGTTTTTCGAATTTTTCGGTAAAATAGGCTTTGGAAAAAGAATGACCTAATGGATAGCCGATCAGACCATATAAATGTGAGATAGCCATCTTATTTGCGTTTTGAAATCAATCCCCAAACAATAGGAAGAACAGAAACACCTACAATTCCTAAAACGACTTTTTCAAAATTTGCCTTCACAAATTCATTGTCACCTAAGAAATACCCAGCCGCAGAGATACTACTGACCCACAGGGTTGCCCCTAAAAAGCCGTACAACAAATAGACCGGATAAGACATGCGACCCGCACCCGCCACGAAAGGGGCTACGGTACGAACAATAGGAATGAAACGCGCCAGGATAACCGTTTTCGGGCCATATTTAGCATAAAACTCCTCTGTCTCTTCAATATGTTTGCGCTTCAAAAACAAGACCTGTTCGCGCTCTCGAATGATACTACTAAAGTATTTACCAATAAAATAGTTGACTTGATCCCCTAAAAGAGCCGCCCCGATCAACAAGGGAATCACCGTACCTAAAGATAACTCACCACTTGCCGCAGCTAATAAACCCACCGAAAATAATAGGGAATCACCTGGCAAAAAGGGCATTACGACTAATCCGGTCTCTACAAATACAATCGCAAACAAGAGACCATAGGTCAATGCGCCGTGAGCGGCAATGAAATCCGACAAAAAAGTCAAGGGATCCTTTAAGAGATCTAACAAAAGTTGTAGCATCCGAACTATTTCGTTAAGAAGTGGTCAAACGTATCGCCACGTAATCCTAAACGAATCGTTTCTAATGAAATAACCTCCTGAGGAGCAATATTTCCAACGTTTACGTTCGCTCCAACGAGTTTCACGAACCAAACTTGCTGCGACTTCTGCGGCGCCTCCCAGATGATTCTCTCCTCGGGAATTTCCGTTAAAATTTCTTCTACTAATCCTTGGCGAACCTCTCCAGATGCACGGAATAAACCCACATTACCACCTTCACGCGCTTCTCCGATTACTTTCCAAGCACCAGCTTCTAATTCCATGCGCATCAACTTGATCCACTTGTAGGGAGGGATGATTTTTGCTTCATCTTTAGAACCCACTTCAGAAAGTACAGTTACTTGAGTAGCTAACGTACGGATTAATTCACACTTAATGTCAGACTCCATTTCGATCGAACCATCCGAAACTTCTGCATGCTCCATACCGAATTCGTCTAAAAGACGACGGTAATCCTCGAATTGACCACGGATATAGAAGGCTTCAAAAAGCGTGCCTCCAAAATAGACCGGAATACCAGCTGATTTATATAGTGCTAATTTCTCTTTTAAATTAGGTGTGACATAAGATGTTGCCCAGCCTAATTTCACGATGTCGGTATAATCAGCGCCAGTCTCTAAGAAATCTTCTACTTGACGCAGACTTAGTCCTTTATCCATCACCATCGTTAAACCTTTTTGACGCGGTTTAGTTGTACGTTCAGGAATTTGATTTAAATGATAATTCATATAGTTTATTAATGGATTGGTACGGTTTTGTGCCAAATATCTACAAAAATAAGCATTCCATTTGATTGCCACAAACCTGATAAACTAGATTCGTTTGTATATTTGTTTCACTAAAACCTCAAAAAGATGAAAAAAACTATTTTCTCCCTTATCACACTCGTTTTAATTTCCCTTTCAAGCTTTGCCAATTCAGGCGCTGATGCTATTCTTGGAGAATGGCTTTCACAGGAAAAAGATGGAAAAATTATCATTTTCAAACAAGGCGAACAATACTTCGGAAAAATTTCCTGGGGTAAAACAACTGGCAGAAGAGATGGGAAAAATCCAGACGAAAAATTACGTGGTCGTGAATTATTAGGTGCAGTCATCTTAAAAAACTTCAAGTTCACTGGATCCTCTTGGGAAAATGGAACTATTTACGATCCGAATTCAGGTAAAACCTACGATTGTATTCTAAAAATTAAAAACGGGAACAAAACACTGGACATTCGTGGTTTCGTAGGAATCTCGATGTTTGGAAGAACATCTACCTGGTCTCGATCTTAATAGTATATACCGCCTAAAATGGAACCAAACGAACAAGTATTAGCTTATCTCAATCAAAATTTAAACAAGAAAATCGCTGACGGAAATCCAGCGCCCATTGGAAAATGGTTAGATGGAACCTTGGTGAAGGCTGAAGCAGGCAAGTTAACCGCTGAATTTGTTGTGCGCCCTGACTTCCTAAACCACGCAGGTGTGATTCATGGGGGTGTTATTTCAGCGATGTTAGACGAGATGATGGGGATGACCTTGATCACCGCTAAGATTGATCACCTGTATGTGACGATCAATTTATACATCGATTTTTTATACGGCGCCAAGGCAAACGAGAAAATTACCGTTACTACGGAAATTCACCGGGTAGGGAAAAAGGTGGCAAACATCGAGGCTAAATTACACAATGCCGAAGGCAAATTGCTCGCAAAAGGAGTTAGTAACCTAGCGGCAACTTCGATTCCCTTTTCTTTCTAAGATAACAGTTGGTAGACGGCGAAGGCTGATAAATAGGCCAAAGCCGTCATATAGCTAAACTGGATCAAAGGATACTTCCACGATTTTGTTTCGCGGTAAGTCGTAGCCAGCGTGCTCATACATTGCATCGCAAAAGCGTAGAATATCAATAAAGAGAATCCAAGCGCCGCATCATACATCGGCTTTCCAGTCGCTGGATTAATCTCCGCACGCATCCGATTTTTGATGGTCGCATTTTCATTGTCCACTTCGCCTCCCATACTGTAGATGGTGGACATCGTCCCCACAAATACTTCGCGGGCTGCAAAGGAAGTGATTAAGGCAATTCCGATTTTCCAATCATAACCGAGTGGTCGAATCGCTGGCTCGATAAACTTCCCAAAATGCCCCGCATAGGACTTTTCTAACTTCTCAGCTGAAATTTTATTCTCTAATCCTAAACCCGTTAAAGTTGGATTTTCTTGGCGAATTCTGGTTTCTGCTTTGGAAATCTCATCCCCAGGTCCATAACTCGCTAACACCCATAAAACAATGGATATAGCCACAATAATTTTACCCGCCTCAAACACAAACGCATTCACCGAATTCCAAATGGTCAAGGCTACGTGTTTAAATCGAGGGCCCTTGTAGGTAGGCAATTCCATGATGAAATAACTCTTTTCTTTGGCCTGCAAAATCACTTTCATCACCCAGGCAGAAACCAGTGCCATGAAGAACCCTAACAAATACAACCCGAACAAGGCAACACCTTGCAGGTTAAATAAGCCAAACAACGTATTTTTCTCTGGCACCACCAGGGCAATTAAAACCGTATAAATAGGCAAACGAGCCGAACACGACATCAAAGGTGTCACCAAAATCGTAATCAAGCGATCCTTCCACGAACCAATCGAACGCGTACTCATGATCGCCGGTACCGCGCAAGCAACTCCCGAAATCAAGGGCACAACCGACTTTCCATTCAAGCCAAAGCGACGCATCAATTTGTCCATAATGAACATCACGCGCGACATATAACCTGTTTCCTCTAACAAGGAGATAAACAAAAACAAGAAGGCGATCTGCGGAATAAAAATCAACACACCCCCAATACCGGCAATCAGACCATCTGTCAATAATCCCGTCAAAGCGGAGGCAGGCAAGATCCCTTTCAGCCAATCATTTAACGAAGCAACACCGCCATCAATCGCATCCATTGGGTAAGTCGCCCAGGTAAATACCGCCTGGAACATCACAAAAAGAATAGCTAGAAAGAATACATAGCCGCCTACCGGATGTAAAAAGAATTTATCTAAACGATCCGTCCAGGTTTTAACAGGCACCGCATCCCACTGGCGATTTAAATTAATCACACAGCGATCCACGACTTCGGTTATTTGTTCGTAACGCTTTACCGTTTCTTCCGACTGGTATTTTTTCCCTGAAAACTGGTGTTTAGCTTGAATAGCATCTAACAACTCCCTTTGCTGTTTCGAGAACATCTTCATGCGATCATGTTCCATTAACCACAATAGTGAACGGTAGGGCTCGGCCTCCTCGAATTCTGCTTGAACGTCCTGAATAAGTTCCTCTGAAATAGGTAAAGGCAACGCATCATTAGAGGCATAGCGATTCGTTAAGGTCTTAATAACAGCTAGCTTTAATCCATTTAGGCCTATCCCTTTTTTAGCATTTACCTCGGCTACTTCCACGTTCAACTCGCGCGCTAATTTGATGGAGTTAATGACATAACCCTCATTTTCAGCCACATCAATCATGTTCAAAGCTAAGACTGTCGGAATTCCTAAGTCTCTCACTTGTGAAAATAAGAGTAAATTGCGCTTTAGATTAGAGGCATCAGCGACGACAATCGCCATATCCGGAAAATCAGGATGCTTGGGATCGCCTAAGATATTAATGACTAATTCCTCGTCGATGGACTTCGGGTAGATACTGTAAATACCTGGCAAATCTAAAATCTCTACCGGACGTTTAGGTTCTAATTCCCAAATGCCCGTCAGCTTCTCCATCGTCACCCCCGGAAAATTACCCGTCTTCTGATTCAATCCCGTTAAGGAATTGAAAAGAGAGGATTTTCCTGCATTGGGATTGCCAATCAGTGCTATTTTAGGTGTTTTTGCCAAAATTTAAGTTCGTTTAATCAACATCGTTTCCGCTTCTTCTCTCCGCATAGAGAGGGTATATGAACCAGAAACGCGAATGGCGATAGGGTCGCCGAAAGGTGCCAAATGAGTCAATAGGACTTCAGTTCCTGGCAAACATCCCATTTCCAATAGCTTTAAAGAAAGCAATTCGTCCGTGAAGCCCACAATCTCCCCTTTTTCACCAATCTTCAAGTCGGCCAAATTTGCCATGCTCACTATTTAGAATAATTCAAAATTAGACACAAATGTACTAAGTATTTCTGAGCTAAAAAATGATACAAATAGTTTTTTCTGTCGTAAATTGCAGGTTCATGGCCTTAACTGAAATTTTCGTGTTAATTCGCAAAGAGATGCAATTAGAGTGGCGCAACAAGTATGCGATCCACGGGCTAGTGCTGTATTTAGCGGCGACGATTTTCATCTGCTATTTATCCTTTAAAGCAAAGCAACATTCCATCCACCCGATTATGTGGAATACGCTGTTTTGGATCATCCTATTATTCTCTGCCGTGAATGCAGTGGGCAAGAGTTTTACACAAGAATCTGCGAACCGCAACATCTTCTATTACACCTTTGCGAAGCCAGAATCGGTGATTTTTAGTAAAATCATTTATAATACCTTGGTCATGTTGGGCGTTTCATTGGTCGGTATTTTCTTTTATTCTTGGGTAATGGGTAACCCGGTGGGTAATATGCCACTCTACCTAATCTCCCTTCTTTTGGGCGCAATTGGGTTTGCTTCGACGCTTTCTTTAGTCGCAGGAATCGCGGCGCAGGGAGAAAATTCAGCCACCTTGATGGCGGTGATGAGCTTTCCTCTCATCATTCCGTTACTTTTATTATTATTGAAATTATCTAAAAGTGCCTTAGACGGCATCTCGCTCTCAGAAAACTGGGATGAGATCGCCATTTTAGGAGCGCTAGATATCATAGTCATTGTATTTTCTGGGATCCTTTTCCCGTATATATGGAAACATTAAAACGCCAGTATTGGAAAATTTTGTCGATCATTTTATTGATCTACACCGTCTATGCCGGTTTTAACGGACAAGTGCCGCGCCAACCGATTTTGAACGAGACGATACGTAATCTGTATTTTCACGTAACCATGTGGTTCACGATGATCTTCTTGCTTGGAACATCCGTATATCATTCGATTCAATATTTGCGCAAATCTGATTTGAAATCCGATCTAATTTCAAGTACCTATGTGGAGGTGGGAATGGTGTTTGCGATTTTAGGTTTGATTACGGGAAGTGTTTGGGCAAAGTTTACGTGGGGTGATTGGTGGACGAACGACCCTAAATTGAATTCGGTGGCCATCGGCTTACTGATCTACCTAGCTTATTCATTAGTGCGTTCGTCCATGCCAGATGAGATGCAAAAAGCGCGTATCTCTTCTGTTTATAACATCTTTGCCTTCGTGATCTTTATGGTCTTGATTTGGATCTTGCCGCGGATGACCGATTCATTGCATCCAGGAAATGGCGGAAATCCTGCTTTTTCCAAAATGGACTTAGATAACCGCATGCGAATGGTGTTTTATCCAGCGGTTATTGGTTGGACATTATTGGGCTATTGGATCGCGCAATTGCGCATCCGCATTAAAAACATTGAACAACAAAACGAGTTATAATGAAATCATTCTTTTTATTCTTAGTAAGTTTTACGTTAAGTTTTACGGCCAACGCTCAAGCGAGTGATATCGAGATGGCAGATCAATTCCGTGCAGATGGAAAAATCTATGTGGTGATCGCGGTGGTTAGCGTTGTATTGATTGGCTTATTTGCCTATTTATTCCGTTTGGAGAGAAAAGTCACTGAATTAGAAAAACGTAACAAATGAAAAAGACACACATCATTGGGTTGATATTAATCGCGGTAGCTATTGGAATCATTATGATTACCACGGCGGATGTAAGTACTTATGTAGCTTTCGATGAAGCAGAGCGTATTTCACTGGAGGATCCGAACCAAAAGGTCCATGTGGTAGGAAAGCTAAAAAAGGACGCATCAGGCAATATTATAGGATTAAATTACAATCCTGCCGTCGATGCTAATCGTCTGGAATTTTTAGTACAAGACAGTCTAGGCCGGGAAAATCAAGTGGTTTATGCCGCGCCGAAGCCACAGGATTTTGAGAAATCAGAAAATATTGTTCTAGTAGGAAGTATGCATTCGGATAAGATTTTCTATTGCGATAATATTCTTTTAAAGTGCCCTTCTAAGTACCAAGAAGGTAAAATATCAGCAGACTCAAGCGCCTCAGTAGCAGTAAAAAATTAATATGATACACGAAACCATCGGTTCGGTCGGACATTTATCTGTCATCATTTCCTTCGTAACGGCGCTTCTAGCGACTTTTGCCTATTTTAAATCAACGCAGGCTGCTAATGAATTAGAGAATGATTGGAAGATGACAGCTCGCGTTTTATTCGGACTGCATTTCATTTCTGTGATCGTGGTGGCGTCTAGCCTTTTCGTGATCATTTACAACCATTATTTCGAGTACCATTACGCGTTTACGCACTCCTCGCTGCAATTGCCTACGATGTTCATGATCTCCTGTTATTGGGAGGGCCAAGAGGGATCGTTTTTGTTGTGGATTTTTTGGCAAGCGGTCTTAGGACTGTTATTGATGATAAAAAACCCGAAGTGGGAGTCTCCTGTGATGACGGTTTTTGCACTGGTTCAGACATTCTTGACTTCGATGATTTTAGGGGTGATTATCCCTTGGATAGACTTGAAAATAGGGTCCTCTCCTTTCTTATTATTGCGTGAGGCGCAGCCGGATCTTCCGGTTTGGAGCATGCAGCCAAATTTTATTCCCAAAGATGGCCGTGGCTTGAATCCGCTATTACAAAACTATTGGATGGTGATTCACCCGCCTACCTTATTCTTAGGATTTGCATTGACTTTAGTTCCTTTTGCGTATTTGATTGCGGGATTGTGGAAGAAAAAATTGACGGAATGGGTGATGCCAGCCTTGCCTTGGGCACTTTTTAGTGCGGGTGTTTTAGGGATTGGTATTATGATGGGTGCTTACTGGGCTTATGAGACCTTGAACTTTGGGGGATATTGGAACTGGGACCCTGTGGAAAATGCTTCGTTCGTTCCATGGTTAGTTTTACTAGGTGCCATTCATACGATGATCGCTTATAAGACTTCTAGTTCGGCCTTAAAAACCTCCATCATCTTAGTGATTTCGGCTTTTATTTTGGTGCTTTATTCCACCTTTTTGAACCGTTCCGGGATTCTAGGAAACGCCTCGGTGCACTCCTTTACGGATTTAGGTCTTTCCGGACAGCTATTGTTGTACATGGGAACCTTCCTTTTAGTGGCGATTGGTATGTCAATCTACCGTTGGAAAGATTTGCCTAAAGATGAAAAAGAACTTGGCACTTATAACCGGGAATTTTGGGTATTTGTGGGAGCGGCCGTTTTAGGACTATCCGCTTTCCAATTAACGTTTACAACTTCGATTCCGGTATACAATAAGATCGCTGAGGCTTTTGGCATTCTTTCTAACATCGCCTTACCAGCAGACCAAGCGGAACACTACAGCAAAATCCAAATCTGGATTTTCTTGGCCGTAGCCATTTTGAGTGGAATCGGTCAGTATGTTTGGTGGGGGAAAATCAAGCAAAGCACGACATTTAAGCCATTAATTAGCCCTGCTTTGGCAGCGACTTTGTTGAGCGTTGTGTTTATCAATATCGGTAAGATTTATACGTTTTCGTACATTGCTTTGCTTTGGAGTAGTTTGTTTGCCGTTTTAGCGAACTTTAAAATCATGTGGTTCTTAATTCGCGAACGGTTCTCGTTAGCTGGCGGTGCCATTGCCCACGTGGGTTTAGCGATCATGCTAATCGGAATTTTATTCTCCACGGGTTATTCCAAAGTCGTATCGCTGAACCGATCGGGTTTCGCGATCAGCACGAAAGTGGAGGAATTCACGAAGGACAACAATAAGGAAAACAAGGAAAACCTGCCTCTTTGGTTAGGTCAAGGAGCCCAAATGCAGGACTATTTAGTTACTTACAAAGGACGCCGCATCGAGGTGCGCGGACACAAAGGCTACTTTAATAAGAATGATTTTGAGATAATTGAGGGTGATTTCCACGCGGTGGCTTTGAAAAACATCGAACGCGATGGGGTGAAAATCGCGAGCAAAGGTGACACTGTAACCGTAGAACCGGAAAATACCTATTACGAATTAGAGTTCAAAAATGAAGAAGGAAAAGCGGTCTCGCTCTTCCCAAGATGGCAGGTAAACCCGAAGATGGGCACTGCGATTTCTCCAGATGTGAAACATGCGTGGAACCACGATATTTACACCTACGTGTCCTTAGATCCCCGCTTAGCAGCAGAGGCCGGATCTGAAAAACAATGGTCTCAAACAGAAAATAAAACAGTTACCACAGGAGATACCCTCTTCATAAATGATTTTGTAGCTGTTCTGAAAGATGTGACGCGTGTAACGAATGTGGATGGTGTAGAACTAGGCGCAAACGATGCGGCGGTGCAAGCAAACTTCCAAGTATTGGGCAAAAACTCCCAGCAGTTTACACTGAGCCCTATCTTCATTATTAAGGGGGGAATGGTGGCAACGCCAGCCTTCGAAAGCGAAGAAACCGGGATTAAGATTAAATTCACAGGTATTAACCCACAATCTCAAGAGTTTGGCTTTGCTTGGAATACCACACAACAGGAATTAATTGTCGTGAAAGCATTAGAGAAGCCGTATATTAATTTAGTTTGGATCGGATCCATCTTGGTATTTATCGGTTTATTTATCGCTACTTACCGCCGAATGAAACCTGCTACCACCGCATAATATGGGCAAGAAAGAAATCTTAAGTTTAGCAGCCGCAATCGGATTCATTTTGATTTGGATTATCGATTTGAATGGCCCTACTCCAGCTGAATTAAAGGGACAGTTTTGGGCAGGAATATTTTATCATTATGGCTGGCTCATGTATGGAGTAGGTTGCTTGTTCTACTACCAATACGCGAAGAACGAAAGGGTAAAAAAAGAGAAAGATGGAAACAAGTAGTATCAGTTTGGATAATACCCAAATCATCGGAATCATCGCCTCGATGGTATTTTCTGCCTTCTTTTCTGGTGTCGAAATGGCCTTCGTATCCTCGAACAAACTGTACTTTGAACTCAAGGCAAAGCAAGATATTTTGAGTGCTAAAATTATTGCGAATTTCAACCAGCATCCCTCCCGCTTCATCGGTACGATGCTCATCGGAAATACCTTATCCCTAGTGGCCTATGGTATTTTCATGGAGGAATTTTTACACCACGTCGTATTGCATTTCTTGTCCATTAATGAGATTTTGGCCCGCTTAATCGCGACGATCGTGGCCACCATTCTTATCTTGATGACGTCGGAATTCACCCCCAAAAGTGTCTTCTTAATTAATCCTGATGCCATTCTAGAATTTTTAGCCATTCCGATCTGGGTAATTTACACCTTGATGTTTCCCTTAGTTTGGGTTACAGTGGGCCTTTCCAAATGGTTCATTACGAAAGTCCTTCGCTTAAGTTATTCGGAGGAGAAGCCGGCCTTCGGTTTAACGGATTTAAACCATTATCTCCAAAACCTGAACCGCAAAGTTTCTACCGAACAAGAGGCCGAAGTGGATCACAAGATTTTCCACAACGCGCTTGAGTTTAAGCAAGTAAAAGTACGCGATTGCATGATTCCTAGAACCGAAATAACGGCTATTGACATGGAAGATGGGATTGAGAAATTGAAAGAAGTTTTTCTAGAGAGTGGACACTCGAAGGTTTTAGTATACAAAGAAACCTTAGAAGAGGTCGTAGGCTATTGCCATTCTTTGGCCCTATTCAAAAAACCAAAAGATCTTCAATCCATTCTAACAAGCATTCCAATTGTCCCAGGGGCGATGCCAGCGAATGATTTAATGATCAAGTTCTCGAAAGAAAGAAAGTCGCTTGCCTTAGTCGTTGATGAATTCGGGTCGACGAGTGGACTAGTGAGTATGGAGGATGTGATGGAACAGATTTTTGGGGAGATTCAAGATGAGTACGATGATTCAGAAGACTGGATTGAAAAGCAAATCGATGAAACTACATTCGTGCTTTCTGGTCGTCACGAGATCGATTATTTGAATGAAAAATACGAATGGAATTTACCTGAGGGAGATTACGAAACCTTAGGAGGTATGCTGATTAGCTTGTATGAGGATATTCCGCAAGTCAATGAGATGATTACCTTAGCGCCTTTCCAATTCCAAATCTTAACAACGACTGACGCTCGAATTGATACGGTCAAAGTACTGATAACCGGCAAGATTACTCCAGCTCCATCTTCGGAATTACTTCATTAATACCCGCTGCAGGGTCTGGCATTTCATCTGGGTTTCCTGCCATTCCTTTTCAGGATCAGAATCCTCCGTGATGCCACACCCGGCGTAGAATACCGCGTGATTTTCTTTGATTTCTACAGTACGCAAATTCACAAATAAATACGTGGCGTTCATCAAATTCACTGGCCCTAAGTAGCCGGAATACATGGAACGCTCGTGCTTTTCTGTCGCTGAAATAAAATCGATGGCCTCTTGTTTAGGCGTTCCGCAAACAGCCGAAGTTGGGTGTAACAAGCCTAACATCAAACCAGGCAATTGAGGGAAATCCATTGCCTTTGTATTGACAATGTATTCGGTTTTCAAATGCAATAAATTTCCGGTGGAGATCGTCTTAGGCCCTATTTCGGTATACTCCCTCAATCGAATCTTTTTGAAGCAATCGATGATGTAGCGACTGACGAAGGCTTGCTCTTCGATCTCTTTTTGGGACCAACGAGCCTGGGAAGGCGAAATGGCAAACCCATCGGCGTCTACTCCCGATTGAGTACCTGCTAAGGAAATCGTGCGAAATATGCCGGCTGCATTTTGCTCCACTAAAATTTCAGGGGTAGCACACATCCAAACTCCGCCTAAGGCAGGAATAGACAAAGCACATACAAAGGCATTGGGATAGGCGGAACGTAATTCTTCGAGTGCCGTCACCACATTAAAATCAACCGGCAAATCTTTTTCATCCGTTCTGGATATAACCACTTTCTGCAAAGGCCCTATTTTGATGGCATGAATGGCCTCCGCCACCCAGGTCATAAATTCGCCTTTTTTGGCTGAATTTTCGGTGGGTGTTACGTAGGGTTTCGTTCGCTCAGCTGAATGAATAGGAAATGAAGTTAACGAATCCGCTTGTAGAAAATAAGGAAGCCCGATAAAAGGCGCGGCTAAGAAACCAGCATCTAAATCAGCTAGATTCCAGCCTTCCTCCAGTGTGGATCCACCAGAAAAATCTTGTAAAAGAAAGGCCTCCTTACCCTGCGGCAA
This sequence comes from Aquirufa sp. HETE-40SA, assembly GCF_054558635.1. Classification (NCBI taxonomy): domain Bacteria; kingdom Pseudomonadati; phylum Bacteroidota; class Cytophagia; order Cytophagales; family Flectobacillaceae; genus Aquirufa; species Aquirufa sp. HETE-40SA. Next base: position 462,083 of record NZ_JBPXKN010000002.1, read on the forward strand.
GCTCCAAGCAGCCATCGCTGCCCCTTTTACCATTCCCTCCTCCCACGCTAATCCTAGTTTCATTTTAATGGTATAATCGCCACCGTTAAACGGCTAGCACAAATCAAATTTTCTTCTTCGTCGTGAATTTTAATCTCATATACATGCATAGTACGGCCTATGCGCAAGGGCACACAAGTGCCTATTACGTAGCCCCCTCTAGCAGACTTTAAATGGTTTGCATTGATCTCAACCCCCACTCCCGTTTCCTTCATGGGATCTTTCAAAGCCAAAACCACGGCAGTACTTCCGATGGTTTCTGCTAAAACCACCGAAGCTCCCCCATGTAACAAACCTAAAGGTTGTTTTGTTCGGTGGTCGACAGGCATTTTTGCCTTAATATACCCAGCTTGAATTTCTGTAAACTCAATCCCCAGATGTTCAATCATATTACCTTTTGACATCGAATTCAATGTCTCCAGCGAGATGGAAGTATTAAACATATATTTCGTAATTTTGGCTAAAATTCGGAATAAAATACGATTATCATGCACGTTCAACCTGATTTAGTGAAAGATATTTACCTGATTCGCCATGGCGAAACGGAATACAATCGCAAGGGGGTCGTGCAAGGCAGCGGGATTGATGCAGATTTGAATGATTTAGGCCAAAAGCAGGCCGCAGCTTTTTTCGCACATTACCAAGATCTTCCGATCGATAAAATTTATACCTCAGCTTTGCGCAGAACGCATCAATCGGTGAGAGGCTTCATCGAAAAAGGTTTGCCATGGGAGCAACACGCAGGCTTAAACGAAATTTCTTGGGGTAATAAGGAAGGAAAATCCCCCAATACGGAGGACGATTTATACTACAAAAATCTAACAAAAACCTGGCGCGAGGGGAATGTCCACGTGCAATCCGAGGAAGGCGAAAGTCCCATCGAGGTATTAGAACGCCAAAAACCGGTCGTCGACCTTCTTCTTTCCCGTAAAGAAGAAAAAGCCATATTGATTGCGATGCACGGACGCGCGATGCGGGTTTTACTCACCCATTTATTTAATGCGCCGCTTCACCATATGGATAATTACGCGCACCAAAACCTTTGCCTTTACCATTTGCAATACGATTATGCAGCGCAGGAATTTAAGCTAGTAAAAGGGAATTGCATTATTCACTTAAGCGATTTACCAGAATCCATGTAATATGTTACGTCAACGAATGTATTGGGTATTTCAATGCGGCGGTTGGATCGCATGGATTCTCAATGAGGCGGTGTTATATACGAATCAATATGGCTGGCATTGGGCCTGGTTATATGCATCTTTAGCTAACATTTCGTTAGCCATCTTACTCACACACCAATACAAACGGGTGGCGAAGCATTTCGCCTGGCAGGATTTGCCTCTTTTTGCGATGTTGCGGAATCATTTCATCGCTCTTTGTATTATGGCCTCCTCCCTGGTTGCGTTAAATTTACCCATCGACCAATACTTATTAGGAGAGAATTTTGAAGTCCAAATAAGCCCTTTCATCATCACCCAATACCTCTTCAATTTTATGAAGCCGCTGGCGATTTGGATGTTAATCTATTTCTTCTTCCAATATTCAAAAAAGCAGCTCGTGATGGAGCGCGAAAATAATCAGCTGGAACGAGCGATTCAGGAGACGGAGGGAAAAGTATTGCGTGCTCAAATGAATCCTCATTTCGTGTTTAATGCCCTAAACAGCATTCGCGCCTTAATCACAGAAGATCCGTCGAAGGCCAAAAAAGGAATTAACCAACTCTCTAAACTGCTCCGCAGCTCTCTTTTAACCGAGCGTAAAAAGACGATTTCCATCGCGGAGGAATTAGACACGATTATCGACTACCTCAACCTAGAAAAGATCCGCTACGAAGAGAGGCTGACCTGGAAAGTAGACGTAACGAAAGAAATAAATCAAGCTCAAATTCCCCCTATGTTGTTGCAAACTTTGGTCGAGAATGCCATCAAGCACGGGATTGCGCATTCTTCGAAGGAGGGTTTAATCGCAATCAAGGGTGAGCTCATCGGTGATCAAATTCAATTACAGGTGATCAATCCGGGACATTTGAAAGCACGCGGAGAATCTACAGGTATAGGGCTGATCAATTCCCAAAATCGACTCACCTTATTGTTCGGGGAGACCGCTCATATTGACTTAAAACCTTTGGACAAAAATCGAGTCCTTGCTTCCGTGACGATTCCGTACCTTGTTGAAACAATAGCCTAAATTCCATATGAAAGCCATCATCGTAGACGACGAACGCCTTGCTAGAAATGAACTGAAACGTTTATTAGAAAATTTTCCGTCCATCGAAGTGATCGGTGAAGCAGCGAATACCGATGAGGCGAGTCAACTCATTGAGGAATTACAACCTGATGTGGTCTTTTTAGACATCCAAATGCCTGGTAAAACAGGTTTTGAATGGTTAGAAGAATGGGATGGCTTCTTGCCGGAAATTATCTTTACGACAGCTTTTGATGAATATGCACTAAAGGCATTCGAAGTAAATGCCCTCGATTATGTCTTGAAGCCAATCGAATTAGCGCGTTTAAGTGAAAGCATTCAAAAATTAGAGTCCCGTTTTCAGCGACCGACCAGCACGGAAAAATCGGCAACTACTAACCATGTTTTAGGAGGAAATGATCAGATTTTTGTGAAAGACGGCGAGAAATGTTGGTTTGTTCGTTTAGACCGCGTGCGATTGTGCGAATCGATGGGAAATTATGTTCGTTTGTTTTTTGACGATCAGAAACCCCTCGTATTAAAATCCCTCAATTCCTTAGAGGAACGCTTAGATCCGAAGTTATTCTTCCGTTGCAACCGTAAGCACATCGTAAACCTGAACTTCATCGATAAGATCGAACCGTGGTTTTCCGGCGGCTTGCAAGTAACCTTAAAGGGAGACAAAGCAGAAAAAATCGAAATTTCCCGTCGTCAATCGATCCGTTTTAAGGAGCTTCTGTCTCTTTAGTACTTTTAGCAGTTCGGACAGGGGCCTCTCCTAACAAGAATCCATAGGGTTCTAAATGAGGGACGGAATCAAAAATCACTTTCATGACGGCCGTAAGCGGCAACGCTAAAATTAACCCTGGTATTCCCCACAGCAATTCCCCGCATAACAAAGCCAGCATTGCGACCATCGGATTCATACTTACTTTCGAGCCCACCACTAGCGGCGTAATGAAATTCGCTTCAATAAACTGCGCAGCCGCTACCCATGCCACCACGGCTAACGCGTGCGATGGACTCAGCGTCACCAAACTTAATATGATGGGTAACAACGCTCCTATCCAAATACCGATGTAAGGAATCAACAACAAGATACCCGTCAAAAACCCAAAAAACACCGGATACTCCACACCAATCCACCAAAAACCAACCGAGTTCAACACACCCACTATCAGCATAACTACTAATAATCCAACCAAATATCCTTGGACCACCGACCCCGTTTTCTCCATCACTTTTGTTAAAACTTGGGCTTCCGTTTTAGGGAATACTTTCTGCAAAAAGCTTTCAAAGAAATCGCGGTAAAACAAGAAGAAAAAAGTAAAGACGGGCACTAAAATCAAGGCCGTTATGGCGTGCATAGCCGTCGAAAACGTTGTGCTGATAATGACACCGGAGTTTTTCAACAAGGCCATCAGCTCATTACTCAGCTCTAGCATTTGCTTCCGGCGCGAGATATTGAAATTAGCAGAAATAAAGGATTGCAAGCTGGAAATCCACTTTTCCGCTTTTTTTGCAAAGAGCGGAAACTCTGAAGAGAATTCCATAATTTGTACTCCTGCGACAAAGAGCAAGGTAGAAATAAGTGCGAAGGTGAGGAGGATAGCGATGAAGATGGCGAGGGCGCGAGGGAAACCTTTGGCCTCCATCAACTTACTCGCAGGCAAAAGCAAAAGAGACAAGACGAGCGCAAAAGAAAGTAAAATCAATAAGTCCTGTAATACATAGGCCGCGGCAATGATTAAGGACATCGATAAGAGGGCACTAGATAATCTAGACGAGTAAGCGATGTGGTTTGACATATCTAATAAATTAACAATTCCATAACATACAACTTTCTATATTTGTGTCGTAATCCGTTCAAAACTATGGCAACAGCTTCATCCGCATACAAAATTCTACTCGTAGATGATGATGCAGACATTTTGGAGTTATTGGAATACAATTTACTAAAAGAAAACTTTCTTTTAGCAAAAGCCACGAATGGAAAAGAAGCTATTACAGTAGCTAAATCTTTCCAGCCTCATTTAATCATCATGGATGTGATGATGCCCGAAATGGATGGTATCGAGGCAGCCCGCCAAATTAAATCAAATCCCGAATTCAAAAATACACTCATCTTGTTCCTAACGGCACGCGGTGAAGAGTATACGGAAATCGCCGCTTTTGAGAGTGGAGCCACGGATTACGTGGTAAAACCCATCAAATTACGTGCCTTAATCAGCCGCATCAATGCTTTATTAACGCGTGAAGTGGCGGTTCCTGAATCGAAAAACGACGTTATTTCTATTGGCGATTTAGTCATTGACCGCGTGCAATATGCCGCGACATTTCAGGGTCGCGCCTTAATTTTACCTAAAAAGGAATTCGAATTACTTTCCTTCCTAGCGAAAAACCCGAATAAGGTATTTAACCGAGATGAGTTATTGGAGAAGGTTTGGGGATCAGATGTTTTCGTCGTGGAACGCACCGTGGATGTGCATATCCGCAAATTGCGCGAGAAAATTCCAGAATATTACATCAAAACATTGAAGGGTGTAGGCTATTTATTTTCAATCGAGAAAGCCTAATTGCCCATTTTTAGGTAAATTGCATCCCGAATGATGCGCCTAATTTCAATCCTTATTTTTTGTCTTTTTTCTACCTGTGTTCTAGCGCAGGGACCTAAACGCGAGTTAAGGGGAGTTTGGGTGGCGACCGTCCAAAACATCGATTGGCCTAGTCCACGCAATTACGACGGTGCTAAGCAAAAAACCGAATTTATTGATTTAGTGAATTCCCATCAGAAAACGGGAATCAATGCCCTTTTTGTGCAAATCAGAACGGCTTCCGATGCGCTCTATGCGAAAAGTGCGGAACCATGGACCACCTACCTTTCTGGAAAACAAGGGCAGGCGCCTAGTCCTTATTACGATCCTTTGGAATTTATGATTGATCAGACCCACGCTAGAGGGATGGAATTTCATGCCTGGTTAAATTTGAATCGTGCCTCCATGTCATCGCGGTCACTTTTAAGTTCGGAGCACGTGGCCAGAAAGCACCCAGAATGGCTTTTATCTTATGGTGGACAATTGTTATTTGATTTTGGGATCCCAGCTGCGCGTCACTATATCGCAGGTTTAGTGCGGAACATCATCTTGAATTACGATGTGGATGGCATTCACTTTGATGATTATTTCTATCCGTATCCAGATCCGAAATCAAAATTAAATGATGAAGATACCTACTTGCAATACCGGCATGCGGGTGAGTCTAAAGCAGACTGGAGGCGAAGAAATACGAGTGCCTTGATTCAGGAAATATCCGAAACGATTCGCAAAACGAATCCGAAAATCAAGTTTGGAATTAGCCCCTTTGGGATTTGGCGACATAAAACGTCTGATCCGGTGAATGGATCGCCTACTACGCGTGGGTTGCAATCCTATGATGATTTATATGCCGATACGGATCATTGGCTGAAGCAAGGCTGGTTAGATTATATCGCGCCGCAACTGTATTGGGATACGACGCATCGGGTGGCGCCTTTTAAACCATTAGCGGATTGGTGGAATGCGCATTCGTATGGGAAACCGGTCTATTTTGGAATGGCTTCGTATCATTTAGGAGATGTGTGGTCAAACAAAGAAATGAAAAAGCAGGTGGAGATTAGCCGAAGCATGTCTCAAGGCGAAGGATTGATTTTTTACAGTTCGACTTCGTTGACAAAAAACAAGAAGGCATTTCGAGATACCCTTCGCTCGAATTATTTTGCACATCCCGCTTTATTACCGACCACTCCATGGCTCGATAGCATTGCCCCTCACGCGCCCACACAAGTATTCTTAGCCACTAATAAACTGAAATGGCAAGCAGGAGAGGAATCCGATGTTGGAGATCCCGTTTCCTATTATGTGGTCTACCGTATCCCGAAGCAAGACAAAAAATACCTGGAGGACCCGCGCAATATCGTGTACAAGGGTAAAGCAAATGAAGTAATTTTAGAACAAGATGACCTTAAACCGGGTTATGGATTCACGGTGACCGCCTTCGATCGTCTGCACAATGAGAGCAGACCGAGCGCGATGGCCTGGATTAAACCCGCTAGCAGCGATTAATATGCATTTAAAAATTAAAGAAATTACGGAAGAAACGATCGACACGAAGACGATCCATTTTTGGCAACCGATTCACGATGCCCTGCATTATCTATCGGGTCAATTCTTAACCGTTATCCCCGAGATCGAGGGCAAAAAAGTCCGCAGAAGTTATAGTTTATCGTCTTCATCGAAGACCGATATGTCTCCTGCGATCACCGTAAAACGGATAGAAGGAGGCTTAGTTTCTAACTTTCTGTGCGATACCTTGAAAGAGGGTGATAGCCTGGAGGTATTAGAACCGATGGGAAATTTCTCCGTGGAACCAGATTCTGCTTCTTCTAAAAACTACGTGTTCGTGGGGGCTGGATCAGGCATCACGCCTCTTTTGTCCATGATCAAAACGATCCTTCACGGTGAACCTTTGTCTAAAATTCACCTGATCTACGGTTCTCGTCACGAGGACCAAATCATCTTCAAAAAGGTTTTGGATTCATTGGAATCCTCGCATTCAAATCGTTTTAAAGTATTGCACGTTATCTCTCAACCGGCGGCGAATTGGCCAGGTTTGAAAGGCAGAATTAATCAAGCTTCGATCGTCTATTATTTAAAGCAGGAATTAGGTCTTGACATCGCGTCTGCGCATTATTATTTGTGTGGACCGCAAGGAATGATGACGGAGGTACAATCGTCTTTAGCGATGTTTGATGTACCGGCGGGTCAGATTCACCAGGAGTCTTTTGGTTTGGTGGCTAGTGAGGCGATGGAGCAGGCCGAAGAGGATGGCTCGTTGCAAACGCAGGAAGTGACCTTGATTTACGAAGGGAAAGAACATAAAATTACCGTTCAACCGAGCGAAACCATTCTAGAAGCGGCTTTGGAGGCAGACTTAGACATCCCTTATTCTTGCCAAGCAGGCATGTGTACGGCTTGTATGGGTCTATGTCAAAGCGGAAAAGTGGGAATGGACGAGGAAGACGGCTTAACCCCAGGCGAAATCGCGAAGGGCTATATTTTAACCTGCGTAGCGCATCCATTGAGCGCTGGCGTGGTGATTGACTTAGATTAATATGAGACAGAGAACATTTTTACCGGCAGATTTTCAGTTAAGTACGTGGGAATCGGTTTTGCCTTATTTTGAAAAATTGAGTGCGACGGAAATCTCCAGCATTGCTGATTTACGGGATTTTTGCGCGAATAGATCCGAATTAGAATCCTATCTATCGGAAAACTTCGCGTGGCGCTACATCAAAATGTCATGCGATAACCAAAACGAGACCTTGCAAACGAGCTACGCACAGTTTGTGAACGAAATCATGCCCAATGCCTCTGTTTTCGACGATGCTTGGAATAAGAAAGTGATCGAAAGTCCCTTCGTGAACGAACTAACGGAAACGGGATTCCCAGTGATGTTGCGCGGAATGAAGAAGGCGATCGAGATCTTCTGTGAGGAAAATATTCCCTTATTCACAGAATTACAAAATTTAGAAACCAATTACGGGGCCTTAACCGGCGCCTTGATGGTGACGATTAAAGGGGAGGAAAAAACCTTGCAACAAGCGGGGGCGCTATTAGAATCAACTGATCGCGAAGAACGCGAGTCTGTGTACCGCATCATGGTGGAGAAACGGTTAACTATTAAAAATGAGTTAAACGATTTGTATACTTCCTTGATCGATAAGCGCCATCAAGTGGCTTTGAATGCGGGTTTTGAAAACTACCGCGATTATGCCTTCGCGAGCTTAGGCCGTTTTGATTATGGTCCGGCGGAATGTTTTGAATTCCACGAGGCGGTGGCTGAAACGGTTGTTCCTTTGTTGAACGAGGCGGCGGCGAAGCGCAAAGAAGAGATGGGCTTGGATGCGTTGAAACCTTTTGATAAGGCGGTGGATCCGTTGGGTCGCGGACCTTTGAAACCATTCGAAACGGGTGAGGAATTATTGAAAAAGACGATCGGCGTTTTCAACGAGATGGATCCGTTCTTAGGTAACTGCCTAAAGGAAATGGTGACATTGGATCGTTTCGATTTAGACTCGCGCAAAGGGAAGAATCCTGGCGGTTATAACTATCCCTTAGAGGAGACGGGCTATCCGTTCATCTTTATGAACGCGGCGGGAACGGTGCGCGATGTGGTTACTTTGTTACATGAAGGCGGGCATGCGGTGCACAGTATTTTGACCAAAGACTTAGCCTTAAATTCCTTCCGTAATTTCCCATCTGAAGTAGCTGAGCTGGCTTCGATGAGTATGGAATTGATGACGATGGACCTGTGGGGACATTATTTTACGAATCCGGAAGAGGCAAAACGTGCCAAAATCAAACACTTGGAAGACATCTTAGAGACACTTCCTTGGGTGGCGACCATTGATGCGTTCCAACATTGGGTGTATGAAAACCCTGCACATACGGTCGCGCAGCGCGAAGAGAAGTGGAACGAAATCGTTTCGAAATTCTCGGATTCGGTGACGGATTGGACGGGATTAGCGGAGGTGCGGTCGAATATTTGGCAAAAACAATTACACCTGTTCGAAGTACCTTTCTACTATATTGAGTATGCAATTGCGCAATTAGGGGCGCTGGCGGTTTGGCGTAATTATTGTCAAAATCCGAAAAAAGCCCTCGAGCAATACATCGCCGCGCTTTCACTTGGATATACACAACCGATGAAAACGATTTACGCCACAGCCGGCATCGAATTCAATTTCAGTAAACCTTATATCCAGGAATTGATGAACTTTTTAGCGGATCAAATTAAAAAAATTGAGGAAAGTTAGGCGAACGAAGACCTATTCCTTATTTTTGCAAATAATTATTGACACAGCCTTATGAAATTATCAAATTTACTTTCTTTAGTAGCGGTTTTAGCGGTAGCGACTTCTTGTGATTACCAAAAAAACAATACCATCAAACAAAAAGACGTGCGCAAAGGCGATGAGTATGTGTACGGCGTTCACCCAGACAGCGCAGCGGCTCAATCAAAATTGAAATACGATGCGAAGCCAGAACTAGAAGTGAAAGCGAATTCCATCCGTGAGAAATTATTCAAAGGAAAAGCGATCAATCAAGGAAACTAAGTCCTGTTCACATAGATTTAAAGAAGCCGGTTTATCCGGCTTTTTTTGTGCTCTTTCGCGAGAGTCGCGCGATTAATGCACCAGCATATCCCTTAAAAAAGTCAGTTGGTAAATACCCGCCACATAGATGAGCGACCAGATCAGCGAAGAGATTCCCATCAAGAATAGGATTCGCGGGGTAGGGACTTTAAATGACAGCGATAACAAACTACCTCCAATCGGAGTAAAAATCAAGGGCGTCAAGGCGGCAATTCCTTTCATTCCGAAACGCTGCCAGATATCTACCGCATAGCGAATACGTTTGGAGAAAATCTTTGGTTTGGTGGTTCGGTATTTGGCAATCAAACCCAAGATGGCTTTTCCTAACGTAACAATGATCGTAACCGTAGCCATCGCTCCAAGCCAAGTAAAAAGTACGGTTTCGTACCATGCTAAGCCTAGGCTAAAACCCGTGATTGGTCCAGCAATAAACTTTAATCCCGTGGCGATCATTACACCAGAATAGGCTGCCCAAGACATTATTTCGCGGATTGAAAGATGGATTTACCTTCGTCTAAGAAGCTAACAAAGTGAGAAACATTCGCATCGAAAGCTACCGGTTGAACCATCGGCTTATCGTCTTTGCGTGGGTCTAGCAAAACATAATGCGGTTGCGCGTTCGAGTTGAAGCGGGAGATTTGGAAGTCGAGGTTTTGGTCCCCTAATGTCTTCTTCTCCTGTCCGTCCACTTTCGAAGTATACCATTTCGAAGCAGGCAATTCCGTCTTATCGTCGCAATACAATGCGACCACGATGTAATCCTCCTTTAAACGCTGCAAAACTGCTGGATCTGACCACACATATTCCTCCATCTTGCGGCAATTCACACAACCGTGACCCGTAAAGTCGATAAACAAAGGTTTGTTTGCCTTCAACGCAGCGGCTTTCGCCTGTTCGAAATCGAAATAACCATCGAGACCTAAAGGCAACTCTAAGAAATCGCTGTATAAAGCATTATTTGTTGGTGCAACAGGCTCAACGGCTTGCGATCCTTTGAAATCCTGTGAATTCATCGGTGGCAACCAGCCCGAAAGGCCCTTCAATGGCGCTCCGAACATCCCTGGAACCAAGTAAATGACAAAGGCTAAAACCGCCGTCGCAAATAAGGTACGTGGAACTGACAGATTCTTCGCAGGGCCATCGTGTGGCAAGGAAATCTTACCGAATAAATACAAGGTCAAAGCCGTAAAGATCGCAATCCAAATCGCTAAGAAGATCTCGCGATCCAATAGATGCCAATGGTACACCTGGTCTGCCATGCTTAAGAATTTAAACGCTAAAGCGATTTCCAAGAAGCCTAAAACGACTTTCACCTCGTTCATCCAATTTCCCGACTTAGGCAGTTTTTGCATAAAGCCAGGGAAAATCGCGAACATCGTAAACGGAATCGCAAAGGCTAGGGAGAAGCCAAGCATCCCAATGATCGGCTTCAAGAAAGCACCTTGTGAGGCCGCTATCAAGATAGATCCAGCGAGTGGTCCCGTGCAAGAAAAGGAAACTAATACAAGAGTGAAGGCCATAAAGAACACGCCGATGAATCCACCTTTATCCGACTTCGCATCTACCGTGTTCACTAAATTCGATGGCAATACAATTTCAAACGCCCCTAAGAACGAAATACCGAACAAGATAAATATCGTAAAGAAGAGCATATTTGGGATCCAGTGCGTGCTTAGGAAGTTCGCGAAACTCGCTCCAGCGAAGAAGGCTAATAGCGTCCCGAAAAACACATAGATCAAAACGATAAATCCTCCATATAAAAACGCTAAGCCTTTTCCACCCTTTTGTTTGGTGAAGAAACTCACGGTCATCGGAATTAATGGATAGACGCAAGGTGTTAATAGGGCAAGGAATCCAGCACCTAAGGCGATCCAAAAGAAAGCGAAAAGAGATTCGTCTTCGGGTGTTTCTGTGGGCGTCGCTACTGCGGCAGGTTTGGCAACCACTGAATCCACAGTCACCGCTGGTTGCACGACGGCAGCAACTGGCGTATCCACAACCGCCGCCATCTCTGCTTTACCTTTTAAACTAAATGCCCCTCGTATAGGAACACAAAGACCTGAAACATTCGAGCAAGATTGTGAATCGTAAGAGCCCTCGATCGTGTAATCCGAGGTGGTGATTTTCACTTTTTGGCGGAATTCAGCCTGATCAGTAAAGTAGGTGTAGGTACCGTTCCAAATCTCGGTATCGTTTTTCGAGTGCGGGTTAATCGCTTTCAAGCCACCCACTGTTTGGTAACCAGCGCCCGGTTTAAAGGTAACGGTTGTTACCGTGGGGCCTAAATCTTTATCGAAGTCAGATGAATACAAATACCAATCTTTCTCGATCGCGACTTTAAAAATGACCTCAGCTTGCTCCCCCACTTTAGGGTTAGCAGGTTTGATCGACCAAGACCATTTAGCAGGGGTAATCTTTTGCGCTAAAGCCGGAATGGCCATAAATGCGAACAAAAGAAAGGCGATATATTTTAATTTCATGTTTGTCTCAAAATGCAAAACCAAAATTAAGAAAAAAGCGCGGAAACGCGCGTGATATTTGTCTTATTATAGCGGCTTTTCGTTTTTCAATTTGGAGAAAAAAACGTACTTTTGACCTTTCAAATTGTAATCCAGACCCCATTCGATTTTTATGGCATCCACTTTCCCTACACAACGAGATAAAGAGATTTTTGACCTGATTAACCAGGAGGCACACCGCCAAGAATTTGGCATTGAATTAATCGCCTCGGAAAACTTCACATCGCCACAAGTGATGGAAGCACAGGGAAGTGTTTTAACCAACAAATACGCGGAAGGTCTACCCGGAAAGCGTTATTATGGGGGTTGTGAAGTAGTGGATGAAGTGGAGACCTTAGCGATTGAGCGGGCAAAGAAATTATTCGGCGCGACATGGGCAAACGTTCAACCTCACTCTGGAGCGCAAGCGAATGCGGCAGTATTCTTATCGTTCTTAAACCCAGGCGATAAAATCTTAGGATTTGATTTATCACACGGTGGTCACTTATCACACGGTTCTCCAGTGAATTTCTCGGGAAAATATTTCCAAGCATTCTTCTACGGGGTAGAAAAAGAAACTGGTTTGATCGATTGGGACAAAGTAGAGGCGACTGCGTTAAAAGAGAAACCAAGATTGATCATTTGTGGCGCGTCTGCTTATTCTCGTGATTGGGATTATGCCCGTCTTCGCGCGATCGCTGACCAAGTAGGAGCGATTTTATTAGCTGATATTTCACACCCATCTGCGTTAATCGCGAAGGGTTTATTAAATAACCCGGTTCAACATTGCCACATTATTACGACTACGACGCACAAAACACTTCGTGGACCACGTGGTGGTTTGATCATGATGGGGAATGATTTTGAGAATCCATTTGGCTTTAAGACCTTAAAAGGAGAATTAAAAATGATGTCTGCCTGCTTAGATGGCGCCGTGTTCCCAGGTACGCAGGGTGGTCCATTAGAGCACGTGATTGCGGCGAAAGCGATTGCTTTTGGCGAGGCATTAACTCCTACATTCGAGGCATATGCGAAGCAAGTGCAGTCGAATGCCCAAGCGATGGCGAAGGCCTTTTTAGCGAAAGGTTACGATATCATCTCTGGAGGTACAGACAATCACTTGATGTTAATTGACCTACGTCCGAAAGGTTTGAGCGGTAAATTAGCGGAGAATACCTTGATTCAAGCCGATATCACGATTAACAAAAACATGGTTCCATTCGATGACAAGTCTCCATTCGTTACCTCAGGTATGCGTGTGGGAACAGCGGCGATGACGACACGTGGTTTAAAAGAATCAGATATGTCTCAAATCGTGGAGATGGTCGACAAGGCCTTAATGAACCACGATAACGAGGCGGTATTGAAATCAATCAAAGGAGAAGTGAATGAGTGGGTGAAACAATTCCCATTATATCTATAATAACACATGGCAGCAGATCAAGATTTTGACGATTTCGACGACGATGACGCATCGGATGGCACAGAGATGTCCTTCCTAGGTCATTTAGAAGAATTAAGATGGCATATTCTGCGATCTGTTGCTTCCTTTTTTGTCTTTGCGGTGGCCGCTTGGTTCTTCCGTGAATTCATCTTCAGCACGATTATTTTAGGTCCTACAAAGACGGATTTTTATACGAACCAAATCCTATGTCAAGCCGCTGACCTCTTCAATATGCCAAGTTTGTGCATGCAGAAGGCAGATTTTATTCTTCAAAGTAGAGAGGTTTCTGGACAATTCATGATGGCATTGACACAATCTATCATTGTAGGTCTATTGTTTGCATTCCCGTACATGTTCCATGAATTATGGCGCTTCATTAAACCTGGCTTGAAAAGCAAAGAGTTAAACGCGGCACGCGGGGCAGTTTTTTGGGTATCCCTCTTATTTTTTAGCGGAGTTGCATTCGGCTATTATGTAGTTGCCCCCATGGCGATTAACTTTCTAGCTAATTTTAAATTAGATCCTACGATTCAAAACCAGTTCGATATCAACGATTACATTTCGTTGTTATCTATGTTGACTTTGGCCTGTGGTATCACATTTCAATTACCCATGGTAGCCTATGTGCTATCACAAGTAGGCATTTTAACCCCGTCCTTCATGCGGGAATATCGCAGACATGCCCTTATTGTCATTTTTATCGTGGCGGCGATCATCACTCCTTCCCCAGATGTGATTTCACAACTTTTAGTGGCATTCCCACTCTTAGGCTTGTATGAAGTCAGTATCGGCGTTTCAGGCCGTGTCTTGAAGCGTAAAATGAGAGAAGAAGAGATGGAATCGAATTCTTAATCGAATTCTCAACAACAAACGAATGAATTATTTATCGGCGGAGAACATATCACGCAACCTAGGCGAAAGATGGGTGTTTAAAGGTTTATTTTTTGGCCTCCAAAAAGGCGAAAAAGTAGCCCTCATCGGAAAAAACGGGACGGGAAAAACCACCTTGATGGAATCCCTGATGGGAATGCAAACACCAGACGAGGGAAATATTTCCATCCGCAAAGGAATTCGCGTAGGTTATCTACCGCAGAATCCCATTTTCGCCGAAAACGAACAAGTGCTTAACTACCTATTCTCGGACGATTTACCGAGCGCAGTAGCGATCAAATCCTATGAGAAAGCGATGCTTTCCGGTGATTCAAAAGAACTCGAAGACGCCTTCGCTTTAATGGAAGCCCACAACGCCTGGGATTACGAGGCACGTGCGAAACAAATCATCAGCCGCTTAGGCATTCCAGATGGCGACCAAAAAGTTTCTACTTTATCCGGTGGCCAAAAGAAACGTCTGTCCCTCGCTAAGCTTCTCATCGAAAGTCCAGATATTATGATTCTGGATGAGCCGACTAACCATTTGGACATCGAAACCATCGAGTGGCTCGAAGGAATCATGTCCGGACCTAACGTCACCGTCTTAGTCGTGTCCCACGATCGCTATTTCCTAGATAAGGTCTGCAACAAAATGATGGAATTAGCCGACGGCTCCATCTACACCTACGAAGGCAATTACGCCTATTTCCTAGAGAAAAAAGCCGAACGAGAAGCCTCAGATGCCAGCAGCGTTTCGAAGGCAAAAAACCTCTACCGCAAGGAACTCGAGTGGATGCGCAAGCAACCAAAAGCGCGTGGAACCAAGTCCCAATCTCGCATCGATGCCTTCTATGAGACAGAAGAAAAAGCAAACAAAAAACTAGACGACAGCAAGTTGGAATTAAACATCCAAATGTCCCGTCTAGGCAACAAGATCATCGAAATCAACCACTTGAAAAAGGCTTGGGGAGACAAGAAGATTATCAACGATTTCACCTATACGTTTAAGAAAAAGGACCGCATCGGTATCGTAGGCAAGAACGGCGCCGGCAAAACGACGTTCTTACAACTCTTAACCGGTTTAGAACAACCCGATTCAGGCACTATCGATCCAGGTGAAACTTTAGTGGTGGGCTATTATACCCAAATCCCTTTCGATTTCCGCCCAGAACAACGCGTCATCGACACGATCACCGAGATCGCCGAAGTCATTCCCTACGGAAAGAACGAATCACTCAGCCCGAGCCAGTTTTTGAGCAAATTCTTATTCCCTACTGCCCAGCAATACACACCTGTGGAAAAGCTAAGTGGTGGCGAAAAGAAGCGTTTGCAATTAATGCGCGTGCTCGTAAAGAATCCCAATTTCTTGATTCTCGATGAGCCCACCAATGATCTCGATTTAGATACCTTACAACTCTTAGAAGACTTCCTAACGGAATTCCAAGGCTGTCTGTTACTCGTTTCCCATGATCGTTATTTCATGGATAATTTAGTAGATCAATTGATCCTAGTGGAAGGCGAAGGCGAGGTTAACTTCTTCAATGGAAACTATACAGATTACCGCATTGCCTTAGAAAACAAGGAGAATGAACCAGTCGCTAAGCAAAGTCCAGTAAAGGCTCCTTCGACATCGGCCCCCGTTACACCGAAAGGCCCTAAACTCAGCTTCAAAGAACAAAAGGAATTCGAGGAATTAGAAAAGGAGATGGCCGCTTTGGAAATCGAGAAAGAATCCTTCGTCGAAAAGCTCAACCAAGGTTCGGAAGACTTTCAATTGTTAACCGACTGGGCGAAAGCCATCGAGGACATCAAGAATAAGCTAGAAGAGAAAGAGCTAAGATGGCTTGACTTATCCGAAAGAGCATAAAAAAAGCCCCGATCGCTCGGGGCTTTTTTCGCTATAAGACTTCGAGATTAATTCTGGAAGTTCAAATTCATCAACGCATAAAGCGCTCCTTCTTTCACCTTGTCATTCACAAACACTAAGTAGACATCATGAACGCCTGAAGTGTTAATAGGGAAGTTGTAAGCTTTGGTAGCGTTTACTTCCACAGAACCTAATAACGGACCTGTCACGCTACCTGTTCTAAGTTCTAATTGACCTCCTACTGTTTGACCCGCCATATAGCTCGCCATTACCGATAAGTTCTTGATGCCTGTTAAGTCGATGGCATCATAACGAGCATATCCACCAGCACCCGTTGCTACTAAGATTTCGCCGATTCCGTCCACTTTAAACTTCATTGTTTTAGCCGAAGCATCTGCGCTAACTGCAGGGAACTTCGCATCGCGCAAAGTCACGACTTTAGAACCTGTCACCGGTGCAATTTTACCTGCCCCTTTATCTGTGTACATCGCACGGAAGATAAAGGTACCTGGCTTCCCTTTGTCTTGTGGTACATATTGTCCAGCCACTGGCTTCGATGCCTTCTTTTTATCGGCTAGCCCTAAGATGTATTTCACCATCTCACGAGCGTCAGCTACAGAAACTTGTGGGTGAGCTGCCATCGCATTCTCTCCCCAAACACCACCACCACCGTTAATAATCTTCTTCGATAATTCGTCGATGTTTTGTGAGCTAGCAGGGTATTTCTTGCTGACATCTGTATAAGAAGGTCCTACCGACTTTTTGTCGATCGCGTGACACGTCTTGCAATCAGATAAATCGATCAAACGCTTACCTGTAGATAAAGAAGTGTTTGCTTGGTGACCTTGCGCGATTACCGTTTTATCAAATCCTTCTAAGTAATCGATTTGCATCATTACTTCATCTTCTGTAATTTTTTTATTCGCTAGGCTACCATCTTCTTTATCCTGAACCGAAACCTTATAAGTTACTGGCTTGTCATTCCAATAGAAGGATTTGTTCCCTTCAATCGTGACATCTACCGCTGGCACTTCATTACCCGCCGTGATTTTGACCACCTCTGATTTTGAATTTCCAGCCGCATCTTTCACGGTCAATCTTACATTGTACACACCTGCTTTTGTAAATACGTGCATTGGATTAGCAGCCGTACTTGTGCCGCCATCTCCAAAATTCCATGTGTATTTGATGGCATCTCCATCATAATCAACGGTTCCAACGGAAGAGAATTTTGCTTTTAAAGGCAAAGCACCTACCGACTTGTCTACCGCCACTATCACCTTAGGAGTTCTGTTACCCGCGTTGTATTCAATTTTATATAAGGCTGCTTCTTCACTTGCGGCAAACCAGTTAGGGCCATATTCTAAGCCGTACATTGTACCATTCTTATCAAACTCTAAGTCTATTGGATGAGAGAAAGTCATATTAGGAAGGAAACGCTCCATCTGAACGAAATCTCCTTTATCATTCATCGAAACAGCATAGATTAAATCGCGTGACCAATCATAAGCGAAGAACTTACCATCATAATAGGCAGGAAATTTAGTCTTCGAAGTTGCTGGAAAATCGTCTCTATAGTAGATCGGACCAGCCATCGCATTACGAGAACCTTTGGAAATTACCGGACCAAACTCTGGAGAATCTACATAAGGATAGTAGATGAACGCTTTTTGAGCTGCTGGTAAATGAGAAAATCCTGTGTTGTGAGGCGAGGTGTTGATAGGCGCTTTGGGATTAAACGTAGCCCACGTACTATCATTCGCAAAATCACGCTGGTTGTATGGACGGTTATCCGCTACAAACAATGGCCACCCAAAATAACCTGCCTGACGCGCTTGATTCACTTCATCATGACCACGAGGACCATATTTCTTCGAATCCTCTCCCGCATCCGGACCTACTTCACCCCAATACAAGAAACCTGTACGCTTATCCACCGAAATACGGTAAGGATTACGGTTACCCATCACATAGATTTCTGGCTTAGCATGGTAGATACCTGCCGGATACAAATTGCCTTCTGGGATTGTATATCCACCTTCTGGAGTGGGCTTGATACGCAAAATCTTTCCTCTCAAATCATTCGTATTTGAAGAGGAAGCACGTGCATCCCAACCTGAACGTCCTGGACGATTATCCATAGGTCCATAACCGTTCGAATCAAATGGATTCGTGTCATCCCCAGTAGATAAGAACAAGTTACCTGATTTATCCCAAGCGATGGAACCACCTGTATGGCAACATCCGTCACGCTTTACTGGTACACGTAAAATAACCTTTTCTGAACTCATAATTAAGGTATCATTCACGTCATCATAGGTAAAACGAGATAAGTGTTGCGCCGTATCTGCTTTCCCCGTTTGAGGAGAATAGAATAGGTACATCCAGTGATTCTTGTTATAATCTGGGTCAATATTAACCCCCATTAAACCATATTCGAATTTAGAGAATACGTCCAAATCAGCAACGACCTTTGTCTTTCCCTTCTTAGGATCATACATCTTTAATTTACCCTTGCGCTCTCCAAAAAATACCTTTCCGGCATCCGTCACCGCTAATTCTGTAGGCTCATCTAAATTGCGATCTAAAACCACTTTGTTGAAACGGTTCTCCTCTGGAGGCAACTCAGAACGTAATTTCTTCGTATAATCTTGTGGGCGACCCGAAGCTAACCATTGCAAAGCACCCCAAATATGTTGCACCACAATAGGCTCTTCAAATGACTCATGAGTGTGTCCCCAGTTCGTATAGAAAGCACGGCCACCATCGTATTCGTGGTACCAAGCCATCGGGTGAAAATCACCCATTTTACCATCTTTGTATGACTTTTCATCAAGTGTGATTAAAACTTTAACATCTTTATTGAAGTTCTTCGTATCGTAAAATTCGTCCGTACGATCGAAAGTTTCTGGCATGTGCGCCGTTGAAATGTGTGTGCGATCTACCGCGGTGAATTTCCCTTTTTGGACATTCGGATTACCCGGGTGAGAGGCAAATTGACCACCGGCTAACTTCGTATACCAAGCCCAGTCGTATTCTGTATCTGTGGCTGCGTGAATACCAAAATAGGCCCCGCCAGCCTGGATATAACGCTCAAAAGCAATTTGTTGCACATCGTTTAATACGTTAGAAGTCGTGTTTAAAAATACAATTATGCGGTATTGTTTTAAATTCTTTTCCGTGAAATTAGCCGCATTCTCAGTCGTATCGACAGAAAATCCTTTTTCTTTCGCCATCTTAAATAAGGCGATTTGACCCGGCTTAATAGAGGAGTGGCGATAGCCTTTTGTTGCAGAATAAACTAAAATTTTCTTTCCTGTTAAAGGATTTGCTGCCTGTGCAAAAACGGAAAGAGTGGAAACAAAAAGAGCAATGACAAGAGTGATTCGGAGAATTCCGAACGAAGTATTTTTCATAAGGACTATAAATAGGTTTGGGACAAAGTTAGGTCAAAACAGAAATTTTCGGCTACATTTAAGAAAAAATTTCTCAAATCAAGCTATGAAAAAATATATCGCAACTCTGGCACTCGTTTTCACCTCGTTTTTCGCCTTTTCTCAAGTCTCATGTTGCTTCGTTAAAAAAGACGGAATGCAGCTTTTGGCCTCCAATAAAACCTTTATTAAATCGCACGCACTTCCGAAGCCTTACCACCACGTCAGCAAAGCAGGTGGAGTGATGGTCGAATTCAAGACGCCGGACGACCAGATGGCGAAAGGCTTTTACATTCCTGCCGACAAACCGACCGAATATACACTATTGGTTTTCCAAGAATGGTGGGGCCTAAATGACCACATCAAAAGAGAGGCAGAGCATTTCTACAGTACTTTAGGCAACGTGAACGTCTTAGCTGTCGATATGTACGATGGAAAAGTGGCCACCACGCGCGAAGACGCAGCAAAGTATATGGGCGGTGCTAGTCCAGCACGTTTAGAAGCGATCATCAAAGGGGCCATTGCGTTTGCGGGCCCTAAAGCGAAAATAGCGACAGTGGGTTGGTGTTTTGGCGGATCTTTATCCTTAAAAGCATCCATTTTAGCAGGCAAGCAAGCGGCTGCTTGCGTGATGTATTATGGAATGCCAGTGAAGGAAGTAGAGCAATTGAAATTATTGCAAACAGATGTTTTGGGGCTATTTGCTGGAAAAGAGCAATTTATAAACCCGACGGTAGTAAAGGAATTTGAGGCGAATATGAAGACGGCAGGCAAAGGAATCCAAACAAAAATATTCGATGCGCAACACGCCTTTGCGAATCCATCAAACCCTGCCTATGATAAAGTAGCTACGGAAGAGGCTTGGGGATTAGCGATAAATTACTTTAAAACACGTTTAAAATAATGCGTTATCTACTTTTACTTCTTTGTATAGCCATACTCGCAGGCTCCTGTGCAAGTCAACGCCAGCCCAAGCTTTACAAGAAAAAATGGTCCTTATTTAAGAAAAAAGACTGCGACTGCCCTAACCTTAAATAAGCGGGTTTAGAGCAGACGCAGCTGGTGAACCTGGAGCTAGACCTTGTAGCCAACGCTGGCGGTCAGCTTCTTGATTAGGGTTTAATGGCTCGGTAACGTGTGCATCTGCATCCATGTAGATAATCGTCATCACCTCCCGCATTTTAGTTGATTCGTTACCTGGTGCATTGTGTAGCGTCCAACCCAGGTGGAAGGTGGCATCACCGGCTTTCATGGATTTTTGAGCCACAATTTCATATCCTTGTTTTGAAACGTAGTCGCCGATTAAGGCTTCTGATTGATCCGAAATTTCAATCTTAGGCAAGTCAGCTCCTGCTGATTTAGAGGCAAAAGTCAACATTCCCATTCCTTCTTCAATATCCACCAATGGCATCCACATCGTCACGGTTTTAGGTGTATCCAAAGGCCAATAAGATTGATCTTGATGCCAAGGCGTATGCCCTCCACCTGGCTCTTTAAATAAAGCTTGATCGTGGTATAGTCGAACATTTTTAACTCCTAGTAATTGTGCAGCCACACCCGCAAAACGCTTCGCTAAGGTAAATTCCTTCACCGTTTCTGATGTTTCCCACAAATTCATCATTTGTAAAAAAGCTTTCCCATAGGTATCACGCTCTTCCATCGGCTTTTGTTGCGCACGAAAATCGGCAGCCCAATCGATAATCGCTTGTCGATAGGGTTGTAATTCAGCCGATGTAATTAAACCTGGCAAATAAATATGACCGTTGGTAGCAAAATAAGAACGATCCTCGGCGGATACGGAATAGGGGTGTTGTAACATCTTTTTAATGGAATTAAATTTTGACAAAGTTTTCTAAAAAAATTTCGACAGGCTACCATTATTTTGACCAAAAAAGATGCAATTTTACCTTATTCCGATTTTCAGCAACCAAATAGGCTAAAATTAAATGAGAGCACAGCGCGAACACCTTACCTCAGGATTTCAAATCAAACTAGTAAAACAGGCACGGTTTGATGCTCCTTATCACTTTCATCCAGAGCTAGAATTAACATTAATCATCGCAGGGGAAGGAAAACGATTTATCGGCAATCAAATTGCTGACTTCAGACCTGGTGATCTTGTTCTTCTAGGGGGTAACCTACCTCATTGCTGGCAAAATCACCGGAAAGATTGGTTGCAAGATGAGGTCGAATCGGATGGCGCCCAAGCTTTGGTGATTCATTTTCGCCGTGATTTTTTAGGTGAAGATTTTCTTTCGAATGAGGCTTGTCTCGGGTTGAAAAACCTGATGGAAAAAGCCAAAACAGGATTCTCTATCGTAGGTCCTACACAAGATCGCATCGCAAGAGATATGTTAGCGTTAGTAGACATGCCTCCGTTCCCACAATTAATCTCCTTCTTGCAGATATTACATACCATCGGAATTTCAACGGCGGATGTACAACCCATCGAAACTGCGGAAGGCAATTATGCCATTGCAGAGGGAGATTTAGAGCGAATTAATCGAGTATATGCGTATGTGATCGCTAATTACACTCAAGAAGTGCACTTAGACGAGGTAGCTCATCTAGCTAATATGACAGAGACTGCTTTTTGCCGCTATTTCAAAAAGGTGACGAATAAAACGTTTGTGGAATTAGTGACTGAGTTTCGGGTAAAGCACGCGTGTACTTTATTGCGAACGACAAATAAACCGATGATAGAAG
The DNA here is from genome assembly GCF_054558635.1 of Aquirufa sp. HETE-40SA. Classification (NCBI taxonomy): domain Bacteria; kingdom Pseudomonadati; phylum Bacteroidota; class Cytophagia; order Cytophagales; family Flectobacillaceae; genus Aquirufa; species Aquirufa sp. HETE-40SA. Next base: position 484,320 of record NZ_JBPXKN010000002.1, read on the forward strand.
TGTGTTTTGAGAGTGGTTTTGGCAATCTTTCTCATTTCAATAAACAGTTCAAAGCCTGGATGAAAACGCCCCCTCTTCAATACCGCAAAATGGTTAAAGAATGGCATTAAGCCTTTTTCTTTTCTGGAAGCAAAACGCTCAATAAGATACTAATTGTTAAGATTCCAATAATAACTCCTAAAGACGAAAGCGTTCCAAAACCCAATTCCTCCAGCTTCGAATGTGCTAACATCTTGCCTCCCACAAAGCTTAATAATACGCCTAAACCCATAGGCAAGAAGCGAAACAAACCCATTAAGCTAGATAAGAAGAAAAACAAAGAACGAAGGCCCATCACGGCAAACACGTTCGAAAAGAAGACGATATAGGGATCTTTCGAGATAGAGAAAATCGCTGGAATCGAATCCACAGCGAAAAGAATATCGGTAAATGAAATAACCACCACGACGATAAAAATAGGTGTGATAAAAATTTTACCCGTATTCTTCATTCGTACGAAAAAATGCCCAATCACATTTCGTTTGTACACATTAAAGAACCGAGATAACAAACGAACAACCGGATGATTAGCGGTATCAATCTCCTCTTCTTCATGTTTAGAAAACAAAATCTTTACACCGGTGTAGACCAGAAATGCCCCAAAAACGTAGATAATCCAATCAAATTTCTGCAATAAAGCCGCCCCTAAAAAGATGAATATCAATCGCAAAATAATAGCTCCCAAGATACCCCAAACGAGGATTTTCTTGTAGTAGCGTTTTTGGACCCCAAAAGAATTAAAGATTAAAATAAAGACGAATACGTTATCAGCCGACAAAGAATACTCTACTAGATAGCCCGTAATAAACTCTAGCGAAAGATTGTTCTGGAAAATAGCCAAAGCTTCTAGGTAAGAACCAGTCCCTAAATCAATGTGCGAGGCATAGGCCTGCTGCACCGCTTTCAAGCTTTGCATATCCGTAATGCCATGTACCATTCCGCCATTATAGCCTAAGAAAATATAAAACACAATCGCTAACAAAACCCACATTCCAGTCCAGAAACCTGCTTCTCTAAAGGTCACTTCTTCGGCAGTCTCTTTCTTAAACACCCCCAAATCGATTAGCATTACTGCCATCACACCCACTGAAAAAAGAAGAAAAAATAGCGTTTCGCTCATAAATATTTAATTTTACACTTTGGCCGCACAAAGGTCGCAAAAATAGCTCAGAAAATTTATGTACGAAGGCAAAAAGGTCATTGTCGTTATGCCCGCTTACAAGGCAGCGCTAACCCTGGAAAAAACATACCATGAAATACCTCACGATTGGGTAGACGAGGTAATATTAGTGGATGACCACAGCCCTGACAATACCGTTGAAGTAGCAAAAGCGGTAGGCATTAAGCACGTCATTAGACACGATAAAAACCTCGGCTACGGGGGAAATCAAAAGACCTGCTATACGAAAGCTTTAGAATTAGGCGGCGACATCGTGATCATGTTGCACCCAGATTACCAATATACTCCTATGTTATTGAAAGCCATGATTTCCATCATTGGGAATGGCTTGTACCCCGTCGTTTTTGCTTCTCGCATCTTAGGAAAAGGCGCATTAAAGGGCGGGATGCCGATTTACAAATACATTGCAAATCGCTTGTTGACCTTGTTTCAGAATATCATGATTGACCAAAAGCTGTCGGAATACCACACGGGTTACCGTGCGTTTTCGAAAGAAGCTTTAGAAGCCGTGAAATTCACGAAATGCGACGATGATTTCATCTTTGACAATCAAATGGTTTTGCAGCTTTTCTGGAAAGGATTCGAGGTAGGCGAAGTGACTTGTCCAACCAAGTATTTCGACGAAGCCTCCTCCATTAACTTCAAACGCAGTTCCATCTACGGACTAGGCGTACTTTGGTATTCTGTCCGCTACCGCCTCGCGAAATGGGGTTGGAAATGGGATTTAATGAACTAATAAAAAAGCCTCAGACTGTAAAATCTGAGGCTTCTTAATTTAGAACCGAATACTTGCTCCTAGCAAGAAATTAAATCCGGCTTGCGGATAGTAGAAATTCTCGGTGGTCGTCGCGCCCCCATAACGATACGAATAGGTGTAGCCGTTAGAAGAATATAGCTCGTTCAACACATTATACAATAATAAGGTTAGAGCTGGGCCTTTCTTTATCGTGTATTTTAATCGAATATCTTGTGTCGTGTATGCTTTGAGCGAACGCTCCTCATCTGAGGTATTGTCCAAATATTGTTTACCTACATACTTGCTCAATATACTCGCCTCGAATGCGCCTACAGAATAGGAAAGGGTATTTCCTGCAATAAGGGATGGAGAATAGGCAATAGCTGTGTTTTCGTGCTGAATGAAAGCGACATCATAGGTTTCATAATCAACGATTTCCTCCTTGAATTGACGGATGCGATTTTGGCTTAAAGTTACATTCCCATTCCAAAGTAGACGTTTCGAAATTTGGTAATTAAGCGATGCCTCTATCCCTAAACGGTAACTCGATTCCACATTTGTCCGAATGGCATCGCCTGTAGAATTGACAGCCCCTGTCAACACCAATTGATCCTGGTAATTCATGAAATAACCATTCAATTGGAATCCATATTTTTGGCCTGAACGCTCATAGCCTAACTCATAATCCTGCAGGTATTCCGGACGAGGCGCACCAGCTGCATTATCCACAAAATCCTGGCGACTAGGCTCTTTACTTCCCGCTGAGACAGAACCATATACTTTCGATTTTTCTGACAATTGATGTGTTAGACCAAATTTAGGATTAAAAAAAGAATACGAATTATCGGAATCTAACAACAAAAACTTATCTGCTGTTCCTAACATGCGGTAGCCCACCGTCCGATATTGTAAATCTACATAAGCATTTAATGCCGAAGACAACATAATATTCCCTTTCGCATACAGGTTTACATCGGTTTTTTGAGAACGACTGCGGTACCATTCAGTCCCCGGCAATGGATCCTGCAAAACACCGAAATGACGGCCAATATAGCGATTCCATGCGCCACCAAACGTAAATTTAATTTTCTGAGAACCTGCATAATTGAAAGCAAAGGTCGATCCATAAAAATCATTGTCTAACCATTTGCGTCGAATCACATTAGCCGTTTCGATCGAGCTAACCCCATAATTCTCCATATCCGCATCTGGCTTAAATTCCTCAAAGTACCCGCGACCATAGGTATAATGCGCATTCAAATCTAAGTTCCAAGCTTCCGTCAACCGGTGGTTCGTAATTAATTGATAGTGATCCTGGGCGTAATTATCCGTTTGGTTATCATAGGTATAATAGTTGTAGCTGCGACCGCTATTCAATAAGTTCTTCGCATCTGCATCTGACAAATAATTGCGGTCGATAAAGGCCTGCATCTCTGAATCTGATCCATTGACCCTGCTTTCTGGAGTTCCATACCAAGATTGATAGGTCTTTTCTTTTCCGGTAAAGTAGTTCAACCGGATGAAACTTTTTGCACCAAAATAGCCCGCAGAAAAATACGCAGAAAGCAAATTAGAGGAAGCGCGATCAATAAATCCATCCGAGACAATCCGAGATAGACGGCCATCTAAGGTGAACTTACCTCCTAAAAGTCCTGAACCTGCCTTAACTGTTGTTTTTAGCGTTCCAAAAGAACCCCCAGAGGCATGTACCTCTCCATACGCCTTAGACTCAAACGTATTGGTCTGCATATTAACAGAACCGCCGAAAGCCCCAGCCCCATTGGTAGAAGTTCCCACGCCGCGTTGGATTTGGACCGAATTCACCGAACTGGCAAAGTCCGGCATATTCACCCAGAAGGTTCCTTGAGATTCCGAATCGTTGATTGGAATACCATTCACGGTCACATTCACTCGCGTCGCATCGGAACCACGAATACGAATACCCGTATAACCAATGCCCGCCCCCGCGTCAGAAGTGGTGACAACTGAAGGCGTAAAGTTAAGTAATTGAGGCATATCCTGACCCAAATTACTTTTACCTAATTCCTCTGCTGACACATTGGAATAGGCCATCGCCGAATTTTCATCCGCTCGCGTCGCTTTTACGACAACCTCATCTTGTAAGAAATTGGATTTTTTCAGAGCGATTTGGTTGGCTTTATCAGCGGTGATTTCTACGGGCTCATAGCCCACAAATCTAACGACTAAAACGGCCTCAGACGAGACGGTTAGATAGAAATGCCCTTTAGCATCTGTCACATTTCCTTTCTGACTTCCTTTTACAGAAACGGAAGCCCCCCATAAAGGTGCTTTGGTTTCCAGATCGAAAACAGTTCCCTGTACTTTTTGTGCAAATACACTTTGCACACATAAAATAAGCGTAATAATAAGCGTTGTTGCCTTTTTCATTTTTTGAAATTTTAGCAACAGGTAAAGGAGCCAAATCCTGTTATGATTTAACTTTTTAACCCTTACATTGACGATTTTTTCTGAGTTTTCAGCGCTAAAAACTCAACAAAATCCCTTCGACGGCACTACCCGCATCAGGTTCAATGGGTATAATCTCAGCCTTTTTTAGAGGCACCCCTTTTTGTAGATGCACAAAGATACAAAATTTCCTACCTTTGCAAGCCCTACGTAAATTTTGTAGGGAATTTTTGCACGTATGATCGTCAAAGAATTTCTAAGTATCTACCAGAGCGACGGAATTGTCCAAAGCATTTCTGACAAGATAACTACGTCCAAACCGGGCGAATCCCTCCACCTAAAAGGCCTCTGCGGCTCCCTCGACACCGTTTTAATGTCTGCTCTTTTAAAAGAGCAACAGCCCTTTCTGATTATTTGCGAGGAAAAAGAAGAAGCGCAATACGTCTATAACGACCTTCAAGCCTTAATTGGGGATACCTCCGTGACCTTATTTCCGATGTCCCACAAGAAACCCTATGAATGGGAGGAAGTCGACAACGCGAACGTATTGTTGCGGGCGGAAGTACTCAACATTTTAAGTAATTATTCGGGTCAAAGCCTCGCCATCGTCACCTATCCGGCGGCGATGACTGAGAAGGTGATTAACCGAAAGTCTTTGGTCAAAAACACCTTATCTATCCGGGTAGGAGATAAAATTGATCGCAATTTCGTGGCGGAAACGCTAAACGAATATGATTTCGAACGAACGGATTTCGTCTACGAGGCAGGCCAATATTCCGTGCGCGGAGGAATTTTAGACGTATTTTCTTATGCGGCGGAATATCCTTACCGCATCGATTTTTTCGGGGATGAAGTCGATAGTATTCGAACTTTCCACCCAGAAACCCAGCTTTCCATTCAATCCGTTTCTGCGATGCACCTCATCCCCGATGTGCAGACCAAACTGATTCAAGAAACAAGAGAATCTTTCTTTACCTTTTTGCCAGAACATACGAAGATCTGGATCAAAGATCTGAACATCTTGAGCGATGTGCTGACGGAGAATTTTGAGAAAGGGACTATGGTCTACGAAGTCAATTCGTCCTCAGACATCAACCTGTTGAATAAACCGGAGGAACGTTGGGAAACGGCAAAGACGATTAAAAAATCACTGCAGGGCTTCCCATGCATCGAATTTGGTAAGAGATCTCATCTGAAAAATTCCGAAACCATCGTATTTCCTTCGAAGAATCCGGGTGCCTTCCAAAAAGATTTCGAGCGACTTGCAACTACCTTGTTAGACAACCAAACCCACGGTTTTCACAACATCATCAGTTCCGAATCCCCGCGTCAATTAGAGCGCCTCGAGGTGATTTTTAACGAGATCAATACGAGTATTCAGTTCAAACCTTTGCAGATTTCCTTGCGTGAGGGTTTTGTGGACGAACAAACGAAAGTGGCCTTTTATCCGGACCACCAGCTATTTGAACGTTACCACCGCTACAAGGAAAAGAACAAGTTCTCGAAGAACAAGGCCTTGACCTTGAAGGAACTTCGGTCATTGCAAGTGGGTGATTTCGTCACGCATATCGATTATGGTATCGGTCGTTTTGCTGGATTGAATTTGGTCGAAACCGCGAATGGGGAACAAGAAGTGATTCGCTTGATTTACCGTGACGACGACGTCTTATCCGTTTCGATTCATTCGTTACATAAAATATCCAAATACTCTGGCAAGGAAGGAGCTCCTCCTGCGATGTCGAAACTAGGTTCACCCGACTGGGACAACAAGAAATCGCGCGTCAAGAAGCAGGTAAAGGATATTGCCAAAGAGTTAATATCCCTCTATGCCAAGCGTAAGAATGCGCCCGGTTTTTCCTTCTCGCCAGATACCTATTTACAAGCAGAACTTGAATCATCCTTCCTATATGAAGACACACCGGATCAGGCGAAAGCGACTATCGATGTAAAAATCGATATGGAGAAGCCGCATCCGATGGACCGATTGGTATGTGGGGATGTGGGTTTTGGTAAGACAGAAATCGCCATTCGTGCGGCCTTCAAAGCCGTAGCGGATTCGAAACAAGTAGCCGTTTTAGTACCCACGACCGTGTTAGCCATGCAACATTACCGCACTTTCCACGATCGTCTGGCCGCATTCCCCTGCAAAGTAGAATACATTAATCGATTCAAATCGACTAAGCAAATCAACGAAACATTGGCCCGGGTTGCCAGTGGACAAACTGATATTTTGATAGGAACGCACCGTCTAGTGAATAAGGACGTGCATTTCAAACAATTGGGCTTGATGATCATCGATGAAGAGCAAAAGTTTGGGGTGAAAGTAAAAGATCGCCTGAAAGAAATGCGCGTAGATGTGGATGTGCTGACTTTGACAGCCACCCCTATTCCACGAACACTTCATTTCTCCTTAATGGGTGCGCGCGATCTAAGTATCATCGCCACGCCTCCACCCAACCGCCAGCCGGTGGAAACGAAATTAGTCGTTCTATCAGACGAAATTTTGCGTGATGGGGTTAGAGAAGAAATTAGCCGCGGGGGTCAAGTCTTCGTGGTATATAATCGAATTGGCGAACTAGAAAGCATTGCGAACCGTATTTTACGCTTAGTCCCAGATGCTAAAATCGCTGTTGCGCACGGCCAAATGGAAGGCGACCAGCTTGAGAAAATCATGATGGGCTTCATCGAAGGCCATTACGACGTACTCGTAGCCACAAACATCATCGAATCGGGATTAGATATCCCTAATGCGAATACGATCTTCATTTTAAATGCCAACAATTTCGGGCTTTCGGACTTGCACCAAATGCGGGGCCGGGTAGGTAGATCCAACAAAAAGGCTTATTGCTATCTGGCAACCCCTTCTTTAGCAAATTTAACGAGCGATGCGCGCAAGCGTTTGAGTGCGTTAGAGGAATTCTCAGATCTAGGCGATGGAATCAAAGTAGCGATGCGGGACTTGGATATCCGCGGTGCCGGAAACCTACTAGGTGCGGAGCAAAGTGGCTTTATCAATGATTTGGGATATGACATGTACCATAAAATTCTCGATGAAGCAGTGCAGGAATTGAAGGAAAACGAGTTTAGAAAACTATTCGAAGTCGACCTAGAACAAGTAGCAGAAATGCTAAAAGTGGATTGCACGATCGAAACTGATTTACGTGTGTTGATTCCAGAAGAATATGTGACTAGCATATCAGAACGCCTTGCCCTCTACACCCGTTTAGACGAAATCGAGGACGAAGAAACGCTTGCTACCTTTATTAAAGAGATTAAAGACCGCTTCGGTGATTTACCGAACGAGGTCCAGGATATGATTGAATTAGTGAAGTGTCGTTGGAAGGCTCAGGTTTTGGGAATCGAAAAAATCCTCTTGAAAAACAATAATCTGAAGTTTCATTTCGTTTCATCAGAGTCTGCTCGACCACTTGATCAAAGCCTAGTGATTAAAGTGATTTCATTCGTAAACAACAAAAAGGGACTTTGTCAGTTAAGAGAAAAAGCGGGAAAAATGATCTTGCAAATCGATAAGGTGAGTAGTATTAAAGAATTAAATACTATTTTAGTGGATATTTTAGGGTAATTAATACCTTTGTTAATTAATTCTATTGTAAAAGGAATATAAATGCGTACTCAATTTAGACTAATACTTTTCATTTCTCTTGCCATCGGAGCTTTAAGCTCTTGTAGTAAATTCAAGAAAAACGAGAAGCCCAATAGCTTATCTCCAGGAAAAACTTCGAGCATTTCAGGTGTAGATTACAACAAGAAAGGCGGATTCCAAACGAATTCTAAGTTTGGTGGTGACATGGTAGGCCCTAATCTTGTCTTCATAGAAGGGGGACGATTTACCATGGGAGCTACTGACGAAGATGTTTTGGGAAAACACGATAATTACCAACGTACCGTCACTATTCAGTCCTTTTATATTGACGAAACAGAGATGGCAAATATTCACTATTTAGAATATTTAAACGCTGTTCAAAAAGATTCCACTCAAGAATTCTACGAGGCTGCCTTACCAGATACCACTGTTTGGTTAAATCAGTTAGCTTATAACGACCCCTATGTAGAACAATACCTTAGACACCCTGGATTTAGATTATATCCTGTGGTGGGCGTCTCTTGGAAACAAGCGAATGACTTCTGCAAATGGAGAACCACAGCAGTTAATAATTCCATCAACAATATCGAAAAAGTAGAAAAAGGCAAAAAACCTAAGAAAAGCAAAAAAGAGCTAAATGTAGCCTCTGGTAGACTTCTTCCTCCTTTCCGTCTACCTACGGAGGCGGAATGGGAATATGCGGCGAAGGCAATGATCGGAACGCAACAAGAGGATGAAAATCAGAGTAATCAGCGTATTTATCCATGGGATGGCCCATCTATGCGCCAGCCACTTGGGAAGGACAGAGGTATGATGATGGCCAATTTCAAAAGAGGACGAGGTGACTATGTCGGCTTAGCGGGAAGAAACAATGATGGCGCTATTATTACAGCAGAAATTTACAGCTATTCCCCTAACGATTTTGGACTTTACCAAATGGCTGGAAATGTAAACGAGTGGGTTGCTGACCTCTACCGCCCATTATCGTACCAGGACTTCAACGATTTAAATCCCGTACGTTTAAATGACGACCTAGATAAGGCTAAAATGTACGATAAGAAAAATAATCAGTCTTTAATTGACAATAAGATTCGTGTGTATAAAGGTGGTTCATGGTCTGACTTGCCTTTTTGGTTAGCGCCAGGAACGCGTCGTTTCTTAGATGAGGATTCAGCTACTTCGACCATCGGATTCCGTTGTGCCATGATTGCAACAGGCTCTAAGAGAAAATAAGACATTCACTTTAAAGCAGCCAGCGCTAGGAAAGACAAAATTCCTGTGCTGGCTGCTTTTATTTTAGCCCCTGCTGCTAGAAAAGTCGCACCCGTCGTCAGTGTATCATCCACCAACAAAATTCGCTTCCCATCCAGCTCCCCTGGACTTTTCACCTCAAACACTTCCTCTAAACTCGCGTAACGCTCCGCTCGATTCAATCCGATTAAGGAGGCCACTTGTTTCGTCCTTAGTAAATGTGTTTCAGAAATGGGAATCCCGGAAGTGCACGAAATCCCTTTCGCGATACAGGCCGCCTGGTTATAGCCGCGCTCTTTCAGACGTGATGGGTGCAAAGGCATGGGTATAATCATATCATAATCTGCCACTGAAAAAGACCTCCCCACACAAGCTCCTAAATATTCTCCTAATTCCTGTTGCCCCTTGTATTTTACCTGGTGTAATAAATGCTGCACCTTCCCTCCCTCAGCAAACAAAAAATAAGCATGCACGCGATCGTATTCAATCAAGCCATCCAACTTATGCGAGATCCAATTAGGCTGTTCTAGGAATAATCCGGGGCTGGGCAGTTCGAATCGACAGCGAGTACAGATCCAATTTTCAGATCGAATTAGGACTTCATCGCAGGCAAAACAACATTTGGGATAAAGTAATTGTAAAAACCGGTGAATCATTTCGAAAAAACTTTTGTATTTAACTAAGTTTCAGTAATTTTGCACCCCTAAACAAGTACTCGAACGAGAATGTTGTCCAAGTACTTGGTAATTAACAAACGATTCACAAACGGATTAAAAAAATCATTTCATAATTAACCTTTTAAAATGGCACGCGATTTAAAATTCACTAGAAACATCGGTATTGCTGCGCACATTGATGCGGGTAAAACCACCACTACGGAACGTATCCTGTATTATGCAGGGGTTTCCCACAAAATTGGTGAGGTACACGATGGTGCGGCAACAATGGACTGGATGGAGCAAGAGCAAGAGCGTGGTATCACGATCACTTCTGCTGCAACGACAGTTGGTTGGAAATACCGCGATCAAGATTACCACATCAACATTATCGATACTCCAGGTCACGTTGACTTTACAGTAGAGGTAAACCGTTCATTACGTGTATTAGATGGTCTAGTATTTTTATTCTCTGCAGTAGATGGTGTAGAGCCTCAATCAGAGACTAACTGGCGTTTAGCAAATAACTACAACGTAGCACGTATCGGTTTCGTTAACAAAATGGACCGTTCAGGTGCTGATTTCTTAAACGTGTGTAAGCAAGTGAAAGAAATGTTAGGTAGCTACGCAGTGCCGTTGCAATTGCCTATCGGAGCTGAAGAAGGATTTGAAGGGGTAGTTGACTTAGTTAACTTCCGTGGTATCAAATGGAACGAGGCAGATAAAGGAATGACATTCACTGAGGTACCTATCCCAGATGATATGTTAGAAGAGGCGACTGAATACCGTGAGAAATTATTAGAAGCAGTAGCTGAGTTTGATGAGTCTTTGATGGAGAAATACTTCGAAGATCCAGCATCTATCTCAGAAGATGAAATCTTAGCCGCTTTACGTGCCGCTACGATCTCTATGAAAATCGTTCCAATGCTTTGTGGTTCATCTTTCAAAAACAAAGGTGTTCAAACGATGTTGGATTACGTAATGGCTATCTTACCATCTCCGATGGACAAAGAAGGCGTTAAAGGTATTCACCCTGATACAGGTGCTGAAATCTTGCGTAAGCCAAGTGAGTCTGAGCCATTCGCGGCTTTGGCCTTTAAAATTGCAACGGACCCTTACGTAGGTCGTTTATGTTTCATCCGTGCGTATTCAGGTGGACTAGATTCAGGTTCTTATGTGTTGAACAACCGTTCAGGAAACAAAGAGCGTATCTCTCGTATCTTCCAAATGCACGCGAACAAGCAAAACGCGATCGAGCGCTTAGGTGCTGGTGATATCGGTGCGGTAGTAGGTTTCAAGGACATTAAGACAGGCGATACGCTTTCTGATGAGAAACACCCAATCATTTTAGAAGCAATGGACTTCCCAGAGCCAGTTATCGGTTACGCAATCGAGCCTAAGAAAGCGGCTGATGCAGATAACTTCTCTAAAGCAATCACGAAGTTGATCGAAGAAGATCCAACCTTACAAGTAGAATCAAACGAAGAGACTGGTCAAACGATCATCAAGGGTATGGGTGAGCTTCACTTAGAGATCATCATCGACCGTATGCGTCGTGAGTTCAAAGTAGAAGTAAACCAAGGTGCTCCTCAAGTAGCTTACAAAGAGTCTTTAACTAAGACAACAGAACACCGTGAGGTTTACAAGAAACAATCAGGTGGTCGTGGTAAGTTTGCTGATATCGTATTTGAAATCGGACCAAGAGAAGATGACAAACCAGGTTTAGAATTCGTTAACAATATCGTGGGTGGTGTGATTCCTCGTGAATTCATTCCTGCAGTTCAAAAAGGATTCGAAGAAGCAATGAAAAATGGTGCTTTGGCTGGATACCCAATGGATTCAATGAAAGTTCGTTTATTCCACGGATCTTTCCACGATGTCGATTCAGATTCATTATCATTTGAATTAGCAGCCCGTATGGGTTATAAAGAATCAGCGAAACAAGCGGGTGCAAAGTTAATGGAGCCTATCATGGCCGTTGACGTAGTTACTCCAGACGAATATACTGGACCTATCACAGGTGACTTAAACCGTCGTCGTGGTATCATGAAAGGTATGGATTCTCGTCAAGGCGCTGTAATCTTGAAGGCTGATGTGCCTCTTTCTGAATTATTCGGTTACGTAACAGATTTACGTACGATGTCTTCAGGACGTGCAACAGCATCTTTAACGTTCTCTCACTACGAATTCGTTCCTCAGAATATTGCTGAAGAAGTAGTTAAGAAAGCAAAAGGATTGTAAGATTCTTTGAAGATAGAGAAAAGCCCGAGCGATTTGTTCGGGCTTTTTTTATGCCAAAACCTCTCATCCTTCCCACGCTCAATTCATCCTCCCCCGCTATCTTTTGTCGAAAAAGAAGAATTGTTTCCTAGAATGGGTGTATTTTTGAACTCATTAATTTGATTGCTATGACTAAAATTATCGAGACCTACTCTATTTCTAAGCGCTACGTGATGGGCGAAGAAGTGATCGACGCCTTAAAAGACGTAACCATCTCTGTCAACAAGGGAGAATATGTCGCTTTCATGGGTCCGTCAGGCTCTGGTAAATCAACCTTAATGAATATCGTAGGCTGCTTAGATACTCCCTCTACGGGTAAATATATCTTGAATGGACAAGATGTATCGGAGATGTCAGAAAATGAATTAGCGGCGGTTAGAAATAAGGAAATTGGCTTTGTATTCCAAACCTTCAACCTACTTCCTCGCCAATCAGCTTTAGAAAACGTAGCCTTGCCTTTAATCTATGCCGGCTATTCTAAAAAAGAACGTACAGAGATTGCCATGAAAACCTTGAAAGGGGTAGGCCTAGACAACCGCGCCTTACACAAGCCTAACGAACTTTCAGGGGGCCAAAGACAGCGTGTAGCCGTAGCCCGCGCTCTAGTGAACGATCCATCTATCTTATTAGCCGATGAGCCTACCGGTAATTTAGATACCAAAACCTCCTACGAGATCATGGACCTCTTTGATCAATTGCATAAAAAAGGCAATACCATCGTCATGGTTACCCACGAAGACGATATTGCCCAATATGCCCACCGAATTATTCGTTTGCGTGATGGCGTCGTAGAATCTGACATCATCAACAAGAACGTGAGAAAGGTAGAAAAAATCTAAAACTTAATCCGATCCGTCCCGTAAGGAGCTCTTTGCGCTCTTCTTAACCACGTGTTTGCTTCCGCGTCGTTTACAAATTGTTCCTTGGTAGGATCCCATTGCAATTTGCGCGGTATTTTCATTGCCACGTGCGTAATCAAGCAAACCGTGCAAGCGCGGTGCCCAATCTCAATTGGCGAAATTGGCTCTTTACGCATCTCGATACAATCTAGCCAGTTTCCGTGTTGATCTTCCGAATGATACAAGTGTGTTTCTTTCTCACCAATTACAGATTGCAAAATCTTCGGATCAGACGCATCTAAGGCTTTCGATCTCACTTTTGCTGTAGGATCACTTGGTGTAGCTGCATAATCACCGCGGGAAACAAAAATCCATCCCTCAGACCCTTCGTAGCGAATACCATTTTGATAGCCGCCTGAAGTGTACATCGTGATGCCATTTGCATACTCAGCTTTCGACATAAAGTCCCCATGGACGTTCCAAAGACCTGATTTAGGAAACTCAGCTACTGATTCTACCGAGATCGGTCCCGTATATTCTGTATCCATACCCCAGGCAGCGGAATCATAATGATGCTGACCCCAACCCGTAATCATTCCCGCGCCAAATTGCTCCATACGCAACCAACCCGGGCGATCATAGCCCTTTTGTGGATGTACCGCAATCTCCGTGTAAGCCATTTCTGGAGTTGAACCTAACCACATATCGAAATTAAATCCTTTAGGCACCGGCATTGCTGGCGCTGGAGGTCCAGATGGGTCACCTGGCAATCCAATTTTTACGGTATGCAATTTACCGATGCGACCATTACGCACTAATTCTGCGGCAATTCTAAACTGAGAGTTAGAGCGTTGTTGTGTTCCTACTTGCAGGATGCGACCTGTTTTCTTAATGACATTGGCTAATTGACGGCCTTCGTGAATGGTCAGAGAGGTCGGTTTTTGCAAGTAAATATCCTTCCCAGCAAGTGCCGCTTCCATCGCTGGTTGTGCATGCCAAAAATCTGGCGTACTAATCATCACCGCATCAATGTCCTTATTCAAAAGCATCTCGCGGTAATCATCGTACATCTTCACATCGATGTAATTCGATTGTCCCGTTTTCTTCGTGTAGTATTCTTCGACTAATTGCTTCGTCTCCTCGGTACGGTGGCGATCCAAATCACAAACCGCCATGATGCGTGCTTTCTCGTGCTTCCAGGTTCCTGGTAAGTCGTGGGTGCGCGCGATGCGTCCACAGCCGATTTGGGCGATGTTGATTTTATTGCTTGGGGCATCTTTGCCGCCTAAAACGTTCGCAGGAACGATCGTAGGGAAGCCGAATGTACCCGCGGCGCCTAGTGCTAGGTTATTGATAAATTTTCTCCTTTTCATGCTTTGATAGATATGTTTGTTGCATTTTTTTGTGCAATTAAAGCTAATTCAGTGGCTAAGAAACAGTGCGCTTGTGTCATCGCTGTCTCCGTTCTATTCAAGACGTCATTCACAAGTAATTCTCCGTGAGGAAGGTTGACATCTTTGCAATCGATATACAAGGTCTCTTTATTCGTGACCACATATAAATGGCTTCCCGTTCCATGCGGAGAGGCGATATCCGTATTTTTCCGTACTTCCATGTAGCCGTCTGTGCCTAAAATGGTCAGCCTGCCATCACCCCAAGTATTTAAACCATCCGGCGTAAACCAGTCCACCCGAATATAGCCAGAACCTTTATTGCTTCTAAGCATCAAATCTCCAAAATCTTGGAATTTAGGGTATTGGGGGTGGTGGTGGTTCGCGATTTGGGAAGCAACCACTTCACCTTGTGTCGAGCCTGTAAAATGCAAAAATTGATCTACTTGATGAGAGGCGATATCCGTGATAATTCCTCCGTAATATTTAGCATCAAAAAACCAGTCAGGACGGGAGTTTACACTCATTCGGTGAGGCCCAGTTCCTAAGGTTTGCATGACCTTACCTATTTTTCCCGAAGCTACTAATTGACTCGCTAGTTCGGTTGCTTTATTTTCAAAACGCTCACTGAATGAGATCGAATAAATCTTTTTGGTTTCCTTTTGGACCTTTCGAACGTCAGCTAGTTGCTCTAAACTAGTAATCCCAGGCTTATCCACCATATAATCTTTCCCATGCTGCATCACACGTATTCCTAAAGGAGCTCGTTCGTTCGGTGTAATAGAGCTAAGCACTAATTTGATAGATGGGTCTTCCAATACCTCCGCTTCACTCTTCACCAGCTTCGCTTGGGGGTAACGTTTCGCAAAATCTTTAATTAAATCGGGTTCTTTAGCATAATAAGAAACGAACTCTCCGCCGCCACGAATGATCGAATTAGCCATCGAATAAATATGTCCGTGATTGATTCCCACTACCCCAAATTTCAAACGGGGTGCTATGATTCGTTCCGGCTGTTTAGATGCAAAAATTTTTGTGGCATCCTTCAAGGAAGAGGGTAAAAAGGCCATACCGCCTAGCATACTTGCACTGTGCAAGAATTCGCGGCGATTCGCAGCTGTTGATTTCATTTCAATAGGTTTAATTTATTTACAAAAGTAAAATTCTTGCTGAAATTACTGACTTACAGACATAAAAAAAGCTGCTCATTTCTGAACAGCTTTCTCTTATATAAAAAATTTCAAACCTATTTTTTCTTCTCCTATTTTTTCTTCTCTTTAACACGAGCCGCTTTTCCTTGCTTACCACGCATGTAGTATAAACGTGCACGACGTACTTTACCACGACGTAATACTTCAATTTTGTCGATGTTTGGTGACAAGATTGGGAAAATACGCTCAACACCGATACCGTTAGAGATCTTACGAACTGTGAAAGACTCACCAGCACCCGAATTTTTACGTTGGATAACTAAACCTTGGAAAACCTGGATACGCTCCTTGTTACCTTCACGAATTTTTACGTGTACGTTAACGGTGTCTCCTGCAGCGAATTCAGGGTGTTCTCCTCTACGTGCTGCGTTTTCTTGCTCTACGAATTTAATTAAATCGCTCATCTGAACTAATTTTTATTTGATGATAATCAGCGCTTAGCGGCCCACTTGTGCATAAGAACGTCTGATTGGGGTTGCAAAGATAGGAAAAATATTTCTTTCCAAAAACATTTGCCTAGTTTTTACCTTTAATCGACTGCACAAAGGCAACGATCTCAGCACTAAGGTCTTTAGCCTGAGCAATCATCTTCACAAAAGCACTACCAATAATAGCCCCAGAGGCGTTCTTAGAGGCTTTCACAAAGCTATCGTGGTCCGAAATCCCAAAACCAATCAAACGTGGATTCTGTAAATTCATCGCGGCAATCCGGGAGAAATAGACTTCCTGGTCAGCAGAAATACCCGTTTTTGCCCCAGTCGTACTCGCAGAAGAGACCATATAAATGAATCCTTTCGAGACTGAATCGATGTGGCGAATGCGCTCGTCATTCGTTTGTGGGGTGATCAATAAGATATTGTGTAAGCCGTATTTCTCAAAGATGGCTTTGTAGGACGCCTCGTATTCTACCATTGGTAGATCGGGTAAAATCAAGCCATCCACTCCTACTTCCGCACACTTCGCACAGAAAGCCTCCACACCGTATTGTAAAACGGGGTTAATATAACCCATCAAGAGAACGGGAACCGTAATGCTTTTACGCATATCCTTCAATTGCTCGAAAAGATGCGCCACGCTCATTCCTTGCTCTAAAGCGGCTTGATTCGAAAGCTGTATGGTTTCCCCATCGGCCACAGGATCAGAATAAGGCATTCCAACTTCAATAATATCGACGCCTCCTGCTTGAAGCGCGTTCAATACCGTCATCGTATCCTCCAAACGAGGATAACCAGCCGTGGTATATACATTTAAAATGGGTTCAGTCGCTGAAGCAAAAAGGGCTGAAATTCGGTTCATCTTAGTCATTCAATTTTAAACGGTTTTGGTAAGTCGCTAAATCTTTGTCCCCTCTTCCGGATACATTAACGACCACGATTTCATTCGGCTTCGCTTGCAATCTTTCGAATACGGCCAAAGCGTGTGCCGTCTCTAAAGCGGGAATAATTCCCTCTAATTGAGAGCATTCCACGGCAGCCACTAGCGCCTCCTCATCCGTCACTCCATAAAAAGTGGCGCGACCAGATTCAAACAAATGCGCGTGCATAGGTCCAATTCCTGGATAATCTAAGCCGGCAGAGATCGAATAGGGTTCGATCACCTGGCCATCTTCGGTTTGCATCGATAAACTCTTGCTTCCATGTAAGACGCCTGGCTTTCCTAAGAAAGTAGTCGCTGCTGAATGACCTGAATTAACCCCTAGACCTGCCGCCTCCGCCGCGATCAATGCCGTGCGTGGCTCATCTAAGAAATGGTAAAACGCACCCGCCGCATTAGATCCTCCACCCACACACGCAATCACGTAGTCTGGGTAATCTCGGCCTTCTTTCTCTTGTAATTGAAAACGAATCTCCTCGGAAATGACTGCCTGAAAACGAGCAACCATGTCCGGGTAAGGATGTGGTCCCACGACGGAACCAATGATATAATGGGTATCTACCGGGTGATTAATCCAGTGACGCATCGCCTCGTTGGTGGCATCTTTCAAGGTTTTTGAACCGGAAGTGGCTGGTACTACATGAGCACCCAACATCCGCATACGCGCCACGTTAGGAGCTTGTCTTTCGATGTCGATGGCACCCATGTAGACGATGCATTCCATGCCCATCAAGGCACAAACCGTCGCTGTTGCCACGCCGTGTTGTCCAGCACCTGTTTCTGCGACGATTTTTGATTTGCCCAGGCGTTTCGCAACCAGGATTTGGCCTATCGTATTGTTAATTTTATGTGCCCCGGTGTGACACAAATCTTCGCGCTTTAAATAGATATTCGTGTTGTATTTCGCAGACAAACGCTCTGCCTTGAAAAGTGGCGTAGGACGACCCACGTAATCTTTCAACAAGGCGTGGAATTCTTCTTGAAAAGAGGGTTCCGCGATAATGTCTAAATAGCGGGAACGTAATTCCTCGACATTTGGGTATAACATTTCCGGAATAAAGGCCCCGCCAAAATTCCCGTAATAACCACGCTCATCTACATTAAATGACATATTTATAGCTGTTTTACTAGTTCTTTCACTTGCTCGACATCCTTAAATGCAGGACGTATTTCGAGTTTACTATTAAAGTCCAAAGCATATAAGCCCGGAAAATCCTTCACCTTTTCCACATCCCCAGCCTGCAATCCACCGGCTAAAATATAGGGGATATCCAACGTATAATGTGCTAAAAGCGACCAATCAAAATGCTCTCCCGTTCCACCTACCTGAGCCCCTTTCTTCGTATCAAACAAATAGAAATTAGGCTTGTCTGTCAGATCGAGATCCTTCACTGAGCCTACACTAATCGCCTTGATGACCTGTAATCCGGCGGCTTGTAAGGCTTCTATTTCTGTTTGACCCTCTTCTCCATGCAATTGCACGACCGAGAATCCAGCATTTTTAGACAAGGAGATAATGGTTTCAGTCGTTTCATTGACAAAAACGCCAACCGCCTTCGTTTTGGCAGGTAAAGCTGGGATGACAAAATCAGGTCCTACGTAGCGTGGCGATTTAGGTGCCCAAATAAAGCCCATGAAGTCTGGCCCTAAAGCCGCTACTTCTTGGATATTTTCCGGTTCCCGCATGCCACATACTTTCCACTTCATACCTAGTTGATAAAGTCGCTTAAGGCTTTTCCTGGGTTATCGGTCTTCATAAAACTCTCGCCTATCAAGAAGCCGCGGTAACCGTAGGTTTTTAATTCTGTTATAATCTCCGGACCCGAAATACAACTTTCCGAAACCTTGACGAATTGGGACGGTATTTTAGATGCCAAAACTTTAGACGCCTCCACATTTTGCTCCGAAAAATTCTTCAAGTTCCGGTTATTCACACCTACCACGGAAATATAATCTCCCAGCGAACGATCCAATTCTTCTTGATCGTGCACCTCGAGTAAGGTTTCCATACCTAATGAACGCCCTAGGGTTCCTAATGTTTTGATTTCAGCTGGACTTAAAGCCGCCGCAATCAATAACACCACATCAGCGCCCATGGACTTTGCTTCGATGATTTGGTATTCATCGATCATAAAGTCTTTGCGCAAGATGGGCGTATTCGGATTCGTGCGACGCGCTAAATCGAAATCGGCATAAGTTCCTCCAAAATAGGATTCATCCGTCAACACCGATAAACAGGCCGCACCCGCTTCCACATAGCCTTTTGTCACCACATCCACACCCAAACGGTCATTGATAATGCCTTTTGATGGGGATTTGCGCTTGAATTCAGCAATGACTCCCGTGGAAGCTGGCTGAACTAAAGACATCGACAAAGAATGACATGCCCGCGCGAAAAAACCCTGCTTTTCGAGTTGAGCAGTCGTAGTGCGCGCTTTGCAAGCGGCGACTTCCTGTCTTTTGGTGGCTATGATTTGGCCTAATATGCTCATCTTAATCCATTATAAATTTCTTGAAAGCCTGGAAAGCACGACCACTTTCCAAAGATTCCTTCGCTAAAGCATATCCTTCCACTAAACTTCCGGCCTTGCCTGCGACAAACAAACCAGCTCCCG
This sequence comes from Aquirufa sp. HETE-40SA, assembly GCF_054558635.1. NCBI lineage: Bacteria > Pseudomonadati > Bacteroidota > Cytophagia > Cytophagales > Flectobacillaceae > Aquirufa > Aquirufa sp. HETE-40SA. Next base: position 503,923 of record NZ_JBPXKN010000002.1, read on the forward strand.
CATTCGCTAAAACCGCTTGCGTTTGTGCTGGTGTGCCTTCGCGCTGCAAAATTCTGTACAACATATTCGCAGATGCCTCCGCCGTAGAACCACCAAACAATTCGGATTGTGCCACCACTTCGCAGCCAATATCTCCCGGATTGTAAATCGAAGCTCCATCAGCAGTGGTTAAACGGAACGCAGAGGTTAGCGAGATTTCGTCGTAACCATCTTCCGCATAAACGATGCCGTATTGTTTGCCTGAACCGGCAAAAAATCCTTCATACAAGGCAAACGCTTCTGGCGAATAGACGCCGGAGATTTGCTTGTTGACTTTGGCAGGATTCAATAAAGGTCCTAACAAATTGAAGAAAGTCTTCATCCCTAATTCCTTGCGGATAGGGCCCACGAAGCGCATCGCTGGGTGGAAAAGTGGCGCGTGCAAAAAGCACATTCCCGCCGTTTCCATCTTGCGTTTCAATATCTTCGGATCATTATTGAATTTCAATCCCAAAAACTCCAACACCGTCGACGATCCCACCGAAGAGGAAACGCCGTGATTACCGTGCTTGGCGATTTTTTGGCCGGCACCCACGATGATGAAAGAGGACGTCGTCGAAATGTTAAAGGTATCTTTCCCATCACCACCCGTTCCGCACACATCCATCGCATCAAATTCCGATAAATCCACCGTTATGGCTAATTCCAACATCGCCGAAACGAATCCTTTCAGCTCATCCACTTGAATCGGATTGAACCAATAAGAGGATAAAAATGCGGCGATTTGACTCGGATTTATTTCTCCTTGCCCAATGCGCAGCAATATCTCTCTTGCATCGTTTTCTGATAACGCCTCTCCCGCTGCCCGTCTATTTAATATATCTTTCATTGCTTATTTCATCCAATTTTTAATCATTTGCAATCCGTGTTGCGTTAAAAACGCCTCCGGGTGGAATTGCACCCCGCGCACATCGTATTTCGAATGCGCCTCCGCTAAAACAAAACCTTTGTCATCTTGCGCCGTAACCTTTAAGTCACTCGGCATCGTCGATGGAACTACCGTCCAAGAGTGGTAGCGGCAAACTTCGAAACGGGATGGAATATCTAAGAACAAGCGTTCTGTCGGATCCGTCACTACACATTCGGTTGTCACGCCGTGTAATACCTCACCCATATTGCTCAGTTGAGAGCCAAAAGCCTCCGCAATCGCTTGGTGTCCTAGGCAGACGCCTAGAATTTTTTTGGTCGACTTATATTCCTTCAATAAATCCATCATAATTCCAGCTTCCGACGGAATCCCTGGACCCGGCGACAACAAGATTTGATCGTATTTACCTACATCCTCCAAGGAAATTTTATCATTGCGAAACACGTCTACCTCCGCCCCTAGTTCCTTTAACAAGTAGACCAAATTGTACACAAAGGAATCGTAATTATCTATCACTAAAACTTTCATATCCTTAGGCTAAATTTTCTGCTACCTCTAATGCTCTGCGCAAGGCGGCTAGTTTATTGTGAATTTCCTGCATCTCACTTTCCACCACGGACTTCGCGACTACGCCCATTCCGGCTTGGAAAAATAAGGTATCTCCTTTACTCAAAAACGTACGGATCGCGATGGCGTGATTGAAATTGCCCTCGAAATCCATAAATCCGATCGCACCTCCATAGATAGCCCGATTTGTGGGCTCCAAACGGTTAATAATCGTCATCGCATTGTGCTTCGGCGCGCCACTTAATGTGCCGGCCGGAAATGTATCCGCCACCATTTGTAATGGATTCACGCCCTTTTGCAAATGCCCTGTTACTTTGGAAACCAAGTGAATCACGTGCGAGAAGAATTGCACCTCCTTAAACGTCTCCACCTTCACATTATCTGCCGAACGGCTTAAATCATTTCTAGCTAAATCCACTAACATCACGTGTTCTGCCGATTCTTTTGGATCCGCGATCAAAGCCTGGGCTAATTCCGCATCGCGTGCATCATCGCCTGAACGTCTAAATGTTCCTGCAATCGGATGAATCTCCGCGACCGAACCCTCGATTTTGATCTGCTTCTCAGGAGAAGCTCCAAAAATCCGGTATTCCTCGTAATCAAAATAGAACAAATAGGGCGATGGATTCACCGAGCGTAATGCGCGGTAGACCTGAAAATCATCGCCTTGGAACTTTTGGGCAAAGCGTCTAGAGGGAACGATTTGAAATACATCCCCGCGCAAACAGTGTTTGATGCAAGTATTGACGATTTCTCGTGTTTGGTCTTCCGTTAAATTACTCACCTCTTCCCCTTGACGAGCGAATGACGCAGTCGCATAATGCGGCATGTCTAATAGGTAAGTAATGGTATCAAACGTAGGCTCAGAACCATCGTAGCTGTGCGCGTAGAGGCTCATTTGGTTGTTAAAATGATTCACCGCCACCACGTAACGGTACACATAATACCGAATAGACGGGATTTCTGATTCAGGGTTTTTAGCCTGAATATCGATATCCTCGAAATAGGTTACCGCATCATAGGAGATATGGCCAAAAAGACCGTTCGCCATAGGTGAATCGCCTTTTTCCTTCTTAAAATCAAAACGATCCGCAAAGCTCTTCAACGCCTCTATTGCATCATGGCGATTGGCTAAGGTGAAATTCTCCTGTGTTCCGTCCGGAAAAGTTTGGGTGACTTTTGAATCCGTCAATTCGAAGCGCGCCACGGGATCAAAGGCAATGTGCGAAAAGCCATGCTCCTTGCCGTGGTAATCTGCCGATTCTAAAATGACAGAGTTCTTATAGTTTTTGCGAATCTTCAAAAAGATTCCGATTGGCGTCAGTGTATCTGCCAAAAGTGATTTTCGGGAAGTTCGTATGTTTATGCTAGACATGTTTCAAAGGGCAAAATTAATAAAAAAGGCTTACTGTTGAACAGCAAGCCTTTAGTAAACATATCATGTACACACAGCAAAACTGTTCAGGGATTATTATCCTTGCCACCAGTTTTTGTTGTATGTTGCTTTTGTCATTGTGTTGTTATTTGATACAAATGTAGAGTGAAATCTGTAAAATCAAAATTTTAACCGATCAAATCCCACAAATTTCCATATAAATCGGCGAATACGAGCACTTTACCATATTCTTCCTCGCTCGGACCGCGTACAATCGTAATGCCCTGAGCGATCAAATTCGCATGATCCCTTTCAAAATCATCCGTATGCAAAAACAGAAATACACGTCCTCCGGTCTGATTTCCTACTCTCGATTTTTGTTCCTCCGTCGCTGCTTTTGCCAGCAATAATTGACAGGAACCTTCGCCAGATGGTTGAACCAGCACCCAACGTTTGACATCACTCAAAACGGTGTCTTCCACTAATGTAAAACCTAATTTCTGAGTATACCAAGCGATGGCTTCGTCGTAATCGGCTACCACGAGGGCAATGTGCATGAGGCGGTGGTTCATAAGTAGTCGGGAGTCGCTAGTCGATAGTCACTAGTCAGTGGCTGGGTTTTATTTTACTTTTCGTCGCGGCCTACGAAGTTAAATGGTGAGATTAATTTCAATTCTGCCTTGATCGCATCAGAAACGGCTAAGCCATCAATGAATGAATGGAAAACAGCTTGATCAATCTTTCCGTGGTGGCGAGTCAAATCTTTCAATGCCTCATACGGCTTAGGGAATGCTTCGCGGCGCAATACCGTTTGGATTGCCTCCGCGATGACAACCCAGTTATCTTCTAAATCCTGTTGGATTTTGCTATTGTTCAATTCTAATTTACCCAAACCGCGTTGCAAGGAATTCAAAGAGATCACGACGTGCGCCAAAGGCGTTCCCACGTTACGCAATACCGTCGAATCTGTCAAATCGCGTTGTAAACGTGAGATCGGAAGCTTCGCAGACAAGAATTCAAAGAAGGCATTCGCCATCGCTAAATTTCCCTCCGCGTTTTCAAAGTCAATCGGGTTTACCTTGTGAGGCATCGCCGAAGATCCGATTTCACCTGCTTTGATTTTTTGCTTGAAATACCCCATCGAGATGTATTGCCAAATATCTCTCGACAAGTCAATCAAAATGGTGTCTAAACGCTTCAAGCCATCGAAATAGGCTGCTAAATTATCGTAATGTTCGATTTGGGTCGTGTATTGGCTACGCTTGATCCCTAAATCTGCGTGCAATTTCGCCGCAAATTGTGGCCAATTAATTTCTGGGAATGAAACCTGATGCGCATTGAAATTACCCGTTGCTCCACCAAATTTACCCGTAAAGGGTACCTGCGCTAACAGGTCTAATTGACGATTCAAACGCTCGGCAAAAACCTTGATTTCTTTACCCAAACGAGTAGGTGAAGCCGGTTGTCCGTGTGTGTGCGCTAACAAAGGGATCTCTTTCCACTCGGTTGCATATGCCTCTAACGTGGCAACAACTGCTTGGTAAGCTGGTAAAATAACATCGCGATGAGCCTCTGCTAAAGACAATGGAATCGCTGTATTATTAATATCTTGAGACGTTAAGCCAAAGTGAATGAACTCCACAAAAGGGCTCATATCGCCTGGTAACGCTAACATACGGTCTTTGATAAAATATTCTACCGCCTTCACGTCATGGTTTGTTACCTTCTCCGCATCCTTAATCCAGGTCGCATCCGCCTCTGTGAAATTCGAGTACATGGAGCGCAATGCCGCATAATGCTCCTTAGGGAAACCTTTTAAAGGGGCCAAAGGAATTTCGCACAGTGCAATAAAGTATTCGATTTCAACGCGCACCCGGTATTGGATCAAACCAAATTCAGAAAAATAAGGAGCGAGTGCGGCGGTTTGTTTGCGGTAACGACCATCAACCGGAGATATGGCAGTCAGTAAATTTAATTCCATGCTATCTTATCAAAGCACAAAGGTACAACAATTTAAAAATTATCCGTAATTTCAAGCATGCTAAGTCCCCGCATCCTTTCTGTCTTATTAGCTTTTGTCATCGCAGGGGTGGCAACTGCCTTCATTTCCTTCTTGCCAGACTCTAATTCTGCCACTTTATTTGTGAGTTTTATTAGTGTCCTTATTTTCGGCTCCATCTTGATTTACTTTGCTTTGGACAACTTAGTTTTCAAAGAAGTAAACGAATTATATGACCAAATAAAGCAAATCAAGAAGAAAAGTTTCCCCTTGATTTCTCGCAAACAATTAGTCCAAAAAGAGAACCCCATCGAACTCTTAAAAAGTGAATTAACGGCCTACGTTTCTACCACAGAAGACGAAGTAAAAGAATTAAAAAAGGCCGCAGTTTACCGCCAAGAATTCCTTGCTGACGTATCTCACGAACTTAAAACACCCATTTTTGCCGCTCAAGGTTTTGTCCACACACTTTTGGACAACCCAGATGAAAGCCCAGAAATACGCCAAAAATTTCTCGAAAAAGCTGCCAAAAGTTTAGACGGATTAGACGCTTTAGTTAAGGATCTGCTAACTGTATCTCAAATCGAAACCGGCGCCATCAAGATCGAAAAGAAACGCATTAATTTGCGTCCTATGATTGAAGAAATTTTCGAACAATTAGAGGGTAAGGCCAAAAAACGCGGGGTTAAATTGGCCCTAAATTGCACAGATGAGGCCATTGATGTAAAAGCCGACGCTCAAAAGATTGAACAAGTTTTAGTTAATCTTATAGACAACGGTATCAAGTATGGCAACCAAGAAGGTAAAGTAACCGTCTTAATTGAAGACCGTAAAAAATCCTATTTAATTTCGGTCAAAGACAATGGGCCAGGCATTTCTGAAAAACACCTCCCACGTCTCTTCGAGCGCTTCTACCGAATTGACAAAAGCCGAACAAAACTCAGCGGCGGAACCGGTCTAGGACTTTCCATCGTAAAGCACATCGTTCAAGCTCATGGTAGTAAAATCCAAGTTGAATCGAAGTTAGATAAAGGGACGAGCTTTAGCTTTAAGTTAGAACGGGCGATATAAAAAAAAGGCCGTGGCCTTTTTTTTATCAAAGCAAAAAGTACAAAGCAAAAAGAACAAAGAATAAAGCACAGAGGTGGAATAAAAAATGGAAACAGATTTCCCCATTTTTTATGAGTAAAGAAATACCCAAAATATTCTATCTCTTTAGAAAGGTTTAAAAGGAATATTGGCGATTCCTTCTAGAGGTTTAATTATTTTTGAGACGACAAAATATGACGAAGACCGTTTTTACCAATTTTTCTAGAAAGGTTTAGTAAAACAAATTCGGAAAAATAGGACGCAGCCCAATTTTGCGTTTTTTACCAAGAGTTTAAATTTTTTATTGTGGCGAAAAAATATGACGTAGGCCATTTTTAGCTACCATTTTTTCCAGAGGTTTAGTAAAACAAATTCGGAAAAATATGGCGCAGCCCATTTTTCGAATTTGATTGACTAAACCGCCCCTTCAGTCAACCTCTCCGCATTCTCCGCAATCCTCAACTGCTCAATAAATTCAGCAATTTCACCGTCCATTACGACAGGTAGATTGTATACGGTTAAGCCGATGCGGTGATCCGTTACGCGGCCTTGGGGATAGTTATAGGTTCTAATTTTGTCCGAACGATCTCCTGTGCCTACCATCGATTTACGATTACCGGCGATTTCTGCATTTCGTTTCGCTAATTCAATTTCATATAAACGAGAACGGAGAACCGTCATCGCTTTGTCAAAGTTCTTGATTTGAGAACGTTCATCCTGGCACTGTACCACTAAGCCTGACGGAATGTGGGTCACACGAACGGCTGAATAGGTCGTATTTACAGACTGACCACCCGCTCCAGACGAACAGAAGGTATCCTTGCGGATATCGTTCATATTGATTTGGACATCGACCTCATCAGCCTCAGGCATCACAGCCACTGTAGCTGCTGAAGTGTGGATACGACCGGCCGATTCCGTTGCTGGAACGCGCTGAACACGGTGAACACCAGATTCAAATTTCATTTTGGCATATACATCTTCGCCCTGAACGGACGCGATAATCTCTTTGTAACCACCGGCGGTACCGTCGGTGAAGTCCATGATTTGGAAAGTCCAACCCATTTTCTCCGCGTAACGCTGGTACATGCGGAAGATATCTCCGGCAAATATGGAGGCCTCATCGCCACCTGCTCCGGCACGAACCTCCAGGATACAGTCTTTGGAATCGTTCGGGTCACGGGGGATTAACATCTCCTTTAGAACCTCTTGCATTTCCTTTTCTGCTGGAACTAATTCTTCTAATTCCGCCTTCGCCATGTCGCGAAAATCTTCGTCTTTTTCCGTAGCGATCACTTGTTTCGCCTCCTCGATGGAGCCTAACAAGTTTTGGTAGGCCATATATTGGTCTACGATCTTTTGCAAATCCTTGTATTCTTTACTCAAGGTCTTGAATTTCTTCAAGTCCGACACCACCTCCGGCATCGCAATTTGTTGTTCTACTTCTAAAAATCTTTCTCGGATGGCCTCTAGCTGCTCCAGCATAACATTTTGGTTTTAAAAAACGTTGCAAAGATAGTAATTAAATCCATTGCCCTTTGCCCTCGTTTAGAATACCTTTGCATAAAATCTCCAAACGATGAAACACGCCCTACTCCTTTTCGCTTTAATCGCAGTGCAAGCCTGTGATTTTTCCAAACGTATCGATACTGCTGCGGCCGTCAAGGAGATGAAGGCTAGACAAGTGAAGCGCGTTTTACCACAAGACATCGTTAATCAAGTAGATACTTGGGGTCAAGAAATTCAATCAAAAGGGGCGACAAAATTAGATAGTGCGACCAAAGCGTTTCTGATTACGGTTCGAATCGGTGCTCCAGCTTCCTTAAAAGCGTCCTTTAAAGATGCGAAGATGGTTGAGATAATGGATGCCTTGGATTATTCATTGGGCCAAAAGCAGGAAATCCCTCCATCTATCCAAAAAAATACCGCAGGGGATAGCTTGTACTATTTTTACCCTTCAGAAGCCGGTAAAATTACCGTGCTTGGATTCGCTAAAAACATCGTGATCCAAAACATGGACCGCCCCTTGATTAAATGAGGTTGCGCTCCAGAATTTGGCTGATTTGAAAATTCACTTCGCGTAAATGTGGATCAGAAATTTCTTTTGAAAGCGGGTTACCCGTAAAGAAGGCTTGAACGTGTTGTTGCACTAGTCCGTGCAATAAACTGGGTTCTAATTCGATCGATTGTAATAATTCTTGTGCATGTAACCAAAGGTTTTGGGTTAAAACACCCGCCAATAGCATGGCTTTGTGAATCTTCTTTCGCTCTTCGCCACTGACTAAATACATCGCATCCGTGATGTCTTTTGCTAGCGCCACTAAGGTATTTTGTGTTTCTTCCACCAGTACTTCTAGGCAGATTGGCATCTGATCTAATTTGATTCTGCGACCTGTTTCTAGATGCTGAACTGGGAAAAAGACCCCCATCTGGTTCGTGCTCTCCCGCGCTGGATCGTATAATAAATTAGCTTCTGCTAAAGAAAAAGTGCCTGTTACGAGAATGAGCGTGGCATATTTTGGCAATAATAATTCTTTCAAAACCTCCGAATAAGCTGATTCTGGAACGCACAAGAAAAATACGGTGGCTGCCGAGTCAGAGAAATCAAGGTCTTCGTGGACTTTCGCATTGTATAAATAGGAGACAATCTCTTTTGCCTTCGAGGGCTCGCGACTAAATACTTCTTGAACTGAATTTCCGGCATTTTCTAATGCCTTTGCGATGTGCCAGGTAACGTTTCCTGCACCAATAAACGATATTTTAAAACTCATGTGGTGGTCTCCAGTTTAGCCCCAACGAACGGCGCCCATTGTTGATCCAAAATTCCAGAAAAATTTCGCAAAAACATAACAAAAGATGGTCTAAATGGCTGGCGTGCTAAAACCATTCCCGCTTCCTCCGGTGTCATATAGCCCTTCTTCGAATTACAATACTTGCACGCAGTGACTAAATTATCCCAGGAAGTGCGCCCCTGGCGTGATTTGGGCAACACATGATCCATTGTCAAGAAATCTTTCGAACCACAATATTGGCAGGTATGGTTGTCTCGCTTCAAGATATTTTGGCGATTCAGCATCACTCCTTTGAACGGAAAATAGACATAACGCTGCAAACGAATGACCGAGGGATAGGGAAATGTTTTTGAAACGGAATGCAATTTCGCGGTGGTGGATTCCGCCACTAATTCTGCCTTATTTAAGTAGACCAAAAGAAAGGCCTTCGGCATGGAACAAATCGTTAACGCACTGTAATCCTGATTTAAGACTAACACTTTCTGAGCCATAGACAAACCGATTTAATTTGCTCATCAAATTAAAAAATAATCGGCTGAATAGGAAGCACTTAGCATTGCTTTTTTGTTAAGAATTCCTGGAATTAGGTCCTATTTCGTAGATTTGCGTAAATTAAATAAATGCCCATGTCCTCTTTATTGGAAAAAATCAAGCAGCTTTCCGCTGAAATTACCCCTGACACCCTGGTCAATCGCCACCATATTCACGCGAATCCAGAGCTATCCTATCAGGAATTTCAGACGCAGGCTTATGTTTTAGAACAACTTGAACGCATGGGTATTCAGGCCAAAAAAATCGCCACCACCGGCCTCATCGCCGAAATCAAAGGAAAAAATCCAGACAAAAGAGTCGTCGCCCTTCGTGCCGACATGGATGCCCTTCCCATACTAGAAACCAACGAAGTTCCCTATAAATCCAAAAACCCCGGCGTCATGCACGCTTGCGGGCACGATGTGCATACCGCCTCCCTTTTAGGAACGGCTCAAATTCTCCAAAAAGTCCGCGACGAATTCGAAGGCACCATCAAATTACTCTTTCAACCTGCCGAGGAAAAAGCCCCCGGTGGAGCGAGTATCATGATCAAAGAAGGTGCCCTACAAAACCCGACTCCTGCGAGCATTTTTGGCCAACACGTTGCCACCAATGTTCCCGTCGGAAAAATCGGTTTCCGCGAAGGAATGTACATGGCCAGCACAGATGAAATCTACATTAAAGTAATCGGCAAAGGTGGGCACGGCGCCATGCCAGACGCCTGCATTGACCCCATTGTCATTGCTTCTCATATTATTGTGGCGATGCAACAAATCATCTCCAGAAATAAGAATCCAAAGCTTCCATCGGTATTGACTTTTGGCAAAATCGAAGGTCTAGGAGCCACAAACGTCATTCCTGACGAAGTGAACATCGCCGGCACTTTCCGTGCAATGGACGAAACTTGGCGTGCTGAAGGATTAGAAAAGATGAAAAAACTAGCCGAAGGAATCGCTGATGCGATGGGCGGACGTGCCGAATTCGAGGTTTTAAAAGGTTACCCTTTCTTACAGAATAATCCAGAACTTACGCGTCGCTCTAAAGCCGCTGCTATCGAATATATGGGAGCAGAAAATGTCGTTGATCTTGATCTTTGGATGGCAGGCGAAGATTTCGCTTTTTATACTCACCACGTGGATGCGTGTTTCTACCGTTTAGGAATTCGCAATGAGGAACGCGGAATTACAAGTGGAGTCCATACCCCGAGTTTTGATATTGATGAAAAAGCCTTGGGAATTGGGCCAGGGTTAATGGCATGGTTAGCGATCTCAGAGTTAACTGTGTAATATTTTCAGCAGAGCCAATCGAAAAGGTTGTTACACAAATATTTTCTGATTGGCTCCCCTGAAAACATTTCACACAATTAATCTCTGCTCTCCTATCTACTCTCTAAAATCTAATATCTCTTCTCTATACTCTCTTATCTCTACTCTAGAATTTCCAAATTATATTGGAAACTCTAAAGGATCCGGCCATCTGAATTCATAATTCAATTCACCGCAGATTTTATCACCCGAAACTACTTTACCGCCTAGGCAAGAAACTGAATAGTCCCAGTAGCCGGCTGGCATTCCGCGACGTTCGATGTCGTTTTCGCCTACTTCGCCTTTTGTAGGGTGAATAGGAGCCACAATATTATAGATACCTGATTCGATTTTCTCTGCAGCTAAGGCAATTAATGCAACCACGTCATCTTTGTGCACATAGTTGATGGGGCAATTTGCGCCGTCATTACGCTTGCCGGAGAAATACTTGGCTACGTAGCGATCCCCTCCCATTAAACCTGCTAAACGCAAAATAAGTGATGGTACATTAGAGGAGGAGACGATGGCTTCGGCTTTGGCCATCAACGAATCCTCGTTGATTCCAGAATTTTCATCTACGGTATCCGATACATTCGCATAGACCGATGTAGAAGAAAGGAAAATGAGTTTTTTAGCAGCGCCTACAGGTAAATTATCTACCCACTCTTGCAAAATCGCGAGGTAGGTTTCTTCTGAATTCTTCTTACGGCGTGGAGGAATGGCCCAAATTTGGACCTCCGAATCGTTCATTGCGGACCAATTCTCAGCTGGCATTTCGGGTTCTGCTCTAAAATCCAACACCTTGATTTTAGGATGAGCCGCTTGTTGATGAACACTCGAGGCCGAAACACGCACATCGAAGTCCGCTAAAGCTAATTTAAAAGCCAATGGTGCGCCTACCCAACCGCCCCCGTAAATACTTATCGTCTTTTTCATGTAATTTTGCACCTTTGGAACAATTGAATCGCAAAGATAGTTTAAGTGCTATGAATAAAATGTTTTTTGTGCCTTTTATCAGTATTGTGTTAATCGCACTAGACTATTACGTTTGGATGGCGGTCAAAACTGCTTTTCGAAACTCCCGCCAAAGCATTCAAACTACCGCAAAGAATGTTTTTTGGGGGTTCACCCTGTTCATTCTACTAGGAATCATCTCCTACAACGCATTGCCCCTAAATGCTTGGAAAAATGAAATCAGGATCACCTTCATGGCGATCGTGATGATTTCGGTTATCACTAAACTGTTTATTATTATCTTCTTATTGATAGAAGATGTCACCCGTTTTTTCCGTTGGGGGACTAAAAAAGTATTGAAGAAAGACCCTAGCGTCATTTCTCGACACGAATTCTTGTCTCAAGCAGCCTTGGCGGTAGGTGCAGTTCCGGCGGCAACCTTTGCCTTTGGCATTATTTCGGGTGCCCACGATTATACGGTTGAACACATTCCTCTAAAAATTAAAGGATTGCCTTCAGCCTTTAAGGGTCTAAAAATTGCCCAAATTTCCGACATTCACACGGGTTCATTCTTCAACAAAACCGCTGTTAAAGGGGGTGTAGAGATGCTAATGCGCGAAAAAGCGGATGTCGTATTCTTTACCGGGGACTTAGTTAATAATGAGTCCAAAGAGGTACAGAACTACTTCGACGTGTTTAATAAGGTCAAGGCTCCTTTAGGCGTTTTCAGTACTTTGGGGAATCACGATTACGGAGATTATGTACGTTGGAATAGCCCAGCAGCGAAAAAACAAAACTTACAAGACCTCATGAAAGCTCATGAATTAATGGGATGGGATCTCTTGATGGACGAACATCGTTTCCTAGAGGAATCAGGAGAAAAATTAGCCATTATTGGGGTCCAAAACATCGGATTAGGTCGTTTCCCTTGGTACGGCAACTTAGAGAAAGCGCATAAAGGTACTGAGGAGGCTTCGGCAAAACTCTTATTATCACACGATCCAAATCACTGGAATGCGGAAGTAACAAAGAAATACAAAGACATCGATGTGGCGTTTGCGGGCCATACGCACGGCACACAGTTTGGCGTTAAAATCGCTGAAATGCGCTGGTCTCCAGCTCAATATGTCTACAAGCAATGGGCTGGCTTATACCAAGGGGGAGAACAACAAATCTACGTGAATCGCGGATACGGGTATTTAGGGTATCCGGGCAGGGTGGGGATGCCGCCGGAAATCTCGGTGTTTACGCTTTCCTAACTCTTTAAGATTAGAGAGAGGAGAGTAGAGAGTAGAGATAGTAAATGGTGAATGTTCCTCCGGACTGCCCACTGACAACTGCCCACTGCCCACTTTTTTTTCAACCAGATCTTTGCTCCTTCATTAAAAAAAGCTAAATTTGCATCCCAATTAATTGGTTTCGTGGCCGAGTGGCTAGGCAGAGGTCTGCAAAACCTTCTACAGCGGTTCGAATCCGCTCGAAACCTCCAAAAACCTTCCCATCCGGAAGGTTTTTTTATGCCCTCCTGCATTATGCAAAATTTTCTAAAAATAGTTCAATTTGTTTACAATGGGCTTATTTTGAAAAATTCTAAATAATTAATTCAATTAAAAAAATACAAAAAATGAATGTGTAATTAATTGTTTCCTAAAAAATCGGATTGTAGTTTTGCGGACTGAATTAATATGAGAAAATCTATATTTATGTGTTGCAAAAAATTAACTCTCGTTAAGTTTCTATTTTCCTTCTTATTCTTAATTGCTTCAACGACAGCAATGCTCGCACAGGATGCAGCAGAAGGCGAAACACTATTTAAAAACAACTGTGCGGCATGTCACGCATCCACCGATGAAGTCTTAGTAGGACCTGGTTTAAAGGGTATTAGTGAGCGTCGTCCTATCGAATGGATCGTTAAATGGGTTCACAATCCACAAGCAGTTATCGCTTCAGGCGACAAGTATGCAAATGACTTGTACAATAAATTCAACAAGGCGGCAATGACCCCTTATCCTAACTTCTCCGAAGCACAAATCAAAGGAATTATAGCTTACATTGATGCTTCTAATGCAGCTCCAGCGGCTCCGGCAGCAGGTGCAGCTCCAGCAGCAGGCGCGGCAGCTCCAGCAGCTCAATCGTCTGGTGGAATGATGGAAGTCCTATTAGTAGGCTTATTAATCATTATGGTGATCGTTTTAATCGCTTTACTTTCGATCGTTAATTCATTAAGCAAATTATCGAAGGCAGCTGAAGCAGATTCAAGCAAGTCTTTTTTCGAAAGAGTAGCTGAAAATGCTAAGTCACTAGCTGCTAATTCTGCAGTGAAGACGGGAGTAATCGTTTTAGTGTTGTTATTAGGAGGAAAAGCAACGATCGATGCAGCCTACGGTGTAGGTATCCACCAAGGATATGCACCAGAGCAACCGATCAAATTTTCTCACAAATTGCACGCTGGCGAAAACCAAATCAACTGTAACTATTGCCACACAGGTGTTTATGAAGGTAAAGGAGCAAACGTTCCATCTGCCAACATTTGTATGAACTGCCACAACGCGATCAAGCGTGAGTCTCCAGAGATTCAAAAAATCTACAAAGCATTAGAGAAAGATGAGCCTATTCAATGGGTACGTGTACACAACTTACCGGATTTGGCCTACTTCAACCACTCACAACACACAAACGTAGGTGGCTTAGAGTGTAAAAACTGCCACGGTGAGATCGAAAAAATGGAAGTGGTAGAGCAACGTTCATCGTTAACGATGGGTTGGTGTATCGATTGCCACCGTCAAACAGACGTGAACGCAAAAGGTAACGCATACTACGACAAATTAGTAGAGGTTCACAACAAGGACAGCAAAACTCCTTTGAAAGTGCAAAACATCGGTGGCTTAGAATGCTCTAAGTGTCACTATTAATAGAAATAAAATAGATTCAATTTTAGTCTGAATAAGAAAGATTATATGGAAAATTCGAACAAGAGGTATTGGAAAGGGATTGAGGAGTTAACCAATGAGCCATCGTTTGTCAAAAATATCCACAATGAGTTTGGCAATATGCCATCTGAAACGGATGCTAAAGGAGATTCTTTAGTAGACGGCGCAGGGACTCATCGTCGTGATTTTCTAAAGATGTTAGGTTTTGGAGTAGCGGCTGTTTCATTAGCAGCTTGTGAGTCTCCGGTAAAGAACACGATTCCTTACTTAAACAAGCCTGAAGATGTTGAACCTACGATCGCTAATTGGTACGCGTCTACTTATACTGATGGAGGAGACTATGCATCTATCTTAGTAAAGACTCGTGAAGGCCGTCCGATCAAAATTGAAGGAAACAAATCATCGTCTATTTCGAAAGGTGTACTTTCGGGTCGTGCGCATGCGTCTGTTTTGAGTCTATATGATAATGAAAAATTAAAAGGTCCTCAAGCAGCTGGTAAAGCGACTGATTGGACTACTTTAGATAAAGATTTCACTGCGAAATTAGCAGAGGTGGCTGCCAAAGGTGGTCAAATCCGCATCGTTTCTAATACCATCCTTTCTCCTACTACAAAGAAAGTGATTGCAGACTTCGCAGCGAAATACCCAACAACACAACACATTACCTATGATGCAAACCCTGCTTATGGTTTAACACAAGCACACGGTGGCATTTTACCTAACATTGATTTCAGCCAAGCAAAGACAATCGTTTCTGTAGGTGCTGATTTCTTAGGTTCTTGGATTACTCCTACTGAATTTGCGGCACAATGGGCGATCACTCGCCGTGTTAGCTCAGAAAAAGGAGGCAAAAAAGACATGTCTCGTCACTACCAATTCGAGACTATCCTTTCTAACACAGGTGCGAATGCAGATTACCGTGCATCTTACAAACCATCGCAAGAAGGTTTAGTAGCAGTTGCCTTATACAATGCAGTGGCTAAATTAACTGGAGCTGCGACTATCGCAGGTGCATCAGTTAAAGTAGATCACTTAGATAAAGCAGCGAAAGATTTAGTTGCTTCGAAAGGTGCTTCTATCATCGTAGCTGGTTCGAATGACCCAGAGGTTCAAAAAATTATTGCTGCTACAAACGCTTTAGTAGGCGCTTATGGCACAACGATCAATACTGGCTTAGCTGTTAACTACCGTCAAGGTAACGATATGGCGATGGCTAACTTCATTAAAGAAGCTGGCGCTGGTTCAATCGCAGCGGTTATCTTCTACAATGCAAACCCAGTGTACAACCACCCAATGGGCGCCGCTCTTGCAGCTGCACTTCCTAAGGTAGGTCTTAGCTTAGCCACAAACGATCGCGCTGATGAGACAGCATCTTTATGTCAATTCATCGCACCAGATTCTCACTTCTTAGAATCTTGGAATGATGCAGAGCCTAAAGCTGGTTTCTATTCATTAACACAACCTACGATCTCTACCATCTTCAAAACACGTCAAGCACAATCAAGTTTCTTAACTTGGGCAGGTTTGTCAGCTAACTTTGAAGCATACTTAGAGAGCAACTGGGAGAAAAATATCTTAAAAGGCGGAAAAGTAGCATGGAACAATGCACTTCACGAAGGTGTGTTTGAACCAACAACTGCTACTGTTTCTTCTGCTAGCCCATCCGTTGATGTGAATGCATCGGCTGCTGCGATTAGCAAAGCATATACTGCTTCTTCTACTGGTTTAGAGATTACAGTTTATGAAAAAGTAGGTTTAGGTACAGGTTCTCAAGCAAACAACCCTTGGTTGCAAGAATTCCCTGAGCCAGTTTCTAAAGCATGTTGGGACAATTATGCGGCTATCTCGCAACCAACTGCTACTAAATTAAAATTAAAGCAAGGTGATGTAGTGGAAGTAAGCGCGAAAGGATACAAAGTATCTCTTCCTGTTTTAGTTCAACCAGGCCAAGCTCAAGATACCATCGCTATTGCGATCGGTTACGGTCGTACGAAAGCAGGTAAGTCTGCTGACGGTGTGGGTGTGAACGCTTATCCATTCATTTCTGAAATCAATGGAGCTTGTGTAGGAACTTGTACACAAGGTGTTTCTATCACAGCAACGGGCGAAACAAAAGATATCGCTCAAACGCAAACACACCAAACGGTGATGGCACGTCAAGCAGTCGTTCAAGAGACGGTGTTAGCTGACTTTGCGAAAGATGCAAAAGCAGGTAGCTTCACTCCTCGCGTGAAAACGTCTGAAGGAGAAAAAGATGCGACTGATTTAACGCTTTGGAACGGTCACGAATACAATAACCACGCGTGGGGTATGGTGATCGATTTAAATACGTGTACAGGATGTTCTGCTTGTGTGGTTTCATGTAACGCAGAAAACAACGTTCCTGTCGTAGGTCGTCAAGAGGTTATTAACCGTCGTGAAATGCACTGGATGCGTATCGACCGTTACTACTCTTCTGATGCGGAGGTAGAAGATTTGAAAGGCTTAGAAATCGCTTCTGATAATCCAGAGGTAGTTTTCCAACCGATGTTATGCCAACACTGTAATAACGCTCCTTGTGAGACTGTTTGTCCAGTATTAGCAACGACTCACTCGACAGAGGGTCTAAACCAAATGACGTATAACCGTTGTATTGGTACACGTTATTGCGCAAATAACTGTCCATACAAAGTGCGTCGTTTCAACTGGTTCCGTTACTTCCAAACAGATGACTTCGATTTCAACTTCAATAACGACTTAGGTCGTATGGTCATCAACCCAGATGTAACCGTTCGTTCACGTGGAGTAATGGAGAAATGCTCGATGTGTGTTCAACGTATTCAAGCTGGTAAGTTAGAAGCGAAGAAAGAGAAGCGTCGTCCGGTAGATGGAGAAATTCAAGTAGCTTGTGCTCAATCTTGCCCTACGAATGCAATCACCTTTGGAGATATGAACGATCCAGCATCTGAGATCTCTAAATTATTAGTAGTAGAGAAAGAAGGACGTGCTTACCACGTAATCGAAGAGATTAACGTGAAGCCTAATATTTCTTACTTGAAGAAAGTTCGTAACAAGGATGCTAAGAAAGAAGCATAATTTTTTAATCGTAAAACAGTAAATAAAAATATGTCGCACGTTGTATCACCCATAAGAGAGAAACTAGTTACTGGTGGAAAATCTTATTCCGATGTTACCCACGATATTTGCAAGCAAGTAGAGGGAGAACCTACGAAAGAATGGAAAATTGCATTCGGGATCTCTTGTCTTGTATTCATTTATGGTGCTTATTGCCTTTTCTACACTTGGTGGCAAGGTATTGGCGTTTGGGGATTAAATAAAACCGTAGGTTGGGCTTGGGATATCACTAACTTCGTTTGGTGGGTTGGTATCGGTCACGCGGGTACCTTGATTTCTGCCGTATTATTATTGTTCCGTCAAAAATGGAGAACTTCCATCAACCGTTCAGCGGAAGCGATGACAATCTTTGCCGTACTTTGTGCTGCTTCGTTCATCTTAGCGCACATGGGTCGTCCATGGTTAGCTCACTGGGCTTTACCACTTCCTAATGCTTTCGGTTCACTTTGGGTTAACTTTAACTCTCCGTTAGTATGGGACGTTTTTGCGATCTCTACGTATTTATCCGTTTCTTTATTGTTCTGGTATATGGGTCTTGTACCGGATTTGGCTACGATTCGTGACCGCGCAACGACTGCAGGACGTAAGTTCTGGTATGGTTTCTTCAGCTTAGGCTGGACAGGTTCTTCTAAGACTTGGGCACGTTACGAGTACATGTCCTTAATCTTAGCCGGTATCTCTACTCCTCTTGTACTTTCTGTACACACGATTGTATCGATGGACTTTGCAACGTCTGTTATCCCAGGATGGCACACGACGATCTTCCCTCCGTATTTCGTGGCGGGTGCAATCTTCTCTGGTTTCGCGATGGTACAAACGCTATTGTTAATCACTCGTGTGGTTTTCAAATTAGAAGACTATATCACGATTGAGCACATCGAAATGATGAACATCGTTATCACGGTAACGGGTTCCGTAGTAGGTATCGCTTATTTGACTGAATTCTTCATCGCTTGGTACTCAGGTGTGGAATATGAAAGCTACGCGTTCATTAACCGTGCGACGGGTCCATATTGGTGGGCTTATTGGATGATGATGACATGTAACGTAATCTCTCCACAGTTATTCTGGTCGAAAGCGATCCGTACAAACTTGATGGTCTCTTTCTTCTTATCTATCGTAGTAAACGTAGGTATGTGGTTCGAGCGTTTCGTTATTATCGTGACGTCTTTACACCGTGATTATATTCCTTCATCTTGGGCGATGTTCTCTCCTACGATGTATGATATCGGTGATTACATCTTCTCATTTGGTTTATTCTTTACGTTATTCTTCTTGTTCGCTAAATACTTACCGGTGGTAAATATGGCGGAGGTTAAGTCCGTAATGAAAGGCGTTTCGTCAGAATTTACGATCAAACGTATCAAGCCAACTAAAAAAACAGAGGAGTAATTTTCTATTAAGCAAATTCGAAATTAAAACAATATGAGTTCGACAACTAACTACATTTTGGGAGTATACGACGATGAGGATGAGGTTTTACACGCTGTAAGCGAAGTAAAATCGAAAGGAATCAAAGTTGAAGATGTATATTCTCCATTTCCAATTCACGGATTAGACGTAGCCGTAGGTCATGAGCGTACACGTTTACCTATTGCCGCATTTATGTTCGGTACCTTAGGAATGATTTGTGCATTTTCATTAATCAGCTATACGATGGTTTTTGACTGGCCAATGATCATTGGTGGTAAAGACTTCTTTGCGCTGCCTAACTGGATTCCAATTGCGTTTGAAGGAACGGTATTATTCACGGCTTTTGGCCTTGTATCTACTTTCTGTATCTCAAATGACTTGTGGCCGGGCAATAAGACTCTTCCATTAGATGTTCGTACGACAGATGATAAATTTGTGATGGCTATCAACGTGGACAAGAACAAAGTTAGTGCTGCCGATATCAAGAAAGCCTTGAAAGACTCAGGAGCAGTTGAAGTAAATGTTAAATAATTAAACGAATAATTCTCAAGAAGATATGTTCAATTCTATTCATAAATTCACTCTACTAGCCGGCTTAACAGCAGGTCTATTATCTTGTGGATCTGACCCAAATGATACGGGTACGGAATTTGCCCCTAATATGTACAATTCGGTAGGATACGAGCCGATGACTCAATTACAAGGTGACACTAACAAAATCAACCCTTACGGGATGAACATGCGTTTACCAGTAGCGGGTACTATTTCTCGTAAGAAATACACAGGTGCGGATAGCATTCAACAAGCCTTCTTAGCGCAAGAATTATTAGCAAAAACAGTTCCAAACGATAGTCTTTCTTATTCTGCTGCTTTGTTGAAAAATCCATTAGCTGCAACACCAGAAAACATCGAAGCGGGGAAATTACAATACGAGCGTTTTTGCCAGCACTGTCATGGTGAAGGTGGAAAAGGCGATGGTTTAGTAGCTAAAGCGTATAAAGGGGTTCCTGTATACTCAAGTGATGCACTAAAGGACGTAAACGACGGACATATCTACCACGTAATTACACATGGTAAAGGACGTATGTGGCCTCACGGTTCACAGATTTCCTCAGAGAACCGTTGGAAGATCGTACTTTATGTACATGAGTTACAAAAACAATAAGATTTAATTTATTTCATTTAAAATAGAGAATAAAATGGCGGGACATTCACATTTTTCCCCAGCAAACGTAGAGGAGCATTTTGAGTTTACCTCAGAAGGCAAGAAGCGAATTATTTATGCTTTCATCGCAGGCGTTGTTGCTTTAGTTATTGGTATTTACCTTTTATCTAAAGGAGAAGCAGGTGGTCACGAGGTAGCGGCAGCCGGACATGATGCAGTGAAAGCGGGACACGAGGCAGCAAACGCGGGACACGAAGTAGCAGCTGAACATGTATCCGGTGGTGCGGTTTCTCACCAAGCAGGAGCAGAAGAGCACTACGATTGGACAAATCGCATTTGGGCAAACGTTTGGTTGAATGCCGTATTCTTTACAGGTATTGCTGTAGTAGGTATGTTCTTTGTGTCATTGCAATACTTAACTAAATCAGGATGGTCTTCTGTTATGAAGCGTGTTCCTGAGGCTTTCCCTAAGTTCTTATACATTTCATTACCTATCTTGATCTTGGTTTTCTTCTTTAAAGGAGATGTGATCTTCCACTGGATGCACCACGGTGTAACGGAAGTAGGAAATGAGAACTATGATAAAATCATTGCTGGTAAGTCTGGCTATTTGAACAAGAACTTCTTCTTGATTCGATTAGTCGTATTTGGTGGATTATGGATCCTTCTTTGGAACATGTTACGTAAGAAATCTTTAGAAGAGGATTTGAATGGCGGAACAGAATACTTCACTCAATTAGTGAAAATCGGTACTGCATTCATCGTGATTTTTGGAGCATCTAGTTCGATCTTCGCGTGGGATTGGGTGATGTCAATCGATACACACTGGTTCTCGACCATGTTCGGATGGTACATGTTTGCTTCATGGCATGTAACTACCTATGCTGTTATCGTTTTAGCTATTTTATATTTAAAGGACAAAGGCCTAATGGGGTATGTAAATGAGAACCATTTACATGATTTGGGTAAGTTTATGTTCGCCTTCTCTATCTTCTGGACGTATGTTTGGTTCGAGCAATTCTTATTGATTTACTATGCTAACTTACCGGAAGAAACAATCTATTTCTTAGAGCGTTGGGAAGGTCATAATAAAATTTACAAAACGTCAGAAATTTTAATGGTAATCCTAAACTTCTTGTTGCCTTTCTTAGTTCTAATGACACGTGATGCAAAGAGAACACGTATCTTCTTAAAGATCGCTGCTTTCTTAATTATCGCAGGTCACTATATTGATTTCTACCAAATGATTATGCCAGGCGTTGTAGGTAAGCACGGGGGATATGGTTTAGTGGAATTTGGAATGGTTACGGTTTTTGCTTCAGCGTTTATCTATGTGATATCTGGAGAGTTAACAAAAGCAAGTTTAGTGGCGAAAAACCACCCATTCTTGCCAGAAGCATTACACCACGATATTTAATTTTTGAACTTGTCTTAAAATAAAGAATATGTTTTACCTAATAGGTCTTTTATCAGTTATCTTCTTTGCTCTTGCGATTAACGTAATTAGCAAAAGTATTAAGTTGAATAAGTCTTTAGCTGCAAACGAGAATACAGGAGAAGCTGTAGATTCAAGTAATGATGCAAATGCTTATGGAATGATCATTTTCTGGGCATTGGGCACCATTGCCGGTGTTTGGTCATTTTTAGTAGCACAACCAGATTTCCTGCCGGTAGCTGCATCTGAACATGGGCTTAAAACAGATACCATGTTTTGGGTTTCTATGGCTGTAGTAACGCTTGCATTCTTTTTCACGAATACTTTATTGCTATTCTTTGCCTTCAAATACCGTTACAACAAAAACAGAAAAGCTACTTTTTATCCAGTTAACCACAAATTAGAATTGATTTGGACGGTTATCCCTGCGATCATTATGGCGATTTTGGTATTCACAGGTTGGAGAACATGGAGAGATATAACTTCTCAAGCACCTAGTGATGCCGTAGTAATCGAAATCACTGGTCACCAGTTTGGCTGGTATGTACGTTACGCTGGTGTAGATGATAACCAATTAGGTAATTACAACTACAAATTAATCGACGAGACGAACAACATTGGTATCGATTTTACAGACAAACACTCTTTTGATGACTTTACAGCAACGGAACTTCACCTTCCTAAAGGGAAGCCCGTTCTTTTAAAGATTCACGCACAAGACGTATTACACTCGGTATATTTACCGTTCCACCGAGTGAAGATGGATGCGGTTCCAGGTATGCCTACGAAGTTCTGGTTTACGCCTAACATTTCTACAGATGAGATGCGTGCTAAACTAGGTAAGAAAGATTTCAACTTTAAGTTAAACTGTACGGAGGTTTGTGGCCGCGGTCACTTCGGTATGGCTATTACGGTATTCGTAGATGAGCCAGAAGATTATGCTAAGTGGTGTGCAGAGCAAAAGCCATTCTTAGCTACCAATCCTACCTATTTAGCTAAGGTTCCTGATAACTTAAAATCAAAAGCATCGAAATATATCCCTGTGGAACCTGTTGCGGTAGATAGCGCAGCTGCTCCATCGGAAGAAGCCGTAAGTGTAAACTAATTTAACAACGAACAGAAGAAAATAAATTCATATGTCAACTGCAACATCACACGCTGAAGAAGTTCACACCCATGCACACGATCATGAGCATGAGCACCATGAGCTAAATTTTTGGACGAAGTATGTGTTCTCTACGGATCACAAAACGATCGCTAAACAATACTTGATTTCAGGTATTCTTTGGGCCTTTATTGGGGGATCATTCTCGATCATCTTCCGTTTGCAATTAGGTTTCCCAGACATGCAATTAGATTGGTTACGTCCTATCTTAGGTGGATGGATCGATGAGGGTGGAAAACTAGACAAAGAGTTTTATTTAGCCCTTGTAACGATGCACGGTACCATCATGGTATTCTTTGTATTGACAGCGGGTCTTTCTGGAACGTTCTCTAACTTCTTGATTCCATTACAAATTGGAGCACGAGATATGGCCTCTGGATTCATCAACATGTTATCCTATTGGTTCTTCTTCTTGTCATCGATGATCATGTTCTCTTCATTGTTCATTGAAACTGGACCTGCATCAGGTGGTTGGGTAATTTATCCTCCTTTATCTGCCTTGCCACAAGCAATGCCAGGTTCTGGATTAGGAATGACCCTATGGTTAACATCCATGACTTTCTTTATCATTTCATCTTTAATGGGTGGTATTAACTACATCTGTACCGTAATTAACTTACGTACTCGTGGTATGACTTTCACGAAGATGCCGTTGACGATTTGGTCATTCTTCTTCACAGCTGTATTAGGTTTGTTATCATTCCCTGTGTTATTATCAGCTGCTTTATTATTGATCTTTGACCGTTCATTCGGAACATCATTCTACTTATCTGAGATTTATATCCAAGGTCAAGCTTTACCCAATGTAGGTGGATCAGCCATTTTATATCAGCATTTATTCTGGTTCCTAGGTCACCCGGAAGTATATATCGTATTGCTTCCTGCTTTAGGTATGACTTCTGAGATCATTGCAACTAATTCACGTAAGCCTATCTTTGGATACCGTGCGATGATCGGTTCGATGATGGGTATTACTGTGCTTGCGTTCATTGTATGGGCTCACCATATGTTCGTAACAGGTATGAATCCATTCTTAGGGTCGGTATTTATGTTCTTAACCCTAATCATTGCGGTACCATCTGCGGTGAAGGCGTTTAACTACATTACTACACTTTGGAAAGGTAATTTGATCTTTACTCCAGCGATGTTATTCTCGATCGGTCTTGTATCCCTATTCATCTCGGGTGGTGTTACAGGTATCATCTTAGGTAACTCGGCTTTAGATATCAACTTACACGATACGTACTTCGTAGTAGCTCACTTCCACTTAGTAATGGGTGCGGCTTCTTTCTTCGGATTGATGGCGGGTGTTTACCACTGGTTCCCTAAGATGTTTGGTCGCATGATGAACAAGACTTTAGGTTACATTCACTTCTGGTTCACATTCGTGGGTGTTTACATGGTATTCTTCCCAATGCACTACATCGGTATCGCAGGTTTCCCTCGTCGTTACTATTCGTTTACAGCGGTAGGAAATGATGGTGCAGCGGCCTTTACAGATATGAACTCATTTATTTCGATTGCAGCGATCATCACGTTTTCTGCTCAAGCGATTTTTGCTTGGAACTTCTTCTACTCAATCTTCAAAGGGAAAATAGCTCAGCAAAATCCTTGGAACTCCAATACATTAGAATGGACTACCCCAATTAATCCAGAACACGGAAACTGGGTGGGTGAAATTCCGGCAGTATACCGTTGGCCATATGATTATTCTAAGCCAGGTGCTGAGCAAGATTTCATTCCACAAAACGTTCCATTCTCTGCAACAAAAAGCTCTAACCTTCCGGAGGAAGAAGCTGAAATTGCAAAAGAGAAAGATATCGATGGTTTATTAGGCGCGCAAAACGAAAGTTATAACCGTTAATTAAACCTAAAAATCAAAGATGCATCCGAATGAATCTCATTTAGATGCATCTTTTTTTTACCCCAAAAATGGTCTTTAGAAATTTTGCAATCCTTTCACTCCTAAGCATTTATTTGCTTATCCTTGCTGGCGGAATCGTTCGCAGCACAGGATCAGGAATGGGATGTCCGGATTGGCCTAAGTGTTTTGGGCGCTTCATTCCTCCTACGAAAGTGGAAGAGTTGCCATTGCATTACGAAGTGATCTACCAGGACAAGTTGCATGGAGAAGTTGAATTCAACGCCACTAAAACCTGGATTGAATACATCAATCGGTTATTAGGAGCTTTAACTGGATTAATCGTATTAATCACCACAGTTTTAGCTTATAAAGAAGGGCGAAACGTATTCTTGCCTACTTTGGCCAGCCTGTTGTTAATCTTAGCAAATGCGGTATTAGGGAAATATGTGGTGGACTCCTTTCTATTACCTGGAGTGGTAACTGCTCACATGTTATTGTCCATCGGGGTCATCTATTTTTTAGTAAAAGCACTAAACAATCAATCTTCCTCGGAGGTTATACCGGTGTTGAATCGCCAGTGGATTGGGATAAGTTTGCTTGTCGTTTTAGTCCAAATCATCTTGGGCACACAGGTGCGCGAGAACATGGACCACGTGATTAAAGCGTTAGGGGAAGGGGCTAAAAATCAATGGGTCGAAAACCTAGATCTGGGCTATATCATTCACAGAACATTCTCGTGGGTGATCTTGATATGCCACCTGATTCTTTGGAAAAAGTTGGCAGAAAGTCAACTACAAACCTACCGAAAAGGAATACTCGTTTTAATCGGTATTTCGCTGGGAACTGGAATTTTGATGGCCTACTTTGCGCTCCCACTAGGAAGTCAAGCGGTGCATCTTTTAATCTCATTAGTATTAATCGGCTGGCACATCAGCTCGTGGATACAAACAAAAAACGCCTAAATGTCGTCTATAAAACCCTATATCGCCCTATTAAAATCGAGACTATCTATGACGGTAGCCTTCTCGGGGACGTTTGGGTATTTATTAGCGCCCATTGATCATAAACCACTAGGGATTTTCTTGATCTCCTTAGCTGGGTTCGTATTAACCGGAGCGGCGAACATCGTCAATCAATTGAAAGAGATTGAATTCGATAAGCTGATGAAGCGCACGGCGCAGCGTCCCTTGCCTACTGAAACCTTAACTCCCGCTCAGGCGAGAAATTTTGGATATGTGTTAGCGGTCATCGCTATTGGGCTATTAAGCTATTTCACCTGGAAAGCGGCTGTGGTAGGACTACTATCCTATATTTTATATGGCTATGTATACACACCTTTAAAGCGTGTGGGCCCTATCTCCGTATTTGTGGGTGCATTCCCGGGCGCCTTCCCTCCTATGATTGGTTGGGTGGCGGCGACAGGGCATTTTGGCTGGGAGCCTGGTATTCTATTTGCGATTCAATTTTTCTGGCAATTCCCTCATTTCTGGGCGATCGCCTGGGTAGCGGATGCGGATTACCGCAAGGCTGGATTTAAGATGTTACCGAATGATGGAAAGAAAGACATTAAGACGGCTTTCACCATTATGATTTACACGCTCTTTTTAGTGCCATTGGGATTTGTGCCATATTTACTGCACATCACTGGAATTCAATCTGCGATCATCACGGTCGTAGCAGGAATTCTATTTTTATGCCAAACCTTCTACCTCATGATGCGTCCCACAGATAAGGCCGCGAAGTGGATGATGTTTGGCTCCTTTTTCTATTTAATCATCATACAAATTGCCTTATTATTTGATAAAGTTTAAATCATGAAATCAACAGAGAATGTGATCGAACCGGCTGAAACCCGTTCGGTCAACCCGAAAATTTTTACGATGTGGTTATTCATCGTATCGATCATCATGTTATTCGCAGCCTTCACTTCCGCTTATCTAGTGAGAAAAGCCGAAGGAAACTGGGTAGAATTTGAAATGCCTAGTTTATTTAGCTATAGTACGGGAGTACTTATTTTGAGCAGTATTTCGATGCATTACTCACTTTTAGCTGCAAAAAAAGACCAATTTAATGCACTTCGAATGAGTATTTCTATTACTTTTGTGCTCGGATTACTCTTTTTAGTAATGCAATTTTACGGTTGGATCCAATTAGTGGAGATGAACGTTTATTTTGTAGGTAATCCATCCGGTTCTTTCGTCTATGTTTTATCAGGTTTACACGGTTTACACCTTGTTTCAGGCCTTGTCGTTCTAGTTTTCGCTTTAGTGGCGGCCTTTAGATTGAAGATAAACGCAAAGCAATTGACCCAAATTAAGATTTGCGCCACGTATTGGCATTTTTTAGATGCATTGTGGCTTTATTTATTTGTATTTTTATTGATTAACAATTAAGCTTATCCCCTATGTCAGTAGCACACGCTGCCCCAGCGGTTCCAGAAAATTTAACATGGCAAGGTGGTTCTGAACCACTAAAAGCTAGTTATGGAAAATTGATGATGTGGTTCTTCCTTCTATCGGATACTTTCACATTCTCAGCCCTTTTGATCACTTACGGAATGATTCGTTTTAGCCAACCTGCATGGGAAGGCGTTCCTGCGGATTTCTATTTCTCGACGACTCACTGGCCTATTCCAGAAAAAGTTTTTGAAGCCGTTCCTTTCTTACACGGAATGTCTTTGCCTTTGGTATTCGTAGGTATCATGACGTTTATTTTGATCGCTTCATCAGTAACGATGGTATTAGCCGTAGAAGCTGGACACCGTGGTGATCGCAAGGATGTAGAGAAATGGATGCTTTGGACGATTGTAGGTGGATTTACTTTCTTAGGATCTCAAGCTTGGGAGTGGACGCACTTTATCCACGGTCCAGAAGATTTAACCTTAGCTGCAAAGCAAATCGTTGATGGCGTTAGCACACCGATTGAAGGAGCTAACCTAGTTCGTAACCCGTATGGACCTCCAGCATTCGCTGATTTGTTTTTCTTCATTACAGGTTTCCACGGAACACACGTATTCTCAGGAGTTATCTTGAACGTTTTGATTTTCTTCAACGCAGCTACGGGTGTGTATGAGCGTAGAGGTCATTATGAAATGGTGGAGAAAGTAGGTCTTTACTGGCACTTTGTCGATCTAGTTTGGGTATTCGTATTTACCTTCTTCTATTTAGTTTAATCTTATAATTGATTTATATATGGCTTCGCACGCAGCACACGGAACCTCAGAAAAAGAAATTGCACCTCCTAATACAGGCGCTATTTGGAAAACATTTTGGATTTTATTGATCTTAACCGCGATTGAATTCGTGATTGCTTTCACGATGCCAGCTAACACCCTTCGTGTTGCAATCTTCTGCGGTATGACGATTGTGAAAGCATTCTACATCGTAGGAGAATTCATGCACTTAAAGCATGAGGTTAAGTCCTTGATTTGGATGGTTTTGATCCCTACACTCTTCGTGGTATGGCTTTTAGTAGCCTTGATCTACGAAGGTGGTCACTTATATTGATTTTAATTTCCTTCTTGGATAATGAATAAAAAGACAGGCATATTATTTCTCGTATTAATAGTGCCTGTCTTAGTTTATATAGGGCTAAAGACATTTGGCACCAATCATTTTAGTCTTCCTCGCTACGTTCCAGCCATCGATTCGACGACTGGAGAGATAAAGATGGCGAAGCGCTTGAACCCTCGTTGGAACGAAGCAGAGATGGATACCGTTTTCCAAACCATCCCATCCTTCTCCCTAACGGACGAAACGGGAAAGAAATTCGACTCAAACAGCTTAAAGGGTAAAATCTACGTTGCTAGTTTCTTCTTTACTCGCTGCACCACGATTTGTCCTAAAATCACCTCGCAGCTTAGTCGCGTTCAAGATACTTTTCACCAAGATCCCGAGGTTCAATTACTTTCTATTTCAGTTGATCCTAAATTTGATCTTCCGGAAAAGTTAGCTGCCTATGCAAAACGCTTCGATGCGAACAAAGGTCAATGGTATTTTCTAACTGGAGAAAAGAAGGTCATTTATCCATTGGTTTTAAAAGGCTTCCACGTTCCCTTAGCTGATGCCTCAGAATATGATGCGGCAATTAAGTATCCGGATGAAACATTTATCCACTCGGAACGGTTAGTATTGGTAGACAAAGAAGGAATCATCCGTGGATTTTATGACGGAACAGATAAAAAAGAAGTGGATAGATTACTAGTGGAAATTAAAGTATTAAAAAGCATATACACCAACGAGTAAAAACGATGGAAGCAACTAAAAAAAACGATCAATTAATTAATGTGCTTTCGGTAGCTATTCCGGTAGCAGTAGCTGTTTTGATCGGGATTCAAACGAAAATTAACTTAGGTCAATGGACTAAAGTATTGCCTCACGTGATTGGCTTACTAAATTCGACGACTGCGTTAAGTTTAGTGATTGGTTTAATCGGAGTGAAAAGTGGAAACATCGGCTTACACCGTAAAGCGATGGGGGCCGCCTTTCTACAAGGTTCCCTATTCTTAGTGCTGTATATTCTATACCATATTTCGAATCCATCCACTCCATTTGGAGGCGAAGGTTGGATCCGTCCCCTGTATTATTTCTTATTGATCTCGCACATCGTGCTTTCGATCGGTGTGGTTCGCTTAGTTTTGAAAGCTATTTATTATGCGGTAACAGATAATATTCCGGCGCACAAAGCGATAGTGAAATGGGCCTACCCAATCTGGTTATACGTATCTGTTTCAGGTGTCATTGTTTACCTTATGATTTCCCCTTATTATGTATAAGAAGTTATTCATCTTAGTGGCTTTAATTCTTTTCACGCAAATCGATGCGGTAGCGCAGTGTGCGATGTGCCGTACGACGGTGGAAAGTACCATATCAAATGGCCGCAGTAATATTGCGACGGGCTTGAATACGGGAATTTTATATCTCTTATCAGCACCCTATTTAATTGTAGCAGCGATTGCTTTTTTATGGTTTCGCCAAAGCAAACAAGAGCAGCAAGCCCGCCTAGCTAAATTACAGCTGCGTAAAAAAGTGTCTCAGCTTTTCAGCAACAACGCTTAATTAATCCCAGATAGGATATTGTGTTAATTTGATCGCCTCCCCGAAGAAGATTTGGGTGGATTTTTCGAAGGAATCCGTATAATCCGACACATAGAATTGACGACTGGATTCCTTGCCGGTGTGCAACATATCCTCCATCGTTAAAATTCGTTTGATTTCCTCCGCAACGATAATGGACGTGTCAATTACCGGAATACTTCCCTGGTAATAGGCATCAATTTGTGGTTTGATGAGCGGATAGTGGGTACAGCCTAAGATTAAGCCCTCTATTCCATTCAAGGCAGGTTGCGCCAGGTATTCTTTGATAATTTGTTCTGAAATCGAATTCGAGAAGAAGCCTTCTTCGATCATGGGAGCTAATAAAGGGGTGGCCAAAGATTTTACCTGAATATTCTTTCCCAGCGCTTCCGCCTTGTTTGCATAGATCCCTGAGTTCACTGTTTGCTTTGTCCCGATTAAGCCGAGCGTTTTGTTCTCCCAGTTTTGGTCCAAATACGCAATTACCGGGTCAATCACATTCACGACTTTGGCCTTCGTACCCACATAAGCCTTCACTAAATCATAAGCCGCCGCCGAAGCTGAATTGCAAGCAATCAAAATCAACTTGCAATTCTTCTCTAGAAGCAGATTACAAATCTTCACCGAATACGCCTGAATCGCTGTCGCTGATTTATCGCCATACGGCAAGTGCGCCGTATCCCCAAAATAGATGATATTCTCCTGCGGCATCAACTCCGTGATGGCATGCGCCAGAGTCAATCCACCAATTCCACTATCAAAAATCCCGATGGGCGCTGAGTTAGGCATATGATTAATTTAGGCAAAGAACGGAATTTTGAAATTCTTTTCAAACTGACGCAACCATTTAGCACTTTGTGCCATCTTTGCATTCGAATTAGAAAATATAGCTTTTGAGTACACGTTTACCCGCCTTTCTTTCTGAACCTGAGCTAATTGATGCTTGTCGAAAAAACAATCGACAAGCGCAGCATGCGCTCTTTCAAAAAATGGCTGGAAAGATGCTCTCCGTAGTGAAACGTTACATCACGAACACTTCAGAAGCGGAAGATACCTTAATGGAGGGCTTTGTAAAGGTATTTGCTAAGCTGGACCAATACCAAGGTGGTGGAAGTTTCGAAGGTTGGATTCGCAAAATCATGGTCAACGAAGCCTTAATGTCGATTCGAAAGAACAAAAATCGATACCACGTTGACATCGATGTGGCCTATGATGTAGCGCATCCTGACGAGACATTGATGCAATTAGGATTACAAGAAATCGAAGCCTTGATCGCTTCGTTACCGACTGGATACCGAACCATTTTTAATTTATATGCCATAGAGGGCTATTCCCACGCGGAGATAGCGGACTTATTAGATATTTCAGAAGGAACTTCTAAATCGCAGCTATCGCGAGCTAGAGCAATATTACAAAATCAACTAATCACCTTACAGTTATGAAAGATTGGAATTCTGTAGAGGAAAAATGGAGAGAGCAACTCCAAAACAAATCCGAAGACATCCCAGAGGGTTTGTGGTCGCGCCTAGAAGAGAGGTTACCAGAAAAACCTGCACGTAGATTCCCTATCTATTGGGCGGCGGCAGCAATGCTCTTGCTCGCGCTGGGTCTGAGCTGGAATTGGAATCCTGCAACGGAAGAGGGAGCCGCAGAGGTATCGCGTGTCATCGAAAAAACGAATTCGCCTGTGGAAAAAGCCGCAACCTCTGTTTCTGAACCACTGATAATTCAGACCAAAGCTACCGAATCTACTTTTGCGAAAGCTAGTATACAACCGGTATCGATTGAAGAGTCTCCTGCGAGTGTGGTAGTAGATTCTCCAAAAGAAGAAATCGTAGCAACAGTTCCTATTATCGAGAAACAAGAGGAATCACCAGAGATCGTCACAGTCCGCCTGGACATCGACCCTATTGAAGAAGAAGTTAAGCCAGCTTTTACACAGAAAAAACGTAGAAAATCCCTTTTCGGGAAAATCGTAGGCGAAATCAGACAAGCCTTGGATGGTGAGCCGGTAAACTGGCAAAAATTAAAAGAGGGAAATGCCGCCTTTGAAAATAGAATACACACCGTAGCGAATACCTACGTAAAAACAGAAGAGAATTTAAAACGCACCTTACAATTACAATAATATGAAAAAGATCATCGCTATTATCTGCCTACTAGTAAGTGTATTCAGCCTTTCTGCAAAAGAAAGACAGGATTCATTGATTTTAAAAATTGACAAACGCAACCAAACTTTAGTGGGTGCGAAAACGGCTAGTCGCACCTTACGGGAGGAATTAGAAAGCGCCTTCGAGAAAAAGGGTCTAGTTCTAAGCGATAGTCTTTGGCAAAATATTAGACAAGCTATTAAAACAGATTCGGAAGGAGACAGTAGTATTTCTGTTCGGATTGGGAATAGTTCAGTGAAGATTGCGATAAGCAAGTCGCCAGTGGGCAGTGGTCAGTGGGTAGTGGGCAGTGAACAGTCGGCAGTCGCTAGTCGACAGTCGGGAAGAAAAGAAGAAGTACGGGTCGGATTAGACGGTGTGCACGTGAAAGATGGTAACGAAGAGACACACGTGACTTGGGATGGGGTATACCATAGTGATGGCAAAGAAGTGACAAAAGTGATTTGGGGAAAAGATTCCACTAAAAACAAGCGTCCTAATTTATACAGCCGAAGAGGACTAAACCTCAATTTGGGATTAAATGCTTTATCCGGCGTAGCACCTGCCTCTGTACCAGACTTCACTTTAGACCCCACAGGATCTAGATATGCCAGCTTAGAAATCTCTCGTTCTGTGACCTTATCAGAAGGAAAAAAATCCGCCTTCCGTTTAGGATATGGATTAGAAATAGATTGGTATAACTTTCGTTTTGACCATAACAGAATCGCGACAAAAGGACCTAATGGGGTAGAATTTACTACCATTACTTCCTCCACAGGAAAAGAGGTAGTTATGAGCAAGAATAAGATGAGTATTTCTTATCTGACCTTGCCTATTATGCCTCATTTCGCTTTTGATAAAAAATCAGCCGTTCAAATGATCGCTATCGGTGGATATGTGTCCTATCGATTAGATACTTGGACGAAAGCGATTGAAGAGGAGAATGGAAATTTGCGTAAAGAGACGAGTAATTTGTATGTAAATCCCTTCCGATATGGCGTAAGAGCCGAATTTGCACTTCGTAATTTTCCTGATTTGTTCTTTAGTTATGATTTGAGTCCTCTATTTGAGCCAGGCAAGGGCCCAGAAATGCGTGGATTAGCCTTTGGAATCCGATTATTGTAAAAATTTATTAGAAATTTTTCTCGGATGTGTTTGCGGAAATGAAAAAATGAGCTACTTTTGCGAACTATTTCGGTGGAACGTTACACTGAAAGCAAAAATGAAGGGGATATACCAGAGCGGCCAAATGGGGCAGACTGTAAATCTGCTGGTGAATGCCTACGGTGGTTCGAATCCATCTGTCCCCACCATTATTTTATTACCTTGATTCCTTTTTACAGGAGGATTCAGCAAGCGGGAGTAGCTCATTTGGTAGAGCGATAGCCTTCCAAGCTATAGGTGGCGGGTTCGAGCCCCGTCTCCCGCTCGAAACGAAAAAATGTTGCTAAGGGAGAAATCCCTCTTAGCGATATTTTTGTTTTGGTTAATCGAAAGAGATTAACGAAAGGCCGCAAGGTTATGCCTTTGTAGCTCAGTGGTAGAGCACTTCCTTGGTAAGGAAGAGGTCGGCAGTTCAATCCTGC
This sequence comes from Aquirufa sp. HETE-40SA, assembly GCF_054558635.1. Classification (NCBI taxonomy): domain Bacteria; kingdom Pseudomonadati; phylum Bacteroidota; class Cytophagia; order Cytophagales; family Flectobacillaceae; genus Aquirufa; species Aquirufa sp. HETE-40SA. The sequence goes on from NZ_JBPXKN010000002.1 coordinate 537,338, forward strand.
TCAAAGGCTCTACAATTAAGCAAGGCCCATTGAACGAGTACATTTGAAACTTTTTATAACTAAATTAAGAACTAAATAATCATGGCAAAAGAGAATTTTGACCGAAGTAAACCCCACGTTAACATTGGTACGATTGGCCACGTTGACCACGGTAAAACAACCTTGACAGCTGCTATCACTAAAGTTCTTTCTGAAAAAGGTCTTGCTGAGAAAAAAGATTTCTCTTCCATTGACTCTGCTCCAGAAGAAAAAGAACGTGGTATCACGATCAACACTGCGCACGTAGAATATTCTACTGCTGCTCGTCACTACGCTCACGTTGACTGTCCAGGTCACGCGGATTACGTGAAGAACATGGTAACTGGTGCTGCACAAATGGATGGTGCTATCTTAGTAGTTGCTGCTACAGATGGTCCAATGCCACAAACTCGTGAGCACATCCTTTTGGCTCGCCAAGTAGGTGTACCTCAATTAGTCGTTTTCATGAACAAAGTGGACATGGTAGACGATCCAGAATTATTAGAATTAGTTGAAATGGAGATCCGTGAGCTTCTTTCATTCTACGAATTCGATGGTGATAACATTCCAGTAATCCAAGGATCTGCTTTAGGTGGATTGAACGGAGATGCTAAATGGGTAGCTACTATCGATGCGTTAATGGAGGCGGTTGACTCTTGGATTCCACTTCCTAAGCGTGATGTTGATAAGGCATTCTTGATGCCAGTTGAAGACGTATTCTCGATCACTGGTCGTGGTACTGTAGCAACAGGTAAAATCGAGACTGGTGTTATTAACTCAGGTGAAGCAGTTGATATCTTAGGTATGGGAGCTGAAAACTTGAAATCAGTTGTAACTGGTGTTGAGATGTTCCGTAAGATCTTAGATCGCGGTGAAGCTGGTGATAACGTAGGTTTATTATTACGTGGTATTGAGAAAACTGATATCCGTCGTGGTATGGTAATCTGTAAGCCAGGTTCTGTAAAGCCTCACACTAAATTCAAAGCAGAGGTTTATATCTTGTCAAAAGAAGAAGGTGGACGTCACACTCCATTCTTTAACAAATACCGTCCACAATTCTACTTCCGTACGACAGACGTAACAGGTGAAATTACTTTACCTGCAGGAGTTGAAATGTGTATGCCTGGTGATAACTTAACAATTGATGTTACGTTATTGAACGCAGTAGCTATGGACAAAGGTTTACGTTTCGCGATTCGTGAAGGTGGCCGTACTGTAGGTGCAGGTCAGGTAACTGAAATCTTAGACTAATTTTTATTAGCCTATACGGAAAAGAGCGGTCTGTGACCGCTCTTTTTTTTTGTACCTTGCTGACCTAAAACAATAAATACGATGAAAAAGCTACTTCTATTCCTTCTATTGTGCAGTTTTGCTGTCTCTGCGCAAGAATATTATGAGATCAGAACCTACCAGATGAAGTTCCGCGGAAATGTGAATCTGTTAGAAACGTATCTTTCCAAAGCCTTAATCCCAGCCCTCAACGCCTATGGTGTTTCTAAGGTGGGCGTATTCAAAGATTACGGAAAACAAGATCCTGCTACTGTCGTAGTAGCCATTCCCTTCCCTTCCTTAGCTTCCTATGCGAGTTATAAAGATGCCTTAGAAAAAAATGCAGCTTACCAGGAAGCGGCAAAAGCGTATTTTGAAAACGTGGGAATGGACAAACCGATGTTCGAAAAGATATCGATTTATCTTGCCAAAGGCTTCGCAGGTCACCCTTCTCTAAAATTGCCTGTCACAAATCCAGGCCGTATCTACGAGTGGAGAACGTATGAAGCATACAATGAAGATGCCTTGAAACGCAAAATTGGAATGTTCAACGACGAAGAATTGAAGATCTTTGATACCGTAGGGTTACACAATGTATTCTTCGGCGAAGTGCTTGCTGGTGAAAACACGCCTTGCTTAAGCTACATGATTTCCTTCGAAAACATGGCAGAACGCGATGCGAACTGGGCAAAATTTCAAGCAAATCCAGATTGGAAGCGCATCTCAGCAGATCCTAAATATGCGAATAGCCACTCGAGAACGGTGCGCAAATTCTTAGAACCTACGAGCTATTCTCAGTGGTAATCTAACATTAATGTAGACGGGATTTGTTAATTGTCAAAATTTGGCTAAATTTGCAATCCTTTCTACGGGCATAGTATAACGGTAGTATGCAGGTCTCCAAAACCTTTGGTCAGGGTTCGAATCCTTGTGCCCGTGCTAAGTAAATTAAATACCGATATCGGTTAAATTATGAGCAAATCAACATCATTGATCAAAGAATCATGGACAGAGGTAACAGAAAACGTTACATGGCCCGCATTCTCTGACTTACAGTCGAGTTCTGTGTTAGTATTGGTGGCTTCCTTAATCTTCGCCCTATTAGTAGGCGCGGTTGATTTAGTCTTCAAATCTGGTTTGGATTTATTCTATACTTCATTTTAATAAATAAGTTAATCCATGGCAGAGACTAAATGGTATGTGTTGAGAGCAATCTCAGGACAAGAGAAGAAGGTAAAGACCTATATGGAGAACGAATTAGCACGCCAAGGCTTGTCAGATTCGGTTCCACAAATTCTTATTCCTACCGAAAAAATTTACGAGATTCGTAAAGGGAAAAAGGTCATTCGTGAGAAAACCTTAATTCCTGGTTATATCATCATCGAAGCTGACTTAGCGGGTGAAGTGAGCCACATCTTAACGTCGACTCCAAGTGTCATCGGATTCTTGCAGGCAAACAATGAAGAGGTTGAGGTAACTAAGGTAGAAGGCGGTAAAGTAAAAAAGACGAAAATAATCGTTAAAAAACCTGTACCGATTAGCCAAAGTGAAGTGAACCGTATCTTAGGTAAAGTAGATGAATCTGCTGCCATCGAGGAATTTGCATCAGTTAACTTCATTAAGGGTGAAACTGTTCGCGTAATCGACGGTCCTTTTGCAACCTTCGAAGGAACGGTAGAAGAGATTCACGAGAACACAAAGAAACTATCCGTTATGGTGAAGATCTTTGGACGTAATACTCCATTAGAATTGAACTACGCTCAAGTAGAAAAATAAATTTTGCTCTATAGCAAAGCATTAAAAGTCCTGAACAGAAATTCAGGACTTTTTTTTGCTTAAGTATTTGTATTATAGAATAAAAGCCCTAATTTTGCAGTCCGTTTAAAAAGCGGCAATCTCTGTTTTGAAAATTTCAAGAGGGGATTGGGCCGGAACGTCATTGTTACGCGGAAAGGTCACCCGGAGGGGAATCAGATAAGGAAGCTTCCACCCTTATTGGCAGATAAACCTCTAATTCACTAAATAAACGATGTTTTAACATGGCAAAAGAAATAGCTGGCTACGTAAAGCTTCAATGCAAAGGTGGCCAAGCCAATCCTTCACCACCCATCGGTCCTGCTTTAGGTTCGAAAGGATTAAATATCATGGAGTTCTGTAAGCAATTCAATGCGAGAACTCAAGATAAGAACGGCGTAGTATTGCCGGTCCTAATTACTTATTACGCAGACAAATCGTTTGATTTCGTTGTAAAAACTCCTCCTGCACCGATTTTGTTATTGGAAGCAGCGAAAGTTAAATCTGGTTCAGCTCAACCTAATTTGAAAAAAGTAGGTTCAGTAACTTGGGATCAAGTACGCGTTATCGCGGAAACTAAGATGCCAGATTTAAACTGTTTTACAGTTGAAGCAGCAATGAGTATGATTGCTGGAACGGCTCGATCAATGGGAATTACTGTTTCTGGTGATAAACCGTTCTGATTTAACCATCAGAAATAAACATTTTAATTAAAAGGTAATGGCAAAACTTACGAAGAAAATAAAGGAAGCCCTTTCAAAATACGATGCAACGCAAGCGTATTCGCTTGAAAAAGCAGCGGAGATTTTGAAAGAAATTTCTTATACAAAATTCGATGCCTCAGTGGATATTGATGTCCGCTTAGGAGTAGATCCCCGCAAAGCAGACCAAATGGTTCGTGGCGTGGTTGCCCTACCTCACGGAACCGGGAAAGACGTACGTGTACTTGTACTATGTACGCCCGATAAAGCAGAGGAGGCAAAAGCAGCCGGTGCTGATCACGTAGGATTAGATGATTACATTGCAAAAATCGAGAGCGGCTGGACCGATATCGACGTAATCATTACTATGCCGACTGTGATGGCAAAATTAGGCCGTTTGGGACGTGTTTTAGGACCTCGCGGTCTGATGCCTAATCCAAAGTCAGGTACTGTAACTTTGGAAGTAGGAAAAGCAGTAAACGAAGTAAAAGCTGGTAAAATTGACTTTAAAGTTGATAAAACTGGTATCATCCATACCTCTATCGGTAAGGTGTCCTTCGGAGCTGATAAAATTGTAGATAACGCTTTAGAAGTAATCAACACGTTGATCAAATTAAAGCCGTCTTCTGCAAAGGGAACTTATGTTAAATCGATCAACTTATCATCGACGATGTCTCCGGGCATTATCATCGATAAGGGAACTGTAGCTGGATTGTAATCATGACAAGAGAAGAAAAAAATCAGATTATTGATGAGTTGAGCGAAAAGTTCGCTGCGACTCCGTACTTCTACATTGCAAGTACAGCCGGTTTAACTGTAGCCGAAGCTAATCAATTCCGTGGCCTATGTTTTCAGAGAGGTGTTGAATACAAAATATTCAAGAACACGTTAATCTCTAAAGCATTAGCTAAGACTGGAACGGATTATTCCTCTTTAGATGCAGAAGTTTTAACAGGAATGTCAGGTATCATTTTCGCAACTGAAAATGCTAAAGTACCTGCAAAATTGATCAAAGACTTCCGTAAAGAAGCTGGAAAAGACAAAATTGCATTCAAGGCTGCGTCAATCGAAGGTGGTTTGTACATTGGCGAAGGTCAATTGACAGCACTAGAGAACATCAAGTCGAAAAACGAGATGATTGGCGAAGTTATTGGCTTATTACAATCGCCTGCTAAAAATGTTGTTTCAGCATTATTAAGCGGTGAGAAGAAATTAGCTGGTATCGTGAAGACTTTGTCTGAGCGTCCTGAATAATTTAACCAAGTTTTACCGGAGTGTAACTCCAATAAATTATTAATTCTTAACAATTAAATTTTCAAAAAAATGGCAGATTTAAAAGCGTTCGCTGAACAATTAGTGAACTTAACTGTAAAAGAAGTAAATGAATTAGCTACTATCCTTAAGGATGAGTATGGTATCGAACCAGCTGCTGCTGGTGCTGTTATGGTTGCAGGTCCTGCAGCTGGTGGCGCTGACGGTGGTGAGGCTGCTGCAGAGAAAACATCTTTCGATGTTGTCTTGAAAGCTGCTGGTCCTAACAAATTAGCGATCGTTAAATTAGTGAAAGACTTAACTGGTTTAGGTTTGAAAGAAGCTAAGGATGTAGTTGATGCTGCGCCGAAGGCTGTTAAAGAAGGTGTATCTAAAGACGAAGCTGAAGGTTTGAAGAAATCTTTAGAAGAAGCTGGTGCTGAAGTTGAATTGAAGTAATTCAACCCAACCTATCTTACGAAAAAAGGGAATGGCAACATTCCCTTTTTTTTGTTTAATCCCTTATCTTTGTCCACTCGTTTCCCTATTCATTTATGCACAATCTGATCAAAATGCTTCCTGATGCCATCGCAAATCAAATTGCGGCGGGTGAGGTAGTACAGCGACCAGCCTCTGTGGTGAAAGAATTGATGGAAAACTCGATTGATGCGGGCGCTAGCTTCATACAATTAATCGTGAAAGAAGCGGGGAAGGTCAGTATCCAAGTGATTGATGATGGTAAAGGGATGTCTCCACAAGACGCATTGATGTCTTTTGAAAGACATGCCACCTCTAAGATCAGTAAGGCCGAAGATCTATTTGCTATTCGTACGATGGGATTCAGAGGGGAAGCTTTGGCTTCTATCGCTTCTGTAGCCCAGGTGGAATTGAAAACAAGACGAGAGGAGGATGAATTAAGTACCTTAATCCGCATGGAAGCCTCTGTGGCGAAGGCCAATGAACTTGTAGCAGCCCCTAAAGGAACTTCAATTCTCGTTAAAAATCTATTTTACAACATCCCTGCGCGTCGTAATTTCTTGAAATCGAACCCGGTGGAGATGCGCCATATTTTGGACGAATTCCAACGTATTGCTTTAGCCAATCCAGAAATCAAGTTCTCTTTAGTCCAAAATGAGCAAGAAACCTATTCCCTCCCCGTTGAAAAACTAGGAAAGCGAATTGTGGATTTGTTCGGAAAAACCTACCGCGAGCAATTAGCCGCTTGCGAAGAAAATACGAATTACGTGAGCATTAAAGGCTACGTAGGTCGCCCAGAATATGCAAAGAAGACGCGCGGAGAGCAATTTTTCTTTGTGAACAATCGATTCATCAAGAGTTCGTACTTGCACCACGCGGTCATGAGCGCTTATGAGCGTTTAGTACCAGATGGCACCTTCCCTTTTTATGTGTTGTTTCTAACGCTAGATCCGGCGCACATCGATATCAATGTGCATCCGACGAAAACCGAAATCAAATTTGACGATGAGCGATCGATTTATGCCATTTTACAAGCGGCCATTCGGAAGACGCTAAGTTTAAATCACTTAATTCCTTCGTTGGATTTCGATGCGAATGTGAATTTTAGAAATCCGAGCGGAGCTACTAGCTCCATTTCTGCGTTTTCAGGGACGAATTCGCCGCGACCTGTCCAAGATGCTTGGAAGAAACTGTATGAAGGTTTAAACGACAATATTGAGGCTTTTGAGCGAGGTGATGTAGCCGATCCGTCTGCAAATTTGTTTAGCGAGCCGGCCACAACGATTCAAAGCAAGGCGAACACCTGGACAGCGGAAAGTTCTTCGCACACGAATTTCCAGGTAATGCAGATTCTGAATAAATTCCTGGTGGTGACTCTTTCAGGCGGAATGTTGCTAATCGATCAGAAAAAAGCCTACCAACGCATTTTGTTTGATCAATTCTCGGAGAATTTGGTGAAGAAGAATGGCGTTTCTCAACAATTATTGTTCCCGCAGATTCTCCGCATTAATCCGGCAGATGCTGTCTTAGTGGAGGAAATCCTAAGTGATATTACCGATTTAGGATTTGGCCTGACAAAAGATGCGGAGGAAAATTACTGGATTCAAGGAGTACCTGCTGGAATTGGCGAGGAAGACGGCCAGAATTTACTAGAAGGTATTTTAGAACAAGTGAAGAATGAAGCGTCAGATTTAGGCCAAAACCATGCTGAAAAAATTGCTCGCATCTTAGCGAATCGTGCGGCAATTCGATATCAAACGAAGAAATTAATCGCAGAAGAGATGTCCGCTTTAGTGGAACAATTGTTTGCGAGCACAAACCCGTCTTATTCTCCGAATGGGGAAATTATCAGCCGTTCCTTAAATGAGGCTGAAATCGGTCAATTAATTGGCTAATTCTTTAGCCCGATCCTTCGCCGCAATAATGCCTTTTTGCAATCCCTCTGCTACTAAGTTTTCCTGGAAAGTTTTCAAAGCAGCTTCAGTTGTACCACCTTTCGAAGCAACTGCTTGAATCAATTCATCCAAGGACTTATCGCTAGTCTGCATCAAATGATAAGAACCTAACATGGTTTGCTTCACTAAAAGAGATGCCATTGCAGGCTCAAAACCCATCTGCACCCCAGCGTCAATCATCGCCTTAATTAGGTAGAAGAAATAGGCTGGACCACTACCGCTCAAACCCGTCACTGCGTCCAATAATCCCTCCTCCTCTAAGAATACGGCTCGGCCGGTCGAATTAATCAAGTTCTCTACTTTTCGTATATCTGACATCCCTACGGCAGACGCGGCTGCGAATGCGGTCATTCCCATTCCCAAAAGAGCAGGTGTATTCGGCATAGCCCGAACTACTAAATCATGAGATAAACTGGCTTGAATATTCCCGATCGGAATACCGGCCATAATAGACAAAACGATTTGGTTCGGTTGAATAAATCGGGCTAATTCAGATGAAACAGAGGGGTAATCTTGAGGCTTTACTGACAGGATAATTAAATCCGCAGTAGCCACTTTCTCCGAGATGGTATCAACAACGATTCCGGATTTTTGCTGCTGCAAAATATCGCCACGTTCTTTATTTTTTTCAATCAGAATCAACTCCTCCTTAGAGACCAAATTATATTGAATGAAGGAATTAGCGAAAGCCATCCCCATATTACCACAACCTATGATCGCAATTTTCATATTATTTAGATTCAAATAATTTAGCCAAATACTGGTCCAAAGCAGCACCTCGCAATCCTTTGGCAATAATCCGCCCTTCTTTATCTAATAGAAAAGTCTGCGGAATCGAATTCACCTGGTAAGCCCGAGCGCCTTCAGAACTCCAATATTTTAAATCAGAGACATGTTTCCAAACTAATTTATCGGTTTCAATGGCTTTCAACCAAGCCGCTCGATCCTGATCTAAACTAACACCAAAAATCTCAAACCCCTTGTCCTTGTAAGCGGCATAGGTCTTCACCACATTCGGATTTTCGCGACGACAAGGACCACACCAACTCGCCCAAAAATCAATCAATACATATTTTCCTCGAAGTGAACTCAAGGCTAAATTAGGCCCTGCCGGTGTCGCAAGATTAATTTCTGGCGCCATTGATCCTTCATTCACCCCCCTTAGGCGATTCAAATTGTTTACAAACTGTAGTACTTGAGGATGAGTAGGCCTAGCCTTATATAATGTATTAGCAATTTCCATCAGCGAGGCCATCTCCTGTTCAGCTGGCAAAAAATTAGTCGCCCAAAGAGCCACCAAATGACTCCCCATCTGCGGAATCAAGGCCTTAATTTTAGCAGAACTAGCTTGCTGCGCCTTAGTAAACTCTGCCTGAATTCTTTTTTCTTGCTTCTGGTCAATCTGAATCTCCTGATTCCACTTCCTAACTTTGACTTCCATTTCCTTCGAAATGGCCATTAATTCCAGCATAAATTTCACGTTCGGGTAATCTCCCTTCATCGTATAAGCACTCTTACCTTCCTCATCATTTACCCCATCTGCCACAATATCAATGGTTTCACCCCCTTCTAAAATGACTAATACTTTTTGTGGCTTAGGTGTGTCAAAAAAATTAACTAAATAGAAGGCTCCCTGATCTTTTACTTGTCCCTTGAAAGTGACTTTTTTTTGATCTGAGGGACTTGCAGAATCTATTTTAACTATTTTACCTAGCTCATTAATGTATTCCAAATAGATTTTTTTTCCTGGAATAAGCGTCTTAGCCTCAACACGCAATTCGAAATTCTGTGCCTGTATCGCAGTCGTAAATAATAATAATAGGATCCCGATTAATCTCATTTATGCTCTAGCTAATTCTTCTGTCATTAATTGATTTACGCGCTTCGGATCAGCCGTGCCTTTTGATTTCTTCATCACCTCTCCGATGAAAAGGGCGATCAATCCTTTCTTCCCTTTTTGATATTCCTTCACTTTATCCGGATAGGCGGTGATGGCTTCCTGAACCCAAGTGATTAATTCATCACCAGATTGCGCATTCAACCAACCTTGAAGTTCGACAAGTTGTGCTGGCGATTTTTCTGGGTTTTCGATGGCCAAAGGAAATAATTGATGTGCCGCCAAATTATGCGTCAATGTGCCACTCTCCACTAATTCAACGATTTCAGCCAAAGTCTTGGGGCTTAACTCAAATTCCGTAATCGACTTATTCTTTTCGTTTAAATAGGATTTAACTGGACCCATTAACCAATTTGAAATTGATTTATACGCTTTAGAATGGCTTGCCACTTCTTCAAAATAGAGGGCCATTTCTCGCGTATCTGACAGGAAGTGGGCATCATAAGCCGGCAAACCATACTCATTTATCAACTTTAATTCCTGCTCCCAAGGCAACAAAGGCATAGCTGCTTTTATCTCTTGTAACCAATTCTCTGATATTTCAAGTGGTGCTAAATCAGGCTCAGGAAAGTACCGGTAATCATTCATGGTCTCTTTCACACGCATCGAATGCGTCGTTCCCGTATGGGCATCAAAAGTTCTCGTTTCCTGGATCAGCGTCCCTCCTTCATTTAACACCTTCGTTTGCCGAACAATCTCATGCTCAATCGCCCGTTGAATATTACGAAGCGAGTTCATATTCTTAATCTCCACTTTCGTACCCAAAGTAGTCGTACCCACCGGACGAATAGACACATTAACGTCAGCTCGCAATGAGCCCTCTTCCATATTCCCGTCACAAATTCCCAGGTATCGAACTAATTTACGCACCTCAGAAACGAGAGCGAATGCCTCTTCAGATGAATGAATAGTAGGCTCGGTAACCATCTCAATTAAAGGTGTCCCAGCTCTATTATAATCCAAAAAACTAAATGGATTGTCACCCTCATGTACCGATTTACCAGCATCTTCTTCCAGGTGAATGTGGTGAAATTCCATCCTCTTATCTCCCTCTTTCAAGTGAACCAAAACAGCACCGCCTATGCATATAGGCGTTTTATCCTGAGTGATTTGATATCCCTTAGGAAGATCCGGATAGAAATAATTCTTCCGATCAAAATACTGCTTAGGAGCAATTTTCGAACCAATCGCTAAACCCATTTTAATAGCGAATTCAACCACCTTTTTATTTAAATAAGGCAAAGTACCTGGATGCCCTAAAGATATGGGCGAAATCAAGGTATTAGCCTCTTGACCAAAAAGTACGGGGTCGCTCGCGAATATCTTCGAATTCGTCTGCAACTGTGCATGAATTTCAAGGCCAATAACGGGTTGATAGGAAATGCTCACTAAACTAATTTAAAATTCGGGATAGGACATAAAGATACAAAAATCCAGCGTTTAATGGTATAAACTACTTGATTTTGCACGTACAAGCCGTTTTATGCTTGTAATTGTACCAGTAAGCTAGGGTAATAAAAACACCTAATGAGAGGCCAAAAATCCATTCAATCGACTTCATACCTACTAAGGTATCAACCACCTTAACGAAAACACCTAAACCTAAAAAATACAAAGGCATAGGCTTACGGTGTTTGAGATAATCTTGCCACAATAAAACCAAAGCCATCAAAAAGCTAACGATCACTAAAATCCATTCAGCCAACGGACTAAATGCAAATGAACTTGCTAAATAAGGTACTGCAAATAGTACTAATGGCAAAGTAAGGCAATGTATTGCACACAAAAGGGACAGAAAAACTCCCACTTTTTCGGCTGGCAATAAGTGCTTGTACTTGCTATTAGACATTTAACTAAATATTTATATTAATGAACATTTGCAATAGTGTTGCAAATATAAAGAATAAAGCATAAAGCACAAAGAATAGAGGAGATAATAGATAGGAGAGTAGAGAGAAGAGACGGCGAATGGTCGGCAGTGGACAGTGGGCAGTAGACAGTAGTCCGGAGGGAGGGAGTCCGGAGGAGAAAGGCAAAGTTCAAAGAGCAAAGTGCAAAGAGCAAAGTTCAAAGAGCAAAGTTCAAAGAGCAGAGTTCTATGTGCGCGGGGCGATATTTCCCTGAGTGGATAAAAAACGAGGCGGCAGCCACTTTTTTATGCCGTCTCTCTACTCTTTACTCTATACTC
>NZ_JBPXKN010000003.1:0-499790 GCF_054558635.1 Aquirufa sp. HETE-40SA
TTGGATGTTTGACTGCTCTTATTTTAATAAGAAAATTGTCATTATCCTTGTCTTGAATGCTACTATTTCGACACTGTGATTTAAACACAGCATCTCTTCTTTATTTCTATCAACACGTCAAAGAACTTTTGTACCTCGATATAAATCTTCCAAAGCAACCCGCTCTGTCGTGAATTTAATCACCTGATCTACTCTCAGTCTTGCTCTAGAAACCGTATGTTCCTAGCGATTGGGAGTGCAAAGATGTAGGATTATTTTATTATTAACAAATCATGAACAAAACTTTTTCAAGTATTTCTCGTAAATGGCTGAAAATCAAGAGGGGATTTTTTAAAATATTTTGGCGTCATTAGCATATCGCGAAATAATCCTACCTTTGTGCGAGAAATGGGCGGAGAGATTTTGGCCTAAATAATTAGCAGAACATGAAAGACTATCACATTGTATACGAAGACAATCACCTCCTGATCGTGAATAAACGGGCAGGAATTCTTGTACAGGGCGATAGTACGGGAGATGTGACGCTGACAGATGTCTTAAAGGACTATATCAAGGAAAAATACCAAAAACCCGGTGCTGTATTCTTGCACCCCGTGCATCGACTAGATCGTCCTGTCAGTGGTTTGGTGATTTTTGCCCGCACTTCGAAAGCCTTAGAACGAATGATGGAAATGTTCCGTAAACGGGATATCCAGAAAACGTATTGGGCAGTGACGCGCAAGAAGCCGTATCCAGAGAAAGGAAAGCTGACGCATTGGCTACTAAAGAACGAGGCGAAGAACACGACGACGGCATACGATTACCCAGAAGACAAGGCTTTGAAGGCGGAGTTGAATTATAAGATTTTGGGAAAGATCAATTTACACTATTTAGTAGAAGTAGAACCGATCACGGGAAGACCGCACCAAATTCGCGTACAATTAGCTTCTTTGAATTGCCCCATTCGCGGCGACATCAAATACGGATACGATAAACCAAACGTAGATGCGAGCATTAATCTACATGCACGCCGTTTGTATTTCATCCACCCGATTAAAAAGACACCTATTATCTGCAAAGCGTCTGTTCCGGAGAATCCTTTCTGGGAAGAGTTTTTGGAATTAGATAACGACGAGTTCAAGATGAAAAACTTAGATCACCTATACGAATAAAAAAAGGAGCTTACATAAGCTCCTCTAAGGTTGTATTTTCTAAAACGGATAAGTTCGCGTCCCTCCATTTTGTTAAGACCGTTCTCAGCTGGCACGTTTCCTCGTCAGCGCAGTCATCGCATTTGCCATAAAAGTGAAGAGAAACACAAAGGGCTGGTGCAATCGGGCCATCCACAATTCTGATAATTTTCGCAAACGTAACTTCTGCAGGAGGAATGCGTAGGTAGTAACCGCCGCCTTTCCCTTTTTGGGACTGTAAAATTCCGTGGTTACGTAACTCTAATAAAATAGCTTCGAGGAATTTCTTCGGTATCTTTTCCGATTCCGCAATATGCGAAATCAACAAAGGCCCTTTCTCGTAAGACTGAGCTAATACTTTTAAAGCCTTTAAAGCATATTTTGCTTTTTTCGAAATCATAGTGTTGTTGATTGTGATTCAAAGCTAAACAAAATTCAGGAATACTCCATTAGTCCGCTCGATTAAGTACTTATATGGACAAAAAAAAGAGGCTAACCTTTCGATTAGCCTCTTCATGTAATTCAAATGAATTAGAAACGGAAGTGAGAGAACGCTTTGTTCGCTTCTGCCATTCTGTGTGTATCATCTTTCTTCTTCACCGCTGCTCCCTCACCTTTCGATGCTGCAATGATTTCGTTCGCTAAGCGATCCATCATTGTTTTGTCACCACGCTTGCGCGCGTAACCGATTAACCACTTCATTCCCAATGAAACTTTACGTTCAGCTCGTACTTCTGTTGGTACTTGGAAGTTTGCACCACCCACGCGACGGCTCTTAACCTCCACGGATGGCATCACATTATTCAATGCTTTTTTCCAAGTTTCTAAACCGTTTTCTTTTGTACGCTCCTCTACTTTATCTAACGCATCATAAAAGATGGTAAATGCAGTAGATTTCTTTCCATCGTACATTAAGTTGTTTACAAACTTAGTTACTAATACATCCTTGAATTTAGGATCTGGTAATACGTAGCGTTTTTTTGGTTTCGCTTTTCTCATGTTGTTAGTTTTTTAAATTCGACCCAACCTTCTGCTTTAACGAGCATACTGGATCTTTCTGTTAATAATTATTTTTTACCTGCTGGAGCTTGACCTGGTTTAGGACGCTTAGCACCGTACTTCGAACGAGACTGTAAACGACCAGAAACACCGGCTGTATCTAAAGCTCCACGAATGATGTGATAACGTACACCTGGTAAGTCTTTTACACGACCACCACGGATCAAAACGATCGAGTGCTCTTGTAAGTTGTGACCTTCACCTGGAATGTAGGCATTCACTTCTTTTTGATTTGTCAAACGTACACGCGCTACTTTACGCATCGCTGAGTTTGGTTTTTTAGGAGTAGTCGTGTATACACGAGTACAAACCCCTCTTCTTTGTGGACAAGAATCCAAAGCTGGTGACTTAGATTTCCAAGTCATTTGCTCACGTCCCTTGCGCACTAATTGCTGAATAGTTGGCATTTTGGAATAATTACCGTTTAAAATTTAAAATTCTTTTAATCCCTGCAAGCGCGTTAAACTCAATAAGATAGAGTTATCCCACACTAATGGGGGTGCAAAGTTAGCAATAAGATATAGAAATCAAAAGGGGAAAATGAAAATTATTTCAAAAATCCGCGGATTCCTATTTCCAAACCACGTAACTCCGCTAAACCGCGCAAACGACCTATGGCCGTATAGCCTGGATTGGTCTTCTTCCCTTCTTGTAAATCATCTAGCATCCGGTGTCCGTGATCTGGACGGAAAGGCAGACGGAAATCTTCGCGGCCAGACGCGATGCGTTTGTCCTGCTCCTTCACTAAACCTTTCATCACCCCGAACATATCCACATCCCCATCTAAATGGTCTGCCTCATGGAAATTTCCAAATTCATCACGTCGCGTCGCCCGCAAGTGAATGAAATTAATGCGGTGACCTAATCGCTCCACCATCCCCACTAAATCATTATCCTCTCTAACGCCATAGCTTCCCGTACAGAAACACAATCCATTCACGTTACTTTCATAAGCATTCAATAATTGCACCGCATCACTTTCCGTACTGACCACGCGTGGCAAGCCCAAAATCGGATACGGAGGATCGTCCGGGTGAATTGATAAATTAACCCCTGCCTCCTCGGCTGCAGGCGTGATCTCCCGAATAAATTCATATAAATTCTCACGTAACTCCTTCTCCCCTACTTCGGAATAGGTATCTAAAGCTTCTTGGAAAGACTTCAAGGTAAAGCTTTCTTCCGAACCCGGAAGACCGGCAATGATATTGCGAATTAATTTTTCTTGTTGTGCCTGAGTCGATGCGTCGAACCATTTTTGAGCTCTTGCAATTTGCTCGTTGGTATAATGCTGCTCTGCTCCTGGGCGCTTCAATAAGAACAATTCAAAGGCACAGAATTCAGCCGCATCGAAGCGTAAACCCGTACTTCCATCCGGAAAACGAAAATCTAAATCGGTTCGTGTCCAATCTAAAATGGGCATGAAATTATAGCAAACCAGGTCTAAACCCGCCTTGCCCACATTACGTAAAGACGTCTTGTAGTTTTCGTAGTACTGCTTGTAGTTACCTGAACGCGTTTTGATATCCTCGTGCACTGGAATACTTTCAATCACGGACCAGCTTAATCCGGCCGCCTCAATGATGGCTTTACGTTCCAAAATATCCTGAAGCTCCCACACTTTTCCATTCGGGATTTGGTGCAATGCACTCACAATACCTGTTGCGCCAGCTTGACGTACATCGGATAATTTAACAGGGTCGTTTGGTCCAAACCACCTCCAAGTTTGTTCTAAAGCCATAGTTTATTTGTTTACTACCTGATTAAAGGCATCTGCACTCTGTTTTTACCTATTGTAGGACTTAATAAAAAACCTTGCCTGGAAACCGGGCAAGGTTTTTGTAATCAAGCATTTATATACTTCCTTAAAAATTGCTTTCTAGGGGCGACAAAAATAGGGAGTTTTTTTACAAACAAAAAAATTACTGCCCATTTTGGTGGGCAGGCCTCACTAAATCTGTCACCGTTTTCACCGGGTTGAATGTTTCCAAAGGAACTTCCACAAAAAGCGTATTCCAATCTGACATGGCTCCATTCCAAAGACCAGGCAATTCCATCGCCTTTAATTCTTTCCCGTCCTTGGTCTTATCCGTGATAAAACCCGTATTCATATCGCGATAGTTCAATAAGTTCAAACCGCGTGTCGCACACACTAAATCCACTGGATTGAAGTGAGAGGCTTGATGGAATTTCGCTTTTTGAGCGTCCTCTCTCATATCAATCTGAGCAGACTCCACGAGCTGAAGTGTGAAATTTCCTTTCGCATCTTGACACCAGAATGGGCCTCCTCCCGGTTCTCCGGTATTTTTTACCACCCCACAAACGCGGGTTGGACGAGCTAAAATGGTGCGAATAGTCGCAACTTTATCTTGTTCGCTTTTGCGCGCGAAATCTGCCGCCGGCACAAAACCTAAATAAGTGGCCATCTCCTGGAGGGCCTCATTGATCGTGGCCTCTGAAGGATTTTCTTGCAATTGCTTGTCCAAGTGTTCAATTCCTTCCAAAATCCACAACAACAATCCTCCCAAGGCCTTTTTGTATTCTATGGTCGGCTGTTTCAAGGCATCAGGCACCACATTATCAATATTTTTAATGAAAATCACATCGGCTTTCAGGTCATTCAAATTCTCCAATAGCGCTCCGTGGCCAGCGGGTCTAAAAAGGAGTGATCCATCGGCTTCGCGGAACAGGGTGTTGTCTGGATTTACGGCAATCGTGTCTGTAGCGGGCTTTTGTTCCGAGAAAGTGATCTCGAATTGAATGCCGGTTTTCGTTTCCCATTTCGGAACGAGATTCTTCACTAAATACTCGAAACCGCTGCGGTGTTCTGGGGAGACGGTGAAATGCAAGCGGGCTTTTTGGCCATTGGATGCATAGGCCGCAGCCTCCACGATGTGCTCTTCTAAAGGAGTTCGTGCTCCATCTGTGTAGGAGTGGAAAGCAAGGAGACCTTTGGGTTTTTGGCCATAATTCATTCCAGCAGAGCTTAGTAGTTTTTGTAGAATATCTGCTGAGTCGTCTTTCTCTGCTATAAGCTCTTGTAGCTCTGGATAAAAAGCAAAGTGATCCAACTCATCGAAAAACTTCGTGCATTCTTTATTTTCATCGCCGGTCGACAAGAATTCGAACAGTGATTTAAACATCCGAGTGGCTGCACCAGAGGCTGGCACCATCTTCAAAATGGAAAGCGCTGATTTTTGCTGATCAAAGCGCGCGATGAATTCCTGTAGTTGCTCTTCTGAAAACTGAAAAATTCCATTCCCAATCGATGCGGATTTTTCCAAATTCATCCAAGGGAAGCCGGATTTAAAAAAATCAATTTGTTGATTCATTTCCGCGGGCGTAATTCCGAGTTTCGATAATTGAGCTAAATCCTTGTCTGATAACATATGCGCTTTCTTTTGTGTCTAAAAATAAGAATTTCTTCTCAGGAAATCCTAAAAATCCGGTGGAGGAGTTCATTCTTTTTTGGTAGATTTGTTTAGACGATGGCGGACATTCAGGACATATTGCAAAAACACTGGGGGCATTCAGCTTTCAGGCCCCTGCAAGAGGAGATTATTCACTCGGTGCTAGATGGCAAGGATACGCTAGCCTTACTGCCCACCGGTGGAGGAAAGTCCATTTGTTTTCAAGTGCCGGCCCTCGTTTTGCCGGGGATTTGCATCGTCATCACGCCCCTAATTGCTTTGATGCAAGATCAGGTGGCGCAATTAAATCGCCGAGGTATTCCAGCGACAGCCCTTTTTTCCGGCCTCCGCAAACGCCAAATCGACATATTATTAGACAATTGCATTTACGGCAATACAAAATTTCTCTATGTTTCTCCCGAACGAATAAAAACAGATTTATTCATCGAGCGAGCGAAACAGATGAACATCAGCTTGTTGGTCATCGACGAGGCACACTGTATCTCGCAATGGGGTCACGATTTTAGACCGCCATATTTAGAGATTGCTGAGTTTCGCGCCTTGATTCCGAGTGTTCCGTGCATTGCTTTGACGGCCTCCGCAAACGAGGAAGTGAAGCAAGAAATTCAAGAAAAGCTGCAATTCAAAAACGCAGCCGTATTTCAGAAAAGTTTCAGCCGCGCAAACCTCTCCTACTCCGTCCTCTATGAGGCGGACAAAGAAAAAAAGCTATGCTCGATGCTACAACGTGTTCCGGGTTCTTCGATCGTGTATGTACGAAATAGAAGACGGACGCAGGAAATCTCCGATATGCTTTCTAAAGCCGGTTTATCCAGCACTTTTTACCACGCCGGTTTGCCATCAGAGGTCAGAAGTGCTCGCCAAAAAGACTGGATTGAAGGCAAAATCGATTGCATCGTGGCGACCAATGCTTTTGGGATGGGTATCGACAAACCAGACGTTCGCCTGGTGGTTCACCTGGATTTACCCGATACCATTGAGGCCTATTACCAAGAAGCAGGCCGAGCAGGTCGAGACGAGAAAAAGGCCTATGCTGCAATCCTATATGAGGAAAAAGACATTCTAGATTTAACAGCTCAATGGGAAAAATCATTTCCGACGGCGGAAACTATCAAACGCACCTACCAAGCCGTTTCTAATTATTTACAGGTTGCCGAAGGAAGTGGCGAATTACAGAGTTACGATTTTGATTGGATGGACTTGTGCAAGCGCTTTAATTTGCCTAGCTCTCAGACTTATTTTGCCTTAAAGACATTAGAAGCAGAAGGATTAATTTTGCTAAACGAGGCCTTTCAAAACCCCTCCAAAATTCGCTTCATCGTCAGCTCCACCGAACTATACGACTTTCAAATTAGAAACGAGAAATTCGAATCTTTCCTAAAAGGACTGCTTCGCATTTATGGTGGTAACTTATATACTCAGTTCGTCAGTATCTCCGAAGCGGACTTCGCTCACCAGATAAAGATACCGCCTGCAGAGGTGGAGCGTAATTTAGCCTTGTTGGAGAAATTCGAATTAATCGAATATGACAAACAGAATGGCCTGCCGAAATTGGTCTTTTTGACGCCTCGGGCGAACATCGAAAACCTACCCATCATCTGGGCTGAATACCTAAAGAAGAAGGAAAGGTCTAAGAAAAAGATTGATGCGATGATTCACTATGTGAAACATCCGGAGGCTTGCAGAACGCTTTTGATTACCTCGTATTTTGGGGAATCGTTAAAGACGTCTTGTGGCATTTGCGACCATTGTTTGCAACGAAAAAAAGAAGCCTCCGGGAAAAATATCCCCGAAGGACTCGAAGCAGAACGCAAATTAATTCTGACGTATTTGAAAAACGGACCCTTATCCGTTCAAGATCTAGTGGAATGCCTCCGCCCTTTGGCTTCTGCTGAGGCGCTTCGCATCATTCAATTCAGTCTTGAATTAGGCGAAATTCACTACAATGCCGCAGAGGAGCTTGCTATCGGTTCTGCCTGAAATACAAACTTTACCGGATTTTTCACCTGCTCTTTTAAAAGCGCTAAAGCCAATACTTCTTTCGCGTCGTCTACGTAGTGGAAGCTCAAATCCGAAATGTAATGTGCTTCGATCTCCTCCACATCTTTGCGGTTCTTCGAGCACATGATAATCTCTTTTATTCCTGCTCTTTTCGCCGCTAAGATTTTCTCCTTGATTCCTCCGACAGGCAAAACTTTACCGCGAAGCGTAATCTCGCCGGTCATTGCTAGTTTCCATTTCACCTTGCGCTGCGTTAAGGCAGACGCGATCGCTGTTAACATCGTGATACCTGCGGATGGACCATCTTTAGGTACCGCCCCAGCTGGAACGTGAATGTGTAAATTGTATTGATCAAAAATACGGTAATCAATGCCGTATTCATCCGAATGTGCCTTTAAGAAACTTAATGCCGCCATGGCTGACTCCTTCATCACATCGCCTAATTGGCCCGAAAGTGTCAAGACTCCTTTTCCGCGATTCAGTAAGGTTTCGATAAACAAAATATCTCCTCCTACGGGTGTCCAGGCTAAGCCTGTTACTACGCCCGCGTATTCGTTGTTCTCGTAGGTATCCTTATCGAAGTGTTCTTGGCCTAGTAATTTGACTACATCTGTCGCCGAAATTTTGTGCGGGTATTCCTGGTCCATGGCTATGGACTTTGTGATCTTGCGCACCACGCGTCCGATCTCTTGTTCTAACTTACGAACGCCAGATTCGCGGGTATAGCCTTCGATTACTTTTTGGATGGCTCCATCATTGATCGAAAATTCCGCTTTCTCTAATCCGTGCTCTTTCTTTTGCTTAGGCAGCAAGTGCTTTTTAGCGATTTGGACTTTCTCCTCCATCGTATAGCCACTCACCTCGATGATCTCCATCCGATCGCGCAAAGCGGGATGAATGGTATCTAAATTATTGGCTGTCGCGATAAACATTACTCGAGATAGATCGTAATCACACTCCAAGTAATTATCCATGAAGCCGCTGTTTTGCTCGGGGTCCAACACCTCTAATAAGGCAGAAGATGGATCTCCGCGGTGGTCAGAACCTACTTTATCGATCTCATCTAAGATGAAAACAGGATTAGAAGAGCCTGCTTTTTTAATGCTTTGAATCACCTTGCCAGGCATAGCGCCCACATAGGTTTTTCTATGGCCTCTGATTTCGGCCTCGTCCCGCAGACCACCTAGGGCCATGCGCACGTATTTACGTCCCAAAGCTTTCGCAATCGAACGCCCTAAAGACGTCTTACCCACACCCGGAGGGCCATAAAGGCATAAAATAGGCGCTTTCATGTCTCCTTTCATCTTCAATACCGCTAGGTATTCGATGATGCGTTCTTTTACTTTTTCTAAACCAAAATGATCCGCGTCCAATACCTTCTTTGCCTTCACTAGATCAAAATTGTCTTTCGTGAATTCACCCCAAGGAAGATCCGCGATCAATTCCACGTAATTCATCAACATTGGGTATTCCCCAGACATCGAATTCGTGCGTTGTAGTTTGGAGAGTTCTTTTTGGAAGAAATCATTCACTTCTTTCGACCACTTCTTCTTCGCCCCTTTCGCACGTAAACCGTCCAACTCTTGTTCCGGACTCTCTACTCCTAATTCCTCCTGCAATACTTTGATCTGCTGGCGAATGTAATAGTCGCGTTGTTGCTGATCGATATCACTAGAAGCCTTACTTTGAATCTCACGTTTCAACTCCAGATGCTGGATGTCTTTTAACATATGTTCCAGCAAATGAGTAGCCTGTTCGATGCCATCCAAGGTCTCTAACAAAGCTTGCTTTTCCTTCAATTCCGCATTGATGTTCGAAGAAAGGAAGTGTACTAAAAACGCAGAGGATTCAATGTTATCCAAGGCAATTTGCGCCTCGCGGGGAATCTCTGGATTCAGGTTTAATATCTTCAAAGCACACTCTTTCAGGGTAGAAACGAGTGCCTTATTTTCTTTATTTAATTTCTTAGGGAATGTGTCTTCTATGTAGGAAACACGCGCTACTAGATTAGGCTCGGTTTTGATGTATTCACTAACTTCAAAACGCTTTCGGCCCTGTACGATAATTGTTGTGTTACCACCAGGCAATACGAACATTTTCACGATGTGTGCTACCGTTCCTATTTTGTACAGATCATCTGGCGTAGGCTCCTCTTTCGAGTTATTGGCTTGCACTAAAACGCCGATTGTGCGATCGCCTTTGTAGGCTTTCTTCACGAGGCGGACGGATTTTTGGCGAGAGACCGTAATCGGAATCACCATCCCCGGAAACAAGACGATATTGCGAATGGGAAGAATGGGCAATTGGTCTGACAAAACGCCCATTTTGTCATCATTGTCCATTCCTTCTGACCCGATAGGGATCAATTCTATATTTTCAAAATCAGACATCTCAGAAAGCTGTAAATGCTTAAAAAGGTCATTTGGATTATTCATGCCACATTTTTAAATTCTGCTCCTCAATGAGCAGACGATATTAATCAATTTTTATGCCAAACGACAAGATGGCAGTATGATTATCTTGATAATTGTTGAACCTCCTGAGTTTTACGAAAAAGATAGGACTTCTTTTGGCCCTGAAAAGACCAGGAAACAAGGTTTGTTTGGTCCTCAAATTCATCTAAAAATAACGAATTCTCGAGATAGGATCCAATTAAGTCAGACGAGGTAGGAATTTCAATATACACCCAAATCACGTCTTGTTGTTGCTCTGTACCTAACCAGCGGTAAGGGGTGGCTATTTGCTTCCCGGTTCGAAATCCAACGTGTTTGCGCACATAGGCCTCTAACGCTTTTTCTGAGACTTCATCTCCCGGAATCATTCGGTATTTTTTACCTAAGTTCGAGCTCATGGTTTGCTCGAGATCATCCTGAAAAAGACGAATGCTAATTTCCCAGATTTGGTCCCTACTATTATAGCTCATCTCTGTCACCGAACTATGAAACGGGTGCAAATCCGGAAACAGAAGGCCTAAAAATAAAACCAGCCCTTTCAATTAGAAAAAAGCTTTAAAGATATCGTTTCCAAAAGTATAAGCCATTAAAGCAAGTAAGATGAGCATACCCACCTGCTGCGCTTTTTCCAACACCTTTTCAGAGGCTGGTTTCCCAGAAACAATTTCATAGAGTAAGAAAATCGCATGTCCCCCATCCAAAGCTGGAATAGGCAAAATGTTCATAAAGGCCAAAGCCATAGATAACAAACCAGTTAACATCCAGAATCGATTCCAATCCCATACGCCACCGAACATTTGGGCAATACCAATAGGTCCGCTCAACGCTTTCGATGCCGAAACATCACCTGAAGCTATTTTCTTAAAGCCTTTTACATTATCCGTAATCACAGAGAAAGCACGACCCGTTCCGATACTCGCTGCTTCAGCCAGCGTATAATCTTCGCGGGTTACCTGAATCAACATCTCAGGAATAAATCCGATTTGACCCGATGAGGCAACCTGCATAGACAAGGTGTCAGCCACGCCTCCACGTAAAATACCTAAGCGAATAGGCTTACCAGCCTCCTTAGACAACAATTCCTTTACCTCGTGGTAGAAACGAACTGGGCTCGTGTTCACAGAGGTGATCACGTCTCCTTTTTTCAAGCCTGCCGCATAAGCCGGCAATAATTCAGCCGGTTTAGCCGCAGAAAATTTATCGAAGAAACCTGGCTCTTCCGGAGCAGCCACTTCGGCTACTTTGAATGCTGCCACTGGCTCAATAAAACCCGCTTTCTTATCGCTTAATTTTTCGATGAAATTCGATGGGATTTTTATCTCCAAAGTTTGATCTCCACGTTGCACCGTATAAGACGAATTCTCACCTAATAGAACATCAGAGGCGCGTAAATCAGACAATTGCTTGTAATCAGCCCCATTTACACGAATGATTTTATCACCCGTTTTCAAGCCGATCTGTTGCCCTAATTCCAAGGCCACAATCCCGTTCTTGTTTAATTCTTCTTTCGAAATGAAGTTGTTCCCGTTCGAATAAGTCAAGCAAACGAAGATTACTACACCGGTAATGATGTTCACGATCACACCACCTAGCATCACGATAAGACGTTGCCAAGCGGGTTTCGCACGGAATTCCCAAGGTTCTGGGTCTTTTGCTAAGGTCGCCGCATCTTGTGTTTCATCAATCATACCCGCGATGGAAACATAGCCACCTAAGGGGAACCAGCCTAAACCGTATTCGGTGTCTCCTACTTTCTTTTTGAACAACGCGAAGTTTAAAAGCGTCGGAATAGGGAACATAAAGTCGAAGAAAAGGTAAAACTTTTCGACGCGCATCTTGAACCATTTGGCGGTAATAAAATGCCCAAACTCATGCAATGTTACTAAAATCGACAATCCTAAAATCAATTGCCCTGCCATCACTAAACCTTCCATAATTCGCTATTTTCTATTTTTATTCACCCATTCCTGAGCTAATTCTCTACTTAATTTATCACTTTCAATATAGTCCTCTAATGTCGGATTCACGATAAAAGTTCCCTGATTCATACAATATTCGTTCAAATCAGACATCGCTAAAAATCCAATTTGATCTTCCAAAAAGGCCGCTACCGCCACCTCATTCGCCGCATTCAATAAACACGCCTGATTTCCTCCTTTTTCCAAGGCCTGAAAAGCAAGCCCTAAATTACGGAAAGTCTGTGTATCTGCTTGCTCAAAAGTCAAGGACGGATACAGTCTAAAATCAAAACGAGGGAAACTCGCCTTCATTCGATTCGGATACCCTAAGGCAAACTGAATCGGCAATTTCATATCTGGCAAACCTAACTGCGCCTTGATCGATCCATCCTCGAATTGCACTAAGGAGTGCACAATGGATTGGGGATGAACTACCACCTCGATTTCGGAAGGCTTTACATCAAATAACCAAGCCGCTTCAATCACCTCTAATCCCTTATTCATCAAACTAGCCGAGTCGATCGTAATCTTCGCGCCCATCGACCAGTTCGGGTGTTTTAATGCTTGTGCCCTAGTTACTTGGGCTAATTGCTCCCGGCTAAATCCTCTAAAAGGTCCACCCGAAGCCGTTAAAATCACTTTCTCGATGGGGTTATGGGACTCGCCCATTAAGCATTGAAAAATCGCTGAATGCTCGGAATCAACTGGTAAAATAGGCACACCCATCTCCCTTGCCAGCGGCATAATTAAGGCTCCCGCCACCACTAAGGTTTCTTTATTTGCTAGGGCAATTGGCTTTCCTGCTTTGATGGCTTTCACCGTAGGTAATAAACCAGCATAACCTACTAAAGCGGTCAACACGATGTCGACAGAATCGAGGGTAACGACTTCTTCCAGGGCTTTCGCACCTGAATGAACCTGAATTCCAGTTCCAGCTAATGCCGCTTTAACCTCCGCATATTTCGCCTCATTCCCGATCACCACATGAGCCGGATTCCAGGCTAAGGCTTGTGTAATGAGAAGATCAGCTTGATTTTGGGCGGTTAAAACTTCGACTGCAAACTCAGACGAATGCTCCGCAATCACCTCCAAGGCCTGCGTCCCAATGGAACCCGTGCTACCTAAAATCGCAATTCTTTTCATCGAAGCATGGCCGTTATTTGTTCCACAAAACTGACCCACACTTGGGGATACAACAGAGTCATCGCTACGATTCCGAACAAGGCACCGTATAAGTGGGCGCTGTGATTCACGAAATCACGACTGCGTTTATCCATTTCCACCGAATACCAAGTAAACAAACCAGCATAGATAAATCCTGGGATTCCGAAGAAGCCAAACAAGTAAATTTTTTCCGTAGGGAAGAATAAAATCCCTGCAAAAATCACGGCTGAAACTGCTCCTGATGCCCCTAAAGAGTTATAATTTGGGTTATTTTTCTGCTTGAAAAAAGTGGGCAAATCTGCCACCACGATCGCCAAAACATAAAACAAGATGTACAATTCCGACGCAATCGACGGAAATAGTTGATTGAAAATCTGTTCTAATTGAACCCCAAAAAAGAAGAAAGAAAACAGATTAAAAAACAGGTGCGTGAAATCCGCGTGGATAAATCCCGAGCTAACAAAACGCCAATATTCGTTTCTGTGTTGAATCCGGTACGGGTTCATGAGCATTTTCCCCATCAAGTCTGGCTTTTGCCAAGCCACCAGGGAAATAATAATCGTCACAGCGATAAGTACAATCGAGACCATATAAGAACAAAACTACGTTAAACTTCCCGATCAACCAACCCGCTCATAAACTTTACCAAGGCTGATTTTTGCTCTTCGGAAATGGCCAGAGATTGAATTTCCATAAAGGCCGCATCGAAATAAGAGGCGATGACCGCTTCCGTTTCCGCTTTTAGACCCAAGGAATCATAGATTGCTGTAACCGCTTGTACTTTTTCTGCTGCATCGTAGTCGATGGCAGCCACCCATTTTTCCAGCGAAGCGAGCGTGGAACCCGTTGCTTTTTCGAATGCTTTTATCAGTAAATAGGTTTTTTTATTCGCTAAAATATCTCCGCCCGGCTGCTTCCCAAATTTCTCCGGATCCCCATACACGTCTAATAAATCATCCTTCAATTGAAATCCGAGACCGATGGTTTCTCCAATGCGGTATAAGGAATCCGAAACCTCAGCAGGCGCTGAAGCGAGCAAACCACCCATCTCCATCGAGAATCCGATCAAAACTGACGTTTTCAAACGAATCATTTCAATGTATTCTTCCACCGTTACATCATCACGTCTTTCAAAATTCATATCGAATTGTTGGCCCTCGCAGACCTCCGCAGCGATGCGGGAAAGGCGACCTAGTAAGTGTTGGAATTCTGCTAAACTTAATCCTTTGACCTTATTTAAGTATTGGTAGGCGTTTACCAGCATCACGTCGCCGGATAAAATGGCGATATTGTCATTCCATTTTTCGTGGACCGTTTGCTTGCCACGACGAAGAGGCGCTTTGTCCATAATGTCGTCGTGCATCAAGGTGAAATTGTGGAAAATTTCGACCGATAATGCCGCAGGAACTTGTTTTTCCCAATCCGATTTAAAGAGGGAATAGGATAATAAACAGAGTACAGGGCGAATACGTTTGCCCCCTAAGCTCATTAAATAATGGATGGGGTCGTAGAGCTCGCTAGGGTTTTGGCCTATATCTAAACGACTAATTTCCTCCTCGAGGGATGCTAAAAATGCTTTGTTCATCTTATCTATCTACTTCGCCCATCACTAAATCCAAGGATCCAATGATGGCTACTAAATCTGCTAAATACGTTCCTTTGGCCAAATAAGGCAACACGGAAAGGTGGTGGAAAGAGCAAGCGCGCACTTTCAAGCGTTCTGGAATATCCGAGCGGCCATCCGTGCGTACATAAAAACCGAGTTCCCCTTTCGGATTTTCGGCCCTCACATAAGCATCCATGGCTTTCGGACGGATTTTTTTAGGGACCAAAGCCTGAGGATCAAACTCCCTCGTCCTTTTCTCATCCCCCAATAAAGCCACGATACATTGTTCAATAATCCGCAAAGACTCCTCACATTCGCGTAGACGTACATGGTTGCGATCCCAGCAATCCCCTACCGCACCCATCGCACCCTCTCCTACCGGAATGTCAAATTCTAATTCCGGATACACCGAATAGGCATCGATGCGGCGCAGGTCAAAAGGCAAGCCAGAACCCCGCAACACCGGACCGGTACATCCATAATTAATTGCCGCATTCAGGGGTAAAACCCCCACATTCGCAGTCCTCTTAATGAATATACTATTATCTTCTACTAATTGTTTTACTTCTTTAATCGTGTTTTTGATCACCGGAATTAATTGCTGCACCTTCTCTTCAAATCCCAAAGGCAAATCATAGAACAATCCTCCCACCCACACATAATTATACAACATTCGAGCTCCAGAAAGCCACTCCAGCATTCGCTGAATATCTTCGCGATCGCGCATTAACCATAAAAACGGAGTGTAAGCACCAATATCCAGACCATAAGTCCCGATTGCGACGCAATGCGATGCAATACGATTCAATTCGGCTACGAGGACGCGAATGTACTCGATGCGTTTGGGCAATTTGCCCGTCAAATCCAGCATCTTTTCTACTGCCATCACATAGGCGTGCTCCGAGTTCATCGCCGCCATATAGTCCAAACGATCCACGTAAGGGATGATTTGATTAAAAGGCAATGCTTCTGCGTGCTTCTCGAAACAACGGTGTAAATACCCCAGGTGCGGAACGACTTCCTTGATCCATTCTCCATCCGAGATAACCTCTAAACGAAGTACCCCGTGGGTCGAAGGGTGTTGCGGTCCCAGTGAGATGATCATCTCCTCCGATTTCAAATCCTCTACTCGAAATTTGTTCGGGTCCGAGTTCTCAAAATTTTCTGGAAGAAATTGGTACTGGATGGGATTCATTAAACAAAAATGGGAAAACTAACGGGTAAAAATAAATTTTTCTATCTATTTTTAGCAAAGGCTTTGGGAAAAAAAGAAATTCTTCTACCTTTGCATTCCGTTTCGAGCAGAGGCGGATAAAAGATTTATCTATTATGGCAAAGAAAGGAAATCGCATTCAAGTAATCTTAGAATGCACTGAGCACAAAGAAACTGGTTTACCAGGTATGTCTCGCTACATCACTACGAAAAATCGTAAAAACACAACAGCACGTATTGAGTTAAGAAAATACAACCCTGTTTTGAAAAAAGTTACTTTACATAAAGAAATTAAATAGGTTGACCCATGGCTAAGAAAGTAGTTGCAACTCTGAAGAAAGAAGGCGGCGTTAAGTACGCTAAGATCATTAAGGCGGTTAAGAATCCTACCACAGGAGCTTACACCTTCAAAGAAGAAATCATCCTTCAAGATGAAGTTAACGCTGCATTGAAAAACTAATTTTTCAATACCCGTTTACCTATCTAAAAAAAATTGAAGTCCCTTCTTGAAGGGACTTTTTTTATTTTCACTACCTTCGTATCGTATTTAAACACTCCCATGGGATTATTCGATTTTTTAAAAAAGAAACCAGAACCGCAACAGCAAGAAGAGATTCAAGCGTTAGAGCAAGGTTTAGAGAAAACATCCTCCGGATTATTCTCTAAAATCGGTCGTGCGGTAGTGGGAAAATCGAAAGTAGACGAAGAAATACTAGATGAATTAGAGGAGATTTTATTAACCTCTGACGTAGGAGTCGCCACCACTTTGAAGATCATTGAGCGCATCGAGCACCGTGTAGAACGCGACAAATACGTATCGACAGAAGAATTAGACAAGGTATTACGCGAAGAAGTGGCGGCCCTTTTAGAGGAAAACCAATCTTCTTCTTTAGAAAATGCCTTCGCAGAACCGAAACAAAAGCCCTACGTCATCATGGTGGTAGGTGTTAATGGCGTAGGCAAAACCACAACCATCGGTAAATTAGCTTCTCAATTTCATCAAAATGGCTTAAAGGTCGTGTTAGGTGCGGCGGATACTTTCCGTGCGGCGGCCGTAGATCAATTGAAGCTATGGGGAGAGCGCGTAGGTATTCCGGTAATTGATCACGGAATGAACACGGATCCAGCTGCGGTGGCTTTTGATGCGGTAAAACAAGCCGTGGAGATGAATGCAGACATCGTGATTATCGATACAGCAGGACGTTTACATACGAAAGTCAACTTGATGACCGAGTTAGGTAAAATCAAGCGCGTGATTCAAAAATTCATCCCAGAAGCGCCACACGAGGTGATGTTAGTATTGGACGGCTCAACAGGCCAAAACGCCTTCATCCAAGCCCAAGAGTTTACGAAAGTTACAGAGATTACCTCTCTAGCGATTACCAAGTTAGACGGCACCGCAAAAGGGGGTGTGGTAATTGGTATTTCAGATCAATTCAAGATTCCGGTCAAATACATTGGAGTGGGAGAAAAAATCTCTGATCTCCAAGTATTCAACAAGACCACGTTCGTGGATTCGCTTTTCGCGAAGAAATAATTATTTAACTTTTTCTTTCGCCCAGGTATCTTTCAACGTAACCGTACGGTTAAACACAAGTTTATCCGAGGCAGAATCTGGATCTAAGCTGTAATATCCTTTGCGGATAAACTGAAGAGACTGGCCTAAGGCAGCTGATTTCAATCCTGGCTCCACATAGACTTTAGGTACAATTTGAAGTGATTCTGGATTAATAAATTTCAAGAAATCATCACCTAATTCAGACGCATCTTCCACGATCAATAAGCGATCAAAGTTACGAACCTCTGCCTCAACGGCTTGAGCCACCGATACCCAGTGAATCGTTCCTTTCACAGAAATACCACTCGTATCTTGACCTGACTTACTTTCAGGAATGTATTCCGCATGCACCTCCGTCACATTACCCGCTGAATCCGTCTTGAAATCGGTACAAGTGACTATATAGGCACCTTTCAAGCGCACCTGCAATCCTACACCTAAGCGGAAGAATTTCTTCGGTGGATCGATCATGAAGTCATCGCGCTCGATGTATAATTCGTGAGAGAATGGAACCGAACGCTTCGTAATTACCTCTGCTTCAGGATTATTTTCAATTTGCAAATCCTCCGTTTTATCCGCTGGATAGTTTGTGATTACTAATTTAATCGGATCCAATACTGCCATTACGCGGTCCGCGGACTTGTTCAAATCTTCGCGAATACAGAACTCTAACAAACTTAAGTCGATCAAATTATCGCGCTTCGCTACCCCGATACGCTCGCAGAAGTTGCGAATCGAAGCCGGAGTAAATCCACGTCTGCGTAAACCTGAAATCGTAGGCATGCGGGGATCGTCCCAGCCACTGACTACTTTTTCATTCACTAATTGTAATAATTTACGCTTGCTCATCACCGTGTGGGACAAGTTCAAACGGGCGAATTCATATTGATGGGAAGGGAAAATCCCCAATTTATCTAAGAACCAATCGTATAGTGGACGGTGAACATCGAATTCAAGTGTACAAATCGAGTGGGTGATTTCTTCGATGGAATCACTTTGACCGTGGGCAAAATCGTACATCGGGTAGATACACCATTTATCGCCTGATCGGTGGTGTTTCACGTGGCGAATGCGGTACATCAGCGGGTCACGCATGTGCATGTTTGGATGAGCCATATCAATTTTTGCCCGCAAAACTTTGTCCCCGTCTTCGTATTTACCAGCCTTCATATCACGGAATAAAGCCAAATTCTCCTCCACACTTCGGTTCCTGAAGGGACTATTCTGTCCAGGAGTGGTAGGAGTACCTTTTTGAGCCGCAATTTCTGCCGCTGATGAATCATCTACGTAAGCGAAGGAAAGCGTGATTAATTTCTCCGCGAATTGGTATAAATCTTCAAAATAGTCTGAGGTATATAATTCGTTTGCCCAAGTAAATCCTAACCACGAAACATCCTTCTTAATCGACTCCACATATTCTGTCTCCTCCGTCACCGGATTTGTATCATCAAAACGCAAATTCGTCCCTCCACCGAAACGCTGCGCTAACCCAAAATTCAAGCAAATACTCTTCGCGTGACCGATGTGCAAGTAACCATTCGGCTCAGGTGGGAAACGTGTCAAAATACCTTGTGGGTACTTCCCAGACGCGATACCTTCTTGAACGATTTCTTCTAAGAAATTAAGAGATTTGGGTTTTAATTCTTCCATGTATAATTCCGTCTCGACGAATAAATTTGAGCTGTAAGGTTCAAAAATAATCATTATTTGCCAAAATCCGTAATTTGCATCCCGATATACCTATGAGAAAACACATCCTACTCTTCGCCCTCCTATTTTTAGGCGCTTTCCAAAGCTTCAGCCAATGGAATTCCCTCTCACTAGATACCAAAGCCTCGTTTCGAGCCATTCGATCCCTTGGTTCCCACATCTGGATAGGCGGAACGCGCGGTACCGTCATTCACTCAAGTGATAGAGGCGAACACTTTACGGTTTCGAAGGTTGCAGGGGCAGATTCTTTGGACTTCCGAGATTTAGCGATACTCGACGAAAATACGGTCTTATTGATGAGCGCTGGCCCGGCAGAGGATGGGGCAGCCAAAATTTTCCGCACAGAGAATGGAGGAAAAAGCTGGGAATTAGCCTTCCAAATCAAGGAAAAAGGCTATTTCTTTGATGCTATTATTTGGGAGGGCAAACATGGATTGGTTTTATCCGACCCTGCGGGCCCATTCTATGGCTTGATTCGCATCCGCGATAAAGGACGCAACTACGAAGTATTGACCCCAACGAACCATCCCCCTTTACAAAAAGGGGAAGCCGCTTTTGCAGCGAGTGGATCAAGTTTACAGAAGACAAAAAAGGGTTATTACATTGTGACCGGAGGAGGTGAAAAAGCACGGGTATTGCGCAGTAAGGATGCGCTACAATGGGAAAACATTTTCGCAGAAATTCCAGGCGGCGAAGGAACTGGATTTTTCAGTCTAGGCGTTCGTGATGCGAAGAATCTATGGATTGCCGGAGGTAATTATGCACGAATTAAAGAGGGGCCAGTTCCTGTTTTAGAAAGCATGGATGGGGGTGCGACTTGGTCTCCAGTCGCTGGTGCACCGTGGTATTATGTCGAAAAAATTCTATGGGCAGCGCCGTATTGGATTTTATCCGGGCCGGCGGAGAACTCGGCTTTTGACCCTAAAACGAAGCGTTGGATTAGCTTAGGCAATAGTCCCTACCACAACATATGTCAGTTGGGAGATCGGATTTATGGTGTAGGTGGAAGAGGCCAAATCGGTTTCATCAGCCTCTCCCAAATACAGCAACTATTTCTTTCTAAAGAATAAAGAAATAGGCGTACCTTCTAAATTAAAGGCTTTACGCATCTGATTCTCTAGGTAACGCTCGTAACTTTCCTTAATGTACTGCGGTAAGTTGCAGAAGAAAATGAAGGTCGGATACGGGGTCGAAACCTGCGTACAGTATTTAATCTTGATGTATTTTCCTTTCCAGGCTGGTGGCGGATAACTCGCAATCACCTCCAGCATCACATCGTTTAATTTCGATGTAGAAATCTTCTGTGTACGGTTTTCATAGACCTTTAGCATTAACTCCAAAGCTTGGAAGATACGCTTCTTCTCCATGACCGAAGTAAAGATCACAGGCATATAATTCAATGGCGCCATACGCTCCTTAATTGCCTTCTCTAATTGAACCGCAGTATTGGTGTCTTTCGCCACTAAATCCCACTTATTAATCATTAAAACAATCCCTTTCTTCGCTTTGTCCGCCATGCTGACAATGTTCATATCCTGTGCCTCTAATCCCGTTAACGGATCGATAGTGGTCGCATCGATGATAATAATTGCTACATCGCATTCTTCTAAAGCCTTCATCGAACGCAAGACCGAATAGTACTCAATGTTATCGTCGATACGCGCTTTGCGGCGAATACCGGCCGTATCAGTAATGATGAAATCTTTTCCGTAAAGAGTGTAATGATTTTGAATCGCATCCCGCGTGGTTCCCGCTTCATCCGTTACAATCGAACGATCTTTGCCTAAGATAGCATTCAAGAAAGAGGATTTCCCTACGTTTGGACGACCTAAGATCGCCACGCGTGGAATGCCTAATTCTGGATTTTCGATTCCTTCATCTTTGAAATGAGAAACCATCGCATCGAGCATGTCACCCGTACCACTTCCGCTTTCGGCAGCAATCGCAAAAGGATCGCCTAAACCTAATTCATAAAATTCAGCAGCAGCATAAGCCTTTTCGTGTGTATCAGCTTTATTTGCGATCAAAATCACCGGCTTCTTTGAACGACGTAAAACGTTCGCAAAATCCTTATCTAAATCTGTTAAACCCGTAGAGCAATCTACCACGAACAATAAAACCGCCGATTCTTCAATCGCTAATTCTACTTGTTCCCGTATTGCTCCTTCAAATTTATCTTCTGAACCATGCACGTAACCTCCCGTGTCAATCACGGTAAAGAAACGTCCTGTCCATTGACCGTAACCATAATGGCGGTCGCGCGTCACCCCGGACATATTGTCCATGATAGCTTTCTTCTGTTCGATCAAGCGATTGAACAAAGTAGATTTCCCTACATTGGGACGCCCCACAATTGCAATAATATTTGACATTCTATGTTAAATTAATCGAGTGAATACCCGAATGAACGCAGCTTGTCGGTCTTTGCACGCCAATCTGGCTCCACTTTGACAAACTGCTCTAAAAATACTTTTTTACCAAAAAACTTCTCTAAATCCTCTCTCGCCTGCATACCCACTTTCTTGATATTTTCCCCTTTATGTCCAATGATAATCGCACGTTGCGAAACTCTTTCGACATAAATTTCCGTGGCAATACGTAAAATGGTAGGCTCTTCTTTAAAAGAAGTTACTACTACCTCGCACGAATAAGGAATCTCTTTTTTGTAGTTCATGAAAATCTTCTCCCGAACGATTTCGGAGGCAAAGAATTTTTCTGGTTTATCTGTCAGTTCGTCCTTATCAAAAAAGGGCGGATGAACTGGCAAATGCTCCATGAGGTGACTAAAGATTTGGTCCAAATGAACCGATTCTAAAGCCGAAATAGGGATAATCGGACGGCCAGGGAAAATCCCCTGCCAATACGCGACTTTCTCCTCTAATTTCTCTATGGTCACTAAATCGATCTTGTTTAATAAAACAAGAATAGGTGTCTCTGTGAAATCTTTCCAATTGGTCAAAAAGTCCAAATCTTCAAATTCATCAAACACATCCGTCACATACAACACTACATCCGCATCCTCTATGGAGCTTTTAACGAAAGACATCATGGATTTATGTAATTCGTATTTAGGTAATAAAACCCCAGGTGTGTCTGAATAGACAATCTGGTATTCTGTACCCTTATGCTCTCCATTTAGCATCCCCAAAATCCGGTGACGCGTCGTCTGCGCTTTCGAGCTCACAATCGAAAGCCTTTCCCCCACTAATGCATTCATCAACGTACTCTTGCCCACATTGGGTTTTCCAATAATACTAATAAAGCCTGCTTTGTGTTCGGGGGTCATAAAATGTAAGTAAATACTGCCTCAAAAAGGATAGGCAAGAATAATTTCTACAAAGATACTTGTTTTTTCCCAAAGAAACGTGCATCTTTGCACTCCCAATTATATCGCGGGGTGGAGCAGTTGGTAGCTCGTTGGGCTCATAACCCAAAGGTCGTCAGTTCGAGTCTGGCCCCCGCTACATGGATAAGAGGTCTTGCAAAAGACCTCTTTTTTTATGCCCCATAGCTCCAGGTATTCTTACCGCTAAATAAATACCGATACCGCTAAATAAATCTTATGGCAAACATTATTGCAAATAGAGTAGGTTTGTTCGAGAATCAAACCCGACATGAGAAAAACATTAAAAATCCCTGGAATTGACCAATGCCCAGTAGAAGACATCGTGAGCATCGAAGGTAAAGGGAATTATACTACCATATTTTTGAAGAATGGCCAAAGTATCTTAATGGCTAAGACACTTAAAAAGTTTGAATCCCAATTACGCCTAGGCACCTTCCTTCGCATCCACAAGTCCTATCTAGTGAACAAGATAAATATAATAGGTCACGACTTACATGAAACAAAGACTGTCAAGACAATCTTGAATCAGTCTTTACCAGTTTCTAGAAGAAAACTAGATTTGGTCCGTGGACAGTTAGCTTAATTTAAACCATAAAAAAAAGGGCCTCGATTTACATCGAGGCCCTTTTTTTATTTTAAGATCAGCTTATTGAGCTTGTGGCGCCATTAGGCTGAAGAATTGATCTAACTTAGGAGTAACGATAATCTCCGTACGGCGATTTTCCTTGCGTCCTTTAGCTGTTTTATTAGCTGTAGCTGGCTCAAATTCACCACGTCCACCTGCTGTTAAACGCTCTGGATCTACATTAAACTTCGTTTGCAATACACGAACTACTGAAGTAGCACGCTTAGCTGATAAATCCCAGTTATCTTGGATACAATCAGTTGAGATAGGCACTGAGTCAGTATGTCCTTCTACTAATACATCAAGTTCCTTGTGGTCATTTAACACCTTCGCTACTTTCGCTAATACAGCAACCGCTTTAGCGTTAACCACTGCACTTCCTGATGCAAACATCAAGTTATCAGAGATAGAGATATAGACAACCCCCTTCTTCACCTCAACCGTTACGTCCTCATCATTTACATCAGCTAATGAACGCTTCAAGTTCATCACTAAAGATAAATTTAATGAATCCTTACGCTGGATAGATGAGTTCAAATCTTTGATGTATTTCCCTTGCTCGTTCAAGGCATCCAAAGACTTACGGATACTTTCAGCACCCGATTTATTGATTACTGAAAGATCAGATAAACGATCTAATAGATTTGTATTTGTCTTCTTGAAATAGTCTAATTGCTCTTGCAAAGCTTTCAATTGACCATTTTTTGCTTCTAAATCAGTATCTCTTTTTTTCAATTCACCTTGTAGGCTAGCTGTCAAAGATTGACAATCTGATAAATCTGCCTTCGCTTTCGATAAAGCAGAGCTACTTGAAGCTTGCAATTGAGTTAATTGTGATTCCATATCCGCTAGTTTCTTCTTTCCTACACAAGAAGTAAATAAGAAAGGCATCATTGCGAATACCAAGAGTAGTTTTTTCATAACGCAGTTTTAAGTTTAATTATCAGGCAAAAATAAGGATCTACTTCAATAAATGTATCCCGAAATACATTTTTTTTCTAAATTGTTTTTAAAATTTCCCCCGCATCCACTTCTAAAACCTGATTTACAGAGGACATCACTTCAAAAAATACCTGTAGTTTTTCTGGAGGAACTCGATCATAAATCAATTTATTGAAAGCAATGACTCCCTTTCTAGCTTGATCTCGTTTTTTCTTTCCAATTTCCGTTAAAAAAATCTTAACCACACGCTTATCCTCATAATTTGCAGATCTTTCAATCCACTTCTTTTCTTCCAACGTCTTCAACATCCGAGTTAACGATCTAGCCTCTAAGCCTAATGCTGGTGCAATCTTAGTGGCGGGAGTGCCATCTTTGTGAATATGAAGAAGAACATACCCTATAGCCATCGTCATATCAAACTGAGCGGAATAGGTGTTATACATTCGGCTAATAGCGTACCAACCGGTCTTTATGTGAAAATCAATCGTCTCTTCTGCTTTCATAGGAATCCTGCGATAGTGTATGCGAATAGTGTAAGCTACTATTTTTAGATGTACACCGTATACAAACATGGTATGCTAATCATACCTTTGGACAAAAATGAACTAAAAAAAAATAGGATGCAAGCATCCTATTTCCTTAATCCATTATAAGCAACCGATTATTGAACTCGATTACCTTTCATTCTTTTTGAATTTACTTTTAATCCACTTAAAGATGACTTCATGATCATCAAGCGAACGCGTGGCGTTTTGGTTACCGACTTAGTCAAGCCTTCATATTTCTGGTTGTACACCAGGTATTTATTCCCTTCAAAGTTCAAACGTGAAATAGAAGAATTACCCGTTTCGTCTACTAGCTGATAAAAATATTCTCCGCGTTCCCCTAATACAGGTGCAAAAATCAAGCTGTTTGATTCTTTAGCTGGATTATCGAAAGAAACATATAGTTTATCCCCATCCTGTTTCAATAAAGCACCTGGCGTCTGCTTTTCTAAGCTAACCCGGTTAATGGACTTGCCGTTTTTGAATACCAATGCACCCGCCTTCACATTCGCATCAGACGAACTCATCTCTCTTTCTAAAATCAAACCATTATCATTATAGAACTGAATCTTTTGCAACGGAATGTTACTTTCCTTCACGGTTGCTAAAATAGACCCGGTTAAAAAGGCCTTTTCTGAGCAGGAGCTAAATAAGACCGTTGCAAATAATAAAATGGCAAGTTTTTTCATGAGAATGTTAGTTAACGCCTTCGGCTAAAACAAGTACTCGATTATTCAAAACTTCAACAACTCCTCCTTCGATTTGGAAGACCTCTTTATCAGCCGTTAATTCTCCTTTAGCTAAAGTAGAAACGATGGCTGCGTGGTCATTTAAAATTTGGAAGGAACCATTAACGCCAGGTAAAGTCACTACAGATGCTTCTGCAGAGAAAACTTTACGATCCGGTGTAATAATTTCTACAAACATAATTTTCTTTATTTAGCAGCCTCAGCTAATAATTTCTCTCCTTTTACCACTGCATCCTCAATCGTACCTACTAAGTTGAAAGCAGCTTCTGGAAGGTGATCGTATCCACCATCGATGATCGCATTGAAACCTTTGATCGTATCGTTGATATCTACAAGAACGCCTTTTAAGCCTGTAAATTGTTCTGCCACGAAGAAAGGTTGTGACAAGAAACGTTGTACACGACGAGCGCGAGAAACGACTAATTTATCTTCTTCAGATAATTCATCTAGACCTAAGATCGCGATGATATCTTGTAATTCTTTGTAACGCTGTAAGATTTCCTTAACACGCTGAGCTGTATTGTAGTGCGCATCTCCTAATACTTCTGCAGATAAGATGCGTGAAGATGAATCCAAAGGATCCACCGCTGGATAGATACCTAATTCTGCAATCTTACGAGATAATACCGTAGTTGCATCTAAGTGGGCAAACGTTGTTGCCGGAGCTGGATCCGTTAAGTCATCGGCAGGTACATAAACCGCTTGTACCGATGTAATTGAACCACGCTTCGTCGAAGTGATACGCTCTTGCATCGCACCCATTTCCGTTGCTAAGGTGGGTTGGTAACCTACCGCAGATGGCATACGACCTAACAGGGCAGATACCTCAGAACCCGCTTGTGTAAAACGGAAGATGTTATCGATAAAGAATAGGATATCACGACCTTGACCTTCGCCATCGCCATCACGGAAGTGTTCCGCCACAGTTAATCCTGATAAAGCTACACGTGCACGTGCTCCAGGAGGCTCGTTCATTTGACCGAACACTAAAGTTGCTTGAGATTTCGCTAGTTCTGTTTGGTCTACTTTAGATAGATCCCACTCACCCGCTTCCATCGCGTGCTTAAATTCCTCACCATACTTGATAACGCCTGACTCGATCATCTCACGTAATAAGTCGTTACCCTCACGAGTACGCTCACCTACACCTGCGAATACTGAAAGACCTTCGTATGCTTTGGCAATATTATTAATCAACTCCATGATCAATACGGTTTTACCTACACCGGCACCACCGAATAAACCAATTTTACCACCCTTTACGTAAGGTGCTAATAAGTCAATAACCTTAATTCCTGTGAATAAAACCTCAGTTGTTGTCGCTAATTCATCAAATTTAGGCGCAGCACGGTGAATCGGCAATCCTTTGTCAGACTTAGGTTGAACGATACCATCGATGGCATCCCCTACTACGTTAAACAAACGACCTTTAATACCCTCACCTGTAGGCATCGTCATCGGCGTACCTTTATCGATTACCTCTTGTCCACGTTGAAGACCTTCCGTTCCTTCCATCGCAATCGTTCTCACGCGATCTTCTCCTAAGTGCTGTTGCACCTCAAGAACAAGCGTTTGACCATTCGATTTCGTTACTGAAAGAGCATTCAAGATCGCTGGTAAATGTGATCCTTCACCTTCGAAGCTCACATCGACAACGGGTCCAATTACTTGCGCAACTTTTCCTTTATTAACTGCGTTTGCCATTTGAATTTTAATTTGTTAGCTAAAACTAAGATTTTATGTTGTTTCCGAATATGTATAACATTCGGACTGCAAAATTAGCCTCTTAATTCGAATTTACCAAAACTCAAATTAGTATTTTTCAACTATTTTTTGCCAAAATCCGCCAATTTCTTTGAATGAATCATAGTTTGTGTGAAATTTAGGAATTCAATTTTTGGACCAAAATATGCGCTTGACTCTGCCCTCTTTTTCGAAAAGCATTTTTTATGCCTGCTCTTTGCTGTTAATTACAGTTTTGGGCCTTTGGATATGGGGAGGAACTGCGCTGTTTAATTGGGTCGAGGTCTCTGAAATGATACCTTTTGAAAAAGTAGTAGACAACCAAGCCGGCCAAAACCTACACACCAATGTTTATTTTATCCGCCAAAACTTCCAAATTCAAGCTACATCGCTAGACGCGACGCCAGAAATCATCGGATTCATTTTAGCCATTATTGGAGTTTTTATGGTGTTGTTTTCGTTTTTGCCAGCCTGGCAGGCCGTATTAGGCGCTACTTTGTGGCTCGGAATTGTGGCTTTCTCCTTGTCTGACGCTTCGTTTCCTGCCTTGTCACAAATTATTTCTAGCCAACTATTTAGCTTGAGTTTATTGGCCTTGGCAGGCTTATCCGTCTTGAGCGCGGCGGCCATTCCTTCCTTTTTGATGGGCTTGGCGCAAGGGCGTGACCGAGTGATTTCGAAGAAGAATCGGACGATCTTGGGTTTCGTTTGGGGAATCAATTTGCTTTTGACTTTTGGCAATCAACGATTCGACCTCGGTATTAGAACCGCCATACCGGCATTTATATGGGTGCTCCTAGCTCTTGGAATTTATGTTTACCAAAACAAGGACAACAAAACCCTACTAGGAATTAACTTATTAGGACTTTCCTCCCTGATTCCACTCTTGTGGCACGCAAACACGCCAGGTATTCAGGCGATCGAAAACTGGAATTTGATCAACCAGGTGCTAATGGGTCTACTTTTCCCCTTATTCATTATCCGCAATTTTGGACCACTTCTTTCTAAAAACTTACCCATCCATAAAGTCATTCACAAAGCGGCGATACTTCCGCTACACTTGATTCAAATAGGAGTCCTTATTTTAAGCCTGGGGGCAGTATTCGCCTTCAATTCCGGCGCATACCATCTGGGAATGGCGGCGAAAGAAAATTATGCAGGGGATGTCGCCTCCTTGTTAGAAGACCGGACCATGGCAGAGATTCACTATAAGAATGCCACCTTGCACAGCCGCTTGAATGCTAAAAGCAACTTAAGCCTTGCCGCCCTCGCCCAGCAAGCTGGAGACATGGAGACTTTTGCCTATTATGTAGCTACTAGCCAAAGCATTAATAAAGACCCTGCCCTCTCTGTGGCATTAGCCAATGTTTTTGCCGCAGAAAACCATCCCTTCGATGCACTATTTACTTTACAGAAAGGCGATGCGTCAGATCCACGCATCGCCACTCAAATGGCCTTGCAATACGAAAGATTAGCCTCGCCTGATTCCGCTGCCTATTTTTACAATAAAGCCTTTAGCTTAGATCCAAAGAATCCGCTCTATCTAGCCAATAAAATTTACGCTGATAAGATTTACTTGAAGCAAAATCCGGAATTCAACCCTTCGGAAGACTTAGCCATCCAAGCTAATTTACTGGCTTCCGGAATTCCTACGGCACCGATGAATGCTAACTTTATTCCCAAAGCAGATTTGCGTGATTTGGCCTACTTATATAATGGTCTACTTTTTTGGAAGCAGAAGGCCCCCATGTATGATCTGGCTGGGTGGCAAAAAACGCTATCAGCGATCTTTCCAGAATTAGAACTGTTAAAGTCTTGGCAAGTATTTTACCATGCGAAGCCTTTAGTTGCCTTGAATCAATTAAATCTATCGATCGCAGCGGACACGACGCAGGGATCGGGAATGATGGGAGTTTTAGCTTTTTGGAAATATGCCACGGCCTTTCCAGTCAAGACACCTCCTATTTCGCGAACGAATGCTGATTCGTTTTTAGAAAAATACCCCTTTCAACTAGCTGTTTTACAGCAAGCGCTTCCATTGGTTCCCACTAAAAAGGGCTACGAGGCGGCGCTAGCCGCTTTGCAATGGAACGAACAAAACCCTCCTTTTTATCCAATTTACGCCATGCAGGCGCTCAAAATGGGGGAAATTAGCTATGCAGACGAGGCGATGGGAAAACTTCAAGCACTGAATCCTGTCCTTTTCCAAGCTACGCAGGCGAGCTATTTAGCTGAAAAACAACGCGCTCTCGAAAAAACTAAATTTTAGGGCTTGTATAATTAATTGACATTCTGTACTTTTGCAGTCCTAATTAATTTAAGTAGCGGAGTAAATGGTTCTTTCGCTGCTTAATCATTTAAAGAACCATCTTTTATGAATCAAAAAATTCGCATTAAGCTGAAGTCATTTGACCACTCTTTGGTAGACAAATCAGCAGAGAAAATCGTTAAAGCGGTAAAAGCTACAGGAGCAGTTGTTTCTGGCCCTATCCCACTTCCTACAAAAATTGAGAAATTCACTGTTTTACGTTCACCACACGTTAACAAGAAAGCACGTGAGCAATTCCAATTATGTACTTACAAGCGTCTAATCGACATCTTCTCCTCTTCTGCTAAAACAGTAGATGCTTTGATGAAATTAGAATTGCCATCAGGAGTAGACGTAGAAATCAAGGTTTAAGGACCTGTCAAGTGTAAGCTTGATGAATAAATATTTTGTTTTACCTTTGCAAGCCCCAATCGAAATGATGGGCTGCTTTAATAAATAAAGAAATGAAAAGAACTTTTCAACCCTCTGTACGTAAGAGAAAGAACAAACACGGTTTCCGTGAGCGTATGTCTACGGCAAACGGTCGTCGCGTATTGACAAACCGTCGTGCTAAAGGACGTCACAAGTTGACTGTTTCAGACGAAAAAAGAGGCAAATAAGCCATAGATCTTAGAAAAGAAGATTTCTGGTTTGCTATTGTTGTACACTTAGTATTCCTGCTTTGAAATTTACATTTTCTAAATCAGAGCGTCTAACGCACATTAAGATTATAGATTCCTTATTCGAGAAGGATAGTCGAGTCGTTGAAGAACGGTTTGTCTATCCTTTTCGTGTTTTATACATCCGCGAAAATCCCTACGAGGTGGATTTAGCCGATCCACAGATTTTAATTTCAGTACCGAAGCGTCGTTTTTCGAAAGCTGTGGACCGAAATACCCTCAAGCGTCGCATCCGCGAGGCCTATCGCCTGAACAAACCCCATTTTCAAGTAGAGGGAAAAGCAAAACTTCCAGATGTATTGGCTTTTGTCTATATTGGTTCCTCAATCGAACCTTCGGACAAAATCCACAAAAAAATGGCCGCCATTTTAGACAAATTCACCCAAACGAATGAAGCAACTACTTAAAATAAGCCTTCTCGTATTGTTAGGATTAGGCTTATGGGCCTTTAACCGGGCCGATCAGTTGTTTGATCTCGCAAAAAACCTGGATATCTATGCCAGTGTCATCAAAGAATTAAATCAATTCTACGTAGACCCGATTGATGCAAATAAGGTAGTTACCAATTCCATCGATGGAATGCTGGATCAATTAGATCCTTACACCGTCTATTATCCAGAGGAAGATTTGGACGAATTTACGACACTAACCACTGGAAAATACGAAGGAATAGGAATACGCGCTTCTTGGGTGGAAAAAGGCTATTACATTACCTATGTCGATGAATCGAGCCCTGCCTTGCAAGCAGGATTGCAAATAGGCGATCAATTAATTTCCATTAATGGAAACCAAATTACCGAGGAGTCTGACCCGAGTATTCTTATAAAAGGGCCTAAAGACAGTAAATTAATTGCAGAGATTAAACGAGGAGATGCTCAATTGAGTTTAAGCATCAACCGCTCCACCGTTCAAATCAAAAATGTGGGCTATGCAGGAATCATTCGACCAGGGGTCGGTTACATCGAATTAGAAGAATTTAATCAGTCTGCAACGAAAGAAATGAAGGCAGCCCTCGTTCAATTAAAGAAGGAGGGGATGAAGAAATTGATCTTGGATTTACGTAACAATCCAGGTGGTTTGTTGACTCAAGCCATAGATATTTGTAATCTGTTTCTACAAAAAGAAACGCCCATCGTTAGCACGAAGGGGAAATTACAAGAGTGGAATGCGAATTACAAAGCCTTAAATTCCAGCTGGGATACCTCTATACCCATCGTCGTTTTAATCAACCAAAACTCGGCATCAGCAGCTGAAATTGTGGCGGGTGTTTTACAGGATTATGATCGAGCGACCATTGTAGGACAACGCAGTTTTGGTAAAGGCCTCGTACAGGTGACACGCGAATTACCATACCGTGCGAAAATCAAGATTACAACAGCCAAATATTATATCCCAAGTGGTCGCTGCATTCAGGCCATCGA
This sequence comes from Aquirufa sp. HETE-40SA, assembly GCF_054558635.1. Classification (NCBI taxonomy): domain Bacteria; kingdom Pseudomonadati; phylum Bacteroidota; class Cytophagia; order Cytophagales; family Flectobacillaceae; genus Aquirufa; species Aquirufa sp. HETE-40SA. The sequence goes on from NZ_JBPXKN010000003.1 coordinate 31,679, forward strand.
TTATTCCGAAAATAAAGACACCACAAAGCGCGAATTCAAAACGCGAAACGGTAGAAAAGTCAATGCGGGTGGAGGAATTGAACCCGATGTATTGGTGGGTAGACCCCAAGCGAATAGTTTGATTCAGCAATTAATGAAAGAGAAAATCTTTTTTCAATATGCCCGTCTATTCAAATTACAACATGCCTCGATTTCTTCTGCAGCTAATTTCCATTTAACTGAGCCCGCATTCGATGCGTTTATTCAATGGGTGAAAGCGAGTAAATTCAAGTATGAAAGTCCGCTAGAAAAACAGATGCGAGATGTATTAAAGGAAACGCAGAAAGATCCTTTGTATGCTAATTTGACGGCAACGCTGGAGAAAATCAAGCCGGAGTGGGATTCATCGGTCGCTAAAGAAATGAATGCGAACAAAAAAGTGATTTCGGCGTTATTAGAACAAGAAATAGTGCACCATTATTACCTGAAAAAAGGGATTAATGAATGGTCTTTTGAAAATGATCCGAGCCTTTTAAAAGGTGTGGAATTAATTACCTCTTTGAAATGAGTCTGATCCTAAGTGTAGATACGTCGACCCAAAACTGCTCCGTTGCCCTTCACGAAAACGGGCAATTGATCAAGCAGGAATTAGTTACCGAAGAGGGTTCTCATTCCAAATCGCTGACACTTTTGATTGAAAAAGTGATGAAGACAGCGGGTCTTGCGCTTGCTGAACTATCCGCCGTAGCCGTTTCAAACGGACCCGGTTCTTATACTGGCTTACGGATTGGTTTAGCGACGGCGAAAGGAATTTGCTTCGCTTTGGACAAGCCATTAATCTGTTTGCCTACTTTGCAGGTGTTAGCCTCCGCAGTCGAAGCACCAGAGGGATCACTCCTTTTGCCGATGCTAGATGCACGTAGAATGGAGGTTTATGCAGCGATTTATTCGTCAGCATTAGCGGAATTATCTCCACAAGAAGCGCACATTTTAACCCCTGAATCTTATCAAGCTTATACTTCTTTAGTAGCGTTCGGCAATGGATCTGCAAAATGGCAAGAAAGCTGTACGCATCCAGCTATCACGTTCTTGGATGGACCTTTATTACCAGAGGCAAAATACATGGGTAAATTAGCACATGACGCATTTCTGAACCAAAAATTCGAGAACCTCGTTACAAAAGAGCCCGACTATTTAAAAGAATATATGGGCATAAAACCGAAACTAAAATCCTTGTAACATGGCGGAGGAAATCATCAATAGAGTAAATCAAAGTGGACTAACGCAAATCGATTTAGAAGATTTACGCGTTCCAGGAGACCGCGTTTACATCGACATCAAAGAGCAATTATTTCAAGGGATCGCCCTGCGCGAGAAGGACTTTAGAGAGTTCATCGCTAGTAATGATTGGTCTAGTTACGCAGGAAAGCATGTGGCGGTGGGTTGCAGCGAAGATGCGATTATTCCCACCTGGGCCTATATGTTATTAGGAGTTCAGTTAACTCCTTTTGCGCAGACACTCGTTTTCGGAAATTTAGCTGATTTAGAAAAGGCCTTGTTTGAACTAGCTTTGGCGAAAATAAAGCCGGAAGATTTTCAGGATGCCAAAATAGTCATCAAGGGGTGTTCCAAAGAATCGGTTCCTACCGAAGCCTATTTGAAAATCACCCAGCTATTACAACCAGTGGCGAAGAGCCTGTTTTTTGGAGAACCCTGCAGTACGGTTCCGCTTTTTAAAAGAAAATAAGGTAATTTTGTCCTATGTCCACTGAAACGCAAGCACAATACCAGTTTATTGATAAAATTATCCAGCATCATTTAGGTGACAACACCGAGGTGAAGGACTTAGAATTTTTCTATGGGGGGAATTTTAACTTGGCAGTGCGTGTGCAATTGAAAAATGCGGACGAATACTTCATCAAATGGAATCAAGGTGATCACCAAGGTTTATTTGATGCTGAAGCAAAAAACCTAGATTTAATCGGAAAAACTTCCTCCATTTCTGTACCGAGCGTGATCGGGACGGGGACGATGGAGGAAAAGGAATATTTGATGATGGAATGCATTCCATCAGGAGAAAAGGCAGCTAATTATTGGGGGGATTTTGGGGAAAAGCTGGCTCGATTGCACAAAAATTCGTCAGAAAACGGGCACGGGCTCGACTACACGAATTACATCGGAGCCGCGCCACAAATCAACAGCTGGAATCAAGATGGCATCGCGTTTTTCATCGAACATCGCTTAAGCAACCAATTGACTAGAGCAATCTATGATCGTAAAATCGACGCTGCTCTAGAGGCAAAATTTGAAGTTTTGTTTGAAAAACTACCATCGCTTTTGCCAAATGAAAAGTCCGCTTTACTGCATGGGGATCTTTGGTCCGGTAATGTAATGACAAATCCAGAAGGATTAATTACACTGGTGGATCCAGCTTGTTATTTTGGATTTAGAGAAGCGGAACTTGCTTTTACGACGATGTTTGGAGGATTTGAAGAAGGTTTCTACGAAGCCTATCACGCGAATTTTCCCATTGAAAAAGGATTTCACGAACGTATTCCCTTGTACAATCTATACCCGCTTTTAGTGCACGTGAATCTGTTCGGTGAGGGTTACTTGCCTGCCGTTAAGAAGATTGTAGATTCCTATTAACCACTTCATCCACGTCCTTAGCTCCCGGGAAAAACGAAACGAGCTTGCGCAAGATTTCTTCCATCACCGCGTCTGGGCAAGAAGCACCGCAGGTTAACAAAACACGCGTTTTCTCGTTAGAAGGAATGAAGGAAGTGGACACACGCTCCTCTTTGACCCCGTTATCAAAATGCAGGACCTGGTCCCCAGAAATCAATTTTTCCGCATTCTTGATGAAATAGGTAGGCAATTTCTCGACACACAAATCCACTAGATGGGCTGTGTTCGAAGAATTATAACCACCAGCGACAATCGCAAAATCGGCCTCCTCGGCTAATAGACCGTAAGTCGCACTTTGATTATCGTTTGTTGCATAACAAAGCGTATCGCGCGTATCAGCAAAGTACTCCTTGATATTTTCTGGGGATAATTGAAAGTGTAAGCGGATGATTTGGCGTAAATAATCCACAATTTCTTGTGTATCTGTAGCTAACATCGTCGTCTGATTCACCACTCCGATGCGTTTTAAATCTTTTAAAGGATCAAAACCCACTGAATATTGCCCTTCAAATTCAACATAAAACTCTTCCGCTGATTTCTCTTCCTTGATATAGGCAGATAAAGCAATGGCCTGCTTGATATCCTTAATAATTAAGGTGGGTGTAACGGATTGCGAATGCGAAAAAGTAGCCTTGGTTTCCTCGTGACTAGGTTTTCCGTGTACAATCACCGTGTAATCCTTCTTACCTATCGCCTCCGCCCTATTCCATACCTTCTCCACAAATGGACAGGTCGTATCATACGCGTAGGGATCAATTCCGCGGGATTGCAAGATAGCTTGCGTCTCCAAAGTCGTTCCAAATGCGGGTACAATCACCACATCGTTCGAGCTCAACTCCGACCATTCAACTATTTGATTTCCGTGTGTGTCTTGTATAAATCGCACCCCACGATCCAATAAATCTGCGTTAACGGCAGGATTATGAATCATTTCTGATAATAAGAAAATGCGTTTATCTGGATTTTGATCTATAATCTGGTAAGCTGTCTCTACTGCATTTTCCACTCCGTAACAGAAACCGAAATGCCGCGAAAGCAACACTTCCACCGGACCGAAATCCAAAAAAGTAGGCGTAAAATCCTTCTTTAATTTATCTTGTACACGACGAGCCTCCTTAATCCGACCGATCAAATTACTCTTAAACAAAGAGGGGATGGAAAAGGATTTCATTTTTTTAAAGGTTCGTTTAAGAGGAGTATGTGTTGAGAATGTACGCTTTTGTGCAATTGAATGCATTTTATAAACTACTTTTAGGGTTATTGGTTTTCAAAATTACGACATCTACGGCAATTAATCATTTTTTTGTGGCTAATTTGCACCTCATTAAATTTACACCCTTTATGGAATTCGAGCCAAGTTTAGTCAAAGAAGAATGGGAGATGATTCTCGATTTTTTCGAAAACTCGTTTGGCAAGCGACCTACTGAAATGGAGCCCATATTGCTACTGATCGGGGTCCAGGAATTAGGACAAGGACATGCGCATTTTACCAAAGAACAAAAGCAAGATCTCCTACACATCGCCACCTGCAAAGTATTAAGCTACAGCGATTTTTATCGATTGGAAGGCCTTGACGAGGAAGGCTGGCCGCATTGGAAGAACGTGCAAGGAATTCCTTCGCTGCCTTTAAAAGAGCAAGAAATCCTGTTAAAAGCACATATCATTCATTATTTCAAAACCGAGGTATTCGCGAATGAAGATCATTAGTTATAACGTGAACGGCATTCGTGCCGCTATTACAAAAGGGTTTGTTTCTTGGCTTCAAGAAGAAAATCCGGATATCGTCTGCATTCAAGAGTTGAAGGCGGAAGTAGAACAAGTGGACCTTTCCGAAATTTTCGCTTTGGGCTACGAGGTCTATTGGCATTCCGCTCAGAAAAAAGGTTATTCAGGCGTAGCGATATTCAGTAAAATTAGGCCAAATAACGTGTCAGTGGGTTGCGGTATCGATAAGTACGACTCCGAAGGTCGCGTAATACGAGCCGATTATGACGGATTTTCTGTGATGAGCGTCTATATGCCATCCGGCTCTAGCGGTGATGAAAGACAAGCTTTCAAAATGGACTGGTTAGGCGATTTTCAAAACTACATCAATGCCCTGAAGATCGAATTTCCGAATTTAGTTATCGCAGGCGATTACAATATTTGCCACAAAGCCATCGACATCCACAACCCCAAAGGCAACGCGAACAGTTCTGGTTTCTTACCGGAAGAACGAGAATGGATGGACGGGTTCGTGAGCCGCGGATTTGTAGATTCATTTAGAGCAATCAATGCAGAACCTCACCACTACAGCTGGTGGTCCTACCGCGCGGGAGCTCGAGGGAAGAATTTGGGCTGGCGAATAGATTACCAAATGGTATCTGAGGCTTTGGCAGAAAAAATCCAACACGCCTCTATCCTACCGGATGTGAAACATTCCGATCATTGCCCTATCGTACTACTTTTAAATAGCTAATTATATGCACTTCGAAAAACACGTATTTATCTGCGCTAACGACAAAGATGCCCCTAAAAAATGTTGCGGTTCAGGCCATGGAATGGAATTAGTAGACGCTTTCCGCGCGAGCTATGCAGCCCAAGGTGGAACGGCTAAAATCCGCGTCCAAAAATCAGGCTGCCTTGACTTCTGTGGAAAAGGACCCACCATGGTCGTTTATCCAGAAGGCGTTTTCTACGGTAATGTACAAGTGGAAGATGTAGCAGAGATCACAAAATCGCATTTAATCGAAGACGAAATTGTGACTCGCCTCCAAATTCAATAAATTGCGACATGATTTACCGCTTATATCCCACGCTTTTAAATTCATTCAACCTCTATGTGAGCCAATCCCGTGATGGAAATGGCAAAATCATCGTGGATGAAATCGAGCTAATCGATCGGATCAATCGCGTGCGTAAACCCACAACGAATGCGCAGCAAAAAGGGATAGATTTTGAGAGAGCGGTAACATTAGGCGAAAATGAAGAGGCGTTTGCAGAGGGAATCATCGATCGAGCGCGCGAATTATTGCCGGTAAAATATAAGACCCAATTTTACGTAGAATCCCGCTATAAAAACGCACAGATTTACGGCTATATTGATGGTGTGGGAGACACGGTGGCTTTTGATCTAAAAAGCACAGCTTACTATGAGCCGAATCGCTTTTTAACCAACCACCAGAACCTGTATTTGTTAGGCTTGCAAAAATACGGAATCCAACGCCTGGACTATGTTATTACTGATTTCAAACAGGTCTACGTAGAATCCTATGATGTCAATAATATCGATTTCAGTTTCCAATACGACCAGATCGAAAAGTTCATTTTATTCTTAGAGGAGAACAAGAAATTCATCCGGGACAAGAAGATTTTTGACCGCAAATCAAGCGACAATCAATTATCGATTTTTGAGTAATCCCCTCAATTCATCCAAATGCTGAATCTCGTGCGGCAAATCCGTTGCTACCGAAAAGGGATTGTAATGAATCGCGGGAATACCCACGTTCAACGCTCCTCGGACATCAGCCTCTACGTGATCCCCGATCATCAAAGCGTCCTGTGCTTGAATCCCAGCACGAGATAAGGCATATTCGAAAAACAAAGGATTCGGTTTCTTCGTCCCTACTTGCTGAGACGTAATAATTTCTTTGAAAAAGGAGCGCATCCCTGCCCCTTCAATCTTCACGTATTGAATATCGTCGAAGCCATTCGTCAAAATGTACAAAGGAAAATGAGCAGCTAAATCTTGAATGACTTCAAAAGCCCCCGGCATCAAATTCGTCTTGCGCGGTGCACGTTCCAGGTATTTATCCCCAAACTCCGAAGAGGGCCCTTCGATGCGCAGCTCCTGAAAAAAGCGAACGAAGCGTGTCTCCCGTAGTTCCGCCTGCGAAATTTCCCCTGCAGCATATTGGTCCCACAACCCATTATTGATTTTTTCAAAGCTGGCCCAGTAACTTAAGGGCTCGATGGCTAGCTCGTATTCGACAGCTAAATCCAGTAAAACTTCTTTGGCATTCAGGTCGTGATCCCACAGCGTGTGATCCCAGTCAAAAAAAAGTGCTTTCGGGCTAAAATTCATGTAACAAAGGTAATAATAACTTACCTTTGCCCTAGCCCATTTTAAAACATCCTATGGAACATCAATTACAACTAAAGAGACCCCTCGCATTTTTCGATTTAGAGACGACAGGTATTCAAATTAACCGCGATCGGATCGTGGAAATTTCGATTGCTAAAGCAAATCTGGACGGAACCGTGGAGGTAAAAACGCGTCGCGTGAATCCAGGTATACCGATTCCTTTAGAAGCTTCTTTAGTGCATGGCATCTATGATGAAGATGTGAAAGATGAACCTACCTTTCGAATGGTGGCACGCTCTTTATCCACCTTTTTAGATGGTTGCGATCTTGCCGGATTTAATTCCAACCGTTTCGATGTACCTATGTTAGTAGAGGAAATGCTTCGAGCTGAGGTGGATTTCGATATGAAAAACAGAAAATTAGTGGATGCCCAACGCATATTCCATTTAATGGAACCGCGTAATTTAACTGCTGCTTACCAATTTTACTGTGGCAAAGAATTAATCGGAGCACACGGAGCTGAGGCGGATGTGTTAGCCACTTTAGAAGTATTAAATGCGCAGGTGAAACACTACGCGAACAAGGCCATCAAGGATGCGGATGGCAAGGAGGTTTTCCCAATCCAAAACGACATGGATAAGCTGCACGAACTAAGTGCCTCGAATTCAATTGACTACGCCAATCGAATGGCGTACAATAAAGAGCGCGTGGCTTGCTTTAATTTTGGCAAACACATCGGTAGACCTGTGCTTGATGTGTTGAAGTCTGATCCATCCTATTACGACTGGATGATGAAGGGGGATTTCCCGATGGACACCAAGCGCAAACTGACCGAAATAAAATTGCAAGGTTTTCAGCGTTAAGGCATTTTTGATGTCGAGGCTATCAGATATTTTCGTATTTTTGCCTCGCATAAATGCATTTTTTGGACGGGCTTTTGCCTGAAGCCTTTGTTATTATTTAAGACTATGCAATCAATACCAGAAATTATCCGTACGATTCCATTAACCCATTACATTATGCTGAGCTCAGCTTTGTTTTGCATTGGTATTATGGGCGTATTAACACGTAGAAACGCGATCATCGTTTTTATGGCGATCGAATTAATGTTAAATGCCGTTAACTTATTGTTAGCTGCCTTTTCTTCCTACTATTCTGACCCAGCAGGTCAAATTTTTGTATTCTTCATTATGGCCGTAGCCGCAGCAGAAGTCGCTGTCGGTCTAGCGATTATCGTGATGATTTACCGAAATATCCAAAGCATCGATATCGGTGTTCTTAACAAATTGAAAAACTAATTAAGCGCAAATTCCGCCCAATTAATATGTCTTTACTATTCCTCATTCCACTATTACCCTTATTAGGCTTTGCTATTAATGGTTTAGCCTACCCGAAGTTGCCGAAGCAAATCGCGGGCATCATTGGAACGATTCCTCCCTTGGTTGCCTTCGCCTTATCACTTAAGTTATTCTTGAATTTCGACGGTCAGGCACAAATTCTTCCCATCGCGGATTGGATTAAGGTAGGTTCTTTAGAGATCCCTTTTGCCTTCCAAATCGATCAATTATCAATCTTGATGCTCCTCGTCATCACGGGAGTGGGCACCTTGATTCACGTGTATTCGATTGGGTATATGTCCCACGATGCGGGTTTTGGCAAGTTTTTTGCCTTCTTGAACCTGTTCGTGTTCTTTATGTTAATCCTCGTTTTAGGAGCAAATTTCACCGTCTTATTCATCGGATGGGAAGGCGTAGGTTTGTGTTCGTACTTGTTGATCGGGTTTTGGAATCAAAAGAATTCTTACGGAGATGCAGCCCGCAAGGCCTTCATCATGAACCGTATCGGTGACCTAGGTTTCCTAGTGGGTATCTTCTTGTTGATTCAAGATTTTGGCACAACCGATTACCAAACGATTTTCACTGCTATTCAAAGTGGCGATTATACGACTGATTTAAGCATCATCGCTTTCTGTCTTTTCATCGGTGCGATGGGTAAATCAGCGCAGATTCCGTTGTTTACATGGCTTCCAGATGCCATGGCGGGTCCTACACCTGTTTCGGCTTTGATTCACGCGGCCACGATGGTGACGGCGGGTATTTATATGGTGATCCGTGCGAATGCCTTGTTTGAATTGAGTCCTGAAGTATTGCATTTTGTAGGTTGGATCGGTTTAGCAACGGCCTTATTAGGCGCAGCGATTGGTCTTTTCCAAAACGATATCAAGAAAGTCCTTGCTTATTCTACGGTATCCCAGTTAGGGTATATGTTTATGGGTCTAGGCGCTTCAGCGTATACGGCGTCGTTCTTCCACGTGATGACACACGCGTTCTTCAAGGCCCTTCTTTTCTTAGGAGCGGGTTCTGTGATTCACGCGATGTCAGACGAACAAGATATTCGCCGTATGGGTGGATTGAAATCGAAGATGCCTATCACGTTCATCACGTTTATGCTAGGAACTATCGCCATTGCGGGTATTCCTCCATTCGCCGGTTTCTTCTCGAAAGATGAGATCCTAGCCAGCCTTTACCACCACGATCCAGTAATGTGGAGTTTAGCAATTGTAGGATCTGCTTTAACCTCCTTCTATATGTTCCGAGTGTTCATTTTAACTTTCTACGGAGAGTTCAGAGGAACGGAAAAACAAGCACATCATTTACACGAATCGCCTATCACGATGACTTTGCCGTTGATTATATTAGCGGTATTCTCTGTAGGTGGAGGTTTAATCAACTTGCCTCACTTTGCAGGGGGAAATGAATTCTTAGCTCATTGGTTAGCACCCTTATTGCCAGAAGCAGGTGCAGCGGGTGAGGTTAACTTCTTGAGTTTAGAGGGTGGTGCACCATTATTAGCAGCCTTCTTGCCGGCTTTCTTAGCGATCTACGTTTTTGGTATGCAGAAATCAGTGCCATCTGAAGACGCAGAGATTTCTGGTATTCAAAAGATCATCTACCACAAATTCTATATCGATGAATTGTACGATATGCTATTTGTGAAGCCTATTGCCTTCTTATCGAACTTCTTCTTCCAAGTGATCGACTTCCTAGTAATTGACTTGTTCGTCGAAGGTTTAGGTCGTTTTGTGAAATATGCTTCGAGCGAGTTCCGCCGAGCTCAAACAGGAAACGTAGGCATCTACTTATTCTGTATGGTCGCGGCCATCGTTGTCATTTTATTTGTTAGTTTAAAAAGTACGATCCTTCCATAATTCGATCGCCAAACAGCTATGTATCTACTATTTATACTTTTATTTCCGCTTTTGATTGGGTCAGCTTTGTTGATCTTCAAGCCAAAGAACGCGTTTGTCCTTTCCCTAGCGGCATCCATCATTGAATTAGCGGCCACCGCCTTTGTTTTACAACAAGCTAGCTCAAATCCTGTTTCCTTCTCTGCTCCTTGGTTGGCATCAGAAGGATTATACTTTTCGCTGTATGTAGATGGAATCAGCGGCGTATTAATCGGACTTTGTACTTTATTAGTTCCCTTTATCGTAGCCACAACTGCTAATACGGATCGTGCGAATAATTCCCAATTCCAGGGTTTGATGTTAGCGATGCAAACGGCTTTAATGGGAGCGTTCTTAGCAAAAGATGCCTTTTTGTTTTACTTCTTCTTTGAAGCTTCTTTGCTACCTATTTATTTCCTTGCGGCAATTTATGGCGGCGAGAATAAAAATGCGATTACGTTTAAGTTCTTTGTTTATACGTTGTTTGGTTCGCTATTCTTCTTAATCGCCTTGGTTTATGTGTACTTGCTAACACCAGGTCCATTTCATTCAGCAGATATTGAGGTATTATACCAAACTGCGAAAGGCCTAAGCGCAGATCAACAAGGTTATTTATTTGCGGCCTTCTTCCTGGCTTTTGCCATCAAGATGCCGGTTTTCCCTTTCCATACCTGGCAGCCCGATACGTATACCGTGGCTCCTGCACAAGGAACGATGTTGCTATCAGGTATTATGTTGAAGATGGGTACCTACGGTGTGATTCGATTCGTGCTTCCGATGTTCCCTTTAGGCGTTGCTACTTGGGGATTGACAGCATCTGTCCTTTCTGTGATCGGTATAATCTATGGTTCGATTATCGCCATTCAGCAAAAAGACACTAAACGCTTATTAGCTTATTCCTCATTCGCTCACGTTGGCTTGATGTCTGCCGGTATTTTATCCGGAAGCATCGAAGGTATTCAAGGTGCCTTGTACCAAATGTTATCTCACGGTATCAACATCATCGGTTTATTCTTCGTCATTGAAATCATTGAACGCAGAACAAAATCGAGAGAGATCGCTCAATTAGGCGGCATCACACAATTCTCGTATCCATTGACTGTCACTTTCGTGATCTTGAGTTTAGGTTCCGTGGCACTTCCTTTAACGAACGGTTTCATCGGAGAGTTCTTATTGTTAAAGAGTGTATTTGACCAAAACTTAACTTTAGGTATTATCGCCGGAATCACCATCATCTTGGGCGCAGTATATACCTTGCGATTGATCCAAAAATCGATGTTCGGAAATGTGTCGCGAATCACTTCTGATTTCGCGGACTTGACTTTTGCGGAGAAAGCAGTGTTAATTCCTTTAAGTGTCTTGGTTATTTTGGGTGGTGTTTTCCCATCAACGGTTTTAGGTTTTAGTGAACCAGCGGTTCAGCAATTAATCCAATGGTTTAAATAAAATATTAGTAAAAGCATTATGACGGCTATCATTGCATTATCACTTCTAGGTATTTTAAATTTATTCTTGGGCTTTTGGCTTTCTAGAAAAACCATCCAAGCTGCGACGCTTTTGTTTTTAGCGGGCAGCATGGCTTTAACGGCTATGGACTGGAATCACGAAATGTTATGGTATGGACGCATGTTCCATACCACGAATACTTCCATTAGCTTCAGCTTAATTATTCAATTAGCGGCCTTTATGGTCGTTAGTTTTTCCAAAGGCTTTGGCATCGACGAAGAGCACACACATCCAGCAGAATACTATGCGATTCTATTATTCTCGGTAGTAGGAGCCATTTTAATGGTTTCATTCGATCATTTGATCATGTTCTTTGTGGGACTTGAAATCCTATCGGTAGCGATGTATGTGTTAACCGGTTCTGACAAACGCAATTTACGCTCGAACGAGGCAGCCTTGAAATATTTCTTGATGGGTTCTTTCGCAACTGGTATTCTTTTATTTGGAATTACTCTCGTGTATGGAGCAACGCGTTCTTTCTATTTAACAAACATTGCAGAAGTAATTGCAACTACCCCACAAGCATCCACGCCGGTATTCTTATCGATTGGCGTTTTATTAATTATAGTCGGATTCCTATTCAAGATTTCGGCAGCACCTTTCCACTTCTGGACGCCGGATGTATACGAAGGAGCACCTACTATCTTTACGATGTTCATGTCAACGGTAGTGAAGGCAGCTGGCTTTGCAGCCTTATACCAAATGCTGACAGGTCCCTTTGGATCATTGTATGGCACATGGGTATATCCGATCTACTATATTAGTATGTTAACACTTTTAGTGGGGAATATCACAGCGGTGTACCAGCAGTCCGTTAAAAGAATGCTAGCTTACTCTAGTATTTCGCACGCCGGATACCTACTCATTACTCTAAGCTCTAACCAAGCAAGTACATCATCGACCATCTTGTATTATTCCTTATCCTACACTTTAGCCACAATTGTAGCTTTTGGTGTAGTTATGTTAGTAGCAGAATACCAAACAGGTCGTACAGAAAAACCAGAAAACTTCAGTTCATTTGAAGGCTTGGCGAAGCAGAACCCAGGTTTAGCATTCTGCTTTACCATCTCATTATTGTCTTTGGCAGGTATTCCAATGACAGCAGGTTTTTGGGGGAAATTCTTTGTCTTCTCTGACATCTTTAATCGTCACGTATATTATCCAGTAATCTTAGCGATCATCATGTCAGCTATCGGAGTTTATTACTATTTCAAAGGAATTATTGCTATCTACTTTAAAGAAGGCGACATCGAGCGAATTGAATTGCCAGCATTAGTCAAATTCGCTATGTGGGCTTGTACCCTAGGTACTTTGCTATTAGGCGTATATCCAAATATCGTTAAAAACCTCTTTTAAATTGAGCATTTGAGCGACAAGAAACAGGCCCTTTTCAATCAGAAAGATTTATTCGCCTACTTCGTAGTAGCTGGATTAGGGGCATGTGTTCAATTACTCGCTGGAGGATTAATCAAAGATTGGTTCCGCGTTTCGTATGAAGATTCCATCCTTCCTGCGTATTTTATTGCCCTAATAGTCGGCTTTTTTTTAACCAAATTGTTTGCCTTTAATGCGCGCCAAAGCCATCAAACAAGACGCGAGATGCTTAAGTACCTCCTAGTAGCTAGTTTTTCAGGCATCATCACCTGGTTATTCAGTACCATTCCTTATGAGTTTATTCACGAACGCTACCCGGATTTCTATTTTCTTATCCCCTACTCCATCAAAAAATTAAACATTACACAAATACTAACCACCTTGCACGGAATGGGGTTTAGTTTTTTATCCAATTACATTCTACACAAAACCTTCACTTTCAAATCAAGCGGGTTTTACGATCGATTTAAGGAGCTGACAAAATAGGATTTATCTAATTTAGACCTTTTCTAAGTTCCAAATTCTTAAGAAATCCTAAGCCGATTAAGCTCCATTAAGCCCTATTTTTATATTTTTTTACTCATTCCTTAAAAAAATCTTAAAATTTTATTTGCATTTATTTGTACTTATAAAATAATGCCGTAGATTTGTGACTCAAACCTTAAACAAAATAAGAAATGAAAAAAGTATTCGCTCTAGCTTTCGTTGCTGCAATGGTAACTTTAGCATCTTGTGGTGAGAAGAAAGCAGAAGCTTCTGCTGACACTGTTGCTGTTGATTCTGCTGCTGCTGCTGCTCCAGCTGATTCTGCTGCTGCTGACACTGCTGCTGCTGACACTGCTGCTGCTAAGTAATTTTAGCACAACGATCAGAAAAAAGTCCTTCGCATGCGAAGGACTTTTTTTATGTCTAATAACCGGATGAAGAATAAAAAGATTGATTCCTTTTTTGATCACTTCCCTCCCAAAGTAGCAGAATACTGCTTTCAACTTTGGCATGATTATTCCTTTGACTTCATTGTCAGTAAATCCCGTGATTCAAAACTGGGCGACTATCGATTCAGCCCATTGAAAGGACACCAAGTTACGGTTAACCATAATTTGAATTCCTACGCATTCCTCGTGACCTACATCCACGAAGTTGCCCACTTAACTACTTATTTAGCCCACAAGAACAAAGTGCTTCCACATGGTCAAGAATGGAAGACGGAATTTTATAACCTCTTCGAGCCCATTCTGGATGAGGATTTATTGCCATCAGAACTTGTCAACGTCCTCAGAGCCTATTTAAAAAATCCAGCAGCCTCCTCGAATGGCTACCAACCCCTTGTTGACATACTTAAAAGTTTTGATGAGCAACCTCCTGAGGGCACTCCATTAGTCGAATTAGCAGAGGGTGCAACATTCGCCTTAAAAAACCTTCGCTTCATCAAAGGGAAACTTCGCCGAACACGTTACATTTGCAAAGAATTAAATTCAGGTCGAAACTACTTAGTGGCAAAGAATGCGTACGTGTTACCGATTGAAATTTCTTAAAGTACTTCTGCCTCTTCTACTTGCGGCCTTCATCGGACATGCTCAAAACTCCATCTTATCAAGCGGACGTTGGATCAAAGTAGGTATTACTCAATCCGGCATCTATCAAATTACCCCAGCATGGCTTGCTAAATTCAATCTAAAAGCCTCTCAATTAGGAGTATATGGTCACGAAATAGGTGAATTACCTCAGGCAAACGCATCTGCTCGACCTATAGATTTACAGCCCATACCTTTCTTGAAACAAGGTGATGCCGTTGTTTTTTGGGCGGAAAAATTCACTCATCACTATAGTGATACGGCCTTCTACTTTATTCGTTTAGATGATCCAGCGCCAAAGATTATCTCAGAATCAAACAATGGCACCAATTCATCGACATCAGGTCCGACATTAGATTATGCCTTAAGTCGATTTCACTACGAACCTGAAACCTATAATCTATTGCAATCAGGTAGAGAATGGTTAGGTGATGGATTTTTTGGTAATGTAAATCGAAGCATTCAATATCCTTTATCAGACTATAAATCGGGAATACCTAGCTTACTCTCTGGAAGGTTAGCTTCCTCCTCCGTTGCACCAGGAACCTTCACTTTTAGTATTCCTGGCAATACGCTTTCCCCTATTATTTTTCCAGCCATTACCGGCGATCGGTATGATCAAAAAGCCTTTTTGAAGACATTTTCAGCTTCCGTAAATCCTGTGATTAAGGACCAAAGTTGGAGCTGGAATTTAGCCTATGCTAACACCACGGGCTCTGGATATATCGATTTCATCGATTTAGAATACCCTAGAAAGTTAAATGCTCTGAATGAGAACCCACACTATTATCTACCTAATAAGACGGACTCCTCCTTTACTATTAGCATTTTAAATAAACAAACAAACCATCAGATCTGGCTAAAAACGAAAGGCAATAGCTGGCAAAAACTGATCTCTTTGTCTCTCCCTAAAGTAGCACCAGGCGCAGAATTACTGATTTTTGATCCAGCTAAGGCGGTAGATCCGATTACGCTTGATCTCATTCCAAATCAAAATAGCAGAGCAGATGAGTCCGCCGATTTGCTTGTTATATCTAGCCCTTCCATTTTACCTGTCGCTACACTTTTCGCACGTTACCGGAGTTCAAAAGGAATAAAAGCTAAAGCCTACTCCACCCAAGAGATTTATAACGAATTCTCTGCAGGTAAAGTGGACGTAACTGCCATAAGAGATTTTATACGCCTTAAAAAACCACGCTATGTACTACTAATGGGTGATGCTTCCGTTGATTACAAGGGAATCAATAAGGTGGCTACGGCTACTGAGCGCTTGAATTATGTGCCTAGTTATGAAAGTAGAGAGTCTTTGCAGCCGCTACAGACTTATGTGTCAGATGACTATTTTGGCCTATTGGATGTAGATCAGGGGGAATGGTTAGAGGGAAATGAGGCAAAAAATGAGCTTTTATCCGTAGCAATAGGCCGAATTCCAGTGAGGTCCTTTGAGGAAGCAACGATGCTCGTAAATAAAATGATCAGCTATGAAAGGCAAAACTTAACACATCCCTACCGTTTCGCTTGGCTAGCAGATGATGGAGATTCAAATCTGCATGTTCAAGATGCAGAAGATTTTGCAGCCTATATTCCTGAGGCATTTCAAGTACAAAAAACTTATATCGATCAATTCCCACAAGAAACAGCAAATGGGATTTATACTTCAGCAGCTGGTAAAAAAGCTAGTCTCGACTTATTTAATTATGAAGCAGATTTTATCCATTTCTTAGGCCATGGTTCAGAGTCTGCCTGGACGGATGAAAAAGTGATCACCAATAATGAGTTACAAACGTTGAAAAACAGCCGAAACCTTCCCTTATTGTTGACCGCTACGTGTCAATTTGGGCGATTTGATGATCCCAATCAGCTTTCGGGTGCGGAGGTCAGTCTTTTGTCAAACCAAGGGGGAGCTATCGGACTTATTTCAACGACAAGACCCGTATTTCAGAGTAGTAATTATCTGTTTGGCCAGGCATTTTATAGAAATTTAACTAAACATCTAAATAATAAAGACTACAGATTAGGAGATTTATATCGAGATGCGAAGAATGAGAGCCAATCTGGCGTAATTAACCGAAATATTACCCTATTGGGAGATCCCTCCTCAACCCTTCCTTGGAGCCAACAAACGCTTAGTATCCGTATTGATACCTTATCAAACGGGGTAATTCAAGGACAAACAACCCCCAATATAACGGGGGAGATTCAAGTCTATTATTTTGGAGAAGATCAAAAAAAGCAGACGCTGGGAACTAAAACAGACAAATTCAACTATGTCATTGCCGGCAACCTAGAAGGAAAAAGCGTTTCTACTGTGCAAAATGGCAAATTTAGTCTCGCTAATCTTCCTGCCTACCGATTGAAATGGCGTGCTAATTCAAGTGATGGAACTACCTATGGCGGAGGAATGAAAAGTGGTTTAAAACCTAGTGGGGAAACCAAAGAATCAAATGCCCCTATTATAGAAGCTACCTTACTGAATGAGGCAGACATTTCAGCGACCTCTCCTAATCCGATTTTGCAATTAAACATACGGGACGCTAGTTCACTTCGTTTTATTGGACCTAAAGGAGAAAAAGCCTATTTCTCAGTCAATGATACCCTTTTATTTCCCCTATCGCAGCTTTTTGTACCTGCCTTAAATTCAAGTAATAAAGGCTCCATTACCTTTCCTTTTGAGTCACTTGCCCCCGGGAAATATAAAATTTTAGTAAATTGTTTTGACGTACATACAAACTCGGGAAATTTATCGTTTGAATTCACAGTATCTGCCTCTAAGAAAGAGAATGGGGAACTCAGCATCTACCCGAACCCGATGACCGAGCGAAGTACATTTTCTTTTTTACAAGATAAACGATGGACGAGCTACGTCTACAAACTGAAAATTTATAGTATCTTAGGGAAACAAATTTTAGAGAGAACAGGGATAGTTCCAGGAAGTGATTCTGCTAACCAAACTTTCTCTATAGATTGGAGTCCTTCGGAGAAAAACCAATTAGATTATATTAACTACTACCAATTAGAAATTAAATACGATACAGGAGCCCCATTCGCACTTTTTTCAGGACGAATAGGAAATATTAAATAGCACATGAGACAACTACTAACCCTATTACTGATTACCATTGGAATTTTTGCACATGCGCAATCAACCAGCCTAGTATCCGGCCAAATCAATGCAGGACGTATTCCCACACCTACCTTAATGTTCCTAAATGTCGCTCCTGATGCTCGTTCGGCTGCTATGGGAGATGCCGGGGTAGCCTTATCGGTAGATGCTAATGCAATACATTGGAACACGGCTAAACTTGCAACAACAGAAAAAAAGATGGGTTTTTCGCTCTCATACACACCTTGGTTACGCTCTATAACAAATGACATGGCACTGTATAATATCTCTGGATATACGGTAAGCAAGAAAAATTTAGTTTTTGGTTTTTTCATAGATTACTTTGATCAAGGCATGTTCCAAGCGACTTTAGATAACGGGACGAGTGCAGGTAATTTCAATTCGAATGAGTTTGCTTTGGGAATTTCGCATGCTAGAAAATTATCAGCAGCCCTATCAATAGGAATGAATTTAAAGTATATCAACTCAAATTTATTAGGAAATTACCAAGGTTCTGGCGGCGTAAGTAGTGCGTTAAAGCCCGCAGAAACAGTTGCTGCAGATATCTCTGTGTTTTATGCTAACAAAACCTCCAATCCTTGGAATTACAGTTATGCATTAACGCTTTCAAACATTTCAGGTAAGGTAACTTATGGTGGTTCAGAGAAGAACTTTATCCCCACTAATTTACGAATGGGTATGGCTGCAACACACGATATTGACGAATTAAACAAGCTTACTTTCACCGTAGACTTTAACAAGTTAATGGTTCCTACGCCACCAGCCTTTGAAAATGGAAAAATCGTGGGAACAGACCCTGCTACCGTTTCAGCCATTGGAGGAATATTCGGATCCTTAGTTGATGCTCCAGATGGAATAAGTGAAGAGATCAAAGAGGTGACCACCTCTGTAGGCGCAGAATATTTATTTAATAATTCTTTTGCCTTGAGAACAGGCTATTTTCACGAGAGCGAAATGAAGGGAAATCGGAAGTATTTCACTTTTGGCCTTGGCTTTAAAATGGATCAAAAATACGGATTAGATTTTGCATACCTGGTTCCAAGTGGTCAAGGCAGTCCTTTAGCAAATACCTTACGATTAACGCTCATAGCGGGCATTAATCAGCCTGTGAAATAATATGTTAGACCGTCGCATTGCCCCTGCTGCCTATCCGGTAGACAAAGTTTTATTCCCAAAACCAGCCAAATATACGTTAGCCAATGGTATCGAAGTATGGGTGATCTCAGCAGGAGAGCAGGAAGTTTTTAAATTTGAATTGAGTACGAAGGCTGGCGCAGTACATAGCCCTTTGGCGGGATTGGCTGGCATGACGGCTTCACTCATGAAACGTGGAACTTCGTCTGATTCCGCACAGAAAATTCACCAAGCTTTTGATTTTTTCGGGGCCTTCTGGGATATACAAGCCAGTTTAGACCACGGCACTTTCACGGTCTACGGATTAACGAAGCACTTTCATTCTTTGATTCCCCTTGTCCGTGAAATACTACAAGAAGCAACTTTCCCTGCGGAGGAGGTAGAAAAAGAGATCGAAATCGAACGTCAAAAAACGAAACTGAATTGGGAAAAAACCTCCTATTCTGCTAGCCAAAAATTTCGCGCTCAGGTATTTCCGAACGATCCCTATGGCCGTTATACGGTGGCAGAAGATTTTGACAAACTAGACCGCGCCGCGCTAGTGGAACAGTATTCGACGACTTGGGCTTCACAAAAACCGGTCATCTTTCTATCCGGAAAAATCTCCGATGAACAGATTTCCTTTTTAGATCAGACCCTAGGACAAATCAGTTATTCTAACTCTGAACTACTTATCCCGTCGTTAACATCAGCTTCGAATCCAATTAAAATAAGAGAAGAAAAAGAAGCATCCGTACAGAGTTCGATTCGGTATGGCCTGCCGGCTATATCCAGAAATCATCGTGATTACTTTCACTTTAGTTTAATGAATACGGTATTAGGAGGATACTTTGGCTCTAGATTGCAGAAAAATATACGTGAAGATAAAGGGTTTACCTATGGTATCTCGTCCAGTTTAGCGCCTTATCCGCGTGGTGGTTATTGGGTCGTGGGGACAGATGTGAATGGGGAGAATGTCGATGCAACTTTGGCAGAAATCAAAAAGGAAATCAGCATCCTTCAAAATGAATTGATACCTCAGGAGGAACTAGATATCGTCCAAAATTACCTGATGGGCAGCTTCACAGGTGAACTAACTCAAGCTTTCGATATCGCCGAAAAAGTGCGTGTGATTCAATTGGATGGATTAGCTCCTGATTTCTATGATCAGTTTCAAGACAGCATACAAAATATCCAGGCCCAGGATATTAGAGACATGGCTGCTAAATACCTGAACCTGGATCTGATGCACGAGGTGATCGTGGGGTAAGAATTAGAACGAAGCTAACTCTCTAAATTCATTTACACGGCTCGCTAAATCAGCTTCCGTGATTTCGAATAAACGCTCTGTACCGAATTTCTCCACACAGAAAGAAGCCATCGCAGATCCGTGAACGATCGCGCGACGCATGTTTTCAAACGAAATATCGTTCGTCTTTGCTAGGTAACCAATGAATCCTCCTACGAAGGTATCGCCCGCGCCCGTCGGATCGAAAACGTCCTCTAATGGAAGTGATGGGCAATAGAACATGCGATCTCCTTGGAATAACAAAGCACCATGCTCCCCTTTCTTAATAATCAAGGTCTTAGGTCCCATCGCCATAATCATCTTAGCAGCCGTGCGAAGTGAGTATTGCTCGGATAATTGACGCGCCTCCTCATCATTGATGCAAAGCACATCCACCATCGTCAACACACGCTTCAAATCGTCCATCGCCACATCCATCCAGAAGTTCATGGTGTCCATTACGACTAATTTGGGGCGTTTGTTTAGGCCCTGAATCGCTTCGATTTGTACTTGTGGCGTTAGATTTCCTAACATTAGATATTCACAATCTTGGTAAGACGCTGGGATCTCCGGCTTGAAATCAGCTAACACGTTCAATTCCGTCACTAAGGTGTCACGTGAATTCATGTTGTTATGGTATTTACCTGCCCAGAAAAACGACTTCTCCCCTTGTTTGATTTGTAATCCGTCCAAATTGATGCCACGAGACGTCAACGTGTCCATGTATTCTTGTGGAAAATCATCACCTACCACAGCTACTACATTTACTTTAGGTAAAAAGAAGGCAGCTGATAAGGCAATGTACGTACAAGATCCACCGATGATTTTATCGGTCTTTCCATAGGGAGTTTCAAGGGCGTCGAACGCAACGGTTCCAATAGATAATAAGCTCATAATAAATATATTAACCTACTTTAGGACAACGACTAAAGGGTTGGTTTGGATTGAAAAATTTACGGTATGTAATAAAAGTTTTATCATTTGTGGCTCCTAGTTGGGAGACAAAGCGAAGCATTTTAGGATTAAAATCACCCACCCAATTCATGTCCATGGTGGAATACGGATAGAAAGGATTCGTACGCGCGACTTCGCGGAATCGTAAGGCGATGGCAGATTCAACTCCTTTGCCTTGGTGATCTGGAGTCACCCCAAAAATCACCCCGCAGGTACGAGTCAAGGTTCCTTTTAATTTCAATAGAAGGAATTTAATCATGCCCCACCAGTTCAGTTTACCGTTCAGGTGTTTCACGATTTGGTTCAAATCGGGGATCACAATGAAGAAGGCCACCGGCGTTCCGTCCGTCGTGTAGGCAAACCACAATAATTGCTCATCGATGATGGGCTTCATGGTTTTCACGAGTTTTTGAGCCGATTCCGAACTCATCTCCTTCACCCCCGGGAATTTCGCCCAAGCCGCATTGAAAATGAAACGAAAATCTTCTGCATATTTCGACAGATTACTCTTCTCAATGTGCTGAAAAACGTAATCTGGATTATCAAAAATGCGCCGGGCTTTTTCTTCGATTCCCTGCGTCACATTAGCGCCGGCGATGGGCGAAACGAACACGTATTGTTGGAAATAGTCTTGAAAACCATAGTTTTCGAAGAACGGAATGTAATAAGGCTTCGTCCAGGGCATTTTATAGGTAGGCTCAAACTCCCAACCTTTGACCATCAAACCCCAGAAACTGTCGCGCTCCCCAAAATTAATCGGGCCATCCATCCCCTCCATTCCTCGCTCCGCTAGCCAATTTTTACAGGCATCAAACAACATAAATGCTGCTTTCTCCTCTTCAATACATTCGAAAAAGCCCATGCCGCCCACGGGAACTTCGCCCTCCTTTGTGTTCCGCTCATAAAAAGCGGCTACACGACCGATGGGCTGCTCTTGATCGTTGAACAAAATCCACCGAATAGCCTCGCCCTGTTTAAAATGGGGATTCTTCCGCGGATCAAACACCGAAGAGATATCGTTATCTAAAGGACGAATCCAATTAGGGTCGCTGGAATAGAGCTGAACCGGAAAGGTGAGAAAAATCTTCTTTAAGCGAGCGTCGTCTCCTACTTCTCGTAAAAACATGCGAATAACGTTTGTATGCTAAAAAACATACAAAGGTAATGAATTGCGTTTGGGTTTGGTGAATTAAAAGAATCCAATTAATTTTAATTCCTTATTATCCCCTTTCGATCAGAAAAGATCCGCTTTACATGCAGCCCTTAAAAATATACAATACCCTGAGTCGTGAAAAAGAACTTTTCACCCCGATACACGAAAATCACGTCGGACTTTATGTCTGCGGGCCCACGGTATATAATTATGTTCACTTAGGCAATTTGCGCACTTTTACGTCTTTTGACATCCTAAACCGCTATTTATTGCATATCGGGTACAAAGTACGTTATGTGCGTAATATTACGGACGTGGGTCACCTGGTAGGTGATGGCGATGAGGGAGAAGATAAGATTGGGAAGATGGCCAAATTGGAAAAGTTAGAGCCGATGGAAATCGTACATCGCTTTACCCAAGATTTTCACCAAGTATTAGAAAAATTCAATGTCTTGCCTCCGAGCATCGAGCCTACAGCGACGGGACATATCGTGGAACAAATCGAGACCACGAAATCCTTAATAGAGAAAGGATTAGCCTATGAATCCAATGGTTCGGTATATTTTGACATCGAGACTTACAATAAAAATGGCGGCAACTACGGACATCTGTCTGGCCGCGTGATTGAAGACTTATTAACTGAAACACGTGACTTAGACGGCGTGGGCGAGAAGCGCAGTCCGTTGGATTTTGCGCTTTGGAAAAAAGCAGCTCCGGAACACATCATGCGCTGGCCATCCCCCTGGGGAGAGGGTTTTCCTGGCTGGCACTTAGAGTGTACCTGCATGAGCCACAAGTACTTAGGCGATACCTTTGATATACACGGCGGCGGAATGGATTTGAAATTCCCGCACCATGAATGTGAAATCGCGCAGGCAAAAGCAGCTTATGATCGTGCTCCCGTACGCTACTGGATGCACACGAATATGTTAACAGTGAATGGCCAAAAAATGAGTAAATCCCTCGGAAACTCCTTCTTGCCCTCCGAATTATTTGCAGGTAGTCATGCACTATTAGAGCAGGCTTACAGCCCGATGACCGTGCGTTTCTTTATGCTGCAATCCCAATACCGCAGTACGTTGGACTTCTCCAACGACGCACTTAAAGCGGCCCAAAAAGGCTACAAAAAAATCGCAAATGGTTTACGCATCATCAAGAAATTAGCTTATCCAACAGACATCAAGCCTAATCCCGATGCCACTCAAGAAAAGGAGATCAATGACGCCATTCAAGGCTGCTATGATGGAATGAACGACGATTTGAACACGGCGGTGGCGATTGCGCACTTGTTTACCTTGTTGAAGAAAATCAATTCGCTCTACACGGGGGGATTAGCCTTCGAATCCATTCCTTCTGAAACATTTTCAAATTTACAACGTTCATATGTCAGCATTTTAGAGGACGTCCTAGGGATTAAAGAAGAGGTTCCTGAACAGATGAATGGTCTGACGGATGAACTTCTTCAGCTCTACAAGGGTTTCAAAGAAAGTAGACAATACGATAAAGTAGACGAAATCCGTGGCGCCTTTAAATCTGCTGGCTTATTGATTAAAGACATGAAAAACTCCATTGATTGGGGATACGAAGAATAATATGCTCAGAAATTTAACACCCACCGTACGGAATTTAATTTTCATCAATGTAGCGATGTTCCTAGGATCGTCTTTCATTCCGGATGAACTATTCGCATTGTACTTTTTTCAATCTAGTAATTTTCATTATTTCCAAATAATCAGCTACATGTTCGTGCATGCGAATTTTATGCATTTGCTGATGAATATGTTTGGGCTTTATATGTTCGGATCTATCCTAGAAAAAATCTGGGGCGGTCAGCGTTTCCTATTTTTCTATCTATTCTGTGGAGTAGGAGCGGGATTATTACACGAAGCGATTCAGTATTTCCATGATTATGCCAGCATCCGAAAGGCCTTGGAATTAGCCCTGGCGAATCCCAATACCGATTTTATGTTAGATTATTTCAATCGATTTGGGGGCAGCAATTCCATGAATGGGGGCATGAATGCCACAGCTGCAATGGAATTTTATAGTGAGTATACCACCCAAAACCCTGTAGTGGGGGCATCTGGAGGTGTTTTTGGTATCTTGATGGCCTATGGCTATTTATTTCCTAACTCCGAGATGTTCGTCTTCCCTATCCCCATTCCTGTAAAAGCGAAATACCTCGTGATGGGCTTTGCCTTTTACGAGCTTTATGCTGGGAAATCAGCGGCTGATGGGGATAATGTAGCGCACTTTGCCCATTTAGGCGGAATGCTTTTTGCCGTCATTTTATTATTGATTTGGCGCCAAAAACGCGACAGTTTCTATTAAGATGAGGAGCATTCTCAATGATATAAAAAACATTATTCAACAGCCTGGACAGGGCTTGATGAAGATCATTATAGCCAATGGAGCCATTTTCGTGGCTTTGATGATCGCTCGGGTCGGCTTATTGATAGCAGGAAAATCGGAATTATTTGATGCGTTTTTTACGCAAGTTTCGCTACCGTCTGCACTCGATTTGCTTATCCAAAGACCCTGGAGTCTACTTACCTATTTTTTCTTGCACATTGAGGTCTTCCACCTCATTTTCAATATGATGTTCCTGTATTGGTTTGGTATCATTATCCAGGATTTCATCGGGAATAAACGGCTCGTCCAGCTCTTTTTTTATGGCGGATTAGCGGGTGCAGTAGCTTTTCTTTTAGCGATGAACACCGTGAGTTTTTTCATTGCCAAAGGACCAAATTTCTTAAATGGGGCCTCAGCAGGTGTTTTTGCTGTGGTGGTCGCCGCTGCGACGATCCGACCTAACTACCAGGTACATTTACTTTTATTAGGACCGGTTCGAATCAAATACATCTCTGCATTTTATATTCTATGGTCCTTTATTGAAACAACTGGGTCAAACGCAGGTGGAAATATTGCGCATTTAGGTGGGGCAATATTAGGTTTCATTTTTGCCAAAAACTTTTTAGCCGCATCCCGACCTCAAGCCATTTTTGAAATAAAAATTAAAGAATTTGCCACAGCTGTTAATCAAAAATTACAACCCCGAAAAGAACTCGAAACTGTGCCGGAGGAGGAGCTGAATGCGATTTTGGACAAAATATCACAATCCGGATACGACAGTCTTACCGACTTCGAGCAAAAAAGATTATTCAAAGCGAGTCAAAAAAATGACTAAGGCTTAAAAACATTTTTACCTTTGTAAGGTTAATCTTTCACTATCATCACACGAGTCTATGCAATTTGAAGCCGGTCCATTACTTAGCAAAATCTCCTCTCCGGAAGATTTGCGCAAGTTGCCGAAATCAGACTTACCTCAAGTTTGTGACGAATTGCGTCAATTTATTATTGACAACGTATCTGTGAATGGAGGTCACTTTGGTGCCTCTTTAGGTGTAACTGAGTTAACCGTCGCCTTGCATTATGTGTTTAATACCCCAGATGATCAATTGGTTTGGGATGTAGGACACCAGGCTTATGGCCACAAAATTTTAACCGGTCGCCGGGAAGTTTTTCACACCAATCGTTTAATCGGAGGTATTTCGGGTTTCCCGAAGCGCTCAGAAAGTAATTTTGATACGTTTGGTGTAGGACACTCCTCTACTTCCATCTCAGCTGCTCTGGGGATGGCTGTGGCATCTGGATATAAAAAGGAAACATACAGGCAACATATCGCCGTTATTGGGGATGGATCTATGACAGCGGGAATGGCATTCGAAGCCATGAACCATGCGGGCGATATCCCGAACAACATGTTGATTATCTTGAACGATAATTGCATGGCGATCGATCCAAATGTCGGTGCATTAAAAGAATATTTAACAGATATCACTACCTCACACACCTACAACAAGGTGAAGGATGATGTGTGGAATCTGTTAGGCAAGATGTCCAAATTCGGAAAAACGGCGCAAGAAATTGTGTCGAAGATCGAAAATGGCCTAAAAGCCACCTTATTAAACCAAAGCAATCTGTTTGAATCCTTGAATTTGAGGTATTTTGGCCCTATTGACGGACACGATATCGACAATTTAACCACGGTTTTAAACGACTTAAAAGATATACCTGGTCCGAAGATTTTACATTGCATTACAACAAAAGGGAAAGGTTATTCACTGGCTGAAAAAGATCAAACCTTGTGGCACGCTCCTGGGAAATTCGATAAACTGACCGGTGAGATTCATAAAAAAACCTATGACGATCCACAGCCCCCTAAATACCAAGAGGTTTTTGGCCATACGCTTTTAGAATTAGCCGAGAAGAATCCGAAGATTATGGGTATCACACCTGCAATGCCATCTGGATCTTCTTTGAATATTATGATGCGTGCGATGCCCGATCGCGCTTTTGACGTAGGCATCGCGGAACAGCATGCCGTCACCTTCTCTGCGGGATTAGCGACGCAAGGCTTAACTGTTTTCTGTAATATCTACAGTTCATTCATGCAACGCGGTTACGACCAAGTCGTACACGACGTCTGTTTACAGAAATTACCTGTCATATTCTGTCTAGACCGCGCAGGTTTAGCTGGAGCTGATGGCCCTACGCACCATGGATTGCTGGATTTAGCCTTTATGCGTTGTGTGCCAAACATGATTGTAGCAGCTCCTCGCAATGAGCAAGAACTACGCAATATTATGTACACAGCGTCTTTAGATACCTTCAAAAACCACGAAAAAGCGATCACTATTCGCTATCCTCGGGGCGAAGGGGTGATGCCAGCTTGGAGAATGGATTTTGAAGAGATTGAAATAGGAAAAGGCGTACAACTTTTAGAAGGAGAAGAAATTGCAGTCTTGTCCATTGGACATATTGGAAATGAAGCCATCGCTGCTTGTGAAGCGGCGCGTGCGCTGGGTTTAAAACCTGCATTATTCGACATGCGGTTCGTGAAGCCTTTAGATGAGGAACTTTTACACCGCGTATTCAAGCAATTCAAGAAGGTAATTACCGTAGAGGATGCAGCGATTCAAGGTGGATTTGGATCTGCGATTGCGGAATTTATGGTCGATCACCAGTATTCTTCTCAAGTAATTCGCCTGGGTATACCGGACGAAATCATCGAACACGGGGAGCAAAAAGAACTGTATGCACAGTGCGGCATTGATGCTAAAGGCATTTTAGCAAAAATCCAAGCGAACACTATCGCGCTTCCTGCGATAAATAATCCGAAAGCAATGATTTCTTAAAGTGCAATTAGTACTTTTCAAAGAAATAATCCCTACCTTTGCACCTTGAATTTCCCAATTAAAGGAATTTCGTTTCATTCAACGAATACATTTTTATGCAAAGCATTCGCAA
This sequence comes from Aquirufa sp. HETE-40SA, assembly GCF_054558635.1. Lineage (NCBI taxonomy): Bacteria > Pseudomonadati > Bacteroidota > Cytophagia > Cytophagales > Flectobacillaceae > Aquirufa > Aquirufa sp. HETE-40SA. Next base: position 59,031 of record NZ_JBPXKN010000003.1, read on the forward strand.
CATTGCCATTATTGCCCACGTTGACCACGGTAAAACGACCCTAGTTGACAAAATTATTCATGCATCCAAGATTTTTAGAGAAAATCAAGAATTTGGAGATTTGATCCTTGACAATAACGACCTTGAAAGAGAAAGAGGGATTACGATTACGTCTAAAAACGTATCTGTTCGTTACAATGGAGTAAAAATCAACATTATCGATACACCTGGTCACGCCGACTTTGGCGGTGAGGTAGAACGCGTTCTACGTATGGCGGATGGAGTTATCTTGTTAGTGGATGCTTTTGAAGGCCCTATGCCTCAAACACGTTTCGTATTATCAAAAGCGATCGCTCTAGGTTTAAAGCCTATCGTGATTGTGAATAAAGTAGATAAAGAAAACTGCCGTCCGGACGAAGTACACGAAAGTGTATTTGACTTGATGTTTAACTTAGAAGCAACGGAAGATCAATTAGACTTCCCTTGTATCTACGGTTCATCTAAGCAAGGTTGGATGAGTACGGATTGGAAACAACCAACGGATAACATCATTCCTTTGTTAGATGCAATCATTGAGCACATTCCAGCTTCTAAGGTACAAGAAGGTACTCCACAAATGCAGATTACTTCACTAGACTACTCTTCATTCGTAGGTCGTATCGCGATCGGACGTTTAGAGCGTGGTACGTTGACAGAAGGGATGCAAATCTCACTTTGTAAAGCAGATGGTTCTACAAAGAAGATGCGTATCAAAGAGCTTCAGGTATTCGAAGGTCTAGGAAAAGTAAAAGTAGATAAAGTAGAATGTGGTGAGATTTGTGCCATTACAGGTATCGAAGATTTCGAAATTGGTGACACGGTTGCTGATGCAGAGAATCCAGAGGCTTTAGCGCGTATCGCCATCGATGAGCCTACGATGAACATGTTGTTCACAATTAATAACTCTCCATTCTTTGGTAAAGAAGGTAAATTAGTGACGTCTCGTCACATCCGTGATCGTCTGTTCAAAGAGACGGAGAAAAACTTAGCCTTGAAGGTATTGACGACTGAAAGCGAAGATAAGTTCTTAGTTTTTGGACGTGGTATTCTTCACTTGTCTGTATTAATCGAAACGATGCGTCGTGAGGGTTATGAATTACAAGTAGGACAACCTCAGGTTATTTTCAAAGAAGGAGAAAACGGAGAGCGTTTAGAGCCAGTAGAATCATTGGTAGTAGACGTTCCAGCAGAGGTAGCAGGTAAAGTAATCGAATTAGCGACTCAAGGTAAAGGTGAGTTGTTGATTATGGAACCTAAGGGTGATTTACAGCACTTAGAATTCAACATTCCATCACGTGGTTTGATTGGTTTGCGTTCTAAAGTATTGACGGCGACTTTCGGAGAGGCGATTATGGCTCACCGTTTCATCGCTTACGAACCATTCAAAGGAGCGATTCCAGGCCGTATCAACGGATCATTAATCTCGATGAACACAGGTCCTGCGATTCCTTATGCAATTGATAAATTACAAGATAGAGGGGTGTTCTTCATCGATCCAGGTGAAGAAGTTTACACAGGGATGGTAGTAGGTGAGCACAATCGCCAAAACGACATCGAAGTGAACCTTCAAGCTGCGAAGCAATTAACGAATATGCGTGCTTCAGGTACGGATTCGAATACCAAAATTGCTCCTAAATTAAACTTCTCATTAGAAGAGTGTATGGAATTTATCCAAAAGGATGAATACTTAGAAATCACTCCTAAGTCTTTACGTATGCGTAAAATTTGGTTAGATCCGAACGAGCGTAAGCGTAACGAAAAGAAGCCAAGCTAATTCTTAAAGGCTGCCCTCACCGGCAGCCTTTTTTTATAATTGAATAGCCGGTTGTTCGTCCAAAAAATAATAATGCCGAGGCAAGTAAGGTTTCAGTTCCCCCAGCCAATACGCTGAAGGTCGTTTCAGAAAATACCAGGTTGCATCCTGCCAGCTTTTCAACCATTCTTTATCTCGGTATTTCACTTCTTTCCCTAAGATCAAATGTTGTTGGGCTCTACATTCTGTCGGAATCCTTACATAAGCATACGTTTCACTCCGGTATATCCATTGAAGATTGCCTTTCTCCGGCCATCTTCGCGTCAGCGTATCGGTCACGCCCACGTTTGCCCACATCGGACTTAAGTGCGCTTGAATCCACGCAGGATTCGTACTCGTAGGCAAAGAAGCAATAGATTTCGCCCCTTCATTCTCTACCCAAACAGGATCTCCTTTTACCGTACTGAGATAAGCCGTAGGTGACGATTCTGTTGTTTGCCAAAACAGCAGCGTGATACATGCCCCCAATTTCCAGCGCCTCGGTGCCCAGAAAAGCACAACAATAGCCATAAAATAGGCCAAAATTTCAAGCAACGAAATCCTTAAAAAGGGCATAACTGAAGTGACCCGATCCACCCAGCTAAACATTAGACCATGCAACAGGTGAAAGCTCGTTTTTAATAAATATGCCAATGGCTGAAAGGCCCATTCTGGCAAAAAGGAACCTACAGCTAACATCAAAAAACCAAGAAACAGGGCAATGGAGGAGAATAGAATCAAAAAAGGATTCAACAGAAAAAAGGAAAGTGGATGAGGCAATTGATGAAAATAATACACGATCAACGGCCAGGTAAATACTTGAGCCGCTAATGCCACACAGGTCAATTGCCAGATTTGAGTCAGTGGCAAACGAAGCCAACCGCTAAAATGTAAAAGAGAAGCCCAGCGTTGTTGAAAAACGACCAACCCCCAGACCGCTAAATAGGACAGCTGAAAACCGGGATCATACAAAGAGGCCGGATGTAAAAATAAGAGCACAAAAGCGCTAAAAGCTAGGGTATTTAAACTTTCCTGCCTTCGAAGGAAGGTTTTCGCAAAAAGAATCACCGAAAACATCCAAGCGGACCTCAGCACCGGCAAAGAGAAACCACTAATACCCGCATAGCACCAAAGCAAAGCCATCATCAATCCGAAAAACACATAGGGCCCTGCAGGTCTGCATTTGATTAAAAACCCCAATAAAAGGCTTAATCCCATATACAATAGACCCACGTGAAGACCCGAAACAGACAAAATGTGAATGGCTCCCAAAGCCGAATAAGCGGATAAGGTATCGAAATCAATCTTTGTCTTCACTCCTAACAACATCGCCTCTGCCACATCTCGATCTCGACCCGGCTCAAAGGCACGCTCAAGTAAATGCACAAAATGAGCCTGAGCCTTTTCGAAAAAAGTCGCCTCTATTGTACCTTTTCGCATCAGTAGAATTCGATCAAACGAAACAAAGGCAGACCCAGTTATACCCTTTCGAGCATAATATTCACCCCAATCTTTCTCAAATGGGAAAAGAGGCAATGGGAAGGGCTTGACGGCTTGACGCACGGCAAACACATCGCCAGCCTGGGGTTTGGGTAATGTTTTAGCGAGATATAGCCTGTATAATCCATTTGTAGAGCGCCATACCTGCGTCGAATCCCGTAGGCCCATACATCTAGCTAAAACGGACCAAGTTTTGGGTTTTGCTTCCACAAGCCCTTCCACCCGAAATACAAAACCATCAGCTGGACGTGCTGGCAAAATAGGTTGTAGCCGTACCGTCCAAGCCATTGCGAAAACAATAATCAATGAGGAAATGCCTATACTTTTACAATTTCTACCAGGTAGTAGAAATCCTAAAAAACCTAGAAAAGGCCAATAAGTGAATCCTGAAAGCAAGATTCCTGCCATCCAAAATAACAGAATTCGGACGAAAGGGAAACGAGAAAAATAAGAGATCATCGATTAGGCGGATAGGCCTAAAGGTAGAATTTTTTGACAGAGATAAGCGCCTCCACTTCATCAGGAACTAGATATTTTATCGATTTTCCTTGTTGAATACAGGCTCTAATATAAGTTGCAGAAATATGTAAAACGGGTGCCTCGATCCGCTGAACGTTTTTATGGGACCATAGATCCGAAGCTGGCTCTTCTCCACGTGGGTAAACGAGGAGACCATAATAATCAAGTAGTTGGTTATAGTTTTTCCAGCTCTTGAACTGTTCTAAATTATCACCTCCTATAATTAACTTGAATTCGTTTTCCGGATGGCGCTCTGCTAAATGAACTAGCGTATCAATGGTGTAAGATGGACGAGGTAAAGAAAACTCGATATCCGATGATTTGAAGGCATAATTAGCTGCTATTGCGCGGTCTACTAGATCCAAACGATCAAACTCATGCAATAACGATTTACTCTTCTTATGCGGATTTTGAGGAGAAACGACGAACCAAATTTGGTCCACGTCCGTCTGATTTAATACGGCCTGCGCAATGATCAAATGACCCTGGTGTATCGGGTTAAACGAACCAAAAAACAGGCCTACTTTCATTATTTTGTTAATTTATCAAATAAATCTTGCGCTTCTGCCACCGCGTCTTCTAGCTTATCGTTCACTAAAATCACATCAAATTGATCTTGGAAAGACCATTCAAATTTCATTTTAAAAATACGCTTAGACAAGGCCTCCTCATCTTCCGTACCACGTGAACGCAATCGCTCCTCAAGCATTTCCAAAGTAGGTACCTTCACAAAAACCGCTAAAGCACGATCACCATAGTATTTTTTCAAGGCCAAACCTCCTCGCACATCCACATCAAAAATCACATGTTTTCCAGAAGCCCAAATACGTTCAATCTCCGACTTCAAAGTTCCATAATAGGCACCTGCATAGACCTCTTCCCACTCCACAAACTCCTCATTTGCAATTCTTTGGCGGAAATCATCAGGCGTCAAAAAATAATAATCCTTCCCGTGCTCTTCGTGTCGACCACGTTTATCACGCGTACATGCAGAGATCGAGAAGCCCAAATTTGCATTATGCGCCAATAATTCTTTAACGATAGTCGTTTTGCCGGAACCCGAAGGGGCTGAAAATATGATGAGTTTACCTTCCAAAAATTCTGATGATTATATGAACCAACAAAATAAGGGAATTAAGAGCAATATAAGGAGCAGAATGGATGATATTTTTGAACGAATGCTGTCGATTAAACCCACGGGGCAAGTGGAAGTGCAGGTAGATTTTAAGGCATTGCGAAGGGCAACCTCTAATTTATGACCTTCCTGACAAGGCAAACATTGTTCTTTATTAGCTAAAAAACGAGCCTCCTCTTCTGCTGACGCCTCTTTATCCAAGATCCGCTGGATCAGCTTCATGCAATCAGGTTGATGGGAACAATTCGACTTCATAGTGTTTCTAACATCGATGGTAAAAAAATAGTTCCGAGCTAGGCTGACAACATGTCAGTTTTGTATCCTCTTTTTGCAGCATACACAGCTAAGGTTTCTTTTAGCATGGTTCGTGCCCGATGAAGTCTAGATCGAACGGTGCCAATGGGGATATTCAGAATTTTAGCCATTTCTTCGTAGCTAAACTCTTCTAAATCACACAAGATGATAATCATTCTAAAGTCCACCGGTAAGGCTTGAATCGCTGAAGTAATCTCATCCCCCAGCATTTCATTTACTGTTTCAGCCTGCAAATCAGCTTGAAAAGCAGGTTCTGGATCATCATCCCCGGCAAAAGACTGCTCCACCCATTCAAATTCGACCTTGGACGGGCCGCGGGATTTCTTGCGGTAATCGTTGATGAAATTATTTTTGAGGATGCGAAACAACCAAGCTTTGGCATACGTACCTGGTTCAAAAGATCCTATGAAACGAAAGGCCCGCATGCAGGTATCTTGGACTAAATCATGCGCATCATCCTCGTCATTCGTAAGTCGAAGGGCAAAATTATACATCGCATCCATGTGTGGAACAAACTCCTTTTCGAAGAGATTTCTGGCTTGCGACTCTGTCAGTGTAATCACTGAACTACTTTCTGTACTCATGGCGGTTTATCTATAAGATACCGCAAGGCCTACAATTTAAACGCCAAAAAGAAAAGGTGACAAAAAGGCTTATTTCTCTTTATTAAATAACTCCAATAAAGTAAATACAGCCATGCCTAAAAAAGTACTTAAAAAGGCTTTTAGCAGACTAAGACCAAACAAACTTCCTTCGCTTGCTTCCAATAGAAACAATACAATATGATGCGTAAAAAGCATCAATCCAAGGTAGGGAAAGAACCACATCCACTTCATCTCCTCTAAACTAATGGAAGATCGCTCATCATAGCCGTTCGCAGGAGTCAAAATTTTAAAGAAAGTGGGGCGCAACCACGCTACCAATACCGTTGAAAAAGCGTGCATCCCATGGGTATTATAGAAGGAATCTAACAACCAGCCCAATACAAATCCTCCTAAAATGAGATCTACCGGAGGTGTTTCAATAGGTGCTTTGATAAGAGCCCATAAATAAATGAAACAGAAGCCATAATAAAATAAGGCCAAATCCCGCAAAAACAATAGCTGTACTACGATGGACAATACCACCGCAATCCACCACTTGTATTGAAAATTAGCACTCATTTTAGTCGATTTTAGGTTTTGCTTGATCTAATTTATCCTGCTGTCCAGCAAACTTATTTTCAATCACATATACATAGCGAAGCGTTGAGAAGTGTGTTAATAACATCACCTTAATATCGTGGAAAGTTCCATCATCTTGCAAGCCTACTTTGGCCACAATACCAATCGGAATATTAGGAGGATAAACGGCATTATAGTCTGAGGTGACGATTGTATCCCCCTTAACGACTTTTTTGTACTTCGACACATCCATTAACTCCGCCACTTCTGTTTGATAGCCAGGCCACTTGATGTAACCTAATTCGCCTGAGGACTTAATTTTAGCAGAGACGGTATTACTTGTATGTAAAACTGATACAATTAAGGCCAAATTCTCTGTACACGAAATAACTTTCCCTACCACCCCTGTCGAAGAGATAACAGACATTCCTGGCTTGATTCCATCCAAGTAGCCTTTTTCAATCGTTAAATAGTTTTGCGAATTTCTCGTGCTCTGATCAATCACTTTACAGGCGATTGGCTTGTATCGATCGAGTGATGCCTTACTGAAAAAGACAGGTAAATCAGCTTTCTGTTGAACCTGTGATTGTAATTTAAAAATCTGTTGATGTAAACGCTGATTTTCTGCTGCTAACTCCCCATTGATTTCTCGCAATTGATGGTAGGTTGCAACTTCTTGCCTGGTGGACAAGATGGAGGCTGCCCAAGAATTAGTTGTATTAAAATAGAGCGTATGCTGGTAATTATTGTAAGTGAACACAGACCAAAGACTGATAACCTGCAGCAAAATAAACAGAAGCAGATTTCGCTGACGCAATAAAAACTCAAACAGTTGATTCATCCCCTACTAGGTAATCAATACCGGACGGTATTTCTCTAAGTTTTTCAAGATTTCTCCTGTACCACGAATAACCGCTTTCAACGGATCATCCGCCACGTGTACTTTTAATTGAGTCTTCTTCTCAATACGCTTATCTAATCCGTGTAACATCGCACCACCACCGGCTAAATGAATACCATTGTGGAAGATATCTCCTGATAATTCCGCTGGAGCTCTTTGCAATGTCTCCATAATCGCCACCTCAATTTTCGTGATTGAGCTATCTAAGGCATAAGCGATTTCTGAATAGTTAATCAAGATTTCTTTAGGAATACCGGTCATTTGATCACGACCACGGATCTCAAAGTCTGCTGGAGGATTCTCTAGTTCTGGTAAGGCAGAACCTACTTGAATTTTGATTTGCTCCGCTGAACGCTCACCGATAACTAACTTGTGTTCACGTAACAAATAATCTTTAATATCACGAGTAAACTCATCCCCTGCGACACGAATCGAGTTTTCAACCACGATTCCGCTCAAGGAAATAATAGCCACCTCCGTTGTTCCACCTCCGATGTCCACAACTAAAGAGCCATTCGGTTGTTCAATATCAATTCCAATACCGATGGCCGCAGCAATCGGTTCGTGTACCATATATACTTCACGCGCTCCAGCATGCTCTGCTGAGTCCTTAACGGCTCTTTTTTCTACCTCCGTAATACCTGAAGGAATACAAATAACCATTCTCAATGAAGGAGAAAAGAAGGAATTCCCTTTATCCATCATCTTGATTAAACCACGCATCATTAATTCAGCTGCGGTAAAATCAGCAATCACACCATCTTTTAAAGGACGGATGGTTTTAATATTATCATTCGTTTTCTCGTGCATCATCATCGCTTGACGACCCACCGCTAAAACCTTATTCGTATTGCGATCTAACGCAATAATCGAAGGCTCATCTACGACAACCTGATCTTTGTGAATAATCAAGGTATTCGCCGTACCTAAGTCCATGGCTATATCCTTCGAAAGAAAATTAAATAATCCCATCTGATTTTGTGATTGTAAAACACAAATTTACATAAAAATTGAGCTAAAATTTTAAAAAAATCGATTTTTACATTTTCCACGAAATAATTATAAAATAGGCCAAAGTAGGATCTCTGAATTACCTAAATCAAATAAACACCTTCTTATTAATATATTACAAATAAATACCCGAAAAAAAACAGGACAATTAGCCCAAATTAATCGACGAAATAATTTGGAATTATTATCTGATTTATTAGTTTTGTCCAAGTTTATTTGAAAAATCGTATTATTTACTCCGTTTGGTGACAAATTATGGAAGATTATAACAAGATCATCGAGTCCTTAGGTGTTAAATTCATCAAAGCGAGAAACATTAGAATATTACAACCGATTCGTATCAAGAATTTCTATGACGTAGAAAATTCGCTCTTGATATTGTACAAAGGGGAAGTGTCTTTTGGCGAGGAGGAGACTCCTGTAGAGGAAGGTGACATGCTTTTTATCCCAGGGGGTAAAATGATCAGCGTAACCTACGGAAATGCAGAAAAACCGAGAGCGGTGAACAATGAAGAGTTCATGACGCATCGCGAATTGTATTTTGATCAAAATACGGATGCATCGCTTATTGGAGAACAGCCTAATTCATTTGGAATGGTGGCCTTCGAAGCGAAAGTTTTTGATTCCGTTAACTTCTTTACTTCGCTAGACATTCCTCCGTTTTTAATTAAACGCGACGATAAACTAGCAGCCACCATCCGTGAGATTTTAGAAGAAGATCTTTCAGATGCCATCGGAAAAGGACGTATCATTAAGATCAAAACGGAAGAGATCGTGATCGAAGTGATTCGTTACATCATTGAGAATCGTTTATTCGTAGAGCAATTAGCTACGAATTCAACTTACTTTAAAGACCCACGCTTAATCGATATCTTCGCTTACATCAAGGATCATTTGGGTGGTGATTTGTCCAATAAGGTTTTGGCAAACGTCGCAAACGTATCGGAAGACTATGTAGGTCAATATTTCAAGATGTTAACGGGTATTAACCCACAAGATTATATCGAGTACCAACGTATGGAAGCGGCGGTAGGTTTACTTCGCACGACGAAGAAATCCATCCGCGCAATCGGTTCCGAAGTGGGCTACAAAGACACGGCGTATTTCTGCCGTCGTTTCAAGATGATGTTTGGTATTCCAGCTGGAAAGATGAGACGAAGAGAGTCGTTGATGAATATTTAACAAAAAACCCGCTGATAAACAAAAAACCCGCTGAGAAATCTCAGCGGGTTTTTTGTTAGTCGACAGTCGGCAGTCGTCAGTAATTAGTAAAACTCTACTTACTGTCAACTGCCCACTGCCCACTGTGTCGCAGCGGAGCTGCGACTAAAGTAAATACTTCAACTTCACTAACTCCCTCTCCGTCAAGAATCTCCAGCTTCCGCGTGGAAGATCTTTCTTCGTTAAGCCAGCAAAAGTCGTGCGGTCTAGTTTTGTCACTTCGTAACCTAGGTGTTCGAAAATACGACGAACTATGCGGTTTTTACCTGAGTGGATTTTCACACCGATGACGTAACCGTCTGGAGTGACTTTGGCCAAATCATCCACTTTAATTTCTCCATCCTCCAAGGTTAAACCCTCTTTGATTTTCTCGAAATCTTCGTCCGTCAAAGGCTTGTCTAATTCCGCTTGGTAAATCTTCTCGATTTCGTTCGATGGATGCGTCAATTTATCCGCTAACTCACCATCATTCGTAATCAACAATAAACCAGTCGTGTTTCTATCCAAACGTCCCACCGGGTAAATACGCGATTCTGTCGCGTTCTTAACAAGTTCCATTACGGTCTTGCGATCGTTCGGGTCTTCGGTAGTAGTTAAGAAGTCTTTTGGCTTATTTAATAATAAGTAAACTGGTTTTTCGCGGTTCAATTTGCGGTTACCATATTTCACGATGTCCGTCGGCATCACTTGGTATCCCATTTCTGTGATCACCTTGTTATTAACCTTGATCTCCCCTGCTTCGATTAATTTATCTGCATCACGACGAGAACAAATTCCCGCGTTTGCGATGTAGCGATTCAAGCGAATTTCGTCAGAGCGACGATCAGTTTGAGCAATTTTCTTTTGGATTTTCGAAGGAGCACGCTCCTTATAGCGATCTAATTTATATTGAGGCTCGTATGCCGGGCCTGCATCAAAACGAGAGCGACTTTTAAAAGTCTCTCGGTCAGAATAACGTGGATTACGAGCCCCTTCTGGACGCTCGCCACGCTCTGCAGAACGCTCAGTGCGCTCCTCGTAGCGACGCCCGATACGTGCCGTTGGATTCTCATCACGAGGTGTCGTCGATTCTTCCGATCCTTCTACCTTAGGTGCCGCATTGCGATCCCAGCGATTATCTCCTTTATAGGGTGTACGTGTTGGATTTTCAGTTCTGCCAAATGGCTTGCGTTCGCCGCCTTGATACGGTTTACGCTCGCCGCCTTCGCGGTTAAACGGTTTTCTTTCCCCATCAAAAGGTTTGCGATCTCCGAAGGAACGGCGTTCACCACCCTCGCGGTTATCGCGATTGAATGGTTTTCTTTCGCCACCTTGATACGGTTTGCGTTCTCCTCCTTGATAGGGCTTACGCTCTCCATCAAATGGTTTACGATCTCCGAAGGAACGACGCTCTCCTCCTTCTGAATTGAATGGCTTGCGATCTGTTGAAAAACGATTGGATGATTCTGAACGCGGTGCACGTGGGGTACCTGAATCGTTGCGTGGGCCTCTGAACTCGCGAGGAGCTCCTGAGTCATGGCGATCATTACGTGGGCCGTTAAAATCACGACCTGTGGAAGGGCGACCTTCTGATCTGCCGGTAGATCTTGCTGTGGATCTTCCCTCTGGTGCACGACCTTCTGATGGTCGGCTGCTACGACGGCTATCGTCGTTTGAAATTCTTTTTCTCATGGTTGTACAACATCACTGCTGGAATAAAAGAGGACGAACGTTTGTCATCTTGCTTTCGATTGTCGAAATTTAGGCAAAGGTAGAGAATATAATCGGTTTTGTATTTATTTTTATATTCGCTTAATCATCTATGAACAATATAAAGCCATTTAAACCAACCACTTACCTCTATCTTTTCCTGATAGTGGGATTACTAAATGCCTGTAATTCTGATGCCCGATTATTTAAAACAGCCATAGAAAATTTCGAATTAGGAGAATATGAATGGGCCATACGAGATGTAAAACCGTTAGCAGATCGGAATTACAGATCAATAGAAACAAATTATTTAGTGGCGGAATCGTATCGTCTCTCGAATCGCATTCAATTTGCAGGACCTTATTATTTAATAGCGAAGGAAAAAGGAAATGAAGATCCACTCCTTAGTTTACATTTAGCCTATTCAGCTAAAGCAAATGGCAAATATGCCGAAACTAAAAAATATTTACAGGAATTTATTGCGAGTAAACCCAGCTCACGTGAGTACGCCATTAAAGCAGAAATTGAATTAGAAAACCTGTCCTCCGTCGAGGAATACACTAAAAACCCTAGCCCAGTTAAAATTCAAGGCTTGATTGGGAATACGAAGCAGGCAGAATTTGGCCCGATAAAAAATGGGGAGGAACTCATTCTAACTAGCTCTAAAAAACCATTAATCTACAAAAATAATGGGCTCCCTTATCTAGGTTTATATAAAGCTCGTTTAAAAAGCCCCACTGAAATTGAACAATTAGAGGTCTTTAGTTCTAATCTTTTAGATGACAATGCAAATGAGGGCACACCAGCCTTTTCGAAAGATGGGAAAACGATGGTATTTGCTAGAGGAAACTCCGGAAAAAGTAAAGACCCCTCACCTGATGTAGATTTATATATATCATCCTTTAGAGACGGAATATGGTCAGTCCCAGAGCGTCTGCCTATTTCTGACTCCTTAGGTTGGGACGGCAGCCCATCGTTCTCACGAGATGGGAAATCGCTCTATTTTAGTTCGAATCGAAGAGGAGGAAAAGGAGGATTGGATTTATATCGAGCACCGATGGATAACTCAGGTCGGTTTGGGAAACCTATTAATCTGGGCTCTAGCATCAATACGCGTGGAAATGAGCTATTCCCTTATGTATCCGAGGACGGTAAACTTTTTTTCTCCTCAGATGGGCATCCTAGTTTAGGTGGCCTAGATATTTTTGTTGCTACACGGAGGGATGAGGAGATACAAGTGGAACATTTAGGCGTTCCGATGAATTCTTCAGGAGATGATTTTGGCCTATTTTTATCTGATACGAATCAAGGCTATTTTAGCTCAAATCGAACAGGGGGTAAAGGAGACGATGATATCTATTTCTTTCAATCTTCTAATTCTGAGGATCGTTGGTGGTCAAATGAAACCACGATTGCAGAGAGCTCAGAGCCCGTTAAAGTGGCTTTATATCACTTAAGGACGCAAATTTTAAACAGTCGAAACAAGCCAATTGCGAACGCAAAGGTGGGAATTAAACGCAATGGAGAGATTGAACCTGTGCTGTATAGTGATGCCAAAGGATTCTTACCCATCATCGATTTAAACCCTGCAGACCAAATCAGTTTTAATGCGAGCAAAGAGAAATTCTTGACAAAACGCAGTGAATTTTTGTTAGATGGGAAAGAGATTCCTAAACAGCTTTTGAAAAAAGAATTGACAGATACGACATTTGATCATAAAATCACCTTGGGAATTGCTGAAATCGGGGAAGAATTAGGGGCGATGTTTGGTGTTAATCCGATCTATTATGACTTAGATAAAGCTGTAATTCGACCAGATGCAGCACTGGAACTAGATAAAATTGTTCAAGTTTTACAAGACAATCCAGAAATCTCCATCGAACTAGGATCTCATACAGATTCGCGCGCTTCTGCGTCCTATAACCTAAAATTGTCCCAAAGACGAGCTGATTCTGCGGTGAAATACATCATCGATCATGGAATTAGCGCAAATAGAGTAAAAGCTAAAGGGTATGGTGAATCGCAGTTAATCAATGGCTGTACCGATGGGGTTGATTGTAGTGAAGAGGCACACCAAGAAAACCGCCGAACTGAATTTAAAATTACGGATCTCAATGACTAAATTTCTCTTAAAAAATGCCCAAATCGTCAATGAAGGCAAGACAATAAATTCAGATCTTAGGATAGAAAACGGACGGATTTCAAAAATAGCTCCTAACCTTAGTCCTCTGCCAGATGAGGTCATACTAGACCTCAGTGGAAAGCATATTTTCCCAGGGATGATCGACGATCAGGTGCATTTCAGAGAGCCTGGTTTAACGCACAAGGCGACTATCGCTAGCGAAGCTCGCGCAGCAGTGGCTGGGGGGGTTACCAGTTTTATGGAGATGCCCAATACCGTACCCAATGCCTTAACACAAGAATTATTGGCAGATAAATACGCGATTGCGGCGGCTGGATCTTTGGCAAACTACTCCTTCTTCATGGGGGCCGGAAACGATAATTTAGAGGAAGTTTTAAAGACAAATCCCCGCAATGTATGCGGAGTGAAAATCTTCATGGGGTCCTCGACGGGAAATATGCTCGTAGATAATGCGCAGACCTTAGAGAAGTTATTCTCCAGCTGCGAAATGTTAATTGCAACGCACTGCGAAGATGAAGCGACGGTTCGTGCGCGAACAGAACTTTTCAAAGAAAAATACCCAGAAAATGCCCCCGCTTACATTCATCCGTTGGTCCGAAACGAGGAAGCCTGTTATTTGTCCTCTTCTATGGCAGTGGATTTAGCGAAGAAAAACAATACGCGTTTGCATATTCTGCACATCTCGACAGAGGAGGAATTAGCCCTGTTTGAAACGGGTAAAGCCGTAAAAGATAAACGTATTACGGCAGAAGTTTGCGTCCACCATTTGTGGTTTGACGCAGCACAATACGACACGTTAGGGAATCAAATTAAATGCAATCCGGCCATTAAAGACGCGCGTCACAAGATGGCTTTGCGCAAGGCATTGGTGTCTGGGGAATTAGATATTATTGCTACCGATCATGCACCACATACCTGGGAAGAGAAATCGCAGGAGTTTTGGAAAGCGCCATCTGGTTTACCCTTAGTGCAGCACCCTTTGTTGTTGATGATTGATTTGGCCAAAGAAGGTCATATTAGCCTCGAACTCATCGCTGAAAAAACAGCCCATGCTGTGGCGGATTGTTTCCAAATAGAAGAACGTGGATATATCCGAGAAGGGTATTGGGCGGATTTAGCCATCGTAGATTTGAATAAACCTTTGACCGTGTCGAAAGACAACATCCATTACCAATGCGGTTGGTCTCCCCTGGAGGGACAGACCTTGTCCGCTTCGGTTGAACACACGTTTGTATCGGGACATTTAGCCTATTCAAAAGGTTTATTTAATGAGTCCGTTAAAGGAAAAAGATTGTTATTTGAAAGATAAATGTCAGCATTACTCCCCTTTTATTCTCCAATTGGACTAGAAGCTGGCTTAGATGAAGCTGGGAGAGGATGTTTAGCGGGTCCAGTGGTGGCTGCAGCGGTTATTTTACCTAAAGATTTTCATCACCCTTTTTTAACTGATTCGAAGCAAATGAGCTTGCGCCAGCGCAACGAATTAAAAAGATTAGTTCGGGAATATGCAATTGATTTTGCTATTGCGGAGGTAGATGCTGGCAAGATAGATGAAATCAATATTTTAAAATCTAGTATTCTAGCCATGCACTTAGCAGTGGATCGACTTACGCATCGTCCTGAACATTTATTGGTTGATGGCAACCGATTTTATAGCTACCCGCTAATTCCACATACCTGCGTTATCAAGGGGGATTCAAAATACTTTTCTATCGCGGCTGCTTCCATTTTGGCAAAAACCTACCGAGATGAACTCATGGAAAAGGCAGCTCAAGAGCACCCAGGCTATGGCTGGGAAAAAAATGCGGGCTATCCCACTCTACAACATCGAAAAGCTATAGTAGAAAAAGGTTTAACAATTCTGCATAGAAAGACGTTTAAAGTAGAAATAAAATAATTTAGTAAATTAGCAACTATGAAGATTCACATACTACTTATTTTCCTGTTAAGTTTCTCCACCTTCGCACAAGATGACTTCAGAAAGGAGCGCGGTTTGCGATTTGGTAGACAACAGGATTCTATTTACCATGCTTCACAAGAGCTAGCTAAAAAAAGAGGAATTCCACTGACTCGAACACTTGGAGAAGGCAAAGTTCTTACCTTCCAAGGTTTTTCAGA
Organism: Aquirufa sp. HETE-40SA; assembly: GCF_054558635.1. Classification (NCBI taxonomy): domain Bacteria; kingdom Pseudomonadati; phylum Bacteroidota; class Cytophagia; order Cytophagales; family Flectobacillaceae; genus Aquirufa; species Aquirufa sp. HETE-40SA. The sequence continues at coordinate 74,556 of NZ_JBPXKN010000003.1, forward strand.
AATAGGCGAAGCCCTTTATTTACGGACGGAATCAAATAGCCAAGCTGCGAAAATGACCAAAACAAATCTGCTTTACCCTGGTGGAAGTCTTTCATTAGGATTAACAGGTAAATCAGATTCAATCAAAGGCAAACTAGGAATGTGGGATGGTGGAGCCATATTAACAACGCACCAGGAATTTGGTGGACGTGCGAGCATGCAACCTTCTCAGACTAGTACAGGAACGAGTGATCATGCTACACACGTGGCTGGAACTTTGGTGGCAGCGGGAATTAGCCCAAATGCAAAAGGGATGGCCTATGAAGCCGATTTAAAAGTTTGGGATTATACGAACGATAATGCCGAAATGAGTACAGCTTCCGCTTCCTCTCCTTTAATAATAAGTAATCACTCGTATGGATATCAGGCAGGATGGACTTACGATGAAACGAAGAAAAAATGGCAATGGTGGGGAAATGATGCGGTAAGTACATTTGAGGATGTCAAATTTGGCCTCTATGAGTCTAATGCACAAGCCTGGGACAAAATTGCGTACAATAGTCCTAACTATTTAATCTTCAAGTCTGCCGGAAATAATAGAAGTGAAAATGGACCTGCTGCTGGAGAATATTATTTCTTAAAAGCATCCACCACCGACTCTTCTAATATAGCCAGATCAAAAAATGATGGCTATGATATTATTTCTACAAACGGAACAGCCAAAAATATCTTAACCGTAGGGGCGGCAAACCTAAGTTCATTAATTCCTACAAAGGCATCTGAAGTGTCCATTTCAAGTTTTACAAGTTGGGGACCTACAGACGATGGTAGAATTAAACCAGATGTCATGGCCATCGGAACAAGTATGTTTTCCACTGGTGTTGCAAACGACCAATCCTATTCAACAAAGGGAGGAACCTCCATGGCTTCACCACAGGCGGCTGGATCTTTTTATTTGATTCAACAATTATACAATCGTCTAAATAATAACAGCTTCATGCTCGCCTCCACGCTAAAAGCACTAGCGATTCATACGGCTTTAGACATGGAAACCCCTGGCCCAGACTACAAAACAGGCTTTGGGTTGATTCAGTTAGATAAAGCTGCAGAGGTTGTTCAAAATAAAAGTGCCTCACATTTATTGACTGAAAGTAGTTTAATTCAAGGTCAGATAAAAACATATACGCTTGTCAGTTCTGGTAAAGGGCCATTGAAAGCCACCATCGCCTGGACAGATCCAGAGGCTAATACTTCCTCTCAGTTAAATGACAGGACTCCTCGTCTTGTAAACGATCTAGATATTCGATTGACTAGTGGCTCATCCACTTACTTTCCCTTTACATTAAACCCTGCCTCCCCTGAGGCATTGCCTGTTGCTGCTGATAATGTCCGCGACAATGTGGAACAAATTTTAGTAAACAATCCCCTTCCAGGTCAAAGTTTCACCTTAACGGTAAGCCAAAAAGGAGTTTTAAAGAATAATATTCCTCAGGGCTTTGGATTAGCAGTATCTGGCATAGGAGGTTCATCTTATTGTAATCTTGCTCCTACTACGAACACGAGCAACCTACAAACGTTTACCTTAGGTACTGCTAAAGATTCTACGGGCCTTAATCCTGTTTTTAAAGCTGAGTTAGGTGAGAATATCGCCGCTAAATTTAATTTTAAAAATACGAGTGCTAAACAAGTAAAGTTATTTGCAGATTGGAATCAAGATGGAGATTTTGAGGATACTGGGGAGGAATTGTATAACTCCCAAAATACTACCGTTTCGGCAGCAACTGGTAACATAAAAATCCCAAGCACTTTAAAACAAGACGATTACTACCGAATGCGCTGGGTCATTGAAAATGGGTCAGGATCTAGTTTAGCGCCTTCCTGTGGCAGTATTAGCTCAGGTGAGACGAAAGATTATTCCATTCAAATACTACAAGCATCGAAAGATTTCAGCGCTGTTTCTGTATCACAATCAACAGAAACATTTTGTGCAAGTACCGGGAATACCACCTTTAATGCGAGAGTCAAAAACTCAGGTTCGGTGACTCAAACAAATGTTGCTGTCAAATTAGAGATCAAAAATGGTAGTACTTTAGTGGGAACTGCTACAGGAATCATCAGTACTTTGTCTTCAAATCGAGAAGCGGATGTCATCTTATCAGGTAATATGACCTTAGTGGCAGGAAGTACCTATTCGCTTCAATTAAGTAGTCAACTGACAGGAGATCAAAATACAACGAACGACCTTGTCACAAGCTCTATTACAATAAGTAGTCCGGTGGCTCCTGTTGTAACAGGCACCATTTGTAGCAACTCAACAGAACTAACACTTTCTGCTTCGAATGGAAGCCCACTATGGTATAATGGCAATACCTTAATTGGCTCTGGATCAACGTTTAAGGCAACAAATACGGGTACCTTCTTTGCTGCATTCAATAACTTTAGTGGTACAGTAGGACCGGCAGCCAAATCGGATTTTGGTGGAGGTAGTTATTATTCGAATTTTGGACCAGAACCCATCTTTGTGGTAACACAACCCACCATTCTAGAGAGTGCGACTGTCTATATTGGAACTTCTGGAACGGTCACTTTCGGTATTTTTAATAAAGACACGGGAGAATTAATTGCTTCTATTAGTAAAGATTTAGTAGCCACCAGAACGCAATCTAATTCGACTACAGTAAGCAGCCAGTTAATTGACGATAAAACAGACCCCGGTCAAACCGTTGTCCTCAATTTACCGTTCCCTAAAGCAGGCAATTATATTTTATCTCATGTTTGTTCAAATGGAGCTTCTATTTTTAGAAGTAACCGGACGAAGGCAGATACGGTTAATGCTGTTACAAACATTGGTTATCCTTATACCATTCCAGGAGTCTTAACTTTAACAGGAGCGTTATTTAACGGAGGTGAAATCCAATCAGCCTTTTATTATTTATATGGCATGAAATTCAAATCCTATGCCTGCCCAAGCCCACGAGTTCAGGTGGCTGTCACGACGGGAGCCAGCCCCGTAATCACTGTTAGCCCTACCGGTGCTTCGAAATTATGTGTTGGAGATAAATTAACGATTACGGCAACAGCTGCCTCTGGAAATCCAACGTATCAATGGTTGAAAAACGGCGTATCTATTATAGGAGCAACAACCAATAAATTAGAGGTGAGCACTACAGGAAATTACCAAGTAAATGCCAGCTTTAATGGGTCGTGTCCAATTGTTTCGCCCGTTAGCGCTATTACAACAACGACTCCAGTGGAGCCAACGATCTCCTTTGATAATGGTATTTTGACGTCATCAGCAGGAACAGAAATTCAATGGTTCTTTAACGATGTTGCCATTGCAGGTGCCACCTCAACTACTCATAAGCCCACCTCAAATGGAACTTACAAGGTTAGATTAAAGGATGCTAATGGCTGCCTTACCTCAGCCTCTTTAGGGATTATCATTTTAGCGACGACGTTAGATAATCCTAACTCGAGTTTTTATGCCTATCCTAACCCAAGTAATCATCTGTTAACCGTAGGTCTACCTAAAAATTATGGAGCCTCGAACTACCGAATACGAATTAGTGATTTTCAAGGAAGGATAATTCAGGAAGAAACGATTGCGGTTGAGAATTTTGCGATCAAATTAGATGTCTCTAAACTGAATAGAGGAAATTATATTCTTAGTTTTCCGGAATTGGAGGAGTCAGTTTCCATCAAATTCGTTAAAAACTAATTTTTTGACCAAATAAAAATCATTCTTGGCGAGTTGATTTCATCAAAGGAAGTTAGCGAATAGCTTCCTTTGAAATCAACGAGTTGAAGGCCAGCTTGAGCAGCATACGCCAAAAAATCGTTTTTAGTAACTAACTCCACTTTTTCCACAAATGAATAGGTTGTACCCTTGTCTGTAAAATCAATCGATTTATACAGATACCCGGCATCTGACCATCGTTTGATTTGAAAAGAGATTCCTTGACGATCAACGGTTTCTGAAGAGACTAAATTAGCTAATACATAGGTGGGGTTAAAGAAATCAAGCACAAGAATTCCCCCTTTTTTCAAGCCCCCGGCGAAAGTATTAAAGGCTTTTTGATTATCCATTCGATTATCAAAATAACCGAAACTGGTAAAGAAATTAAAAATAGCATCGTATTCATTTTGAAGCGGCAATGCCTCCCGTATATCGTGTACGAAAAAAAGAAGGTCAGGACATTCGAAAACTTGAGCGGCCTCAATATTAGCAGGTGAAAGATCGAATGCATCCACAGTAAAGCCTAATTGACTAAGTGTTATCGCATGCCTTCCCTTTCCACAGGCAGCATCCAATACACGCGAACCGTCGGCTAAATTTAACTTTTGCTGCAAGGAGGCAATAAATTTGGCTGCTTCATTTTCATCCCTTTTTGCATATAGAATATGATAATAAGGGGAATCAAACCAGGTACTAAACCACTCTTTTTCCTCCATTATTTGCGAATACTGACATTCGTTAAGAAATCTTGGTAGGCTAATGAAATTCCCTCTTTTAATTCGATTTTATGTTTCCAGCCTAGAGAATGCAATTTAGATACATCCATTAATTTACGTGGGGTCCCATCAGGTCTCGTGCTATCCCAATCGATAGTCCCCGTAAAGCCCACTATTTCTTTCACGGTTTCGGCTAATTCTTTAATCGTTACATCGATCCCGGTTCCTATATTTACTAGTTCAGCATCGCTATAAGTTTCCATTAAATAGACACAGGCGTCCGCTAAATCATCTGCATGCAAGAACTCCCGCATAGGTGAACCCGTTCCCCAAAGTGTCATCGAAGCTTCCCCTCGTTCTTTAGCCTCCTGAAACTTGCGAATCATTGCAGGTAAGACGTGAGAGTTTTCTAAATCATAATTATCGTTAGGCCCGTACAAGTTTGTCGGCATAACGGAGATAAAATCACATCCATATTGTGCGCGGTACGCCTCACACATTTTGATGCCGGCGATCTTTGCAATAGCATAAGGCTCATTCGTCTCCTCCAAATATCCACTTAATAAATACGACTCCTTCAGAGGCTGAGGTGCTAACTTAGGGTAGATGCAAGAGGATCCTAAAAACTGTAATTTCTTTACCTTATTGACAAAGGAAGAATGAATGATGTTATTTTGGATGGCTAAATTCTCATATAAGAAATCAGCGCGGTAAGTATTATTCGCGACGATGCCCCCTACTTTAGCCGCCGCTAAAAAGACGTAATCAGGTTTTTCTGCAGCGAAAAAGTCAGCTACTTTTACTTGGTCACGTAAATCTAATTCTGCCGAAGTTTTCAGCACTAAATTCGTGTACCCTTCTCTCTTTAATTTACGCACGATAGCGGAACCCACCATTCCACGGTGACCTGCTACATATATTTTTGCTTGTTTTTCCAATGAATGATTCAAATAAGGCTTCAAAAAAATCCATGCAAAAATACATAAAGTCTCTCAGGTAATAAGTTTAATTCGTAGTTTTAGGAAATCTTTTTAAGCAAATTAATGCTTTCACGCTTTCTACTTTTTAGCATAATACTAAGTCTGAGCTTAACTGCTCAAGCACAGAATAGGGTAATTTCTACCAACAAGCCCCTGATAGATACCACCGTTCACGAAAACGGTTTATTTAATGGCAGACTCTCCACAGGACTAGAAGAAAAAGCTAAAGAGGCTAAAAAATTCAAAGAGGACAGCAAAGCCTTTATTGAAAGTCTTGGTGTGAAAGATTTGGGTAAAAAAATAGTAAAAACCGCTAAAAAGAAACTACAGCCTAAAGATGAATATGTAGGTATCAAAACGGAAATTAGATTAGGCAGCTATGGTAGCGGTGTCCGCATGACTGCTGAGGAGGCACATGTCGTGAAATATGTGGAAGACGAGGCCCTAAGTCCTTATTTACAGGAAATTTCCATTTTCGATCCCGCACAATCCCGCGTTACAACTATTCCACTTAAAGAGGCAAAAAATGCACAGATTTGCCATGGCCCTTTCAAAAAATATGTAAATCAAAAACTCGTGGAAGAAGGCTTTTATTATATGGGAGTTAAGGATGGTAGATGGGAAAACTATGGTCCTGAAAATGAATTAGAGAATAAGGTTTATTATCAAAAAGGTTTCTTAAAAGGCTCGTACTTTCAGTATTATGATGCCTCGAAAAAGAAAATTAAAGAGGTTATACCGCGCCAATATGGAAAAGTTAGAGGTACTTATCAGTCTTTTTATGCGAATGGTAACTTAAAAGAAGCGGGGAAATTAGATGATAGTGTTAAGGTGGGGGTTTGGCGTGAATACCATGAGGTAGGTTCTGGTGGTCGCCTTAAAAAAGAGTGGAAATATAGAGCAGATAAATTTGATACGGCTGATCCTATTTTGATTCAAGAACGGGATCAACAGTCTAAAATTATTTTTCAAACCAAGGAACCCATTTCACAGCATAAACCGGCAAAATCCCCCCCTTTAAACCCGGATGACGAAGATTCCGAAGAGGATGACCTTCCTCAAGAAGAAGGGATTGTTCGCTCTCATCCTATTTTTGTATTTACAGTTATCCCCTCCAAAAATAAATTAGCTGAACTACAATTTATATTATCAGCAGGATTTATGTGTACCCCGCTAACTCCACCCGATATTCCTGTTTAATTTAAATAATCAGTTCATTAATTAAACAAGCTTATGAAACAATCAGAATACATTCAATCCTTCATTAAAGGGGATTGGAAATCAGGCATTGCCGTCTTTTTAGTCGCATTACCCCTTTGCCTAGGCATCGCTCTCGCATCAGGAGCCCCCCTATTAGCCGGCCTAGTGGCAGGAATTGTAGGAGGAACACTTGTCTCACTTTTATCTGGATCTGAACTCTCTGTGAGTGGCCCTGCTGCTGGTCTAACTATTATAGTCGCAACAGCTATTGGTGACCTAGGTTCTTTCCCCGGATTTTTAGTTGCGGTGATTATCGCTGGCCTCATTCAGTTAGCCTTAGGCCTTTTGAAATTAGGAAAGATTGGTGGATTTTTTCCTTCGTCAGTCATACGTGGTATGCTGGTGGCGATTGGAATTGTCATCATTTTAAAACAAATTCCACATGCAATTGGGGATGATTTGGACTTTATTGGAGAATTCGAATTTGACCAAAAAGATGGAGAAAATACCTTTACAGAGATTTTGAAATCGCTCGCTTCTATCAAAATGGGCGCGCTACTTATTTCCCTTTTAGGACTTATTATCTTATTTTCTTGGACGAAACTAGGCCAAAAATTCGCCTGGATGAATGCACTACCGGCCTCCCTTTTTGTGGTGTTAGCTGGAGTGGGAATTAATGAAGGACTGGCTAGCTGGAATCCAGACTGGTACTTAGGAGATTCAATGGATCATATGGTCAACCTTCCCATTTTTGCCTCAACCAGCGAAATCTTTGCAGGACTCATCTCTCCTGACTGGAGCTTTTTAAGCCACCCGAAAGTATATTCTATTGCCTTAACTTTAGCTATCGTCGCGACATTAGAATCACTTTTATCCCTGGAGGCAACTGACTCGCTAGATCCGCTCAAAAGAATCTCCTCGCCTGACCGCGAATTGCTGGCACAAGGCGCTGGAAACGTGGTCAGTGGACTCTTAGGTGGCTTACCTATTACTTCTGTCATTGTACGCTCTTCGACTAACATATATTCAGGAGGTAAAAGTCGTATGTCTGGATTCTTTCACGGTATTTTATTAATCGTGGCGGTAATGCTTTTGCCGCTTTATTTAAATAAGATCCCCCTCGCCTGCCTAGCTAGTATCCTGTTATATACTGGATATAAACTTGCCCATCCTAAGGAATTCAAAAAAGTATTTGCAGAAGGCTGGAAACAATATGTTCCCTTTTTAATCACAGTAGCTGTAGTGGTAGGAGTAGATTTATTATGGGGAATTTTCGTGGGAACTTTAGTTGGTTTGGTATTTGTAGTTATCACGAATTATTCATCCGTCTTTACTGTTTTCAAAAAGGGAAATGAAATTTTAATTAAATTTCAGAAAGATGTCACCTTTTTACATAAAATGTCCCTAAAGGAAACATTGCGTAAAATTCCAACTGGATCGGAAGTATATATCGATACGACCAAAGTGCATTTTATGGACCACGATATTAACCTATTGATCCAGGAGTTTATAAGTACAGCACAAGAACGCGGCATCGAAGTCGACCTTAAAAAGAAATAAGATGAAAGAATATAAAAAATTACTCTTAAGCAATAAGGCTTGGGCAAGTGAGCGTCTAGAATTAGACCCTACTTATTTCGATAATTTATCAAAAGACCAAAATCCTCTTTTCCTATGGATCGGCTGTGCAGATAGCCGGGTTCCAGCTGAGGAAATCACGCATGCAGATCCAGGTGATATTTTCGTTCACCGTAATGTAGCAAATATGGTGGTGCATACGGACATCAATCTATTGTCCGTCTTGCAATATGCGGTAGAGGTTTTAGAAGTAAAACACATTATTGTCTGCGGTCATTATAACTGTGGAGGAGTAAAAGCGGCGATGACGAATCACGATTTTGGTTTAATCAACAAGTGGCTTCGTAACATCAAAGAAGTGTATGAAAAGCACTATGAGGATCTGCAAAATATCACGGATGAAACGGCTCGATTTAACCGCTTAGTCGAATTGAATGTAGCGGAACAGATTCAGAATTTGGCCAAAACAACCATCGTTCAAAAGGCCTGGGAGAAACGCAAATTCCCCCATCTACACGGGTGGGTATTTGATATTCACCACGGCGAAATCAAGGAAGTCATCAATATCAACGCGGGTGAATGGACTAGCCCCGTTTTTCATTACGATTTCTAAGCTTACTTTAGTTTATAAAAAAAGGGGGCCGCTACGCGGCCCCCTTTTTTTATATCTACTCGACTAAACCGTCGTTTTAATCTTCAATTCATCTAACTGCGCTTGCGCTAGTGGCGATGGCGAATCGATCATCACGTCACGCCCCGCGTTGTTCTTAGGGAATGCGATGTAATCACGAATCGAATCTGTTCCACCAAACAACGAGCAAAGACGGTCAAAACCAAAAGCCAAACCACCGTGTGGCGGCGCCCCATATTCAAAGGCATCTAATAAGAATCCGAATTGCGCTTGCGCCTCCTCCGGAGTGAATCCAAGGACTTCGAACATTTTTGATTGCAAATCTTTTTGGAAGATACGAATCGACCCTCCACCCACTTCTACGCCATTCACGACTAAATCGTAGGCATTCGCACGCACTTTACCGAATTCTCCAGCCAGCATCAATGGAATATCCTCTGGCTTAGGGCTCGTGAACGGATGGTGCATCGCAAACCAGCGATCTTCTTCCTCACCGTACTCTAATAGTGGGAAATCTACCACCCAGTGTACTTTGTAATTATTCGGGTCACGTAATCCCATACGCGTTCCCATTTCTAAACGAAGCTCGTTCAATTGCTTGCGGACTTTATCTCCCTCACCTGAAAGTACTAAAATTAAGTCGCCTGGCTCTGCGTTAAATGCCGCAGCCCAAGTCGCTAGATCAGCTTCTGAGTAGAATTTATCTACAGAAGATTTCACTACGCCGTCCGCTTGAACGCGAGCGTAAATCAATCCTTTCGCACCGATTTGTGGGCGGCGAACAAAATCAGTTAATTCATCGATTTGCTTGCGGGTATATTCCGCTGCGCCTTTTACGCAGATACCTACCACCGTGTTCGCTGCATCGAAAACTTGGAAATCTTTGCCAGACGTCAAATCCACACCCTCGCCTTTCAATTCCACGAATTTCATATCGAAACGAATGTCCGGCTTATCAGAACCGTAGTTTTTCATTGCATCCGCGTAGGTCATACGTGGCACTTGACCTATGTCAAGACCTTTTACGTTTTGGAACAGGTGACGAATCAATCCCTCAAACATATTCAGGATATCTTCTTGCTCCACGAACGACATTTCGCAGTCGATTTGAGTAAATTCTGGCTGGCGATCCGCGCGCAAATCTTCATCACGGAAACACTTCACAATTTGGTAATACCGGTCGAAACCGGACACCATCAATAATTGCTTAAAAGTTTGCGGAGACTGCGGTAAGGCATAAAATTCGCCTGGATTCATCCGAGAAGGAACGACGAAATCGCGCGCACCCTCTGGTGTTGATTTAATTAAAACGGGTGTTTCCACCTCGATAAAATCTTGCTTATCTAAGTAATTACGCACTTCGCGACCCACGTGGTGGCGCAATTGCAAACTTTCGCGAATCGGGTTACGGCGCAAGTCTAAATAACGGTATTTCATGCGGATGTCATCGCCGCCATCTGTCTCGTCTTCGATCAAGAACGGAGGCAATTTCGCCGGATTCAATACGCGCAATTCTTTTACTTTGATTTCGATATCGCCAGTGGGCATTTTGTCGTTTTTCGACAAACGCTCTACCACGACCCCTTTCGCTTCTACGACGAATTCACGGCCTAATCCTCTGGCTAATGCCAAAGCCTCCGCAGACGATTTCCCCTCCTCTAACATCAATTGAGTGACCCCGTAACGATCCCGAAGATCCACCCAAATCATCCCCCCTTTATCACGTGAACGCTGAACCCAGCCACAAAGAGTTACCTCGGTGCCCGCGTGTTCGATGCGCAATTCGCCATTTGTATGTGTACGTAGCATAGAAAATATTAAAATTCGGGCAAAATTACAGAAAAGCGCAGGGAGAGAAAAACATTTAGGGCTTTATTCTTTTTTACTTAATTTTGAATTATGTCAAAAATAGGGATTGTTGGATCGGGAATGGGTAGTTTGGGCTTTGCCATTCGCAGCGCGGTGGCGGGTCACCAAGTCACCGTTTTCGAAGCGAATTCCTATCCTGGAGGCAAATTAGCCCAAATCGAAACCAACGGATTTCGTTTTGACGCCGGGCCCTCTCTTTTCACAATGCCACATTTAGTGGACGAACTGTTCACGCTGGCAGGCAAAAATCCCCGCGACTATTTCAGCTATGAAAGATTGCCAGAGATTTGCCGCTACTTTTGGGAAGATGGCACACGCTTGCAAACGAACGCTGCACCCGCAGAAACAGCGGCGGCGATTGCTTCGCAATTAGGAGAATCCTCCGAGAATGTAGCACGTTTTTTACGCGAAATCGGAGAAAATTACCACATCATTAGTGAGCTTTTCTTGGATAACTCTTTGCATTCCTTCTCAACCTGGACGGGGCCTAAAGCCCTGAAAGGCTACCTGAATATCCCGCGCCTAGGTCTTTTCAACACGATGCACCGCTCCCACGCGAAGCGTTTTAAGAATCCGAAAACGGTCCAGCTTTTTGACCGCTACGCCACCTACAACGGCTCGGACCCTTACCAAACGCCGGCAACTTTATCGATTATTCCCCATTTAGAATACAACATTGGTGCTTTTTTCCCAAAAGGCGGCATCATCAGCATTCCTCGGGCGCTGCACCGCCTCGCCGAAGAACTAGGTGTGAACTTTCACTTCAACGAGAAAGTGTCCAGCATCACTACCGAAAATCATACTGCGACTGGATTAGAGACTGAAAAAGGAAATTATACCTTTGACTACATTGCCTGCAACGCAGACATCCGCCCGAGTTACACAAAACTCCTATCACAAGAACCACAACCGAAAAAGCTCTTAAATCAACCCAAATCCAGCTCCGGCATCATATTCTATTGGGGAATGGACCGCATTTTCGACGAATTAGGGGTGCACAACATCTTCTTCTCGGACGATTACCAAGGCGAGTTCAAGGCCATCTTCGAAGACAAAACCATCAACGATGATCCGACCATTTACTTGCATATTTCTTCGAAGGTAGAAAAATCAGATGCGCCAACAGGCGGCGAAAACTGGTTTATCTTGATGAATGTTCCAGCGAACGAGGGACAAGATTGGGATGCGCTAGTGGCAAAGATGAGAAGAAATGTGATCGAGAAATTATCGCGCAACTTAGGCAAAGACATCGAGAAACACATCGTCGCCGAGGACCTATTAGACCCGCGCAGCATTGAGGCTAGAACTTCATCAGCTGGAGGTGCGCTTTATGGAAACGCTTCGAACAACCGATTTGCAGCCTTTTTACGTCACCCGAATTACCGAAAGGCCATTAAAAATTTGTTTTGGGTGGGCGGAAGCGTTCATCCGGGCGGTGGAATTCCGCTTTGTTTATCTTCGGCAAAAATTGCGGCGAAGCTTTTTGCAGAAAATGCGTAATTTCGTCTATTCAATGAAATAAAATTATGATTCAAAGACCACAAACCCTTTTCTTAGCCTTAGCGATTATTGGTAATGCGATCGCGACATCTGGCATTTCTATTTGGCAAAAAATAGGTACTTCAGGCCAGAAAGCAGAGCTTTTCTCTAACCAATGGCAATTATTCCAAAACGGAAAAGAAGTAGCCGCACACAGTAACATCGCCATTGCCCTTTTAGTGACTTTATCGACGGTTATCACGCTAATAACGATTTTCTCATTCAAAAACCGCATGCGTCAAATGATGTTAGGCCTGGTCAATTCCCTGGTTTTAGCGGGAGCAATGGGCTATGCTTTTTGGGTGATTTTCAAGGAGGCGATGCCTACGTTTGAACCAGAAATTCAGGGTAAATATGGTTACGGATTCTACGCCTTAGTGGTTTCCCTACTAGCGAATATGATTGCAAACCGCCTCATCCGCAAGGACGAGATGCTAGTGCAATCATCGAACAGAATGCGCTGATTTTTAGACGATACCCTCTTTCAACAGGTCGTGGAGATGTACAAATCCCACGGCCTTTTTATTTGCCGTCACCACCAGTTGTGTGATATTTTTGCTTTGCATGATTGCCAATGCCTCTGTAGCAAAAGCCTCCGCATCAATCGTCTTAGGCGTAGTATTCATCATATCCGCTAAAACGATGATAGCCCAATCCTTTGAATTTTCCAAAGTACGGCGAACATCACCATCGGTGATAATCCCTACTAAATCCCCTTTCCCATCTAATACCGCGGTTGCGCCTAAACGCTTCGACGAAATCTCGTGAATGGCTTCCTGAATGGAGGCTGTGTGGGAGATAGCTGGGAATTCGTGGGTTGGATAAATATCGCCCACTTTTAAATAAAGACGTTTGCCCAGGGCGCCGCCTGGATGGTATTTGGCAAAATCCTGAGCCGTAAATCCTTTACATTCTAACAAACAAACCGCTAAGGCATCGCCTAAAGCCAAGGCTACCGTCGTGGAAGTCGTGGGTGCCAGATTCAATAAATCCGCCTCTTGGTCTGCCAAAGCGTGTAAAATATAGTCTGACTGCTGGCCTAAATAGGAGTTCTTATTGGACACCATCGCAATTAACTTCACTTTCAGTCGCTTTATCAAAGGTACTAACACCTTAATTTCGGGCGTATCTCCAGACTTCGAAATACAAATCACCGCATCTCCCTCCTGAATCATCCCTAAATCTCCATGAATCGCATCCGCCGCGTGCATAAACAAGGCTGGCGTCCCGGTGGAATTCATCGTAGCTACAATTTTCTGCGCAATAATGGCAGATTTACCAATCCCAGTGAAGACAATGCGCCCAGGAATACTTAACAAATGTTCCACACAAGCCTCAAAATCCGAATTAATTCCGGCGCTCACTTGCAGAATGGCCTCAGCTTCCTGTGTTAAAACTTTTTTTGCTGTGGATTGGATATTTTTGCTTAATTTCAATCTTAGAAGAATTTGTAGGGCAAAGATAAGTAGAAGCCCTCAGACTTTAACAATCGCCGAAACAACACATTAATCAATATATGCCCCATCCAATGACCATCGATAGCTTGAAGGAACAGCTAAAAAAAACCTTTGGATTTAGCCAATTTCGGGGGGAGCAAGAAGCCATCATTCTGAATACCATCCAAGGCAAAAACAGTTTTGTGTTAATGCCTACAGGCGCAGGCAAGTCGCTTTGCTATCAATTACCTGCGATTGTGATGGAAGGAACGGCAATTGTGATCTCGCCTTTGATTGCCTTGATGAAGAATCAAGTAGATCAAATGGTGGCTTTTGGCATTAATGCACAGTTCCTAAACTCTTCGCTAACCCGTGCTGAAATCAATCGCGTGAAAGCAGAGGTTATCTCCGGAGCTGTTAAGTTATTGTACATCGCCCCGGAATCACTCAACAAACAAGAGAACCTAAACTTCCTAAAACAGGCTAAAATCTCCTTCGTCGCGATCGACGAGGCACATTGTATCTCTGAATGGGGACACGATTTTAGACCAGAATACCGTAAAATTCGCACCATCATCGAGACCATTGATGAGAAAATGCCCATCATCGCTCTAACGGCGACGGCTACCCCTAAGGTGCAAATCGATATTCAAAAGACCTTAAATCTAGAAGATGCGACTGTTTTTAAGTCCTCTTTTAATCGCAAGAACCTCTATTACGAGATCCGTTCGAAGAAGGATATTGACAAGCAATTAATCCGTTTCATTAAGTCGCATAACGGCAAAGCGGGTATTATTTATTGCCTTTCGAGAAAGCGGGTAGAGGAAATTGCAGAATTATTGCACGTGAATAGCGTGAAGGCCCTTCCCTACCACGCGGGTTTAGAGCCGCAAGTGAGAATGTCTAACCAAGAAGCTTTCTTGAATGAGGAAGTAGATGTGATGGTCGCGACGATTGCTTTTGGGATGGGTATTGATAAGCCGGATGTGCGTTTTGTGATTCACTATGACGCTCCTAAGTCGTTAGAAGGGTATTACCAGGAAACAGGGCGCGCAGGGCGCGATGGGTTAGATGGGACATGTATCTTGTTCTACACCTACGATGACATCCTGAAATTAGACAAGTTTAATAAAGATAAGGCCGTTACGGAGAAGGAGAATGCCAAAATTCTTTTGTCCGAAATGGTCTACTATACGAATTTAGGTGTTTGCCGTCGCAAGCAATTGCTTCACTATTTTGGGGAGCATATGGCTGAAAACTGTGGTTTCTGTGACAATTGCCTACATCCGACCCCAACATTCAAAGCTGAAGACGAAGTAAGTCTGGTCTTACAAGCGGTACAACAAACCGGCGAACAATTCGATGCAGAACACATCGCTGACTTCTTGGAAGGTAAATCAAATTCCTTCATTCAGAGTCACGAACAGGAAAAATTATCCTTGTTTGGTGCTGGAAAAACGGTTTCATGGATTAGTCCTGAGGTAGATGAAGAAGACGAAGAGGACGAGGATGAAGACGGAGACGAGGATGTTCCGAAGAAGCCGAAGATGCGCAAAACAGCATCAAAACCGGTGCCTATCGAAGATGAAAAATCGGCTTGGATTTCGTTCATTAAGCAAATGGCCATTTTCGGGCTATTGGATAAGGACATCGAAAACTACGGCGTTCTTCGTTTAAGCGCTTTAGGACAAGCTTTCTTGAAGGAATCCTTCCCTATTACGTTCTACAAAGACCACGATTACGAGAAAGAGGCGGAGCCCGCTGAAAATGAGGACGAGGGAGCTGCTTTAGGGGCCAAAGCCTATGATGACGCCCTCTTTGACATACTTAAAACCCTCCGCAAGAAGATCGCGAAGGAGAAAAATTTACCTCCCTATGTGATTTTCCAAGATCCTTCTTTGGAAGAGATGGCCACTACTTATCCGACTACACAGGACGAAATGGCCCAAATCAACGGCGTGGGAATGGGTAAAGTCGTGAAATTCGGTAAGCCATTCCTCGATGTGATTAATCGTTACGTAGAAGAAAACGAGATCGAAACGGCGAAAGAAGTGGTCGTAAAATCAACGGTCAATAAGTCCAAAATCAAGATTTACATTATCCAACAGGTCGATCGAAAAATCGATTTAGACCTGATCGCAGAACAGAAAGAAGTGAGCATGGCGGAATTAATCGAAGAGATTGAAACCATTTGCTTCTCGGGTACGAAATTAAACCTGGATTACTATATTAATCAAGTCATTGAGCTTGATAAACAAGAAGAAATCTACGAATACTTCATGTCTGCGGATAGTGATGACATCATAGAGGCCTTGGAAAATTGTGATATCGAAGACGTAACAGAAGAAGAACTTCGTTTAATGCGCATTAAATTTTTGAGTGAATTAGCCAATTAATCAACATATGAACGTTTTAATTTTAGGTGCAGGAGGCCGTGAACACGCATTTTCTTGGAAGATTAGCCAAAGCCCTATCCTAGGTAATTTATACATTGCACCGGGTAATCCGGGAACCGCACAATGCGGTACTAATTTAGCCATCGGCGTGACCGATTTCGAAGGAATCGCCGCGGCCATTCGAACACATGACATTGGATTAGTGGTGGTGGGTCCTGAAGAACCATTGGTAAAAGGGATACGCGATTTCATCGAATCTCAATCTGACCTGAAACACGTAGGAATCGTGGGACCAGGTGCAGAAGGTGCCCAAATCGAAGGTAGCAAGGATTTCTCTAAGAACTTCATGCACAAATACGGCATACCAACTGCTGCATCCCAAACCTTCACGAAGGACACCATCGCGGACGGTCTGGCCTATTTGCAGACACAATCCTTACCCATCGTATTGAAAGCAGACGGATTAGCGGCAGGAAAAGGAGTCATTATCGCTTTGACTTTGGCGGAGGCGGAGACAGCTTTAAATGAGATGCTCTTAGCCGCGAAGTTCGGTGATGCAAGTTCCAAAGTGGTGATCGAGCAATTCCTTCGTGGAATCGAATTATCCGTTTTCGTTTTAACCGATGGCGAAAACTATGTGGTTTTACCTGAGGCGAAAGATTACAAGCGCATTGGAGAAAACGACGAAGGTTTAAATACCGGTGGTATGGGTGCCGTTTCTCCCGTTCCATTCGCAAACGCTAAGTTTATGGAGGTCGTGAAGCAAAAGGTTATTGAACCTACTGTGAAAGGCTTGAAAGCAGAAAATATAGACTACAAAGGATTCATCTTCATCGGATTAATGAACCACGAAGGCGAGCCTTATGTCATCGAATACAACGCTAGAATGGGGGACCCTGAAACGGAGGTAGTTTTACCTAGAATCGAATCAGATTTCCTATCTTTGCTAATTGCAGCCTCTAATGGCACGCTGAGCGAACAAAAAATTTCCATTTTGGACCAATATGCCGTAACAACCATGTTAGTGGCAGGAGGTTATCCAGAGGAATACCGCAAAGGCGATGTATTAACAGGGGTTGAAAAAGTGGAGGACGCGATCGTTTTCCACGCAGGTACGACGTCAAAAGATGGCGAAATTATCACCAGTGGCGGCCGAGTTATGGCCTTAACTGGAACTTCGAATACCTTGGAAAGAGCGATCCAAAAATCACAAAAGGCCGCCCAAACCATCCAATTCGAAGGTAAAAACTTTAGAAGAGACATCGGATTAGATGTATTAAGATATGGCATGTAAATCGTGTTCCAGTGGGTCATGTGGCTCTACCAGCACTAGCGGAGAGGTAAAAGGCTGCCAAAGTAATGGCGGTTGTGGCTCAGGTGGTTGCAATAAAATGAACGTTTTTGACTGGTTATCAGACTTAGACGTCCCTTCTTTTCAGCGCTTTCACATCGTGGAAGTGAAGTTTAAAGGGGGAAGAAAAGAGTATTTCCGCAATGCTGATCAACTCGAATTGCATACAGGAGATTCAGTCATGGTCGATTCCAGCAGCGGTACTCAATTAGGCGTCGTTTCTCTACAGGGAGAATTGGTTCGACTTCAGTTGTTGAAAAAGAATATCAAAGACGACGATAAGGTTAAAAACATCTTCCGTGTAGCGACAGAAAAGGACATCGAAAAGCACGAGCAAGCAATGGCACGTGACCTACCTACGATGTACCGTGGTCGTCAAATTATCAGCGACTTAAAACTAAACATGAAACTTTCGGATGTGGAATTCCAATCCGATGGGGCCAAAGCGATCTTCTATTATTCGTCTGAAGACCGCGTCGATTTCCGAGAATTAATCAAGCTACTAGCGACCGAATTCAAGATTCGCGTCGAAATGAAGCAGATATCTCTTCGTCAAGAGGCGGGAAGATTAGGGGGAATCGGGGTTTGTGGTCGCGAATTGTGTTGTTCGACCTGGTTAACTGATTTCAAAAACGTGACTACGTCAGCGGCTCGTTACCAAAATTTATCACTGAATCCAGTCAAATTAAGTGGCCAATGTGGTCGTTTGAAATGCTGCTTGAACTACGAGTTAGAGACCTATATGGATGCTCTAAAAAGCATCCCTACGATAGAGGGTCGCTTAAAAACGAAACGTGGAGAAGCTATCCTTCAGAAGACGGATATTTTCAAGCGGATGATGTGGTTCGGGATTGTGGGTGAAGAGGCCATCTGGATTCCAGTAAGCTGTGATCGCGTCGCAGAGATTGTTGATTTAAATAAGAAAGGGATTATTCCTGAGTCGTTTGAGGATCTGAATCCAGATGCTCCAGCGGTGGAAAAACCTACTTTATCTGAGCTAAACTCTGATTTAGAGCGGATGGACAAGAAATACGGCGGGGCTAAATCAGGCAATCGCAACAACCGAAATAACAGAGGTAATCGCGATGGCGGAAATCGCGGACCACGTACTGAAGGGCAAGACCGCGGGCCACGTCCTGAAAGAGGACCACGTCCTCCAAGACCTGAAGGACAAGACCGTGGACCGCGTCCTGAAAGAGGACCTCGTCCAGAGCGCGGACCTCGTCCGCCGAGACCAGAAGGTGAAAATCGTGGACCGAGACCAGAGGGACAAGAACGCGGACCTCGTCCGGAAGGACAAAATCGACCGGAGGGAAGTACGCCAGCAGCCGATGGTGGAACGGCCACTCCTAAACCATTCAAGAAGAAAAAGAAGTTTAAACCAAGACCTCCGAGAGATGGTGCAGCGCCTACCCCTGAAGCTTAGTCTAGGATTCATTTTCCTATTGGAGCTGTTTTTTTTCGCCTGTAGTGATTCCAGTGTGGTTATTGATGAGTCTCATAACTTTCCTACATCTGGATGGGTACAAAAACAACCGTCACAATTTAATGTTCAAATTCCGGTTGATTCCGCAAGTTATGCCCTGTATGTGGTGGTGCGCCAAAACAACGCCTACCCATTTTACAATTTATATTTCAGTCCTAGCATCTTAGATGAAAGCGACAAAACACTCCAAAGGGGATTAGCTGAAGCAATTTTGTATGACCCTAAAACGGGAAAGCCGAAAGGCGCCGGTTTTGGCGATATTTATGAAAAAAAATTCCTAGTATATCCAGCTTTGAGATTTCCCAAAAAAGGGGCCTACAAAATTCGTATTGAACAATCGATGCGGGTGGATACACTAAAAGGAATGGTTTCTATTGGACTGCTTTTAGAAAAAAACTAGCATGGCAAAAATAGACGATATCGATAAAAAAATCCTCTCCTTCCTACACGAAGATGCGTTTCTTTCTAATAAAGAGATGGCACAACGACTAGGGATGAGCGCCACTCCTATCCATGAGCGAATTAAACGAATGGAAAAAGAAGGTGTGATTACGGGATACCGAGCGATGATTAACCCGGCAAAACTAGGCAAAACGTTAACGGTCTTTTGTGATATCTCCTTAAAAGAACATGCTGCAGCGTATTTGAACCAATTCGAAAAGGATGTAATGAAACTGGAGGAAGTTGCAGAATGCTATTGCGTCTCAGGCCAAAGCGATTTTTTACTTAAAATTGTGGTCACAGATATGGACGAATACCGCGAATTCATCTTGCACAAATTAGCAAGTATAAAAAATATTGGCAATGCACAGAGCCATTTCGTTATGAACGAAGTAGGAAATGAGCACTTTATGCCCTGGATTTCAAATTCTTTAACCAATTAAGCCTATAAGTTAGGGTAAACTTTTCCTTGGATTTGATTACCTTAGTATGAAAACCTATTACTATGAATAAAATTACGAAGACTATCTTGTCGGTATTGACCATTGCCTTGATCTTGGGTTTGGCGTTTTATCCGAAGATTAAAAAGACTTTTTTCGCCGCTGAAACGAAGGAAAAAGGGAAAGAAAAAGGTGGCCCAGGGGGCAAAGGAGGCAAAACAGCCGTGATTGTGACGGTAGTAAAATCGACTCGTTTAGATGATATGATTAGCTCGACGGGGTCTATTTTGCCTAATGAAGAGGTCGAAATTCGTTCGGAAATC
Organism: Aquirufa sp. HETE-40SA; assembly: GCF_054558635.1. Taxonomy (NCBI): domain Bacteria; kingdom Pseudomonadati; phylum Bacteroidota; class Cytophagia; order Cytophagales; family Flectobacillaceae; genus Aquirufa; species Aquirufa sp. HETE-40SA. The sequence continues at coordinate 94,657 of NZ_JBPXKN010000003.1, forward strand.
GCTGGACGTATCATTTTACTTAATATTAAAGAAGGTGATGTAGTGGCTAAAGGCACTGTTTTACTACGTATCAATGACGATGATTTACAAGCGCGACTTAGAAAACTTGGTTTCAACAAGAAATTAGCAGAGGATAATGAGGCCCGCCAAAAAGTTCTTCTTCAAAAAGAAGCCATCTCACAACGGGAGTATGATATTGCCGTAAACTCGGTCAATACCATTTCAGCGGACATCGAAGATCTAAAAGCCCAAATCTTAAAGACAACTTTACGTGCTCCGTTTGCTGGCAGAATTGGATTCCGTTATGTAAGTACTGGAAGTTATATCTCTCCAAGCACTCAAATTGCAACGCTGACTAATACAAATCCAGCGAAAATTGAATTCTCTATCCCAGCAAAATATGCAACTCAAGTAAAAAATGGGGGAACCATTGAATTTATGACGGAGAACGAGGAGAAGACCTTTACGGGTCGTGTTTACGCCATCGATCCGAAAATCGACCCGCAGACAAGAACCTTGCAAATCCGTGCGCAAGCACCTAATCCTGGAAATCAATTAGTTCCAGGAGCCTTCGCGAAAGTGAATTTGATCTTAAAAACGAAAGGATCGGCCATTTTAATCCCGACTGAATCGGTGATTCCTGAGGCAAAAGGTAACAAGGTATTCATCGTTAAAAATGGCAAATCTGTTTCCACGAAAGTGACATTAGGAACGCGCGGTGACAAGACGGTTGAAATATTAGATGGTTTAACTATTGGAGATACCTTGATTACGAACGGTATCATTCAAGTGAAACCAGATGGGGATGTAGAAATCAAAGAAGTCGTAAAATAAACTAGCTATGGCATCTTTCTCAGAGATTAGTATAAAAAGACCGGTACTTTCGATTGTGATGTCCATCACGATCATTGTATTTGGCATCATCGGATATACCTACTTAGGTGTCCGCGAATATCCATCGGTGGATCCGCCGGTAGTGAATGTCCAAACCTCCTACACTGGAGCAAATGCGGATATTATCGAATCCCAAATTACCGAACCTTTAGAGGAATCGATTAACGGTATCGCCGGTATTCGTACCCTTTCCAGCTCAAGCCGTGATGGACGTTCCAGTATCACCGTAGAATTTGATCTTTCGGTAAACATCGAAGATGCAGCGAATGATGTACGTGACCGGGTGTCGCGCGCCATGGGACAATTACCTAAAGACGTAGATCCTCCTATCGTAGCGAAAGCAGATGCGGACGCTAGCCCGATTTACAACATTAACGTATTCTCATCTACGCGTAACCTGCTGTCATTAAACGAATTAGCTACACGTAACATCAAGGAGAAGTTTCAAACGATTCCTGGCGTAAGCTCCGTCCAATTATGGGGTGAGCAGAAATATGCCATGCGTTTGCACATCGATCCAGAGCGCTTAGCTTCCTTCCGTTTGACTGCGCCTGATATTGTGAATGCTTTGGCCAAACAAAACATCGAATTGCCATCAGGTAGTATCGAAGGGGCAAATACGGAATTGACGGTGAGAACACAAGGTCGAATGACGACTGAAGAGGATTTCAATAATTTAATTATCAAAGAGGAAGGAGACCGTTCGGTAAAATTCTCAGACGTGGGTAGGGCCGAATTATCGCCGGAGAATAATAAGACCTTCTTTAAGCGTGATTTAAAGCCGATGATTTCCATCGCCGTTATTCCGCAACCCGGTTCAAACCAAATTCAAATCGTTGATGCCATCCACAAAAAAGTAGAGCAAATTCGCCTGACTTTGCCAGCTGATGTGGAAATGAAGGAAGGTTTCGATAACACTAAATATGTTCGGAAATCCATTGAAGAGGTGGAGGAAACGATTTTGACGGCGATTTTATTGGTGACCATCATTATCTTCTTGTTCCTTCGTGACTGGAGATCTACTATCATTCCATTGACCGCTATTCCAGTCAGTTTGATCGGGGTATTCTTCTTTATGTATTTAGCGGGCTTCTCTATCAACGTATTGACCTTGTTAGGTATCGTACTTTCGATTGGACTCGTGGTGGATGATGCCATTGTGGTATTAGAGAATATTTATACCAAAATAGAAGAGGGTCTTAGCCCGTGGGAAGCCGCGGTCGAAGGGTCTAAAGAGATCTATTTTGCCGTCATTTCGACGACGGTTACCCTTGCTGCGGTATTTTTACCTGTGATTTTCTTACAAGGGATTACAGGGCGATTGTTCCGCGAATTCGGAATAGTGGTGGCTGGTTCTGTGATTATTTCTGCCTTTGTTTCCTTGACCTTAACTCCGATGTTAAGCTCACGTTTATTAAAAGGGAACCATACGAAACCATGGTTCTATACCGTGACAGAACCCTTCTTTGTTGCTTTAACAAAAGGTTATGAAAATTCTCTGGCTGCCTTTATTAAGATTCGCTGGATGGCTTGGGTGATTATGTTCTCCTTGTTTGGCATTATTTATGCCCTATTTAAATTCGAGGCGATTCCATCTGAATTAGCTCCTTTAGAGGATCGAGGTGGTCTACGTGTGAATGCGGTGGCTCCAGAAGGGGCAACTTTTGAATATATGTTGAACTATACGGATGAGATGGCCAAATTTTTAATGACAGCTATCCCTGCTAAAGAACGCAATGCCGTTTACTCGATCACCTCCCCTCCTTTTGGGAATGGCGGATCGAATACCGGTACTATGCGTGTCATCCTAGCGGACCCGGAAGGTCGCAGAACGCAGCAACAAATTGCGGAAGAAATTCAGCCGAAGATCAAGAAATTTACGGGTGCGCGTGCTACTTTAATTCAAGAACCTACCCTTTCTACAGGTCAACGTGGTGGTGGTGGTCTACCGGTGGCTTTCGTTATTCAGGCATCGACTTTTGAAAGCTTGAAAAAGAATATCCCCTTATTTATGGCGAAAGTGCGCGAAAGCTCGAAGTTCGAAACAGCGGATGTGAATCTTCGTTTTACCAAACCAGAATTACGTTTGGAAATCAACCGAGATAAAGCACAAAACTTGGGAATTTCCATTCAAGATGTGGCTACTACCTTGCAATTAGGTCTTTCGGGTAGACGTTTTGGTTATTTCGTGATGGATGGCAAACAATACCAAATCATTGGTCAGATCGACCGTCCGATGCGGAATGATGTCACCGATTTGAAATCCCTGTATGTGAAGAATAACCGAGGCGATTTGATCCAATTGGACAATTTAGTGAAGATTACAGAGCAAAGTACGCCTCCACAACTCTTCCGTTACAACCGCTATGTAGCTGCGACAGTTACGGCGCAAATGGCGAAAGGAGTCACCTTAGGGGAAGCCCTAAATGAGATGGATAAATTAGCGAAAGAGACGTTTGATGTATCCTTTTCTACAGCCTATGATGGCCAAAGTAAGGAATTCAAAGAGTCTAGCTCTTCGCTACTCTTCGCCTTTGCTCTTGCCATTCTTTTGATCTACTTGATTCTTTCAGCTCAGTTTGAAAGTTTCATCGATCCATTCATCATCTTGTTTACCGTACCTTTAGCGGTGGCTGGAGCCTTATTAACACTTTGGGATTTCAGTCAAACATTGAACATCTTCTCCCAAATCGGTATCATTGTCCTCATCGGTCTAGTAACCAAAAATGGTATCTTGATCGTGGAGTTCGCTAACCAACGGAAGGAGACCGGTTCAGAAAAGACGAAAGCGGTTCAAGAGGCGGCAGTAGCCCGTTTCCGTCCTATCATCATGACCTCGCTTTGTACCATCTTAGGTATTTTACCGATTGCCTTAGCCTTAGGTTCAGGTTCTCAAAGTAGGGTTTCGATGGGTATCGCTGTTGTTGGTGGTATGTTATTCTCTACCACCTTAACCTTGTACATCATACCAGCGATTTACAGTTATTTATCGAGTAACCGCAAACCTGTTCATGCCGAATAAAGAAATTTGGATGCAACGCGCCTTTGACCTAGCCTTGTTAGGCTCAGGGCGCGTTGCACCTAATCCTTTAGTAGGTTGTGTCATTGTCAAAGGCGACCGCATCATAGGTGAAGGTTATCACCAACAGTTTGGTGGTCCACACGCAGAAGTCAATGCGATTCATTCCTCCACGGAATCGGTAGAAGGAGCGACTGCCTATGTGACCTTAGAGCCTTGCTCTCATTTTGGCAAAACACCTCCCTGTGCTGATTTACTGATTCAATCCGGCATCTCCACTGTTTACATAGCAAACCTAGATCCTAATCCACTCGTAGCAGGGAAAGGAGTTGAGAAACTAGAAGCAGCGGGCATTACTTGCCACATCGGGTTACTAGCAGAAACAGGTGAATGGATCAACCGCCACTTCTTTACCTTTCACCGGTTGAAAAGGCCTTACATTACTTTCAAGTACGCTGTTAGTGCCGATGGATTCATCGCAGGCCTTAAGGGTGCACCCGTTCAATTATCCAATGAATTATCTGCCCTTCGCGTACATCAAATGCGCGCAGAGCACCAAGGAATTTTAGTGGGGGTCCAAACCATTATCAATGATGACCCTTCTCTTACTACTCGATTAGTAGTCGGTTCGAATCCCATCCGAATCGTCTTAGATCCGTCGGGCAGAATACCATCAACGGCAAAAATCCTACAAGATGGTGGGGAAACTATCGTTTTGCGTTCATCTGCAGAAATAGCATCCTTATCCATTCAATCCATCCTAGTAGAAGGAGGAGCAAAGACGATGGAAATGTTATTTGCGGATGGACTAGTGGATGAGATTTGGAAAATCAGAAGTGCCAAAACACTTCTTGAAGGAATCTTTGAACCTAAACTGCCAGTGAAATGGCGTGCTATTGACTACCTAGGCGACGACACCTGGTTTAAATCAGTCCTAAAACCTGCGCCAGTAAGTACATATTTAGACCTAAAATAATCGCGGTAATCACCCAAACAACTCCCTGTAAGAGCGCGGAATTAGCAAATTTCCCCATCTTCTGCTTATCTCCTGTAAAGAGTACGAGCGGAATCACGGCGAAACTCAGCTGCATCGATAAGATGACTTGAGAAAATACCAACAACTCCCCTATCTTCGATTCCCCATAAATCCAAGTAATAAAGAAAGCAGGGATAATGGCAATCAACCGGGTAATCAATCGTCTTAACCACGGAGCTATTCGAAGATCAAGGAATCCTTCCATCACGATTTGACCCGCTAAAGTTCCCGTCAACGTAGCATTCTGACCCGATGCTAATAAAGCAACTGCAAATAAAATACTCGCTAATTGACTCCCTAAGACGGGATCTAATAACTGGTAGGCATCCCGGATATCTGCGACGTGGGTCAAATTATTCCCATGGAAAGCAGCCGCTGCTAAAATCAATATCCCCGCATTGATAAAAAAGGCGAAACCCAAAGAAATCGTGGAATCCCATGTCGCATATTTGATGGCTTTCTCTTTATCCTCATCCGTATCCTTGATGGCACGGGTTTGGACTATACTCGAGTGCAGATATAAATTATGTGGCATCACCGTAGCTCCTAGAATTCCAATGGCCACATATAACTGACTTGGATTCATCACCACTGATGCTTGGGGAACCAAACCTCCTACGATACCTGCGATGGAAGGTTGAGAGATAAAGAGCTCGTAGGCAAAACAGCAAACGATGACAATCAAGAGGGATAACACGATAGATTCGATGACCTTGAATCCTTTGTTTTGGAAATATAATATCAAGAATACATCTAAAATCGTAATCACAATTCCCGCTAAAATCGGAATCCCAAACAACAATTGAAGCGCCAAGGCTGACCCGATCACCTCCGCTAAATCACAGGCAGCAATCGCAATCTCACAGACCACCCAGAGAAAAATAGCCACCGGTTTAGAAAAGGCATCCCCACAAGCCTGTGCTAAATCGCGTCCCGAGGCAACGCCTAATTTCAAGGCTAAATGCTGCAAAACAATCGCGAAAATACTAGAAACGAGGATAACGGATAATAAAGTGTACCCGAAAGAAGCACCCCCAGCTAAATCTGTCGCCCAGTTACCGGGATCCATATATCCTACCGCGACTAAAAAACCCGGTCCCATGAAGGCGCGTAAATTCTGCCAAAATCCATTCCCCGTAGGCACGGGAATCGTCCCAAACACTTCAGAGAGGGATTTTATTTTAGGACTAGAACGCCAAGGACTCGACATAATTGAAAATTTTGTACAATTTAAAAATAATTTTTAGATTAACCTAAAAATTTAATTTACTATCTTTACCGCATGGCCATTTCATTCACAGAAGAAAACTACTTAAAGGTTATCCACAGACTCTCAGAGGCTACTTCTGAGGACATTTCAACGAATGCAGTTGCCGAGTTAATGCAAACGAAAGCTGCATCGGTGACAGATATGTTGCGCAAGCTAGCCGATAAAGGATGGGTGAATTACCAAAAATACCAAGGAGTTCGTTTAAGTGCAGAGGGCGAAAAAATTGCGTTGTCAATTGTGCGAAAGCACCGACTTTGGGAAGTCTTCTTAGTGGACAAAATGGGCTTTAATTGGGACGAAGTGCACGAAATTGCAGAACAACTCGAGCACATCGAATCGGACCAACTTGTAAACAAACTAGATGAATACCTTGGATTTCCTAAAACGGATCCACACGGCGATCCAATTCCAAACAAAGAGGGTGTTCTACCAGAATTAGCCTATTCTCATCTATCAGATATCAAGGCAACTAAAACCTGTAAACTGATGGGTGTAGCTCAGGATTCAGCCGTATTCCTTCAGTTGTTGACTAAATTAAATCTGAATTTAGGGGCAAAATTAGACATAAAAGAGATCAACGAATTTGATCGTTCTATCTTCGTTTCGATCAACGACGCAGCTCCCATCTTCATTAGTCATGAAGTGGCGAAAAATATCCTCGTTAAAATTCTAGCTTAATAAATCGAGTACCTCGTCTTCGCTCAAAGCGCGTAGGATACTCTCGTCAGATGTCACTAGCTCTGAAGCCAAATCCTTTTTGCGTTGCTGTAACGCTAGTATCTTCTCCTCCACCGTTTCTTTCGATATGAACTTATAGGTGAATACAGTTTTCTTTTGGCCAATACGGTGTGCACGGTCAATGGCCTGAGCCTCCGCTGCTGGATTCCACCACGGATCTAACAAGAACACGTAATCTGCCGCGGTCAGGTTGAGACCTACCCCACCAGCTTTTAGGGAAATAAGGAAAACGGATTGACCGTCCTCTTTTTGGAAACTTTCTACTTGTCCCTTCCGGTCGACCGTACTACCATCTAGGTACGCATAGGCAATGCCACGCTCCTCTAGGGCTGCCTTGATCAAATTCAAATGTTGCACAAATTGACTAAAGATCAATACTTTATGGTGCTGCTCTAAGACCGTCTCTAATTTTTCTAAAACGGCCTCCATCTTACCCGAATCTCCAGTATAGCCTTCCTCGCATAGCGATGGATGGTTCGCAAGCTGACGCAATTTCGTCAAACCCTGTAAGACAGAGAAACGCGATTTCTGCAAACCTTCATCCTTAATCTGCTTCAATAAAACATCACGATAGAACGATTTCGTCTTGTCATACAAGCGCTCTTGTTCCTCGGTCATCGAGCAGTAGGTGACCGATTCCATTTTTTCTGGTAAATCTGCGGCTACTTGACGCTTCTCCCGACGCAATAAATACGGCTTGATTAGGAAATACAAACGCTTTTTCTTCTCCATATCTGCCTTCTTCTCGATAGGCAATTGGAAATGGTCTTTGAAATAACGTTGGGTTCCAAGCAGACCTGTATTGACGAAATTCATCTGGGACCACAGGTCCATCGTCGAATTCTCGAGCGGAGTTCCCGTCATGACAAGGCGGAATTTCGCATTCAATTTCTGAACGGCTTTGGTAATATTCGCTAACGGATTCTTAATCGCCTGCGACTCATCTAAAATCACATACGAGAATGCTTGTTTTTCGAACCATTCAATATCCGAACGCACCATCCCGAACGAGCACAATAGTAAGTCAATCTTGCCTATTTGTGCCTGTAATTTCTCTCTTTGCGGTCCGCTATAGACTAAAACGCGTAACTGCGGCGTAAATTTCTTCGCCTCCATCTCCCAGTTATACAACAGAGAAGTAGGCATCACGAGCAAAGTAGGCAAAGTCTCGCCTTGTTCCTTCAAGCTCTGTAATAAACAAAGGGTCTGCACCGTTTTACCCAGACCCATATCATCCGCTAAACAAGCCCCTAAGCCAGCCGCCTGCCGCGTACGCATCCAACGATAACCTTCCAATTGATAGGGGCGCAAAGTTCCTTTAAAGTTCTTCGGTACAGGATATTCTTTTGCCTCCAGCGCTAAATCGCTTACCGTTTTCGACCGCAAGGCTGTCTTCACTAAATCCTGATTCTCCCACTCCTGAACTAGCTGGTAATGTTGACGACGCAAGAAGACGCCTTCTTCCCCGGGACGCGTTTCGGAGAAATAAAATAAATCTTGGTAATCATGGAACCAATTGTCCGGAATCATCGCAATGGAACCATCCGGCAAATGGAATTCCTTCTTCTTTTGTAAGATCAATTGACGGATTTTCAAGAAGGGAATTTGGAACTCTCCAAAGGAAATAATAGCCTGAATATCAAACCAATCTAGTTTTTCACCAATGCGAATATTGATTTCTGGCTTCCCTAAGAAATAGCGGGGAGCTTGCCCGTCGCCTTTGAATTGAACAACAAAGCCTGCTTGATCCAGTGATTCTTTATTCGCAGTTAACCATTGAACTGCATCGCCACGTTGTAGAAAGGCTCTACCGTCGTTCTCCATCTTTAACCCTAAGGTTTTCAGTTGTTGGAAAGCGCGTTTTTCCTTCACATGGGAACGCATAATTTTTTGAAAGGCGTAGCTATCTGCTTTCTTTTCAAAAAGTACATTCGCTTCTGAGGACAATCCATCCCATGGGAAGCGATTGTTTCCGTATTGGAAGGAAAGTACAAAGTTCCAGCGATCAGCTGCCTCTAAAGCGGCCTTCTTTTTTAAGGTTTCTTCCTCGTCTAATTTAGGGGCCGTTGGGCCATAAGAAAGTAAGAATTGAACCGGTTTTTCGGTATTCGTAATCTCGAATCCCTTCGCGTGAACGGGATAACGTGCGACCATTGCCTTCACGAATTTGCGGAAGTAATCTTCTTCCATGTTCTTAGGAATCGCAACGAATTTCTTGTTCAAGAAAGGGCGCAATTTTTTGCCCTCTAGTTCTGGATTGAAGTGATATAATTTCTGGTTCATCAGCATCCAAGCCGGCTCGTCGCATAACACGACTGCGTCTTTGTACTGGAACTCGAGTTTATTACCTAGGTATTTAAGCGTAGGGAAATAGTGTGTATTCTCTTCGTTACGCATGAAGTGAAATAAGACATCTACCGCCTCCGCTTCGATTTGAACGGCTTGACGCATCGGATTTCCATCATTCCCCATAATGAAAAGCGTCTTATCCGGACAAATTAATCCAAAAACTTGACCTCTCTTCTTCTCCACAACCGACATCACCGCCTCTTGAATCTCCTTCTCCCCTTTCTCTGCATCCCATGTCTTCAAATAGAATTCCTCCATCGTCTTGCGCTTCGAGGTATTGAACTTTTCAAAAACCGCCACCGGCTTCATGCTCTCAATCAAACCCACCGCCGTGCGATCGCGATCGTCTAAGGCGTGTTCAAATTCATGGAAGTTCCGGGAAGTAAGCGTTTGGTACTCCCAAGTCAACTGACTCTTCTCATTTAATTGCACCACAAAGACTTCGAACAAATATCCGAGGCATTCGTGAGACAACAAAGAATAAACAACCTGAAAAGGTTTGTTAGGAGAGATTTTCATTTTATAAACACCCGATTTCCCGGATTACAAGAGTCAAACCTTTAAAATTAAGGTTTTTTTCTCAATTGCAAGCAAGCCCAGTTGTTTTTTGATGCTTGCGCGATAAAATTAAGTTGCTGCTTTTCAGCGGATTCCAGTAAAAGTGGAATGTCTTCTGTGTAAAAACCACTCAAGAAAAGTAAACCACCGGGCTTAATGCGCGCGGCGTAATCGGCCATTTCGGCAAGTAAAATATTGCGATTGATATTCGCTAAAAGAACATCGTATGGCGTGTCATCTTCGTCTACGATAGTACCCAATCCAAAAGGAATTTCACAACAGTCATTCAATCCCGCATTCTCCACCGAATTTTCCACTGACCATTCGTCAATATCGAATCCACGAACAAAATCCGCACCTCGCTTCTTAGCTACGAATGCTAAAAGACCTGTGCCTGTACCGGCATCCAACACACTTTTGCCCGTCAGATCTACATCGAACAAAGCCTTGGTCATCAGCGAGGTTGTTTCATGGTGGCCAGTGCCGAACGACATTTTGGGATTAATCACCACCTCCATTTGAAATCCAGGTTCTGAAGGGTGAAAACTAGCTCTAATCAGCACCAAGTCCTCGATGCGAATGGGATCATAATTACTTTCCCACACCTCGTTCCAGTTTTGCTTCTCGATGCGATTCGTCTCATAGGTATCCAAGCCATATCGAGACATAATTTCTGTCAGCGCCTGCTCTGAAAAATCAACCTCCGGACAATAGGCAACCACACCTGACTCCGAATCCTCGAAAATATCGAATTGAATTTCGCCTAGCTCAGCGACTAAAATATCAGACAGCTCAGGACTGGCTGTAATTTTCACTTGAATCGTAGACATAGAAATTAATTAGAGGGAGGCGTGTTTTTCTTTCCGAAAACAGAAATGCCGATATAGCGCTTCGGCTGCAATCTAAAATCAAGTAGCAGCTTATCCAGATCTACTAGCGTTTTATTTAGGCCTAGGTACAGGCTATCGTTCTTAATTAACTTACCTGCGGTACCTTCCCCACGTTCTAAACCTTGCACAATTTTCTTCAACGAAAGTACCGTCGCATCCACTTCTTTCAAAGTCTTGCCTATCTTCAAGGCATTTAACGAGTCGGCTACCGTATTGAATTTCGTTAACAAGGGGCGCAATTGTTTCTCAGTCTCCATCAAATCTGCAGACAATACTTTCATATTTGCGGAGATTTGTGCCACATTTGCTCGGTTATCTGTAACGATTCCATTGACAGAACCATTGATATTAGAAACCGTCTCATTGGATGTCTTTAGTAAGGTATTTAGATAGGTTCCAGTGTGGTCAAATTTGTCGGAGATTTGACGGAAGGATACCAAAAGCGAATCCGCATTCGCAATCACTGGAATGGCACGCTCTTTTAAAAGCGCTGTTACTCCCACCTCAGTTTCACCTTTCAAGAAAGAATCTTCGGGTAAATTGCCCTTGCCCTCTAATCGCAAACGAATGATTTTACCTCCTAATAAGGCCCCATCCGAAAGGACAGCTACTGTTTTATCAGGGATGACAATGTCCTGGCTAAATCGCAGGGTCACTAAAATCTTATTGCCTTTGGATGGTTGGATCTCCACTTTCTTCACCTTCCCTACTTCGATTCCATTGACCATTACCTGGTTCGAAACCATCAATCCATCTACATTTTCGTATTCTACATAATAGAGACGAGCAGACGAGAATACGTCATTCCCCTTTAGAAAATTAAACCCGAAATAGAGGATTAAGAAGGCTAACAATGCCAAAAACCCTACTTTTAACTCATTGCTTTTGAACATCGTATCTATTTTTCGATTTCTTCTTTGTATGCTTTGAACGCGGTGGCAATGGCTGTTGCCACTTCGTTTTGTCCTTTTTCAGAAGCTAAATAATTTTCTTCCTCCGGGTTCGTTAAAAATCCCGTCTCTACTAATACACTGGGCATCGCCGTACGCCAAATTACTAAAAATCCAGCTTGTTTTACCCCAAAACTCTTGCGTTGATAGGTCTTCGAAAATTGTTCCTCCACCTTCGAGGCAAATTTCACCGAACTGGCCATGAAAGCACTCTGGTAATTCGCCATCATAATGTGAGCTAATGGTGAATTAGGGTCAAAACCATCGTAAGTCTTTTGATAATCTTTCTCTTGCAAAATGACAGAGTTCTCACGCTTGGCTACATTTAAATTACCATCTGTTTTATGCAAACCCATCGTGTAGGTTTCTGTTCCGTAAGCATTTTTATTCACCGCGGCATTGCAATGTACCGAGATAAACAAATCCGCTTTATTGCGGTTTGCGATATTAGCTCGTTCATTTAATTCAATGAACGTATCTGTGTCCCGCGTATAAACAATCTTCAATTCTGGATGGGCAGATTTCAGCTTTTTCCCTAATTCTTGAATGATTTTCAACGTTACAATCCCCTCGTGAGAACCTTTCGGCCCAGAACAACCGGGATCTTTTCCTCCGTGACCGGCATCTAAACAAACGACTTTTATTCGATTCTTAATGTCTCCCTTCTGAAAACCACTAGGCGTCCAAGCAGTCAGCAATAAACCCAACGAAAAAAATAAACCGATAGATTTTATCTGATTAAACATTATTTTCTAATTGTTACACGTTGATAACAAGCAAAGATGTAATTTTGTAGGCTTGTATTTAATAAGTACAAATATAATTTTTAAATTCCATTTGGTAAAGAAATCCACATATTACCTTTTTATTACGCTGCTTGTCCTTTTTGCCTCTATTTCAGAAGCGAAAGCACAACGGATAATCTCGACGGATACTTTACAAAAATCCATTCCTAAAGACACGGCCGCTAAATTAGAGACCACCGTTTTCTATTCTGCCCTGGACTCCACGATATTAGATGCAGAAAAGCAAATCGTAAATCTATATGGAGGAGCCAAAGTAAAATACGGCGAAATCTCTCTAGAGGCGAATTATATCCGCCTTGACTGGGCTAAGAATGAGGTTTACGCCATCGGAACGCAGGATACACTGACGAAAAAAATGATTGGGCTCCCCGTATTCTTACAAGGAAGAGATAAATACGATTCCGACGAGATTCGCTATAATTTCAAAACCAAACGGGCGATCATTAAAGGAATTGTCACACAACAAGGGGAGGGATTTGTACAAGGGAAAAATGTTAAAAAAGATGAAGAGGAGAACCTATACATCCGAAATGCGATTTATACCACCTGTAATTTAACCCATCCACACTTTCACATCAAAGCGAATAAGATTAAAGTAGTGGGAAAGAAAGAGATTGTTTCCGGGCCATTTCATTTTGAACTGAATGATATCCCATTGCCCATCGGTTTACCTTTTGGCTTTTTCCCTTATTCTCAGCCCAAAGAGGCTGGAAAATCAGGTATTCTTATGCCTACCTATGGTGAGGAGCCGAGTGGCAGAGGTTTTTATTTACGAGATGGAGGCTATTATTGGGCTGCCAGCGAAAATATTGGCATCCGATTCACGGGTCAAATTTACTCTAAAGGTGGGTGGGGCTTAGGTGTAAATTCGCAATACAATAAACGGTATCGATATACGGGTAGTTTCAATTTAGCTTTAAATCGCAATAGCAATGGAGAAGAGTTTAATCCCTCCAAAAGAACCGATTTTTCTCTTCAATGGGCCCACTCTCCGCGAAGCTTAGGAAATTCTAGTTTTTCTGCCTCCGTGAATCTGGCCTCTAATTCCTATAACCAGTACAATTCGTTTAATACGCAGCAATACCTTTCAAATACAATCGGTTCATCGGTACAATATTCTAGAAATTTTGGCCAAACGGTTCGCACAAGCGTCAACCTTCGAATAAACCAGAATACGAGTACACGAGTATTTGATGCGGGAACTGATTTTAACTTTGGACTAAACCAAATTCAGCCATTTAAAAAGAAAAACGCTATAGGGGATCGTTTTATCGATCAATTCCGAATTGGTTTAGACTTTTCTGGCGGTATTTCAATGACGAACCAAGTAGGTGACCCCTACACCCGTTATGAATTCGATGTCTACCCACGTTCTTCTAATGCGCTTAGGGGTACTATTCAAAAGCCATTTATTCCCACGGGCGACGATGATGTACCTGCAGGAGTAATTCCGGTGGATGCAAGTACGCTTCCGATTCTTTGGGAAAAAGCTCAGACGAAATTTAATTATAGCATCCCCCTATCCTTGCCTAATTTAAAGTTAACAAAACATATTAATCTGACACCTGGGGTAGCCTGGTCTGGAAATATGTACACAAGATCATATAAATACACCTATGTGGCAGCGGATTCAACAGTCAGAATTGATACAGTAGGAGGTTTACCTAAATTTAACTCTCAAATTTCCTATACAGCCAGCATGAATACCCGCTTATTCGGAACTTTGCGATTTAAAAAAGGTCGATTGGAAGCTGTACGTCATACGGTCGTTCCATCCATCAGTTTTAACTATACACCTGATTATTCAGAACCCGAATTTGGGTATTTCCAAGATGTCAGAATCAACAATCGGAAATTTATCAATTCAGAAGGGAAGGAACAAATTGGTGATATTAGGCGTATAAGCACATTTGATCCGCGTACCTTGAGTTATGGAGGTGCCTCAGGGTCCATTTCATTCGGTATTCAAAATACGTTAGAAGCTAAATTGAGAACCAAGTCGGATACCGCAAGCGTGCTCACAGAGAAGGTGCGAATCCTGGATAATTTTGGTTTAAGTGGAAGCTATAATTTTCTGGCAAAAGAATATGGATTATCTAACATCGGATTTAATGTAGCGTCAAGGGTGAAAGATTTTGACATCAATCTAAGTGGAAGCTTTGACCCCTATTTATATGTGGAGGATCCCTTATTTTTTGACGTAGGGAGAAGGACGCCAGACTTAATGTTCAGCCAAGGGGCAGGATTAGCACGATTGCAAGGATTTAATTTCTCCTTAGGTCGACGCTTCTCTCCTACTAAGCCGAAGCCGAAGGAAAATAAAAATGCCAGCGAGGCACAGATGAATCAAATTAACCGAAATCTAGACGACTTTATCGACTGGAATGTGCCTTGGAATTTCTCTTTCTCCTATCAATTCAGTCTGAATAGAACTGGCTTAGCTTCCCCGCAAAATATCAGCGGTCTTAGCTTCCAAGGTGACATAAGCCTTTCCGAAAAATGGAAAATTTCCATGAGTTCTGGATTTGACTTTAAGTACAAAGGGTTGACGTACACGAATATGTCTGTGCACCGCGATTTACATTGCTGGGAAATGAACTTTAATTGGACACCTATCGCGAGCCCATTCTACGGGCGTGCGAGTAACTATTCCTTTGACCTTCGCGTAAAATCTACGCTATTACAGGACCTAAAACTCTCTCGTAGACGCAGTTTCTATGACAAAGGTGGTTTCTAGTTTAACTTGGATTTAAAGGCCTTCAAGAATTTATCCATCTTAGGTTTAATGACGATTTGGCAGTAAGGCTCTGTCCCATTCTCATTGAAATAGTTCTGATGGTAATCTTCTGCTACATAAAATTCTGACGCTGGGGTAATCTCTGTTACAATTGGATTAGGAAAAACTCGTTGATCATTTAGTTTTTTCCTCCACGACTCTGCCTCTTTTTGCTGTTCTGGTGTATGGAAAAATACCGCACTGCGGTATTGCGTACCCGTATCTGCCCCTTGTCTATTTAAAGTAGTAGGATCATGTGTCTGCCAAAAAATCTCCAGCAAGGTCGCCACACTTACTTCATTCGGATCATAACTCAATTGACAAACCTCCGCATGACCTGTCAGTCCTGAACAAACTTCCCGGTAGGTTGGATTCTTCATCTTACCCCCCATATAACCAGATGTAACTGATTTCACCCCTTTCACACGCTGAAAAACAGCCTCTACACACCAGAAGCATCCTGCTCCAAACGTAATTTTCTCTAATTTCTGATCCATCTTATTTGTTTGCTTTTTTTGACCTGACACACCTCGTTCTCCAGCACTTCCACAGGAGAAATGAAAAGCGCTCGTGATGATACTCAACACTATTACTGTAATTTTTGAGATCTTTTTCATCTTATATTATTTTTTAGCACTAATTTCGCTTCCCAAATTACCCAATTTTCGTTCAAACTTGAAACAATCCTGGAAAGTCGCCTTTGAAGATCGCACCTTTGCGCTACAATTCGTAGCAGCACTAGCTGTATTCCTAATTTTTCCTTTTAAAGCGGATGATTATTTCCAATGGATTCAATTGCGTGAAGGTATTCAGTGGAACGATCCACTACTTAACGTACTTCCTTCCCTAAATGTTTCCTATCCGATTTTTGGCATCATTTATTTGTCCGTTATTTACTTGTTATATCGGTTGTTACAAGATCCTAAAAGATTCCTTTGGTTCACATGGGCCTTCAATATGGAGACCGGATTCCGTTTTATAAGTATCTATTTTGTGGCCTTAAATCCCCCCGCAGGCCTAGTAGATTTACATGATCCTTTGGCGGAGATTTTCATCTATGGTGAAAATATGGCCATCACGAAAGATTTATTCTTCTCGGGACATACAGCCACGATGGTTTTTGTGTGCTTTTTTTTGCCTTCCAGGCGAGAAAGAAGAATTGCCATCGGACTGAGTTTAGTCCTCATGACCCTACTGCTTATACAACACGTGCATTATAGTTTAGATATAGCCGCTGCACCAATTTTTACCTTGGCAGCTATCTGGATTGTTAAAAAGGCAGGAATTATTTAATCGATTTCTTATCAAGCGTCTCAAACACAGAATTGTTTGATTTGTACTCTGGAATTATCTCCTTGATTTTAGCAACAATGGAATTATTATTTCCACTCGACAATAAGTGATTTAAATCGTTTGTCGCCACTTCCATATAAGCATAGGAAGGCGTATTTACTTCTGAAATCAAAATCTTAGGATGGTGGGTAGGTAGCGTATTCTCATCGTTATTCAATAACTCCTCATACAACTTTTCTCCTGGACGTAAACCCGTATATCTGATTTCAATATCTTTATCTACTCTCAAGCCACTTAAAGTAATCATCTTCTTAGCCAGGTCTATAATCTTCACAGATTCGCCCATATCAAATACAAATACTTCTCCGCCTTGTCCCATGGTCGCAGCTTCTAATACGAGCTCACATGCTTCAGGAATGGTCATAAAATACCGAGTAATCTCTGGATGTGTAACTGTTACCGGACCACCACGCTCAATTTGTTTCTTAAATAGGGGTATTACTGACCCATTAGATCCCAATACGTTTCCAAAACGAGTGGCAATAAACTTCGTCTTTACCCCTTCCAATTGATTCATAGACTGAGTATACATCTCCGCCAAACGCTTCGTCGCTCCCATCACATTCGTAGGATTCACCGCCTTATCCGTTGAAACCATCACAAATTTTTCAACACCTACTTCGGAGGCCATTTCAGCCAAAATCCGCGTTCCAATCACATTGGTTTTAATCGCTTCATACGGATTATTTTCCATCAAAGGGACATGCTTATAAGCCGCAGCATGGAAAATTATATTAGGCTGATGACTCTTAAAAATCTTAGCTATACGTCGCGTATCAGATACATCAGCCACATTAACAATAAGCTGTACGTTGGCGGGAACTTTGCCCGCTAATTCATACTCTAAATCATATAACGCTGACTCAGCCTGATCCACCAGTACAAGTTTAGAGGGGAAATAAGCGATAAGCTGACGGACGATTTCACTTCCAATGGATCCCGCTGCGCCGGTTACTAGTATCACTTTGCCTGAAATCTCCTCACCAATCCGCTTATTGTTCATTTGGATCACCTCACGACCCAAAAGATCCTCAATCTTTACGTTATGAATTTGATTCATGGCAAACTCACCTTCCACCCATTTATCGACAGGAGGTAAAGCTTTAACTACTACGCCACGATCTAAGAAGATATCTGAAATTTTGCGTTTCGATTTAGCCGACATATTATTGAAGGCCATAATAACCTCCATTCCATCATTCGAGCCTACAAACTTATCCAATACCTCTGGCAAACTAAATACCTTGATACCTTCAATCGTTTTCCCAATCTTGGATTCATTATCATCAATAAAGCCTAGAATTTTATAGTTAGTGGAACGGTCCGTTTGGAACACATTCTTAGTCAACATCCCTGTATAACCAGCTCCATAGATAAGTACCCCAATGGTGGGTTTAAATTGATTAACAAATGACTCATAAAAGCTCTTCACAAAGAAGCGAAGAATAACCATCCAGAAAAGACAGATAAAAAAGTCAATTATTAATATAGAGGCTGATAAATTAAATACGTGTTCAAAACCTAATGTATTTCTGATCACTCCGGAGACTAAAACGGCCCCTACTGTTCCTGTGAAAACAGCCTTTAAAATAAGAATAGCGTCCTCAATACTCGTGTGCCGAATAATTCCTGCATAGGATTGGAAGAACAAAAACGCTAATAAGCGCAATCCAAGTACAAAGACTAATTGGGATGCAAATACGGTTAAATCAATTTCCGAAAGCTGGAAATTCATCCGTAATAAGGTAGCAATAAAGAAGGAGAAGATGACAATCAGTGAATCAAAGACTAATACGAGCCATCTCGAGAGAAAGCGATTCGAATATTTCCGAATGAAGGAAGACTTCGTCATAATAGATTGTACTAAAACACGGGCACACAGGTGAAATAATGAACATTCAAAATTACCAATTAATTCACCAAAACAAATGCAAACTTATTAAACGGCAAATTTTGTCGACGAACGGATTACGAATTACCAAATCCTGGAGCCGTTAAATTAACGATTGAATCCGATTTCATGACCATAACACGTTCATCTCGGATATTAGTCATGTATCCAATAGCAGTAACATCCGCGATCTTCTCCACTTTAGGGAAATCCTCTTGAGAGACCGTAAATAGTAACTCATAGTCCTCTCCCCCATTCAAGGCAGCCGTTAATGGACTTAAATTAAATTCTGTTGCTGAGAGATACGTCTCATCATCAATTGGAATATTTTTTTCAAAAATACGGGCGCCTAATCCCGATGCATTACATAAATGAATAATCTCAGATGCTAATCCATCCGAACAATCGATCATCGAAGTAGGCACCACTCCTAGTTCTCTTAATTCATGAATGATATCAAAGCGTGCCATCGGTTTAAGCTGACGTAAAACGACATAACTTTTGCCCTCTAATTCAGGTTGCATTTCTGGATTAGACAAAAACACTTGTTTTTCTCTTTCCAATGAATGTAATCCCATCAAGGCAGCACCTAGATCCCCTGAAACACAAAGTACATCATTTGCTTTTGCTGTTCCTCGCTTTACTAACTTATCCGCTTCTACCACTCCCGTTGCCGCCATGGACAAAATCAATCCCTGCGGACTAGAAGTCGTATCCCCTCCTACTACATCCACTTTGTATTCTTCGCACGCTAATCGAATTCCTTCGTACAAAGCATCTACCGATTCCACCGAAAAACGATTTGATAAACCCAATCCAATCATGATTTGCGTAGGAATCGCATTCATAGCAGCAATATCAGACAAAACCACCGAAACTGCCTTAAACCCTAAATGTTGCAATGGTGTATAGGCTAAGTCAAAATGAACTCCTTCAATTAATAATTCGGTCGTGGTCAACACCTTATTCCCTTTAGGATCTAAAACCGCCGTATCATCACCAATACCCAGTTCTGTCCAGTCTTGTTTTCCTGTGAATTGTAAGGCTAGGTGATTAATTAATCCAAATTCGCCAATTTCGCCAATTTCAGTTCTCTTTTCCATATATAACGCAAAAAGCCGCCACAAGGACGGCTTTCCATTTTTTAAATCGTATTAATTCACTAAAGCTAGTTTTACAATGGCACTACTTGCCTTCACATAGGCCGTTGTTTGTTGTAAACTTAAGGTTGTCGCAGTAGGTGTTGCCAAAATTGAATAAGTTATTATTCCGCCCGTTCCTGTAGGAGCTCCTGCCGAGCTGGTAAGTCCATTAAGTGTCAAGCTTTTACCATCAGTTGAAACGGAATAGGTCCCTGTGAAAATTTTCCCATCAAATTCAGTTAACGTAACAGCACTTCCAGCGGAAAGATCAAGTTTAAACTGAGAATAACCTTGTACAACATTAGAAGTACTTGTTTTATCATATTTAGTGACCCCGTCCCATTGAGCGGAACTAGCTGTCCAAACCTTCTTAACTAACGTGGCCACATCAACCGTAGGGGTCGGTGGTACCGGTGTAGGTGCAGGATCTGATCCTGCTCCACTGCATGCCATAACGGCTATGGCACAGATTAAGAAAATGAAATTTTTCATAGTGATCTATTTTAGTGTGTAAAATTAAAAATCTTTCTGAAAAAAAGGCGGGTTTGCCTCTTTTTATTTAGCTTCGTAAAAAATATGAAGACCTATACACGTGGACAATTAGCCCTTCGAAATGGGCAAGATAAACCTGAGATTTGGGTGGCTTTCCAGGGTCTCATTTACGACATGACCCATTCCAAATTATGGAAAAACGGGAAGCATTACGAACATTGGGCTGGCCAAGATTTGACCCCTGAGCTCGCTGATGCACCGCATTCTGAGAAAGTCTTTGAGAAATTCACGCCCATTGGAATCCTAGCTTAATTATGATATTAATCGTTGAAAGTGGTTCGACTAAAACAGCATGGAGGCTAATAAAGGATCCGTTATCCCCTTATGAAAGCTTTAACAGTGCGGGTATCAATCCCTACTACCAAACAACCGATGAGATTACTTCGGCGCAAGCGGCGGTTTTAGGCGAATTTGCAGACCTTCCCATCCAAGCTATTTATTATTACGGCACAGGAGTTACGGGTGAGGCGCAATGCGAGGTGATTGCAGCCGCCTTTAGACCGTATTTCCCTAGCACCTGTTTGCTTGAAATACAGAACGACCTTATCGCTGCTGCTAGATCGCTATGTGGTAAAGAGTCAGGGATTGCGTGTATTTTAGGAACGGGATCTAATTCCGGTTATTGGGATGGCGGGCGAATTTCTGCACAAATTCCCCCATTGGGATTTTGGTTAGGAGATGAGGGGAGTGGGGGACATTTAGGCAAATTGTTACTCTTGAGTTATTTGCACGGACAAATGCCTGTTGAGATTCGGGCCGTTTTTGAGAAACGATTTGGGGTATTGGATAGACTTTCGGTTTTAGACAAGGCCTACAAACAAGCATTTCCAAATCGCTGGTTTGCTGGTTTTTCTAAATTTTTGTTTGATCACCGCCGAGATGCCTTTTGTTATGGTTTAATCGAACAATCTTTTGATGCCTTTATTTCCTTGTATTTAAAACGCTACACGGAGGCGCCCGTTTTTCATTTCACAGGTTCTGTGGCCTTTTACTATTCAGATATTTTAAAACAGGTGATGAAAAAAAATAGTTTACCTATAGGCCATATCAGCGAGGGTCCCATGGCTGGACTTTGCTTGTACCACAAGGGGGAATTTTGGCCATAAATTCGTAAATTGCGGCACTTGAAAAAAAGCCTAAGACAACAAACTAAAACACTACCTATGACATCACACATTAAATCCATAGGAACAAAGCAAAAAGCACTACAAATCAATTTAGATCGCAGTATCTACGGTTCTTTTGCCGAAATCGGAGCGGGTCAAGATGTAGCAGCTAACTTTTTCAAGGCGGGTGGCGCTTCCGGTACTATTGCCAAAACCATCTCTGCTTATGACATGGCTTTTTCAGATGCCATCTATGGTGAAGAGGCCTCTGGAAAATATGTATGCGAGCCGCGTTTAATGAAGATGTTAAACCGGGAGTTTAAATTATTGAATGTTCGTTTAACGGATACTGCCGCAGAGAAACGCTTCTTTGCCTTCGCTGATACAGTCTCTGCCTTGAATTTTCAAAAGACCAATGACGCTCACGGCTGGATTGGACTTCGTTTCCAATTAACGCCAAACGGCGGATTCAATGACGTGGTTATCCACGTCAATATGCTCGATAATGACAACATCCTGCAACAGCAAGCCTTAGGTATCATTGGGGTGAATTTGTTATTCGGTTGCTACCATTATTACGATAATCCAGAGAAATTACTCCTATCCTTATTAGATGATTTGTCCAAAGACCGGATCGAAATCGATATGATTCGCTTCGAGGGACCGGACTTCAAGGAGGTGGATAATCGCTTGATGTCATTGTATTTAGTGAAGCACGGGTATACACAGGCGGCCGTTTTTGGTCCGGATGGAAAGGTGATGCAACCATATGATGCTTTGGCAAAAAAACACATCGTAGCCGTTCGCGGCCGTTTCCGTCCAGTGACGAATATCTTCTCGGACATGTTAAAGAAAGGCGTCGCTCAGTTCGAACAAGAGCCCGATGTGGACGATGATAAAATCTGCGTGCTGTCTGAATTGACACTAAAAAGCTTAGAAAATGATACACATAAGATTGATGAAAAAGACTTCTTAGATCGCGTGGATATTTTGTGCTCCTTAGGCCAAACGGTGTTAATCTCTAACTTCCACGAATATTTCAAATTAGTCGACTTTTTAAGTCAATTCTCTAAGTTAAAAATGGCCCTCGTCATGGGTATGCCTAACTTAGAATACATCTTTGAGGAAAAACACTACATAGACGTTCCGGGTGGAATTATGAGTGCTTTTGGTTGTTTGTTTGGCCAAAACATCAAATTATACCTTTACCCTACTGTAGATGAAAATGGGGCGATTATTCACCTGAAAAATTTCCAACCAGAGGCTCATTTGAATGGGTTATTCCAATATCTAAAAGAAAATCAAAAGCTGGCGGAGATCCAAAAATACGATGAGAAACTGATGAATATTCGGACCGATAAGGTACTCGAAATGATTCAATCCGGCGGCGAAGAATGGGTGCCATTAGTACCCAAATCGGTCGCTAAAATGATCAAAGAGAATTCACTCTTTGGCTACCAAGCCTAATAAAAAAGCCCTGATCTGAACTTCACCCAAAAAATTGTCTAACTTTTTGGATGCAGTTCAATCTCTCAGGGCTTTTTTTATTTCATTAGATCGATAAACTGATCAAATAAGTAACGAGAATCATGTGGTCCTGGACTAGCCTCCGGGTGATGTTGCACCGAGAAGGCTTTGCGACCTTTCACGCGTAAACCTTCAACCGTCTGGTCATTTAGGTTAATGTGAGTCAATTCAGCTTGATCTGAGGATTTCAATTCGTCCATCTTCACCGCGAAACCGTGGTTTTGGGATGTGATTTCTGAAAGACCTGAGATTAAATTCTTCACCGGATGATTTAAGCCACGGTGTCCATTGTGCATTTTGTACGTAGATAAACCTACCACTTGTGCTAAGATTTGGTGACCTAAACAGATACCAAACACTGGTTTATCACTTTTCAAGAAATCAGTCACCGTGTCAATTGCATAGGACATCACCGCAGGATCGCCAGGGCCATTCGAAACAAAGTACCCATCTGGATTCCAAGCCGCAATTTCAGAAAACGATGTCTTCGCAGGGAACACTTTTAAGTAGCATCCACGTTCAGCAATATTCGACAAAATGCTTCTTTTTACACCTAAGTCTAATACGGCTACTTTACGCTCTGATTTTTCATCACCTACAAAATAGGCTTCTTGCGTACACACTTGTGATGATAATTCTAAGCCTTCCATGGATGGAATTTTATCCAAAGCAGCCTTTAACGCCGCTTCATCAAAAATTTCTGAAGAGATCAAGCAGTTCATCACTCCTTTTGTACGAATGTGACGTACTAAAGCGCGCGTGTCAATACCTGAGATTCCAACAATTCCAGCATTTGCTAAGTAGTCTTGCAATGAACCATCAGCCGTTTCACGCGAGTGAACGCTGGCAAATTCGTTACACACCATACCGGCGATTTGGACCTTGTTCGATTCCGCCTCTTTCTCCTGCATCACCCCGTAGTTTCCGATGTGAGCCGTGGTATTAATGATTACCTGACCTGCATAAGAAGGATCAGTATAAATCTCTTGATAACCCGTCATACCGGTGTTAAAACAGATCTCACCTCCGTGAGTTCCTATTTTTCCTAGTGCTTTCCCGTGGAATATAGTTCCGTCTTGTAATAATAAAACCGCTGGTGTAGACTCGGTAAATCTCATAATATGCTGTTATAAAATAAGGGTCAAATACTCATTACCTAAAAAAAGGGCTTCAACGGAAAGTTGAAGCCCTTTAAAAAAATTGAAAGAGAAAGATTAAGCGTCTTCTCCTTTTTCTTCAGTGGACTCCTCACTTGCAGGTGCTTCTGGAGCAGCTTCTTCAGCTACTTCAGGTGCAGTTTCTTCAACCGCAACTTCTGCTGGTGCTTCTACTTCCGCTACCTCTGGCGCAGCCTCTTCAGCTACTACCTCAGCTGCTGGAGCTTCTTCAACAACTACTGCAGATGGTACTTCAGCAGCTGCTACTGGAGCCGCAGCTTCAGTTGCTTTTGCAGCGCCACCACGACGGCTACGACGAGTTTTACCCGCTTTCTCCGCTGATGCAGCTAACATTGTTTCGTTGAAATCAACTAATTCAATGAAGCAGATTTCTGCGTTATCACCTAAACGATTACCTAACTTGATAATACGTGTATATCCACCTGGACGATTCGCTACTTTCTCAGAAACGATAGAGAACAATTCTTTGATCGCATCCTTATTTTGTAAATAAGAGAATACCACACGACGATTGTTTGTGCTATCTGTTTTTGACTTTGTGATCATTGGCTCTACGTATTTACGTAATTCCTTTGCCTTAGCTACTGTCGTTTGAATACGCTTGTGTAAGATCAAAGAAGAAGCCATGTTTGATAACAACGCTGCTCTGTGAGAGGCTGTTCTTCCTAGGTGATTAAATTTTTTACCGTGTCTCATTGTGTTATTTCGTAAGTTAAAAGCTCTTTAGAGCTGCGGTAAGTTTACCTCACGGCAAACCACCTATTACTTTGTTTAAATTATTAATTAATCTTCGTCTAAACGATATTTAGAAACATCCATTCCAAAGGTTAACCCTTTTTCCTCGATCAATTGCTCTAATTCAGTTAATGATTTCTTTCCGAAATTACGGAACTTCATCATATCAGAGATTTCTAATTTCGCTAATTCACCTAAAGTGCGAACGTCAGCTGATTTCAAGCAGTTGTAAGCACGTACAGATAAATCTAAGTCAGCTAATGAAGTCTTCAATAACTTGCGCATGTGAAGTAATTCCTCATCTACTACATTATCTTCTTCTGCTTTAGGAGTTTCAAATGTCATTGTTTGATCAGAGAACAACATGAAGTGTTGGATCAAGATATACGCTGCACCTTTCAATGCATCTTCTGGGTGGATTGAACCATCCGTCTCGATATCTAAAACTAATTTCTCATAATCCGTCTTTTGCTCTACACGTGTATTCTCAATGCTGAACTTTACGTTTTTGATTGGAGTGTAGATCGCATCGATAGCAATGTGACCGAATGGCAACTCGTTTGCACGAGGCTCATCTGCTGGTACATAACCACGACCCTTTTCGATTACTAAATCAATTTCAACTTCTTTCGAAGAATCTAAATTGCAAATAACCAATTCAGGGTTTAAAATCTGAAAATAAGGAGTAAACTTAGCGATGTCACCTGCAGTGATCGCTGTTTGTCCTTTAATCTTCATAGAAACTTTGTTATCCAAAATTTCTTGTGTCTTTTTGAAACGAATTTTTTTCAAGTTTAAGATGATCTCAGATACATCTTCGTGAACGCCTTCAATGGCTGAAAATTCGTGTAACACACCAGAAATCTTAACGCTTGTGATAGCATATCCTTCTAAAGAAGAAAGTAAGATTCTACGAAGTGCGTTACCAATGGTAACACCGTAACCTTTTTCGAGTGGCTTGAACTCAAATAACCCGTGGAAGTCTGTGGCTTTTTCCATCACAACTTTTTCGGGCATTTGGAATGCTAATATTGACATATTTCGTAGCTTAAAATGATACTGAAAAAACGTTATTGGTACTCTTTAAAAACTCTAGCAATCTCGTTAGGAGATTACTTAGAGTATAATTCGACAATTGCTTGTTCGTTGAAGTTTTCAGGAATCTGATCTCTCTCTGGCATAGCAACAAATTTACCTACCAATTCAACACCATCCCACTCTAACCAGTTGAAGTTCTTAGGAGAACGAGCTGCTAAAGAGTTAGATACTACTTCTAGAGATTTTGATTTTGCACGAACACCTACTAATTGACCTGGACGTAGAGAGTAAGATGGCACATTTACTACTTCGCCGTCTACAATGATGTGTTTGTGAATAACTAATTGACGCGCTGCACGACGAGTAGGAGCAATTCCTAAACGATATACTACGTTATCTAAACGAGCTTCACATAATTTGATCAAGTTTTCACCAGTGATCCCTGCCTTAACAGCAGCCTTGTGGAACAAGTTTTCGAATTGGCGCTCTAAAATACCATACGTGTATTTCATTTTTTGCTTTTCCTTCAGTTGCACTGCGTATTCAGAAACCTTTGAACGCTTTCCTTTACCGTGCATACCTGGTGCATAGTTTTTACGAGCTAATGCTTTGCTCGGACCTAGAATTGCTTCACCGAAACGACGTGCAATCTTGGATTTGGGACCTGTGTATCTAGCCATTTTTTCTTAAAAGTCATTGGCCCTCTTATGCCCAATGAAGTAATTAAATTGTGAATAAAAGCGGGAGAAAATAATTACTAATTACTCCTGCATAAAAATTATTAAACGCGACGACGCTTCGGAGGACGACATCCATTGTGAGGCATTGGCGTAATATCTTTGATGATAGAAACTTCAATTCCTGAGTTTTGGATAGTACGGATAGCCGACTCACGTCCAGCTCCTGGTCCTTTTACGAAAACCTCCGCTTTCTTCATTCCTGCTTCAACAGCTACCGCTGCACAGTTAGATGCTGCCATCTGTGCTGCGTAAGGAGTGTTTTTCTTAGAACCACGGAAACCCATCTTTCCTGCTGATGCCCAAGAGATCACTTGACCTGCTGAGTTAGTAATTGAGATAATAATGTTGTTAAAGGAAGCTTTGATGTGTACTTGTCCGTTTTGTTCAACGACAACTACTCTCTTCTTCGCTTTATCTTTTCTTTTTGCTTGTGCCATAATTTGAAATGAAATACGAAGAGGTGTTACCCTCTAGTTATTATTTAGTTACTTTTTTCTTGTTAGCAACTGTTTTTCTACGACCCTTACGAGTACGTGAGTTGTTCTTAGTGCGTTGACCACGTAATGGAAGACCTTTACGGTGACGTAATCCACGGTAACAACCGATGTCCATCAAACGTTTGATGTTCAATTGAACCTCAGATTTCAACTGCCCTTCCGTTTTGAATTCAGCAGCGATGATCGCACGGATAGCGCTAGCCTCCGTATCGTTCCACTCACCAGCTTTCTTGTCAAACGAAACCGAAGCTTTCGTTAAAATTTTTTGAGCAGTGCTACGACCAATACCGAAAATATAAGTCAACGCAATTTCTCCTCTTTTTTTGTCGGGAATATCAACCCCTGCAATACGAGCCATATAGGTAATTAATTGTTGTTATTAATCAATTTAAAATTCTGTCGAATTATCCTTGTCTTTGTTTGAACTTAGGATTCTTCTTGTTGATTACGTAAAGCTTTCCGTGACGACGGATTACTTTGCAATCTGCACTACGTTTCTTGATAGATGCTTTAACTTTCATATTAACTGTATTTATAAAATCAAACCTTTAATTACTTGTATCTGTAAACAATTCTCGCCTTACTTAAATCATAAGGAGACATCTCTAACTTCACCTTATCACCTGGTAAAATCTTGATGTAGTGCATCCGCATCTTGCCCGAAATGTGTGCAATGACTTGGTGCGTATTTTCCAATTCTACCCGAAACATGGCGTTCGAAAGAGCTTCCAAAATAATTCCGTCTACTTCTATCGAGGACTGTTTGGCCATAATTATTAATTTATATATTCAACAATACTGTTGATGTTTTAATCACTTCTTCAATCGGGGCAAAGGTCGTCAAAATGATGGGGCCTTCTTTCCCTACCGCCACCGTGTGTTCAAAGTGAGCACTTGGCTTGCGATCTTGTGTTCGGATAGTCCAACCATCCTTATCTACTGAGATTTGACGCTTTCCTAAGTTAATCATCGGTTCGATCGCAATGACCATGCCTTCTTTCAACTTAGCTCCTTCCCCGCGGCGACCATAATTAGGCACCTCTGGACTTTCGTGAAGCTTCTTACCTACTCCATGACCTACTAGCTCTCTCACTACGCCGTAACCAAAAGATTCCGTGTAGGATTGAACGGCGAAACCAATGTCGCCTACTCGTTTGCCTGGTGCGGCTTGATTCAAACCTAAATACAAGGACTCTTTCGTCCGTTGTAGTAATAGAGCTACGTCATCAGCAACATTACCTATCGCATAGGTATAGGCGCTATCAGCGTGGTAGCCATTTTTATAAACTCCTCCGTCTATCGAAATAATATCTCCCTCTTTCAGGATCAATTCTCCAGGTAAACCGTGAACCACCACATCGTTAACCGATATGCACAAAGAGTATGCATACTTTTGGCTACCTACTTGGTAATTCAAAAAGGACGGATGCGCTCCGTTATCATTAATATAATCGTAAGCGATTTTATCTAAAGCTAAAGTACTTACTCCCGGCACAATTGCCTTCGCTACTTCAGCGTGACACTTCGCAAGAATTTCACCATTCTGTTGAATGATGGCTAATTCTGAAGGTGTCTTTAAGAAAATCATCTTAGCGGTTGATCAGTTCTGAGCGACCTTTCACTCGTCCTGATTGCATCAAACCTTCATACTTACGCATCAACAAATAACTTTCTATTTGTTGCAATGTATCTAATACTACTCCTACTAAGATTAAAAGTGATGTTCCTCCAAAGAAGGACGCAAAACCTCTCGTCACGCCAAACAAGTTAGCGACTGCAGGAAGAACCGCGATTAACGATAACATCACTGCACCTGGTAGTGTAATACGATCTAAAATAGTCGCAATAAAACCGGCTGTTTCTTCTCCTGGTTTCACTCCTGGAACAAATCCTCCACCACGCTTCATATCATCAGAGATTTGAGTCGGGTTAATCGAGATAGCTGTATAGAAGAACGTGAAAACAATGATTAAAACCGCAAATAATAAATTGTATTGCCAAGTCGTGAAATCACCAAAAGCAGACGCAACCGAAGAAGCGAACTCTGACTTTTCAGCAAACGACTGAGCTACTAATCCTGGAATAAACATCAAAGCTTGAGCAAAGATAATCGGCATAACACCTGAAGCATTTAACTTCAAAGGAATGTATTGACGCTCGCCACCTACGGTTGTTGCTTTGCTACCCACTACTTGTTTCGCGTATTGAACTGGAATACGGCGAACTGCTTGAGTCACCATAATCGCACCCATTACTACGAAGAACAAGGCAATAATTTCAATGATGAACATCAAAGCACCTGACATTCCACGTGAACCTGCTTCTTGTAAAATAGAAGCTGGGAAACGAGATACGATACCAATCATGATCAACATCGAGATACCGTTACCGATACCTTTATCTGTTATCTTCTCACCTAACCACATACACAACATCGTACCACCAATTAAGATAGCTACGCCATATAAGCGGAAGAACCAAGGATCTACCATAATCGCATCAGCAGGGATTGTTACTTGTAAATAAGTAAAGGCCTGTGCAGCTGTAACGAAAATGGTTAAGATACGTGTGATTTGATTTAACTTCTTACGACCTGATTCACCATCTTTCTGCATTTTTTGGAAATACGGAAGCGCAATGGTTAATAACTGAATCGCGATAGAAGCTGAAATGTAAGGCATGATACCTAAAGCAAATACCGAAGCATTACTTAGAGCACCGCCAGAAAAGATATTTAATAAACCGAAAAGTCCACCTTCTCCAGCTTGCGTTAACTTAGTCGCATCTACACCAGGTAAAGCGATATAAGAACCTAAACGGAAAAAAGCAATAAAAAGAAGCGTATTTATGATACGGCCTCTTAACTCCTCGATTGAGAAAATATGCTTGAAAGTTGTTATTAACTTGTTCATTCGATTAGAATAGAGGATTAACCAACAATTGCTTTACCGCCTGCTGCTTCAATCGCAGCTTTAGCAGCACCTGAGAAACCTTTCACTGTAACTTCTAAAGCAGCGGTTACAGATCCACGAGATAAAATCTTCACTAAGTCAGACTTAGATACAAGACCATTCGTGTAAAGTGTTTCAAATGTGATCACCTTAGTTCCAATTGCATCAGCTAATGCTTGCAATGTATCTAAGTTGATTGCTTTGTATTCCACACGGTTGTGGTTCTTGAAACCAAACTTAGGAACACGACGTTGTAATGGCATTTGACCACCTTCAAATCCTCTCTTACGAGAATAACCTGAACGAGATTGAGCACCTTTGTGACCACGAGCAGAAGTTCCACCTAATCCAGAACCTTGACCACGACCTACTCTTTTTCTTACTTTTACTGAGCCTTCAGCAGGCTTTAATGATGATAATTTCATTCTAATTGGGGCTTAGCGCTGCTGTTTCCAGCAACTCGCATGTTAATTAAATATTTTCAACTACAATTAAGTGGTTTACGGCACGAATCATTCCTGCAATCGCTGGATTCAATTCTACCTCAACACTCTTACGGATTTTACCTAATCCTAAAGCTGCGATCGTACGTTTTTGTACTTCCGGGCGCTTAATTGCACTTTTAACTTGAGTAATTTTAACTTTAGACATTGTATGTTCTATTAGAGAGGCTTACGCGCTCTGATTATCCATTAAATACTTTAGCAACAGAAATTCCACGTTGGAATGCAACCGTATGTGGAGCTCTCATCTTCACTAATGCATCGATGGTTGCCTTCACTACGTTGTGTGGGTTAGATGATCCTTTAGACTTAGCTAAGACATCATGCACACCTACTGATTCTAACACGGCACGCATCGCACCACCGGCGATCAATCCTGTACCTGGAGCAGCTGGCTTAATTAAAACGAAACCACCGGAGAACTTTCCTAATTGCTCGTGAGGAACGGTGTTCTTCAACAATGGAATTTGGAATAAATTTTTCTTAGCGTCTTCGATACCTTTCGTAATAGCGTCAGTTACTTCGTTTGCTTTTCCTAAACCGTATCCAACGATACCAGCACCGTCACCTACGACAACGATTGCTGAGAAACTAAAACGACGACCACCTTTAACTACTTTTGCAACACGGTTGATGGCTACTACTTTCTCCTTCAACTCACCTTCGTTAACCTTTATTGGTTTTGCTTGTAAATGCGACATATCTATTTCTTAAAATTGTAAGCCACCCTCGCGAGCACCTTCAGCTAATGATTTAATTCTTCCGTGATACAAATAACCGTTACGGTCAAAAACTACCTTCTCAATTCCAGCCGCCTTCGCTTTTGCAGCGATGGCTAAACCTACTTTCTTAGCAGCTTCAATATTGTTGTTCACTTTATCTTTTGTATAAGATGTAGCTGACATGATAGTCTTACCAGCTAAATCATCTACTAATTGTGCATATAAAGCAGAATTAGAACGATATACAGTTAAACGCGGACGCTCCGCTGTTCCTGCGATCTTAGCACGAATCGCACGTTTAATGCGGGTTCTGCGTAAATTTTTAATTGTTGCCATTTGTTAACTTGTTTGTGTGGATTTCCGGCCCACGCTTATAATTTATTTTTTACCGCCCGCTTTACCAGCTTTACGACGTACTTGCTCTCCTAAGAAACGAACACCTTTACCTTTGTATGGTTCAACTGGACGTAGAGACTTGATTTTCGCAGCTACTTGACCGATTAATTGCTTATCGATCGAGTTTAACGTAACCATTGGATTCTTACCTTTCTCCATTGCAGTTGCAACAGCTACTTCTGTAGGAATCGACATGAAAATCGCGTGAGAGTAACCCAAGCTTAATTCTAAAATATTTCCTTGATTTGCGGCCTTGTATCCAACCCCGATGATTTCCAATACTTTTGTATAACCTTCACTCACACCCACGACCATGTTGTTGATCAATGAACGATATAAACCGTGCATCGCTTTGTGACGCTTTTGTTCTGTCGGACGAGCCACAGTTAAAACACCCTCTTCGATGGTAATGATCATATCTTGATCTACTTGTTGTGACAAAGTTCCTTTAGGACCTTTTACTGTCACTAAATTACCAGCACTCACGTCTACATTAACTCCTGCAGGGATAGTGATAATCTTCTTTCCAATTCTTGACATTAGACTTTAATTATAGCTTAAATTCCGGGATCGCTCCCCTTTCAGCGTGAAACAATTATTAATATACGTAACAAAGTACTTCTCCACCTACGTGTAAAGTACGAGCTTCTTTATCTGTGATTACCCCTTTAGAAGTAGACAAGATAGCGATACCTAATCCATTCAATACGCGTGGTAACTCTTCAGCACCATTGTATTTACGAAGACCTGGCTTAGAGATACGAGTCAAGTTAACGATAGCAGGTTGCTTCGTAACTGAGTTGTATTTCAGCGCAATTTTGATGGTTCCCTGTACGGATGAATCATCGAATTTATAGTTTGAAATGTATCCTTTATCAAAAAGTACTTTCGTAATTTCCTTCTTAATGTTGGAAGCAGGAATTTCAACTACCCTATGGCGTGCCTTCAAGGCATTTCTCAATCGGGTTAAATAATCTGCTATTGGATCTGTCATTGTTTTTAAATTTGCCGCAGGTCTTTTAAAATGGGCCTGCAAAATTACAAAAATGAATTTAATTAATCAAATAATATTACCAGCTTGACTTAGTCACACCTGGTATCAAACCGTTAGATGCCATCTCACGGAACGTAACACGGCTAATACCGAACTTACGCATATACCCACGAGGACGTCCTGTTAACTTACAACGGTTGTGTAAACGTACAGGAGATGCATTTTTTGGAAGTTTATCCAATCCAACGTAATCTCCAGCTGCTTTTAAAGCTGCGCGCTTCACTGCATATTTTGCAACTGCTGCTTCGCGTTTTCTTTCTCTTGCTTTTACTGACTCTTTAGCCATTTTGTAAAAATTTAAAGGTTTTTATGAAAGCCTTATGGGCTACTTATTTTTTTTGATTTGAAAAAGGCATTCCAACCGCTGCTAGTAAAGCGTAAGCTTCTTCATCTGTTCCAGCAGTCGTCACAAAAGTGATATCCATACCAGAGATCTTGCTTACTTTATCGATTGAAATCTCAGGGAAGATGATTTGCTCTTTCACCCCTAAGGTATAGTTTCCACGACCATCAAATCCTTTTTCAGAGATTCCTTTAAAGTCACGAACACGTGCTAAAGAAACTGTTGTTAAACGATCTAAGAATTCGTACATCTTATCTCCACGTAACGTTACTTTCACACCGATAGGCATGTCTTCACGTAATTTAAAGTTCGAGATAGCTTTCTTAGAGATCGTAGCTACCGCCTTTTGACCAGCGATTTGTGTGATTTCTTCGATTGCGATATCGATTAATTTTTTGTCCGACACTGCGGCTCCTACACCCTTGTTGATTACGATTTTAGTAATCTTAGGCACTTGCATGATAGACTTGTACTGAAACTTTTCTTTCAAGCTTGGTACAACCTCCTTAACAAAACGTTCTTTTAATCTAGGTACTGCCATTGTAGTATATTTTGTGGATTTCCGACCCACGGTTAAGTTCTAATTATGCGATAAATTTACCCGTCGCTTTAGAATAGCGTTGTAATTTACCTTTCTCGTTCAATTTACGACCTGTACGTACAGGCTTTCCGTTTTCTACTACCATAAGGTTAGAGATGTGGATTGAACCTTCACGCTTTTCGATTCCTCCTTGAGGATTAGCTGCAGATGGCTTAACGTGCTTTGTTTGCAAGTTAGCTCCTTCTACGATTGCACGAGATTTTTCAACGATCACTTGTTTGATCACACCTGTTTTCCCTTTCGCATTACCTGCGATCACTTGAACAGTATCTCCTTTTTTAACGTGCAATTTTGCTGGTTTACTTGTATTTTTTTCCATTGTATGATTCTTAAATTGGGTTCACCCAATATTTCATCTAATTATAAAACTTCAGGGGCTAGTGAAACAATTTTCATGAATCCTGCATCACGCAACTCACGCGCAACTGGCCCGAAAATACGAGTTCCTCTCGGCTCATCATTAGCGTTTAATAAAACGGCTGCGTTATCTTCGAAACGAATATATGAACCATCTTTACGACGAATTTCTTTCTTCACACGAACAACTACTGCTCTTGAAACGGTTCCTTTCTTCATACTTGACGAAGAAAGAGCTGACTTCACAGAAACGACAATTTTATCTCCAATAGAAGCGTATCTTTTGCCAGTACCGCCTAATACGCGAATGACTAAAACTTCTTTTGCTCCAGAATTATCCGCTACACCCAATCTTGATTCTTGCTGTAACATTATATTTGATCTTTAAATTTTAAATTTTGAATAACAATATAGAATTACTTCGCTTTAGCGACGATTTCTATTAATCTCCAACACTTGTTCTTAGAAAGTGGACGAGTCTCCATTACTTTCACTGTGTCACCGATTCCGCACTCGTTGTTCTCATCGTGTGCCATCAATTTTGTAGTCTTTTGTACGAACTTTCCGTACAATGGGTGTTTTACCTTACGGTCAACAGTTAACGTGATAGACTTATCCATCTTGTTACTTACCACTTTCCCAATTCTTACTTTTCTCAGGTTTCTTTCTTCCATGGTTGTTGGATTACTTGTTAAACAATTGGCCGATAGCGTATTTGAACCAGCCTATTAAAATTAATACTTATGCTTTTGTTGCCGCGCTTAGAGCAGTTTCTAATTTCGCGATCAATTTACGGTTTTGACGAATGCGCATTGGATTCTCAATCGGTGAAATAGCGTGAGCTAATTTCAAACGAGAGATGTTCTCTTGCTCAGCAGCGATCTGCTTCTTTAATTCTTCAACTCCTAATTTTTGTATTTCTGCGTTTTTCATAACAATGTTATTTGGATGTATTAAACTGTGGGTTTAATATCCTATTCTGAATAATCTCTACGAACAACAAACTTCGTACGCATTGGCAACTTTTGTGCTGCTAAACGTAAAGCCTCTTGAGCAACCGCCAAAGGAACACCTGACGATTCAAACAAGATAGTTCCTGGGCGAACATTAGCTACCCAATACTCAGGAGCACCTTTACCCTTACCCATACGAACCTCTGCAGGTTTCTTAGTGATAGGTTTGTCAGGGAAAACACGGATCCAAACTTGTCCTTCACGTTTCATAGCACGGGTTACCGAGATACGAGCTGCTTCAATTTGACGAGCGGTGATACGACCTGGCTCTAAAGATTTAATAGCGAATGATCCAAAATCAATCTCGTGGCCACGGGTTGCAACACCTCTTACGCGACCTTTCTGTTGCTTACGAAATTTGGTTCTTTTTGGTTGTAACATCTTCTTATAAGTCTAATATCTAATTCAAATATATTTTATCGCTTTCCACCACGGCCACGGTTCGCACCGCCAGCACCTGGCTTGTTACGGTCTCCACCTTGATCTGCTCCTTCTGGACGACGGCCACGACCACGGTCATCACCACGTCCACGAGGTCCACGATCACCACCGCGAGAATCCGCTGCAGTTGATTGTAATCCCATGTTTGCATTAGGAGATAAATCTGGCTTACCGAAAACTTCACCACGGAATACCCATACCTTGATACCGATTTTTCCGTATACAGTTAAAGCTTCAGAGATAGCGTAATCAACATCCGCACGAAGCGTATGAAGAGGAATACGACCTTCTTTGTATCCTTCAGAACGTGCCATTTCAGCACCACCTAAACGACCTGATAATTTCAATTTAATCCCTTGAGCACCTACACGCATCGCTGACGCGATTGCTTGCTTCATGGCACGACGGAATGAAATACGAGCTTGTAATTGTTGAGCGATAGCTTCACCGATTAATTTCGCATCGATTTCTGGACGCTTAATCTCAAAGATGTTGATTTGAACATCTTTACCAGTGATTTTCTTTAACTCTTCTTTAAGCTTATCTACCTCAGCACCTTGCTTACCGATAACAACACCAGCGCGAGCTGTGTTAATCGTTAAAGTGATCCGCTTTAAGGTACGCTCGATAATAACTTTTGAGATAGATCCTTTTGGAATACGAGCGGCTACGTACTTTCTGATTTTCTCGTCTTCGACAAGCTTATCAGCGAAAGTCTTTCCTCCGTACCAATTAGAATCCCAACCTCTCACGATACCTAATCTTAATCCAATAGGGTTAATTTTTTGTCCCATTTCTTGTTTTATCTAATAGTCTATTATTCTGCTGAACTTGTTTCTAAAGCAGGAGCTCCAGAAGAAGCCACTACTAAAGTGATGTGATTTGAACGCTTCAAGATGCGGTGACCTCTTCCTTGCGGAGCAGGACGTAAACGCTTGATCGAAGCACCTCCATCAACGAAGATCGTCTTGATGAACAAGTCCGCTTCCTCGATTTTAGCATCGACATGCTTGTTTTGCCAGTTAGAAACCGCAGAGAGTAATAATTTCTCTATCGATTTAGCACCAACTTTGGGCTCAAATTTTAAGATACCCAATGCTTTGGATACTTTCTGTCCACGTACCATGTCTGCGACAATACGCATCTTCTGCGGCGACGTAGGAACATTTCTTAATTTAGCAATTGCTTCCATTTTCAATATTGATTAAGACCCGAGAGTCTATCTATTTACCTTTTACCTTTGTCTTTTTTCGCCACGTGACCACGGAAGTTACGTGTTGGAGAGAACTCACCTAATTTGTGACCTACCATATTCTCGGTTGCAAAAACAGGGATAAATTTATTCCCGTTGTGAACTGCGAATGTGTGACCTACGAAATCTGGAGAGATCATTGAACGTCTAGACCATGTTTTAATCACGGATTTCTTTCCGGATTCGTTCATAGCCTGAACCTTGTTATCAAGGCGGTAATCAATGTAAGGACCTTTTTTTAGTGAACGTGCCATCTAACTATTTTTTTCTTCTACTGATGATAAGACGATTTGTGTTTTTCTTTGGATTACGAGTTTTCTTACCCTTAGCCAATAAACCGTTACGAGAACGTGGGTGACCTCCTGAAGAGCGACCCTCACCACCACCCATTGGGTGATCGACTGGGTTCATTACAACACCACGAACACGTGGACGACGACCTAACCAACGGTGACGTCCTGCTTTACCTAAGTTCACGTTCATGTGATCCGAGTTAGATACTGTACCGATTGTCGCAAGACAACGAGCAAGTACCATACGCATCTCACCTGAAGGCAATTTCAAGGTTGCATATTTTCCATCACGTGCTAACAATTGAGCATACGTTCCAGCAGAACGAGCCATTTCAGCTCCCTTTCCAGGTTGTAATTCGATTGCGTGCACTAATGTACCTAATGGGATGTTTGCCAAAGGCAATGTGTTACCCACCTCTGGAGAAACTGACTCTCCTGAGATAACTGTTTGGCCTACCTGGATACCAGCTGGTGCCAAGATATATGATTTTTGACCGTCTGTATACTCAATAAGAGCGATACGAGAAGTACGGTTTGGATCGTATTCTACTGTTAATACCGTTGCAGGAACATCAAATTTCGCACGAGTGAAATCAATCACACGGTAGCGACGCTTGTGACCACCACCGATGTAACGCATCGAGCGACGACCATCTGCATTTCTACCACCCGTTCTTTTGATCGGTTCTAGTAAAGGCTTGTACGGTTTGTCCGTAGTAATCTCCTCGAACGTCGGCGCGATGCGGTGACGTTGTCCTGGAGTTGTTGGTTTAATTTTTTTAATTGCTGCCATTTAATTAGTTCAATTTATCGGGATGAACCCCCTTAGTTTTTTTAATTAGATTCCTTGGTAGAAGTCAATTACTTCACCTGGAGCTACTGTTACAATTGCTTTCTTGATCGTAGAAGTACGTCCAGAAGTGACTTTAGTACGTGTAGACTTGGATTTTACTTTTCCAATCTGACGCATTGTTCTCACATCTTGAACATCAACACCGTACATCTTCTTCACCTCTTTGGCAATCTCAATCTTGTTTGCTGTCAACTCAACAACAAACGTGTATTGGCCTTTTTCTTGCATGGCTTGCGACTTTTCAGTCAAGGCCGGACGTTTAATAATGCCCATTTTTATTTTCGTTTATAACAGAAAATCTTCTGTCAATTAGTTACTGAATGATGACTCAATTTTTTCAATCGCTGCAGTCGTGATTAACAACTTACCTGCGTTCACTAAATCGTATGTGTTCACATCTCCTGCGGTTGTTACCTTAGTCTTAGGAACGTTACGACCAGATAATACAACATTCTTGTCTACTTCTGGAGTGATCAATAATGTTTTTGTGTTATCTAATTGAAGCGCTTTTAACATCGCTAAATACGCCTTAGTTTGTGGTGTTGCGAAAGAAACTGAATCCAAGATTGCGATATCTCCACTTTGAGCCTTAGCAGCTAAAGCTGATTGGCGAGCCAATGCTTTCACTTTCTTGTTCAACTTGAAGTGGTAATCACGTGGGCGTGGTCCGAAGATACGTCCACCACCTTTCATCAAAGGAGATTTCATTGAACCTGCACGCGCACCACCCGTACCTTTTTGTTTCTTAATCTTGCGAGTCGAGCGAGAAACTTCTGCACGCTCTTTCGCTTTGTGAGTTCCTTGACGTTGGTTAGCTAAATATTGCTTCACATCTAAGTAAACCACATGCTCGTTAGGAACGATACCAAAGATTTCATCCGAAAGAGTAATTTTCTTTCCGGTATCTTTTCCTGCTATGTTATATACTGATAATTCCATGTTTCAGAATGTCTATTGTTTAGGCTAGGCCCAATTTTTAATTTTCAATGATTACGTATGAGTTCTTAGCTCCAGGTACTGATCCAGAAACTACTAATAAGTTTTTCTCTGGATAGATTCTCAAAACTTGTAAGTTTTGAACCTTTACACGATTACCACCTGTACGACCCGCCATGCGTAAGCCTTTGAATACACGAGATGGGAATGAACACGCACCAATTGAACCTGGGTGACGACCGCGGTTATGCTGACCGTGAGTTTGACCACCCACACCGGCAAATCCGTGACGCTTAACAACACCCTGGAAACCTTTACCTTTAGAAGTACCCACTACGTCAACGTAAGTGTCTAGCTCTAACATCTCAACAGTTAAAACATCCCCTAATGCAAGAGGTTGCTCAAACGTGCGAAATTCTACCAATTTTTTCTTGGGAGTAGTATTTGCTTTCTTGAAGTGACCCAACAAAGATTTTGTTGTGTGCTTTTCTTTTTTCTCACCGTAGCCGATTTGAACAGCATTATAGCCTTCTTTCTCTACAGTCTTCACTTGTGTAACCACACAAGGACCGGCTTCAATTAGCGTACATGGAACAGCTTTACCGTCTTCCATGTATAGGCTAGTCATACCGACTTTTTTACCAATAATTCCTGACATAATATGTTAATATTTAAAATATAAATATGCTTACAAGGCTAACTGGGCTTGTTGTAAGACTTTTATTCAAAATCACCGTTCAACTGAACGTGATATAGGAATCTAAACAATAAAAAAAAGCAGAATTGGTATAGGTAGACAAGATGAACCCACTGTGGATAACAGTGAAAAAACACCTTGTGTAGCTTAATATTCAATTAATGGGCTGGGCATTCAACGGTCATTAATCAATACCAGTTCTAACACAAAAATCAAGCTTTCCTCGATTTAAGACCTGTTTGACATGCATTTTATGTGTTTTAAATAAATTCGGGAAGTTCTGCCAACCTCTCTCTGAATAAAAAACTGCGTTTGTCGAACGGGAGTGCAAAGGTAGGAAAAAAAATAATACAAACAATAGTTGTCCTAAAAATATTTAGCTTAACTATTTAAAGCACAAAGAATAAAGCACAAAGCATAAAGGAGATTAGAGATAAGAGAGCATAGAGTAGAGATGAACTGTAAATACATTTCACGAATCCATAAAAACGCTGAGCGTTTTTAGCCAACTTTATTCTTTGTGCTTTGTGCTCTATGCTTTCAAGTCTATTAGAAGAGATAATAGAGTATAGAGTAGAGATGACAAAAAAAGAGCATAAAGAATAAAGTACAAAGAATAAAGGAGAGTAGAATTGAACTGTAAATACATTTCACGAATCCATAAAAACGCTGTGCGTTTTTAACCAACTTTATTCTTTGTGCTTTGTGCTCTATGCTTTCAAGTCTATTAGAGTAGAGATGATGAATGTTAAATGATTACCTTCGGACTTCGGACTCATTCCCTCCGGACTGATTACTTCTCAATCACAAACTGATCCCGAACCTGCCCATCCGCAGCCACCCATTTAGCGTCAAACTTCGACTTAGAGACATCAATAATCATCGATCCTCCTACCTCATTATTAACGTAAACCGCTGATTTTAATGGGAAGCCAGGCATTCTACCGCCTAATCTACTTCCTGAACCATTGACTACATATATCACCCCTTGGCCTTTTTTGCCTACCACATACTGATTAGGTGCCTTTTCTGTTGCAACCACCTGGGTAGTTTCATCGAATGTATCGTTTATGCCAAAATGCCCGCGTAAAGGTTTCGTCCGCTCATATACGTGACTGTGTCCGGCTAGCACCATATCGACATTGTATTTTTCAAAAAGTGGATTCACTTTTTCGCGCATATTTTTCATATCAGCCTCGGTATCTGAATTGTGCGAACCTTTAGAATAAGGTGGCTTATGGAAATAGACGATGGTGAAGGGCAGGCGATTTGCGGCTAAGTCTTTGGCCAACCAATCATATTGAGCTCCTTTCCCATCCATCACCTGGTTCCCTGCTGCATCGCGTATTTCTGTATCAATGGAAATCAAGTGCAAGGAGCCGTAATCCACTGAATAATACGATTCTGAATTAGAGGCCACGCCACCTGCTTCGCCCTGGGTGGGCATGGAAAATATTTTGAAATAGGGTGGAACGGTGGCATCGTGTTTGCCCGCGTAATCGTGATTGCCGGGAGATGGATATAAGGCCAAATTAGGGAAAAAGTCTGCCTGGTACACATCGAATACATGTTGTTGGTATTCCTCATCCTTCCCATTATTATAGGCATTATCCCCTAACCAAATCCAGGCATCGATCGGCTTATCTGCTATGTAATTCTTAATGGCAGAAATCACCGCTTTTTGATTAGGTGCCACAAAGCCAAAATCCCCTAGCGCCCAAATGCGCACCGAATTAGGATCCCCTGCCTTCGGTTTGGTATGAAAACTCCCCTGATGTTTGGGCGATATACTATAGGAATAGGTTTTAGTAGGCCTAAGTCCTGACACTTTCACTATATGATCAATCACGCGATTCGTATCCGCAATCACGCGCGCCTTCTTCTCCCCTTTTGTCACCAAAGTTACTTGACTGGACTGGGGCGATGCCGTACGCCATTGAATCAAAACTGATTCAGAGGTCATAGATTGCAAGTAAGGTCCGCGAACGATCTGGTCGTTTTGGCTAAACGCAGAAAAGGAAAGGAGAAGGAAGAGGATTTTTTTCATGGCGTTAAATTAATGGTAAATGGTGAATGGTGAATGTTAAATAATTAAAAAATGTTGAAAGGCTAGAATAAATGAGATGAGAGATAGTAGAGCATAAAGAATAAAGCACAAAGAATAAAGGAGATGAGAGATAGTAGAGTATAGAGTAGAGATGATAAATGGTGAATGGTAAATGGTGAATGATCCTTCGGACTTCGGACTCATTCCCTCCGGACTCGTTTAGATTATAGATTATAGAGTAGAGATGATAAATGGTAAATGGTGAATGGTGAATGATCCTCCTGACTAGCGACTAGTGACTAGCGACTAGCGACTAGCGACTAGCGACCAAAATTGGATTTTTCTCATATTCCCCCTCGAAAAATCAATAATTGTTTGTATTTTTGGGCTTTAGTTGCTGAAAATCAGGCAGTTTTTATTTATTTCCCAAGAAAAAAAAGCATTATGTCAAGTTTATCCAATCAAAAAGGAGTGTTGCACGGAGATGCGGTTCAAGAGTTATTTGAAATCGCTAAGAAAAATCAATTCGCTTTACCAGCGGTTAACGTAACAGGTACAGATACTGTGAATGCAGTATTAGAAGCAGCGAAAGCGGTGAATTCTCCGGTAATCATCCAATTCTCTAACGGTGGTGGTATTTTCTACGCTGGAAAGACGCTTTCTAACGAGAATCAAGCAGCGGCAATCGCTGGTTCGATCTCTGGCGCTTACCACGTTCACCAAATGGCGAAAGCATACGGTGTTCAAGTAGTTTTGCACACAGACCACTGCGCGAAAAAATTATTGCCTTGGATCGACGGTTTATTAGATGCTGGCGAGAAATTCTTCGCTGAGACGGGACAACCTTTGTTCTCATCTCATATGATTGATTTGTCTGAGGAGCCTTTGGAAGAAAACTTAGAAATCTGCGCAAAATACTTAGAGCGTATGTCTAAAATGGGCATGACGTTAGAAATCGAATTAGGTGTTACAGGTGGTGAAGAAGATGGCGTGGATAACTCTGACGTAGATTCATCTAAATTATATACACAACCGGAAGAGGTGGCTTATGCTTATGAAGTATTGTCCAAAATCTCTCACCGTTTCACGATCGCTGCGGCATTCGGTAACGTACACGGAGTTTACAAGCCGGGTAACGTGAAGTTGCAACCAGTGATTTTGAAGAACTCACAAGAATTCATCAAAGAGAAATATAGCTTAACCGCTGAGAAACCAATTAACTTCGTATTCCACGGTGGTTCTGGTTCATCTCGTGAGGAAATCCGTGAGGCATTATCTTATGGTGCTATCAAAATGAATATCGATACAGATACGCAATGGGCGTTCTGGGAAGGTATCTTAGGATTCTACAAAGCAAATGAGGCTTATTTACAAGGCCAAATCGGTAACCCAACAGGTGACGATTCTCCGAACAAGAAATATTATGACCCACGTGTTTGGTTACGTAAGGGCGAAGAGACTTTGGTAGCTCGTTTAAAAACAGCTTTCGAAGACTTGAACGCTACGAACGCGAATCAATACTTGTAGTCGCGGAGCGACTACCCAGTGGGCAGTCGGCAGTCGACAGTGGGCAGTAAAAAGCCGGAACGACGCAGTAGTCAGTGGGCAGTCGACAGTGGACAGTAAAAAAGCCGGAACAAAGTTCCGGCTTTTTTAGTTTAGAAATCATAGAGTATAGAGAAAAGATAATAAATATCGAACTTTGCAACTGTCCACTGACAACTACCCACTGCCGACTGTCCACTGCAAACTGCACACTGCCGACTGCCCACTGACAACTGAATATGAAAACCGAACTACACCCTGCCTCCTCCCGCGGAACAGCCGATCACGGCTGGTTGAAGACCGCTTTTAGTTTTAGCTTTGCTGGTTATTATAATCCGGCGCGTATTCATTTTGGTGCGTTGCGCGTGCTGAATGATGATTTTATTGCGGCGGGGATGGGTTTTGGCAAACATCCGCATGATAATATGGAGATCGTGACCATTCCGATGAAAGGCGCGGTGGCGCATGAGGATTCGATGGGGACGAATGGTATTATTAATGCGGGGGATGTGCAGATTATGTCTGCGGGTTCGGGGATTTACCATTCGGAGTTTAATGCGAGTCAAACAGAGGGTTTGGAGCTCTTCCAAATCTGGGTCATGCCCAAACTGAAAAATATCACTCCGCGCTACGATCAGCGTACCTATAATCCAGCCGATTTTAAGGGACAATGGAAGACGGTGGTTTCACCACTGGGAACGGACATTGATTCCTTGCAAGTAAATCAAGATACCTAT
This sequence comes from Aquirufa sp. HETE-40SA, assembly GCF_054558635.1. Lineage (NCBI taxonomy): Bacteria > Pseudomonadati > Bacteroidota > Cytophagia > Cytophagales > Flectobacillaceae > Aquirufa > Aquirufa sp. HETE-40SA. The sequence continues at coordinate 138,443 of NZ_JBPXKN010000003.1, forward strand.
TTTAATATCACCGAAATCGCGGAAGGAGAAAGTCTGAGCTATGCGTTGCACGGCGCACAGCAAGGGGCATTCGTATTTGTGATTGAAGGTGGAATCGAAGTGGCTGGCGAGAAGCTGGGACGCAGAGATGCGATTGGGATTTCGCAGACGGATACGATCGAGGTAAAGGCTTCAGCAGCAGACACAAAGGTGTTGTTGATTGAGGTGCCTATGGTTTGGTAGATTTAACAATAGAGTAATATTCTCGTAATAAGGGGGTTAAATAGATGGCCTATTTTTGGTAAACCAAATAGGTAAACATGGGCCGTCATTCTCAACCCACCTACAAAACGATCGTTATCTCCGACTTGCATTTAGGTAGCAAGGGGGCTAAAGCAGCCGAGGTCAACGAATTTTTACGCGCACATTCGTGCCACCAACTCATCTTAAACGGCGATATCATCGACGGCTGGCAGCTAAAAAAAGGCGGCAGCTGGAAGAAGAAGCACACGGCCTTTTTCCGCAGTGTGTTAAAGATGATGGACAAGTGGGATACGGAGGTAATTTATTTGCGCGGGAATCACGATGATTTCTTAGAGCAAGTACTTCCGTTGAAGATTGGGAAGCAGTTTTCGATTCGCCAAGTTTATATGTTGAAGAGTTTTGGCAAGAAATACTTCATCACACACGGCGATATTTTCGACAGCATTACGAGCCAAATGAAATGGCTAGCCTATTTAGGTGACATCGGCTACACGTTCTTGTTGTGGCTAAACAAATGGTATAATCAATACCGCACGTGGCAAGGAAAGCCATACTATTCTCTATCACAGGTGATTAAGCAGAAAGTGAAGGCGGCGGTGAATTTCATCTCGGATTTTGAAGAGAAATTAGCAGAGTTAGCGAAGGCCAAAGGCGCGAATGGCATCATCTGTGGCCATATTCACAAGGCTGAAATCAAAATGATCGATGGGGTTGCGTACATGAATTCTGGGGACTGGGTCGAATCATTAACGGCCTTAGTAGAAACACATAAAGGGGAATGGCAAATCATCGAATTCCCGAACTACGATTTGAAAGCAGAGTTAAACGAAATTTTAGGCGAAGCAATCGCTGTAGAAGCAGAATAAGATGGGAAAATTCATATTTACCGTACAAGGCGAGGGTCGCGGACATTTAACGCAAGCCATCTCATTTACACAAATCGCACGCGAGGCGGGTCATGAAGTAGTCGGCTATGCTGTAGGGTCCTTTCAGGGGCGTAAAATTCCGTCGTTTTTTTTAGATTTTATAGGAAATACGCCGGTGCTGCAATATGAGAGCCCATCGATTATCTTCGGTAACGGCAAATCCGTTCAGCTTTTCAAAACAGCGGCGCAGGCTTTCACGAATTTCAAAACGTTTTGGAAAAGCGCCACGCAATTAGAAGCGTTCATTGAAGAATTGCAACCAGACGGAATCGTGAACTTCTACGAGTCTATCACGGGCCTATATAAGTTAAAATCTGGTTCCCAAATACCAACGATGTCAGTGGGACATCAATACCTCCTATTAAACAAGAACTTCGAAAGCATTCCAGAGAAGAAGATCGACCGTATTCTATTAAATATGAATACGATGATCACGTCGATCGGTTCTAAGAAGTTATTAGGCTTGTCTTTCCGCCCTATCGATAACGACGCGAAGATTGAGGTGGTTCCTCCCCTATTGCGTCAGCAAGTGAAAAATATCGTACCTAAAGCAGGAGAGCGTTGGTTAGCGTATTTAACGCACTTCCGTTTATCAGAAGATATCATGGCGTGGTCAAGCGCGAATCCGGAGGTAAAGTTGGATTGCTTTTGGGATAATCCAGCGCGCAAAGAGACGTATCATTACTCTGACTCATTGACTTTCCATCCGATTGATGCAGAGAATTATTTAGCCAAAATGACGGAATGCGCAGGTTTAATCTCGACCGCTGGTTTTGAATCAGTGGCTGAGGCGATGTACTTAGGAAAGCCTGCGATGATGGTTCCCGTGCCTAATCACATTGAACAGATGATCAACGCTTTCGATGGCGAAATGTCTGGAGCAGGTATAGGGGCGTCCTCTTTTGACCTCAGCATCTTCAAAAAATATTTACCTTCTCACGTTTCCGTGAAAGACCAATACCAAGAATGGGTTTCGCAATCACAGCGTTTAATGGCCGGACATTTAAGTGATTTAATTGCACAGCCGGTTTATGTCACGAACTTCAGCCAAAACCAAGGAACGGGTTTGTCAGGGATGCTGGGCAGACGGAGATTTCGTTGGTCACGTTAAATAAAAAAGGCCAGCGAAATCGCTGGCCTCCCTTTATTAGAAGTTAACCTGTGCTTGCAAACGAAGCATATTTCCGGATTGCAAGTTTTCCTGCAATTTAAAGTCCTCCGCTCTTCGAGTGGCCATAGTGTACATGGCAACTAGCTCAAAGTTTTTATTTGGTTGCCATTCTATCCCTAGTTCTGTTTCATCCACGCGGTAACTACGTGCATCTAATTCGTGCTTTTTCCCTCCCTCATAATGCTGAACACGTACGAATGGGATTATCACCTGTTTTTTCCAATCTATTTTATAGGATGCGGTCACGTAGCCACCAGATAATTTTTGATTCTCAATAGCATCAGTTGCTTTGTTAAATTCTGGTCCTGTACCCACATTGTATTCAGCTTGAATTCCAAAGGGCTTTGGATATAAAACAAAACTCGCAGCATAGCGCTCGTCTAAATACGCTTTATTAGATGTAGCCTTAACGCCCGCACTTAATTGATCTGCTGCCATTACCCATTCACCAGAGTAACCTTGAATACTCGCTTCAATGATTTGATTTTTGATCTGAACAGGATAAGTAAGTCGTGCCACAATATGTGGTGCATCGTTTAATTCAGGCTTGTTCGCGGTTTGGCCATTATATGCACCTAAACTAAAAACGCCATAATCACCTGACCCTTTTAATCCATCCGCTACTAATGAAGCATATAATTTACGAACAGATGCTGGCGCCCAGTAGAAGAATACGCCTAAATCACGTTCGTTAGATACGGCACTATTCAAGGCATCGTTACGGTCTAATGGCAAACGATTTTGAGAGGATTGCATGTTTTCAAAGCCAAAAGGAACCTTGCTTTGTCCTACTCTAAAACGAAATTCATTTTTAGCATCCAATCCCAAATCAAAGTAAGCATCTCTTAATTGACCAAAGTGTAAAGAGGTCGAGGACGCGCTACTCGCAAAATCAGGTTGTACATAAAAATAAACGCGATCATTAATTTGGCCACTGAAAATGATCCGCATTCGACGAATAAAAAAGCCCCCATTGTCCCCCACGCTTTTATCACCTTGCTCGGATTTTAGATTCGGATTTGTTTCAAAAAGTCGGTTGTAGCGAACTTGTGCATACCCGCGAATGGAGAAAGAATCGTACCATTTTTTAGGTGCTGGAGCTGTTTGTGCCTGGGCAGAAATTAGGCAAAGGCAAGCCAAGACTCCTGTAAGGAGAAGATTTTTTTTCATGATATATTGGTGTTTGTAAAAAAAGAGGGGGATCCTATTCAAATCCCCCAAGAATGTTTGTTATGCGGCTATCCAGCGGAATAAAACGAATAAGGTAGCAGATAAAATAATCGTTACCGGCAAAGTTAAAACCCAAGCTAAAACAATGCTCTTAACGGTTCCACCTTGTAAGTTCTTAATACCTTTCGAAGCTACCATCGTTCCAGCGATACCTGACGACAAAACGTGTGTCGTAGAAACTGGCCACTTGTAAGCAGTTGCTAAACCAATTGTTAACGATGCAATCAATTCTGCCGATGCACCTTGCGCATAGGTTAGGTGATTTTTACCGATTTTCTCGCCTATCGTTACTACAATACGCTTCCAGCCCACCATTGTTCCTAAACCTAAGGATAAAGCAACCATCCACATCACCCAAGCTGGTGCAAAATCCGTTACTCCAGCAATTCCAGATGAAGAGGAATTTCCATAACTAAAGAATGGAGCCTTGTCACCTTGCGTAGCTTTCTTTAATGCTTTCTTATCTCCAGAAGATAAAGCCACTGATTCGCTTTCTAGTAATTTCTTTGATTGCTTATTGATCGTCAAAGCTGCATTACGAATGTCGAACTTTTGAGTTGTAGTCAATGTCTTAGGTGTTACTCCTGTAGCGATAATCGCGCTCAATGTAGTAGAAGATTTGACTAATTTATGGTAGCTCTCCCGCTCCTTTTCTGACAACGGGATGGTATCAATTTTAGCTGTGATCGTTTGCACTGTGGTTAAACTTTCCTTTACTTGAACCAAGTCAAGGTTTGTATTAACAGCAAAATAGCCTGGTAAGAAAGCAATTAAGATAACCATAACAAGACCGATACCTTTTTGGCCATCATTACGACCATGAAAAAACGAAACTAAAGTACAAGTCGTAATTAAGATCGCACGAATCCACATGGGTGGGGGTGATTTCTTCTTAGGCTCTTTGAAGATCTCTTTGTTTTTAACTGTTTTCTTTAAGATGTACATCAAAATGATAGCCGCGGCAAAACCGAATAGTGGCGACAAAAGTAGAGCTTGTCCAATTTCAATAGCCTTGTCCCAGTTAATAGAAGAAATACCTTTGTTTGAAGCTTCTGGCAATAAGGCATGTCCTACCCCGATACCAATAATGGAGCCGATAAGCGTGTGTGAGCTAGATGCAGGGATCCCAAAATACCATGTTCCTACATTCCAAAGAATCGCAGAAAGCAATAACGCTAATGCCATGGCCATGGAATGGTATACATCTGCGTCCATGAGGAGTTCGGTGGGCAATAGCCCAATAATACTCATAGTTACTCCTACCCCTCCCGTTAGAAGACCTAGGAAGTTCATGAAACCAGACCAAACTACGGCTTGAGTAGGTTGCAAAGAATGAGTATAAATAACAGTGGCTACTGCATTCGCTGTATCGTGGAATCCGTTTACGAATTCAAAGGCACAGGCCGCAAAAAGGCAGAAAAACAGTAGAAATACGAGTGTTGGGTCTAATCCGAACATGTTTAAAGGTTTATATTGGTGCTAATTGCAATGCAAAAATAAGGAACCCCAACTAATCCAATGTTAAGGAATTGTTAATTGAATGTTACGTAATTATTAATCACACCAAAAAGCCAATATTAAATTTTCTGTATTTGATTAAAACTTAATGCATTAAAGTTTCTTTTCCTGAAATCTTTACATAAGTTTGACGACAACAATTAAATCACAGTACAATGAGTGAGGATAACAAAAAATTGACTGATCAATTAGTACAGGCTATTCTTCCTAAGTTGAAAGGCTTGACAGAAAAAAATGCGAAAAAAGTGCTTAATGAGACGCAAAAGTCCATTACTTCCGTAGTTAAAAAGTACAGCAAACTCATCTCAGAGCAAGAGAAGCAGAAAGAGAAGGCAAAACATAAAGCGGCCAAAGAAGCAAAAAAGAAAGCAGAGAAAGACGCGAAAAAGAAAGAGAAAGAGGCAAAAAAGCTAGCAAAAGCTAAATTACTGGCTGCGCTAATTGCAAAAGAAAAACCCGCGAAATCAGTTACTCCTGTTTCCCCCGTGAAAGCAAAGGCAAAACCTAGAACTCGAGTTGCTAAAGCAAAAAAATAGATTTCGGTTTATTCCCCATTTTAGAAGGCAGGGTTTCCCTGCCTTTTTTTATTTTACTATTCTTAATTCATAATAATTTGATGAAATAGGCTTAACATCTAGTTAATATGTAGAAGCTATTTTTGATACAATCCTTCCGGACCTTTCAGTGCAAATACACGGCAAGAGGGTATTCAAAATGATCAAAAATAGAAAATACGATTTAGTCATAGTAGGCGGCGGAGTAATAGGCACTTTTTGTGCTTACCATGCCTTGAAAAAAGGCAAATCAGTCCTTTTATTAGAGAAAGATGCGCAGCCGCATGAAGCGAGCATTCGCAATTTTGGACAAATCATCCCCTCCGGACAGTCGTTAGAAAATGGCTTTGCTTGGGGGAAAAAATCACTTAAAATTTACAAAGAATTGCAAGAGGATGCAGCCATCACATTAACTAAAAATGGCTCCTTGTACATTGCCTCAGATGAAGCAGAAATGGCTATATTAGGTGAGATGTCAGAAAAATTCCAAGCCTTAGATTACCCTTCACAACTCTTTTCATCCACTGAAGCCGTCGAAAAAAATCCACTTTTACAGAAAAGTTATGTCAAGGGTGGCTTATTCTTTCCTGAAGAGGCATCAATTAATCCTCTATTGATGGTGCACCAGTTACGTGAATTTTTAATTCAACATCTTGGGTTACACTACAAAAATTTCTGCCCAGTGATTGCAGTGGAAAAGAAACGGGGCATAGCAATGATAAGCTCTGCAAATAAACAGACTTTTTGGGGAGATCATGTCATTTTAGCCAATGGACAGGACACACAATTTTTATTACCGGAGCATTTCCCATCGGCTGAACTACGAATCTGCAAGCTTCAAATGATGCGTCTAGTACCACAAAAAAGGCAATTCACTTCTAATTTATTAACAGGGCTTTCTATTAGACGATATGAAAGTTTCAAATCATGCCCATCTTATTCTGCGCTTAAAACCACGGAAGAACAAAAGGAACTTCAATCGAAAGGGATTCATATTTTAATGAAGCAGGCAGAGGACGGGTCTATTCTTTTAGGTGATTCACATGAGTATGTTTCGGCAAATGAACACGCACATCTTGGATTTGAAATAAGTACCGAAATTAATGAGCTAATTCTAAGTGAGGCTAAAAAAATAGTTTCAGTAGAATCCTGGGATATAGAAGCTACCTGGATAGGTCACTATTTAGAAGCAAAACAAGATGAGGTCTACACTAAAACGGTGGACAATGTCATCCATATCGTAAATGGCATAGGTGGAAAAGGAATGACAACCTCTCCCGGATTCACCTATGAATACATCCAAAAACTATTTAATTAAATCTACCCCGCAATCCAGCGGAATAGTAAGAATAATAAGGCTGACATGAAGATGGTCACTGGCAAGGTAAGTACCCAAGCCATCACGATGTTCTTCACTGTTCCTCCTTGTAAATTCTTAATTCCACGCTGCGCTACCATGGTACCAGCAATACCTGAACTTAGCACGTGAGTTGTGCTCACAGGCCATTTGTATGCTGTGGCTAGTCCGATGGTTAAAGAAGCAATCAATTCAGCCGAAGCACCTTGCGCATAGGTCAAATGGTCTTTCCCTATTTTCTCTCCAATAGTTACCACGATACGCTTCCAGCCAATCATTGTACCTAATCCAAGAGAGAGGGCAACCATCCACATGACCCAGTTAGGAGCAAAGTCGGTAACACCTGCCATACCAGTACTCGAGGATGCTCCAAAAGTAAAGAAAGGAGCTTTAGATCCGGCCGTTGCTTTTTTCCAAGCTGACTTATCTACCTCAGATAACGCAACTGATTCACTTTCAATTAACTTCTTGGAGAATTTATTAATCGTTAATGCTGCTTTACGAATGGCAAACTTTTGATCCGTGGAAAGAGTTGACGGATTTAAATTTTGCGCTGTAATGACGGCTAATTCTGTGGAAGACTTCTTCAATTGCGCTAAACCATCGCGTTCTTTCTCTGACAAGGGGATGGTATCTATTTTAGCTGAAATCGTCTGTACTGTGGCTAAACTGGACTTAACCATTTGCATATCTAAAGTCGTGTTAATTGCAAAATAACCCGGCAAGAAAGCAATCAAGATAACCATCACCAAGCCGATTCCTTTTTGGCCATCATTACGACCATGGAAGAAGGAAACCAGGGTACATGTAGCAATTAGCAAGGAACGAATCCAAAGGGGCGGAGGTGATTTCTTTTTAGGCTCTTTAAAGATTTCCTTATTCGTCACTGTCTTCTTTAGTATGTACATCAAAATAATTGCTAACGCAAATCCAAATAAAGGTGATAATAAAAGTGCCTGACCTATTTCTATTACTTTGTCCCAATTCAAAGCCGATATTCCCTTATTCGAGTCTTCTGGTAGCAAAGCATGTCCCACGCCAATGCCAATAATAGAACCTATTAAGGTATGTGAACTCGAGGCCGGTATCCCAAAATACCAAGTTCCTAGATTCCATAAAATCGCTGAAATCAACAAGGAGAGAGCCATTGCCATCGAATGATAGACATTCGTATCGACTAGCAACTCTGTAGGGAGCAGACCTATAATACTCATGGTTACACCCACTCCGCCGGTTAAAAGTCCTAAAAAATTCATGATTCCAGACCAAACGACTGCCTGTGTAGGACGAAGCGAATGGGTATAAATCACCGTCGCCACAGCATTAGCCGTATCATGGAAACCATTTACAAACTCAAACGCACAGGCTGCGATTAAGCAGAAGCAAAGCAGGAAAAATAAAGTAGGATCTAATCCGAACATAGCCAATGATGGGAAATTGTGAGAAATAAAGGTAAGGGACATTTACAAAAACCCTGTTAAGGAATTGTTAAATCCCCCCTATTTAACTTCGCTCTTAAACGAAACACCAATGGCTTTCGCTGCCTTGTGAATCAACTCTTTTTGATAGACTAATTCGGCTGATTTTATCTCTCCTAGAGCAGGAACATTTGCCCCTAACATAGCATACCAAATCTGGTAACAATCTTTCACACTTTCTCCATGCGAAGTCCATTCGGTTTTTTTTGCATCACCACGTCCATGATCTGTTGTGATTAACAAGGTCGTTTTGCCTTTATAATCTGGATCCGAATTGACAAAATCCCATATCTCCCCCACCCAAGCATCAAATTGATGTGCAGCGTCTAGGTAATGATTGTAGGCTCCTTCGTGCGCAAATTCGTCTGTTTCTCCATAAGAAATATAGAGTGCTTTAGGCTTATTTTTTTTCAAATAATGCATCGCCTTGAAATGCGTAAATGCGTCTAATGACTCCGCCATACCAAAAGGCTTGAATGACTCTTTCAACATCTTCGCCAGCAGTTGAGTCTCTGGATCCTTCTCTAATTCTGGATACGAATCAAACGCATTTACCACAGGGAATCCGGCTCTTTTCTCATTCATGATACGATCAAAAGCATCCCAAGCCCCGAAAGCAGCTACCTTACCTTTGTAAGCTTGCAACGAGTTTAAGTACTCAAAAAAATTCGTATTCGGATTAGGTTTATAGTCATTTGAATTAACGGCCGTATCTACTTGACCCGTTAAAATCTCACTATATCCTGGGTAAGAGAACCAATAGGGGTTCGCATTATTAACGACACTTCCTGCGTTTCTATTGCCGTGAATTTGGCCTAAAGCAGCCAGTTTACCCCAAAAGAAAGGCATCAATTTCATTCGTCTTTCGGACAAAGAAGGAGACCAATATTGTTTGATTAACCGGGCAGAATCTCCATGGTGGAAACGCTTCATTTTAACGATGGAAGTATCTATTCCATTGAAAAGTTCTTGCCATCGGTAGCCATCAGTAGTGATGACAATGACGCGTGCATCAGCAGTAGGCGCTTGTGCGGCACTATAAAATGTAATGGCAAGGAAAAATAGCAGAAGTCCACTTATTCGATTCATAGTTTGGTTTATTATGCCAGGCTAAGTTAGGCAATAAATCAGAATTTAATTACAATTCCGCATTCCGTTAAACAAGAAATGCCGTGGAGAATCTCCACGGCATTTTCTGTATTACACCAATATATTTTCTTATTGACCTTTCACTGGAAAACGAGTCCAGCTAGATGTCCAGCTTGGCTTCTCCAGTTTTGAAATTTCTGCATCTGTTGATTCGATTTCAGTATTACCTTCAGCTAATGCCTTAGTCTTCACCTCAGCAGAAGTGATAATAGTAGTTGCACCACTAATGAAATTCTTCGCAACATTAGGAGTATAAGTTCCAATTTTGTTGTTTTTAAATATCGAAGTTCCAGACTTGTACGCTTGAGCTGTCTCATTGCTTTCCAAGCTGAAACCACCTTTCATATAGCCAATAAAAGTAGAGTTAGTTACTTCGAACTGAGTAGCACGTCTCCAACGCATGGCTAAGTTGTGGTTAGAAAGCGCTGCCGCGTTGTTAGGTCCTATTAAAGTCATATTATCTAAAACTGGACGCGTAAATGGAGTAGCAGATGATCCTGTACCATCATTGTCGCACTCAATTCCGTTACCTGCATCACCCGTATCTACGAAAGCAGGGTCGCGACGAGAAACACAAAAACTCAATTTACCTGTGAAACCGAAGTCAAAATCAAAATCATCATCCGCTGTTGCGTAAGCATATAAATACTTAGGGGATACCGTTCCACCAAAGAATTCAAATGCATCATCATTTGCATAAATAGTTTGTACATTCTCAATAATAGTCTTGCTACCTACAGCTCCGAAAGTCAAGGCATTGATTTCAGAGTTAGGCAATGCTGCGATACCTGCGTATTCAATACGTACATATTTCATCACGCCGCTGTTATCTTCATTATCTGTTCCACCATACGCACGACCAATACCACCCTCGATCGTAGGCTCAGATGTGCGGTTCGTCTTAGCTCTTCCTAAGATGACGATTCCACCCCAATCTCCTGGAGCACGCTCGCCAGCTGCCTTACCTGAGGTAAATACAATTGGCTTAGCTGCCGTTCCCTCAGCTTGAATTTTTGCACCTCTTTCGATACATAAAGCACCTTTTTCTGAGATATCACTTTTGATAACAGTACCCGGTTGAATAATAAGGGTCGCTCCATCGGTTACATAAACGTATCCTTTTAATGTCCATTCCTTATCCGCAGTTAAGGTCGTAGTTGCCGTAATGTTTCCACTTAAAGTCGTAGTAGAGGGTACGTTAATAGGTGCTACATCGCCACCTAAATCCTTTGAACAGCCAAATGTTGCTAAAGCTGCTACGATAACTAATAATTTTTTCATGTTAGAAATTGTAATTAACGGTGAGTGAAACTGATGTTTCGTTGTTTGTTTTAATTAAATCACGTGAAGGCTTTTGGTAGAAAGTAGTAGGCTGAGCTAGAATATCGCTCACCGCTAATTTGATTTCTCCCTTATTGAATTTTCTTAAGAAAACGATATCAATAACGTCTCTTGAATTTTCAAAAATGTCTGGATACCCTTGGAAACCTACCGAAGCGATGCGATCGCCTACTCGGTTATAAGTTAGATTCATCGTATTATTTCCTTTGTGGAAGTTTAAACCACCGTTCAAGGCATAATTAGATTGCCCTTGCAGCTGGCGTTTAATCCCCTGAACTTCTACCTCAGATTGAATTAATGCCATGTTAGAGTATAGATCTAACCATGAGTTAAGGGCTTTTCTAAATTCCATTTCCAATCCATAAACTAAGGCAGATGGAGGATTCGTGTAGGTTAAAGCTAAATTCGATGGGACAGATCCATCTGCAACAATTTGCTCAATAGGCTTAATGAATTTCTTTCCAAAAACGCCCACAGAGAAGATTTCACCAGCGCGAGGATAGAGTTCCCACTTAAAGTCCATATTGTAGATATCAGATTTTTCTAGGTCTTTGTTTCCTAATAACTGCGCGTTACGTACGAAGTCATAGTAAGCAAAATTAGCTACCTCACGGAACTCTGGTCTTGCTAAGGTTTTGCTGACCGAAGTTCTCCATTTCGTTTTCTCTGTAGCAGAATAGGTTAGGTTTAACGAAGGCAAAAGATCTAAATATTCGCGTTGTACATTTACTTTCTGACCACTAAAATCTGCTGTCCCAATCGTAAAGACGTTGTACTCTGTTCTCAAACCTGTATTTAACTTAAGCAATCCCATTTCTTTTTCGTACATCACAAATCCATTCGCCAGGTCAAAGTCCGCAGTATAGCGATCCGTATTATTCGTTATTTCACCTAACATATCGATAGTTTCATAACGGAAAACACGCGCTTTAAAATTTCTATATTTCTTCAAATACCCAGCACCTACTTTAATATCACCAAATGATTTATTCACTGCCGCATTTCCTGAGTTTTCATCCATCACACTCCAGAAACGGTAAGTGTCTCTCCAAGCAGTCAAATAAGGATTGCCTGAGTTTAAATACGAAGCAGTAGGATTAACTCGGTAATCAGGTTGATCACGAAGCATTAAATTGTATCCGATGTTAAAATCCCAAGTCTTGATTTTTGCATCAAACTGCGTATTAACCACCATTTTACGGATGGCATTAGATGAATTACTGTAGATATTCTGTACGTTATCGTAATTTTCACCCGTTCTATTCAAGAAATAATCTTCTGTTTGGTAGTTAGCTAGAGTTTTCCAGCTGTAGCGGTTTTGGCCTAAATAAACCACGTTCAATAAACCACTTAAGGACTTCGTTTGAGAGAAGTTAATGTCTTTGTATTTATAGGCTAAGTCTGTAGAAGACAAATAATCTATACGCTCGGTGGTATTAGAAGAGAAGGTATTTCTCGCTGTAGAGCTAAATAATACATTCCAATTATTTTTCTTTAGGCCAAAGGAAACGCTACCATTGAAGTTAGGTAAACTAGATGATTCCGTAATACTAGGAGAATCAATCAATTTTGTGAAAGCACGCTTATCTCCATTTCCACTAATTCTAAAGGTATTGGTAGACGGGAAAGTGGAAGGAAATGCTACGGATTGAATTAATTTAAAGTCTTGGAAGGTCGAAAGTGAACCATAGCTGACACCTAAAGAGGCAGAGGCAAAATCACCTGAAACTTCTTTAGTGGTAATCTGAACTAAACCGCCAGCAAAATCACCTGGAAGGTTTGCTGCCGCTCCTTTGTTAATGATAATATTATCAATCAATGCTGTAGGAATAATGTCAAAAGAGAAGGCACGGCGATCTGGTTCCGTAGAGGGCAATTGCGTCTTGTTTAATAAAGCAGAGTTGTAACGATCGGCTAAACCACGCACTAAAACGAATTTGTCGTTTTGAATAGTTACACCACTCACACGCTTCAAGGCATCACTCACATTTCTATCGGGTGTTTTCTTAATCGACTCGATGGATAGACCATCAGCCACAATAAAACTAGATTTTAAAGTATTGATTAAGGCAGTAGCTGTTTCTTTTTTAGCAACCGTCTTTACAACTACATCGGCTAAAACTTTACTGTCTTCCTCTAATTCTATCGTAATAGAAATAGACTCACTCGCCACTTTGAAAGCGGCATTGTTGTACTCCTTGAAACCAACATAACTAGAATTAAGCGTGTAGGTTCCTGGTGCTACATTAGCAAATATAAATTTACCATCGATATCGGTGGCAACACCTTGGTTCTTTCCAGTGGATGGATTCTTTAACCAGACAGTAACACCTACTAGAGGCTCTTTAGCAGATTTAACAATTCCGCTAACACTTACCTGTGAAAAAGCGATGAAAGGAAATAATAAAACTAGAATAAGGCACTTGAATGACTGTTTCATAAAATTGGTGTGATGCGAATATTGGTGACATGTTTTAATCATGACACAAATGTAGATTCCCACAAATGCGAAGCAATTAAGCCATTGTTAGGCTTTTGTTAAGTGATTGTTAAAAAGAGGTCGCTCGAAATAACAATTCCGTAACATTGCGATTTTTCGCAGAAAATTTCACTTTTCTGGGCTATTATATGGTACAATTTCAAGTTTTTGCATTTTTTATAGAAGAACTTTCTTAGAAAAGTTAAAATTAACATGGATTTAATTGGGGGGTAATGTGAAAGGACTAGTTTTGGGACAACAAACGGAAATATTTCCGCCTAAGTTTTTTAAAATCAAGCATTATGAAAAAGTACGTGGTAGCTGCCTTATTATTCGCAGCCAATTTGTCTGTCGTTTCTGCCGCTAATGGAGCAGAATTATCTCTTCCCGTGAACATCGAATCTGTAGGTAAATTAAAATATAGGGTCTCAGCAAAAGCGGGAGCCACCGTCGTGATCTACGATGGAGAAAATAACGAGATTCACAAGGAAGGAATCGCAACGCAAAAATTGTTCAATTTGGCGGGATTGTCTGATGGAAACTACCGCATGGTAGTATTTGATATCAGAAAAAACGTGATCACAGCTAAGTCGTTTAAGATTAAAACAGAAGTGAAGCGCGATATCGTCGCGATGAACTAATCCCCTGCAAAGCACTAAATAGTGAAAAATTGAGGGTAAAAAGGCGGACCAGTGGTTCGCCTTTTTCTGTTTAGAGAATCTGATTGAATTCAATGATTTCCCCGTTCGGACCTTTAACATTGAAGAAGCGCGTACCATTTTTCCAAAAAGCCAAAAACGTAGGCTCCTTCTCTATAATATCAAATCCAGCGTGCTTCAACGCTTCGAACGCGTAATCGACATCTTGCACGTCGATCGCGAAGTGGTCGATGTGACCGACTTTGCGCTGTTTGATTTCGGCTAATTGCTTTTCCGGCATTTGATATAACTCCACGATCACTTCGTGATTTTTCATCATCATGCAGGTTCCAAAACCACCTTCAAATTCAAAGGGCGATTCCATCACGTTCTCGAAACCAAGGCGTTCGTAAAAGGGGATAGAGATTTCCATGTTATGTACGGGGATCCCGATGTGCTGGATTTTATGGATAAAGTCGATTTTCATAGCTTTTTGGATTTGATGCAAAATACGACATTTTGAAAACTTAACACTGTTAAGTATATTTACGCTGTAATTATAAAAATATGAGCATAGTCGCGAGAAAAGAGAAGCAAAAGCAGGAGATTCGGTCCTTAATCCTAGAGGAATCGATGAAATTATTCGTGGAAGAAGGATTTAGTAAAGTATCCGTTCGCAAGATCGCCGAACGCGTACAATACAGCCCCACGACACTCTACCTCTATTTCAAGGACAAAAACGAGATACTTTTTTATTGCTGCGAGTCGGGATTCAAGAAGATGCTAGAGCAGAATATCGCTTTAGGATTAATCAGCGATCCCATCGAACGCCTCCACCAGATGGGGATTAATTACTTGAATTTTGGCCTAGAAAATCCGGAATATTATGACTTAATGTTCATACAAGAGGCACCAATGGCCACGCTAATCGATATGGGCGCAGGTTGGTCGAGTGGTGATCAAGCATTAGAGGCCTTGAAAACGATCGTGCAAGATGCGATGGACAAAGGTTTATTAGTACCTGCTAAAGTGGAAACGGTGGCGATGGCGGTTTGGAGCATGGTGCACGGCCTGGTTTCCCTCGCGATTCGCCAGCGATTAGACAAATTAGTAGCGGCGGAAGAAGTCGAAAATACGATGCACGAGTCGCTGGATTGGTTATTGAAAACGATGAAAAAAGCCTAACATGAAATATTTATTACTCCTTTTTGCGCTGCCTTTATTCGGCCAAAAGTCCGTCCTCGACGAATACGTCGCCACGGCCTTTCAACAAAACATCACGCTGCAACAAAAAACCATCCAGGTGGAAAAGGCGATGATTGCCCTGAAAACAGCCCAAAGCCTCTACCAACCCAGCGTCGCCTTCCAAGGTGGCTACCAAAGTGGAGAGGGTGGTCGTAGCATCGCTTTCCCGGTAGGAGATTTATTGAACCCGGTGTATTCGACGCTGAATGCGCTGACGAAAAGCACTGCTTTCCCTCAGATTTCAAACGTGGAGACGAATTTCTTCCCACGCGATTTCTACGATGTGAAAGTGCAAACGACGATGCCACTTTACAATAAGGACATCAGCTACAACAAACAAATCCAAGAGCAATCGCTTAGCCTGCAACGCGAAGACGTTTCGCTTTATAAGCGCGAGCTAGTCAAGCAAATCAAGACAGCTTATTATAATTATTTACTCAGCTTAGGTTTAGTAAAAGTCTACGAAAACAGTCTCAATCTGGCACTGGAAGGCAAAAAGGTGAACGAAAAGCTTTTGGCAAACGGCAAAGGATTACCCGCTTATTTATTGCGCTCAGACAGTGAAATCGCCACCATTCAAGCACAAATCGCGGATGCGGTGAAGCAAAATCAGTCAGCTCAATACTATTTCAATTTCTTGTTAAACCGCGAATTGCGCGCTGAAATACGCATCGATTTTGAAGTCGAAAAAGCGATCGCTGGAGTGTATGCTGTGACGCCAGGTGTTCGTGAGGAATTATCCTTGCTTTCTAAATCGATCAACATTCAAGAGACGGTTTTGAAAATGAACGAATCCTTCTACCTGCCTAAGTTAAATGGTTTTGTAAACCTCGGATCTCAGTCTACTTTGAATAACATCAGCTCAAAAAGTGGCTACTATTTCCTAGGCCTACAAATGGACATCCCTATTTTTTCGGGAAAACGTAATTTGTACAAGGTGAAACAGACGCAATTAGATATTGCCTCCGCGAAAAATGCGTTGGATCTGAGTACGAAGCAATTCAATATGGCGACCGAAATCGCTCAGAAGAACGTGCAATCCTCTATTGTTAGCTTTCAGGCCTCCATAAAATCCTACGAGGCGGCCTCCGCTTATTTACGCCTCATCGAAAAGGGCTATAAAGAGGGAGTGAGCACCTATTTAGAAACGGTGGACGCCAGAAATCAATGGATGAACGCCCAAATCAACTACCAATTAAAACAATTCAACGTATTAATCGCCGCTGCCGCTTACGAGCGCGAAGCTGCCAGCTACCCACTCTAATGAAAAAGATCTGCCTACTTATTTCCCTTATCGCGGTATTTTCCGCTTGCTCTTCGAAGAAGAAGGAAGTGGCTACCACAGCCAGTGATGTCATCCCGGTTTCCGTGATTTCCTTACAACAAGAATCCATCACCCGCCCCATCCAGGCTTCTGGCGTCTTCACGACCGAAGATGAGACCTATTTAGGTTTCAAAATAGGCGGCGTGATTCAGCATGTGTTTGTCAAAGAAGGCGATGCCGTGAAAGCGGGTCAACTAATCGCTAGCCTAAACCTGACCGAAATCAAGGCACAGGTGCAGCAAGCACAAATTATGTTAGAAAAAGCACAACGCGATCACGCGAGAGCGAAGAACTTGTACCGCGATAGCGTGGCGACTTTGGAGCAATTCCAAAATGCCAAAACCGGTTTAGAAATCGCACAGCAGGCCTATAATGCGGGTGCGTTTAACCAAAGCTATGCTGAAATCAGAGCCGTGAAATCCGGCTTCGTCTTGAAGAAATTAGCGAACGATGGCCAAGTGGTAGGACCCGGAACGCCGGTAGTTTTAATGAACGGAGCGAACAAGGGTAATTGGGTGTTGAAAGTGGGTTTGAGCGACCGCGATTGGGCGGCGACGCAGGCGGGAGATCCGGCGGAAATTACGCTGGATGCGGCTGACGGGAAGACTTTTAACGCGTCTGTTTTAGCCAAATCCGAGGGAGTCGATCCGGTGACGGGGACGCTTTGGGTGAGTTTGCGCATCAGTGGTGCGCCGACAGCGCAGCTGGCGGCGGGGCTTTTTGGCAAAGCGAAAATTCGTCCGCGGAAACAGATTAAATCCTGGGTGATTCCATATGACGCGATTCTGGATGGAAACGCGACAGAGGGATACGTATTTATAACGAAAGACGGGAAAACCGCGGAGAAAGTGAAGATTCAGATCGCGAGTATTGACCACGGCAAGGTATTTGTTTCCGGTGGCTTGGAAGACGCAAAATCACTCATCACCAGCGGAAATGCCTATTTAGACGCAGGTTCAGCCATTAAAATCGTCCGCTAATTATGAAGATAGCTAACTACGCGGTAAAGAATTACCAATTTACGCTCACGATGTTTTTGATGGTCGTGGTCGTGGGGATTGTCACGATTATGACGATGCCCCGGGCGGAAGATCCGGATATGAATGCCCCTCAATTCCCTATTATCGCTGTTTACCCGGGCACGAGTCCGGACGATATGGAGGAGTTAGTGGTAAAGCCGGTCGAAAAAAGATTGTACGAACTGGAGAACGTGCGCAAGATCAACACGACGATTAGTGATGGGCTAGCGGTGTTCGCGGTCTATTATAAATACGGCGTGAACGTGGACGAGAAATACTCCGAGGTTGTTCGCGAATTGAACAGCATTAAAGGGGAATTACCTAAAGAGGTCATCAAACTCGAGGCTCAGAAAGCCACTCCCTCTGGTACAAACGTGTTGCAGATGGCGTTGATTTCGAACAATGCGTCTTTGGACCAATTAAAAATCACGGCCGAACGTCTACAGGAGGATCTGGAAAAGGTAACGGCCCTGAAGAAAGTGACGATTTCTGGCTTGCCAGAATCACAAGTGAGGATCGATTTGAACATCGAAAAGATGGCGCAGATGCAGGTCTCACCTGACCGCGTGCTGCAAGCGATCCAAAGCGAAATTGCGAACATTCCCGGTGGAAGTATCGTGGAGAACACGAAGTCCTACAACATCCTGACGTCCGGTAATTACCAGAACATCGACGAGATCAAAAATACGATTGTGTTCTCGTATCAAGGGAAAAACGTGCTGTTGTCGGATGTGGCCAAAGTCTATTTCGACTACGCCCCAGAAAATCACATCACGCGCTTGAACCAGAACCGCTGTCTATTCGTGACGGCCGCCCAAAAATCCGGCGAAAACATCGCGAAAACCCAGGCCGCTTACGAACCGGTGATCGAGCAATTCAAGAAGACTTTGCCGAAGAACATCGACTTAGTCGTGAATTTCGACCAAGCCGAAAACGTCAATACCCGCCTTAGCGGCCTATTGAAGGACTTTATCATCGCCATTTTATTGGTCGCATTGACTTTATTACCGCTCGGTTTGCGCGCGGCATCCATCGTGATGATTTCGATCCCGCTATCCTTAGCGATCGGAATTATTCTGTTGAACATCATGGGCTACAGCCTGAACCAGCTGAGTATTGTGGGTTTAGTCGTAGCACTGGGACTTTTAGTGGATGACAGCATCGTGGTGGTAGAGAATATTGAACGCTGGATGCGCGAGGGTCACAGCCGATTAGACGCGACCTTAAAGGCAACAAATCAGATCGGAATGGCCGTTTTAGGTTGCACGGTGACCTTGATTATTGCCTTTTTGCCCTTGGTCTTTTTACCAGAGGCGTCTGGCGAATTCATCCGCAGTCTTCCGATGGCTGTGATCTTCTGTATTGTGGCTTCCTTAGTGGTTTCGTTGACGGTAGTTCCGTTTTTATCGAGCCGCATTCTGAAATCCCATCAGGGAAATCCAGAGGGAAATCTATTCATGCGTGTGTTGAAAAAGCTGATTTCGGATTCGTATTCTCGTTTGTTAGATTGGGCGATTATTCGCCCTAAAATGACTTTATTGATTGCGCTCGTGATTTTCGTTGCCTCGTTACGACTTTTCCCTGTCGTTGGATTCAGTCTCTTCCCGGCGTCTGAAAAGCCGCAATTTATGGTCAATATTTTCAGCCCCTTGCAGTCTAATATGGCCTACACGGATTCAGTTTCCAAACTGATCGAAAGCGATTTGCGCAAGCTGCCCGAAGTAAAATACGTCTCTGCAAATGTGGGTAAAGGAAATCCACGCATCTATTATAACGCGATTCCGCTGAATGACAGAACTGATTATGGCAACTTGTTCGTCCAATTACAGGATGACCTAGGTGCAGACGAGAAAATCAACCTAATCGAGAAATTGCGCACGAAATACACGAACTATCCTGCTGCGACCATCGAGGTGAAAAACTTCGAGCAAGGGCCGCCGGTGGTGGCACCCATAGAGGTCCGTATTTTAGGAGATAATGTAGACACTTTACGTCAAATCGCCAGCCGCGTCGAAACGATGTTAAAGAACACGAAAGGCACGATTTACGTGAAAAACCCGTTGAAAAACCTGAAATCGGACATCAAATTCGACATCAACAAGGAGAAAGCGAGTATGTTGGGAATCCCGACAGTCAGCATCGACCGCATGATACGCTTGGTGGTGGCTGGTTTCGATTTGGGCAAAATGACGGACAAAGAAGGCAAGGAATATGCCATCGTAGTTTCTAAGCCGCATCCGAAGCACCCTAGCCTGGAAGTATTCGATAACCTGTATGTGAATAATGTGCAGGGAACGGCCATTCCGTTGAGTCAGGTGGCTTCGTTCAGATTGCAAACCTCCCCCGTGAGCATTAGCCACTTGAACAAGAATCGTTTGGTGTCTGTGAGTTCGTTTGTTGAGAAAGGATTTTTGAACAACGAGGTGATTGCAGAGACCGAAAAGAGTCTCGCGAAGATCGCCTTGCCTGCTGGATACCACTTCGAGATGGGTGGTGAAGTGGAGAGTAAGAATGAGAGTTTTGGCGGGTTTGGGACGATTATTTTAGTGACTATTTTCTTCTTTATCGCGGTATTAATTCTCGAGTTTGGGACTTTTAAAAGTACCCTGATCGTACTTTCTGTGATTCCTTTAGGGATCGTGGGGGCACTTTTAGCACTTTGGTTTACCGGAACGCCGCTTTCCTTTGTGGCGACGGTGGGACTGATTGCACTCGCAGGTATTGAGGTGAAAAATACCATCTTGTTGGTAGATTTCACGAACCAGCTTCGCGCTGAAGGCATGCCGATGGAGCAGGCCATCCGCGAGGCCGGCGAAGTGCGTTTCTTACCGATTATCTTAACTACGTTGACGGCGATCGGCGGTCTAATTCCTATCGCCATTTCCACAAATCCCCTTATTTCACCCCTTGCGATCGTGATGATCGGCGGACTTATTAGCTCCACCCTCCTATCTCGCATCGTGACCCCGGTGGTTTACAAATTAATCCCACCAAGGATATGACTTTGAGCACGATTTTACTACTTCCGCAACTGATTATTGGTTCCTATACGTCCAAAGGAAACCCCGGTATCGAGGTATTTAATTGGGATGAGAAGACCGGTAAAGCTTCCAAAAGCTATGCCTTGAACTCCCCTGCTGCGTCCTATCAGGCAATTTCTGGTGAATACTTATTCTCCGTTTCGGAAGAAGGCGACGGCAAAGCGAGCGTTTCCTCTTTTCAAATGCGCAATGGAAAATACGAGGCCATAAACACCGAATTAAGCCGTGGCGATCACCCTTGCTTCATTCTGTACCGCGAGAAGTCTCAAACGGTTTATACCGCGAATTATTCGGGTGGTAGTGTAAGTGTCTTTCAAACTGTTTCCGGGAGACTCAAACCCTTAGCTCAATACATCGAATACTCCGGATCCAGCACAAATAAAGACCGCCAAAACAGCGCCCACGCCCACATGGTCGCTCTTTCTCCTGATCAAAATACGTTATTTGTGACGGATTTAGGCTCGGACAAGATCTATGCGCACGCTATTTTAGGGGATGGTCGACTCGCGGAGGGTCGCACAGAAATCGCCCTTACCCCCGGCAACGGACCTCGCCACATCCGCTTCAATGCGAAAGGCGACCGCGCTTATTTGTTGAATGAATTGAGTTCAGATGTAGATGTGTTCGCGGTGAAAGGTTCGCAATTAGAAAAGATCCAAAGCATCCCAGCGGATACCTCTGATGCAAAAGTGAAAGGCTCCGCAGACATTCATATATCTCCGAATGGTAAGTGGATTTTAGCCTCCAACCGCATCTCGAGCAATCAAGTTGTGGTATTTAAGATCGAAGCAGATGGAAAATTAACGCGAATATTTCACCAAAATGTCGCTAAAATCCCCCGCAATTTTACCTTCGATCCTTCGGGTAAATTTGTGTTAGTCGCGAGTCAAGAGGAAGACCGCGTGCAAGTATTTTATTTCGACGATAAAACCGGAACACTAACGGACAGCCACCAAGATATCTTAGTCAAATCACCCGTTAGCTTGCTAATTCGCTAATCGCCTTCACTAATACGTCGAGCTCTTTCAGGGTCGTGAAGACATTCGGGGTAATTCTGCACCCATGGATGTTACCACCATCGATGGCTACGGTGAAGATATTGTATTCTTTCATCAAACGCTCTGCTAAAACAGAAGGCTTGATTCCTTCAATGCCCACATTGGCAATGGCGCAAGACTTAGTGGGATCCGCCGGATGGTGTAATCGAACACGAGGCAGCGGGCGAACTTTAGTAGTCCAGTAATTTTGCAAATAGCGCAGGCGTTTTTCCTTACGTGCAGGGCCCAGTTTTTCGTAGAAATCAATCGCGTCGTCTACCGCTAAATCCGTATGAACCGGAATCGTTCCCACATGATTTAGGTGTTTAATGTCCGATAATGGAACGCCTTCCTCAGCAATCAGCGGCCAGATTTGCGCAATCTTTTCCTTGCGAACATGTAAGATTCCAACGCCCAAAGGCACCGCCAGCCACTTATGTAAACTCGCTCCATAGTAGTCACAGTTCAGGTCTGAAATTTTGAATTCAAATTGTGCAACGGCGTGAGCTCCGTCTACCATCACTTCCACTCCGCGGGCATGGGCCATGTCGCAGATTTGGCGGACGGGATTGATTTGGCCGGTAATGTTTACCATATGGCACACCATGATGAGTTTGGTTTTATCCGTGATGGCTTTGGCATACAAATCAACGATCTCTTGATCTGAAGCCGGATTGACAGGCAATGAGATGACTTTCAAGACGATTCCATGACGACGTGCCACCTGCTTGAACATGTCTTGCATCGCACCATAATCTTGCATCGCAAAAATGGCCTCGTCCCCGGCTTTCCAGGGAAAACCGGCAATAATCGTATCTAATGATTCCGTTGTATTTCGCGTTAAAACGAGCGTGTCTTCTGGGCAACCCACCAGGCGAGCAACACGTGCCGCGATCCGATTCTTATTCTCAAACTGCACCGTTCTCATATAATACGCGCCTTGGGCATTTACTTTTCGGATATGTCTGAAGTATTTTTCCAAAGTCGCCTCCGGAGTAATATTATAATAACCGCTTTCGAGGTTAATAAAGTCTGAACTCAGTTTATATCCTCCTCGAATTCCCGCCCAAAAATCTTCGTCTGAGGCAAGTGACTCGACCGTTTGAGTTTTGGCATACGAATACCAAGGAGCCGAAGCCCCTAAAAGTGTACAGGCTTTAAGGAAGGTGCGTTTGTTCATGACAGAAAATTAACAAAAAAATCACATTTTGCCCTTGAATAATGAAGAATGTCATTAAATTTGTTTTCGGCCTCATTTTAGGCGAATACCTAGAACAATTTAACAAAAAATACCATGATGAAAAGAAGAGATGCCATCTCTCAAATCGCCCTGTTATTAGGGGGTGCTTTCACAGCTCCTACCCTAATGGCTATGGATGTGAGAAACGGCAATAGCTCCATCGCTGCCTCAGATTTCAGCTTATCTGATGCGCAACGCAAAATCGTCTCAGCCGTTGCTGAACATATCATTCCAAGAACGTCTACACCAGGCGCGATCGATGCAGGTGTTCCTTCCTTCATCGAAATGATGTTACAAGATTGTTACAAAAAACCAGAACATTACAGCTTCCTAAAAGGGGTGAATGACTTAGCTAAGGCTAATTTCTTAGCACAACCTGCTTCAAGTCAAGTGGCTATGTTAACGTTATTAGAAGCCAATACGAAGGATTTAATGAAGAGCTTTTCTCAGAAGAAAATCAAAGTGGGTGATAACATTGACAAGGACACATTAGAAGGCGCTAATGGTGTTCCATTCTGGAGATTAATGAAAGAACTAACCTTGTTAGGATACTACACTTCCGAAAAAGGAGCTCAAGCTTCCTTTGTTTACGAGCCAACTCCTGGCAAGTATGAGTTGATTACGGATATGAAGCCGACTCAAAAATCTTTCATGTATTAATCTGATAAATTTAGAAGACAATGAATCTTAATATAGATGCAATTAAAGGCCAAACATTTGACGCAATCGTCATAGGATCAGGTATCTCCGGAGGTTGGGCTGCAAAAGAATTAACAGAAAAAGGCTTAAAAGTGGCTGTTTTAGAGCGTGGCCGCGAGATCAAGCACATCGAAGGCTACGAAACAGCGATGAAAAACCCGTGGGAATTCGATCACCGTGGTCGCCCTACGAATATGGCTGCTGAAGAATATTGGGCAGGTATGCGTACTGGCTACACACCTAATGAAGAGCATCGTTATTTATTCGAAAACGACAAGCAAAACCCTTACATCGAGAAAAGAGGCGGATTCGATTGGACTCGCGCTTACCACACAGGTGGTAAATCTTTATTATGGGGTCGCCAAACGTACCGTTGGAACCGCGAGGACTTCTTAGCGAACGAAAAAGAGGGTATCGGTACTCCTTGGGCGATTAAATATGATGATTTAGCTCCTTGGTATTCTTACGTGGAGAAATTTGCTGGTATCTCCGGTCAAGCGGAAGGCTTAGACGTGTTACCAGATTCTGATTTCTTACCAGCCATGCAGATGACTGCACCGGAAGTTCACTTCAAAAATGCAGTGAATAAGAAATTAGGCCGCCCAGTAACTATAGGTCGTGTCGCTCACTTAACTAATCCAGGAAAACAACATACAGATTTAGGTCGTTCGTCTTGTAACTTCCGTAATAAATGTATGCGTGGTTGCCCTTACGGTGCTTACTTCTCGTCTCTTTCGGCGACCTTGCCAGCAGCGATGCGCACAAATCGTTTAACCATGATTCACAATGCCATTGCAGCAGAGATCATTTACGATGAGGCTACTCAAAAAGCAAAAGGTGTTCGCGTGATCGACCAAATCACAAAAGAGTCTAAAGAATATTTTGCGAAAATCATCTTCGTAAATGCAGGTGCGATCCAATCTACCTCCATCTTAATGAACTCGAAGTCTAACCGTTACCAAAACGGTTTAGGAAACGATTCAGATCAATTAGGTCGTAACATCATGGACCACCACTTAGGTGCGGGTGCAAGTGCAACGGTAGAAGGTTTTGAGAAAGATTACATGTTCGGAAATCGTCCAAATGGTTTATATATTCCTCGTTTCTCTAACTGGGGTAAAGACAAACGTGCTTATTCTCGTGGTTTCGGATACCAAGGTGGCGCGAGCCGCGAAGGTTGGGGCCGTGGTGTGGGAGCGGATGGCTTTGGCGCTGAGTTCAAAGAGAGCTTAACACACCCTGGACAATGGACAGTAGGTTTCGGTGGTTTTGGAGAAATTCTTCCAAATCCAGAGAACCGTTTCGTTCTGAGCGACAAGAAAGACAAGTGGGGCTTACCAGTATTGGAATTCTCTGCTGAGTTTGGCCAAAACGAATTACAAATGCGCGAGGACATGATGAACGATGCAGCGACTATGTTAGAGGCTGCTGGTTTCAAAAACATCAATGCCTACAACAAGCAAGGCACGCACATCGGTTTAGGTATCCACGAAATGGGTACAGCTCGTATGGGTACTTCCGTGAAGAACTCGATCGTGAACAAGAACAACCAGTTACACGACGTGAAAAACGTGTTCATGACGGATGGTGCTGTGATGGCATCTGCTTCTTGTGTGAATCCTTCGTTAACTTACATGGCTATGACAGCTCGTGCAGCTGACTTCGCGGTGAAGGAGTTGAAGAAAAAGAATTTATAGTTCGCTTTGCGAACAGTAGACAGTGGTCGAGGTTCGCTTCGCGAACGGTAGACAGTGGTCAGTGGCCAGTTGTCAGTATTTTAAAAAGGGTGGCAGATTCTGTCACCCTTTTTTTATGGTGTGTATCGGCGCGGAGCGCCGTAGTCGACTTCGTCTTAGTCATCGCTACGCGATTTAGTCAATAGGTCGAAACAGGGCACTTTTGAGTGAAAATAAGCTCGAGGCACTGAGAGGGGTTTTCAGGTATTGACAACTTTTGTCAAGATAGTAGATTATAGAGTAGAGAGTATAGAGTAGAGATATTGGATTTCCCTACGGACTTCGGACTACCTCACTGCGGAGTGATTTCCTCCGGACTTATTTACCATTCACCACTTACCATTCACCATCCTTATCTATACTCTCTTATCTCTACACTTCTTTGAACTTTGAACTTTGATCTTTGCTCTTTGAATTTCGCTAAAGCGAAATATAATGAATATTCCCCTTCAAATCCTTCAACAGCTTCTTCGTTCTTTCTGGTCTAGCATCGGTGATGAAGACTTGGCCAAAGTGTTCTTCAGCCATCATTTGGACCAAACGCTGGATGCGGCGGTCGTCGAGTTTGTCGAAGATGTCGTCGAGGAGTAAGAGGGGTTTACGGGGTTTGGCGGCCACGAGGGAGTCAAATTGCGCTAGTTTTAGCGCAACGACGAAGGATTTTTGCTGGCCTTGGGAGCCAAACTTGCGTAAGGAGTAGCCATTGATTTGAAAATCAAATTCATCTCGATGAATTCCGATGGATGTCCGCTGCGCGGACAAATCCAGCGGTTCCGCGGCGCGAAGCGCCGCGTCAAAGCCCCCAGCTTCGAAGGTGGATTCGAGCTGAATATCGACGTCCTCGCGGTCGTCTGAAAGTTTGGAATAATGAAACTTAAAACTGGGCAAAAAGACCTCCAGGAATTCTTTGCGGGCTTTTGCTAGGGATTCGCCTAACTCCACCAAAGGTGCGTGGTAACTATCCAAATGCAGGCGATCAACCTGGCCATGTTCTGCGAATTGCTTTAGCAATACGTTGCGCTGCTGGACGATGCGGTTATAGCGTAATAATTGATCCAGGAAATTGCGGTCGAGCTGGGACATCATCCCGTCAAAGAAACGGCGGCGTTCTTCACTTCCTTCGCGGACTAAATCGGTATCGTGTGGATCCATTAAAACCACTGGGAAGTGGCCAATGTGGTCTGCTAAGCGGGGATAGGGTTTGTCATCGCGGAGGAATTGCTTTTTGGCACCCTTCTGAAACAAACAAGTAATCTGCGTTTCACGATCCTGTGTATCGACAAAATCGCCCTGTACCCGGAAAAAATCCTGCGTATGCTTGATGCAAAGCTGATCCGAAATTCCCCGCGCACTTTTTGTCATGGAAAGGAAATGGATGGCATCCAAGAGATTCGTTTTCCCGATCCCGTTCTCCCCCACAATGCAATTAATCTCGGAAATAAAGCTAAATCTAGCCTCCTCATAGGATTTAAACTGATTTACCTGAAGAGATTTGAGATGCATGGATGTAGGAATGCGATTAAAAGCGTGTAAAAATAAAGATTTTGTACTAATTTTGCAGGGATTAGCGCCGGAATTAACCCGGCATACCGCTTTAAAAATATTCTATTAAGAAGATGGCAAAGAAAAACGCAGACGCGCCCAAGTATTCTAAAGAGACTTACAAGTATTGGTACGAATCCATGCAATTACAACGCAAATTCGAAGAGAAATGCGGTCAGTTGTACGGAATGCAGAAAATAAAAGGCTTCTGTCACTTATATATTGGACAAGAGGCTTGTTCTTCTGGCTCAAAATCTGCCCTAAAGGAAGGTGATAAATACATCACTGCATACCGTGACCACGGTATCCCTTTGGCATTAGGAACCTCTCCTAACGCAATTATGGCGGAATTATACGGTAAAATCACCGGAGCTTCTAAAGGAAAAGGTGGCTCCATGCACATCTTCGATAAAGAAGTAGGTTTCGTAGGGGGCCATGGTATCGTAGGGGCTCAAATCCCTTTAGGTGCTGGTCTTGCTTTCGCCGAGAAATACAAAAAAACTGGAAACGTTTCTATCACGTATTTTGGTGATGGTGCGGTTCGTCAAGGTGCTTTACACGAGGCATTTAACATGGCGATGCTTTGGAAATTACCTGCGATTTTCGTGGTAGAAAACAATGGTTATGCGATGGGTACTTCCGTAGAACGTACCTCTAACGTAACTGAATTATACAAAATTGGTGAGGCATACGACATGCCATCTGAGCCAGTAGATGCCATGAATGTGGAGGCCGTACATGAGGCAGTTTCACGTGCTGCAGCGCGCGCGCGTGCCGGAGAAGGTCCTACTTTCTTAGAATTCAGAACGTATCGTTACAGAGGTCACTCGATGTCTGATCCACAGAAATACCGCTCTAAAGAAGAGGTTGAGGCTTACAAAGACCGTGACCCTATCGAACAGGTGAAGTACACGATCTTAGAGCACAACATCTTAACGCAAGCAGAATTAGACGAGATTGATGCTAAAATCAAGGTTCTAGTACAAGAATCCGTTGATTTCGCAGAAACATCTCCGTTCCCAGATAAATCTGAGGCTTACAAAGATGTGTATGTAGAAGAAAATTATCCTTTTATCCAGGAATAAAAAATAAGGAAGCCGGTTTTATACCGGCTTTTTTGTTGATTATCAATTAGCTGATAAAATGAAAGTGGAAGATTGAATGAAGGTGAAATAGAAATACCTTTGAAAAAATAACCACTATGAATTTTATTCTAAGTATCGCAGCAGGACTACTATCGTCCTATTTATTCTTGGTCTTCTTTCTTCTCAATAAGAAACCTAAAATTCTCATTTCAAATCAAATCAGTCGAATCCGATTTAATGGAGAACAAAACTATTTGTTCAAGTTTGTTAACTTAACTAACTCTGAAATCTTTGACGTACACATCGAACTCACTTTTTATAAGCCAGTAGGAACTTTCAACGGAAGTAATTTGCAAGGACGAGATATTAAACTAAAAGATAATTTTATTGCCTACGTTCCGCGCGAGAGAAAAACAGATCAATTTTCTTTGCACGCCGTACGTATTCGAACGATTGAACCGCTTGAAGAAACATGGCAGGATGAATCCTCCTTTATTCGACTAACCATCATTGCAAAACATGCCTTATCAGGATTCAATAAAGTTTTCGTGCAGGATTACCCTAGCTTAGATCGCATTAGTTCTGGGAAATTTTTATCTGGAAATTCTGTTGAATTAAAATAGGAATTAGCGGAATCAATTGAAAAATTAATGAGTACCTTTAACGAAGGTTTAACAGTATTTAAAAACCCTGCCCATGAAAAAAGACATCATATTAGGCTAAGCCTACCGAAATTTGAAATAAACGAGCTTGTGGAAACACAGGCTTTTTTTTAGATACCTCTCTATGCAAATAAACTGCGACCTTGGCGAAGGCATTGGAAATGATGCCGAACTCATGCCCTACATCGATGAAGCAAATATTGCCTGCGGATTTCATGCCGGGGATGGATATACCATGCGCGAAACGGTTGCCTTATGCATTCGCCACGGCGTAAAAATGGGAGCACATCCATCCTATCTAGATCGGGAGAATTTTGGGAGAAAAGAGATTGAACTTAGTCCGGAGGAGATCTATCTATTGGTTAAAAAACAAATTGAAACACTGAATCAAATCGTTAAAACCGCAGGTGGTACGTTAAACCATGTGAAACCACATGGCGCATTGTACAATACTTCGGCAAAAAATCCAGAAGTCGCAAAAGCCATTGCGAAAGCAGTGAAAGATGTGGACCCCAGTTTGATTTTGTTTGGATTGAAAAACAGTTTGTCTATCGCAGCTGGAAATGCCGAAGGCCTAAAAACCGCAGAAGAGGCTTTCGCGGATCGCCGCTATGAAAGTGATGGATCCTTAACTCCGCGTAGTCAGCCGGGGGCATGCTTCACCGAAGTTCAAGATGTCTTAGATCAGGTCGAAAAAATAAAGGCCGACACGTGGTGTATCCACGGTGACGGCCCTCATGCTTTGGAGTTCGCGAAAGCACTGAAAGCAAAGCGCTAAATACTTTTAAAACTCCACAATAAATCCAATCGTAGGAGTAACCTGCGCCCGATCATTCAAGAATTGAGTGGGGATGGCGTTGCTACCATCTTTTGCGATAGGTAAGCCATTAGTCGTCGCGAAGGCAGAATTGTCTTCTAAGCGTTTGAAGGTATAAGTTGGAATCCCCTGATTGACCGCGATGTACCAGTTCGTTACATCTAGGAATAAATCAATAGTCACTTTCTTTAAATTGTATTTCTTGTCGATACGCACATCACCTGAATGAAAATCAGGTAAACGTTGCGTATTTAGGCGAGAATAATCAAAGGTTCCTTGTCCTAAAGTCAGGTAATTTTCCTTAGATAACGATTCATCATAAGGGGTGTACGGTGCTCCACCCTGGTAACGGAATCGAAGACCTAACTCCCAGTTACGCGGGAATTTATATCCCCAGGTCAAGCTTAAAAGATGTTGATTATCCCAACTAGACGCAACTAGATTACCGTCAAAACCGCTGTACATGCTTCGGTAATAGGTATAAGATAGAATTCCGAAGGATTTATTCGTCAACTTCTTTTGGGCAAAAAATTCAAATCCATAGGCCCGCCCTTTTCCTGAGGTGGTTACGTCTTCGTTACCAAGTATATTAAAATCGCCGCCTAAGTTCGCCAAAGAAATGCCCTTGCGATTTGATATAGGAACATTCGCATATTCCTTTACAAAGGCTTCCGCTGTGAATCGCAAAGATTCATCAAACAAGTATTCAAGTCCTGCTACGTAGTGATCACTTTGTTGGTATTTCGCATCTTGATTTACTAGCACCGGGGAAACGGGTGCGAAACTGGAATAACTTGGATAAGGGGAGCCCGATGAAGCATAGCCTAAAATCGTATATGGAGCTAGTTTGAAGTAGCGACCGACAGAGGCATTTGCTGTCCATTTATCCGAAAGCACATAGCTTAAAGAAAGTCTAGGCGATAAAGTTTCCATTGGATCAGACCCAGTGGTGGTGAAACTATTCATATCCGTTCGAAGGCCTGCACTTAAACCTAGCTTGGAATCAAAGAACGTCTTCGATACCTGAGCAAAGGCTCCATATTTCCATAATGAATTTAATGGACTCAAATAAAGGCTCATGTTTGACGGAAATGTGCTGGATGTATTACCAAGTACCTGAAATGTGCTGTTCGAATATTCGACCAATTGTGTGGATAAACCATAATTGATTTTCCAGCCATTCGTGTTCTTGTTCACATCCACGCGCAACTTATTTTCTGTTTCGCGTGAGGCATAATCAAAGTTCAATTCAGAAGGATCCTTCTTTAAATTGTCCTCATAACGCAAGAAGTTATTGTCGAAGACATTTCTCGAAAGAGCCACATTCACATAGCCATTATCCAACAGTTTTTTCAATGAAACTCCTAGCGTATAATTCCATTGATTGATGAGCGGATTCGAGTTATAGATGTATAATTTCTCCGGCGTGGCCTTTTTTAATGTTCCAAAAGAGAACTCATCAATCGCACCCAATCCCATCATAGAGAGCGTAGTCGTCGAGTTGATTTGCTTCGTGATTTTAAACTGGGCATCCCAGAAATTAGGGCGAATCGGAATATCTAAAGCTTGAAAAAGGAATTGCAAATAGGATCGGCGGACGGATGCTAAGAAGGTAGTCTTTCCTGATTTAGATAAAGGGCCCTCTGTCGTTAAAGCGAACTCAGTCGCACTTAAACGAGCGTTTCCTTGGAATTTATTCGGGTTCCCCGTACGTTGTTTGAATTGGAATACGGAACTTAAGGCATTGTCGTAACGCGCATCGAAAGCAGAAGAACTCAACTTCACATCTTCGATGAAAGACACATTTAGCATTCCTTGTGGTCCACCGCTACTTCCTTGAGTTTGGAAGTGATTCAGAACAGGGATTTCAATACCGTCTAGGTAATAGACATTTTCGTTCGGACCTCCACCTCGTATGATGATATCGTTTCTAAAGCCTCCACCTTGTGGGCCTCCCCCTACGCCGGGTAAGGTTTGGATTACTTTGCTGACGTCAAAATTACCCCCTGGATTACTTTTGATTTCCTCTGAGGTCAAGCGTTGAACGCTGAGTGGAGATTCTAAGGTCGCTGCTTTAGCGGTGCGGCGGTTTTGTGTAACGACTACTTCACTTAATTGTTGATTAGAGGGTAATAATTCGATGTTCAAAAAATTCTCATTACCCGCGTTGATGATCACGTTAAAAGCCGTGTATTTCTCGTAGCCTACTGCAGAAAAGGAAATGTTGTATGTTTTTAGGGCCAAACCTGTTAAACGAAACGCCCCTTTATCATCTGCATTAACGCCTTTTGTAGATCCATCGAGCGTTACAGAAACTCCAGTGATGGGTTTTTGGGTTAGTTGATCGACGATTTTTCCGGAAATACGGCCGTTATTTTGGGCCAAAACCGAAAAAGAAAAAAGAAGTAGTAATAGGGCTTGTTTCATTTTTGCTAAACACAAAAGTGACTACTTTTGTTTCATTTTAGGGTAAAATCAAAACTTTCTGAGTCACTGAACCTGAAGCGGAATCGTATTTCAACAAGTAATTCCCCGCCCCTGGAAGGGGTGCAGGAATGCGCAAGGTTTCCCCGGCATCGACCGAAATCGAACTACCTAAAGCCCGACCTGAAAGGTCAAACCAATGTAATGTGCCTGCATTTTTCACTCGAATATTGATAAGCGATGAAGCAGGGTTAGGCCACACATACAATTCCTCTGAGGGTAGGATGATGTCAGAGGTGTTTTGGAACAATTGAACTCCGCCGGAGGCAAGGCCTACAACGATGTCGACTTTGCCATCGCGGTTGAAATCGGCGGTAGATATTTGGGCATTTTGTCCTACTAAAAATGGTAAACGCTGCACTTCAAGACCTAAACCGGAGACATAGACAGATCCAGAAGCGTCGAGGGTGATTCGCTCGGCTTTCCCGTCCCCCGTCATATCCGCATAGGCAATACCCCTAAATAAGGTCTCAATTCGCTGGTACGGTTTGGACAAATCAGACCAATCATATACCCGTGTTCCGCCTAAATAATCCAAGACCACGAGTTCAAGTTTTCCATCTTGGTTCGTATCATAAAGCCGAGGAGTCTCGCGAACACTAACCACGTTTAAAGGTTTTTCGTCGCCCAAAAGGCCTGAGGCATAAACGCGGTAATAGGCAACGGAACTTTTCAAATAATACAGCATCAGGCGGCCATTCACCACTTGCAATTGAATAGTTGCAGCTCCGGTCAATGACAGAAAATTCCGAGATTTCAAGGTAAGCGTTCCGTTTACATTTTCATATAACGTGACCGCATTACTTCCAATCAGTAAATCCAGATCTCCATCACCTTCCACATCAAAGAACACAGGCGAGGCATTATCTCCCACGTCGATCATTTCTTCTTGCAAGAAGGCTTTGGTTTTTAATGTGAGTTGGCCATTTTCGGATCGGAAATACGACACCGATTCCAAGGCTGGATTCAGATCTGGCAAATGTGAAGAGGCAATCAAATCCAAGGCCCCATCGCCGTCTAAATCGATGGGTGACCCACTGGCTAGAGAAGGAACGGTATGAGGTGCTCCAGCAGGAAAATTATAGTCTGCCGCCTGGAAGGATGGCTTCGATCGGGTGCCCCCATTACGCATATAGATAAAACTAGAACAGTTTACATGTCCTACAATCAGATCATAAATACCATTTTTATCCGGATCCCAAAGGGCTAACGTACTTCCGGCATGTTGCACTGCCGCAGTGGATTGCGTTTGCTTACTTGATTCTGGAGTCAGCCCAAACGTAATATCCTGGCAATCGTTTAAAAAGAAATTGCCCCAATTCTGAGACTTGGTGACGTATTTCAAATCTCCCGTATTCTCATAATACGAGATAAAATGCCCCGAAGATTCAAAGGCTAAAATATCCAAATCTCCATCCCCATCGATATCCGCAATGGCGGGAATATCCGAAGCGCTCACGTAGATATTAATGAGGCCATTGAGGCCGGTAGATTTGAGGGTGCCCGTTGACTTAGGGAAATTATTGCCGACGTTCGGATATACCTGAATCCCCCCCGGAGTGGAGGTAAACAAATCTTTGTCCCCATCCCCATCGTAATCCAACAAATTCATCCAATTCTCGATGAGTGGAAAACGTTTTTGATAGCCAGGAGAATAGGTAAAACTACCGTTAGCGTTTCTTAAAAAAGTCTTGAGGTGTTGTGCACTTCGGTCAAAAACAACAAGATC
This sequence comes from Aquirufa sp. HETE-40SA, assembly GCF_054558635.1. Classification (NCBI taxonomy): domain Bacteria; kingdom Pseudomonadati; phylum Bacteroidota; class Cytophagia; order Cytophagales; family Flectobacillaceae; genus Aquirufa; species Aquirufa sp. HETE-40SA. Next base: position 172,187 of record NZ_JBPXKN010000003.1, read on the forward strand.
TTCCCGCGCGTCACCATCGAGATCCAGTTGGAAAAACTGAACAGAATTGAATCCGCCAGCCCAAGGATTCTTTAAACCTGAAACGGGAAGGTTTGTGATTTGATCAAAAGAAATTTGCTGCGCTTTCAGGTGAAATGCAAAACAAAAAACCAAAAAGACCCATCCGGATTTCCTCATGGAATCAAAGATAGCAACGGACCTAGAACAAATAACTGATATGAAGAGAAAATCTATCGATTGCCTGAAGTTCTCCATTAGATAGATTTTGTGCTGCCGGTTTTGCAAAATTAAGGCCAAAAACGAAACGTTTCGAATAGGCTTCTAATCCAGCACCTAGCCACTGAATACCTCCTCCTGTATTTTCAATAGAAAGACCCGCACGAGAATCGCGCGCGGCATATTCTAACGTCGTATTCACATAAGGCATCAAGGTGATTTTATGACCTCGCCCATAGGCATAAAATAGCGTCATCGCTACACTACTGCGCGCACCAAAGCGATAAGAATCCGGATTTTCGCCCGGAAACCGGTATTGGGCATCCGCATTAATCCCCCAAGCGGCATACCGTATATTATAGAGTGCATTCAGCATCCAATCGGTACTACCGGTACCCAATTGAAAATTAGCATTGGCCACCTGATTAGGATTGGATTCTTCATACCTGAATTTTCCCAAAGCTGGTTTTAGACCCGCCCCCACTAATAAGGATTGATTCACCTCATGCAGCGTAGAGTCTAATAAGGTGTTAACAAGACTGTAATGCACAAAGAGGGTTGGATCAGCCAATCCTGAAATTTGGATAGATTGTTGTTGCGCGATTTGCTTTTGGGTGTGGATCGCATAAGGCAAAATCGCCATTACCTGTACCTTATTGATAGGGTAAAAACGCCCCCAAAGCTCCGTGGTTTGAAAGGATTCTTCCGTTTTTAATACAGGGCTCGTTACATGGGAAGTGAAGTTTTGGTAGCGATAACGAACACCCATAAATCCACGATTAGAAGCCGGCATTAAACCTAAAAAAGCATTACTATTTGCACAACCACAAAGATCGCAGCCGACAGATGGGAACCCAAACAATAGAAATAGGAGTACTTTCTTCATCTTAGTTACCGGCAAATTTTGGGTTAGTTAAAAACTCCCGATCTGTCAAAGTCTTTAAAAAAGCGGCGATTTTTGCTTGCTCCTCTGCCGTTAAGGGAATTCCATTTTTTAGTGAAGCATCTACATTAGGTGTTTGCTGGACGCCTGAGGCATAGTGGTGAAGCACTTCCTCTAAGGTATAAAAACGGCCATCATGCATATAGGGCGCTGTCATCTCCACATTTCGTAAACTAGGCACCTTAAACTTGAAACGATCTTCTACCCGTTCTGTAATTCGAAAACGTCCTTCATCTTTTGATCCCTGATTGTTAAGTCCATTGTTGCGGTAACTTTGGTCCGTAAAAAGATCCCCCGCATGGCAGGAACTACATTTTTGCTGAAACAAACTAAGTCCTGCTAATTCCTCTGAATTCAAAATTCCTCCCTCTTTTCGCACGTACTTATCATAACGTGAATTCGCAGAAACAAGAGATAACATAAATTGGGATAGTGCCTTTAAGAACTTCTGAGACGTAATTTCAGTAGACCTATACGCCTTGTTAAAGAGGGCTGGATATTTTTGAGTTGATCTTAATTTCGTCAAAACATTTCCCAAATTCTCATCCATTTCCAACGGATTTTCGATGGGGGCGACGGAAAACAAGTCCAAATCGCCCACACCGCCATCCCAGAAAAACTCCTTTTGCCAAGCCATATTTTGCACTGCCGGCGCGTTTCTTGTCCCCACTCGATTATCCACCCCATGACTTACATCATGGCCATGGTGCGTAAAGGCATAACTTTGGTTATGGCATTCTGCACACGAGATTGTGTTATCCCGCGATAACATAGGATCATTAAACAAAGCTTTACCTAATTCAAAGCCCTCCTCCGTCACAGGGTTAGACGCCAGTGCGTAGGCTGGGGCAGGGAAATTAGTAGGCTGCTTGAATAAAGGCTCCTTCACAACAGGATCAGGATCCTGCTCCGGAGACGCGCAAGCCAATAACAAAAAAGGGAAAAGAAGAATTTTCCGCATCTTAATGAATATGATCTACACTAAATACTTTAGCATAATTGTTTGCAATAGGACCTGCAGCTGCTGGTGACATGACTACTGCACCACTGGCAATTTTTAAAGGAGATACCCCAGAGAAAACTTTTGAAATATCCGCAATTAAATGGATTGTAGGTGATTTGCTTTTACGAACAGATGCTACACTAGGTAGCGAAAGCGTAACCGTGCGCAAATTATTTGCCGTTGCAGCTGTTCTTCCACCGAAGCCTCCCACGTGGTATTGATATTTCTTTAATCCTCCTGTATTTGTAGGGGCAACAGAAGAAATACCTTCCATTTTAAAGAAAATATACCCTGAATTCCAAGACCAATACATATTATCTGTACCGTAGGAAGCCACATCTAATACTCCAGTTCTTTGTTCCACAGATGAAATACTTTTTACACTGTCCACCCCGATTGTAAATGTCATTTCCGCATAATCAGCAGCAGGAACATCCTTTAAAACAGGCATCAACGTATTCTTATCCGCCTGACGCACTAGAAAATATTGATCAGGCATTTTCACAACCGTCCCGTCTGTCTTTTTAAAAGCAACATTAGAAATGAAATAATTCAAGGTGGTAATAGTGAAATCCTCTCCTGAAGAATTCGTGTATTTTGTGTCATTTAAGGCCAAAGTCTGTGCGGCCACTCGATTTTCAAACTCGAGCGTGACATTATTTTTATCATTTGGATTAATAGGTTCCAAATTTTCCGAACTGCAAGCCGCCGTGAATAGCAACAAGCCAATAAATAGTTGTTTCATGTGTAATTAATTAAAATGAGAAATGCCTGCGACGTAATACCGCAAGAAAAGCGTCAAGAAAATTAATTAGACCTGTGGCGGGTGGAAAAAGCCTTTAGCGGCTGAGTTAGGGAAGAATTCCGTCGATGTGAAATGATTTTCAACGAGTGCTGAAGCGATGAAACGCGCTGTAAAAACAGGCTGAATGGCTTGAAAGCTCAACACCACTTCAGGCATTTTTTCTAAACGCTCTGAATTTGATTTCTGCTCTTTTTCTTCTGCAGCCTGTAGTTTTTTAGCTAAATAACATTGACCATTACAGTTCAACATCGGTTTATCGCGGTTCACACAAAGGTTTTCTGCAATGTAGTCGCGATTAATGCGGTAGTATGCCACGGCTCCCCATTGATTCATCAAGGGAACCTGCATGGCTAAGAACAATAAAAGAGCGACGATGCGTTTCACGATACAAAGGTAAGTCAGAAATTGAAAAATAATTATTAATTTACAAGGAATAAATACGACAAAAAGATGAAAAAAATAGCCCTCCTACTTTTGTTTGCCATCGCCGCGCAAGCGCAAAATATCTCCATGAGCAAGGCTGTCCTGAAAGACAAAATCAAGGGAGGCTGGGCTGGCCAGACGATTGGCGTGACTTTTGGAGGACCTATGGAGTTTCGCTATAATGGCACGATGATCAATTCCTACCAGCCCATTCCCTGGTACGATGGCTATTTGAAGAATACGATGATCAATAATCCGGGATTGTACGATGATTTGTATATGGATTTGACATTCGTGGAGGTTTTTGAGAAAGAGGGATTGAATGCGCCTATTGAATCACACGCGAAGGCTTATGCGAATGCGGGTTATGCACTTTGGCATGCAAATCAAGCAGGACGTTACAATATCTTGAATGGGATGATGCCTCCAGCGTCAGGATACTGGGAGAATAATCCGCACGCGGATTGTATCGATTACCAAATCGAATGTGATTTTGCTGGCTTGATGTCGCCAGGTATGCCGAACGCGGCGTCTAAAATCTCCGATAAAATCGGGCACATCATGAACTATGGCGATGGCTATTATGGTGGGGTCTATTTAGGGGCCTGCTATACTTTGGCATTTATCAATAACGACATTAACAAAGTGGTTTCCGAGGCTTTGAAAACCATTCCTTCGAACAGCCAATATTACAAATGTATCTCTGATGTCATCAAATGGCACAAACAATACCCGAACGACTGGACAAAAACCTGGTTAGAAGTTCAAAACAAATGGGCGAATGACATCGGCTGTCCAGACGGGGTATTCGCTCCGTTTAACATCGATGCGACCGTGAATTCCGCGTATGTGGTGATAGGGCTATTGTATGGTAATGGGGATTTTGGCAAAACGATTGAAATCTCCACACGCTGTGGACAAGATGCAGATTGCAATCCGTCATCTGCAGCGGGAATTTTAGGTGCGATGATCGGATACGATAAGATTCCAGCCTACTGGAAATTAGGCTTACAAGAGGCGGAGGACATCGACTTCAAATACACGTCTACCTCCTTAAATGACGTTTACGAAATCGGGTTCAAACATGCCTTGCAAAACATACGCAATAACGGAGGATCTGTATCCGAAAATGCCGTATCCATCCCCTATTCAGCCCCAAAGGCAGTGGCATTCGAGCAAAGCTTTGACCATTCTTTCCCCACAGAAAAAATCAATGTCGGGAAAAACCTGACAGACGAATATGACTTTGACTTCGAGGGAAATGGCTTCGTGGTGCGTGGCGAAACCGCGAAATGGGCCTCATTAGATCCAGGGACATTCGACCTAGAAGTGTTCGTAGATGGCAAGCTTTTCGAAAAAGTAAAATTGCCGGTGGCCTTCACTACCAGACGCCACGAAATCAGCTGGAAGTACAAATTAGCGACGGGAAAACACCGCGTGAAGCTGAAAGTGTTGAACAAAGTAGCTGGCTACGAATGCAAATTATTCGACATAATCGTTTACGCGGAGAAGCCGTTATTGGCGACCAATGAAAGATATTTCAGGTTAGGGAATTAACATTATTTAGGAGCTAAAGGCAACATTTCGCCATTCGTGACGGCCACGGGCTTTTGCGTTGTGGTGTAGTATTTCGCGAGGCTGGTGTTGTAGAATTGGACTTGAGCTTTTTGGGAGGTACTTAAGTCATATCCTAGATAAACACGTACCGGACTTCCTGGCGCACCAATAATCGAGGAAACTACCGTTCCGAAACGGCTTAAAGCGCCTGTGAGCGTACTTTGCTTTTTACCGAATGGGTTAACAAACGAAGTGGATGTACTAACGAAAGCTCCATACGTATTCAAACCTAAATCCGCCACCGAGCCATCACCCATCTCAAAAGTCAACATTTTAGTAGCTGACAAGGACCCTAAGTTCGTGAATTTCAACTCATGGGCTGAATTCCCTAAGGTAATTGTAGCATTGTTATACACATACAGTGTACCTAACGTAGAGCTAAAGCCTCCATCATTCAGATGGCCTCCTGAAAAATTGATGGTACTGTAGGATGGAATGGCACCTGCTATCCCTATTCGTAAAATTCCTCCATACATATAAGTGTCCGAAACCTGATTCGCTGCGCTGAGCTGGAGTGTTCCTGTTCCTGATTTGGAAAGCGTACGACCTATCATCACACGCGTGATTCCGTCATTCACCCCATTACCTGTCGTCACCACATTATTTCCGGTGCTAAAAGTTAAATTACCATACGTTCGTCCTGTTGCCGTTAGCGTGTTATACACACTAACCCCACCAGCACCCGTGATGGAAATCGTCCCCCCGACTCCTGAATTAGACGAAGCATTCGTCGTACTAACTGCCCCACTCGTATTAATAGCCGCGTTGACAAAAACCGAACCTGCCGTTGAATTCAAATACACACTCCCACCATCCGTCAATGGAATAGTCGAACTTCGAGAAAGCGGAATGTTCGTATTTATCGCTGCATTCACGTTAATATTCCCCGCCGTATTCAAATAAAAACTCAAAATCCCCTTATCTCCATAGGCATCCGTAGCATAGCGCAAGGCGATAGGGGACATAATATTCGCATCTGAAGCAGCATTAATGGTCAATAACTTATTATACGTAGGTCCGTGATCATTCCAAGTTTCGATGGGTGTATTCACGTTAATAATTCCCGATTGGGAACAAGAAACACAGGCCGTATTGATTGTAGCATGGCTATAACGGGTACGCAAAATTAGGTCTACATCCGTTGGGTTTATATTCGCGTGATTCGCAGAGGGGGTAAAAGTATACGTCGTATTCGTGGCACCGCTCAAAAGTGCGGGGGACCACGTTCCATTCACCGTAATCCCGGTCGTAAAACGAATATTCGCATTCCCGCTTTGAGCTATGGCGTTCGGGACCTGTTCTCCCGATATCAATTGTATCGCATTAGCTGTACTAAATTTCACCTGCTCTACTTCCGTTAACGAAAGTACAGCGCTATTTTCCACGTAAATACGTCCATCCGTCCCTGAAATGCCGGCGTTTCCTTGCCAGCCGCTTATGTTCAGGGTTCTAAAATCCCACGTATTTTTAGTGCCAAAACGCAACTCATGAACACCTGCCCCTAATTCAATCTCAGATCCCTCTGATAAAATCGAAATAGGCCCCAAAGTCTCCGAATAACCTCCTGAACTCAATTTTCCTCCATTAAAAAGAATCATGGCGGCATTATTAATCACTTCTGTCGCCCCTAAAGCTAGATTCCCACTGCTAATGACCGTCGCGCCCGTATAGCTATTGGCAGCATTCAAGGTGAGTGATCCCGTTCCGTCTTTAATCAAACTTGTGGCTATATAGAGTCCAATTGGACTCGTCCCCCACGTATTCACCAGACTCCCGCTTCCAGTCAAACTACCATTCAAAAGGACATTTCCAGCTCCCCCTATGGTTAGGCCGGTGGCTCCTGCGCTAAGGTTCGCATTTATAGTTAACTGGCTGTTTAGATCCGCATTCATACGTGCGTCAACCGATAAAGTAATTGTACCATCCACGGCATTTATCCCTGCGACACTTTGGAGTGCGCCAGTCCCTAGGGGGCCTTTGCCTTTTAAACTTAGTGTATTGGGAACGACTATACCGCCTTGTAATTGCAGGCTTCCGCCCAGTGCCACGGTGACTGCGCCTGAACCTAAGGATCCGCTATTTCGAATGTGTACAATTCCACTCGAGACGGTCGTTGCTCCGCTGTAAATGCCGGGAGAATAAAGGGAAAAAGTGCCCATATTGTTAGTAACGCCGCCTGTCCCTAAAGTTAGGGTCCCGCTGAGCGTCATCGATCCAGCGCCTGTCGTGGCTAGGGAAAAATTGTTCCCTGTCATCGTTTGCGTCAAAGAGAGGGTGCCGGCAGTGCTATTGATGGTGGTGTTTTGGCCTAAAGAAATAGCTCCTCCATACGTATTATCGCCGCTGACATTAGACAGTGAAACGCCATTTAAGTTCAGGGTTAAGTCTTCTGCCCCCACATTGATGTTATTATATAGCGCTAATTTTCCCGTTCCTCGCACAATCGTTCCACCGCTCGTACTTCCAAAAGAGCGGCCGTTGTAGATGGATAAGGTTCCAGCATAAATAGTCGTGATGCCAGAATAGGTGTTCGCAGTGTTATTGACGCTATTTCCGAGGGAAAAGGATTCACCATATTTGGCCAAAGACAAAACTCCCAGCCCATCCTCAATCAAACCGGTATAGGTAGTATTCAAATTACTCAAGCCAACCGTCAACGTGATATTCCCCACCACGCTACTGGTCACCTTGCCGTAACCACTGTTACTCGCAATCGAACCGATCGATTCTGAAACACCGTTTAAATCCAATGTAGTGTTCGCCCCCGTAAAAGTCAGCGTAGTAAAGTCCGGCAAAGCCGTGCCTCCCGCTAATTGCAAAGTTCCGTCCGCCAGCTCAGAAGACGATACCGCATTATTCGTCCCACTCAACTTCAAGGTACCCGACCCCATTTTTTTGAAGGCTCCCCCTTTCATGACACCCGCTAATTCCATCATTCACCCCACCCATCGTAACGTTCGTGTTTCCATCCAAAACCGTAATCGCTCCCGCATAATCTATCCTGCTTGTCGAAAATAAGGTTCCGGAAATAGTGACGCCAGCTGCCCCTTTGATGGTGATGGAACCACCCGTTCCATTATACAGCCCTGAATTAGTCGTATTGTTTGTTCCACTGCAATTGATGTTCCCTGTCACTTTCACGGATCCAGCGGTTGAATTCAAGGTTACGGAACCTCCCTGCGTCAAAATCACGGAGCTCCCTACCTCTGACGTGTTATTCAATAAGATTTCGGCCGTTACATTAATGTTCCCTGGAGTGTTAATGACTAAACTCAAGGACCCTAAATTCCCCGCATAAGTAGTCATCGAACGAAGTGTAACAGGATTCCCGATATTCACATCCGCCGAAGCATTGAAAGTTACGGTTTTGCTATTCAAAACGCCGTTTTGATTGTAGGAACTAAGCGCCGTGTTAAAATCGATTTGACCCGTTTGGGTACAGGCTGAGCAGACCGTATTAATGATGACATGGCTCGTTTTCACACGTAACAAATCGTCTATCTCAGTCTTGCTCACTGTTGCATTATCTCCATCTGGCGTAAAAGTATAGGTCGTCCCCGTCGTTCCATTCGTCAGTACGGGCGACCAGGTTCCTCCACTCGTGGCGCCTGAAACGATGGATAAGTTGCTGTTTTGGGCAGATAGTTGCCCCGCATAAAACACGAATAGAATGAATAGCTTCTTCATCCTAGTACGAGTAAACAAACTGAATGCGGTCGCCTAGGGCAATCGTAATGGAGCCATTGTTTGCCGTCACATAGGCCAAAAAAGGCGTGGGCGCTGTCGAATTCGTCGAAAATGCGCTTGTGGTCTTGTAGCTGTAAGCGTTTTGACTGATCAAAATACCATTCAAATACATTTTCAGTTTAGTGCTTGCGTGCGGCGTCTGCGTCAGCGTAAAGTTCGTTTGGCCGGCAGTGACTGCCACTAAATTTCCCGTGGAACCGGTGGCGGTGGTTTCGTCAAAACCGTCTCTCAAAGCGCTCGTCCAACTCGCCACTCCGGAGGAAGTTAAACTCAGGACTTGACCGGTGGCACCTGGGCCGGAAGGATACGTCGTTCCGCCCAGCGTTAAGGTTCCAGTTAAAGTCGAATTAACAAAGTTCTTGTTCGTGAGTGTTTCGGTACCTGCTAGCGTGGCCATCGTACCCGAGGTAGGAAGCGTAATATTCGTTACGCCCGTAGTGTTTATCGTCGTGGAATAATTCCCAGAAGTCACTAGGTTCCCTCCTAAGGTGATTGTTTTAGTGCCATTATCCATTCCCGTACCTCCGTAGGTGGATGAAATGACGCCTGATAAGGCGGTGCTTCCATCGAAGAGATAGCCGAAGATGGTTTGGGGGGTGGTTAGGCTTGAGGCTGTGGTGGCGGTAGTTGCAGTATTCGCAGTGCTCGCATAAGTTGCGCTAATGGCTGTGCTGGCGGAATTTGCCGTTAAAGCTGTCGTGGCGAAGGTGGCACTTGCGGCAGTTGCAGCTGAGTTAGCTGTCGTGGCTGTCGTGGCTGAAACAGCAGTCAGAGCAGCTGTAGCCGTACTCGCATTTCCCGTTAAATCTCCTACAAAATTTGTGGCACTGATTTCGCTAAACCCAGACATACTGGTATAAGTCCCACCTAAAACGATTGTGGTAGATCCTAACGTTAGTTGATGGTTCGCTAATTGGCCATTGGTGATGCTGGCAGTAGAAGAAAGATTTGCCGTTGTTAAGCCGGTGGCTTGAATTGTATTACCAGCTAATTGAAGACCTGAACCGGCAGTTAAAGGGTTTTGGTAGTCAATACCTGCAATAAGTGGTGTTTGATAATCGATACCGGCAACTAATGGAATTTGAAAATCCGTTCCCGCGAGAAGTGGAGATTGATAATCCACCCCCACTACTAATGGCGCCTGCACATCTGTTCCTATGCTTAATCCTAAATTAGTCCGCGCTGCCGCTGCGGTCGTAGCCCCTGTTCCTCCCTTAGTTAAGGCTAAAATTCCACTAAGAGAATCTAATGCAAATGAAATGTTGGATGATCCATCAAAAGGCACCCCATTAATGGTGCGCGGTGTTTCTAATAGGGTGGCTCTAGCCGCTAAACTTGCTGAGCTTGCCTTGCTAGCGACGGTATCTTTGGCAAAATAACTTTCCAAATACTTCTTCACCGCATTCACGCTAGGGTATTTTTCAATCGAAGCGGAATCGATTATAAAAGAAGTAGATTTATTCGAGAGGGATTCCTTCCCGTTTAATTGTGCCAAAACCAAGCCAGACACCGGCTTATCCACATCCGCCGTATTATCAATCTTGCCTAATCCTAAATTCTCGCGTGAGGCCTCCGCCGTTTTAGCTCCCGTACCTCCAGCGGTCAACGACAATATTCCGCTCAGCTTTCCTGCTTCCTCTGAAAAATGGGCATAGGGCAAATAATTAAAACCGCGATCACTAATTTCAATGTAGTTGAGCCCTGCATCAAAACTCACTTTAGTCACTAATTTATGCGCTAAACCACCCCTATTTAATTCAGCAAAAGTCCCACTCACTCCCGTATTTTCCCCCGCACCAATCTCTAAATTTATTAATCCATACGCATCCGTCTTCGTTTTATGCAACTCCTCAAACAGCAAAGCCACTCCAGAATATATTCCAAACTTGACCCACACGTCTTTTTTCAAATACAATTGCGCCTGAATGGCACCGCCCGGCGACTGAATTGCGGAAGTGTCGACGATAATCGCTTGGTAATTAATGGTCTTGAGTGGAGTTTGCGCGTGTGCAGAATGAATACAGCACAGCAAGGCTGCGAGCCAGAAATAATTTTTCATAAGCAATCTTTAAGAAAGAACAGATTGCTTATTAGTGGTTAAGAAGCAATACGAATATAAATTGATGGTAATTTGTTGATAACAAAGGTACTAGGATTCTTAAGAGCGCAAGGGGGAATTGAAATTAAAATCCAACAAAACAAAAAAGCCTTCCCGAAGGAAGGCTTTTTCAGACGCTTGAATTGTACTTGGGATGGGAATCGAACCCACACGAGCGTTACGGCTCACGGGATTTTAAGTCCCGCGTGTCTACCAGTTCCACCACCCAAGCGTCCTAGTAAAACTAAAAGCACCGATGGTGCTTTTTCGTTTCGAGCGAAAGACGGGGTTCGAACCCGCGACCTCGACCTTGGCAAGGTCGCGCTCTACCAGCTGAGCTACTTTCGCGTTTTGTGGATGCAAAAATAAGCCCTCCTATTGAATTATGCAAGTCGAAATCAAATTTTAGTGAAAATATTCTCTAAATTTATGCTTTCGAAAAAATTATGAGCATCAACAAACTCGACCAAACAGACCACAAATTACTGGAGATTCTTCAGCAAAATGCGAAGATCACAAACGCCCAATTGTCCAAAGAAATTGGACTTTCTCCTGCTCCTACTTTAGAGCGTGTGAAGAAATTAGAGACCTTGGGAATTATCCAAAGCTATCACGCTCAAGTGGATAGAGAAAAAGTGGGCTTGGGAGTGAGTACTTTTGTTACCGTGACTTTGACGGGCCATAAAAAGCAAGTGACGGAGTCTTTCGTGAAACAAGTGAACCAAATTCCAGAGGTAATCGAGTGCCATCATGTCACGGGTTCTGGCGATTTTATGTTGAAAATAATTTCTAAAGATATTTCCACTTATCAGAAATTAATGCTCGAAAAAATCAACGAAATCGAAGAAGTGGCTTCCACTTCGACGATGGTGATCCTGTCTTCATTCAAAGAAAGTAAGGTATTGCCGATTCCTTGATAATCTACAATCGGTGCATAAATTGCGGGATCATTCGGTTTTTCCAAGCCGTAAAAGTTCCCGCTTGAATTTCCTTGCGCGCCTCTCCCACCATCCACAGATAGAAGCGTAGGTTACACACACTCGCAATCATCGCACCCAGCATTTCTTCACATCTAACTAGATGTCGTAGATAAGACTTTGTGTACTGGCCGTGTACCTCATTCACGAAATGTGGATCGATAACCGAAAAGTCTGATTCCCATTTTTTATTCTTGATATTGATAATTCCTTGCGTGGTAAAAATCATCCCGTTGCGGGCATTTCTCGTAGGCATCACGCAATCGAACATATCGATTCCGAGTGCAATTCCCTCCAAAATATTCGCCGGAGTCCCCACTCCCATCAGGTAACGTGGTTTGTCTTTGGGCAAAATATCCGTCACCTCATCCGCCATCGCGTACATATCTTCGACTGGCTCGCCCACCGATAAGCCTCCTATGGCATTGCCAAAAGCACCTTTAGATGCGATGTATTCCGCCGAAACCTTTCGTAAATCCGAGTAAACACTTCCCTGTACAATGGGAAATAAGGTTTGATTATAGCCGTACTTAGGATCCGTTTCATCAAAACGGGTAATGCAACGATCTAACCAGCGGTGCGTCATATCCATCGATTTGCGCGCATATTCGTAGGTACAGGGATACGGCGTACATTCGTCGAAAGCCATCATAATATCCGCCCCGATCGTGCGCTGAATATCCATCACCCCTTCCGGCGTGAAATAGTGGATACTTCCGTCAATGTGTGATTTGAATTTGACCCCCTCTTCCTGAATTTTTCTTCCAGTTCCTGCCAAAGAATACACTTGATATCCTCCCGAGTCGGTTAAAATAGGTCCCTGCCAGCCATTGAATTTATGCAATCCTCCCGCCTTTTCAATCACCTCTAAACCCGGACGCAAGTACAGATGGTAGGTGTTCCCTAGGATAATTTGGGCTTTAATAGGATCGGTTAATTCTGAAATATGAACGCCTTTAACGGTCCCCGCAGTGCCTACAGGCATAAAAATGGGTGTTTGAATCGTCCCATGATCTGTCGTTATTTCCCCTGCGCGCGCCTTCGAGCTAGGATCCGTGTGGCTAATTGAGAATTTCATGCTGCAAAGCTAAATATAAAGCACAAAGAATAAAGCACAAAGAATAGATATTGATTGAATTTCGTCGTCCTTCGGACTATGTAAAAAACATTTAACGAATCGTTGCGCAGCAACAACCAACTTTATTCTTTTTGCTTTGCTCTTTGTGCTTTGAGAACAATGAAAGTAAATTAAAGCATCTGCTTTAATTTACTTTCATTGTTCCATTCATAATCCTCCAGTGCCCTGGGAAAGTACACAAGAATGGATAATTACCTGGCACGCTAGGTGCTTTGAACACCACTTTTACGCGGCCATCTGATTCCACTAAGGGAGTATAAGCTAATACCTCCGGCATCGCAGGAATGTAGTTTTTCGCCGCGCCATCTGCTGCGGTGATCATTTTATCCGCTGCTAAACCGATTTTTTCTTGGCTACCTAAAGCGCCTAAAACCCAGTTGTGTTGCATCGCATCCACGTTTTCGAAGATTAACTCGACCGTTGCACCTGCAGGGACTGTGAATACAGCTGGGCTGTATTTCATTGCTTCTTTGATCGTCATAATCGTACGTTTCACGACTACTCCTTTCACTTCAGCAGTTGGAATTTCTACTTTCCAAAGACCCGCCAAGCGCTCATACGCCTCCGCATCTTGCGGACGTAATTGCTTACCTATACCTTTTAGAAACTCGGTATTTTCAGCCGATAATTCTGCCGCACGTTTCGCATTCCAAGTTGCAGATACCCCTTTCAAGGCTGCTCCCATGGTAGGGCTGGCTACTTGTTTGATAGAGCGCAATAAAGCGACGATATCGTTCGCGGAATCATCTGAAGTCATTCCGCGGAACGATTTCTCTACGATATACGACCCTAAATCGGCAGGTAAGGAAACCACGATCGGTTGTCTGAAGATATTGTTGTTGCGATTCGATTCGCCTAATACGGCTTTCATATCTAAGGCAATTTCCATGAGGTAATTGCCTGCTTCGTCTGCTGTCCAGCCTAAGTTTCCTGTCCAAGGGCCGTTGTTATTTTTCACGACGGAAACTGTTTCGCCCGGAGCCGCTCCGTCTGTAAACGTGTAGGATTCCAAATCTGAACGACGACCCATGCCTTCGATTTTGACGGTTAAAGGAAGCGGGGTGCCTTTTGGCAAGGCTTTGTCGCCTCTGTTTTTCACGCGGATCACGAAACTAGCGCCTTCACGTAAGCGGAAGTTTCCGCCTTTAATCTGCACTTCTTCCACGACTAAGTCGAGGCCTGATTCGGTTCCTGCTGTGGATGGATTTTTTGCTTCTTTGGCTAATTTCTCCGCTACCACCGCGCTTGATTGAGCACCTTGTTTCGCGATGAATGCCGCACGACGTGCAGGACCACCGGCCATGACATAAGCTGCTAAAGCATCTGGGATCCAGCGGTCTGTTGTTTTTTGAGAAACCGCAATTTTACGCGCCATTGCCGCTTCTACCGCTGGGGAAGACGGAGATTCGATTAAGGCTAAAATGGAATGCAACACGACTAAGGAATCTTTGTCGTTCAGCATTTTTTGGTCCAAAATCAATTTTGCGCCAGCCACCGTACGAGGCAATACCTGCACCGCTTGCTTACGAACTGCCGCAGATGTATGTTTCATCGCACGAGCTAAGGCATCCATGGGTAAAACGCCAAGGCCTTCTAAGGTTCTAAGCGCGTGGATAGCACCTGGAGCGAGACCAATTTCATCGGTTTTGGCAGAACCTAAAAGCGCTACCAAAGCGGGAACCACATCCTTATTTCCGCGTTCCACTAATAAACGCTGCGCCTGTAAACGCCAAAATAAGTTTGAATTACTCAATGCGGCCACACATTCCGCCGGCGTTTTCAAAGAAACTGGCGTGTATTCTGGCGCTCTATTATACCCAACGCGGTAAATACGACCGTGGGTAAAATCACGTAAATCCGTGTCGTAGGCATTACCTCCGCCATTCTTGAATCCTTGAGGCGTCGGGTTGTGCTGGATGATATACGAATACCAGTCTGCTACCCAAACAGCTCCATCCGGACCCACCTGCGCGAAAACGGGAGATACCCATTCGTCTGCTCCAGCTAGGAAATTGAAGGCTTCTTTGTCGTTAAAATCGGAACCCTTTGGAACCTGGCGATTTTGGTGAATCACGTGACCCGTCGGTTCTGAAACGAATGCGATTTGGTTCCAATATTCTTTTGGGAACGAACGTGCCGAATAGAAATTATGTCCAGCCGCCGCGGTAAATCCGCCAAAAACATCCACCTGACGCACTTTCTTCGTGATTGTCCGCATGTCTTTGTGCGTGTCTGTATTCTTTGAACCATTCAAGGTCATAGGCGCATGCCAAATATTGCGGTGCGGAATGGCCATATACCAGCCGTGCGCGTTATTTGCGGTCGAACCAAAGACATCACCGGCCTCGTTAAAGTCGAAGCCCCAGGTATTATTCGAAGTGGTCGTCATGTGCTCCATCTGCGAGCCATCTGGCTTGAAGCGGAAGAATGCCTGCGCAAATTGAAGCGAATCTGCGCCCACTTTGCCCTTATAACCCGAATAACCCACACTACCCCAGATCCAGTTATCGAATCCATAGTGTAAATTCGACGGTCCAGCATGGGTATCACCTGTTCCAAAACCGGTGAACAAAATCTTCTTTTCATCTGCCACATCATCGCCATTCGTATCTTTTAACAAGATCATGTGCGGCGCTTGCGAAATAATCAAACCGCCATTCGCGAAGACCATTCCGGTAGGAATGCTCAGGCCATCGGCCCATTTCGTGAATTTATCAGCCTTGCCATCCTTGTTCGTGTCTTCGCACAATAAGATATAATCACTTCCGCCGGTTTCTTTGCGTTCGTTTGGATAGTCTTTGGTGACCAAAACATACAAACGACCCCGCTCATCCCAAGCCATGGCAATCGGGTGCATCACGTTCGGTTCTGAGGCGAAAACCTGCAAATTAAAGTCCACCGGAACTTGAATAAACTTCACTGATTCCTCTGGGCTTAAAGGTAATTGCTGCAACTGAGCGCCGTCTCGTTTTTCGTAGTTAGGCAATTTCGCTTCGCGGTATTTCAAGACCGGAATGTTTAATGCGGTTAATAAGGCTCTTTTTTCTGCCCCTACCGCGTGCAAAATTCCTTGCGTCACTAGATCTTGAAATGCTTCGGTCTCCCACGTGCGCTCGTCATGGCCATAGGCCGTGTAAAATACATTTCCTTTTCCGTACGTACGCGTCCAAGTATAGGGTTCGGTGGTGGCACCGGGCTTATCTTTGGCCTGCTCTGGTCCTAGAATTCTAGATTGCCAAATCTGGTTATCCGGCTGCAATTGGCTGTGCAAATAAGTCTCATCTACCGTCTTGATTTTCACGTAGGTATTCGCCTCGTTCTTCACACGAATCGAATCCATCCCATGACGCCAAAACTGACCGCCTACCATCTTCACAAATTCCTTCGAATTCCGAAAGTTGAACGATGCACAGTGAATCGCCACCAAACCGTGACCCGAAGCCACATAATTCAAAAGCGCTTTCTCCTGCGGTGCCGCGATCGAATCGTGATTCGCATAGATCACCAAGGCATCGAATTTATTCAAATACGCCTCATTCAAATCCTTCAAAGATTCCGTGTAGGTGATATTCATCCCCTTAATCCCCACCGCGGATTGCAGCGCAGGATATCTGTCAAAGGGTTTGTGGTGGCCTTTATCGCCTAAAAACAATAACTCGAGACGTCTACCCGGAGCAGCCGAAACCGAAAATTGAAACAAGAATGCCGCAGCAAATAAGAGAAAACGCATGGCTTAGAATTTAGGGATTTCGATAATTTTTCCGCCTTGAAGAGCAGATTCGTGAGCTAATATACCTACCGACGTCCAGTTAGCAGACTGCGGTGCATTCGGGAATGGATCGCGATCTGCGGCTAAAGCCTGCAAGAATTCGTTTACCAAATGTGGGTGTGATCCACCGTGTCCTCCCCCTTGCGTAAACGAAAGGTGGGTATTCTCATCTTCGTCATACACCCCTTTCGTGGTGAAACGTTGAATTTCTTCCGGTAAATAATGGGCGAAATCCGGCGTAGGCACCTTAGATGGAATCTCTGGCTCCGGTTTTTTCGCCGTATGCACCACTAATTCTTCTCCCTCAATTAAAGGCCATTCCACCGATTTCTTAGATCCATAGACCTCAAAACTCTCGCGGTATTGACGCGCCACATCGAACAGCGAACGATAAACCATCGCGCTCAAATCCGAATCACGGAACTTAATGTGCGCTGATTCCACCGCAAATGGCGAATTATAATGCTGAATCAATTCTTCGCGAATCGTACCCGAACCGAAGCAAGAAACATATTCCGCTTCCAGACCTAACAATCCAGCCACCGGACCTACGCAGTGTGTCGCATAGTGCATCGGGGGCAAGCCTGGCCAATAATCCGGCCATCCGTCCATATCTTGTTGGTGCGACGCTTTCAAGAATTGAATCTTGCCTAGCTCGCCCTTTTCGTATAATTCTTTGATGTACAAAAACTCGCGCGCATACACCACGGTCTCCATCATCATGTATTTTTTACCCATCCGCTTGCTCGCCTCCACGATCGCTTTACATTCCTCCACGGTCGTCGCCATAGGCACCGTGCAAGCCACGTGTTTGCCTGCATTCAGCGCTTTTAGCGTCTGCTCTGCGTGCAAGTGAATAGGAGAATTGATGTGAACGACATCTACATTCGGGTCTTGGATTAGCTTCTCAAAATCCGTGTAGCGAGTCTCGATCCCATAAGCATCCCCGATGGAGTTGAGTTTTTGTTCATTTCTTTGGCAAATCGCATACATATTCGCCAACGGATGCTTCAAATAAATAGGGATAAATTCTGCGCCGAAACCAAGTCCGACAATCGCAACGTTATATTTTTTCATAGTTTAAAAGATTTCCATTATTCAGTGGACAGTCCGGAGGAAAAGAGTCCGCAGGTCCCAAGAACGACTAAATATAAAAGGAAAAAATGGGGAAATCTACCCGGTTATCCTGATTGGTGAATTGGAGAGTAGAGAGAATAGAGTAGAGATTATAGAGTAAAGAGTAGATAGAAAATCTCTTCTCTATACTCTCTTATCTCTAATCTACTTGTTTTGCTCTCTTATCTAAGAACGGATGCACCATCACCGTCAGCACCAACAAGGAAGTGCCCCAGTAGAAAGCGGGTTGCATGACTTCTTTTTGGCCAAAAATAAAGACTGCCAATAAAATCCCATAAACGGGCTCAAGCGTGATCACAAGATTGATCGAAAAGACGGAGAAAACTTTATATAAATGGATGGTCTCGGTATAAGCATAGACGGTACAAACTACGGCTAAAATGCCAATCCAGAGCCAATCAAGCCCTATCGGAACAAATCCGGGAGAACCCCCTATTAAACCACTCAACCAGACTGCACCGGTGATAAATCCGGCTGCCATCATCTCATAAACCGTGATCAATTTAGGGTCATGCGTGTGGGTATAATTGCCATTAATCACAGAGAATAAGGCCCCGAAAAACCCGGCCCCAATACCCATTGCCAAACCGATCCATTGCCCCGGTTCCACAGAGAAAATGATGCCCAAGGCAATGACGACTAGAATTCCGAGAAAGACTTCGATTTTCGCGATGGGCTTTTTCTTCGCGATGGGCTCTAGAATGGAGGTCCAAAAAGTCTGAGTAGAAAGACCGGCGAGGCACATGGCGACGGTGGAGACTTTGGCAGCCCCAAAAAACAAAAGCCAGTGCATCGAAACAAACACGCCATTCAAAAGCCAGATCTTTAAAACGGAGGAAGGAACCTGAAAAGATTGCTTAGAAGCCGCAAGAATAAGGCCTAATCCGGCAGCCGCAATGACGCAGCGAAAGAATACAATTGTGAGGGCATTCGCCTCGGTTGCATTACCTAAAATGGCGGTAAAGGCATACAAAATGACAATAAAATGTATCTTAAAATAATCGAGAAGCCGAGGAGCCTGTCTCATCTTTAGCGCGGAATAGTATAATATAGTCCCACACCCACGGCGGAGAATACGATATTAGGCAGCCAAACCGCTAACAAAGGAGGCATTCCTCCACCTTCCGCGATCCCCTTGCTCATCATAAAGAAGAGGATGTAAATGAAGGCCAAACTAAAGCCCAACGCAATCTGAAACCCGACACCGCCACGTGCTTTCCGAGCCGAAACCAAGAAGCCAATGATCGTCAATATCATCACCGAAAATGGATTGGCGAAGCGAAGGTATTTCTCGATTTGAAATACTTCGATTCCATCTGCACCTCGTGATTCCACTAAATCAATGTGACGATTCAGCTCTGGCAAAGTAAAGGTTTCGTGTAATAAGTGCTTGTTCTTGAAGTCTTTAGGGAATAAATAAAGTGTCGTATCGATCATCTTCCCAAATTTTAAAGTCGAAGCTCCCGTCGTCCGAATACGGTAATCGTGTATCGTCCACTTCCCCGAAGTCGAGTCCCATGTTATCCGATCTGACATTAGTTTTTGTTGAATTTCAGTTCCTTTGATTCGCTCTAAACTGAAGCGATAACCCGTATTCGTCGTGTTATCATAGGTCTCTATGTAGGCATACACATCGGGGGCAATCTTAATGTGTACGTCTCGCTTATCGAAATAGTAGGTATTATTGATGTATTTGTGTTCAAATGGAACTCGAATCTTGTTTGCATTTGGCACAATCCAACCTATCATAATGAAGGTGGCCACTGCTAAGATTCCAGAACCAATTAGGTAAGGGCGCATTAAGCGGGTAAAGCTTACTCCTGAACTCAGAATCGCGATAATTTCCGTCTTCGCTGCGAGATTTGCTGTAAAGAAAACGGTCGCAATAAAGACCATCAGTGGACTGATATAGGAGGCCCAATAAGGAATGAAATTCAAATAATAATCAAAAAGGATTTCTCTAAAAGGAGCTTGCTTTCGAATGAAATCGTCGATTTTCTCCGTGTAGTCGATCACCATCACGATTAAAACGATGATGAAAACGGCGAAAACATAGGTCTTCAGAAATTTCTTTAAGATGTAATAATCAAGAATTTTCATGCTTAGCAGCAGCGCTTGGATCGTATTTTAAACCAGAGAACCAATGTATAAATAATACACGAGCCGTCCTAAAATTATAAGGAACTAGCAATACGGAAACGGTGGTGATAGGCACCACATAGCCCATTGCAGGAGGATCGTTCAGGAAATTAAAAACTAAAATGCCCCCTACTAACATAATTCCCACCGAGAAAGCATAAGAAATATACATGGCTCCATAAAAAAAACCAGGTTCTACTTCATATTTAACGCCACAAGATGGACAATTCTCATGCATTTGGGCGAAATTAAAAACATTCCACCACTTGTATTTGAATAAACGACCTTCGTGGCATTGTGGACAACGGGCATTCACCATGGCCGTTAGCTTACTGGGATTAGGCATATAATCGGGTAAAATATGCCCAAAGGTAAAGAAAATTAGACGATTAAACGTAACAAAGGTCACGTTACGAAGGCTTTTTGTATCTTTGCTAAAATTAAACACTCTCTTATGTATTCAACTTTCGTTACCATTCACTCGATCTTGTTTCTAGTCGTGTTAGCACTAGGAATTTTATCAATTTTCAAAGGTTTAACAGGTAAAACATTTACGGAATCTGATCGTAAAGTAGGCTTGTTTTACATGATCTCTTTACACACGCAATTGTTAATTGGTTTAGTGCTTTATTTGGCTCTTAGCCCGGTAACGACCGCTGCTTTTGCCGATTTTGGTGCTGCCATGAAGGATTCTGCGACGCGTTTGATCTTAGTAGAGCACGTTATGGTGAACATTATTGCCATCGTTTTAGCGACGGTAGTGAATGCCAAAAACAAGAAAGCAATCACCGATGCCGCTAAATTCAAAAACATGTGGTTATTAAACGGCCTTGGTCTGGTTTTGATTTTAAGCCGTATTCCTTGGAGCCGCTTAGCTGCTTTATTTGCCTAAATAAATTTGAATGAATAAGTGTATTTTTTT
The DNA here is from genome assembly GCF_054558635.1 of Aquirufa sp. HETE-40SA. Taxonomy (NCBI): domain Bacteria; kingdom Pseudomonadati; phylum Bacteroidota; class Cytophagia; order Cytophagales; family Flectobacillaceae; genus Aquirufa; species Aquirufa sp. HETE-40SA. The sequence goes on from NZ_JBPXKN010000003.1 coordinate 193,121, forward strand.
AGATCGCGATGGCGTTCTAAATGTGGATCGCGTGGATTACGTGTACCATTTAGGACACTTTGTGATCCCACCCGGCGTGAAAGAAGGCTTACAGGCTTTAAAAGATGCGGGGTATTTGTTGATTATTATTACGAACCAAAGTGGAATCGCAAAAGGCGTTTACAAGCGTGAAGACGTGTATTTAATCCATGATGCGATTCAAGAGGGGACGGGAGTGAAATTAGATGACCTCTATTTCTGCCCTTACCACGAGAATTTTGACAGTCATTCTTTGACGCGCAAGCCTGGATCTTTATTGATCGAGAAAGCCGCAGCAAAATACAACGTCGATATGGAAGCCTCTTGGATGGTAGGCGACCACGAACGCGATATTACGGCAGGAACGCGTGCAGGTTTACGCACGATTCGCTTAGCTCCAGCTGGAACAGAAACTAAAGCAACACACTTAGTGGCTGATTTATTAGCCGCTTCTAAAATTATCGTCTCATGAATAAAGTCTATTTAAGTGATGCTGGTCCCAAAGTTTCACCAGCCATATACGGCTTTTGGCGTTGGGAAAAAGAAGATAAGAAAATGGACGAGATCGTCCATTTTTGTTTAGAGAAGGGCATTAATACCTTTGATCACTCGGATCGCTATGGTGAATACACGGCGGAGAAGACTTTTGGAGAGCTTTTGGCGAAAAAATCCATCCAACGTTCTGACATTGTTTTGTTCTCCAAATGCGGAGTCAACATCCCATCCCCAGCGAGACCAGATTTCCGCGTAGCACATGTAAACACATCGGCAGCCCACATCACGGCGTCTGTAGAAAACTCGCTTCGCAACTTGCAAACGGATTATTTGGACGTCTTCTTATTAGACCAATTAGATCCCTTATCGGATATTGAATCGACAGCTTTGGCTTTAGAAAAATTAAAGAGCTCCGGAAAGGTGAAAAACATCGGTGTTTCAAACTTCTCAGTTTATCAACACCAGTTATTAGTTTCCTTCCTGAACATCCCGATCGTTTCTAACCACATCGACTTAAACTTGTTAAACACAAGCGCATTAGATAACGGTATCGTGGATTACATCAAGCAAAAATACATGCGCCCCTTAGCGGTATCGCCTTTAGCTGGTGGTCGCATCGAGCACGGAACAGACGAGCAAGCCTTGAAATTGCGCAAGAAATTGAACGAGATGGCCACGAAATACGATAGCAATATCGAATCAGTAGCCGTGGCTTGGTTAATCAAATTAGGTGCCTTGCCTTTAATCGGAACCTTGGAGCAGAAACGAATCCAAAATATCGTGGATGCTTTTGCGATTGAGATGGATTATCAGGATTGGTATGAGTTGTATAATACGACAAAACCGACTGCGTCGGTTTTAGATTAGAGATGGTAGAGTAGAGAGTAGAGATTTAAAGAATAGAGCATAAAGCACAAAGAATAAAGATGGCATAAAAAAGAGGCTTCGAATTGAAGCCTCTTTTTTATGCTTTAGGATTTACTTCGCTAAATGCTTTTGAATATGTTGGTAACTTTTTAAAATTAATTCAGCTTCTGTTGTATAATTCTTACGCCAGATACACGCAGCAGGCAATAAAGGAGTGAATGCCTCCACGACCAACCAGCCTTTGTAATTCATTTTCTCCAGATGGGTAAACACATTATCCCAATGCACTTGTCCTTCCCCTAAAGTGGCACGAGTGCTTTCCGACAATTGAATATGCCCCACCTCATCCGCAATACGCACCATGGCTTCACCCGTATTGAATTCTTCAATGTGTGCATGAAATGTGTCAAACATGATTTTGACATTTGGATGATTAATCGCTTTCACCAAACTATATAGTTGATCTGCGGAACTCACCATGTAATTTTCAAATCGATTTAAATATTCCAATCCCAGAATCACGTTTTTTTCTTTGGCATGATCCGCTACGGCTAACATACTTTCCTTCGACCAATCTAATTCTTGTTGGGTCGGTGCTGCACCCGAAAACACCGCTAATGCAGAATGAAAAGGACCAGAAAGGTAAGACGCTCCTAAATAAGCGGTAATGTCTACGGCCTTTTTTAGAAAATCTACCCCTTTTTGACGCACGGCAGGGTCTGAAGAAATGGTGTTCATATCCGCACCTAAAAAGGTAACCGTGAAAACGGTTAATCCCAGGCGATCTATTTCCGCTTTCCAAGGTTTCCAATATTCCTGGTCGACCACAAAAATGGGTATCTCCACTCCTTCATAACCCACTTCTTTGATGTAGGCTAAATGCTGTATGATAGATTCATTCATGTCGGGTCCATAGACCAGCGTGTTCATTGCAATCGGGTATTTCATTGTTTGACTATTTTGAGTTGACCATTCCTCTGTAAGGAACATTAATAGCTAATTTACCTGCCCAGGTCTGTGGCACTTTCAGGCCTAATTCCCAATGGACGGCATTGACAATAAGTCGCTGAAAAGATTCCACCGAAAAATCCTCCGGATGTCCCATCGTGGTAAAAAATACTTTCCCTTTGTATTGATTTTCCCATGTCCAGGCGATGGGTTGATCTACTGCTGTCTTATCGGGATTCACCGCTTTGCCCATCAGTAACCACTCCGTGCCCTTCACTGGATAATCAGGCAAAACACGGTATAGCCAAGACCTGACATGAAAGGCAGGATCTACGCCAGTTAAAATCGGGTGCTTTGCTTTTTCTGGAATGACCGTGGCATCCGTACTTGCATTGTGACCATAATGAGTATGTTGGGAGGGTCCGCCCCAGCCGGGAGGGGCTCCAAAGGCTCTTTCGGCAAAGCCATTATATGCGACTAATGGATCTGTTTTGGGATAGTTAAACGCGTGTGTGCTTGTCCTAAATCCCATGATAGGCTTTCCGGATTGTAAGTAGGCTTCTATGTGAGCCACTTGATCTGCTGGGAGTAAGCGCCAGCGAAGAAAAAATACGGCTAAATCTGCCTCCGCTAATATTTCTAAACCGGGTATGTCTCGCTCCGCGTTTTGATCCGGAAACGATTTTAACACCTTCGTCCGAAAGCCATATTGTTTTTCCAAAACCGCCGCTAATAAGGGAAGCGTACTCTCGCCAGAATATTCATGGTCACCACAAACAAATACCACCAGGGGTTTCTTCGCTTTTATAGGGTCAGGTTCACGCGAAAAACTTGGCACAAATGCCGACAAAATAAGTACAACTGTAAGAAAAATAGGAAGTAATTTTTTCATGGTTATTTTTCGATAGGGTGTTCGGATAATAGCATATTGGCATTATATAAATCCTGTTTGCTAGCAATTTTAGCGCGCACTTCCTTCACTTTTTCCGGGTCGATAGGCGCGGCTTTATTCCCAAATGAATTTCGAATATAGGTCAGAACGGAGGCAATCTCTTTATCTGACATTAAGCCTCCATATGGGGTCATGGGAACCTGACCGGCATATTTAACGCCATTCAATTCCATAGGCCCCATTAGTCCCTTGATCACTAATTTTATTAAACGTTCCTGATTTCCTGTCACCCAGATAGAATTAGATAAGGGAGGAAAACCGGACGAGGGAAGTCCTTTTCCATTAGTCTGATGGCAGGTAGTACAATAACCGTCTTTCGAATACAATTTTTGGCCGGCAGTATACAAGTCTAAATCTTTCCCTTTTAGCGTTGAAACTAAAGCCGTTTCTTTATTTTTAACCACGTTCACTCCACTCGCATGAGCGACGGCTATTTCATATGGTTTGTCCATCCAAGGGTCTAGCGGATGTTTTTTTGCCAAAGCTAACAGGGGCAGAGCGGTTTGTTTCGGTAACCAAGAGGCAGCTACAAATGCCTCCATTCGAACACGCCCGTGTTTATCTTCCACTGCTTTTGCTAATAGCGCCGTTTGATTTTTGACTTGATGACCTGTGTAGCGCAAGACGCGAACGGCTGCGGCACGAACATGGTAATCTTTTGATTGCAGTAATTGGTTGAGTAGTTTTTGGTCTACCTTATTCAATCCCCAAGAAACCCACAGCGCCTCTAATACATGGTGCTCATAATCGGCATCCTTTTTATCCAAATTAGCCACCCATGTCGTGATTTTAGGTAATACATCGGCAGCCTTACGACCACGCAATTCTCTGCGCACCCGGTACCGCGTTCTGTATTCAGGCAATTTTAAATTATCCAATAACTGATCGATAGATGCCCCATAAACTTTGGCAGGTGTCACTAAGGGCCTTGAAGGATACGTTACGCGGTACACACGGCCGTGGGTGTGATCGCGCAAAGGATCTCTGGCACTATGCTGCATGTGACCAATCAAAATATTATGCCAGTCGATCACATAAAGTGAGCCGTCTGGAGCAAATTCCATATCAACAGGGCGGAAATTGCGATCTTCGCCCACGATCAAATCTTGGCGGTGCTTTGATTTATATCCGGTCCCATCATCGGTTAATTGATGTTGCTTCATTCCCAAAAATCCGATGGTATTATTGATTAGAAAATCCCCTTGCACATTGTCAGGAAAATGACGACTTGATACAAACTCTAAACCGGAGGTAGGTCGAACTAAATGTTTTTCTTCCACTAAGGTAAATGAGTTGTGACCTCTTTCTCCGTAGCGATTTTTAGTGGAACCGGGCATCATCCAGCGAACGTCTGGTCCAGAGGTTTCTGCAAAAAAGTTTTGACCCCATTTGTCAAAGGCAATTCCCCAAGGATTAGGTATTGACAACTGAGCTACCCGCTCCAAATGATGCCTAGCAGGATTATACCGCATAAAACCCCCATTCGTTGCGCGAACAGTACCGTAGGGTGTTTCTACATTTGTGTGTAAAAATACGCCTTCTCCCATGTAAATAGCGCCTGATTCGTCTGTCACAAATGCGGAGATCTCATGGTGCGTATCGTGGTCATCAAAACCACTTAAAATGACTTCCTTCGAATCCGCCCGATCATCCCCATTCGTATCTTTCAATAAAACCAAATTAGTTCCTTGGCTCACAAATACCCCAAATTCCGTGATTTCCATCCCCACCGGCACGTGTAAACCTTCGGCAAAAATCGTTTCCTTATCCGCTTTTCCATCCTGATTTGTATCTTCAAGAATGATGATTTTATCGTTAGGTTTCGGATCCCCCGGCTTGTAATGTGGATAAGACGGCATACAAACCACCCAAAGTCGGCCCTTATTATCGAACGTCATTTGAACCGGTTTGGCCAAATTCGGGAATTCCTCTTCCGAAGCAAATAGCTCGATTTTATATCCTGGAGCTACTTTAATGGCATTTAATGCCTCCTCCCCATACAGGTATTTCAAGCTGCCGTTTTTATCCGGATTAAAATTCGTTTTTACGGGATCAAGCTTGCGCGTCTTGGCATCTGCAGCGGCCAGATCATACGGAAGACCTTTGATTGCGGCTTGGATAGCTGCTTCCCGATTATCCGTCATTTGGCGAATTTTTTCAATCTCACCAGGATAATTATCTTGTCCAAAGGGGTTGTAACGGCGACCATATACGTGAACCCCGTTTGGAATCTTAAAGTCAGTATGCCACATCCAGTTTTTCTCCGCAACGGCTGCATACACATCCGCTCTTTTGGATTCGATAGCTGTCGATTTTTTCCCAAACACTTGATCCGCAAGTAATAAGGCTAATTTTTTATACCCCGCATCATTTAATTGAAAACCGTCGATGGTCAAATCCTCCGCTGATTCTGCATACCATTTTTTGGAAGCATCAAACGCATTAATGAATAAAACATTATTCTTCTCACACACCTCTTTCATCGCCTGTGCGTACAAAGTAATGTTCGCATTCTGAACCGTTCCGTTAGGCAAATCAATTTTTGCGCTTAAATCTTCAAAAGCTGTAGGAGAAACAATGGCTAGTTGAGGGGCAGAAACCCCATTGTATTTTTGTGCCAAAGTGTGTTTGATGAATGCCTCCAATTCAGCCTTGTAGGTAGCAATTGCAGCCTTACCTTCATAAGATTCGCTATATCCAAAAAAACCGATGACAATATCCGTTTTTAAACGGCTCATCCATTGGTCATGTGTCTCTAGGTGGCCTTCACTTTGAGAAGGATTTGCAAATTCCGATTGGAATTTTTCTGCACCTGGAAAAGCCCAAGGGTTCATACGAGCTGAATGTGGCCGAAATCCAGGAGTATCTCCACCATCGCACATGTTGCGAACCATCAAATTAAAAGAAGGATACCGAAGATGTAATTCTGTTTCAAAATGATCATAATTGATCATACGGGAACCCAAATTACCGCCCACTAACGCGATCTTCGTATTTCCCTCAAGCGATAAAAAAGTGGGGGCTTTCGGCTGAAAGAAGCTAATCGTAAAAACGGAGATTACCGTAAGAATCAATCCGAGTTTTATTTTAGGGGACATTTTGAATGCTTTTTATAGGTAAATAGGTTTTTGGAAGTATAAACTAAAGAAAAAAATTAATTCAGCAAAGAAATATTAAATTCTGAATCTTCCACTTATTCCAAATTCCATAAAAAAAGGCTTCAATTTTGAAGCCTTTTTTTAATCCTACTTTATGCTTTGTGCTTTATTCTTTATGCTTTTAAAGAGAGAGAGAATTTTTTGTATTCGGTCTATAATTTATTGCAAAGCACAAATTGAGACCGAATACAAAAATTATCTCCTCCCCGTACGTCTACCCCTCTCCTTACCCTTCGGAATCACTCTTCCACCCCTTGGCGCCTCTCTCTTACGAGAACGGTTGTTCGCGAATTTGCCTACCAAGCCAGAACGCATCCCTACCAATTCTAGGTCGATGGTACGTTTTGCTAAGTTCGTGTCGCGGACTTTCACTTGCACCTTATCTCCAAAGGTGAAGACACGGCCATTTGATTTGCCCACGATGCGGTAATTGTTTTTATCTAAATCGTAGAAGTCGTCATTCAAGTCGACCATACGAACTAGGCCTTCGCAAGAAGTTTCGCCTATTTCGACGAAGATTCCGAACTCGGTTACACCTGTGATGATACCGTCAAAAACTTGTGGTTCGTGCAAGCTCATGTATTCCACTTGCTTGTACTTGATGGAAGCACGTTCTGCATCGGATGCGAGTTTTTCGCGATCCGAGCTGTGCTTACATTGGATTTCTAAAGGGGCACGTTCCGCTGGAGTGCCGCCGTCTAAATAATGCTGTAACAGTCGATGCGTCATGACGTCTGGGTAACGACGAATCGGGCTGGTGAAATGAGAATAGAACGGGAACGCTAGGCCAAAGTGACCGACAGGATCGGTGCTATAACGGGCTTTGGACATCGTACGTACCGCTAAACTCTGTAACACGTGTTCCTCGCCTTTGCCCTCGATATTTTCCATCAAGGCGTTGAACGATTTGCTCACATGCTGAGGATCAGTCGTTACTTGGTAGCCAAATTTCTTCGCGAAAGACGAGAATACCTGCAATTTCTCTGGGTCTGGCGCTTCGTGAATACGGTACACCATCGTGTTTTTAGGCTCGTCTTTTTTCTTGTTGAAGACGAATTCGGCCACTTTTTTGTTAGCCAACAGCATAAACTCTTCAATCAATTTATGCGCATCCTTGCGAATACGTGGGTAAACGCCGATTGGCTTTCCGTCCTCATCTAATTCGAAGCGGACTTCGGCTGTTTCGAAGTTCACGGAACCGTGATCAAAACGTCTTGCTCGGTAACTTTTGGCAATGCGGTTCAAATCACGAATGACCGGAACTAAGGCATCATCTGAATCATTTTCGATTAATTCTTGTGCCTGCTCGTAGGCGAAACGGCGGTCAGAATGAATGACCGTGCGGCCAAACCATTCTTTCACAATTGTGTCGTTCGCGTCTAGTTCGAAAACGGCGGAGAACGTTAATTTATCTTCGTTTGGACGAAGGGAACAAAGTCCGTTCGATAATTTTTCTGGCAACATAGGCACCACGCGGTCTACTAAGTAAACAGAAGTAGCACGCTTATAAGCTTCGATATCGAGTACACTGCCGGGTTTCACATAGTGGGAAACGTCAGCGATGTGAACACCGATTTCGGTGTTGCCATTTTTTAGTTTTTGGTAGGAGATCGCATCGTCAAAATCCTTCGCATCGATCGGATCAATCGTGAAAGTTAATACGTTACGCATGTCCTTGCGCTTCTTGATTTCAGTGGCAGGAATCTGTACTAAGATAGAGGCAGCGGCTTTTTCTACTTCTTCAGGGAAGTCGTAGGGCAAGCCGTATTCCGCTAGAATCGAGTGCATTTCCGTATCGTTCTCTCCGGCTTTACCGAGCACTTTGATGACACGACCTTCGGCTTTTTTACCGTCTGTTCCCCAGCGAGTTACTTCTACGATCACTTTGTCTAGGTGCTTTGCGTCCTTGATTTCGAACTTAGGCAAGTAGACATCTTCGTAAATTTTCTTCGAATCGGGAATTAAAAACGAATAGTGCGGAGTCACTTGAATGACCCCCACTAATTCGGCGGAACGACGTTCCAATATCTGTACGACCTCTCCTTCCGGGCGGTCATTTTTTCTCTTTTCTGATGGTCGACGCGCTTGGACGATGACTTTATCCCCGTCTTTGGCATTATTTAAATCTCCAGAAGCCACCCAAATATCCTTCGCCCCATCCTCGGGAATCACAAACGCAAAACGCGCATTCACGTGATCCACGCGTCCTGTCACCTGGAAAGATTCATTATCAAAGCGAACATTCCCCTCCTCATTTTTGATCAAGCGATTTTCCGCAATCAACTTCGCTACTAAGTCAGAATAAATCTCCTTCGTCTTGCGATCGCGGATAGCAAAAGCCTTGTGTAATTGGTTCAAAGAATAGGAACGGTAGTCGTTCAATTCAAAAAACTCCAATATTTCAGCTTTCAAGCCGCTCAAAAATTTCAGTTCCTTAGGGGAAGGCATGGTATTTCAATTCAAATTATCCTGCAAGGTACACATTATTGATTTCTTAATTCCTAATTCGGCATTCTATTGCTACCTTTGAGCTTGTTTTTGAGCCTTTTCAGATGAACCGTTCCCGCATTGCCCTCTTTTTACTGCTCGTATTCGCACTGACTGGTGCTTACTTTATTTGGAAGCCTGCGGCAGAGGTTCCTGTGGCGGAAGTCAACCTTGTGGAAACCCCTGATTTTAAGGCGGATTCAGCTTATCAATTTATTGCGCAACAAGTGGCTTTTGGCCCGCGTGTTCCAGGATCTGAGGCGAGTAAAAATACGCTACAGTTTTTAATTGCCAAATTGAAATCCTACGGCTGGACCGTGACAGAGCAGCCTTTTACGGCTTTCCGCTACGACGGCAAGAAATTAGAAGGCACGAATATCATCGCGCAATTTCAACCTGCAGTTGCAAAGCGAATTTTGTTAGCTGCCCACTGGGATGCACGCAGTATTGCGGACAAAGATTCAGTACGTAAAGACGAGCCCATCGATGCAGCAAACGATGGCGCGAGTGGCGTGGGTGTTTTGTTAGAAATCGCGCGCAACTTGCACGAAGCTAAGAATAAGCCGGCGGTGGGCGTCGATATCGTCCTTTTTGACCTAGAAGATCATGGCGAACCGGACGATTATACAGGAGAACATAAGACGAACAGTTGGGCTTTGGGTTCACAGCATTGGGCTGCGAATTTAGTCCCGGCTAATTACAAAGCTTATTATGGTATCTTGTTAGATATGGTGGGTGGAAAAGGCGCGATGTTCCCGCACGAGGGGACTTCGATGCAATATGCGCCGGGAATTGTACGCTCGGTTTGGGCGACGGCGGCGGATTTAGGATACAGCAATTTATTCGTGGATCAGGATGCCTTCGGGATTTCGGATGACCATACGGCGGTGAATGAGATTGCCAAAATCCAAATGATTGATTTAATCGATTTACGCGCGTCGAATGGCGGCTTCGAGTTTGGAAGCTTCCACCACACGCATGCAGATAATTTAGCTAACATCGACAAATCGACCCTGAAAGCGGTCGGCCAAACACTTTTACAGGTTCTATACCGCGAATAATCCATGGAAGAAACAAACTTACAACACGTTCATTTAAATGACCTTCACGTATCGCTAGGCGCTAAAATGGTGCCCTTTGCTGGCTTTAACATGCCCGTATTGTACACGAACCTGATCGAAGAGCACCTAGCTGTGCGCAATTCGGTGGGTGTTTTCGACGTGAGTCACATGGGCGAATTCTTCCTGAAAGGGGATCGCGTTTTGGACTTTATCCAATACGTGACTTCGAACGACGCATCTAAATTAGTGGACGGGAAGGTACAATACAGCTGTTTGCCAAACAACGAGGGCGGCATCGTCGATGACTTGTTAGTCTATCGTGTGAACGCAACCGAATACATCTTGGTTGTGAACGCTTCGAACATTGAGAAAGACTGGAACTGGATCTCCTCACACAATACCTTCGGGGTGGAGATGGTGAATCGCAGTGACGAATATAATTTGTTAGCGGTGCAGGGGCCGAAGGCGATTTTGGCACTACAAAAATTAACGTCTGTTACCTTAGCAGATATGTCCTATTATAGCTTCAAAATAGGTGAAATGGGCGGTTTCGCTGACATCATCATCTCCAATACGGGTTATACCGGCGCGGGCGGATTCGAGATTTATGTGAAAAACGAAAACGCGTTAGCGATGTGGAACGCGATCTTCGAGGCAGGTGCAGAATTCGGAATTCTTCCGGTAGGACTAGGTGCGCGCGACACGCTGCGTACCGAAAAAGGCTATTGCTTGTACGGACACGACATCGATGACACAACCTCTCCTATCGAGGCTGGCTTAGGCTGGATCACCTCATTCAACAAAGATTTCATTATGAAAGACCACCACGCCGCGATTAAGGCAAATGGTCCTTCGAAAAAATTAGTCGGTTTTGAAATGATCGACCGTGGTATTCCTCGCCAACATTACCCGATTTTAAACGCGGCAGGCGAGACGATCGGTGAAGTAACTTCAGGAACCCAATCTCCATCTCTCTCAAAAGGAATCGGGATGGGTTATGTGAGCACGAAACACACGGGAACGGAGATCTTTATCTCGATCCGTGACAAAGCCATCAAAGCCGAAATCGTCAAATTACCGTTCTTATAAAATGAAGAAAATCGACGTCTGTTTATCGCCGGACTTGATCCATTTATATGATTTATCCTCCGTAGCGGTGGTTGTAGTGGATATTTTCCGCGCGACTTCCTGCATGGTGACTGCTTTTGCGAGTGGTGCGTCGGAGATTGTTCCGGTGGAAGAAGTGGAACTTTGCCAGCAATATGGCGCTAAAGGGTATTTGACGGCGGCGGAACGCAACGGGGTTACTCCTGCTGGTTTTGACTTTGACAATTCCCCTTTTTCGTATCAAGTAGAGAAGGTGAAAGGGGCCAAAATTTGCGTCACCACCACCAACGGTACTGTCGCTATTCGTAGATCGAGCAGCGCTCCTGCTGTTTATGTAGGTGCATTTTTGAATATCTCCCGCGTGGCGGACGCTTTGAAAGCCTGGAACGGGAACGCCTTAGTCGTTTGCGCTGGCTGGAAAGGGAAGCCGAATTTAGAAGACACCTTGTTCGCAGGTGCCTTGATTGATGCGCTTTCTGGTGAATATGAAGTGGCAGATGATGCGGCTTTGATGGCCTGGAAACAATATAACCTAGCCTCGAATGATCTATTAACGGCGGTGAAGAACTCTTCCCACGTGAACCGTTTATTAGGTTTAGGGATTGAAAAAGATATCGTGTTTTGCCTTGAATTTGACCGCTATTCGGTCCTTCCTAAACTCGAGGGAGATGCCCTAAGATTAGTATGATTTTATACAGCACCGAACATAAAAGCCCTAATGTAAGCCTAGAAGAGGCTATTTTCCGTGGCCTTCCACCGGACAATGGCTTGTACATGCCTACTTCCATCCAACCTTTGCCGGCTTCGTTTTTCGAAACGATTCAGGACCGCAGCTTGCCAGAAATTGCGATGGCAGTGTGTGAAAATTTGCTTGGGGACAGCTTGAGTTCGGCAGATATTAAGAAAATAATCGATCAGTCAATGACCTTCGAGGCGCCCATTGTTTCTTTAGAACCGGGTGTCGAGGTATTGGAATTATTTCACGGGCCTTCGATGGCGTTTAAGGATTTTGGCGCGCGCTTTATGGCGGCGATCATGTCCCATTATTTATTGCAATCGAAACGTGAAATCCGCATTTTAGTCGCGACCTCTGGAGACACGGGCGGTGCGGTGGCACAAGGTTTTTACAATACCCCAGGCATCAGCGTGACGATTTTATATCCTACTGGAAAGGTATCCGATATTCAGGAGAAGCAATTGACAACCTTGGGTGGAAATGTGACAGCGCTAGAGATAGATGGTACGTTTGACGATTGCCAAAGACTGGTCAAGCAAGCTTTCCTCGATGAAGAACTTCGCGCCGCCTTCGATTTAGCCTCTGCGAATTCCATCAACATTGCCCGCTTAATTCCGCAGTCCTTCTACTACTTCGCGGCCTACGCACAAGCGAAAAAGAAAGGATTGAATGCCCCGGTGGTATTCAGTGTACCTTCGGGGAATTTTGGCAATCTAAGCGCTGGATTAATGGCCTACAGAATGGGGCTTTCGGTAAAAGCTTTCATTGCATCGTGTAACGAGAACCACCCGGTGGCAGATTACCTGCGCACCGGCGAATACAATCCTGTGGCTTCAGTCGAAACCTTATCCAACGCAATGGATGTGGGTAGCCCATCGAACTTCATCCGCATGCGCTTATTAGCTGGCGACTTATGGTCTACAGTGCGCGAAATTATTAAAGGCTATTATACGAACGATCAAAAAACGCAGGAAATCATGGCTGACGTGTTCGCACGCACCGGTTATGTCATGTGTCCACACACGGCAGTTGCCTATGATGGTTTGCAACAATATGCTGCTGAATATCCGGGTGAAATAACTGGAATTCTGTTGTCTACGGCCCATTACGCGAAGTTCTTACCTACGGTGGAGGGAACGTTAGGGGTTTCAGTTCCTGTTCCTGCGCGCTTAGCGGAGCTTTTGGATAAAACAAAAAAGTCCATCCCCATGGGGACGGACTTCGCTGATTTCAAGGCGTATTTATTACAATAAAGCCTTGAATTTATCTCTTTCTTGGTAAGCGATAATCGCGGAAAGTACCGTTAAAGCCACACCCACACTTGGTGCATGCGCTAAACACAATTCAAATAACAAGATATTTACCGTGATAGGGGCTAAAATCGTTAATCCTAAAGCGCGTTTACCCGGAACTAAAATTAAAACCCCACCGATTACTTCTAATACTTTTACTACCGTCATCATGCCAGAGGACATCATGATTCCCATGTAAACACCAGGATCTCCGGGTATAGGTGGTTGCGCTACGAAGTTAAAGAAGAAGTTCAATCCTCCGAACAAGAATAAGGCTCCCACGAGAACTGAAGGCAATAAATCGAGTACTTTTTTCATGTGTTAGTTTTTTGGTTATGCTTAAAATTAAAATAATTAATTAAACGACGCAAAATCTAAGGCCCGTAATTGAATCGTCCGATTTCCCAAGTATTCGTTTACTTCCAGGTGATAAACCAGCTGAATGGGCAAACGCTGCTCATAAGCCGCACATAATCCGTCATAGAAATCAGCCTTCATCCCAAAACCAACTACCTCTAACCCTCGCTCATCTGGCGTAGATCCCACATAAATTTTTAGGTGCTCTTCCTTCATGACAAAAGGACTCTTCGTTACAAAAACAGGTCCTGAAACAAAGTTAGGAAGCATATTTCCCGGGCCGTATGGAGATAGACGAACTAAGAGTTTATCGTAAAACGACAGACTCAAAGCCTCTAAAGGAATCTGCAAATCAACAGGCAAATCCGCCTTAAGCGAGATATTCGCTAAACCCTCTTGCGCAATGCGTTCAAATTTTTCAATAAAGGCCTGCAAATTAGATGGTTTCAAATGCAAACCGGCCGCATGCGTATGTCCCCCAAACTGTTCTAATAAATCAGCACATTCCTTTAAAGCGTGGTGCACATCAAATCCTCTAACAGAGCGAGCTGAACCCACTAGTTGACCATGTGATTCCGTTAAAATAATCGTAGGCCTAAAATACTGTTCTTGAATCTTACTCGCTACAATACCCACCACGCCTTTATGCCAAGCCGGATTGAATAAAACCGTGCTCCGCGCAGAAAGCAGAAAATCATTTCCTTCAAACATTGCCAAAGCCTGCGCCACAATCTCCTTCTCCACCACCCGGCGATCCAGATTCTGTTGAATCACAGCCTCTGCCAGCGCCTCCGCCTCTTGATCATCAGCCGCTAACATCAATTTCACCGCTCCGTGAGCGTGGTCCATTCTACCCGCCGCATTGATGATGGGTGAAATAGAAAAGACAATATCGGAGATTTGAATAGGCGCTTTCTTCTTAGCCTTCTTTAATAAATAGCCTAATCCTGGAGATGGATTTGAGCCTAATTTAGCGAGGCCAAAAAAGGCCAACACCCGGTTTTCCCCGTTCATCGGCACAATGTCCGCTGCGATACTGCAGGCTAGCAGATCTACTGATTCCCACAAAGGATCGAGCTCTAGCTCATTCGCGATCGCGAAGGCCATCATCAGTTTAAAGCCCACGCCAGCACCGGTTAATTCTTTAAAGGGATAAGGGCAATCTTTTCTTTTAGGATCTAATACTGCGACCGCATCGGGGATGGTGGCTTCTGGTAAATGGTGGTCGCAGATGATAAAATCGATTCCGTTTTCGTTGCACCAGGCCACTCGTTCATGCGCCTTGATACCGCAATCGAGAGAGATGATGAGGGTGTAATCATTATCTTTAGCATACTGAATACCCGCCTGCGAAATACCATACCCTTCGGCATAGCGGTCTGGAATGTAGTAGTCGCAATCCGCTCCTAAAATCCCTGCTAGATAACTATAAACAAGTGTTACTGCAGTGGTTCCATCCACGTCATAATCGCCGTAAATCAAGATTTTCTCTCCGGATTCGAGTGCTAAGCTGAGGCGCTCTACTGCTTTGTCCATATCCTTCATCAGGAATGGGTCGTGCAGTTGATTGACCTCTGGAACCATAAAATCCTTCACTTGTTCGAAGGTCTTGATCCCGCGAGATACTAATAAAGATAAAAAATACGGATTCTTTAAGCCCAAAGCCTCCCCTAATGCCTCCACCTCCGCGGCCGGTGGTGCGGGCACGTATTTCCAATTCTTTTTAGGCTCCATGTTATAAGATTTCAATTTCTACGCGGCGGTTGATTTGGCGGCCTTCTTCTGTCGCATTATCTGCCTTAGGTTTAGACTTGCCATAGCCTTTTGTCCGAATGCGCCCTGTATCAATTCCACCCTTCAATAAATTTTCCTTCACCGCATTCGCCCGCTCTAAGGAAAGTTTATTATTGATTTCATCCGACCCCGTATTATCCGTATGACCACTAATCTCAATAACCAAGGCCTTATTGTCCTTCATTACTTGCAAAATTCGCTTTAATTCCGGTTCAGATTCAGGTTTTAATGTCGCCTTTCCTAAGTCAAAAAATAAATTATTTACGGTAGCCGTGTTTCCTTTTACTAACGGAACCATTGATAGGTCTCGGTCGTCTAGTTCAATATAACGGCCACGAACCGTACTCAAATCCAAATTAATGGAGGTAGGAATTAAACCCTTGGCATTAGCCGTAATCCCATAGTTCTTACCGTAAGGGAGCACCAATTTGTATTTTCCTGAGTTTGGATCTGGCTTAGCCTGACCTAAAGTTTTTCCTGTCGCTAAATCCTCGTACGTAATAGAAGCATCATCTGGCACTTTACCAGTCTTCTGATTTAATACCGTACCTGAAAGCAGAACCACCGGGTCCGACTCCTGTGAAGTAACAGAGCGGGTGGATGAAGGCCCAAATCGACTCTCTCCAATGGCCGCATCCACAGGCGCATTACCCACTTTTCCACCGGACTCTTTTCCTGTGGACTCTTTCCCTTCGGACTTCGGACTCAGTCCCTCAGTCCCTGAGGATTCTGGCGCCTCTACGGCTAATCGAAATATATCCTTCTTCCCTAGCGAACCTTTGGCAGACATAAAATAGGCATAATCTCCCTTCGCGGAAATAGAATAATACGCATCATATTCATCCGTATTTACAGGAGGGCCCAGATTTTGTGGCTTACGCCAGTTCTGCCAGGTATCATCTAATCGACGCGTCATATAAATATCTTGACTTCCTTGTCCCCCAGGTCGATCCGAGGAAAAATACAAGGTCTTACCATCCGCAGAAAGGAACGGGGTGGTCTCCGAGTATTTAGAATTGATCCCATCCCCTACATCCAAGGGGCGAGTCCAGCGACCATCCACTAAAAAGCTCACATAGATATCATCATCCTCACTGTTCTTTTTTCGGGAAAACGCCAATAAAATAGCTTTCCCATCCATGGTTAAAAAACCATATTCATTCTTCCCTTTGCTCATTTGCTCATAACCAGGGATATCTATTTTTTGGGGTACTGTCCACCCTCCAGCGGTCTTATTCGCTAAAGAAAAACCACGCGTTACATAGGATCCGTTCACATAGGCTCCTTTTAACAAGATCGTTTGTCCATCTGGAGAAATAGATAAAATGGTATTGTATTGATCTCTATTTAAAATATCTGATAATCGACGCGCCGTACTCCAAGCATTTCCTACTTTCTCTGAAAACCAAATATCCTGAGACCCCGAAATTGTTTCTGAACCTTTCACTCCAAACCGATTCGCTGGATGACTTTTACGCCCAAAATACAAGGTCCTGCCATCAGGTGAAATCACCGGATTCAATTCCGCATATTCAGAATTGACGGCAGAGCCTAAGTTCTCTGGGTCCTTCTGGGCCAGCAGACTAACCGAAATCAATAAGAGGAATAACAGTTTTCTCATCCTACGTAAATCCACTTTTTCTCCATCTTCTCCGGCTCATAGGCCATGATCCAATCCGCTAATTTCTCTGGGTCAGATTCTACTTGCAAGGCATCCATATTCGGTTGCTTCAAGAAACCCTCATCCACCATGTGCTGAATTTGCTTCAATTGATGGTCAAAATAGCCATTGATATTGAACACCGAAACCGGCATCTCGTGCAGATCTAATTGTTTCCAAGTAAGGATTTCGAACAATTCGTCTAGAGTCCCAAAGCCTCCCGGCATCGCAATAACGCCATCCGCCATATCGGCCATCAAAGCTTTACGCGTGTGCATCGTATCCGTCACATGCAGCTCTGGCAAACCTTTGTGCTTTACTTCCCATGGTTCCATGAATTGAGGAATCACACCAATCGCGTGACCGCCTAAGCGCAAGAATTCATCGGCTAAAACACCCATCAAACCCACACTTCCAGCACCAAAAATCACCTGGCAACCGTGTGCATGCAAGGCCTGAGCTAACTTCACTACTTGCTCCGCATAAACCGGATTATGGCCTTTCGAAGACCCGCAATAAATCAATATTTTTTTAGACATGTACGATTTCTTTTAATGCTTCCTCGAAGCGGACAAAGGTAAAGGAAAAGGAGGCATCTTTCTCGATCTTCGCCGAAGACACGCGGCTGCCCCCTAACACTAAACAGGCCATCTCCCCTAAAACCAGGCGAAGTAAAAAGCCGGGGATAGAAGGTAAGAAGAAGGGTCTGTGCAATGCTTTGGCAATTTGCTTGTTCATTGCTCCCGCCCGAATGGGTTCTGGAGCCACGCCGTTAAAGACACCTGAAAGGCTCGAATTTATCAATAACTCGTTAAATATTCTCACTAAGTCGTTAATGTGAATCCAGGATTGCCATTGCTTTCCTGATCCTAAATTAGCCCCCACGTAATACCTGATCGGTTTCGAAATAACAGGGAAAATACCACCATTGGCTCCCATCACTAAACCGATGCGGACTTTAGCATGGCGAATACCTAAGGTGGCGATTTGGTCAACCGCCTCTTCCCATTGTTTGGTACAATCCGCTAGAAAATCCAAGCCCACAGGAGATGTTTCCAGACATTCTTGCTCGCCTGTATCAGCCCCGTAAAAGCCGATGGCGGAAGCAGAAACGACCGTTTTAATGGAATGAGGAATCGTTGATAAAGCCTGGTATAAAACCGCGGTGCTGCGCACGCGGCTGTTGATCAATTCTCTTTTGCGTGTGGCAGACCAGCGCTCGTCTGCGATGCCCGCCCCGGCTAAATGTACAACGGCATCGACTCCCTCGAAAGCCGCTGGGTCGATGTATCCATACGAAACATCCCATTGGAAGTCCCCGCCAGATCGCGATAAAATCACCACCTCGTGCCCCTGATTCAGCAAAAACTGCTTCAGAGCACCACCCACAAAACCTGTACCTCCCGTGATGAGAATGCGCATATTAGTTTCCTTTTTTAATCGCTTGGTAAATCACTTCATTGATTCCCGTGCGAATGTTCATATCCGAAATTTTGGAATTATTCCGCGTCGGATACACTCGATTCGATAAGAAGACATAGACTAAATCCTGGGTAGGATCAATCCAGGTATATGTTCCCGTAAAACCAGAGTGACCGAAGCTCTCTGAGCTTGCAGAAGCCGCCGCAGAAATACCCGCCTTATTGCGATCCACTTTGTCAAAACCAACCCCGCGACGCGCATTTTCTTCCACACTGAAAGGGTAAGATGTCCACTGTTTGATAGTCGATTCTTGAATGAATTGCTGACCACCATAATAGCCTTTTTGGAGGTACATCTGCATCAATTTTGCCAAGTCATTTGCATTCCCAAACAAACCTGCGTGACCAGAAATACCATCTAATAAGGCCGCTCCCTCATCGTGCACCTTTCCATGAATTAACGTCTTACGGAATAATGAATCATATTCTGAAGGCACAATACGCGCTAAAGGAAAGTGCTTCTCCGCTTGATAAACTAAGGTCGACGCACCTAAAGGTTTGTAAAACGAATCCGCTAAAAAGTCCGGCCATGGCTTTCCAGTCATACGCGGCGATTCAGCTGGCAATAAATAATAGGACAAATCCGAATACACATATTCCTTCTTCTCGCGCAACGGACTCTCCTTAATCGCTGTCATAATCTGCTCTTTCAAGGTCTTGTGTGCCCATAAAGTAGGCGCCACCTGCGTAGGGTATTCCTCGGATTGCGCATAAGATAAGGTAAATGGCTTCCAACGTGTCACGTCCTTCGTGATGTCCACGTATTCCTTCCACATCGTTTTTTGGTCGGTAATATTTTTCTTCAAACGCGCTTCTCCAGATGCTGGGCTCAAGAAGCGTTCCACATATTTGTACTTCACATCGTCCTGTGTGAATTTTTTCTGGAATTTCTTGCTGTGGAAAATCATATCGGTACTATCGATATAATCCATCCAGAACGGAATCCAGGCCTTCAAGCGAGATTGATGCGTCAATACATCTTCGTATAAAAGACCCGATTTATTCGATTTAGCAAAAGAGGGAACCAGTTGTCCCATCGTCGTTTTCAAGGAGAATTTACCCTCATCTTGCCATTTCATTAAGGCCGGAACCGAAGTGGAAATCTTGGTAATAGAAGCTAAATCGAAGATATCGGAGGTCTTTAATGGAACGGTAGTTTCATAGATCTGGTTGCCAAAAGCTTTGTGGTAAATAACCTTCCCTTCCTTAGCAATCAACACCACTACACCCGGAGCACCCTTCACTTCGATCGCTAGTTTCGCCATCGAATCCACTTTCGCGTTCAAGTAGGCAGAAGAAATGCCCACCGCTTCAGGTAATAAATTGTATTGCAAACGCGCTAATGACGTCGTTGTTATACCCATCCCCTGTTTGTAGCTTGCATTCAAACTAACCGGTAATTTCCCCGTTGCCGGAATCGCTCCAAAAACAATTTCCGCCGCTGCTTCCTGCTGCGTAATTCCATCTTGATAAGCCGTCATTAAGGCTCCTGCGTTCTTCAAACTGTCAAATTGTGTCAACGTGTTCACGTTCGCAAAATGAATTGCCACTGTTTTAGGCGTTGCAAAACGATTCACTAAAGCCTTAATCGCTGGCTTCAAACTGTAATTATTCGCCGGACGAATCGAAATGCTGTGAATCCCCATCAGCACCACATCGTAGTTTTTCAAGGTATTTTCGATGCGCGCAATCGTCGTATCCGCACTCGTTTCGTCTACATAGAAATGAGGCATTTCGACGTAGTTGTTAGCCATTTTTTGGAACTCCGTAGGGAAAGCAGCACCATAAGATGGCTTCCCGATCGCTAAAGTCGCAATACGTGTTTTGTCCAACGCTTTAATCGGAACTAACTCGCCCGGATTTTTAATTAAGGTGATCGATTTCTCCGCTAATTCACGATTCAGTACTTCACTCTTAATTGGATTCAAATCCTTCAACAAGTTCTCCACGACGATGGGAGAATAGTGGGCTAGACCTGCCCAGGCTTTGGCATGTAAAATACGTTTTACACGCTGATCAATATCCTCTTGCGAGATTTCGCCATTCGTTAACGCCTTCTTGATCGCGTCAAAAGCCGCCGGAACATCCACAAAAGTTTCTAAAATATCGTTCCCCGCTAGGATCGCCTTCACATTTGCCGTCCCTTCTGGGAACATTTTGGTCGCCCCTTTCATGTCCATCGCATCCGTAAACACGAGACCCTGAAACTTCATTTCATCACGCAATAAACCCGTCACAATTGGCTTCGAAAGTGTAGACGCTAAAGACGCAGTCGTATCCAAAGCCGGCAGATTCAAGTGGCCCACCATCACGCCTTGCAAACCATTCGAGATTAATTCTTTATAGGGATATAATTCCAAACTATCCAAGCGCGAACGCGAGTGGTTTAAGATCGGAATGTCTACATGCGAATCCACGCCTGTGTCGCCATGGCCTGGGAAATGTTTCGCCGAAGTGATGATTCCAGCTTTCTGGAGTCCTTTCATATAGGCCAAAGCCTTTGCCGTCACATCCTCCCGATTCTCCCCAAACGAGCGGAAATTAATCACCGGATTCAACGGATTATTATTCACATCTACCACCGGCGCATAATTAATGTGCACGCCCATTCTCCGGCATTGCTCACCTATTTGTACGCCCATCTTCTCGATCAAGGCCGTATTTCCCTGCATAGCGCCTAAGGTCATTTGGTATGGGAAACGGAATGTCGAATCCAAACGCATGGCTAATCCCCACTCTAAATCCATCCCGATAAACAAAGGAACTTTTGTTCTGTGTTGTAATTCATTCACTAACAGCGCCTGCTTCACTGGATGGCCTTTAAATAGGACAAAGCCTCCCACATGGTAGTCCTTTACGATTGAATACAAACGCGTTGTATCGTAGGTGTCCGCCACATTTCCACGGGGCATCAACAATTGACCGATTTTCTGATCTACACTCAAGGAATTAAAAACGGAATCCACCCATTTTTGCTGGGTATGCGGGAATAAATCCTGTGAAAAGGCCTGGAAACTTAAAAGGAAAAGCAGTAATCCGGTGCTGATTTTTTTCATAGCAAGGTTAACATTCATATAAGGTGTGAAAATACGCTAAATGTGGGAATCTTCTGAAATATCCGGCCTAATTTTTCGTGCTAATTTTCATTCCACCGAAAGCATTCGTAATTTTAGGACTTAAATGATGAACGTATGAGAAAAAAAATTGTTGCAGGTAACTGGAAAATGAACAAAACGGCGCAAGAAGCATTCGTTTTGGCTACTGAAGTAGCAGAATTAGTGAAGTCTAGCGTTTCCGCGGATGTTCAAGTGATTATGTCGACACCGGCTTTGTATTTAACGGGTGTAAATCAAGTCATTGAGGGCATTCCA
The DNA here is from genome assembly GCF_054558635.1 of Aquirufa sp. HETE-40SA. Classification (NCBI taxonomy): domain Bacteria; kingdom Pseudomonadati; phylum Bacteroidota; class Cytophagia; order Cytophagales; family Flectobacillaceae; genus Aquirufa; species Aquirufa sp. HETE-40SA. Next base: position 214,905 of record NZ_JBPXKN010000003.1, read on the forward strand.
AATTTAGCAGTTGCAGCCCAAAACTGCCACGAAAAAGCCTCTGGCGCTTACACAGGAGAGATTTCTGCTCCCATGTTAGCTTCTGCTGGCGTACAATATGTCATTTTAGGACACTCAGAGCGTCGTCAATATTTTGCAGAAACCAATGAGCAATTAGCGGCTAAAACAGACGCGGCTTTGGCAAACGGCTTAACGCCTTTATTCTGCTGCGGCGAAAGCTTAGAAACGCGCGAAGGAGCAGATTTCTTAGGCCACGTAGCTCAACAATTAACAGAAAGCTTATTCCACCTTTCAGCGGAGGAATTCAGCAAAGTGGTGATCGCTTACGAACCCATCTGGGCAATCGGAACCGGTTTAACCGCTTCTTCAGACCAAGCACAAGAAATGCACGCCTTTTTACGTGCACACATCGCTAAAAAATATGGCCAAAGCGTTGCCGACAGCATCTCTATCCTATACGGCGGAAGCTGCAACGCAAAAAACGCGAAAGAATTATTCGCTTGCCCAGACGTAGACGGTGGTTTAATCGGTGGCGCTTCTTTGGTTGCGGCTGATTTTATTACGATTGCTACTTCTTACTAAATTTCAAAGCGTCTCGCTTTGAAATTTAAAGCACAAAGAATAGAGCATAAAGAATAAAGATGGTTAAAAATGGGGCTTCGGCCCCATTTTTGTGTTTAAAGAAAAGGTTAGAAAAAACATTTCAAATACGCGTCGCCTGCGACGCCTCAAACTTTATTCTTTGTGCTTTATGCTCTATTCTTTAATAATGTGCTTTATTCTTTAAATTTGAATTATGGAACACGTAATCGCATTCGACGCAGACGACACCCTTTGGGTGAATGAACCCTATTTTAGAGAGACAGAAGATAAATTCTGTGCGCTCTTGGAAGACTATTTACCCGTCCACACCACCGGTCAAGAGCTGTTCAAAGTGGAGATGAATAACCTGGCACTGTACGGTTATGGGGTCAAAGGTTTTATGCTTTCCATGGTCGAAACCGCCATTCAAGTTTCTGGCGGAACAATGGGGCTGGACGGAATCGAAAAGATTCTGAACTTAGGCAAAGAACTACTTGAAAGAGATATTGAAATCTTGCCAGGTGTGGTCGAAGTATTGCAATCCTTGCAAGGCAAATACCGATTAGTCGTGGCCACCAAAGGTGACCTATTAGATCAACAACGCAAACTCGCTAAATCTGGCTTAGAGCAATATTTCCACCACATCGAAATTATGTCGGATAAGCAGGAAAGCGATTATTTAAAACTGATCAAACACCTTGATGTCGATCCAGCACATTTCACGATGATTGGAAATTCATTGAAATCAGATATCCTTCCGGTACTCGCAGTAGGCGGACATGGAATCCACGTTCCTTACCACACGACTTGGGCACATGAGGTGGTTTCTCATAAGGTGGAGCATGAGAATTTTAGAGAGGTGGAGGATTTACGATTAATTTTAAATTTCATTTGAAATTAATCGTAAAGTAAAGCACAAAGAATAAAGCATAAAGAATAGAGATGGCATCGCCTACGGCGAAAACACTCGTGAAATGTTTTAAAGCATTTCATAAAACATAAAAAATGGGGCCGAGGCCCCATTTTTTATTCCAACTTTATTCTTTGTGCTTTGTGCTCTATTCTTTCGGTTTATAAATCGCCTTCAGCGATTTTTAAACCCCTTCCGCCACCACTTCCTTCACACCCGGAACCATACGCGTTAATAACGCTTCGATCCCTTGCTTTAGGGTCATGGTTGATGATGGGCATCCTGAGCAAGAACCTTGTAATAAAACCTTTACTTGGCCTGTTGCTTCGTCAAACGAGTGGAAGGTGATCGCACCACCATCGGATTCAACGGCTGGGCGAACGTATTCATCTAGGGCTTGCTTGATTTGCTTGATAGCTGGTGTGTCGTTAGACTGGTCGTCAGCAATCGTTGATTCTGGTAGAGAGAAAACGGGTTGCTTCTCCTCGAAATATTTCTTTAAATAGGTCTTGATCCCGAATAACTCATCTTCCCAAGCCACTGACTCGGATTTTGTTAAGGTGATGAAGTTGTTCGTGATGAAAACGCGGGATACGAAATCAAATCCAAAAAGAGCGACCGCTAAAGGCGAGTTTTTCTCCTTCGTTAATCCGTCTGCTGGTTGGGTATAATCGAATGACATTCCTTCCGGTAGTAATTCCATGTTGAAGACGAACTTCATGGAGTGTGGATTAGGGGTAGATTCGGTGTAAATATGGATAGTTGAAACTGTATTCATGAGGGGTATTTTAAAATCTAGAACAAAGGTACGGCCTATTTGGTTTCCAAAAAACAAAAAAACCCGGCATTTTCATGCCGGGTTCTCTATATCTACCGAGGAAAATTACTCAGCTTTCGCTGCTTTCTTCGCTGGTGCTTTTTTCTCTGCTGCTGGAGCTGCTGCTTTTTTCGCAGGAGCTTTCTTAGCTGGAGCCTCAGCTGCTGGAGCTGCTTCTACTGCTGTTTCTGCTGCTGGAGCTGGAGCCGCTTTCTTAGCTGGAGCTTTCGCTGGTGCATCTGCAGGAGCTGCATCTGCTGAAATAGGCAACACGTGAACGTATGAACGTCCTTTGAAACCTTTTTTGAACTTAACAACACCATCCGCTAAAGCGAACAAGGTGTGATCTTTCCCCACTCCTACGTTTAAGCCAGGGTTGTGAGCTGTACCACGTTGACGAACGATGATATTTCCTGCAATGATTGCTTGACCTCCAAATAACTTAACGCCTAATCGTTTTGAATGTGATTCGCGACCGTTTTTGGATGATCCGGCGCCTTTCTTATGTGCCATGTTATTATTTATTTATGCGTTCCGAAGAATCGCTTAGTTTAAGACTTATTTTACCCTTATTTAAGATTGATTGATTCAATCAATACTTTCGTCAAATCTTGACGGTGACCATTCATTTTTTGGTAGGTCTTTCTACGCTTTTTCTTGAAAACTAAAACTTTCTCGCCACGAACGTGTGCAACAATTTTAGCTGTAACAGTGGCCCCAGCTACTGTGGGAGCTCCTACGGAAATCTTTCCGTCATTGTCAACAAGTAATACCTTGTCGATAACCAGTGCAGCGCCTTCTGCTCCCGCTAAACGGTGAGTGTATACAGAACGGTCTTTTTCTACTTTAAATTGCTGCCCGGCAATTTCTACGATTGCGTACATTTTTACTGTATTTAAGTGAAACAATCCCACGAGGCTAGTGATTCAAGACAAATGAAAAACTTTTAAAAGCCTTTTAAATGGGGGTGCAAATCTAAAAATTAATTCGCTTAATAGCAAACACTATTCATAAATAAATTCTCCGTAAGGGCTGCTGATGGTCAGCTTCTTAGTCGTTGAGGCTTCTACGCGGCCCACGATTTGGGCAGGAATACCAAAGGACTGGGAGATGCGGATGATTTCATCCGCGTGTGCTGGATTCGCATAGACTTCTAAGCGATGGCCCATGTTGAATACTTGGTACATCTCTTTAAAGCTGGTTCCGCTCTCTTTTTGGATCAAATCAAATAGCGGTGGAATCGGGAATAAATTATCCTTAATCACGTGCACATTGTTCACAAAGTGCATCACTTTCGTCTGCGCTCCACCAGAACAATGCACCATTCCGTGCAAATGAGGACGTAATTCTGTTAATAAAGCCTTCACGACTGGCGCGTAGGTACGCGTAGGCGAAAGGATTAATTGACCTACGTTTAAAGGAGTTCCGGGCACCGCTTCCGTCAAGTTGCGAGAGCCGGAATACACTAAATCCGAGGGAACGGATGGGTCAAAGCTTTCTGGGTATTTGTTCGCTAGGTACTTTCCTAACACGTCGTGACGTGCGGAAGTCAAGCCATTGCTGCCCATTCCGCCGTTATAGGTCGTTTCGTAATTCGCTTGGCCATCTGAGGCTAAGCCGATGATCACGTCGCCTGCTTGGATATTGCCGTTTGAAATGACGTCTGAGCGCTTCATGCGACCGATAACCGTGCTGTCCACGATGATTGTGCGCACTAAATCACCTACGTCTGCCGTTTCGCCGCCAGTGGAATAAATGCCGATGCCGTTATCGCGTAGCATTTGTAATACTTCTTCGGTTCCGTTGATGATTTCGGCGATAACCTCGCCTGGAATCAAGTTTTTGTTGCGACCGATGGTGCTGGAAAGCAACATTTGGTCTGTGGCACCCACGCAGATTAAGTCGTCCGTGTTCATCACCACCGCGTCTTGTGCGATGCCTCGCCATACGGAGATGTCACCCGTTTCTTTCCAGTATAAGTAGGCCAAAGACGACTTCGTCCCCGCCCCATCCGCGTGCATAATGTTGCAATAGTCTGCATCGCCGCCCAAGATATCTGGGGAGATTTTGCAGAATGCCTGCGGAAAAAGACCTTTGTCTAAGTTCGCAATGGCTTTGTGAACATCTTCTTTCGAGGCAGAAACGCCTCGTTGCATGTAACGGTCTGACGACATTTTACTTTATTTTTAATTGGGCAAATTCTTTGGCAAAATAGGTCAAAATGACCTGAGCTCCGGCGCGCTTCATCGAGAGCAAGCTTTCTAGCATGGCTTTTTCGCCATCGATCCAGCCGTTTGCTGCAGCTGCTTTGACCATCGCATATTCGCCTGAAACGTTATAGGCGGCGATCGGTAAATTGGTATTGTCGTGGAGTAAAGAAATGATGTCTAAATAGGCCAAAGCCGGCTTTACCATCAAGAAATCCGCTCCTTCTAATTCATCTAGTTCTGCCTCGCGCAGCGCTTCGCGGCTGTTAGCGGGGTTCATTTGATAGGTCTTTTTATCGCCAAATTTAGGCGCAGACTCCAGCGCATCGCGGAAAGGTCCGTAAAAGGCCGACGCATATTTCGCGCTATAGGCCATAATGCCCACATTCGTGAAACCGGCATCGTCTAAAGATTCGCGTAAATAACCCACGCGGCCATCCATCATATCTGAGGGACCGATCAGTTTTGATCCGGCTTGAGCTTGTGCTACGGCCATTTTGGCCAAAACCTCTAAGGTCTCATCGTTTAAAATTTCGCCGCCGCGAACGATCCCATCGTGTCCATCCGAACTATAAGGGTCCATTGCCACATCCGTTAACATCGAAATTTCCGGAAAACGGCTCGTCACCGCATGAATGGCCTCTAAATAAAGACTGCCCTTGCGATGTGATTCCGTCGCCATGGTATCCTTGCGGTCCTCAGCCACCTGTGGAAAAAGCGCGTAAGAGGTAATTCCTAGATTCAGACACTCCTCGATTTCTTTCAACAAAAGATCGGTCGTGTAGCGGTAAATGCCCGGCATCGACTTGATTTCGGTTTTAGTAGAAGAACCATCCATCACAAAAAGAGGGAACAATAAATCCTTCACCGAAAGGCGATTTTCCTCCACCATCGTGCGGATAGCGGCACTGGAACGGTTACGACGCGGTCTATTCAACATAGGAATTGATTTTGAACCTGCAATTTAGGCATAAGCCCTGATTCCGCAATGAAAAAGGGGGATTAAAGGAGGCGATCGTTCAAATCCCGCAATTGTTCCTGCATGTCACGTAAAAGCCCTACATAGGCTTCGAATTCATAGCGGGAAACAGGGTTGGTTGCTCCGCCAGGATCGGCGACGCCAGAGAAATGGGGGTAATCTCTTGGCTTAAATAGAACCGATAAATCCACTTCCAACGCGCCTGCAATTTGCTTCATTCGACTCAAGGAAGGGTCTGTGAGGCCGCGCTCAATTTTAGAATAGGCAGATAAGGTGATGCCTATTTCAGTAGAAACATAGTCTTGGCTATAGCCTTTGTCTAATCGAGCCTTTCGAATTAAAGTAGGGAAATCTTTCATTGCAGTAAAATTCCTAAACTCCAAGGAAAATTAATAGCTATTTAGATGACAATGTTTATACTTTAAGGACAATACGCGCCTTTTGATGGCGTATTCTACTGTAATGTCCAACCTTTTGCGCTGTCTTTCTCGAATTTCAATCCGGATTTGGCAAAAATCTCCTGTAAATCTGTAGTAATATCGGTTGATTTTTCGACATAGTTTTGGAAGAATTCCTGTAAAGATCCGCCGTAAACCTCCTCGCAAATCCGGATGAAATCAGCTTTCGTGTAGCCTTTTTTCAGCTGCCCGAATTCAGCGTTCATTCGATGCATCACATCGCGCAGTGATTTATTATTTTTTGATTGCAGTTTTAGGTCCAAAGCCAAAGCGACCACCGCCCCCTTGTAATAAATCGACGCGCGCTTATTCGGCAAACTGGTTCCGTATCCATCCAGCCACAAATCAATCGAACTTTCCTCCAACGATTGTTGAGCACCAGCATCTCGATCAAAATGTAATTTCAAGTTTCCTAATAAACCGGCCAAGTACTCCTGCCGAGTCCAAACTCCCGATTCATACAGAAACCAATCCCCTAAATAGGTCGTAATTCCTTCTACGACCCAGCCAGTAGAAAACGCCACCTCTCGGTCGTAGGCATAGGGAAACAATTCTGCAGGTCGAATCGTCGCAATATTCCAGACATGAAACAGTTCGTGCGAGCCTAAACCTATCAAGTCTTCGTAGGCATCGCGATCCGGTGGACCCATCACCATCATCGTAGATTTCGTATGCTCCACTCCATGGTAGTACGGATTCGGGCAAACCCAAAGCATATAATGGTATTCTTTGACGGGGAAAGTGCCCATCCAGTCGAGCTGGGTTTTGGTGAATTTCTCGTAGGCGTCAGTGAGTTTTTTCGTCAAAGCCTGGCGCGATCCCACCACATCGATCGAAAATTTCACGCCATTGCATTTCCATTTGTGCTGAAAGATGGCTGGTGCGGCGATATAAGGGGAATCCACGAGCTCACGGTATTTGCCTCCATTTTTGAAGGTACAGACGCTTTTCCAGCCGTCCGGCTTTTCGATATGTAGTTCGCAACGCTCGTTTTCACGACCTTTTACGTGTAAGAGGCAATTGATGAAATTAATGTAGAGTAAGTCGGGTTCCACCACTGAACCGCCCGCATCGGGTTGATTCGCATAATAGCTGTAAAGGATTTCGACTGGCTCCGATGCCTCTAAGGTCCAAGTAGACGAGGCTATTTTAGAAATAGCTATGGGAACCCCTCCGCTGTAGGCCTTCAATACTGGAATATTCTTCGCAAAGTTTTGAGCCTGGTAGCGGCCTGGACGCCAAATAGGGAGTTGAATCACCTGTTTACCCGGTTTACGAGGGGTGAACTGAAAAGTGATTTCCAGGTAATTCGGGTCCGAAGAGGATTTAAGAAAATACAGATTACGCATTAGGCTAATACTTCTTGTAAGATTTGCAAGGAACGAATCTCTCCGAAATTTTCCATGTGCAATTGATAATAATTGAGCATACCGGCCAATAATTCTTTGCGTTCTGCCCGGTGCAGCACCATAGGATGACCATAATCCGCGTGTATTAAAGCATCCAATTCGGTAAAACTAGGCACGATGCAACCCGCTGCTTTCAGTTGCTGGTAGAATTCAGCGGCATTTCCTGCCCCGAAGCCCAAGAAGGCCGCTAATTGCCACAAAAACTGCAGATGGAAATTCTCAAAATGATCCGTGGCCCGGTCCAAATACTGAAGAGATTGGCTCAAAAAATCAAACAAGACGGGATTTGCCTCCTCTTCCTTCAACACTTTACTCAATACTTCCGATAAAAAAAGGGCGAGTGAGGACTTCGCAATATCGAAAGGGATAGCCTGGTAGGGGAAGAAACATTTTGCTTCTGAAATCCGGTGCAAACCCTTCCCTGGCTTGTGGTATACCTCTAAATCTAGCAAGGTGAGCGGTTGGAAGAGGGCCATTTTATGTTTGGCTTTGGCAGAACGAACCCCATTTTCGATATAGGAACAGATTCCCATTTCCGCCGTATAGACGTTGACTACTATCGAGGTTTCTCGATAACGCAGGTAGGAAATGACAATGCCTTGGGTTTTACTTAGCATTTGTATCGACCATAGGTATACCGGTTTCGTCCGAAATTCGCTGTAAAATTTCTTCGATCGTATCCGATTCTTTGAAGCGAATCGGGTCTTTGAATTCCACGCTCAGCGTCGTGTTGCGTTTCTTCAGAAAGAAGCCCTTCTTATCGAAGGCGCGGCGGAAACCGTTGATTTGGACGGGAACGACGATGGGTTTTGCCGCCTTAATCAAGTGCGCGGTTCCCTTTCTGATAGGTGCAAATGGACGCGTGGTCCCTTGCGGAAAACTAACTACCCATCCGAATCCAAGGCCTTTAATTACTTTTTCTTGCGCTTCTAAATCTACTTCTCTTTTCACGTCTTGGCCGTGTGCTCGCCAAGAGCGATTCACTAAAATGGCTCCGGCTAAAGAAAACACGCGCGGTAGAAATCCATCTTCCTTCATTGTTTCAGAAGCCGCCACATAAAACAGGCGAGAACGCGGTGCCAAAAGATAAAATGGGAATCGAATACTGTTTTTCATCCGCCATTTAACGGAGAAGAAGATGTGGTAAAAACAGATCACATCCATGAAATAGGTTTGGTGATTCGATAGGAATAGGACGCCTTCGCGAGGTAAATCCTGAATCTTTTCTGTTCCCTTGATCTCTGTTCGATTGTAGATACTTAATCGCGCGTAGGTTAACCAGCCTAAAACAAATACGATGATTCGTTTCATCCCGATCGGATTCCCAAAGGGATCGCGACGCACCAAACCCCAGCGGTCTAAGCAATCAAAAAAGTTCTTTAAAAAGGTTATACTCTTAAAATCCACCGCTCTTTTCTTTGCCTTTCGTGGCTGGTTTTGTTTTTACTGGTTCTTTTTTCACTGGCGCTTTCTTCGCAGGTATTAGGGGCTTATAATACGAAGTAAATCGTTTAATGAAAGCTGCTTTCTCCTCAGGAGCGGCCTCCACTACCTTCATATCTCCCTTTTTCTGCGTTTTCATCGCTTCTCTGACAGAAGCTAAGAAAGATTGATCGGAAGAATAGACGCCTAACTCTCCGTCAAAATAAGCAAAATAATACCAAAGATCGTCAGATAATTCCCAATAGCCATAAAACTCCTCTTTGCTTGGCTTCTTAATGACCTCCATAAATCCTTTGACCGTCGAATTAATATCCACGGGTCCCACATTCACTAAAGGCAAATCTCCTATCGAATAAAAGGCACTTAAATTAGGCGACCATTCCCATTTAACCGTGGAGAAATTAATCATCGTGGCGAATTCAGGAGCTACTTTATCCAATGCCACATGGGCAATATCCATGCTATATTTCATTGGCTCAGGAATTTTTTTACCTAAAACAGCCTCTGCTCGTTTGATGTATTCTTCGCGTTCGTCTGGTTCATCCGCTGCAGCCGTCTGCAAACCTTCTTCTAGATTATACTTCAAGATGCGATCGCCCATTTTTTTCAGCACGGTTTGTGCAATGGGAAATTGTAAACTTAACCAGGAATTGATGCGAGGCCGAAGGGAGTCTACGGACATAGAGATAGCCCCTTGAGATTTGACAAATTTATTATCCGAAAAGAACCTCACGGGACCTTTCGCCTCTACTCTACGTTTTACTAAATCAAGCACCATGTTCGTTTCCACTCCCTTCACCTCGAATTTAGTCTTGGACTCCGTCACCTCCCCCTCGGCATTAAACAGTACGGGATCATCCTCATCAGACATCGGACCTAAAAAGGTGGGGTATAATTTATTGCTCGCATTCACATAAATACCTGCGGTAACGGGTCGATTTAGCTCATCCTTTAACTCTTTATTAATTTTTAAGCGAGGAATATCTCCTTTGTTATTCAAAGGAATCCAGGCCGTATTGAACTTAAGTGTGCCTAATAAAGGTCGGATAGACCCTTGGAATTCTAAGTTAGGCGTAGTGGACTTTAAGGAAATGTCCCCTTTAAATTCTTGAAATTCCCCTATTTTCAAAGGGACTTTTTCGCTGAAGTAGGCCTGAGCTGTGATTACATTGGATTCAAAGGCGAAATTTTTCAGTGGGATAGCTAAGGTATCGCCGGGTGAGCGACTTAATAAATAATCCGCCGTACCGCCTTTCCATTCATGGACGTTAGCCGATTTAACGTCTAAATTTTTAATCAGATGACGCTTATTTACGGTGTCTAACACGGCTCGAGCCTTCGAAAAAGGTTTGTAATTTCCGCCTCTCAGAAAAACCAGTTTCCCTTTAGCCGGACTTACTAAAGCAGGGCCAATTTTAAATTTTTCTACTCCCTCCAGCTCTAAAGAATAGTCCTTGATCGAATAGATGGCTGAGGTGGATTCAATGGGGATTTCGAATTTCTGAGACGAATCCGTGTTCATTTGGATGATCTGAAAACGGTTTCCTACTAATTTAACGGTTTGGGTTTTTAGATCAATTTGAGTCTCTTTAGGTAGGATGCTACGAACATATAAATTAGGGAAATGCACCCATTGATGCTCGTTAAGCGGATTTAACTTGATCAAATTTTTTGCGATGATGGAGGTAACCTTTACCTCGCTTGCTTCCACATCTGGCTTGTAAATTCCTTGCAACTTGCCTAGTCTAAAAGTGCCCGGATTAGCTATCCAGCCCTCTTTTGTGAAATCAAACTGATCACTTTTCGTATTGGATTCCCCTTGGGTTAATAAACCGTCGCCGCTTAATTTTTTGCCTTGTATGACCATTTTCCCTTCTAATTCGCCTTCCGCATTTGCAAAAAGTTTGAATCGATTTTTAGAGGGTTTAATAGAGAGGCTATCTGAATCAGGCGCCCAGGTTAGGTAATTTTCGCCCACTGTAAAGGCGGGGAAATTCGAATTTTTTGTAGGGGCTAAAAGCGTGGAGGAGCTGAAGGCTTTCAGCGAATCAGGATAGAAAACTGCCTTTTCCGTGATGGATTTTAGGTCTCCTTTTAGAAATTCCCCCACGGAATGAAGGCCTTGCTTGTCTAAAATAAGATCTTCCTTGGTTAGAAATTTGGCTCTATTTTGGTAAATAGGTAGGGGAGCTTCTTTTTTGTAATTAAAGCCAAAAGTATAATCTTCTCGTAATTTCAAAGTCACTTTCAGCGGTGGGAAAACGCTGTTTTTAGAATAAAAATCTCCGGGGAAAATAGGCTGCTTCAAGGTTAAACTATCTAGTTCAAGTCTGCCTGATTTGAAATAGAAATTAGTGTCGTAAGCACCGTTTAACCTCCACTTTTCATCAAAGAATACGGTAACGCCTTTAGGTGCTATAAATTTAGGATAGGCGGCCACCCCTAATCTACCTACTTTGTCATTTTCCGGACTCAGAATGATAGAACCATCTTGGTATTTGAAACGTCCACCGGCTTCCTTTGCTGCAATTTTGCCGTCTTTGAATTTGGGCAAAAAAGTCATGGAATCTAATTTAGGAAATTCAATCACGTATTTGTCGAACGTAAAATCATAGCGCTGAGCACGGAAGCGATAATTTCCTATTTCAATCAATCCTTTAAATTGAAAGTCGCGCCCCTGTTTAAATAGTACTTGATTGTCACTCGGAAAGAGCCTGGCTCTCAGTGAATCCGAAACCATGATTTCGTTAATTCCTCGCACCTTTAAGTACTTAGGTTCTAGATCAAAAGTCACAGAAGCCGAATCTCCAATGATGTAATTAGCGATGGACTCCACATAGAATTTATCAAAGTCCTTGTCCTCATATTGCACTTTCGCATAGTGCTTGCCTAGGCGGCTAAAGGAAATCAATTCTGTTTGTGGGTCGTAGTCCAAAAATCCATTTTGGATAAACTCCATAAAGCCTTCTTTAATGCTCTCCTGAGAACGATTCGCATAAAATGCGATTTCACTCAACGTCGCCGCCATCTTTTTTTTCTCCACAAAATGCGAGTATATAATGCGGAGTGGATTGTAGGGCAGCATCCGTTGAATCCGACGTACCCTTTCAGGATCATAATAGCCAAAGGATTCGACCCACACCGGCACAATGTTTTTTGCCGAAAGTCGATAGAAGTCTATCTTATTTTCAGCTAACCGAATGATGGCTAAGTCAGCCGCGATACTTAGCTTGTGAGCAGCGTCATCAAACCGTATTTGGGATACATTGCCTTCCAGATTTTTTAGGTGAATCGACTGGTCCTGTTTAAACCATTGGACCCGCACATGTTGATGAGTTAAGGAGTCTACCTCATTCCATTTACTTTTCCATTTTGCCTCCGGAAGCTCCACTAAACTATCCCCCGTAATCCAGATCTGCTTTCCACTAAAATTAGCCACCTCATTACTATCCTTACTGAACTTCAGGCGGGCTGTAGACCCATCATCTTTAGCCATTAGCCCCCTTTTCTGATCCTTGATGGTAAAAATGCCCGTCGCTTTCCACGATTCCTCCTCTAGTATCTCCTCCTGCGCTGAAATAAATTCATAGCTAGGATTTTTCTTTTTTAAATAAATGGCCCCTTTCCCTGCAATCGACTGGGTGCCTTTGTCCACCCAATTAGACTCCAAGACAGAGAATAAGCCCTTGTAAAGATTTATTTCAAATGATTTAATTTCCCAATAAGAGGACTGAAGGCCTGTTTCTAACCGAATGTTCTTCCCCGTTGCTACTCGCTTTTTCGCATTCCAACTAAACTCAGTAGGCTGAAAAAGTAAACTGTCCGCTCCAGATTTATACAACACAGAAGGATTTTGCCAAGTGTCGGTACCTTTTTTTTCTCCTGTGACCTTTATTTGATAAGGCCCCGCTGCCAGAACAGTCGTTTCCATTTGTGCCCTACTAAGAAAGGGGAGCACTAACAGGAGCAGACAATAGAGGCGGGTAAAATTCATTCGAAGATGAAATGGAAATATAAACGGATAAAAATACATAAAATATTCAGATATTTGGGTCAAAATAATCCCTATGTCTAACGTACTTTCCCTATTCAAGGATATAAAAGCCTTCATTTTTGACATCGATGGGGTGATGACAGATGGCAATGTACACGTGCTCGAAACGGGTGAACATTTCCGCACTTTCTACATCCGCGATGGCTATGCGCTTGAAAAAGCGCGCGAGGCAAATTTTCAAATGTGCGTCATTACAGGGGGAAGTCATCCTGGGGTGAAAAAACGTTTAGAGAACCTGAAATTTCAGCATATCTATTTCGGTTTAGGCGGTAAGGACAAGCTAGAAACCTATTTGGAATTAATGGCAAAATTAGGGCTTCAGGAAAATGAAATCCTCTACATGGGAGACGACATGGCTGACTTAAAAGTCCTGTCTCGTCCAGACATTCTGAGCACTTGCCCAGCAGATGCTATCCCTGAATTGCACCAAGTCGTCAAATACGTTTCTCCTTTCAATGGGGGTCGTGGTGCGGTGAGAGATGTGATCGAAAAAGTACTCAAACTACAAGGAAAATGGGCTTAATCTTACCAGTAAAAGGGGTATCCCCCATTTTAGGAGAAGACAATTGGGTCGCACCTAATGCCACCATTGTGGGCGATGTACAGACGGGGAAACACTGTACGATCTGGTTTAATGCAGTCGTTCGCGGGGATGTGAATTCGATTCGAATCGGAAATTATTCTAATATACAAGACGGTGCAGTGGTCCATTGTACTTACCAAAAAACCGTCACCACCATAGGCGATTACGTTTCTATTGCCCACAATGCGATCGTTCATGGTTGCACCATCGAGGACAATGTGCTGATCGGGATGGGCGCAATTATCATGGACAATGCTTACATCGAAGAAGGTGCAATCATCGCAGCGGGTGCCATCGTGACACAAGGAATGCGGGTGCCGGCAGGAACCATTTATGCGGGGAATCCAGCAAAATACCTAAAAGATGTGAGCCCCGATGCAGCGGAAATTTTCAAGCGGACGGCCTATAATTATGTCGAATATGCGTCTTGGTTTTCAAATCCTACCACATGAGTAACGACCCACTTCACGGTGTAACCTTAGAGAAAATCTTAACAGATCTAGTCGATCTATTAGGCTGGGAAGAGATGGCTCGCAAAATCCGAATTAATTGTTTTGCGAGTGATCCGAGTATCAAATCGAGTTTAACTTTCTTGCGCAAGACGCCTTGGGCGAGGGCGAAAGTGGAGACGCTCTATGTTTGGAACATCAAAAAAATCGAAAAAAAGAAAGCTAGTTCGGAATCCGCAGATTAATACCGCGGATTAGTTTCGTAGATTCACTAACCAGCCGAAAATAGCTGCGGTTATAAACATAATGATGCTATAAATCACCGCTGGTATCGTCATCGTACCATTCCCTATCACATTCAAGGCTATAAAAATGGCCAAAGATCCATTGTGAATCCCGATCTCCATCCCAATAGCAATGGCTTGCTTCTTCTCTAAATTCAACAAACGCGGCAGAAAATAACCAATCGAAAGGCAGGCCACATTAAATAAAAGACAGGCTAAGCCTACGGTTTGAATGTCGTACATCAGGTGATCGCGTTCTTTCCATCCGGCTAAAAAGATGATCAAGGCGAGGAAAATGGCCGACAAAATTTTCACTGGAGATTCTAATCGAGCGGAGAATCCAGGTGCTTTTTTTCGAATGATCATCCCAATCGAAACGGGCAAAATGACAATCAAACATACTTCTAATACTTTCGAAAATTGCAGCGGAACGTAGGTATCCTGTGCCATCAATAGTTTCATCGAAAGATTGACGATGAAGGCAATCGAGATGACCGAGAGGATGCTATTTAAGGCAGTAAGAGTGACGTTGAGAGCTACGTCTCCTTTGGCAATATGTGAGTACAAATTCGCAGAAGGGCCTCCAGGTGCAGCGGCTAATAACATTAATCCGACCGCTAATTCAGGGGGTAAAGCGAGGGCTTTAGCGATGAAAAAGCAGATGATAGGTAAGAGTATCATCTGGGTTACGAGGCCCACGATGACGGCTTTAGGGTATTCGTATACGCGTTTGAAGTCTGCGGTGGTGAGCGATAAACCTAGACCAGTCATAATGATGGCGAGGGCGACGGGCATTAAAACCACGGAAAGAAAGCTTGCTTGCATGCGAATTTTTTTAAACCTTGCGAGCGATAAAATTAAAGAAATACTTGATCTTTCTATTAAAAATATTGGTTCGTTTTGCGCTGCGTATCTTTTGCCCGTCCATCGTGGTGAAAAATGCGGAGCTGATGAATACCAAAGGACCCGTTTTATTGGTCGTTAACCACCCAGACTCGTTTTTGGACGCCGTGATTATAGGTGCTCTTTATCCTAGAAATATCAATTATTTGGCGCGAGGGGATGTATTTAGAAATCCAGTTTTCGGCTTTTTGTTAAGGCAGTTGAATATGCTTCCGGTATTTCGGCAAAGAGAAGGGAAAGAGCACCTTCACCTGAATTCTAACACCTTCCGACAGGCGGTGGAGTGCCTCCGCAACGATGGAATTGTGTTAATTTTCATCGAAGGAATTTGTCTGAATACGCACGAATTGCAACCTTTTAAAAAGGGGGCGAGCCGTATTTTAGAAAGTGCACATGCGGAAGGGATCTTCCCGATTGTTCAGATTGCGGGAATTGGCTATTCGAGTTTTACGGCTTTTGGGAAAGGTATTCACCTGGCTTTTGAAAATATGTCGTGGCCCACGCCCATCGTGGAAGCGGCGGATCGGGTACAGTTTAATGCTTCGGTTTTCGAGAAGATGGAGCGCTTGATTGAGGTGCCGCGGCACGTGGGATTTTCGCGTGGGTTACTTTACTATTTTGCCTTGCCTTTGTATATTCCGGTGCGGGCTTTTGCCTATGCGAAGACGAAGGATTCTGTTTTTTATGATTCGGTGCTTTTTGCGCTGTTACTTTTTACATTCCCTGTCTACGTAGCACTCGTGGTGACGATCGTTCTGAAAGTCAAATTGATTCTAGGCTGATGAATTTTTGTACTGGGCGGTAGGCGATGTAACCAATGTGTCTGGGTTTCGCCCTTCATCACTAATAAACTTCCTGCTTCTAAAAAGACGTCTATTTTTTCGCCAGTTTGTTTGTGCTTGAAACAAAATTTGCGTTCTGCGCCAAAACTAAGCGAGCCTATTGCCCCATTTTTCCGCAAATCTTTTTCGCCATCACTGTGCCAGGCCATCCCTTCGGAGCCGTCGTGGTATAGATTCAAAAGACATGAATTATAGGTTTCGCCTGAGTGTTTTTCGGCGAGGTTTTTCAGGGCAAGCAATTCCGGCGTCCAGGGTAAGGCCGTCTTTGTGGTATTAGAATAAGTGTACGAAAAGGGCTCTTCGCCGTACCAGGCTACCTTGCGTTTCGTGATGATGCGTTTGCCATAAATAACCGCCTCATCGTTTCGCCATTCGATGCCATTCAGTAGCGCCACAGCCATAGTGGAAGCCTCTTCTGAAGACATCAATTTTCCATAATAATGGACGATTCCGTCGCCTGGAAGCAGGTTTATGGAAGGGTCAGCAGGAAAATCGAATAGTTGCATAGTTCGTTTTTTGGCGAGGCTATTTCTTCTTAGGAAGGGAATTTTTTGTGGTGTAAAAATAGGAAAATATCCCTAATTTGCGGCATGGAAAAGCCTTATATCGTCGATCAAAAATTCGAGAAAGAAAGCATACTCGTCCTAGGCGAATACGAACATTGCGTTTTCAAAAACTGCAGCTTTGAATCAGCTGATTTTAAAAATTTTCAGTTTGTTGATTGCACCTTTGAATCCTGCAATATTAGCTTAGTCAAACTAAGCGGTGCTGCACTCCAAAAGGTTCACTTCAAAGATTGTAAAATGCAGGGCCTTCGTTTCGAGGCTTGCAACCCATTCTTATTCGAAGTTAGCTTCGATACCTGCGTCTTAAATCTGTCCTCCTTCTATCAAATCAAGGGTAAAAAGACAACATTCGATAGTTGTGCGCTGCACGAAGTCGACTTCACGGAAGCTGATTTCTCTGAAGCCTCTTTCGATGATTGCGATCTTGCAGGCGCCTTATTTGATCAAACGAATGTAAGCAAAGCGGACTTTAGAACGGCCTTCAATTACGTCATTCATCCAAGTCTGAATCAAATTAAGAAGGCGAAGTTTTCACAAGATGGATTAGCGGGTTTATTGCAGGGCTTTGACATCAGTATTTCCTAATAGGCCCATGATCACACTTCAATTAGTTACTACAGAACAGGAGATGAAAGGCGTTTTAGCTTTGCAGCAAGCTAATTTGCGTAAAAATATTACGCAAGAAGAAGCGGAGTCGCAGGGGTTTTTGATGGCGGAATATGATCTCCCTTTTTTAGAATTACTTCACAGAGCAAGTCCAAGTATCATCGCGAAGGATGGCGAAAAGGTGGTAGGTTATAGCCTGGTGGCTCTTCCAGAAACCGCACGACACCATGAATTATTAGCAGATTTAGTAGAGAATATCGAACGCTGCGTTTTCGAAAGTAAGCCCGTAGAAAATTATGTGATTGTAGCTCAACTTTGTGTTTCGAAGGGGTATCGGGGACAGGATTTGGTCCAAAAACTCTACGGCAGTTTCCGCGATCATTATGCTAATCAATTCACGTATTGCGTCACCGACGTGGCTCAGGCGAATCACCGTTCTTTAAAAGCACATCAAAAGCGCGGATTTCAGGTGATTGACACCTTGGATTACGGTGGGATTGGCTGGGATATTGTGCTCTGGGATTGGCATAAAAAAGCTATTTAAGGAATACGGTGATAGACCATAATGCTTAAAATGCTTCGATCATAATAATTCAAATTTGGGCGCTGTTGAAAAGCATGTAAATAACCTATATCCGCAGTTAAATTATCCCGTAGCGGAATACTTACGCCGGCGAACATCCGATGTTGGTCTAACGTATTTGCCGGATTTTCTTGCTCTGCATTCAATAAAATTTCCGTATTCACTTTCCCCTGTATTTGCTTAATTAAGGGAAATAGGGCTTGAATTCGGTAGCGAAGACGGTAATTACTGAAGTTAACGGCATCCGTAAGTTCCGTGCGGCTCACATTCGTTTCTCGATTAAAGCGCATTTCCGATCGAAAGCGGTGATCGACGCGAACCTTAGACCAGCTATGTTTATACACTACATCAAAGTGTGGTCGGTACTCTGGAATGGCAAGACGAATAAGCGTCTGGGGATCATTAGGCGTATTCAAAAAAAGAGCCGCTCCAGCAGAAAGATCCCAATTCTCCCCTATCGTGCGATGCACATGCGCTCTAAACGCATTTTGGTGGTGCACCAAAGGGTCTATAAAATGTCGAGTATGCACTTCTCCCTGCACATACCACTGATTAGTTAAAGAGTGGGAAAGGTAATATC
The DNA here is from genome assembly GCF_054558635.1 of Aquirufa sp. HETE-40SA. Lineage (NCBI taxonomy): Bacteria > Pseudomonadati > Bacteroidota > Cytophagia > Cytophagales > Flectobacillaceae > Aquirufa > Aquirufa sp. HETE-40SA. Next base: position 233,160 of record NZ_JBPXKN010000003.1, read on the forward strand.
CGTACCAAATCTGGGATTGATGCTCCACTTGGTTTTGGGCTTGTACTGCAAAGAGTGGGAATAAAAAGAAAAACAAATACTTCATTTGGCAAAGATAATACAATATTCTATAAAAACGATAGACTAAGTATTCTTTGTTAATTATGGTAGAAAACTAGCTAAACAGCACATACGCCACCGCCAACGTCACAAATACGTTAAACAACTGGGCGATTAAAAAAGCATACAAAGGCTTCTTACCTTCCTTCGAGAATAGGTCTGAAAACTTGGTTTCCAAACCAATGCTAGTGAAGGCTAAGGCAAACCAAAGTCCTTGCAAGGCTTTGAAACCACCTTTAACCGAATCGATCGTTTCAGATGAAATCACGAAGGAGAAAAGTAATGAGGCGGCGATGAATCCTAATACGAACTTAGGGAAGCGCTCCCAGATGATTGAGGCTGTAGGCTTTGCTTCTTGCACTGCAGAAGACTGATTGTTTGTCACCGTCCAATAGATCGAAATCGCGAAAGCGGCGAAACCTAGTAAAACGTTTTGGGAGAATTTAACAATTGTCGAAATCTTCAAGGCCTCCTCGCCCACCATGGTTCCCGAAGCGATCACCGCTCCGGTTGTATCAATCGTTCCACCTAACCAAGCGCCTGTAACCGCTTGCGACAAACCCAAAGCCTGCGCGATAAAAGGTAAAAAGATGATCATTGGAATCGCCGTAATCAAGACGATGGAGATGACATAGGAAAGCTTTTTGGAATCCCCCTTGATGGCTCCAGACGTCGCAATAGCAGCTGAAACACCGCAAATCGATACCGCACTAGAGATCATAATGGCGAACTCTTCGTCGATGCCCATCTTTTTGGAAATCCAAAAAGCGAAATACCAAACCGAAATCACCACCACTAAAGCCTGAATCAAACCGAGTGAGCCAGCCTTTAATATGTCCCCGAAAATCACGCTCGTCCCTAATAGGATCAAACCAATTTTCACAAACAATTCCGTCGAAAGCGATTCGGTCAGCCAGGAAGGAAGCGAGAAGAAATTACTCAAAACTAGCCCGATCGTCAAGCTGAAAATTACCGCTTCTAAATTCCAATTTTTCAGGAAAGCGTTGCCCGCTAAAATCAAGGCAAGCGAAGTAAGCGCAAATACAATCGGAAAACCCTTTATGGTCCCCACTATACTTTTGCCTAATACGCTTGCCGAGAGAATTGCTAGGAGGTAAGTAAAAACGAAAATTTGACCCAGCTTTAACAGATTGCCCGCCGTAATTACCTTCTCGGTTAAATCACTGGCCGATTCCCAGCCAAAAGAGGGGGAAGGAATCTTAACTCCTATTAGAGCTAAAGCGATGATTAAAAATCCCAAAAGGACTACCGTCCAATCTTCTGTTAAAGCTAATTTCTTCATTATTTAGCTGGAGTCAACACGATATTTCTATATTCCACTGGACCGTGGTCACCTTGCATCATGATAGGACCCGGAGCCGCTTCATCGCTGTCCATCGCGCCGCCTGTGATGCCTGGGATGTTTTGGTCGACGATAATTTTTTGGCCATTTAAGGTAACAGAAACCTTACGTCCCACTAAAGTAATATCATAGGTTTGCCATTCGCCGGACGGTTTTGCCGCTTGGAAAAGTGGATCGATAAAACCATAAATACCACCTAAATAGATGTTGTAAGCCGGTTTTCCGTAGCTGTCTTCCACCTGCACCTCATAACGGCCGCGTAAATACACTCCACTATTACTATGCGGAGGTAAACGGAATTCGATGTGTAATTTAAAGTCGTTGAATTTTTGTTCTGTACACAAATTCGCGCCAGACGCTGGGCTTTTTAAGACCCCATTTTCTGCGACCCATTGGTTTTTAGGACCTAATGCCTTCCAACCTGTTAAATCTTTTCCATTGAACAAGGTGATGGATTTGTCCCAAACTGGTTCCGACTTTCTCACTAACGAGGGAGCACGAGAACCGGTAAAGGCCATCGCTTTCCCGCCTGGAGTAACAATCGTTCCTGATAATTTACCGTCTTTCAAATCTCCTTCGAAGGACATGTAAGTCTCCTCTCTATCCCATTGTGGTGGAATTTTAAATGAGAGGTGACCATCCTTGTAAAAAACTTCTGCGATAGGTCGTGCTGACCCACCATCTCCCACAAATCTACCCGTGAGTGTTCTAAGTCCTGAGTGACGCACTTCCAACCAAGAAGGTGCGGTAGAAACACCGCCGTTGCGGTTCTCCATCGATACATTTAAATTCCAAGCGCCCTCTAGCGGATGGTTTTCATCCTGAGCAAAAGCGCTTCCAGATAAAGCTAACAAAGCAAATAACAATTTTTTCATAGTCTGTAGGTTTAAGATTTAACCGCCTCCATTTTAGGCGAAATGAAATGAATAAGTAACCACGCAAATAAATAGGCACAGCCACAAGCCACAAATATAACATTATATCCGGATGACAAAGCCTGATCTGCCTTGTAAGAATCTAAAATTACTCCAATAATATAGGGGAAAATTACACCCCCTAGCGAACCGGCCAATCCACCGATTCCCACGACCGATGAAACCGCGTGTTTGGGGAACATATCCGACACGGTCGTAAATATATTAGCGGACCACGCCTGGTGCGCAGATGCCGCGATGGAAATTAAGAACACAGCCTGCCAAATATCGGTCGCCCAACGCGCCCCAATAATGGGCACCGCACAGAGCGCGAAGAAGAACATCGAATACTTCCGCGCCTTATATACCGGCCAACCTTTCTTCATCAACCAACCCGAAATGTAGCCTCCGCCAATACTCCCGATAGACGTACAGGTGAACAAAATTGCCAAATGCAAACTCGGCTTTTTCAAGTCTAGCGCAAAGGTTGTGGAAAAATAAGACGGCAACCAAAACAAGAAAAACCACCAAATGGGATCCGTGAAGAACTTGCCTACGATAAAGACCCAGGTTTGGCGATATCCGAATAGTTTGCCCCAGGCAATGGGTGCGACTTCTGTCGCATCCTCTTCCTCGTTTTGAATGTGCGCTAATTCCTCTGTCGTAACGGAAGTGTGCTTCGCGGGTACTTCGTAAAACCACCACCACAAAGCCAACCAAATAAATCCGATCGCTCCCGTAATAATGAAGGCTTCTTGCCAGCCATAAGCTCCTAAAATCCAAGGCACCATAATGGGCGCGACCATAGCTCCGATGTTTGCACCGGAATTAAAAATACCAGTCGCTAAAGCACGTTCGCGTTTAGGAAACCACTCCGCCACGGTTTTAATCGCTGCCGGAAAATTCCCTGCCTCACCAGCTCCTAAAGCGGCGCGTGCCGCGCCGAACCCAAACGTCGTCTTCGCCAACCCATGCGCCATGGCCGCAATGGACCAAATAACGATCGAAATGGAATAGCCCATTTTGGAACCAATCTTATCAATCACCTTCCCAAAAGCCAACAATCCGATCGCATAAGACGCCGTGAAACACATCACGATGAAGCTGTAATCCGTCTCCGACCAATTCAATTCCTTCTCCAGCGTGGGCTTCAACAAGCCGATCACTTGGCGATCTAAATAGTTAATCGTCGTCGCAAAAAACAAGAGGGCGACCACCACCCAGCGGTAATTTCCTTTCATTAGAATCCGATTGAATTCCCGCCGTCAACCGGGATTGAGACGCCTGTAACGTAATTTGCTGCATCAGAAGCTAGATAAACTGCCGCCCAACCGATGTCTTCTGGTTTCCCAAAATAGCCCATCGGCGTACGATCCATCGCCTTGTGTTTGCGATCAGGATCCGAATTCATCGCCGTTCTACTCATCGCCGTTTCGATAAATCCAGGAGCAATCGCATTCACGCGAACACCTTTGCCGGACCACTCGGAAGCGAGCACTCTTACTAAACCATAGATACCGGTTTTAGAAGACGCATAAGCCGCCACCCGGTCGATTCCATAATAAGCCGCCATCGAGGAGATCATGATGATCGAACCCTTTCCTCTTTCGAGCATGTGCTTTCCTACTTCTCGAGTCAGAGAGAATACGGCATTCAAATTCACGTTAATGATGTTCGCAAAATCACCATCTGAAACTTCTACGGCCGGGCGTTTCATATTGATGCCCGCGTTGTTGACGAGGATGTCTATGGCGCCATGTTTCGCCACAAGATCCGAAACCAGCTGTGCCGTCAACCTTAAGTCTGACACATCATTCACACAATAATGCGCCCCTGAACCCAGGTTTGCGACCGCCTCTTTTAACACCTCTTCGCGGCGACCCGTGATCACGACCGTGGCGCCGGACGCTAAAAAGCATTTCGCGATATCGAATCCGATTCCGGTTCCGCCGCCCGTGATGAGCGCCACGCGCCCTTGCAATGAGAATGGTTGTTGCATCTTATTTTTTCTAATTTAAAGTGGAGCGAATCGCTAATTCTAGTCCGCGGATTTCCGCTAAACCGCGCAATCGTCCGATCGCCGAATAGCCCGGGTAGGTTTTCTTTTTCAAATCATCTAACATTTGGTGACCATGATCTGGGCGCATTTTAATCTGTTCACCCCCTCTTCTTTTTTCTTCTTCCACCACCGCTTTCACTACTTCAAACATATCCACATCGCCCGTTAAATGCGGCGCCTCATGGAAAATCAAGGGGTCATTCTGTTCTCTAAAAGTCGTGCGCAAATGCAAGAAGTGAATGCGATCTGCGAAGCGGCGAATCATCCCGGGTAAATCATTATCCGCTCTCACCCCTAACGAACCGGTGCAGAATGTAATTCCGTTCGCGCGTTCTGGAGAAGCCGCCATCAATGCCGCTAAATCCGATTCCGTACTCACCACCCGCGGCAAGCCTAATAAGGGGAACGGAGGATCATCCGGGTGGATGCATAAGTTAATGCCTAATTCTTGAGCTAAAGGAGCGATGGATCGCACAAAGAAGTGCAAGTTCTCGCGCAATTGATCCGCTGAAATGTCTTTGTATTCGTCTAACAGACTTTGGAAATTCTCTAAATGAAAGGCCTCCTCTGAGCCGGGAAGACCTAGAAGTGCTGTGTTTTTTAATTCTGCTTTCTCCTCGTTCGTCATTGTGGCGAAACGCTGAGCAGCCGCAGCCTGAACAGCCGGCGTGTAATCTTTCGAGGCCCCGGGACGCTGTAAAATATGCAAATCAAAGACCGCGAAATCCGTCCAAACAAAACGCAAAGCCCGCGCCCCATCGGGCATCTCGAAGTTCAATTTCGTCCGCGACCAATCGAGCACGGGCATGAAATTATAGCAAACAGTTTTAATGCCGCAAGCCGCTAGATTTCGTAATGATGTCTTATAATTTTCAATGAGTTGTGCGCGAGACGGCAAGGCCTTCTTAATCCCCTCGTGAACCGGAAGTGATTCCACAACCGACCAATGCAAAGGCGTCCAATCCTGATTCCCCGCTTCAATGATCGAAATGCGTTCTTGAATGGATTCGATGGGCCAAACTTCCCCCACCGGAATTTGGTGCAATGCGGTAACTACTCCTGTGCATCCGGCTTGACGAATATCCATCAAAGAAACCGGATCGTTCGGACCGAACCAACGCATCGTGTGTATCATGTAAAATTGTTTAGAGACTTGTGCTTTTAGAGCAAAGGCTTACGCCTTGGTAAAGCGCAAAATGCACAAAATTTACTGAAAAACCTGCGGGATTAGGGGGACATCAAATGCACTCTAAATACAGATGAGGCGATTAGGATGTCTAATCGCCTCATAAAAGGGGGAATTTTGAGGCGATTAGAGAATTACAAGTATTTTGTTACCTTTTTATATAAATTAGCAACAAAAGACTTACCTTTGATTTATGAGCGTACATCAAGCAATTCTAGACAAGATTAATTCGAAGACCCCCGGAGATATTTTTTTCCCTGCGGAATTTCGAATGCTCGGAACAGACGATGCCATTAAAATGGCGCTATCCCGATTGGTGAAAGAAAATACCATTGAAAGACTGGCAAATGGGGTTTACTTTATTCCCCAATTCCATAATCTAATTGGACGGATCAAGCCATCTCTTGAGATGATAGCGAATGCCATCGCAGCAAGAGATCACATACAAATTAAGCCCACCGGAATGAGTGCGTTGAATAAACTAGGGTTATCTGAACAAGTACCTACTAGGCATGTGTACATCACCAATGGCCAACCCAGAACATACCATGTAGCGGAAAATGAGATTCATTTTAAAAGTGCCAGTCCTAAAAAATTAGCCTTAAAGGGTCCCATCAGCTCCCTAATCATTTTGGCAATGGACGAAATGGGACAAAGTAAATTTGATGAAACGCTTGCTAGTAAAATAAAGGGACTGCTAAAAAAAGAAGATCCCATGCTGTTAGAAAATGACATCATGCTTGCCCCATCATGGATTGCAAAAGAACTTTATTTGATCATTTCTAAATTCCCAGCAGATGAAATGGTTTAAGCTAGCGATAGAAGATCGAAGGATAATCTTGCAGCAAGCTAGTGCTCTAAGTGGGATAAATGAGAAGGCTCTTGAGAAGGACCTTTGGGTTACAATCGTATTAGAGGCCGTGTTTAAAACTACATTTGCCCCACATTTACACTTCAAAGGCGGTACTTCTTTAAGTAAGGCGTGGCAGATTATTGAAAGGTTTTCAGAGGATATTGATTTGTCAATTGATAGATCATTTTACGGATTTGGAGAAGACTTATCCTATTCCCAAATCAAAAAACTTAAAAGAATATCCAGCGAATTCGTCAGCAGCGACTTTAGAGAAGAGCTAGAAAAAACTCTTATCGAAATGGGAGTCCCTGCAGCACTATTTACATGTAAGGCCACACCTATCCCTGAAAAAAGAAAAGATACAGTGGACCCACAAGAACTTGTTATTGAATATGTTTCGATCTTAGATAATGTCGAATACTTACCCGATACGATAAAAGTAGAGGTGAGCGCTAGATCCATCAAAGAAGGGACCCAAATGAGGCCATTGACTTCTCTCGTAGGAAGCTTACTACCCCAATTAGAGCTAGGTGACCTATTTCAAGTACGATCCATCGAGCCATCAATTACTCTTTTAGAAAAAGTATTCTTATTGCACGAAGAATTTACAAAAGAAGCTTCAGAAATACGTCACTTAAGAATGTCGAGGCATTTATATGACTTGTTCCTCTTAAGTGAATCTATTTATGCTGATATAGCTCTAAGTGACACTCCCCTGTACAATCGAATAATCGCACATAGACAGCACTATATTAGACAAACGGGAATAGATTATAAAAATCACGGAAAGCAAAGCATTTCATTTCTTCCTCCTAATCCTATTTTAGAGAGATATAAGGAAGACTACGAAAAGATGAAGCTGAATATGATTTATGGCAAGTCACCAGCATTTGAAGACTTAATTCAAAAGTTAAGAGTGCTGCAAGACAAATTTAGAATCCCTACAAATTCTCCTACACCCCACTACTAAACTGCGGCACAGCCTCCGCTGTCGCCAGCAATTTTAGATCGAAAGCCTTGCAGATATTGCGGATGAAATGCTTGCCTAGATCTGTGACGATGACGCCATGTTCGCCCCAAGCGACGAGGTCGTCTATGGCAAGTTCGTCGAGTTCGTGAAAGGTGTATGAACGGAGGACTTCGAGGTCTTCTTTGTGGAAATGGGTCTTGCCTTGGCAGGCGATGTCGAGGATGTATTGGCGCATTTTTTGGTCCATCTGACTTAAAAAATAGCCTTTAAAAACGGCCAATTCGCCGGCTTTAATTTGCTGGTAATATTCCTGAATGGTCTTCTTGTTTTGACCAAAACCATAGTAAATATCGCTTATGCTCGAGACGCCTAAACCTAAAAGTAATCCCGTCTGCTGCACCGTGTAGCCCATAAAGTTGCGGTGTAAGGTGCCCTCGTTGTGCGCCTTAACCATCAAATCAGACGGGAGTGCGAAGTGATCCATCCCAATGTCCGTGTAACCAGCGGCGCGGAAAAGCTCCTTGCCTTTTTGGTACAACTGCATCTTCTCAGACGCATCAGGCAAATCGTTTTCGTCAAAAAGTCGTTGCGCCTTGCTCGTCCACGGCACATGCGCATAGGAATAAAACGCGATGCGATCCGGCCGCATCGAAATCGCATCCTGAATGGTCTTTTCAATCCGCGGCAAGGTCTGCAAAGGCAGGCCATACACTAAATCCAAGTTCACCGATTCATACCCGATCTCTCGCGCCCATTGCACCACCTGTCTCACATTTTCCAAAGGCTGCACCCGATTAATCACCTCCTGAACCTGGGGATTACTGTCCTGCATCCCGAAACTCACACGGTTAAATCCGAGCTCAAAAAGCGTTTGCAAATGCTCGCGTGTCGTATTATTTGGATGCCCCTCGAAACCGAATTCGTGGATCTTTGGCACAATTGAATCCACTAAAATCCCCTGCAACATTCGCTGCAAATTCTGCGGCGAAAAGAACGTAGGCGTACCGCCTCCAATATGCAATTCCCGAATAACGGGTTTAGAGCTCATCGATTTTCGGTACAAATTCCACTCCTGTAACAGCACATCGATGTACTCCTCCTCCACGGAATGATTCGTTGTAATACGCTTATTACAGCCACAAAAAGTGCAGAGTTTCTCACAAAAAGGCAAGTGAATGTACACGCTAATCCCCTCCTGTTCATTGCTCTCCTCGAAACGACGCACAAACATCCGTTCCCAGTGTTCGCTGTCAATCGTCTCATCCCAAAACGGTACCGTCGGATAACTCGTGTAGCGCGGAATCGCTACGTTATACTTGTTCAATAAATCTAGGCTTACCGGTTGCATGGGGGCAAAGGTAGAAGGGAGAGGATTTATCAAAAATGACTGTCGTCATTTTTGATAAGAACAACATTGAATGGTGAAGAAATGGTAAATGGTAAGTGGTGAATGATTAAATTTGAACTGTTCGACATTTATCGATCACAAAAAACCTATTTATTGATCACAAAAACTTAAATAATGATCGATATCCCCAATTATCATGATTGATAAACTCTCCCCCATTTACCATTCACCACTTACCATTCACCATTTTTACTGCTTCTTTAATTAAAATTGTTAATTTCAACCCATGCAACAATGGATATGTAATCAACCTGGAACACTGAGCCTGCAAGAGGTAGAAATGCCTCAGCGCACACCTGGATTTTCCCTGCTTCGCTTACGTAACATTGGCATCTGCGGAACGGATATTCACGCCTTTGCTGGCAATCAACCCTTCTTTTCTTATCCCCGCATTTTAGGCCATGAACTGGCCGTAGAAATCGTGGAATCCGACACATTCGAAATGGGAGAATTAGCCACAATCATTCCTTATTTTAACTGTGCTTCGTGCGATGCATGTGCGGCTGGAAAGCCGAATTGTTGTGAAAGTTTACAGGTTTTTGGAGTACATATTGATGGCGGAATGCGCGAATATATCGTAGTAGAAGATCGCTACATTTTACCAGGAAAGGGTCTGACGGCGGAAGAATTAGCCTTAGTCGAACCGCTTTCTATTGCAGCTCACGGACTTCGCCGCGCGGCACTAAAAAAAGGCGAAAAAGTGCTAGTAATGGGCGCCGGTCCCATAGGTCTTTTCACGATTTTGCTCGCTAAAATTCAAGGGGCTTCCGTAGAGGTCGCAGAACCGAATTCATCTCGTCTGCAATTTTGCGTAGAGAATCTAGGCGTATCTGAAGCCTCCGCCACAGCCTATAGTACCGTCATTGATGCGACCGGAAATCTGCACGCCATCGAATCTGGCTTTGCTAAAATGGCACACGGTGGAAAATACGTTTTAATCGGATTACAAAAACAGGCCATCTCCTTTTCACATCCTGAATTTCACAAGCGCGAGGCGACGTTAATGAGTAGCCGAAACGCGACGTTGGAAGACTTCGAATACGTAATGAATTTATTTAGAGGAGAGAAGGTAAAGGCTAATCAATTCATCAGCCATCGCTTCACAAAAAATCATGTTCCTGGTATTTTTGCAAAAATTAACGAGCCGAATCAACAAGTAATCAAGGCGATGATTACTTTAGCGGAATGAAACCACTACTACTATTCTGCCTACTTTTAGGCGCCTGTAAATCCCAAGAAGTGCTACCCGACAACTGCTATAAAGGGCGTCTTTCCCTGAAGGGAATTTGTAATAATTACGTGATTGAATTAGTCGAAGGTTCAATAGATACATCGAAGGTGGAATCTATTTGGAAGAATCCAGATACAGGTAAAAACTATAAAAATGCTTTCGCCTTATCTAATCCCTGCGCATTACCTGTTAGCTTGAAAGAAGGGGACGAATTTTACTTCAAATTAGACGCTAGCCAACTGACCGCTGAATGTATCACCTGCAAAGCCTACAGTCCTACACCTAAAAAAGCTTTACCTATCTCGATCTGCCCTAATTAATTTTAAAGTTCGTCACTTCGTAGCCGATTTCCTCGTCTGCGATCATTTCGGAAAAATCAAAAAAAACATTCGTTGGATAGCCGTAAGTTGGATTGAAGTTCAAGATACTCTTGACCGGTTTTCGGTCGATATTCGCCTTAATAACTTGTAATAATTCCGGGATTGTATACATAGTCCCATAGCGTTCAGCAGCATTATAGGGCTTTCCATTTACGGTCGATATTTTCCCATTTTGGACGACAATTTGATGTGGACCCACATATTCTAAGGGACAAAAACAGACACGCTTAAAGCTGTAGGAATAATTCACAATCTTCTTTTCATTCCAAAGATTCAGATTCGTCGTCGCATCATCCAGCGGCTGCACCGTTTCACAGCCAAACAAACTCAAACAAAAAAGGAATAGTAATTTCTTCATTAGAGCGCTAAACGCGTAAACAGACCCACATTATCTTTCTCCATCTTCATCGGTCCATAATAATCGAAATTAGCCCCTAATCCGATCGTGAATTTCCCCTGCGTAACACCCGCACGCAACATCAACGCACTGCGCGCATGCAAACCATCCTGCAAACTTTGAATGTACAATACTTGAGCTCGTGTATACAATTGCACCTTCTTAGAAAGCGCGGGTTTGTATTCCACAATTCCGATCGTAGCTGTACTCTTAGAAGGTTGCAGATTAATACTTGGATTCACTAAAACTAGCCAGGTGCGATTTGCCTTAAAATATTGCAAACCTAGCTGAGGAACCAGTCCTAATTTATAATGCCACTCTGCCCCACCGGTTACTTTAATATTTCCAAAAAGTGCATAGGTCAAATTATTCACCACCACCATCTCCGTCTCAGAGGCCGTATTTGAATAATCTACCGCACCGGTACTCAAATTGAAAAAACTCAATTTCCCATTTGCTGAAACTGGTCGATTAATAACCGCTTGAAAATGCAATCGGTTAGTCCCAAAGGTCGCCTCCACCGGAAGAGGCGGAAGTGGAGCGTGGTCTTGCGCAAACACAACTACGGAGCAGAAAAGTAAAATGGTGAATGGTAAATGGTGAATGGTGAATATACGTCTCATACAAAATAATAAAATACCCAAACCACAACCCCGCCGACAGCTAACCAAAGCATCCCGTTCGTGCGTTTCTTCTTTAAAAATAACAACAAAATTAACCCCGTTAGGGAAATAACAATCATAAAGATGGCAGAAAAGTCAATGACCCAAGACCATGACTTCCCGGTATCGCGACCCTTGTGCAGGTCGTTGATCACGGCAATAATACCCATCTTCGTTTCTGTTAATTCGTATTTCCCATCCGCGCGGTTCACGAAGAAATCGGCCGTATAACCGGGACCTTGAAAGGAAATCGAAATCTCTTCCTCATCGATTCTGAAATCGTTCAATTGTCCCTTAATACTATGGTTCGCGCGAAGCTGCTCGACGATGTCGAGTTTGGGGATTTTGGCGGTATCAGCGACCGAAACCCAGCTTGCCTTCACAGAACCCTTCAGCTCAGAAACCACTGTACTTTCTGGAAACCAATCCACGTGGTTCAGGGTCAAACCCGTCACCGAAAAGAATAATACGATAATGAAACTGAACATCGACAAATAGATGTGCAGCCACCTCGACCACGTCGCTAAATCTCTCATTTACTTTGCTTTATAGACCAATGAAGCCGCCGTCATTTCCTCGCCACCGGCTAAGGTTTGGCTTTTGGCCTTCCCATCAAACTTCATTTCTTGCTTAATCAACTGGTACGTTCCGTGCTCGCGAGCCGCCTCGATAAACACGGTATATTTCCCCAAAGGTACATATTCCCCCGCGTCATTCTTCCCATCCCAAACCACCGTATACTGTCCCGCCCCACGTGTCGCTCCCGTCACTGAAGCCGCATCGAATTCCACCTCTCTCTTCGCCGCAAACCAAGAACGCAAATCGGGTAACCAGCGAGGCTTATTATACCAAACCGCAATACGTCTCACCGGCTTGTGCTTCTCATCTTCAATCCAAACCGCCACAAACGGACGACGCGCGCGACCTTCGAAACGCGCAAGTTCGAAATTGATATCCAAGCTTTGGCCCGCAGTCCACAACTTCTCTTTTATATTCACTAAGCTGATCGCGGACTTCTCTACAGATGTCGCCGGCCAGTTCTCACTTCTATATTCCGCACCCTCTTTGTCTACGATTAAATACGATGCCTCCGGATACTGAGCCGCTAAATCGATCGAAGCTGCCACGCCTAACACATTAAATGCCGTCGCTAAAGCACCTGCCGTCACCGCATCCTCGTGCGCCACCGTCGCCGAAATCACTTCCGCTGCCGGTTCCGCCGTCCGCGGATCCATGATGTGCGAATAATGCACCCCATCGATATCCGAACCTCTTCTATAATCTCCCGATGTTGCCACCGCTTGATTATTCACTTGAATATAGCCTAAAACCTCTGCGTTCTCTCCCGCATTTCGCGGATCTGATACACCTATTTTCTCGGTCCAATCTCCTTTCACCACAAAGTCACCTCCTATATTCACGACCACTCCAGCCACTCCCTCCTCTTTCATCGCCTCTTCGGCTGCTTTCTCCATCACATAGGACTTTGTGAAGCTGTGCAACTTCAATTCGGTGTCCGTTAAACGGGTAGCTCCATTTTCGTCTAGTGACCAATGGGGCTGATTTACCTCATTCACTGCCAACGCTAAATCGGAGGCAGAGGGTATTTCTGAAGCCCACATTTTGGCAATATGCTCCGACGCCGGATTCAAGGCTCCTTCCGTTTTCACATTCCACTCTTCGAAATGCTGTAACACCTCGCGCAATTCGGAAGAAATTTCGAGGGATTCTCCGCGAGTCGAGCTCCACAGATTAAACTCCGAAGATTCACGGGAGGAAAGGATTTCGTTCAAACGATTAATCTCCGTTAACACCTTGGATTCTGCGATGTTAGCCGCGGCTTCAGACGAAGCGATGATCTTAAGATCTAATGAAGTGCCTAACACATTTTCAAAATGAGCGGTTAATAAACCGTTAGATGCAGGCACGCTGGGTACTAAACTGAGTAAACTTAGGCTGATTGAATTGATCATAGGGTTTGTATTTAGACCACAAAACTGAAAAATAAACCGTTTTATGGAATGATATTTGCGATAAAGCGTTGAGATTTGTAGATATAATTGGGAAAAGAATGAAAATCGAGATTTGGAGTGATATCATGTGTCCGTTTTGCTACATAGGCAAAAGGCATTTGGAAAAAGCATTGGAAACCTTCCCTGGAAAGGACGAAGTGGAGATCGAGTGGAAGAGTTTCCAATTAGATCCCACAATTCCGATGGACCTGGGCGAGGAGACGAATGTATATGACTATTTAGCGGCCAGAAAAGGTATTTCATTAGAGCAAGTCAAAGTGATGCACGACCGCGTTTCAGAGATGGCGGAAGCTGTAGGATTGCGCTATGATTTTGATCAAGCCAAAGTCGCTAATTCCCTGAAATCCCACCACCTCATCCAATATGCGAAAGACCAAGGCAAAGGCGATGCCATCGAGGAACGCCTTTTTCAGGCTTATTTTATGGAGGGCAAAAACCTAGCCCAAGATGAAGAGCTAGTAGCCTGCGGAGAAGCTATCGGACTAGATCGCGAGGGAATTCTCGAAGCTTTGAAAGACGAAAATTACGCGTACCGCGTGAAGCAAGATATTCAAGAGGGAGAAAACCTGGGCGTGCGAGGCGTTCCCTTCTTCGTTTTTGACAGAAAATACGGCATTTCCGGGGCAGAACCCATCGAAGTGTTTACGAAAACCCTGCTGCAAACGGCCGCGGAACAATAACGGCCGCGGAACAATAAAAAGGGCCTCTTTCGAGGCCCTTCATGTTACAAGCTTTTAAGGTAAGCAATACTCTTAGGAACGAATTCCTCCTCTTTCTCACTTTCATCTTCGATGAAGCAATGCTCGATGCCATTCTTCTTCGCCAGTTGGATGATAGCCTTCCAATTACCTTGTCCTGTTCCCACAGGCACATCATTTTCTGCAGGAGTTCCGCCGGTTAAATCACCAGCCACCCCTTTACGCAAATCTTTCACGTGCATTAGCTTGAAACGAGTCGGGTATTTCTTCAATAACTTCTCTGGCATATCAGCGCCTCCGCCGTGCATCGTCCACAACACATCCATCTCGAAAGACACATATTCCGGATTCGTATTTTTGATGATGTAGTCTAACAATGTTTCGTCTTTGCCAAAAGGTTGGAACTCATACCCGTGATCATGGTAACACAGCGTTAAGCCATTTTCCTTGAATTTCTTACCCGCCTCATTGAATAAAGCGACTGCCTTTTGAGCTTCCTCTAGGGTAAATCCGCCGCGCACTTTATGCGGAATCCAAGCGCACATCACAAACTTAGCCCCTAAGATTTTAGCCTTAGCGATGGCCTCAGCAGGATTAGCTAATTCATTATAATCCACTCCAGTGGATGGAACACTAATGCCACGATCCGCACACATTTGTTTGAATTGTTCTGGAGTTTGGCCCTTTTGAGCACCCCCTTCGATTTCGGTGATTCCCATCGACTGAATAAGGTCGAGCGTCTTCGCTACGTCTTTAGGAAACTGATTCCGGAAAGTATAGGCTTGAACACCGATGGGATAGGTGTACAATTTTTGCGCTTGCATGAAAGCCGGCAATGCCAAAAGGCATACAATGACTAGGTTTTTAATTTTCATGAGTATTGGTTTTGTGTAAAAATTGAAAGAGCTATTTTAACTTCGTTGTATCCACTCGGCTAGGCGTATCCTTACCAGAAATAATACTGGTCGCGCTCGTCGCGATGGCCTTAATGATTTCGGTCATATTATCTAAGTCCAACGTCTGTACCTCATCACTCGCCTTGTGGTAATTAGGCTCGCTATCCATTTTAGAAGTAGAAATCGTATGCGCAGGAACGCCTAATTCGGCTAAGGTTGCATTATCAGAGCGGTAGAATAAGTTTTGTTCTGGATAGGGATCCGGATAAAAAGTGAAAGCAGAACCCACTAAGTTTTTCTTCAAAATTTCGCCCATAGACGACTTCTCGTAACCCGTAATGTAGGCACTATTTCTACCCCATTTACTTTCCGTTCCGATCATCTCAAGGTTAAACATCGCCATCACTTGATCCGGGTTGAATTGCTTAGAGAAATAATCACTTCCGTGTCCCCCGCTCTCCTCGGCCGTAAAGGCCGCAAAGATTAAGGTGCGCTCGTTATTGCGCTTTTTCGCATAATATTTTGCTAGCATCATCACGGCAGTGGTTCCTGCTGCATCGTCATTTGCCCCGTTATAAATGGAGTCTCCTTGTACCGGTTTTCCTATGCCTAAATGGTCATAGTGGCCAGAGAAAATCACGTATTCATTCGGACGGCTTTTCCCAGGAAGGATGCCTACCACATTGGATAATTCTAGACGCTCTACTTGTAGGTTTGCCTTGATTTTAAAGGAGGTAGGAACCGCATTCGCTACCACAAAAATGATGTTCGCTTGGCTTTCTCTGATCGGTCCTCTACTGGAAAGGCGCGGGATGAATTTTGCAAAGCTCTCGTGTAAAAAAGCGATGGTAGGCTTCGTCGCACTCATGATGCGGTAGGCACTTTGGCCAAAATTATCCCCCTCCTTCACATTCACCACCTCATAACCCGATTTTTCGTCGATTTGTAGGGAGGCCTCTTTGGAAATAACCGCGATCTGTTTTGCCTCGAGTGCTTTGTCATCCAAACTTCCAGAAACGGAAACAAGCTGGGACTTAAACATGGGGAACGTCTGCAAATAGGAATCCTTCGTTTTCTTCAAACCGGCTTTCTCGAATTCCGCAGAAATGAATTTGGCGGCCTTTTCGATCCCTGGAGTGAAGGGTTTTCTGCCTGCCAATTCGTTAGAGGCTAAATAGGTTTCCATGCGCTCCGTTTCTGCACGCGTAATGATTTTGTCGATTTGCTGCGCTTGAGCCATTAAAGGAAGCGCGAGTATTAATAAGAATTTTTTCATCGGAAGATTTTATCCGACAATAATACACAATTATTTAGAGAAAGGGATTGCCCCATTTTTTATTCGTGTATACCTCTCTTCCAGTTAAGGTGCGCAAGAAGGCGACCATCGCATCGATTTCGGCAGGGGTCATTTGGAGGTTTTGGCCTATATTATTCGGCTTCAAACGAGCGTCTAAATTCGTATTTCTAGGTGCGGCGGCAATCGAATTATAATGATTCAATACCTGGCGAATGGTAGCCGAGGCCGCCGTATGCATAAAGGGTGTGTTTGCCACACCGGAAGCATTTAATATATCTCTCAAAGACGGAGAGCGCGTATTATTCAGGTCAAGTTGTGTACTGCCGATGACCCCAATGAAACCATTGTTACGTGTATTCGGATCGATATCAAACTCCGGAGCTTGGTGACAACCTTGGCAACCAAATCCTCCACCTATTCTTACGCTAGCTGAATTGAAGATGGGAGGATTTAAAAATAAGGTTTTGCCGGCGTTTTCTTGAGCGGTGAAATTAGGGAAAGGCGCCCCATCATTCGGTACCTGTGCGCGACCTATATCGTATTTGGAATCAAAGGATTGAATGCTTCGAATGAATTGGGCCAAAGCCGTTTGCATCCGTGCCTCCGTAATCGTAGCGTCACCATAAGCGAGTTTAAATAGCTCCTGATAATAACCGATCCCATTCAATTTTGTGATGAGTGTGGAGATGTTGCCGCGTCCTGTTTGGCCACTAAAACCCATCTCCAAATGATCCACAATGGGCATCGTCACCTGAGCCTCTAAATTCGCTGCACGCTCATTCCAGAAAAACTTCGCCTCATTTGCATAGCGCGTATTAATCAAACGCATCGAATGCCGCTCCGTACGCCCATTTTCTACCCCTAAACTAGCTATCGCAGTATCCCCAAAAGCAAACTCTTGCTTATGGCAACTCGCACAAGCAATCGTATTATTAACACTTAAATTCTTATCGTAAAACAAAACACGACCTAGGGTAGCTGCCTTATCCGTGATCGCATTCGCCCCCGTATTATCTTTATTTACATAGGCTGGCTTCCCTTGCGCAGCATAATTATCCAACGCGACAGGATTAATGGATAAGGCTTTTTTAATTTCAGTATACGCTTCAGAAGCAACCACTGTTTCTAATGTATTTTCACTGCAGCTCCATAAGCCTACTGTCAGAACAAGAATAATATAGCGCATAGTTGATTTTTTTTCTATCTAACGTGCAAGTAACCGAATAATATACATTTACGCAATCCAATAGACGAATCCATCGATTAAGTCGATAAAAAGCTAGGATTGAGCAACTATTTCAGGATAGCGAAAAGGAAAAAGGGCATAAGAAGCCAGGTAAATTTTTCTTTGATTAAATTTGAGCAAATTAATTTCAAGAATGATTGATCGCCTATTTTCTGAGCCACTTACCTCTTCGAACAGTCTTGCACTGGATCTGAGTGCCACAAATCAAGAATTGAATCCCTCGATTTATGCGAATATTCCCGCATTTTGCGCTTATATAGACCAGAAATTAGGTGCCAAAATAGGCATAGGCGGCTACCTCGAACACCGCATCATTTACGAGGCGCATGAAAATTTTGCGACTGATTCAGCCGATTTCCGAAATATTCATTTAGGGGTGGATTTTTGGGCAGCGGCTGGAACGCCTGTTTTTTCTGTGGCGGATGGCGTGGTGCACAGTTTTCAAGTCAACCCTGGTTCGGGTAATTATGGGCCTACGATTATTATACACCATCCCACTCTAGGCATTTACAGTTTATACGGTCATTTAGCTATCGAAGATCTGGAAGGATTGTCGGTCGGAATGCCCATTGCTGCGGGCCAGCTGCTTTGTCATTTAGGTGAGCCCAGCGAAAATGGTGGATGGCCTCCGCACCTGCATTTTCAACTCATACGTGATATGCAAGGATTTACAGGCGATTATCCAGGAGTTTGCTCGCTGCGAGATCTCGCGTTTTATTCGGGGAATTGCCCGGATCCCGCTATTTTTTAAATCCCCCTAAACGGCAATAGCCTGGTGAAAATCACCGGCTATTACTCAATACTCTCATAAACAAAATTTTTAAACCCTTGTACGCTAAGGCTTTTTAGTAGTAATTTCAACTACCCCATTAGCGCCTTTTTCTGCGTATTTTGCCGTGGCTTTTTCGCCCTTCAAGACATTTATTGACTGAATATTGTCAGGACTGATTTTGTTCATATCCATATCTGTCATGATGACTCCATCAATGACAATAAGAGGTTTTTCTTTTTGGTCAGAGGAAGACTTCAATACAATGCTTGCCTGATCTTTAGGAGCAATATTTTTATTCGACCCTTTTACTGTCACGGTTATTTCTTTCCCATCGCGCATTCCTTTCATGACTATTGCATTTGAATCCAAGTTCCCGTTGAATTTTGCATCAGAAAACGAATGAGATATCGTCACATGATCTGCGGCAATTGGAGGTGTAGGAGGTGCTGGAAGGCCGCGAGGTCCAGTGGGAGGTGGCGGAGGTGGCATATCTCTCGTTGCAACAGTAAATACCTTTTTACCCGTTTTAGCGTCTGAAAAAGTAGTGGAATCTGGGCGCATTGTGACTTTGTATTCCACCCCTGCATTTTTCTTAGGCTTAGGTTTTTGCTTTTGCGCACTTAACTGAATGGAGAATAAGATAAAAGAAATCGCAACTAGAGGCAATACGGCCACCTTTCTCAGGTAGGCGTATTTAGGGGTTTTAGAGGTTGTTAACATGATAATTCTTCGTTTAATGGATGAATAATAGAATGAATGACTCGGGTTTAAAAAATGATTACCGTAATAATTTTGCAAAAGCATTTTGGCAAAAGCATCCACTTCTCCGGCGCCTACCGCATCGCGGTCAGCAATAAATTCGTGAATGTTTTGCAATTCTTTTTGAATGATCCAGTTGAAAGGATTCATCCAAAAAACAGAACAAATAAATTGAGAGAAAAGGCGATCCCAGGAGTGTTTCTCGCGGATATGAGCGAGCTCGTGTTGCAACATTTTTCGGCCATTTTCGTCTTCTATGGAGATCGATTTTTTCCAAAAAAGGTTCGAGAAAAACGAGAACGGCGCCTCCTCTAAATCTGTTTCGATGAAGGTAAAATCGCCCATCTGCTTTTTCTTATTCATCGCTTTCAATCGGAAAATCCGAATCACCGAATAAGCTAAATAACAGAGCAATAAGGCACTAATTACATACATTGGCACTAATTCCGAGGGAATATTTGCCCACTTTATCCTAAATCCCTGCACTGGAGCGGCTGAACCATACATCAGGTATTTTAATGCGGGTGTGGCAACCACTTCCTCTTCAAAAACACCAATACTTAGATGAACTAGGGGAAAAACTACGCTCAAAGCCATCGCTGCCAACAGATAATATCGATTGTATACGTGGTAAATCGTGTTCTTCAAGAATAGCGTATAGTATCCAAAGAATATCCCTGAATAAATCATCGATTTAAGCAGGTAAATAAATGTATCATTCATCGCCTTTCGATTTTAGGTTTTGCAATAGGAGTTCTAAATCTTCAATGGACATCTGCTTTTTGTCCACTAAATAGGACACCACATTCGTGTAAGATCCGTCGAAAAAGGATTCCGTTAAGCCTGCCATTCGCTGGCCAGAATAATCACGTTTTGAGACTTTCGCGGAATAGAGATTGTTCCGATTCGGATTAGAGATTTTTACAAAGTCTTTCTCCACTAAAATCTTCAACAGCGTCGCCACCGTATTCGAGTGTGGCTTCGGCTCCGGCAACAGTTCAATGATATCCTTCAAGAATCCGCCTTCCGACAAATTCCAAATAACCTGCATGACCTGCTCCTCTGCTTGTGTTAATTTTTTCATTCGTTTTACTTTTCGTTGAGGCAAATGTATAACTAAATTTTTAGTTACAAAATATTTCTAACTATTTTTTTAGTTATTTTTTATTTTATCAATAAGCTGTTCAGATAGCGAACGAATTCTATGGACATTTGGAAATACAAAATTTAAACGTAACTTTAAAGTTACAATTTCAAATGGAATCAATCCGACAGATAATTGCTTATAAAAACCATTTTGAAGATTTTCTTTTGGCATTAGATATACGAACCCAGAACAAAATCCATAAAATAATCAGTCTCCTGGAAACGATGGATAAAGTCCCATCGAATTACATAAAACATATTTCCGGAACGAAAGGGCTGTATGAAGCGAGGGTTCAGTTAGGCAGTAATATATGGCGGATATTTTGTTTTTTCGACGAGGGAAATCTGGTCATCCTGTTAAATGGATTCACGAAAAAAACGCAAAGAACTCCTAAAGTTGAAATTGATAAAGCTAAAATTTTAATGCGTACTTATTATTTGGAAAAAAATGGAAACTAAATCGTGGAAAAAAATAAAAGATTCGGTCTATGGCGAAATAGGGACCGAGCGTAGAGATGGCCTAGAGAGGGATTTTGAATCTTTCAAAATTGGTCTCCTATTACGCCAGGCAAGAGAACAAAAAAGAATGACTCAAGAGCAATTAGGGACAATTATAAATAAAAAACGTTCCTACATTTCTAGAGTAGAAAACGATGGCAGCAACGTCACAATGAAGACGTTGTATGACATTGTGGAAAAGGGTTTAGGCGGGAAAGTGAAAATTTCTATCGAAATTTAAACCCATTATGATACACGAAATTGCTACCTGCCTCTGGTTTGACAAGAATGCAAAAGAGGCCGCTGACTTTTATCAAAGCACTTTTTCAGGCTTTGAGCCCCTTTCTGAAAATCCGATGGCAGTGAATTACCGTCTATTTGATAGACGCTTTATGCACCTGAATGGCGGACCAGGATACCCAATCAATCCATCCATTTCATTCTTTTTAAATCTAGAAGATGAGAAGGAAATTAAACGTGTTTGGGCGAAGTTAACTGATAATGGAAAGGTATTAATGGATCTAAACACCTATCCTTGGAGCCCCTTGTATGGCTGGTGCGCGGATCAGTTTGGAGTGAATTGGCAAATAATGAAAAACCATGAATCGCACGCCAAGTTAGCTCCTAATTTGATGTTTAATGGAGTCAATAATGGAAAGGCTAGCGAAGCGATTGATTTCTATACGTCCCTATTTCCGAATTCTGAAATTCTGCATAAGGCATTGTATGAAAAAGGGGAGCATGACACAGAGGGGAATGTGAAGTATTCTCAGTTTACTTTAAACGGTAAGCCTTTCCACTTAATGGAAAGTTCCATGGAGCATCAGTACAACTTCAACGAAGGCGTTTCGATGATGGTGACAGTCGATACACAGGAAGAAATTGATCACTTGTGGGATCAGTTAGTTGCGGGTGGATCGCCGGGAAGATGTGGTTGGTTGAAAGATAAATATGGAGTTTCTTGGCAGATTATTCCTTTGGTTTTGGGAAAATTAATGAGCAATCCTGAGACGGCACCTAAGGCGACTTATGCCTTTTTACAGATGTCGAAATTCGTGATTGCGGATTTAGAGGCTGCAGTAAAATAGACGACAAAAAAGGAAGAAAGAATAGCGTCATTCAACGTCTCATGCTTCCATTTTTATCAACGAAAAGACCAGAGATATAACAGAAAATGAAAGCTATTCTAAAATTAGATTTTGTACCTAATCCATTATTGTGGTAAAGAAGCAATCCAGTTACGCACTAATTCAACCCCCTCGTGGTGAGTAAGTTGTCTGCCTAATTCCGGCATCATGACACCTGGATCGCGGGACGCCATGCGGTAATGTAAAATGCTCTGTTCTGGTTTCCCTGGAACAATATCATAACTCAAATTTCCGGAGCCTCTGCCTGCCGCCACTGGTGCTTTGAAGAAACCGTACGCCGTGCGATCTTTGGAATCCCAAGTTAGATAAAGACCAGATGAACGAGCGGGGCCCGTCGGATTATGGCAATGTGCACAATTGATATCCAGGTAAGCTTTTACGCGATCATCGAGGGAAGCGGATGTGTTTGAGTAGTTCACAAGGGCGGGAATGTGATCTTTAGGTAAGTCTTTCAGAAGACCTGCTGTCGCCCAATTTTGCAATTGATGACCATCGTTTAACTGTCTGACGGATGGGCCAATGGGCGTCATTTCACCTGATCTCTCGTGACAACCCTTGCACTGATTCATATTAGGCACCTGGTATTCGAAGGACTGTTTTTTACCCGCACCATCTATCCAAGAAACATGGTCGCTACCCCCTGCTACTTCGAGAACCGCATCCGTTTGTTCTTTGTTCCAAATATAGGGCAGAGCCACCCAGCCCTTGGCCTCATGCAACAATACGCGTGTTTCCATTAGTCTGCGACCCTTCTTCGGATTACGTTCATCGACGGGATAATAGAAGGTTTTTACGATGGCTGTACCTACGGGAAATTGTAAAACGGAGTCTGGATTATAGGCTACTGATTGCCCTTCAGGAAGCCTTACGAAACGTAATTTCGAAGCATAATCTGAGAAAAGAGGAGAATTCAATGTGTAAAGAACGACGCCATCCGCCGGAATTTGATCCTTTAGGGTTCCTTTGAAAAAACCGTAATCTGATAGGTTTTCCTTGTAGTCTGCATCCGCTGAAATGAGGCCAATAAACGCTAACAACAAAAGGCAGAAAATACGCATTAGAAGGTGGTAGTTTTTACATATTCAAAATCACAATCAAACAAATCTTTTCCTTGCTTTAAGCCTTTAAAATTATTCCCCGCATCTAGAAAAGCCGTGCTTTGGTTCACATTGTCACGTACACAAATGGAATAATGAAGGGGGTATTTTCCATCGGGACCTATTTTCGCGGGATTTAAAATTCCATCATACACAACCGCGGGTACCTGGCGCCCAAAACGTAAAACGAATCGGTACATTTTACCAAAGCGGCTATCCATAGGCACTCGCCTTGGCTTCCGCTCGAAGGTATTATGGTGAACAGCAACGGTTGTCGGATAGGGATCGTATTCCTTATCTTTTATGGCATTCTCTGTCATAAAATAAGAAATAATAGCAACTCCGATCGTGGCATGATTGATAATTTGGTTTTCGAATAACTCCACATTACTGGTTGCCAAAACCATCATTCCTGTTCCTTTAGGGACATTTCCCACAATATTTCCTTTAGGGGCGAAATTCTTTAAATTATTATCTTGTACGAGGTTGTGGTGGACACGAACGTGTCCGCCCTTTTTTTGGACTAAATCAGGTAAATCAAAAACCAAAATCCCCCCTGTATTCCCAATCGCTTTGTTATTATAGACGTCTGCATACAACGAATTTTCGATTTCAATTCCCGCTACATTTTGGTAGGCTGCTGAATTTCGAACGATAATGTGTTTTGATTGACCTACATAAATACCCGCATCAGAAGCGCCAATCGCAATACACGAATCGATTAACACATTCTCGCACAAGACCGGATAAAGCCCATAAGAGCCATTAGTGGATTTCGGTCCACCTGTCCAGGCAGTCTTTACGCGGCGAAAAGTGATGCCCTTCACCTGCATGGTCTTAATTAAATCTCCCTTAGAGTCCTCCGTCGTCATATCTTCTATAACGATGTTTTCGCAATTCGAAACCTTAATGCCTTCTGCCCCTTGGGTTTGCCCCTTAAAGCTTAAAATCGTTTTATCCATCCCCTTGCCTCGCAAGGTAATGTTCTTTTTACCCTCCAAAGACAAACTTTTCGTTAAGGAAAACCGGCCTGCCTCGATCTCAATCGTGGCACCATCTACTGCTAAAATCAGGCGTTTCTGTAAATTTTTCTCAAAATCCGCTTGGCTAAAAGCGCTGAGGCTCACAAGGCTGAGCAGGAATATCATTTGTTTCATGAAATAGGATTAAGGCATTCGAAATTAGGAATAATTTCATAATATTACTGCTAACAACCTATTTACCTATGAAATTCTTTACCCTAAGCATTCTTTGCGCTTGGACATTTTGTGCCTCTGCCCAAATTGAAAAAGCCGCATTCATCTACGAAAATGCCCCTTACCCATCCTGTCACGCCTCCACAATTGAAGAAACCCCTTCCGGTTTAGTCGGTGCTTGGTTTGGAGGTAAGCATGAAAAGAATCCTGATGTGGGGATTTGGTTTAGTCATTATGTCAATGGAAAATGGGAAACACCGGTTGAAATAGCGAATGGAATTCAATCAGATGGAAAGCGTTACCCACTTTGGAACCCCGTATTATACCAAGTTCCGGGGAAAGAATTAATCCTTTTCTATAAAGACGGTCCAGCACCTGACGAATGGTGGGGCATGCTGAAAAGATCCTTCGATGGAGGAAAAACGTGGTCTAAGGCCGAAAGACTCCCTAAAGACATCTACGGGCCTATTAAAAATAAGGCTGTTCTCTTAAAAGACGGCACCCTATTATGCCCATCCAGTTCCGAAGATGACGACTGGAAATTGCACATGGAATTCACCCGCGACTTAGGCAAAACCTGGTCAAGAACGGGTCCATTGAACGATGGTGTGACGACTTCAGCCATCCAGCCCAGTGTTTTGTTTCTGCCAGACGGACGATTACAACTTGTTTGCCGGTCTGAAAATGGCTTCATTTTACAAGCATTTTCGTCCGATCAAGGACAGTCCTGGACTGCGCTAGAACCCTCTAACTTAGTGAATCCTAATTCTGGAATCGACGCGGTGACACTGAAAGACGGCAGACACGTTATCGTCTACAATCCAGTAAAAAAAGGCCGATCTCCCATCAGTGTGGCCATTTCTAGTGATGGAAAGACTTGGAAAGATGTCGCTACCTTAGAGAATGAGCCCGGGGAAGAATTCTCTTATCCCGCGGTTATCCAGACAAATGATGGCAAAATCCACATCACCTATACCTGGAAACGTAAAAGAATCAAGCACGTCATTCTCTCGCTCTAATGGCATTACTCGACCTCGTATTAATTCTTCTTTACCTACTAGCCATGGTGGGAATAGGGATTTATTTTTCGCGTAAGAATAAGAGTTCCGAGCAATTCACTACCGCCTCCGGATCTATCCCGGGGTGGGCTTTAGGCCTGAGTTTTTATGCGACCTTTTTGAGTGCGATTACTTTTTTAGGAGATCCGGGGAAGTCTTTTGGGGCGAACTGGAATCCCTTTGTTTTCAGCCTTTCCATTCCGCTCGCGGCCATTGTGGCGACGAAATGGTTCGTCCCCTTTTACAGGCAAAGTGGAGAAATTAGTGCGTACACTCACCTAGAAAAACGATTTGGGAATTGGGCCAGAACTTATGCAATGGTTTGTTTCATCCTTACGCAGTTAGCTAGAATGGGGACGATATTTTATGGTATTGCCTTGACATTAAATGCATTGACAGGCATCGATATGCGCTTGATTATTCTGGTGGCTGGGCTTTGCATTATTCTTTATACCGTGTTAGGCGGAATGGAGGCGGTGATCTGGACAGAGGTTATTCAGGCCATTTTGAAGACTTTAGGGGCAGGAATGATTCTGTATTTAATCACCTTGCAAACTCCCATTAGTCGCATTATAGAGACGGGAATGCGGGAGGATAAATTCAGCCTGGGAACCTTCGATTTAGACTTTCAGTCGAGCTCCTTTTGGGTGATTTTAGCGTATGGATTTTTCATTAATCTGACCAATTTTGGGATAGACCAAAACTATATCCAGCGCTACCATACTGCTCAAAATCCTCGGGATGCCGCAAAAAGTATTTGGCTCTGCGTCCTGTATTATGTCCCCGTATCCTTCCTATTTTTCTTCATAGGAACGGCCCTTTACAGCTTTTATGCGGATAACCCAGCACTTATCTTAGAACTCAAACAACAGGTTGCTGCTGAAAAAAACATTCCTCTAGATGCACTTAAAGCAAGTGATTACGGTGACCGCGTGCTCCCCTTTTTCATGAAAACCCAAATCCCCACCGGATTCCTCGGACTACTTATTGCCGCACTTTTATCCGCGGGAATGAGTACCATGAGTAGCGGGATGAATAGTTCGGCGACCGTGTTTTTGAAAGACATTTATTTGCGCTACATCGATCCTGCGGCAGACTCGAAAAAACAGTTTCGACTGTTACTAATTGCCACGACTTGCATGGGAGGGTTAGGCATCGTTTTCGGGATAAGTATGATCGGCGTAAAAAGCCTGTTGGATGTCTGGTGGAAGCTTTCAGGAATCTTTGCAGGAGGTATGCTCGGGATCTTTTTGCTAGGCTTTATAGCGAAAAAGGTGAACAATTTTGAGGCTAAATTCGCAGCTATTTTAGGCTTACTGCTCATTGCTTTGATGTCATTTAAGGATGTGTTGCCTGAAGCCTTTCAGATCCCACTAGACAGCAAAATGACGGTGGTGGTGGGAACCTTAACTATCGTAGGAATTGGAATTATACTTCATAAAATCCGATCAAAATGAAAGAATTACCCCGCGGTTTTATTCCAGTAATGCTCACCCCTTTTCACGCCGATTTGTCCGTGGATTATACGACGTTGCGGTCATTATGTGATTATTATATTGAGAAGGGTGCTGTGGGCCTTTTCGCGAATTGCCTCTCGAGCGAGATGTATGAATTATCTACAGTGGAGCGTTTAGCTGTCATTAAAACAGTGGTAGATCAAACGGCTGGAAGGGTGCCTGTCGTGGCGACGGGGACTTTTGGTGGAGATATTATAGAGATGGCTTCTTTTTCAAACCAGGTATATGCCTTGGGAGTGGATGCTGTCATCATATTGAATAACCAATTTGTTACGGCAGAGGAATCAGATGAAGTATTTTTGACTCGAATGAAGCAATGGATGGAATGGACGCCTGGCGTTCCTTTTGGCATTTATGAATGCCCTGTCCCCTATAAAAGATTGGTTTCGATTCCGGTCTTGCAAGCTCTTTTAACGTCTGGTCGCCTCTGTTACCACAAAGATACCTCACTCGATATTAATCAAGTGAAAGCGAAAATTGAAGCAGGTGCAGGTGCACGTTTCGGCGTTTATGATGCCTATATGGTTCATGCCAAAGCCTCCCTGGAAGCCGGCTCCATGGGCCTATCGTGTATTCAGGGGAATTTCTTTCCGGATTTAATTGCCGATTTCTGCTTGAGACCTTCCACCGATTTTCAAGCCTTCCTGACGGAAAACATGGACCTGATGCATTCCGCCTATCCCACCAGCGCAAAATATGTGTTACAGAAACAAGGCTTTCCTATAAACATAGCCACCAGAAGGGAAGTGGAACCACTAACGGAAGAACTAAAAGGAAAATTGGACCAACTGCTCGCCTCGAGTAGTCAGTTTCGGACCACCTAAATCCCTTTCCCATATTTATTGATTAACGCAATTTGTCCAGCATGATAAGCCGTGTGCGAAACAATTCTGCCTAGAGCTTCCGCTTTCGTCTTCGTCCCAAACTCCTTCGTAGTAATTACTTCTGACCAAACCGAATTAGGCGATTCGCCTAAATGCTTTCTTAGATCCTCAGAACGCAAGGTTTTCAATTGATTTGAAAATCGCGTGCGAGCCTCGACCCATTGTGCAACAAAGTGCAGTGTTGTTTCCATTCCTCAATGTACTCATTTAAGGATATAGCTGCGAAACCCATAAGACGGTTCCTAAATATGTTCCCAAATCCGTAAAGGGAACAAGTGCACAAGGCTAATCCGGTGTGAGGGGATTTATTTCCTTTTTCTTTGGCAAAATTATTAACCCCTTAACAACCAAAAAATGAAAAAAATCATTCTATTATTCGCCATTGCGGGAAGTATTTTCGCTTGTACTAAAAAAGAAGACGGTGCAGCAGCGTCAACTAGCGCTAAAGGTCAAAACGGCATCGCTATTGACAGCTCTGCCAATACAGATTTAGTTAGAAAGGCGATAGCTGCATTTGAATCTGGCGATACAGCAACTTATCGTTCTACCTATTCTGCTGACGCTATATTTCACGATAACTTAGATTCAATGGGTATCGATGGAAATATGACTATTTTTAAAGTATTAGCTGACAAAGGCATTAAGGTTAGTATTGAAGTGGGTCCGGTTTGGGAAAATCAATTCGATAAGCCTGATGCTAAAGGCTATACTAATTTCGTAATGGGTTACACTACTTTTACCTACACGAAAGGTGATAAATCAGCTAAAACGGTAATTTTCGCCGTTGATGCTATTAAAGATGGCAAGCAAGTAGAAGAGTGGTTAGTATATGACAAGACCGCTTTTGCTGAATTAATTAAATAAATAGAATGGCGCAGAGCTATCACTCTGCGCCATTCTATTTTCTACAATTTATGGGGATATCGAATCCGAAGTATCATAGCCCTGCCTTGACAGCTAATTAATACGTCCCTGTCATGTCTTCCTCCACGCAGATGATGTAATCTGCTTTTAAAAGATGCTCTGGGAGCAGGGAATCGATCTCTTTTTGGGAAACCGTAGCAATGGTGGCGATCTTGATGTCTGCTTTTGATCGCTTTAAATACCAGGAAATTCCTTCGTAATATTCCGAGTGATACGAGCCGTTGTAGTGAATAAATAGTAATCCCGGCGTCCAATTCGAGAAGATAAAATGCGCCATAGTCGCGTCTTTCAATGCTTGCGCTTTCGGCATATTAGGCGAAGTATGTTCGCCCATCATTTTCAACATTTTTTGATAGCCAGGAAGATTTGCCTCATAAGCGATCGGCAACGGCGCGATCCATGCTTTTTCTTCTGATGGCAGATTGATTAAACTTTCAAAGCCTCCACGCGCCACTTGGCTTGCAAATTTTCGAGGCACATTGGTGGCGATGAAAGGCAGGTTTTTCTCTTTAGCAAAATTCACTAAAGGAGCATAATCCGTTTTGTAATTCTTCCAAAGACGAGCCGACGAATCCAAACCCTTCGCTGTGATTTTTCCTTGCAAATAGTTAGTTAAAGCGCCCTGATTATCCCGTTCAAACATCTCCGCACCTAAAACCAACTGACGCTGTTCCGCCAAGGCCTGTGTGATCTCTAATTCCAACCAGTGGCTAATGGGATTATTATGCAACTCCCCTATTAATACCACATCCTGCTGACGAAGATCCTTAAGCATCTTCTCAAAGGAGACCTTTTTGCCTTTACCGTTATACAACACATAGGCCGGCTTATCAAAGGCCTGCAAAGAGAAAGAAAGAACAAAGAAGAGTGAGAGTAGCTTTATCATAGGATAAAACTAAATAATTCTGGCTTATGCCTGCAAGGATTTAAACAATAAATCCGTCAAATACTGCGCGACAAAGTCCGTCTTATTCTTTTTCCCAGCATCTGTTAACTTAGGCAGGTATTGGCTGAAAAAAAGCTGGGAATGTGCCGTTTCAATTAAGGTACTACTAAGGGAATGAGGAAATTCGTACCCTGCATTATACGATTGAATTAATTCAGAGATACGCGCACAAAGGTCTTTATAAGGTTTAAAAACAGCGTTTTCGTTGATTTCTTTGACTTCCTTCACGAGGTAGACTTTGCTACTTTCTGTGATAACAATTTGATGTAGATACTGCTTATTATAATCGGAATGACCTTCGCTCTCCTCCAAAGGATGTGTTAACAATTCAACTAAGCGTTCCAGCTTAGCTTTCGAATTCGCCAATGGCTGTAACTGAAACACCACCAAGTATTCCATATAAGACCAATACCAATTCAAGATGTACAACAACATCCGGTGTTTATTCTCAAAATAGCGGTAGATCGACGCCTCCGTCGTATTCATCTCCTTCGCTAATTTCTTGAATGTAAAATGCTCAAAACCTAAGGTATGAATGAGGTCAATCGCATTTTTTACAATTTGCTTTCCTAATTCAGTACTTTCTGGGTCCCGCAAATAGATCTTTTCGTTAACTTTAAAACTTAGTGAATAATCCATTGTTATACCTGTTGAACAAAACAAAGTTAATAATAGAATAACTACCACAAAAGATATTTTAACAATTATTAATAATAGTAATACTATTATTTAAAAAAGTATTTTTAGTTTTGTAGTAGTAAACGAATTGTTATGCAACAAACAAGTCCATTGAAGCGAGTACAAGCCCTGATACAGGAACACAAAAAGGAGGTCACTTCGATCTACTTGTTCTCTATCTTAGGTGGTATAGTAAATTTAAGTTTGCCCTTAGGCGTGCAGACCATCATCGGATTAGTAATGGGTGCTACAATGGTCACTTCGATTTATGTGCTGATCTTTTTAGTCGTATTAGGCGTGTTTTTGATGGGTTTGTTTCAAATCAACCAGATGAAAATCATCGAGTCGATTCAACAAAAAATCTTCGCCCATTATGCCTATGACTTCGCTGATAAGATCCCACAATTGGATCTAAAACATATGGATAAATACCATATACCAGAGAAGGTTAATCGTTTTTTTGATACCTTAAATATTCAAAAAGGCTTCGCAAAACTTTTACTTGATATACCGGTAGCCACCGTTCAGATTGTTTTTGGCATCATTTTGCTTTCACTATATCATCCACTATTTATCATTCTAGGAGTAATCTTATTGATACTTTTAGCCTTGATTTTATATTACACATCCCAAAAAGGAATTGAAACTAGCATCGAGGAATCGAACTATAAATATGGGGTTGCCGGATTTTTTGGAGAAATTGCCCGCACCATTAAAACGTTTAAATTTAGCCAAGGTTCAGATTTGAACTTGATCCGTACAGATGAAAATGTAATGGGTTATTTAGGTGCTAGAACAAAGCACTTTCGCGTGCTGCTATTTCAATACAAATCGCTCTTATTTTTCAAGGTTGCCTTAACTACGCTGATGTTAACCTTAGGTTCGTATTTATTAATTAACCAACAGTTAAACGTAGGGGAATTTGTCGCGGCAGAAATCGTTATCATGTTAG
This sequence comes from Aquirufa sp. HETE-40SA, assembly GCF_054558635.1. Taxonomy (NCBI): domain Bacteria; kingdom Pseudomonadati; phylum Bacteroidota; class Cytophagia; order Cytophagales; family Flectobacillaceae; genus Aquirufa; species Aquirufa sp. HETE-40SA. Next base: position 264,427 of record NZ_JBPXKN010000003.1, read on the forward strand.
TGATAGGGGCGGTGGAGAAACTTATTACAAGCCTTGATAGCGCCTATGATGTGATCACTGGTTTAGAGAAATTAGCCTCTGTTACCGATAATCCATTAGAGACAGGTGGAGATTTAGAGCTTAATTCCAACATAGGATTGGAGATAGAAATGAAGAATTTCAGCTTTGAATTCGAACCAGGAAAGCCTGTTCTAAATTCCATAAATCTTCACATTGAGCCAGGAGAAAAGATCCAACTTTCAGGGCCAGCAGGTTCAGGGAAGTCGATCTTAATGCGTGTGCTTACTGGAAATTATATTGACTTTAAGGGAACGCTATTAATCAATAAGGTTCCCATCAAAAACTACAATCTACAAAGCCTTCGAAAACATACCGGAATTTTACTCCAAAACCAAGAGATTTTTGATGGCTCTGTATGGGAAAATATTAGTTTAGGGAATAAAGAAATTAGCCCTTCCTTAATATTAGCCACCGCTGATAAATTAGGGTTTTCCGATTTTCTGAATCATTTCCCACTCGGCTTTGATACAGAGATTGAACCTTTAGGCAAAAAGACTCCTCAAACGATTGTGAAGAAAATACTCTTACTTCGTGCGCTTTGTGGGGATAGAAAATTACTCATTTTAGAGAACCCTTGGAATGGTTTAGAACCTAACTTAGCCGGTCTTATTCAAACTTATTTGAAAAACCAATCTGCGACTGTCATTATTTCCGCAAACGAGGGTGCCTTTTTTGATAAAAAATTAGAGATTAACAATGGAAAAATTTAAGTCATTTAATCAGATTTACCTGCGCGAAAAAGGGCCAGCTACGAGACCTTGGTTAATCGGACTAGGACTTATTATAATTGGAATTCTTTTCTTGCCCTGGACGCAAAATATTAGGTCTAAAGGACAAATTACTAGTCTTTATCAAGAGCAAAAACCGCAAAAAATCTATAGCCCCATTGCAGGTAAAATTGCGCGTTGGTGGGTGAAAGAGGGCGACTTTGTAGAGCAAGGTGACACCTTAGCTAAAATCACCGAGATCAAGGCTGAGTACCTAGATCCGAAGTTGATCCTACGAACTCAAGAGCAGTTAAATGCGAAAAAGGGAACAGTAAGTTACTACGAACAAAAAGTCCAAGCGACGGAAGATCAAATTAACAATTTAGGTACGTCCAAAACCTTAAAGCAGGACCAATTAAAAAATAAAATAACGGCCTTGCAACAAAAATTAACAGGAGAAAAAGCAGAATTAGAAGCGGCTTCAAATGAGTATAACTTAGTAAAAGACCAGTTTGAACGTAACCAAAAAATGTTCGCTAAAGGTTTAATTTCGCAGACGCAATTCCAACAAAGAAATGCATCGATGCAGAACTCATTGGCGAAAAAAACCACCTCAGAAAACAAGGTAAATCAAACCCTGCAAGAGATTCAAAATACGAAAATTGAATTGCGTGGAGTAGATCAAGAATACAGTGAGAAAATGAACAAAGCGGAGGGAGAAAAATTCCAAAGTTTAGGGATGATCGAAACGGGTAAGGGGGAAATCGCAAAGCTGGAAAACCAAGTGGCTAGTTACACGATTCGAGATGGAATGTACTACATCTTAGCTCCACAAAGTGGTCAAGTAATTAATGCGAAAAAATCGGGTATCGGTGAGATTCTAAAGGATGGAGAAGAGCTTTTAATCATCGTTCCTCAGAATACAAATTATGCGGTAGAGATGTATGTTAGACCCGTCGATTTACCTCTGGTTTCGCCTGGACAAGATGTACGATTTATTTTTGATGGTTTCCCTGCGATTATTTTTGCGGGAGGATGGCCAGACCAAAGCTTTGGAACCTTCCCTGGAAAGATTAGAGCCGTGGAAAATAACATCGATGAGAATGGGATGTTCCGCGTGATTGTGGTGGAAAATCCAAAAGACAAAAAGTGGCCTAAGCAAATCAAGATGGGTGCAGGAGCGCAAGGAATTGCCTTGTTAAATGATGTCCCACTTTGGTACGAGTTATGGCGAAATATCAATGGATTCCCAGCTGATTTTTATACGGTAGAAAAGGATGAAAAATAGTTTATTTGTCTGCTTTTTTCTGAGCTTTGCCAGTCTAGCACAGACTCCAGTATTGTATCCGGAAGCATTCCTTAAAATCGTACAAACCTACCATCCTTTAGCGAAGCAGGCGAACATCGGTGTTCAAAAATCGGAGGCGCAAATCCTACAGGCTAGAGGGGGATTTGATCCGATTTTGAGCCATTACAGTACCCAGAAGACCTTTGACGGGAAAAACTATTATAACTACCACGCCCCGGAACTAAGCATTCCTACCTGGTATGGAATCGAGGTGAATTCAGGTATCGAAAACCTGCAGGGTTCACGGCTAAACCCGAACCAAACACTGGGTGAAACTAGTTACATCGGTATCACGGTACCCCTCGCGAAGAATCTCGTGATGGACCAACGAAGAGCCAGCCTTCAACAAGCTAAATTGATGAATAAAATGGCGCTTCAAGAACAAAGAAGCCTTCTCAACGATCTATTTGCAGATGCAATGGCTTCTTATTGGAACTGGGTAAAAAGTGTGCGCGTATTACGGATTGTAGATCAAAATCTGAAAATTGCAGAGGCACGTGTTTCCTTCGTAAAGCAAAGTGTGGAACTAGGAGAAAGGCCCTCCGTGGATACCATAGAGGCAACCACTCAGCTACAGTATTTTGAAAATTTGTACCAAGAAAAATGGGTGGAAAGAGAGAATTCGCGCCTCTCCCTTTCTGTGTATTTATGGCAAGAAAATAATACGCCTCAAGAATTATCGACAGAAGTACAACCCGCTGATGTGGTTAATGAGTTCGCCTGGATGGCTGAATTTGATCTAAACTTAAACTCCCTTCTCGAAAAAGCCTACGAAAATCACCCCGATTTAAGTGCTTATCAATTTAAAATTGAAGGCCTGCAAATAGAAAAGAGGTTGAAGTTCCAAAGCCTGTTACCTAAACTAGATTTCACCTATAATGCCTTAAGCAAAGGCTCGATGCCGAGCGTAGAAGTGCGCCCCCTTTTTGAAAATAATTACCAATATGGGATTAAGTTCGAAATGCCACTTCGACTTTCTAAAGGCAGGGCAGATTACCAATTAGCAAAGCTCAAAATTCAGGAAGAGTCCCTAAATCTAGCCCAAAAAAGACAACAAATTCAAGTGAAGGTGAGCTCCTATTTTAACCAGGTGGAGAGCCTAAAAAAACAGATTGATACCCAGCAAAAAGCCGTTTCAAACTACCAAGCTTTAGTGAAAGCGGAAGAAGCACGATTTGCAGAAGGGGAATCATCCTTGTTTTTAATCAATAGTCGAGAAACAAAAGCGATGGAGGCCGCTGAAAAATTAACAGAACTGAAGGCCTATTTATTCAAAGCCATCTATGCATTACAAGCAAGCGCGGGAGTATTAATTTAGAATAATTGGGCGTACCTTTGCGTCTTCTTAAAATACCCCTCTATAATGCCTACTTCTGCGAACCGCACGAAAATTATCTTAATCCTTGGAATCTTGTCAGCCATTGGACCTTTGTCCATCGACATGTATTTGCCCGCTTTTAAAAATATCGCTGCGGTTTTGCAATGCTCTCAAGAGGAGATGGGCTATACGCTTTCCAGCTTCTTTTTCGGGATCTGTATAGGCCAATTGATGAGTGGCCCACTACTAGATCATTTCGGTCGTAAAAACGTATTGTATATCGGTTTATCCCTTTATGTGCTGAGCTCCATTGCCTGTGCCTTCGCAACTTCAGTAGAAATGCTAATTGTATTCCGTCTATTCCAAGCATTAGGCGGAAGTGTAGGAATGGTGGCGCCTAATGCCGTCATTCGTGAGACCTTCGAGGAAAAGGATCGACCTAAGGTGATGTCCTTGATGATTTTAATTCTGGGCGTGTCTCCTATTTTAGCCCCTTCGCTTGGCAGTCTATTACTAACTATTGCGAGCTGGAAAGCCATCTTCTTAGTCCTAGCGGGCATCTTATTGCTGATTATCTTCTTAATAAAACTCTGGTTACCGGAGAAAACAAATCGAGAAAAAGGAGGCCCATTCCGTGTTTCCACGATTATAAAGGCCTATAGATCCCTTTTTAAAGAGAAGGAGTACTTGGTTTTTGCCTTCACAGGTGCCATTGGAGCCGGCAGTATCTTTACGTATGTGGGAGGAGCACCTTTGACATTTTTAACCTACTATGGGGTAGATGAGTCTAAATTTGGATTCATTTTTGCCATCGTTGCTTCGGGAATTATTTCCGCAAGTCAATTGAACCGGGTGGTTTTAAAGAAGTATTCGAGCTTACAAATCCTAAAAGTAACTCTGCCTACGCAGTTAACCTTAGGAATTATATTGTCTTTACTAGCGAAGCTAGATTTGCTTACAATGGAACTAAACATTGGGCTTTTATTCTTAATCATGGGTTGCCAAGGATTCAACTTCCCTAATGTGGCGACGCTGGCTTTGCGCCCCTTCCACCGCGGAGCAGGTACAGCGTCTGCGATGCTAGGATCTATTCAAATGGCCTGGGGTGCGGTTTGTGCCACTCTAGTGGGTTTACTATTTGATGGAACGCCTTTTACAATGGCCATTATCATCGTGGGATGTGCCGTTATTGCAAACACCATTTTATTCGGAATAGGTCGGAGATATATTGTGGCCTAGGGCTTTAAAAGCTCGAAATAAGTCACCACGAATTTATCCCCCTGTAGACTGCCTTGCACTTTGGCCTTACGCACGGCCATGCAAAAGCCTTTCTCCTCATGGGCATCCCCGTGATCATCCAGACCTGTGCCTTCTACCGCATAAGCTTTCCCTTCGTATTTCAAGGCAAGGAAACATTCCTTTCCTGGCATATCAAAATTACATGTCCCACAGGAAGTCTCTAAAACTAATACAGGTTTTGCGGGGTCTAACTTCCCGGCAGGTTTCGTTTGGGCTGAGGCTAAAAATGAGGCCAAAACAAAGAAGAAGACTAACTTTTTCATATCATTAATCCGTTTAAACTATTTATTTCTCCCCCACCAATTCGCTAAAATCGAGGCGGTAATATTTTGCATTGATCCAAAAATACCAGGAACTAACCCCATCGTGGCTATGTACCCCATTTTAGCGGCTATCCCAGAGGCTAAACCCGCATTTTGCAGTCCTACCTCAAAGGCAATTGTCCGGGAATCTTGTTCATTAATTCCCATCCATTTGCTAATCTTATAACCAAAAAAGTAGCCTAATAAATTATGCACTAACACAATTAAAATCAGCAACCATCCCATCTTCAGTAAGGTATTGTGCCCCGCTGAAACGGTCAAGGCAACAATAAAAATGATGGGCGCCATCGACAAAATAGGCAATAATTCATCCAACCATTTCTGTCTCCCATAGCAATATTGATTATACACTAATCCAGCAATCACCGGGAAAATCACGATCTCCATAATGTGCCAAAACATATCCCAAAAGTCGATGGGAACTAGTTGATTCGCTAGTAACTTCATCAATAAGGGCGTGACTAAAGGGGCTAAAAGCGTCGAGATCGCAGTCACTGTCACGGAAAGGGCTAAATTTCCTTTAGAAATATAGGCCATCACATTCGAAGCAACTCCACTGGGCGAGCATCCCACTAAGATAATTCCCGCCGCTATTTCAGGTGGTAGATCCGTCGACATCGCGAGTGCCATACCGATTCCGGGCATGATTAAGTAATGACAAAAAATTCCGGCTAGAATAGGTTTAGGTGATTTCGCGATCTCCACAAAGCGCGTCAAATTCATATGAATCCCCATTCCGAACATGGTAATAATTAACAAGGGAGTGACCAATTTCTTTAAAGGGAATCCGTGATAAGCCACTAAATTTTCTGGATAATTAAGCGCATAAGTGGAGGCGGCAAATATGAACAGGGTATAAGAAAAACCCTTCAATATAGGATGGCCTTGAAAGCCCAAGGCGAGCAGCACAAAACTGGCCATCAAGCAAATGGCTGCTCCAGAAATTCCGGCAACGGTACAAACAATAGCGGCCATTCCTGTCAGGATTCCTAGACCTAAAAGAAGTTGAAAAATAGTCCTATTCATCTTTACATAAATTGGAAAATAAGTGGGAATAAAAAGCTAACAATGGCAGCCCAAATCGCATAGATCGGCAAATAGGAAGTGATTCCTTTTTCAACATCTTCTATGGTAGTTTGACCCTTTAAAAAACCCCATACATTTTTCGTAGCCAGCATTAAATGCACCATTATTAGGGCATTACTACCAAGAACGACTAAACGGTTAGGCGTGACACCGAATTCGACCAGGCGGTACCCTATCGCAGATAAAGCAATGCCATTATCGATGATCGCAACCAGCGCCAAAGCGAATAAAAAATACTGATGTACACGTGACGCATTTACTTTAGTCGCCTCCCCTAAAGAGAACAAAATCAAGGCCATCACGCCTATCAAGATTCCGTTAAATACCAATAAGAATTCCCGGTCATTATATGGATCCTTCCCGGTGAATATAACCGCCACTAAAAATAAGGCTAGGGTGATGGTAACGATAGGGGTAAAAATGCGCGCGATGACAGGAGAAATTTTACTGACTAGGCTGGCGTTTTGGCGGACTAAAAAGGTAGCCAAAAGCGGAACAGAGGGTAAGATAGAAAGCACCAAATAGCGGAAATAATAATCCTCGATATCGATGTCAATCAGCTTAAATAAATTAAGCGTTAAACCCGTAAACAATCCCCCCGCTAGTCCAATCACTTCGGTCATCAAAACTAAATCCCCGTGGTAGCGCAAAAATTCCATCCGCTTCGCCGAATCATTTCCAGCAAAAATATACCCGACCACTAACCAAAGTAAAATAGGAATATGCAAACAAGTCAATAAAAGGGTCGTACTTCCCTCAGGTAATAAATTAATGTAGACAATGGATGCCCCTAAAATAGACAGAGGCCAGGCTAAATCGCGTAAACTTAAACCCTGTTTGTACGCAAAATAAGCTCCGATCCCTGGCAACACAATAAAAGACATATTCCGGGGGAAATACAGATCGTGAGATATCGAAAATAGATCCGGCAATTGCATTAAAAAAGCGACTATAGCAGCGATGATTGCGAGCAAAGTCCAATCCCCTTTTGAACCCCACGAAGTAGATGATACAGCTAATCTCTGCTGCCAAATTTGCGCCGAAAGCTCAGATGAAATTTGTGGATAAACCACTTGAAAAGCACGGGTAAATGCGCTCGGATTTGATCGGTATAATTGTTCCAATAGCGCTGGCTCTGCGATGTGTTGGATGATTTGATTTTCCATAGTCTGGAAATTTACAATAAAACTTCTGATTTCAATCTTTCATTCACTTTAGCGGAGATTTCCGCTTTTAAACGGTTCAATATATTCCATTTCGCATAGGGCCGGTAATAGGCTAGACTGACTTCACGGGTTAATGCCCCATCCGTCAATTCAATCAAATGCGATTTTCGGGCTTCACTCATTTGGCCTACATATAATGCAGGTAACACGGTAAACCCACTAAATTCGTCCACCAGATTCAACAAAGTATCAAATGTATTAGACTCCACAGATAAATTAGGTGGAAGTGATTTTTGCTTTTTCAAGTCACATAGCTGAATGATTTGATCTCGAAGACAATGCCCCTCCTGCAATAGAAACATGCGTTGTTGACTCAAGTCAGATTTTTGAAGCTTTTTTTCCCCCGTTGATAAATGTCCATACAGATATAAATCTTCCACATATAAAAGCTCTGTCTCCACCTCGGTAGAGGCGATTGGCGTACTCAAAATGCCTACATCTAGCTTTCCACTGCGCAAATCTTTGATCAACTGATTCGTCGTCACCTCATAGATTTCGAGGTGTAACAAGGGGTACTTTTCCACTAAATACTTCATAATCAAAGGCAACATGGAGCTGGCTATTGTTGGGATCACCCCCATTTTCACTCGACCCTCCACTTTTTGATTTATCGCCTTGGAGGAAGATAATAGTGCGTTCGCATGCGCCACCACCTGCTGGGCCTGCATTAGAATTTCTCGACCATTTTCTGTCGTAGCGATGGGATTCGCCTTTCGGTCAAAAATCACGATATCCAGCTGTTCCTCCAGCTTTTTCACCATCGCGCTTAAAGTTGCCTGCGTAACATGACAATAATCAGCTGCTTTTGAGAAGCTTTTAAATTGATCAACGGCTAGTATGTATTCTAATTGCTGTATATTCACGGTTATAGATTTTATCTATGCCAAATATAGAAAATTTCAGTTTTCTCTATCAATTATTTACCACTAATTTCACTCCACTAAAAATCAAGAATCATGAAAAAACTACTTATCCTTTGCGGCTTGTTAGCATCCACTGCTACCATTGCCCAAGACTACGCTAATCCACACGGTGGAGCTGCTGCTAATCCTCACGGAGCTAATCCGCATGCAGCAGGTGGCACTAATCCACACGCAGGAATCAATCCTCACACAGGCATGAAAGCCTCTGGAACTACTAACAAAGATTGGTGGCCTAGTCAATTAAACGTAGGTATGCTACGCCAGAACTCAGAGAAGTCAAACCCTATGGGCCCAGACTTCAATTACATCAAAGCATTTAAAAGTCTAGACTACTTTGCCTTGAAAAAAGACATCGCAGCGGTCTTGACTAAATCACAAGATTGGTGGCCAGCTGATTTCGGTAACTATGGTCCATTATTCATTCGTATGGCTTGGCACAGTGCAGGTACGTATCGTACAGGCGATGGCCGTGGCGGTTCTCGCGCGGGTCAGCAACGCTTCTCTCCATTGAATTCTTGGCCGGATAACACGAACCTAGACAAGGCGCGTCGTTTGTTATGGCCAATCAAGCAAAAATATGGTGATAAAATCTCTTGGGCAGACTTAATGGTCTTGACAGGAAACGTATCTCTAGAGCAAATGGGCTTCAAGACATTTGGTTTCGCAGGTGGTCGTACAGACGTATGGGAGCCAGAAGCGAACGTATATTGGGGATCTGAGAAGAAATGGTTAGACGACAAAAACCGTTATTCAGAAGGCCGCAAATTAGAGAATCCTTTAGCAGCGGTTCAAATGGGCTTAATTTATGTGAACCCAGAAGGACCTAATGGTGTGCCAGATCCGGCAGCATCAGCGAAAGATATCCGTGAGACGTTTGGTCGTATGGGTATGAATGATGAAGAAACTGTGGCGTTAATCGCAGGGGGTCACACATTCGGTAAAACACACGGTGCAGGTCCTGCGACAAACGTGGGTGCAGATCCTGAAGCAGCTAGCATTGAGAAGCAAGGAATGGGATGGGAGAGCACCTACAAATCAGGTAAAGGAAAAGATGCAATCACGTCTGGTTTAGAAGTAACGTGGACGTCTACTCCTACACAATGGGGTATCGGATACTTGCATTTATTGTTCAACAACGAGTGGTCTTTAGAGAAAAGCCCAGCAGGCGCTAACCAATGGATTGCGAAAAACAGCGCAAACATTATTCCAGATGCGTTTGACAAGAATACCTTCCACAAGCCTACCATGTTAACGACGGATATCGCTTTGCGCGTAGATCCAGCGTATGAGAAAATCTCTCGTAACTTCTTAGATAACCCAGAAGTATATGCGAAGGCTTTTGCCAAAGCTTGGTTCAAATTAACGCACCGCGACATGGGTCCTAGCTCTACTTATTTAGGACCAGAGGTTCCGAAGGAGCAATTGGTTTGGCAAGATCCCATTCCTGCATTGAATCATGAAGTGATTAACGCAGCGGATATCGCAGCTTTAAAAGTGAAGTTATTGAACTCTGGTTTATCGATCAGCGAATTAGTTTCGACAGCTTGGGCTTCGGCTTCTACATACCGTCACTCAGATCGCCGTGGAGGTGCAAACGGAGCGCGTATTCGTTTGATGCCACAACGTAATTGGGAGGTAAATAATCCAAAGCAACTAGAGAAAGTATTAGCTGTATTAGAGAAAATTCAAAAAGAATTCAACGCTACAGCTGGTAAGAAAAAAGTATCCGTTGCTGACTTAATCGTCCTAGGTGGTTCTGCAGCGGTAGAAAAAGCAGCGGCAAATGCTGGTGTTAAGACTACTGTATCCTTTATCCCAGGTCGTATGGATGCAACACAAGAGCAGACAGACGTAGCTTCCGTAGGCTTATTAGAGCCGATGGCGGATGGTTTCCGTAACTACTTGAAAACACAATACACCTTATCGACAGAAGAATTGTTCGTAGATAAAGCGCAATTATTAACCTTGACAGCGCCAGAAATGACGGTATTAACAGGTGGTATGCGTGCCTTGAACACGAATTACAATGGTTCAAAGCACGGTATTTTCACGACTAAAAAGGATGCGTTAACGAATGATTTCTTCGTGAACTTATTAGAGATGGGAACGACTTGGAAGCCAGCGAACGCAACGAAAGAAGAGTTCGCAGGAACGGATTCAAAGACAGGGGCTGCGGTTGCGACTGCGACACGTGCTGACTTGATCTTTGGTTCGAACTCAGAGCTTCGTGCACTTGCTGAAGTCTATGCAACGAAAGATTCGCAAACAAAATTTGTGAAGGATTTCGTAGCGGCTTGGACAAAGGTGATGAACCTTGACCGCTTTGATGTAACTTTTAAATAGTCATCAGGTTTTAATTAATAAAAAAGCCGGTCCCATTCAGGACCGGCTTTTTTTATTACTTCAATTTCATATTCACTGGATCCCATTGAATGATCTTCTTCTGGAAGTAACTTTCATTACAAGCTAAGGCTGGTGCCGCAGCTCTAAAGCCAAAAGTAGCATCTTCCACCACCGAAGTGCCGTTGCGAATCGCATCAAAGAAGTTTGTAAAGTGATCTACGTGCTCGTTGTATCCTGGAGGAGCTTTAAATACAACGTCCTCTTTAATTGGGCGAGCGCGTTGAGCTTCTGTCCATTTCGCATTGTATTCGCGGGTCATTTCATCTTGCATACTTTTAGGAAGGGTAAAGACCGAGTCATATCCGCCAAAGCCCGGAGCTTCTGGCATAATGCTGTGCTTCACTGAAATCGTATTTCCTTTCACATCCATCACCCCTTCTGAGCCGATCAAACGAATCACTTCTTGCCCACCTGTTCCACTAACAAAATTCACTTGGAGTGTTAATTGGAAAGCAGGGTGCTCCGCCGTATTACCGTATTGCATCACACCAGACATAACATCTGGTAAGTTACGGCCATCATTCCAATGACTGAATTGACCTGTCGAGAAGATCGTTTCTGGACCTTTCGAATTTGTCATAAAGTGCGTTCCTGACAGCAAGTGGATGAATAGATCGCCCGCTACACCAGTTCCTACTTCTTTAAAGGCACGCCACCAAAAGAATTTCTTCGCGTCGAATTCCATTTTTGCGGTTGCCTCAATGAAACGATTCCAATCGCAAGTCGAAGCATCTGCATCTTTAGGGATGGTATACTGCCAAGCGCCGATGGAGCTTTGGCGATCATAGACCGCATTCACCATGTTTAGCTTTCCGATCTCTCCCGCCGCTAACATATCTTTTGCTTTCGCTAAGCCGATGCTGCTCACGCGCTGAGATCCTACTTGTAGAACTTTGCCGTATTTCTTTTGGGCTGCTATGACCTTAGGACCCTCGTCTATTTTATAGACCATCGGTTTTTCGATGTAGACGTGTTTACCTTTTGCCAAAGCATCGATGGTAATCCGGGCGTGCCACACATCGTGTGTTGCGATGATCACCGCGTCGATGTCCGAACGGTCTAATAATTCCTTGTAATTACGGGTCGTATATAAATCCTTACCATATAATTCTTTCGCGTTTTCGATGCGGCCTGTATATAAATCACAGATTCCGGCTAATTCTACGCCAGGCACTTTAAGCGCTGAGGCTAAGTCAAAGTGACCCTGTACCCCAAAACCAATCACTCCTAAGCGAATTTTTTCGCCCACCGAGATGCGTTTTTCATACGTTAAAATGCGTTCCTCTGCTTTTTGTTGAGCGCCTAAAGAGGCGAATGGCGAAGAGGCTGCCACGAGGCTAGTGGCCCCAATTTGTTGTAAGAACTTCCGTCTGGAAGCTTGACTATCTTTGTTCATATTTATCTAGGTTTTTTGTGAATTTACTTCCTTTTTACAAATCTTCCAAGGCATACCGCACATAGGCAAATTTCTTGCCATCTGGACTCCAGGAGGGCACATTAATCGTTCCTTGACCCCCATAAAATGCCTCCGTCAAATCCTTAACTTCCCTCGTTTTTAAATTCAATAGGCGCAATTTGACTTGATGGCCAAAAGGGTGGGACTGCTTTTGGTCCTCCATATAGCTAATAATCGTTGCCACTTGATTATTAGGAGCGATATGTGCAAACCAGTTAGAATGGGCGTCGAAAGTCATCTGCTCTGGCTCAGATCCATCCGGTTTCATCCGCCAAATCTGCATCATCCCAGATCGGTACGAATTGATGTAAATGTATTTCCCATCTGGAGAATATTCCGGACCATCGTCTAATCCTTCCGTCGTAGTCAACCGAATTTCTTCGCCACCATTCGAGGACATGGCGTAAACGTCGTAGTTGCCATTTCTCACCGCACAATACACCATGGTTTTGCCATCAGGTGAAATACCATGCCAGTAGGAAGGGGTTAAAGGAGTCAGCTGAACCGGCTCTCCGCCTTCAGCTCCTACTTTGTAAATGAAGGAAGATCCTCCTTTAATTTCAGGTTTACCACTCGAAATAAATAAGGTTTTCCCATCAAAAGAATAGCCGTGATCGTTGTTCGCCTTCCTGACAGAACCCGTCGGTAACTCCCCTAATTTTTCACCTTTAGGAGAGATTTTTTCAAGTTTACCGTAGGAGTTGATGAGTAGAAACTTGCCGTCAGTAGACCAGTTCGGTGCCTCGAAATGCCGCTTCTCGGTGAGAATTAATTCCGATTTTTCAGAGGCCAAATCATACACATACAGAGAAGAAATCACTTTCTTTCCAGCAGGTATCTGCGCAGCAAGGGATAGGCTGAATCCCAGCAAAAGGATCGCTATTTTTTTCATGTTACATCGGTTTAGAAACATAAGTTAGAAAAATAGTTAGCTATTCATATCCTGACCGAAATGAATGATGTTTCCGCTATTGTCTAGGATACTGAATTGGCGCATGCCCCAGGCCTTCGTTTCAAGTTTTCCATTCGGATGCACAATTCCGAGCACCTCGCATTCTTTGTATAATGCGTCAATCTCATCCACGTAGACGTAACATCCCGTATTTTTAGGGATACTTTCATCATCGCAGCACCATAAATGAATGTTGATTTCATCCCGAGAGAACATCAAATAGCCATCCCATTTGGCATTACTTTCAAAGCCTAGATTTTGATAAAAAGCGACCGTTTCATTGCGATCTAAATAGGCTAGAATGGGGGTAGCTTTTAATAAAGGCATAGGTTATATTTTCAACTAATTTACAGTAGATTTGTTCCTAATCAAAAATCAACATGGAAATCGTCTTCTTAGGTTTTGCCTGGATAATGTATTTTTTTATCCATAGTTTTCTAGCCTCTAATGCGGTAAAATTAACCGTTGAAAAAGGATTTTCTGCCCTATTTTCTTACTATAGAATCGTTTATAATTTTATTGCCATCGCAGGTTTAATTCCCCTTTTGTACCTAAGCGTTTTCCTTCCAGATCCTTATTTACTATCGCTTATTTGGCTAAGCCCAATTGGATACGTTTTAATTACCGCCGGGCTAGTTCTGTTGTATCTTGCATTCAAAGCTTTTGACAGAGCAGAATTCTTAGGAATTAAACAGGAAAAGAAGCCCGAATTAGTGCTTTCTGGGATGTATCAATACGTGAGACATCCCCTTTATTTTGCTACTGTTATCTTGATTCTGGGCCTATTTTTGCTGGTACCGACCCAAAAAATGTTGCTTGTTCTCCTGATTTCGTATAGCTATATCCTAATTGGATCCCGTTTAGAGGAACGGAAACTAGTAGCGATTTTTGGTAAAGAATACCAAGCATATCAAAAGAAGGTTAAGGGGCTTATTCCTTATTTGTATTAAGATTTGCCTTCAGCTTATCGTATTCTTGCTGTTCTAATGAATCGGCGACAATAACATAGGCTTTCAGGTATTGAATGGCCAATCCTATACCCCAGCCCAACATAGGCCAGATAGGCCATGGTATGCGATTAATATCTCTATCATGTGAGGTTAAAAACCAAATAACCCACAGAAAAGGGATGACGATAGAATAAGAGCCAAGGCTCCTTTTGAATTTGGCACGGCTTCTCGCAATCGCCCACAATTGTTGATCTGTACTTTCCATGATATTTCGTTTTTCGGTTTCATCATCCGGAGCATACAGCAAGGTCAAATTCACACCAAGTACTTCGCTAATCGCATTCATCGAATACAAACTTGGTTTGCCCTCGTTGCGTTCCATGCGTTGAACAGTCCGCAAAGCGACGCCACTTTTTTCCGATAATTCGATTTGAGTGAATCCTTTTGTGGTACGGATTTCCTTTAATTGTTCTCCAAAATTCATGGGGCAAATTTGAGGGTTAAATTGGTCTTAACAAACGCCTTTTCTATGACTTCTTTGCGTCATCGCTTGAAATTCTCTATGGCTCTATGCGATCCATCGCAACTAGGTTTTCGCTTCGTTAGGCCACAAATGCAATCCGTTATTCCAATCCCTTTTAAGATGTATTTCTCGTTTTTCTCAATGCGCAAGGTCCGCGTTTCAGATTGTTTACCATCTGAAAAAAAGCGAAGATAGGCGCGCTGGCGGCCCGGGGTGAGTTTGTCGAAGGCCGTTTTTAACGCGGGCTTTTTGCTAAAAACAGCTTTTAACTCTTCTGGATGAGGGATTTCTGCGGGCTTCTCCATTTTCAAACCCAGTTTCTCTACCTCGATAGCTTCTAGGATGTAGGCTTTGATGAGGTCTTCTTTGGCCAAAATCTGTTCCACCGAACTGAACTTCATCCAGCGACCTAATTGCGTATGCTCTCCGGGTTTTATAAGTAGCCCATCTTCATTTTGCAACAAGGCTCCGTTGAAAAAATTCAAGGCACAATGGTCTTTAAGGCTGGAAATGGCAATGAGGTTTTTCGAACCAACCATATATACCGGCGTCTTCCACTTATAGGTTTCTACCATCAAACAGTCGAGTAAAATGCGGCGCAAAAAGGCCATTTCTGCAGACCACTTGTCGGCACTTTGTATGAATTCGTCTACATTCGGGTCTTTCATATGATTAGAATTGGTTGCAGAATTGCTTTACCATACAAAGAAAGAAAAATCCTATGAAATCTCGTGTGCTTCTTGCCTTGCTTTTTGCCTCTGGCTCCTTATTCGCTCAAACACAACCCGTTATTGTCGCGATGAAAACCCCTACCCTACGCGTAGGAAAATTATCCTTTAAAGATCTCAATAAGAACAATAAACTGGATAAATACGAAGATTGGCGCTTACCGGTGGACGCGCGGATAAAAGATCTAGTTTCCCAAATGACTTTAGAAGAAAAACTCGGCTTCATGCTCATCAGTACGACGCGCATGGGTGGGGATCAAGTGTTTGCAAATGGAGTTCAGGGTGGCGGACCAAGACCCACGATTACGGAAGGATTTAATGAAGAAGATTTAGTCCAAACGACAAATATGTTTACCCGCAAGCCTTTAGGTGCACCTAATATGTCTGCAGCGGGAACCACAAAAGGCGTAAAGCAATATCACTTGCGCCATTTCATTTTACGGGCCAATGCGTCGCCTGAAATTATGGCCAAATGGTCGAATAACTTACAAGAGCTTTGTGAATCAACGCGTTTAGGAATCCCGGCAATCGTCGCTTCAAATCCGCGTAATCACGTAACAACAGATGCGTCTGTGGGACTTAGTGTGGGCCTTACCGCCTTTTCTAAGTGGCCAGGAGAATTAGGTTTAGCAGCGATGCGCGACTTTACATTAACACGCAAGTTTGCCGAAACGGCTTCAGCAGAATGGCGTGCCGTAGGTCTTCGTAAAGGCTATATGTATATGGCCGATTTAGCGACTGAACCACGCTGGGGTCGGGTGGAAGGAACGTTTGGGGAGGATGCGGATTTAGCTTCGAAGATGATTACTGAGATCGTCTTAGGTTTCCAAGGAAATAAACTTTCTAACACCTCTGTGGCGATGACTACCAAACACTTCCCAGGAGGTGGCCCTCAAGTGGATGGACAAGATTCACACTTCGATTGGGGTAAGTTTGCGCATTACCCTGGGGGTATGTTTGACTTCCATGTAAAGCCATTCAAGGCGGCCATCGCGGCAGGAACTTCCGCGATTATGCCCTACTATTCTGCTCCTAAAGGAAAGGAATTCGAGGAGGTGGGATTCTCGTATAACAAGGCGATGATCGGTGATTTATTACAAGGCAAGTTAGGCTTCCACGGGATCATTAACTCCGATACTGGCCCTATCGAAATGATGCCTTGGGGTGTGGAAAACATCAGCATTCCAGAGCGCTATAAAAAAGCCTTGAATGCTGGAGTGGATATCTTCTCTGGTGCGGCGGATCCTACGACTTTGATCGAAGTGGTAAAGACTGGATTGGTTTCAGAAGAGCGCATCAACCAATCGGTGGCGAAATTATTGAAGGAGAAATTCGACTTAGGTCTTTTCGAGAATCCATATGTGAATGTGGAGGAAGCGGTGAAGACAGTGGGTAATAAGGAGGCAGTGGCGGCAGCCGATTTAGCCTTACGCAAATCGATCGTTTTATTGCGCAACGACGATAAGCGTTTACCTCTAGCGAAGAAAACGAAAGTATATTTCGAGACATATTTCCAATCAGGTCGCAACGCTGGAGGAGAAGCGATTAAGGTTTCGAAACCAAATTTTCCTGGTTTAGAATTCGTATCCACGAAGGAAGAGGCAGATGTCGTTTTATTGTGGCTAGTTCCTACTTCAGGGGGCTTATTCAGCTCGCAGGGTTCAAAAATCGACTTAAATCTGTCTAAGAATCGCATCGATGTGAATCACGTGAATGAGGTATTGAATGCCAAACCGACGATCCTAGCCATCAACTACACGAATCCATGGGTGATTGAAGAGATTGATAAGGGAAAGGCAACCTCTATCATAGCGACCTTTGGAACTACCCAAGAAGCACTACTTGACATCGTGACGGGTGCTTATAAACCGACGGGGAAAATGCCATTTACGACTCCTGTGAATCAGGCGGCGGTAGAGGCAAATAAATCAGATGTTCCGGGCTATATGGAAGGTCCGGGTTATGGTTTGTTTGCGTTTGGGCATGGATTGAGTTATTAGAAGAAGGGGGCAGAAATGCCCCTTTTTTTATATATTTGAGTTAGAAAATTAGCCCCTATGAACCCACACTTCCCCGCCTTCAAGCGCATCATCACAAACCCTGTATTATTCAAGTTTTTTGTTTTCCAAAAATTGTCATCCGCCTTTTGGGCAGGGTTATCCATCAAGCATTTTGATGAAAAATCCTGCGGCGTTCGGGTGAAACTTTCCTGGTTTAATCAGAATCCATTTCGTTCCATGTATTTCGCCGTAGAGGCGATGGCGGCGGAGATGAGTTGTGGGATGCTGGCTTTTGGGCAGGTATATAAGCGACAGCCAGCGGTGAGTATGCTAGTAGAAAAGCTCGAGGCGAAGTTCGTTAAGAAGGCGACTGGAGTGATTATTTTTACCTGCGATGATGGCGAGGCTTTAGAAGAAACGGTGAATGAGGCCATCAAAAATCCTGCGGGTTCAAAACTGCAAGTGACCTCCATCGGAAGAAATCAAGCAGGTGAAATAGTAGCTGAGTTTATCTTTACCTGGACATTCAAAGCAAAGAATTTATAGGTTGTATTTCAATCCAACCGTTCCGATCACTTGACCATCTGTTAAGGTATAATTGCCAAAGGCTTTGGCCTGGAAATGTGCATTAATATCATAAGTAATCGTCTCCGCTACGCCCGTTAAATCCCCTACTGTTAAGTAATATCCTTGCGTTAGAAATCCCCAGTTTTTATGGCGGTAATTCGTATTTCCAGAGAGAAGAGTCACTTTAAAGTCCGTATTTCGCGCATTTCCATTCAAGATAAATGACCCTAGGGTCAATTTTTCAGAAACAGGGTAGGACATCGTCAGCTCGCGTCCGAAAAAACTAGTCACCTCATATTCTTCCGTCATTTGAAAAGCAGGAATATGAATTCCGGCAGTAGCTTTAAATTTTTTATCAATGAATCGATAACGCGTAAATAAGGCAACCGCGGTAGGTGTCATGCTCTTCATACGCATCATATACATCATGGAACCCGTTAAGCGTCTTTTGGGATTAGTCCCCGCATTAATGATGATATTAGGTTCTTTCGAGGTAAAAGCAGGGATGAAAGAGAAGCCTCCGGTGCTCATTTCGATACTTCCTGTTTGGGCATTGATTGTGAACGCAGCTAAAAAAAAGCACAAGGCTAACAATTGTTTCATTCTGATACATTAAGTTTTAAAACGGTGCAAAGGTACGCTTTTTCTTTCTGAAAACATCCTATAGGGTTTTTCAGTTAGTATTTGATGACCAAAACTCCTGTCAACATCGTCTGGTTCAAACGTGATCTCCGCTTTACGGACCACGAGCCTTTGTACCGGGCTTTGGATTCTGATATACCGGTGTTATTGGTTTATTTCTTCGAGCCATCCCTGATCGCTTTTCCTGATAGCGACGTCAGACATTGGCGATTTATTCACGAATCTTTAGTCGAGATGCAGGGGCGATTAGAGGACCGAAACGGGGTTCTATACCTCTTTCATTCCGAGGTATTGCCCGTCTTTCAGACGCTATCAGAGCAATATGAAATTCGCCAAATTTTCTCCCATCAAGAGATTGGAAATGATTTGAGTTTTCAAAGGGACAAAGCAGTATCGGCTTTTTGCTTGAGTGCAGGAATTACCTGGAACGAGACGCCCACCGGCGGTGTGATTCGTCGCTTGAAATCGCGAAAAACGTGGCAACAACGCTGGGAAGAGACGATGCGGCACGAGCCCTATTTTGTTCGAGAGGATAACTGGAATTTGCTGCGTTTACCATCTGAATTTTACACCGCTTTTAAAGGGCCTGAACTTCCCCTTGAGTTTAAAACCCGGAATCCTGTCTTCCAAGAAGGTGGCGAATATTGGGGCTGGAAATACCTGAAAAGTTTCATTGAATCGCGTCACAAAGACTACAGCTTTTCCATCAGTAAACCGGAGGCAAGTAGACGAGGTTGTAGTCGGATTTCTCCTTATTTAGCCTACGGAAATATCAGCATGCGGATGGCTCATACGTTCACCATGCAGCATTACAAGACCGCTACAAATAAAAGAGCACTTGCAAATTTCACTTCCCGGTTACATTGGCAAGGGCATTTTATGCAGAAGTTTGAGGACGAATCGCGGATGGAATTTGAACCTGTGAATAAGGCGTATAAAGCGCTCGAGAAAGACCGCGATGAGTTCTTGATTCAGGCTTGGCAAAACGGTCAAACCGGGGTTCCTCTCATCGATGCGTGTATGCGCTGCGTGGTCGCGACAGGTTATTTAAACTTCCGCATGCGGGCAATGGTCGTATCGTTTTTTGTGTTTAATCTGTGGCAGGATTGGCGGGATTTAGCGCATTTTCTAGCACGGCAATTTCTAGATTACGAACCAGGCATTCACTACCCGCAAATCCAAATGCAAGCGGGTGTAACTGGCATTAATACCATCCGCATTTATAACCCGATTAAGAATTCCTATGCCCACGATCCGGACGGAATTTTCATTAAAAAATGGGTGCCTGAATTAGCGTCAATCCCGTCTACCTTGATTCATGAACCTTGGAAATTAAGTGAGATGGAACAGACTTTGTACGGGGTCAAAATAGGGGTGGATTATCCCGCTCCAGTCGTGGATTTAAGTGCGTCTAGGAAGACGGCGTCGGACCAGGTTTGGGCGATGCGAAAAACTCGTTCAGCTAGAAAAGAGAGTAGCCGCATCCTCCAAAAACACGTGAATAAATGAGCGCATTTCTGATCTTTCCTCACCAATTGTTTGAAGAGACACTCGCACAGGAAGCGGATGTATTTTACCTCGTCGAATCTAATTTGTTCTTCAAACAATACGCCTTTCACAAGCAGAAAATACTCTTCCATCGGGCGAGCATGCGCGCCTTCGCGGATCGCCTTCGCGCCGCTGGAAAAACGGTGGAATACATCGATGCGCAAGATACTCGTGCTTCGGAAGTTGCGCTCGTTTCTTCCATCGAAGGCGCGATAAGCTTGTTCGATCCGAATGATTACTTGCTAGAACGCCGTCTTAGACGCGCAGTTGAAATTCACTTGCTAGCAAGCCCGAATTTCCTCAATACTGACACCGCACTGCTCGGAACTCGCAAGCCCTATTTTCAGACAGCTTTCTATACCCAGCAGCGAAAAGACCGCGGAATTCTACTCGAAGGAGACGGGAAGCCGATGGGCCGTCAATGGACTTTTGATGCAGAGAACCGCAAGAAAATTCCGAAGAATACATTCATCCCGGCACCCTTTCCAGAGACTGTTCCAAACGAGTATATCCTGGAGGCCATTGAGTATGTTTCAGCACATTTCATGGATAATCCCGGATCAAGCGACAGACCCTTTTCGGGAGCTCATTACCCGGTGACGCATGCTGAGGCGCAAGCTGCATTGGACCAATTTATTAGGGAACGAATGCCGCTTTTTGGTGATTATGAGGATGCCATTAAGGCGCAAGAAAAGACCTTATTTCATAGCATATTGAGCCCCCTAATAAATGTGGGATTATTGAATCCGGCACAGGTCATTGAACGTGTTGCGTCCTCCGCTGCCCCCTTAAATAGCATGGAGGGATTCATTCGACAGGTCGTAGGTTGGCGGGAATTTGTCCAATTACTATATCGCAAAATTGGGGTGCAACAGCGCACCACGAATTATTGGGGATTTAAGAAAGAAATGCCCGCAGCCTTTTACGAAGGGACTACGGGTGTGGAACCAATAGACCAAACGATTCGCAAACTGTTAAAAACGGGCTATAACCACCACATCGAACGCCTGATGGTGCTAGGAAATTTTATGTTATTGTGCGAAATAAAACCCGATGCGGTTTATCGCTGGTTCATGGAACTGTACATCGATGCGTACGATTGGGTGATGGTGCCAAATATCTATGGCATGTCACAATTCAGCGATGGAGGTTTGATGACCACGAAACCCTATATCTGCGGCTCGAATTATATCCTGAAAATGAGTGATTATCCGAAAGGCGAATGGCAGGAGATTTGGGATGGTTTGTTTTGGCGATTCTTAGATAAACAACGCGAAACCTTCCGCAAAAATCCGCGCTGGGCGATGCTGATCAGTACCTGGGACAAGATGCCTTTGGAAAAAAGAGAAGCCCACCTAACCCGCGCAGAAAACTTTTTAGCTCAATTGTCTGCTTAATTTATTCCAAAACGAAAAGAAGCTATTAAACTCCCCTTGCAAGCCGGGTGCTAAAGTCGGATGCACTTCACGAACACCTTGAAAATGGGCATTGATCGGGTGATCACGGAAAATGCCTTTTAAATTAAGGTCTGCATATTCCCCATAATAGACTTGAATTCCCGGTATGTTTTCAGCCAGCGATAGGATGAACTCGATCGTCTTAGGGGCCATCGGATGCTTCGCAAAATGACTCGCTTCTAAGACCAAAATTCGGTTACCTTCTTCCCCTTCGTGGAACGTAGGGTCAAGCGTGTAATGGGTGTAAATGAAGGTGGGAATATCCGACTGAATCACTAGCGGCTGCGTTGTAGGCGGGGTAAACGGAAGTGAAGCTTCGACCGATCTACACAGATGATCGGGGGCAGGTTGCGAAGGCAAATCCTCGTAATCCAAATCCAAGAAAGTGCCTCTCTGCTGACTACCGGTATAGCGATTGATATTCTCCTGATTCGCGTAATACAACTTGTTACTGAACGTCCCGGCGCACCACTGCCAACTCAGCGCATTACTTGCTAAATCACCATCGAGCAAATGATAATACAGCCATTGAGCAGGTTCTAACCAGTGGTATTTAGCCACGTTACAAATCGTCGACGCGAGGTACATTCGGAGGTGATTATGCAGGTATCCAGTTGCGGGGAAAATACTTAATGCAGAATCAAGAGCTTGAATTCCTGTTTTTGCTTCGAGTATCGCGTGAGGAATTCCAAAGCGCTCAATGCCCTCCTGTGGATGGCGAATATCCTCAAAAATAGCATCGCCTTTTTGAAACCAAGTGCGCGTATAAAACTCGCGCCAGGCTAATTCTTGCATGAATTTTTCCGATTGTTCTAATCCGATTCCACGATCCTTCAATCGTTGGACGACTTGGGGAACCGTGATAAAACCACGGGATAAATAGGGGGATAAATACGAGACTCCACCAGTAATAAAGTTCCGGCTTCGTGCATACTTTTCTGGATCAAATTGATCGATTTGCGCTAATACCTCTTCGCGTTTTGTCGAAAACTTCATTAGCGCTTGCTGATTTTATTCATACTGATGCTACGTTGCAACGTGCATTTGAAGCGCGGATCTACCGCAACGCGTTTTTGCAGATGTTTAGTGCCGCGGCCAGTCATTCGCTTGCGCCACATGCGGAAACTCGACTCCTTACTATTCAGACGCATGAATTCGATGACCTCTTTTTCCTTTAGGCCAAACTGAAACTCGATCGCCTCGAAAGGCGTGCGATCTTCCCAGGCCATTTGGATGATGCGGTCGATATCTTCGTCCGAAAACTTATTTGCTACGTCTACACTTTTCACCACAATAGATGATTTGATCCCAATTCTTCTCCCACTTCTTGCGCCAGGCGAAAGGGCGATTACAGACGGGACAGGTTTTGGAGGGTAAATGTTGTTTTTTAACGCCTTGCATAAAAAAAGGGCTTGCCTATTAAGACAAACCCTTTTCAATGTAAAATGTTTAAACTAGAACAAATCTCTGCTGGAAGCGTTCCTCCCGCTAATTGAATATATATCCATTGCTTGACTGAGACAAAAGGCAACGGTGTTATAATTTATAAGGGTTGTTAACTCGTTTATTGACTGTTTTTACCAGATTACTTTTGAAGGCACTTTTGGGAATAATTTTATCATTTTTTCGAAGCTCATTCACGGTTTGTTTCCCCAACATTCCTCCTGATTTAGCTTGTTTACTAGTTTTCATATTTAAACCTCAATTTCGCCCCGCAAATATAACACTGCTTCGCCCGCTATTTCCACGCGATCTCCCACTAATTTACAGGTTAACTCTCCGGTTCGCAAGGATAATTGACGAGCTGTTAATTCGGATTTACCTAAAATCGAAGCCCAATAAGGCGTTAAAGTTGTATGTGCAGAACCCGTCACCGGATCTTCATTCACGCCACAAGCTGGACCAAAAAAGCGCGATACAAAATCAGTCGTTTCACCAGGAGCCGTCACGATAATCCCACGAACTGCATGTGATTTTAATGCTTCAAAATCTGGTTGCAAAGCCAAGATTTCCGATTCAGAATCGTAAACAAACAAGTAGTCCGTTTTCCCTTTATAAACCGCACGAGGCGGCTGAGATAAACCAATGGCAAACTCCGATTTAAAAGGTAATTCCGCGAAAGAGTCAACCGGAAAATTCAAGGCCAAAACCGAACCATTCCTAGAAACGGTTAAAGGACCGCTTCGGTGCGAAACGAAGTTGATTTGATCACCGACATAACCCAATTCATGAAACAAAACATACGCGCTCGCTAAGGTCGCATGTCCACATAAATCCACTTCAACTGTAGGCGTAAACCAACGGATTTCATAGTTTTCGCCAGCGGCCAAAATGAATGCCGTTTCTGCTAAATTATTCTCCGCTGCAATGTTTTGCATCACGGCATCAGGAAGCCACGAATCTAAGGGGCAAACAGCAGCAGGATTACCTTTAAATCGTTCATTCGTAAAGGCATCGACTTGGTAGAGAGCTATTTTCATGCGCCTAAATTACGCAATTCTACTTTCATGTAAACTGATAATTATAGACAAATGCTATCTTTGGAATCCTATGAACGACCTACAGATCCGTCAAGCTACCACAGAAGATCTCGCTGCCTTGCAAGTGATCGGCCGGCAAACCTTTTCAGAAGCTTTTTCGGAAGGCAATACCGATGAGAATATGGCCGCCTATTTAGAAGAAGGATTTTCAGAGGAGAAACTTGGGAAAGAACTGCAAAATGAATATTCACAGTTTTACTTTGCAGAAAAAGACGGTCAAGTCATCGGTTATTTAAAGGTTAATGCAGGCAATGCCCAAAGTGAAAAAGAAGACCCTAATTCGATAGAAATTGAGCGCATTTATGTGCTACAGAAATACCATGGAAAGCAGGTGGGCGCCTTACTTTACGAGCAAGCTTTAGCCATCGCAAAAGCACGCAAGGCCCCCTATATCTGGTTAGGCGTTTGGGAGGAAAATCCGAGGGCCATTCGATTTTACGAGAAAAATGGATTCGTGGAATTTGGCGAACATATTTTTCAGCTGGGAGATGACGTGCAAAGGGATGTATTAATGAAAAAAATACTACCTGATTTTTTCGAAAAATAAGCGAGATCCTTTGGCATCCGAACTAAATTTGTCCTCCTGAAAAACGAGATTTCCATTGACAAAGGTGCGCTTAATTTTAGCGCTCAGCTTTTCCCCTGTAACGGGCGCCCAGCCGCATTTATAGAATAAAGATTTTTCGCTAACCATCCAGGGGGAATTAGGCGCCACTTCAACTAAATCAGCAAAGTAGCCTTCACGCAAATACCCTCTCTCTTTCATTCGGTAAATATCTGCCACCCGATGACTCGTTTTTTCGACAATCTGTTCGATGGAAATCTCTCCCCTAGAAGCCAATTCAAACAAGAGCGGCAGCGTATGCTGTACGATGGGGGCTCCCGATTTTACTTGCTCATATGTCCCCTTTTTCTCCTCCTTACTGTGCGGAGCATGATCTGAAGCGATGATATCTATACGTCCCTCTTTCAGTGCCTGGATCAGCATTTGGCGGTCATTTTCTGTCTTGATGGAAGGATTCCATTTAATATCTCCACCTCTTTTTTCATAATCAGCATCGGTAAACCACAGGTGATGGATACAGGCTTCGGCCGTTACCCGCTTCGTTGAATAGTCATCTGAAGCTGAGAAAAGAAGCGCTTCTTCCCCGGTTGAAATGTGAAAAAAATGAAGTCTATTGTTGTATTTTGCTTGAATCCCCAGCACTCGTTTTGTAGCCGTTACACAAGCGTCTGCACTTCGAATTTTGGCATGTAAAGCAAAAGATATCTTACCCTGAGTCTCCTCGAAATAATGCTCATAATTACGTTCAATGATAGATTCATCCTCACTGTGTAAAGCTATGAGCGTTTCTGCCCGCGAGAAAAGCTTTTCTAAATATTTCGGATTATTAGCTAAAATCTGCTGCTCATTAAAGTATAACCCATCATCTGTAATACCGCAAACGCTTTCATTATCAACCCGCAAGGCCTCTTCTAAATTCCCAGCCGTTACCCCCATGAAAAAGGAGAAATTAGCGAGCGATTGCTGCGCCGCGGCCTGGTATTTTTGTTCCAATAAATCACGGGTTAGCGTATTAGGAACGGTGTTAGGCATATCCATGAAGGAGGTCACTCCTCCGGCTACAGCGGCTCTGGATTCTGTTGTTAAATTCCCTTTATAAGTGAGTCCTGGATCTCTAAAATGTACTTGATCATCGATCATTCCGGGGATTAAGTAATTCCCATTGATATCAAAAATATCCGCATGGGAATCGCTAATATGGGACGCGATTTTTTCAATGCGCCCGTGGTGAATCAATACATCTGCATTAAAGGAAGCTCCTTCGTTGACTATTTTAGCGTTTACAAGTAATTGCTTTTTCATTTAGCGGCGGCTCTTTCAAAACGATCATTAATGGTACGTCCTAAATTATAATTAGGCAGACGCTCTACAATAATTAATTCGACTCCTGACTTTTCTAATTGATGCAAGGCATCGTACATGTGGGCGGCGGCTTCTTTAAAGCTTCCGCTTGGAGAAAGAATGTGATTGATGGCGACTTTGGGACTAGCAATCTTCACTTCACTAAACCATAAAATCCCTACTTTCTTTTCCTTGACGGCACTCAACATAAACAGGGGTTCATAACTAATAATTAATTCACATAATGGTGAATAATGTTTCTTGCTTCTGCCTGGCGCCAGGTGTACTGACTCGGAAGAAGTACGGTCCAAAATTCGTCCTACCTCCACTTCAATATCCTCTATTGAAATGGCACCATGCCGCAATAAAACCACTTCATCGCCATCAAAAGAAAGAATGGTCGACTCTACGCCTGCTTCGCAATTACCGCCTTCTAGAATAGGAATTTGGGGGAAATAAGCCTCCACATGTGCCGCGCGCGTTGGGCTAATTCGGTTATAGGGGTTTGCACTGGGAGCCGCTACCGGGAAATCCAACGACTCCAGTAATTGCAAAGTAGTATTGTGGTTAGGCATTCGGATGGCCACTGTCTGTTGATTAGCAGTAATGGCGGGAGAAATCAAATCACTTTTAGGCAGGATTAATGTTAAAGGACCAGGCCAAAAACGCTCCGCCAAGCGTGACGCTTTAGGAGGAAAATGTGAAACGAGAGTGCGTGCTTGATCCATTGATTTTACGTGTACGATCAAAGGGTTGGTGTTAGGCCTTCCTTTGGTACTAAAAATCTTCGCTATCGCCTGTTCATCGTAAATATTGGCAGCTAAACCATAGACGGTTTCTGTAGGAATTCCTACCACCTCGCCCCGCTCTAACTGGTCTTTTACAAAGGATAAATCTGAGGTAATCATATCTCTACTTAGGGGTTACAAAAATCACAAAACATCGGATCCTCCGTCGTTTTCGATTCCGGGAAATCGATACAAGCCGTGTAGTGGCAGCCTTCACAGCTATAAATAACGGATTTAACGGATTTTGTAGGCAAGGAGCAGCTAGAACACACGAGGCCACGAATGACATCGGTAGGACTAAATCCGGGTCTTTCACAGCTAGGACAACAGCTCCTCATCTTCTCTACTAATTTTCCCGTCAGCTCCTGAATAACAGACATCCGGGTCGGATTGTTCATCGCACGCATATCGGTTTCGAGCGTATAGGTTCCAAAGCGATTTATTGCCTTTTGAATGGCCATTTTTAATTGCTTTTCTGACCTAATTCCTTTCTCCTGGTATCCTTCTGGACTTTTCACATGCAAGCCGTGAGAGGGAAATTTTACTTGTTGAAAAAAAGTATTCAATGTGCCCTCTGAGCCCATCTCATAAGAGGCATAATTCGTTTGCAGACTCGCCATTTTAACCGCTATCTCGAAATCCTTTTTTCGGTTCATTAACACGATAAATTCCTCATCAGCCGGTAAAAAATATAGCGTAGGATGTGGGCCAAAAGATCCTTCCGAACCGATAGCAAAATCCGCATCACATTCCTCTAAGGCTAAAATACATTTTTGCCTAGCCGCCTCTACAGGTGATAAAAATCGCTCCACTTCTCCCGTAAATGTCCCTAATAGATCCGTGTCTACATTCTCAGAAACAGAATACTCCATCCCAAAAAAATTTACCAAGGCCGGCCCAATGACCATTTCCTTCCCGTGTTTTGTCGCGATTACGACTTTCTTCCCTTTGAAATAGTTTTCACTAGCCATGGATGATTTGCATGTACAAGGGTAATCCCAAGGTGATATTCAAGGGGAATGTGACGCCCAATGCCATGGGAATATAGATTCCTGGGTCTGCCTTAGGAGCCACTAAGCGCATCGCTGCTGGTACCGCTATGTAGGAGGCGCTGGCTGCCAAAATGGAGAATATAAGTCGGTCTCCCACATTATCAGTTATGAATTGAGAAATATAGGCCACGGAAACACCATTAAAAAGTGGCACTAGCAAGGCAAAAAGCAATAAAAATGACCCCTGCTTTTTAAATGCCTTAAACCTGCTAGCTGCCACCATTCCCATATCCATTAAAAAGATGGCTAAAAAGCCCTTAAATATATCGGAAGTAAAATGCTTAATTCCGACGGATTGGGAAGAGTCCGATACGAATCCGATGAGTAAACTTCCAAAAATCATCAACACACTTCCATTCGTCAGCGAATGTTTCATCGCCATTTTCCATTGTACGGGAACTATTTCTGCTTTTTTTTCTGGGAATACATTCATTAAAATAACCCCCATAATGATGGCTGGAAACTCCATTGAGGCCATAACGGCTACCATTTCTCCGCCGACATGCAGTTTGTTCATCTCTAAAAAAGCGACTGCAGAAACAAACGTAACAGCGCTGACAGAACCATAGGATGCAGCAATAGCGCCTGCATCTGAGGAATTTAATTTAACGCGTAAAATGAAATAAGAATAGATAGGGATGATTAACGCTAACGACATTCCAAATATAAGACTCACGATCACTTCCGTCGTAATTCCTGTCACCGCTAATTCACTTCCGCCATTGAAGCCAATAGAAAACAATAAATACAAAGAAATAAAGTTCTTTGATGCAGCGGGAACCTCTAAATCACTCTTGACATATTTTGCAAAAACCCCTAAAATGAAAAAAAGTAACGTGGGGTTAGTCAAATTAAACGATAAGAGTTCAAAGTTGATCATGGAGATTTTTCCATTCCCGTTTGTAATGGGCGGATGAAATTATGCTTGAATTAAATGCAAAATAAACAAAACACAATCAATAATTTTTATTTAAGTTTATAATACAATGCATAAAGATATGTTATGAACTACACTTTAAATCAATTACAAATTTTCTTAAAAGTGGTGCACACATCCAGCATCACAAAAGCAGCAGAAGAGTTGAACCTTACACAACCTGCGGTTTCCATACAGATCAAGAACCTACAAGCACAGTTTGACATTCCATTGCTCGAGATCATTGGGAAGAAAATTTACATAACGGATTTTGGAAGAGAAATTGCAGAATCTGCTAAAGGAATCTTAGACCAAGTATATGCCATCAATTACAAAACAATGGCATTCAAGGATCAGCTGGTAGGTCGTCTAAAAATCTCCATCGTATCAACAGGCAAATATGTGTTACCCTATTTTCTAACCGATTTTCTTCGTCCAAATCCTGGGGTTGAAATTAGTATTGATGTGACTAACAGGGAAAAAGTATTAGAAAGCCAACTCATAAATGAAGTGGATTTTAGCTTAGTTTCAGACGCATTAGAAAACCCTGCATTTGACTCCATCGACCTTCTATCAAACGATTTATACCTCATAGGCAATAAAGAGACCGCTAAAATAACTCCTACATTTAATTACAAGGAATTTAAAAATGAGCTCCCCCTCATATTCAGAGAAAACGGATCTGGCACCCGAAAAATAATGGAGAACTATTTTAAAAGACAAGGAGTAGATGGTTTGAAAAAGATTGAATTAATGTCAAATGAAGCCGTAAAACAAGCCGTTATCGCTGGGCTAGGTTATTCCATTATGCCAATCATTGGATTAAAAAATGAGGTCAAATCAGGAGCCTTAAAAATCATTGAACGGGATGGCTTGCCCATTACAACAACTTGGAAATTAATTTGGCATAAAGACAAAAATTTGTCTCCTGTATCGAAGGCATTTTTAGTCTATTTAACGGAAAATAAGGCTCAAATCAAGAAGAAATACTTTGAATAAAAAAAACCAAGCAAATAATGCTTGGCTTTTGAAAACTAAATGTTCATTAATTAAACTAACACAATTGAATAATTTAATTGGGTCAGAGTCGTTTGCAATTCAAAAGTAAACCGCCTTAATGAATAATAATATTTAAACTATATTATAAGAATCATAAATAATATTAATGCTACACTTTCGGCTCTGGCTGAAAAGGTAGCTGGGAAAACCCCTTCTTTCTCGCGATGCCCCATGAATTCGCTATCATACAAAAATCAGAGGTGCCCACTTTTAGCCTTAATACCTTAGACCCCAATATGGATTGCGTTCGCCTTTAATTGATTCTTTGATGAAGTCAGCAATAATTTTGTTATACTCCGAATCGGAGATTTTCTTGCCTTTCATTTTCTTCAAATTGAATTCATTCGTCAGTTTTTTAAATTCAACTTTACTGGCAATAATCGTTACATCGCCGTCATTGACATCCAATTCTAAAATTAAACCGGGTAGTCCAAAAAAGCGTTCTGGGCCCGCTTGAACAGGGATGTCTTGCGCAAACCAAGCGGTGATAGTTTGTTTTTTGACCGTGTCGACAGTGACAGCTTTCATGCAAATATAACCTGCCACCTCCTTGATTTGATTCAAGATTTTCCAGGTAGGAGCGTGCAAGGTATCGTCCACAATGTACGACTTACCCAGTAAATCGATGTAATCTGTTGAATGCTCAGAGGCAAAATTTTTCGTTAGGAAAAAGGTTTCTTTTCTGCCAGACCAACCTTGCTCTGCGTTGTCCTCACCTTGCTGGTACAAGCTTTGGTTTTCCGTAAATGCCAAAGTCATTTTTTGCTTCCAGCCTTCGTCTGAACTACCCCAAGTAAGCTTTATGCGATCTCGTTCCTCCGCGCTTAAATAGGTCAATCGGGACATAATATTCGCCCAAAAAGTGGTTCGTTCGTACTGAACAATTCCTTCTGTTTTCATCTCTTGAGAAAAAGCTGAAAAAGAGAGCATTAAAAATAAAAAGGCAATTTTTTTCATGGCTTAGTTTTTACGAATGGGTGAACTCAATCCGCGCATGTTGTAGGTATAGCTTAACATGACGTATTGAGAGAGGGTTTGGGTCTTTTCGAAACTCACGAAGTTTTGAAAGGCGTTTTGATTTACCCCTAGGTTCTTTTTAAACACGTCATATACGGTTAAGCGAATCTCAGATTTTTGAGCTTTCCCTACATATTTAAACACAGAAACATTCAAAATAGGCATCTCTTGGTACAATCCGCGCGTCTTATTTTCGTACACTTTGTAATCTAAATTATACGAAAAGAATGTATTCTTGCCAAAATTAACGTTTAATTCAGAGCCGTATTGGTTATTGTAAATCGTTTGATCGGGAAGTGCCGATTTGTCATAGGTCGAATGTATTAACCCAAATTGCGCATTCACATAAAGAGTGATTCGATCACTCGGAGTAAAGGAAAGGCGTGAAGATATATTTCCGGAATTCGTATTCGTATTAGATAATACATCGTTCAGAAAGAGCGGGTTTTTAGCCGAATTAAAATCGGCATTAATATTCAAGGTACTCACTGTTTTTTTCAATGGAAACCCAAAACCAAAGTAGCCCACATAACTTTCACCTCCAGAAATATTCATCGGCTTTGTCAAGACAACTCCGTTTGCATTAATGCTTTGATTATAAACCACCTGATTCACATTGTAATTGTAGGAGAGATTCGAATAGAAATTGATAAAATTCGCCGCGTCAAACAGATTAAATCCAGTACTCAAAGAGTGATTCATGCTGGGTAATAAATTCGGATTTCCGACACGCAAGAACAAAGGATTGCTATTATCAACAATGGGCTGTAAATCTCGAATAGAAGGCTCCTGCGCACTTTTATCGTAGGAGACAAAAAGATATCGATTATTTTTTAGCTCCAGATCAAGTTGTACTTTAGGAATCCATACCAAATAATTTAGGTCGATTGTAGCCAAATTCGTAGCTCCAGCTGCCCTCCTAAAATCCCCCGTTAAATTAAAGTGCTGAGCTGCCATGCCTAATTGTAAATTAAGCCCGTTTTTTGTAAACCGAACACTAGATCCTAATCGATTATAGGTCAAATTATTGTCATAATAACGACTCAAACTATCATTTCTTGTAACCATTCCAGCCGTACTGCGGTCAGAAAGATCGCGGTTTAATCGATTATTTTGGAAGCTCGTGTTAAAAAATGATTCCCAATAAAACACCTTCGATAAAGGCTCTACAAAAAAGAGACTGGACTTAACCTGCGTCTTCGTAGAGAAGTTGTCCGTTAATTGATCAATGGCTTGAATCGAATCCAGCAGTGTCGTTGCATTTAAGAATTGATTGAGGGACTTCTGTGTAGACGCTCCATCTGAGTTTGCATAATTATAGCCTGCACTGGCAGAGAAACTACGGCCCTTTTTAGCAAACTTATGTCGAAATATGGCGGTATTTTGTGCTGAAAAGGATTGCTGATCACTCCCGTTCATCAATTTCGTATTGCGCGGGAATAGGTTATTTTGAACAAGTAATTGTTGGAATATCTGGCTGTTTTGCGTCGCATTTCCAAAAGAAAGCTTTCCATTTCCAATCAAAATTAACGTATTCAACGTATCGATCGTTTTCTCATAGCGCAAGCTCATTCGGTGGTTCGCAGAGAACGATCGTTGGTTTGAAGTATCCGCGGAGTTTTGCGTTTTATCCTGAAAGAACCGCTGCGTACTAGAAATTTTATCCATCAAACGTTCGGATTGATTGAAGTAATAATTGGAACTAAATTTCACATTTTTAGTATCATAATTATAATTAGCTCCCCCTGAATAGTTCTTTGAAAACCCTTCTCTTCTGCCACCTATAGGAATTCCCATTTGATCATCTCCATCATCAAAAGTGATGTAGCGATTATTGCCTGAGAAACCGAAATCCGCTTCATCGCCCCAAGAGAAAGCCTGACTTCCACGAAAGTCTTGGTAATCATCAAAAGACATGCCTGACTGATTCGTATTATTCGCTAATCCAATCACCGAGACCTGGTTTTTCGCGTCAAATTTATTGTAATTCCCTTTGACTTCATTTCTGCCTTCAGTGGCCATACCTGCCGTTATCTTTCCAAAACCGCCCTTCTTATGACTTTCCTTTAATTCTAAATTGATGGTCTTCTCTTTCTTCCCATCATCAATGCCGGTCACCTTTGCCGCTTCCGTTTTACCGTTGAAAACTTGGACTTTTTGAATGGCATCGGCGGCTATATTTTTAGTTGCTAGCTTCGGATCCGACCCAAAAAAACTACGCCCATCCACCGTCACTTTTTTCACAGTTTGACCTTGTGCTCGAATACTTCCATCGGCTTCAATTTCCATTCCGGGAAGCTTTCTCAGTAAGTCTTCTACTGTCGCTCCTGGTGGCACTTTAAACGACCCCGCATTATATTCAATCGTATCTCCACGAATACTCAGTGGTGCTTTCGCTGTTCTTACGACTACTTCAAACAATTCTTTAGAAATCGGTTTCATCGATAGCGCACCTAGATCTACTGCCTCTTCTTGCGCTGGATTCACGTCCACTTGCAAGGGGACATAACTCACATAGGAAGCTTTCAATATATAAGATTGGCGCTTGACATTTTTGAATACAAAGGCCCCTTGCTCATTAGCACGGCCAAAATTTACCAACGAAGAATCTTTAGGCAGTAACAACATCACCGTCGCCTGAGACAACGGATTTCCACTTGTATCGACTAATTTTCCTTGAATTTGAACGCGATTTTGACCTATTGCTGCGAAACTGACTAGAAATAGGATACTTAGGGAGATGGATTTAAACATAGCCCAAAACTACAAAATCTCGCTTAGTTATCGGCTCAAAAAAGGATGAGTGGTCTGAATGAAAGTAAAATAACGGGCTAATCTATATTCTTAATAAGCTTCGCCGGAACTCCCCCCACAATTGTATTAGCAGACACATCTTTCGTCACAACCGCACCAGCTGCCACAATCGAATTTTCGCCTACCGTAACGCCCGGCAAAATAATGGCGCCAGCACCGAGCCACACATTTTTGCCAATGTGAATTGATTTCAAATCTAGGCTCTTGCGATTGATCGGATCCACCGGGTGATTCTCCGTCACTAATTTCACTTGCGGCCCTATCAAGACATCGTCTTCAATCGTGATACCGCCTAAGTCCAAAAACGAACAGCCATGGTTAATGAACACGTTCTTACCTATCGTAGTGTGTTTCCCAAAGTTGGTTGAAAATGGCGCTAAAACGGTTGTGGATGGATCGATGCTTTGGCCTAAAATTTCAGATAAAATCGCGCGAATCTCCTCCACATTGCCTGAAGCATTCAGCTTAGCAGAAAGCGCAATCGTTTGATTCACGATCTCCCAAACCTCCGCCCATTGTGGGTCAGTGTGCGGAATAATTCCGCCGGCACGCATGCGTTCGAAAATGTTCATATACTCATAAAAAAAGCCATCCTCTCAGATGGCTTTTTTTTTATTTTACAACCGTAATCAATCCCGGAATATCCACCATTTCGTTCGCCTCCGCCGCGTAATCTACGCCATCAAATCCGAAACCAAATAGGTTTAAAAAGTCTGATTTATACCCGGCTAAATCACCAATGGCAGTCAAGTTTTCTGTCGTAGCTCCTTTCCATAATTCAGCTACTTCTTTTTGGACTTCTGGATTCATTTCCCAATCATCGATACGGATACGTCCTTTCTCATCTACTGGAATGGTTCCATTTGTATAAAGACGCGCGCTGAATAGGCGTTGGATTTGCTCGATGCAACCTTCGTGCGTGCCTTCTGCCTTCATTATTTTATACAACAAGGAGATGTATAAAGGGATCACTGGAATCGCTGAACTTGCTTGAGTTACTAAGGCTTTATTCACTGAAACAAAAGCTTTGCCTCCTATTTTGGCCAAATCATCCGTAATTTTAAACGCCGTCGCCTCTAAATGGTCTTTCGCCATTCCGATCGTTCCCTTGCGGTAAACTGGCTCCGTTACTTTAGGTCCAATATAGGAATACGCAACGGTCATCGCGCCATCCGCTAAAACGCCCGCGTTCAACAAGGCGTCCATCCACATCGCCCAATCTTCGCCACCCATTACTTCCACCGTGTTCGCGATATCTTCATCGCTGCAAGGTGTAATCGTCACATCTGAAACAATCCCCGTGTGGAAATCAACCGTTTTGTCTGTGAATGTATCGCCGATAGGCTTCAAAACCGAACGGTGCAATACACCTGTTACTGGGTGTTGACGAACAGGAGAAGCTAAGCTGTAGATCACTAAATCCACTTGGCCTAAATCAGCCTTGATTAAGTCAATCGTTTGCTCTTTTACCTCGTTAGAGAACGCGTCGCCATTAATGCTTTTTGCATAAAGACCCGCTTTGCCTGCCGCTGCTTCGAATGCTAGGCTATTATAATATCCTGGAGAGGCTGTTTTGCCTTCTGCAGGTGCTTTTTCAAAGAAAACGCCAATCGTCGCGGCATCCGATCCGAATGCACTCGTGATGCGAGAGGCTAAACCAAAACCCGTCGAGGCTCCGATGACAAGCACTTTTTTAGGGCCATCGATGGCTCCCTTTGACTTCACATAGTCAATTTGATTTAATACGTTTTTTTCGCAACCTTTCGGGTGTGATGTCAAACAGATAAACCCTCTCATTCTAGGTTCAATAATCATAGTGCTTGTATTTTGTTTGTGCAAATATAGTCAAAGCCCCTAATTATCCCATATAATGCCCTTGGTCAATTATCCGAGAGGTTGAACAAAAGGCCAGCGACGATTTCATTCCCCCATTTCGCCGAATGTTTGAACTCGGTGCGCAACATAGTCCATGATTTCAGTTGGTAATCTACGGTCAAAGACTGGGAAACATCCTTTAAAGATTCCGCCAAGATGATGGCATGCGGGTCATTATAATATTCCAAACGACCAGTGAACTTCAGCGACGGCTTCGCTTTCCAAGTAAGAAAGGCCGCGGCGCCATGCCAAAACTTTCCGGACTCAAGCCCAAAATCCGAACTTATGGAAGCATTGAACCGATTTGAAATGGGAATCAACACATAATGATCATAAAACAACCTTAGACCTTTTCCCTCATCACCGATAAAACCACTGGAATTAAAGCGAAGGCCTTGGGCATTATCAATCGTAATCTGTGTCCCTAATGCCGGACGAAATCGATGCATCGTTTGCCAACCCGTTAAGGCCAAAACCTTCACATTCATCCGTTGCGTTGGACTATAACTCCAGGCCAAACCTGTTTCATAATAGGGGGAATTCTCCGCGATATAACTACGTGAAAAACTCGGATTTTCCCAGTTTTTGGCAGATTCTAAGCCAATATGCGAAGGCATTATTCCCACGATTAACTGGTGTTTAGGCGCTAATTGCACCTGCGCATTGAGCTGATAAATATGTTTCAACAGACCCGGCTCAGAGGCTAGGTTTTTCTGCGAATAGGTTCCCAGCATGAAATCTCCACGAAGCGTCCACTTCGATTTTGAGGCTGAAAACTCCACGAGTCCCAGATTAATGGATGGCTGATTTAGTGCAGTATGGTTATAAAACAAGGCTGACTTTTCACTCGCTCGTGGACTAGCGAATGAATGCCCATAATAGGTTTCTAAATAGGCCCCAAACGTAACCCGCAAGGTGTCCGACTGCCCCATAGCAGACATACTGAGTAAACACAAAACCACTATTTTCTTCATGCTAACTTCCTTAACGATGGGAATCGAAAGGTAAAGTTAAGTCAAAATTTATTAGTTGAGCCTCCTATTTGAACGCTCAAAAAAGTACTTTTGTACTAAAATTATCTGTTTTCGTAACCTAAGACCTGAAAAGCAGTCATTTTTTATTCACTAGAGCTCACAAGCAGAATGGCATTTATTACCGTACATACCATAATCAACGCTCCTAAATCTGCCGTTTGGGAGAAATGGACAAGTCCAGAACACGTTCAACATTGGAATTTCGCCTCTCCAGATTGGCATTGCCCCTCAGCGAAAACGGACCTACAAGTGGGCGGTGAATTTCACTATGAAATGGCAGCGAGAGACGGGTCGATGAGCTTTGATTTTTGGGGAACTTTCCAACAAATAGAGGAGCAAAAATCACTTGATATTCTCATCGGTGATGGCCGTAAAATGAAAGTTACTTTCGCATCCACCGAAATGGGCACGAAAGTAACTGAACAATTTGAACCGGAGAATCAAAATCCAGAGGACATGCAACAAGCCGGCTGGCAGATGATTTTAGATAACTTTAAAAACTACGCAGAAAACCGCTAACCATGAACCGCTCGCTTGTAATCTACACTGGATTCCTTGCTATAACTATTCTAGGGATCTTCATCGGCCATCAAACATCCTTTGAGATGGCCACCCCGCGAATTTGGACCTATGAAAATGTGCTCTTCATGTGCATTGGGATTGCTTTCCTATTTCTTATTCCCAAAGCTGGCATCCCTGAATTTTGGGAAAGCCAAATTTCGGTAAAAAATAAAGTTTGGATGCCAATGATTATTGGCTTGGGATTTGGATTTGTAGACTTACTCTTGATAGAATATGGGCTAGATCATCCACCGCACAAAGTACTCCCTCCCTACACGCAACCATTTCCCTACTCGCTGTTTTTGTTCTTTTCAGGCGCTTTTGAAATTGAGGTTTTCTACCGCCTAATTCCGATAACATTAGTCTTATTTATTGCCAGGCACTTTGCAAATGAAAAAGCGATTCCACCAATATTTTGGGGAATCGCCTTACTTACTTCAATACGTGAGCCTCTTGAACAGTTCCCAAGTGGCCCCGTTTGGTTTATCATATATGCGCTCCTTTCAGGATTTGCCATGAATTTAATACAGGCAATTTACTTGAAAAAGAGTGGCTTCATTTCTTCGCTGCTCATTCGATTAAGCCACTACCTTATTTGGCATATTCTGAATGGGGTAATGATCGAATTTTTTCTCCTAAAAACTACTTCCTAGGATTTAAAATCAAACTTACACGCTCTAAGCAATCATCCAAGTGGTAGCGCACCTCTTTGTCAGTGACCTTCACCTTCGCCAAAGCTAAACTAGCTTGAAGTGCCTTCAATTCGCCACGCACAATTGAGCGCACATCAGATTGTGCTACTGGATAACTTTCGCGCGCACCAAAAGGGCTAGCTGGCGCGGGCGCCTGATCCATCATTAACGCTTTCATGCGTTCAATGTAGGCCTTTTGTAAATTACGGCGGTAGTGATCGATGTTTTTACCGCTTGATAACTCACTCCAAATGCCTCCGCGTACATCTTGGAAAAGATCGATTGTCTTGTAATGATTCGGAGTAGTTAAACCTGAATTATCCAAACGCGCAAAAGTCTCTAAACTTAGCATGCGGTTCAATGGACTCACTTGAAGGCTTCTCATTCGATCAATATAACCCGCCATATTGTGCGTTACCACCTCTCTGTTTATCAACCAATCCACATTCGTAAATACATTCGCGATTAACCAATTGACAGCCGCTTGTTGGCTTGCTTTTGGTACCGGATTATAGGTAGAAATCTGTTGATTTGGTTTAGCATATTGCTCATATACACCCCCCACCATCGTCGTCACGTGGCCCACATAGCGAGACCATGAACCTAAAAGCTCATCATTCAATTCAATTAAATCTTCGTAATCATTGGTCTTTTTGCTCGTCCAATCGGCTAGGTTTTTAGCCACATATTTCAAGTTCTTCACCGCATACGTACTCGCACGAATCGGATCATTTCCGATATCTTCTGTTTGAGAACTAGGATCGAAATTTGTTCCCTGATTTCCAAAACGGAATCTAGCATCCCCTGCTTTGGCCTCAATCCACTTATCTAAAGTAGGCACTTCATCTTCCGGACGAGCAGCATCAGGCAATACTCTATAGCCCCAATTCACGGCATAATCATCATAAGGACCCATTTTACGGATGTAACGAACGCCCTGATCCCCAGGTTGCGCGATGTAATTAAAGCGCGCATAATCCATGATACTAGCAGAAATTCCTTCTTTATTCGTGAAATCAGCCTTGCGGTAATTCTCTACTTCGTATGAGCTACTCGCGCCCATGTTGTGTGGGAAACCTAAAGCGTGACCCACTTCATGTGAAATCACCATCTCCATCATCTCGCCAATATCCTCTTCGCGGGTATCAAGCGTACGAGCATTCGGATTTGAGGCACCAGTTTCTAACAGAAAACGGTTGCGGTATGAACGCAAGTGATTGTGGTACCAGATAATATCACTTTCTATAATCTCCCCAGAGCGTGGATCGCTCACGCTTGGTCCCGTCGCATTTCGCGTCGTACTGGCGACATAGCGAATCACCGAATAACGAATATCTTCAGGAGAAAAATCCGGATCCTCGGCTGCTGTTGGCGGATCCTTGCAAATAATCGCGTTTTTAAAGCCGGCTACCTCAAAGGCTTTTTGCCAATTCTCCACCCCCTTTTTCATGTGCTTGCGAAGCTTCATCGGAGTAGCTGGATCTAAATAATAGATGATAGGCTTAATGGGCTCTACTAATTCCCCTCGCTTATAGGCTGCCATATCTTTCGGCTCAAGGCGCCAGCGCTGGATATAGGTTTTTTGATCTGATTTTAATTCCTCGCTAGAATAATCGTATTGTCTTTGTGTGAAATAACCTACCCGTTGATCGAATAAACGAGGTTTCATCGGTTTCTCCGGCAATAAAATCATCGACTGATTCATCTGCAGGCTAATGGATTCCGTATAAGCCGTCACGGATGGTTTCGAGGCATTATAAGTAAAATCTTGTAATACCTCAATGTTCAAAGGGAAGGATTTGATGGAACGAATGAAACTCCGAGACGCATCTAAATTTCTTACTCCGTGTGTTACGCGTAAAGAGGCATCTAAAGCGCTCATTGCTGGAATGTCACTGCTATAAAATTTAGTCACATCGATTACCACATTAGCTGAATCTTTGCTGTAGGTTTCAATGTCAAACATATATAATGTAGGCTCATAATTGTTTGCCTTTACTGACAAGCTGATAGGCAATGAATCTGCCGCAACCGACGCGTAGGATTTGATTTTGATCATGATTTTTTCTTGGAATTTCTCCCATACAATCAATTGCTCCCGAGAGGATGTTCCCGCATTGACATAGCCTCCGCCGATACCACTTGGAAGTTTGGCGATTTGGCTGACTAATAACATGTCTTTACCCAAATGTTTCTTAGGGATTTCGAAATAAAACTTATCGCCTACCTGGTGGGTGTTGAATAAGCCTTTCTTAGATTTGGCTTCTTTTGTGATGACTTGATCGTAGGATTTAGTCTTCGAAACAGGCTTTTTAGCCGCTAAAGAATCCGCTGGTTTAGCAGCAGGCATTCTGTTTGTCTGGGCATTAGCCACAAACGAAAAGAAAACAAAGGAAACAAAGTAAAAAATCTTTTTCATAGTCAGACGTTGATTGAGTGCTGAAATTACTCAATAAATCTTTTAAACCAAGCGCAATAAGCAGGATAGAAAATAAATGACGAAAGTGATATAAGTCACTATTTATACCTAGCAACAGGTCTACATTTGCACATCATCTAATAAAATATAGATCATGGAAACAACAGAACAAATGTATGCAATGCCTCGTATCGGGGACATGGCACCTGACTTTACCGCAGTAACGACAACAGGTAAGATAAAGTTTTCGGACTTTGCTAAGGATAAGTGGATTGTGATGTTCTCGCATCCCGCTGACTTCACTCCAGTATGTACCACAGAAATGAGTGGATTTGCTGAAAAACAAGATGAGTTTACCGCGATGAACACGGAGCTTATTGGCTTAAGTATTGATAGTATTCACTCACACTTAGCGTGGGTAAATAATGTACGCGAAAAAACCGGGGTCTATTTTCAGTTCCCTATCATCGCGGATTTAGATATGCACGTATCTAAATTATACGGTATGCTTCAACCAAATGAAAGTGAAACAGCAGCCGTTCGTGCGGTGTTCTTCATAGACCCGTCTAAAAAAATTCGTTTAATTATGTATTACCCATTAAATGTGGGTCGTAACATGGACGAAATCGTTCGTGCGCTTCAAGCTTTACAATTTACAGACAAGCACAAAGTAGCGATGCCTTTAAATTGGAGACCAGGTGATAAGGTAATCGTACCTCCACCTAAAACCCTAGCCGAAATGGACGCGCGTATCGCAGATACGACTTGTGAAAAGATCGACTTTTACTTGGCAAAGAAGAGCATTTAAATTAAAAAAGCCCTCGAATGAGGGCTTTTTTAATGAAGTATTGGGTACGCTTATTTCACTTCGACATCAAATGAAAGATCTATATCGGTACTACCTCCCGCTTCTTGTCCTGTCTTCACTTTCACTCCGTTTAATACTGGCTGGTGTTTCAATAACACATTGAATTTACCTGTACCAGCTGTAGATGAGGCTTCCACTTTCGTGGTTAAGCCTACTGGCAAGCCATTCTTATCTACATCTTGAATAGTCGTCTTTAATAATGTCGCAGGTGTGGTTTTATATACAAATAAATGCACATCTGACTCTTCATCTATTTCCTCTGTAATATCCGCTGCTGGAGATTTAGTGTCATCAAAAATTTCGATCCCCATCGTGTAGTTAACGCCTTTGCTTAATACAATTTTATCAAACTTTTCAGGAGCTGTCTTCGGGTCGCCATCTTTATCCTGAAAAGTATATTTGGTAGATGCATTGGTAGCGTTATTCGTAAAGGTTAATTCTACACGTGTGATTAATTCATTGTCATCGGTAGGCTCAACATCCTCGTCTTTTTTACATGAGGTGAATAACATAGCCGCTGCTAAAATGGGTAGGTATTTTTTCATTTTTATTGGTTTATTTTGGTTGGACAAAGTTCCACACAGAAGCGCTATTCAGGTTGCCATTTCGTCGATTGAATCCTAAGCTTTCGTCGACGAAATTATCCTATATTTGTAAAAATCGATTCTTTATTATGAGCATTTGGCTTCTGATCGGCATGGTTATATTGGTATTAGTGACCCTGATCTCGGTCCTGAAACTTCAGCCATTTATCTCCTTCTTAGTCGTTTCCTTAGGCCTTGGAATGGCAGGCTCGCTTTCCACTGAACAGACTATCGCTGCCATTCAAAAGGGAATAGGCGGCACCTTAGGGTCCATTATACCCATCATCATTTTAGGGGCCATGTTAGGTAAGATGGTCGCGAAAAGCAGGGCAACCTTTGTTTTATCTGAGTATTTTGTTCGTTTATTTGGGCCCAAAAACCTACCTGTTGCCTTCATGGTAATCGGATTTATTGTAGGCCTTCCACTTTTCTTTTCTGTCGCTTTTCTTTTGCTTGCGCCGCTCGTGTTGTCGACCGCAGAACGCTATCAATTACCTCCCGTTTACTTAGGAATTCCCATGCTGGCTTCCCTTTCCATTACGCAAGGTTTTCTGCCTCCGCATCCCGCGCCCTATTATCTAGTGACGCATTTGCCTGGAGCTGAAATGGGGGCGACTCTTGGTTATGGTATTCTGATTTCGATTCCGGCTATGCTAGCATCTGGCTGGTTGTTTGGGAAAACGTTAAAAAACATTCCAGCTACCCCCATGTCATTTGTGGAGGCAGATGAAGTAGGCCAAAACCCAAGTGTAGCACAGAGTCTATTTATTTTATTACTCCCTGTGGTGCTGATTGCTATTAAATCATTCGTTCAATTACCTGTCATTGAATTACTGGGCGAACCTATGGTTGCCCTTTTGGTATCCGTATTCGCCGC
The DNA here is from genome assembly GCF_054558635.1 of Aquirufa sp. HETE-40SA. Classification (NCBI taxonomy): domain Bacteria; kingdom Pseudomonadati; phylum Bacteroidota; class Cytophagia; order Cytophagales; family Flectobacillaceae; genus Aquirufa; species Aquirufa sp. HETE-40SA. Next base: position 306,945 of record NZ_JBPXKN010000003.1, read on the forward strand.
GGTGTATGTACTCGGAATCAGGCGTGGAATTACCTGGGTGGAAATCAGCGCATGGCTGGTGGAATCCATCAAAGAAGTGTCTCCGCTGATGCTAACCTTCGGTGGGGCGGGCGCATTTAAAGAAGTACTTCAAGAAATGCACGTGGGGGATGCCTTACATTCGCTTACCCAAGATTCAGCCTTGAATCCCTTGATCATTGCCTGGGGAATTGCCGCCGTTTTACGGATTTTGACTGGTTCATCCACCGTTTCTGGAATCACCACAGCCGGATTGATTTTGCCCTTATTAGCGTCCTCGGGTACAAATCCAAACCTGTTGGCCCTAAGTATAGGCGCAGGTTCGATGGTTTTGTCACACGTAAACGATGCCGGTTTTTGGCTTTATAAAGAGTACTTCGGCGTATCCATCAAAAACAGCTTGCGCTCCTGGACCATCATGGAAACCATACTCGCGGTCATGGGATTAATAGGTGTAATGGGACTCGAATTAGTTCTTTAATTGAACCGCCTTACCTGTTTTCGCGGACTCCCTCGCGGCTGATAAAATCTCTACCACTACTTGATTAATTTCGAAGGAGGATAAATCTTTTTTGGGTTTAATTCGACCTTGAACAACCGCCGCTAAATAAGGGAACACATCAGAAACTTCGTGAGGTAATGGGTTTAAAGAAATCATTCCTTCCTCCCCAAATCGATCTCCTTTCACATAGCGCATCTTGTTCGTTTTGTCGGCTACAAGAATTCCTTTAGTCCCATATATTTCGGTATCCTTTCGGTCAAAAGGCCAATTCCAAGACGCTTGAATGATCGCTTGGCAATCCGGATATGTCAAAATAATGCTCGCTTCATCATCCACATTCGGATACACATCGGGTTTCAATTGCTGCGTCACTGCCGTCACGGAAAGCGGTCTCTTGCCATCCATTAGCCAGGTCATGATGTTTGCGCCATAACAGCCAAAATCAATAATCGCCCCACCCCCATTCATGACAGGATCTGTCAACCAATGTAGAAATTCAGGAGCACATCCAATTTCTTTAGGTCCGCGATGACCATCCATGATCACCACTTTGCGAATGGTCCCAAGTGTTTTCTCCTCCTTCGCCATCTGCCACATTTTCGCATGAGACGAGTACCAAGTCGTTTCGAAATTAGTCAGTAAATGTATCGGGTGTTTGGCTACGAGCGCTTTCATCTGATTTAAATGATCCATGTTCACGGCCAAAGGCTTTTCTACAATCACATGTATTCCTTTGGGCGCGCACGTTTTTACGACTTCCAGGTGTTCAAAAATACTATTGAATGCGGCAACGGCCTCAGGCTTCGTTTTAGCTATTAAGGCTTCTAAGGAAGGGAACCAAAGAGAATCTGGCAGATTTTGCTCCTTTAAAAGTGACATGGCTAATGCCTTATTGGGTTCTGCAAAACCAACAATGATCACATCTTGCTGAGGGTTTTTAATGGCTGAATATACTTGTCCCACATGTCCATGGGTCATGCCGGCAACACCGACACGAAGTGGTTTAGCTTGAAACATAAAGGGTATCAAAATTAAAAGGAATAGCTTTTTCATGATTGTAGTATTTTAGCCTGAAATTATAAAATTTAACTTATATATTATGCAAAATCGTATATTTGAAATTGCGGCTTACCCGCTTGTATCCTGATTCAGGCAGAATGGACAAATTAGTAAAAGAAGCGATCGAAAAAGAAGCCAATTTGGCTACCAGACGACATTTTTTACAGTCGTTGGGTACGGGGATAGGCTCTCTTGCCTTCGGTTCTGCTTTGTGGAATTGTCAATCTCCTGCTACATCACAACAAACGTCCATTAGAATCCCACCCCATTTCGGGAAAGCGAAGTCGGTCATCTTTTTACACATGGCTGGAGCGCCGTCGCAACTAGAGTTGTTTGACTATAAGCCTTTATTAGCCAAATTTGATGGAAAAGAATGCCCTAAAGAGTTACTCGAAGGGAAAAAATTCGCCTTCATTCGAGGGGTTCCTAATTTATTAGGCCCTAAAGCTAATTTCCTTCAACGAGGAAGTGCGGGCCATTGGATTTCAGACCACATGCCACATCTAGCCACCCAAGCAGATAAAATTACCTTCTTGAAGGGCATGTATACGGATCAATTTAATCACGCACCTGCCCAATTACTCATGCATACGGGATCGGCGCGCTTGGGCCGGCCTTCTATTGGATCATGGGCGTCTTATGGACTAGGATCTGAGAATGAAAACCTACCTTCTTTCATGGTACTTGCTTCTGGAGGAAAGAATCCAGACGCCGGAAAATCTGCCTGGGGAAGTGGATTTCTCCCCTCTGTTTACCAAGGGGTGCAATGTCGCTCTGCCGGAGAACCTGTCCTATTCATTAAAAATCCAGACGGCTTGACATCCGATATACGTAAGGCCAGTATCGAAGCTATTAATGCGGTGAATCAGGAAACCTATCAGGAATTTGGGGACCCAGAAACCGTTGCAAGAATTGCACAATATGAGATGGCCTACAAGATGCAAAGCTCCGTTCCAGATGTGATGGACATCAGCAAAGAACCAGACTATATCCACCAATTATATGGGACAAATCCAGGGAAAGAATCCTTTGCAAATAACTGTTTGCTGGCTAGAAAAATGGTGGAAAAAGGCGTTCGCTTCGTGCAGTTATTTGACTGGGGCTGGGATATGCATGGAACAGGAAAAAATGAATCGGTGGATTATGGTTTGCATCAAAAATGCTTAGAAACAGATAGAGCGGTTTCGGCCTTATTAATAGATTTAGAACAGCGTGGCTTGTTAGAAGAAACGTTAGTGGTATGGGGTGGAGAGTTTGGCCGTACGCCCATGCAAGAAAATAGGGAGGGAAAAGCGCAAGGGTATTTTGGTCGCGATCACCATACCGAGGCTTTTACCATGTGGCTAGCAGGCGGTGGAATTAAACCGGGTATGTCCCTAGGCGAAACCGATGACTTAGGCTATGCGACGGTAAACGGGAAAACGTCGATTTACGACCTTCAGGCGACTATTTTGCACTGCTTAGGCATCAACCACGAAGAATTTACATTCCCTTTCCAAGGGCGAAATTTTCGCTTGACTGATGTTTTCGGGAAAGTGATTAAACCGATTTTAGCCTAGGGAATGAACAGAATAATCCTTTTTCTGGGCCTTGGCATCGCAGGAATTACTGCCTATTATTTCGGAAGTAAACCGCAAAAAGTAGATTATAGCACCCGAATAAAACCCATCCTAAATAAGAATTGCATCTCCTGTCATGGAGGAGTGAAAAAGCAAGGGGGCTTTAGTTTGCTTTTTCAAGAGGAGGCCTTAGCGAAGACGAAATCGGGGAAGCCTGCTATTATTCCTGGTCATCCGGAACAATCGAGTTTTATTCAGCGACTGCATAGTCAGGATCCTGAGGAGAAGATGCCGTACCAAAGACCGGCGCTTTCGAAGGAGGAAATCGAGCTGTTAACTACCTGGGTGAAGGAGGGTGCCACCTGGGGAGAGCATTGGGCTTATCAACCTATCCAAGCCCCTAGCGTACCGGTAGGAAGTTGGTGGGAAAAGGCGCTGAGCTGGGTAGGGATTTCGAGTGGATGGGCTAAGAATGAGTTAGATTATTTTGTCCAAGCTGAACAAAAAAATCAAGGCTTATCTCCTACTGAAACGGCGGCTAAACCAGACCTTTTGCGCAGACTCTATTTGGACTTAACAGGACTTCCCCCTACGCCATCGGATTACCAGGAATTTGAAAAAGACAACTCGGATGAAGCCTATGAAAAGCAGGTGGACAAGTTGTTGAAATCCCCTCATTTTGGAGAAAAATGGGCCTCTATGTGGATGGACTTAGCGCGCTATGCAGACACCAAAGGGTATGAGAAAGATGAGGGGCGTAGCATTTGGAAATACCGCGATTACCTCATCGCTTCGTTCAATCAAAACAAGCCTTACGATCAGTTTATTAAGGAGCAACTCGCAGGGGACTTGCTGGATAATCCACAAGAAAGCGACTACATCGCGACAGCCTTCCACCGAAATACCACCAATAACGATGAAGGGGGAACGGAGGATGAAGAGTTTCGTACGGCAGCTATATTAGACCGCGTAAATACGACTTGGGAGGTGCTTCAAGGGACAAGTTTTGGCTGTGTTCAATGTCATTCACATCCCTATGATCCGATCCGCCATGAGGAATATTACCGCTACATGGCATTCTTTAATAACTCCCGCGACGAAGATATTCCGGATGATTCTCCTACCTACAAGCATTACAAACCAGAGGACGAAAAAACGATTGCACAGCTCAAATCTTTTCTACTAAATCAACCTGTCGCATCCCAAAAAGCCTGGGGAAACATGATCCGTTTTGTGGAGCCTAAAATCCATCCGCATTGGGCAGATCAGTTTGATAATAGCGCCTTAGCGGATAACAAATACTTGGCTGTTCGAAACAAGGGTTCCGCGCGCTTTAAAGCCGTTCCCATGATGGGAAAAACCAAGCTGTTAATTGCTTGCCGAAACTCAGGTCCTGCGCCTACCTATTTAACCATCCACCAAGGCACAAAAACAGGGCCTATTATCGCACGTATAAAACTAGATACGACCCTGCAGGAAAAATACGCTAAACCGAAAGGGTTATTTGTGAAAGGCTGGGCCTATACCTTTGTGAATATCCCTTCTTTGCCTGGAAAACAAGACCTGGTTTGGGAATTTACGAATGCCAAAACAAAGCCAGATCAAACGACTGTAACCATTGGATTTTGGGCCTTATTGCCTGAAGTTCCAGCAGCACTTAAAGCCACGGAATTTGAAAAATTAGCCATAAAAGCTATTGCCGCTGAACCGGAATTGACTACCCCGGTTATGCTTGAAAATCCGGTGGACTTTGCCAGAACAACGCGCGTTTTTGCCCGTGGTTCCTGGTTAAATCCAGCCGATGCCGTACAGCCTGGAATTCCTGCCTTATTCAAAAATGGCCCCGTAAACAATCGCTTGGATTTAGCGAATTGGATCGGTGGCAAAAGTAATCCGTTGACAGCCCGCGTGGCAGTGAATCGATTCTGGGAACAGTTGTTTGGCATCGGTATCGTCGAAACATTAGAAGACTTGGGGAGTCAAGGACTTTCGCCTGTTAACCAGCCCTTGTTAGATCATTTAGCCTACAAATTCCAGGTGGATTTTAGTTACAAACCGAAAGATGTATTGAAGTATATCGTGATGTCGGCCAGCTACCAACAGTCTGCTATGGTAGACAAGGCAACTCGTGAAAAAGACCCGAACAATCGCTACATAACCAGGGGGCCACGCATTCGATTAAGCCCAGAACAAGTACGCGACCAAGCACTGGTTTGGTCTGGATTATTAAGTGAAAAACTAGGCGGTCCTAGCGTAATGCCGGAGCAACCTGATGGGGTTTGGAATGCCCCATATAGTGGCATGAAATGGGAAAAAAGTAGTGGGGAAGAGCAGTGGAGGCGCTCACTGTATACGTATTGGAGGCGCAGCAGCCCTTATCCGACTATGGTGACCTTTGATGCAGGAACGCGCGATATTTGCCTTTCTCGGCGTATCAGAACGAACACGCCTATGCAAGCGCTGAATACCTTGAATGATCCGGTTTTCTTAGAGGCATCGCAATTTTTTGCGCGTAAATACCCGGAGAATGGGTTGCGTTTTATTGAAAAAGGCTATGCTGATTTATTTGGCAGAACTATTACCCCTAAAAAAGCGGAGACATTAGGGACTTTTTACACACAGACCCTGGCGTATTACCAAGCGCATCCGAAAGAAACGTTAGCCTTTTTAAAGATTTGCCCGGATAACGATATCCCGCCAAATCCCGCTAATTTAGTGGCCAAAACCTTAGTGGCCAATGCCCTATTTAACATTGATGAAAGCATAAATAAACCTTAAAACGAATGAAAGAATTTATCCCACGCAGAGACTTTTTAAAAGCGAGTTCCGCACTGATCGGAACAGGCTTATTATCTAACAACAACAATATGAAAAAAATCGCACCCAAAGCTGGCGAAATCACCTTAGGCCATGGCTCATTTACGTATAAAGTAGTTCCTAATTGGGGCATTTTAGATGCTGGGAAAAATCCAGTAAACGACTGCCATGAGATGGTAGAAGACGCGAAAGGCCGACTTTTTATGCTCACTAACGAAGTGAAAAACAACGTCCTCATCTACGATAAATCCGGCAAACTACTCGACTCTTGGGGACATTCCTATCCGGGTGCGCATGGTTTAACTATACTAAATGAGGGAGGCGAACAATTTTTATTAATCTGTGATAACAATCGTCATCAAGTGATCAAAACCGATTTAAAAGGTCGCGAGATTTTCAAGATTGATTACCCGAAAGAGACGGGCGTTTACGATCATCCACTTCAATTTGTTCCCACGGAAACAGCAGTTAATCCAAAGAATGGTGACATCTATGTGGCCGATGGATATGGGGCTAATTACATCATTCAATACGATTCGAAAGGCCGTTATATCCGCCACTTTGGGGGACAATCCTCCGTTTACGACGACAATAAGTTCAACTGCTGCCATGGGGTTTTAGTGGATACCCGCGACCCCAATAACTGGACATTATTAATCACAGATCGCGTAAATAATAGCTTAAAGCGCTTTACGTTAGACGGCAAATTCATCACACGATACCACCTACCTGGATCCTTTGTTTGTCGCCCAGTATTGCATGGTGACTACATTCTAGCTGCCTGCTTCCGTAGCACAGATGCCTCCCTAGCGGGTTCTGGATACATCCAAATCCTAGATAAAAACATGAAGGTCGTTTCAACTCCAGGAGGTTCGGAACCCATCTACCAAAATGGCGTTTTACAAAAACAGGTAAAGGACGACGTGCATAAAGTGTTCATCCACCCGCATGATGTCTATGCGGATTCCGACGAAAACATCTATGTGCCGCAGTGGGCTTCTGGAAAAACCTATCCGATCAAACTTGAACGAATTGGCTAAATGATACTAGCGGAGGCGAGCCAGTCGTGGCTGCAGTTTTGGGGACATTTCCATCCTATGCTGGTGCATTTGCCCATCGGGATGTTCTTCATGGCGGGGATACTGCATTTTTTCTATGCGCAAAAGCAGGTTGAGATGCGTCCAATTGTAGTCCAAATTTTAATCTGGACATCTGCATTTTCGGTAATCTCCGCAGCCATGGGTTGGTCGCTAGCACAATCTGGGGAATACGATCCTTCCACATTACAAATCCACCAGTGGCTGGGAATAAGTACTTGCGTGCTATCGGTAGGTTTAACCTGCGTCATGCGCGCTGGTAGGTCTATTCAAATCACTAACCTCCTATTTATTTTGGGTTTGCTTTTCCTCACTATCACCGGACATTACGGGGGAAATTTAACGCATGGCTCTGATTATTTGACGGCGAGTTTACCCGCGCCTACCCGTGAGATGCTAGGAATAAAAATGGAGAAAGAAGCCGAAGAGATCCCTAGAATCACGAACCTGAAAGAGGCCGTAGTTTATACGCAACTGGTAAAACCGATTTTAACCCAGCGCTGTATTTCCTGCCACAATGCCGAAAAGCAAAAAGGAAAGTTACGTTTAGATACCCCTAATTTTATCCTAGCAGGCGGCGAAGATGGCCCCATTATCGCAGCCGGCAAGCCCTCAGAGAGCGAGTTAATCAAACGACTTTTACTGGAACAGAACGATGAACACCACATGCCTCCTAAAGGGAAAACTCCCCTAACCGAGAATGAAATTTCCTTACTGCATTGGTGGATACAGCAGGGGGCTGATTTTAACAAAAAAGTAGCACAGTTGTCCTCAGATGAGAAAATAAATGCCATTTTAAAGACGTACACACAAGCGGACGCAGCACAGGAATCCGCTGTTTTTAAACAGTCAATAAGTGCGGCAGATGAGGCTGATCTTGCGCGGATTCGCAAGCACGGTTTACTCGCAAATCCCATTTCGAAAGACCAAAACTACATCGAGGTCAATGCCATTAACGCCCCGCGCGTTACCAACAAAGAACTAGCAGATTTAAAATCAATCAATGCCCAAATAATCCGCTTAAAATTAGGGAATACACAAGTTAGCGGAGATTTTATGAAGGAAATAGCGGACATGCCTTTGTTGATTTTCCTTGATTTACAGCATACCAAAATTGCTGATCAGGATCTGGAGAGCCTAAAAGGCCTGGCCTATTTAGAATCAATTAACCTAGTAGGCACCCAAATCAGTGACCGAGGTTTGCAAACGCTAGCGAAAATCAATTCGCTCAAGCGCGTCTATATATGGCAAACACGTGTAACTGAAAAAGGCGTGGCGCAACTCAAAAAAATGCGACCAGATGTAGCCATCCAATCAGGATTCAAAGGGCAGTGGCCGATCGAAATAGACAGCGCCCAGCTAGCCTTTAACAAATAGCAATTTTCAAAGAAAAAATTTAATCGTATATTTCCGTTATCGTACTAAAACTATGACCTCACTGAGCAAGCGATTTGGATTTCTTTTACTCCTAGCCATCGGAAGCATTTTTGCATATACCCGCTGTTCAGATACGCAAGCGCAGGAAACCGCGATGCCAGACGTCATTGACTATAATTACCACATCCGACCGATTCTCTCTGACCGTTGTTTTAAATGCCATGGGCCGGATGCGAACAAACGAAAGGCGGGCCTCCGATTAGACACTCCGGAAGGAGCTTACGCTGCCTTCAAGGATAATCCTTCCATGCACGCCATTGTCCCAGGTCACCCAGAATCTTCTGATGCTTTTCAGCGATTAATCACGAAAGATACCTCGTTAAGAATGCCTACGATGAGTTCGCATTTGACGGTGACGCCACATGAAATTGACCTAATCGAGAAATGGATCAAACAAGGCGCGGTTTACAAACCACATTGGGCCTTTATAAAACCCGCAAAATCGGAATTACCTACTGCAGATGAGGATTGGGTACGCAACCCCATCGACTATTTTGTCTTTGCGAAAATGGCGGAGAAATCGTTGAAGCCTAGCCCAGAAGCATCGAAAGAACAGTTATTGAAACGAGTTTGCCTCGATTTAACTGGCCTGCCTCCCACGCTCGAAATGCAGGATCGTTTTCTACAAGACGACAGCCCGCAAGCCTATGAGAAGATCGTTAACGAGCTAATCAGCAGCAAACATTACGGCGAAAAAATGTCCATTCAATGGCTGGATTTAGCCCGATATGCGGATTCTCATGGCTACCAGGATGATGGTTTACGCACGATGTGGCCTTGGCGAGATTGGGTGATACACGCGTTTAACTCAAATTATTCGTATGCTAAGTTCGTCACCTGGCAATTAGCTGGCGACCTGTTACCGAAACCGTCTAAAGAAATGCTACTCGCCACCGGGTTTAATCGCAACCACAAGATTACGCAAGAAGGCGGGGTGATTGACGAAGAATACCGCGTGGAATATGTGAACGACCGTACGAATACTTTTTCGAAATCTTTCCTTGCGCTCACCTTCGAATGTGCACGCTGCCACGATCACAAATACGATCCTATTTCGCAAAAGGACTATTATAGCACCTATGCTTTCTTCAACCAAGTACCTGAAAAAGGCTTGTATGGAACCATCGACGCCTCATTTGCGGATCCACCTAATATGTCTATCTCGACGAAAGACGTGCAATCGATACTGAAGTTTATTCACAAAAAAGATACCGCAACAGTCGACGTCATGGTCATGGCTGATTCCAGTAAACATCGGCCTACCTATGTATTGTCTCGCGGCAATTACGATATGCCTGGGCCTGAGGTAGGTTTTGGTTTGCCAAAAAGTATTTTACCCTTCACCCCTGCCAAGTACAGTCAAAATCGACTTGGATTAGCCCGTTGGGTAGTAGATCCTGCAAACCCGCTGACATCTCGGGTGTTTGTGAACCGGATGTGGGCCCAGTTTTTTGGGCGAGGCATCGTGAAAACGGTGGGCGATTTCGGAATGCAAGGCGAACTTCCTACCCATCCGGAATTACTAGACTGGTTAGCCGTTGATTTCCAAAGTCACGGCTGGAATATCAAACGATTAGTCAAACAAATCGTTTTGTCAGCCACCTACCAACAAGCCTCCACCGTCAGCTCTACTTCCCTTAAAGTAGACCCGGAAAATATCTATTTATCGCGTATGTCTAGGATACGTATTCCGGCTGAACAGATTCGGGATCAAGTATTAGCCTCCGCTGGCATCCTAAATAAAGAAATCGGTGGTCCGAGCGTTAAAACCTACCAGCCTAAAGGACTCTGGGAAGTGGCCACATCCGGCCGTGGATCATTAATGAATTACATCCAAGATCACAACCAAGATTTATACCGCCGCGGCATGTATGTGTTCATTAAACGTACCGTTCCACCACCTACGATGTTGATTTTCGACGCGAGTAATCGCGATCAATGTGAGGTGCAAAGAGGTCGAACGAATACGCCATTGCAGGCTTTGGTGATGATGAATGATCCACACGTATTGGAAAGTTCGCGCGTCTTGGCCAGCCAATTTTCACGTGAAAAGGGGAGCCTTGAAGAGAAATTAACGCGGGCGTTTAGGCGCATCGTTTGTCGAGCTCCGAAAGAAAAGGAACTCGCGATGTTGAAAAAGTACTATGAAGCAGAGCAAGCCTCTTGTGTTCAAAACCCGAAGAAGGTTCAGAAACTTATGAAGATAGGGGAATACAAACAGGACAAGGCAGCGGTTACCGGATCCACGGCGGCCATGATGCTGACGATTCAATTAATTTATAATCTAGAGGAGGCCATCATGCGGGTATAATATGGAAAATGAATTCTTCAAAAATCGACTGAATATTACGCGCCGACACTTCTTTGGTCAGGCGGCTGCGGGCATAGGCGGATTAGCCTTGGGTTCACTTTTAGTGCCTGAGCTTTTCAAAGGCGATGCCTCCGCTCAATCTTTACCCTTAGGTGTCGCGCACTTTGCCCCTAAGGCAAAACGCGTCATTTACCTCTGCCAAAACGGTGCCCCCTCGCAATATGAGAGTTTCGATTACAAGCCTATGCTAAACAAAATGGCAGGGCAAGATCTCCCAGATTCGATTCGCGGGACCCAAAGGCTCACCGGAATGACGGCATCGCAAGATAAATTCCCGCTTGTCGGTTCGTATTATAATTTCAAACAACACGGAAAATCGGGTACGTACATCAGTGAAATATTCCCACACATCGGCTCCATCGCGGATGATATTTGTGTGATTCGCACCATGAGTACCGATGCGATTAACCACGATCCGGCTTTGACCTTTTTACAAACGGGAGCCCAGGTGGGTAACCGCCCAAGTATGGGTGCCTGGATGTCCTATGGTTTAGGAAGTGAGAACAAAAACCTTCCGGCTTTCTGCGTGTTGCTTTCGCGCGGACGTGGAAATGGACAGGGTGTTTATTCGAAGCTTTGGACGAATGGATTTTTAGATTCAACCCATCAAGGTGTCGTATTTAGTAGTTCAGAGGATCCCATTTTATACTTGAATGATTCGGATGGAATCGACAAGGCCGGACGACGCAGAATGCTGGACCAGCTCGCTGAATTAAACCACGAAGGTTTTGCGGAGAATAAGGATCCGGAAGTAGAGGCCAAAGTACAACAATACGAAATGGCCTACCGCATGCAAACGGCGGTCCCAGAATTAACGGATTTATCGAAAGAGCCCGATCACATTATCAAAATGTACGGGCCAGAATGTTTAGTTCCAGGGACCTATGCGGCGAATGTTTTGCTAGCGCGTAAACTATCCGAATCGGGCGTTCGCTTCGTGCAAATTTACCACCAAGGCTGGGACTCCCATGGCAATCTGCCACAAGAAATGGCGATGCAAGCGCAGGATGTAGACCGATCGTCAGCAGCGCTAATTACAGACTTGAAACAGCGCGGATTATTAGACGAAACGCTGGTGATTTGGGGAGGGGAATTTGGTCGGACGAATTATTGCCAGGGTAAATATACCGTAGACAATTACGGTCGCGATCACCACCCGCGTGCTTACAGTATTTTCATGGCCGGCGGCGGCGTAAAGGCTGGGACGGTTTATGGAGAGACCGATGAGCTGGGCTATAATGTCGTGAAAGACCCGGTGCACATCCATGATTTCCATGCGACGGTACAGCATTTGATGGGAATCAATCACGAACAATTAACTTACAAACATTTGGGTCGTCGTTACCGATTAACCGATATTGCGGGGAACGTTTTACCAGGATTAATCGCGTAATGGGGAAAGTAGAAAAGATAGGAAATTTGATTTTGTGGGGTCTTCAAGGCTTCCTCGTTTTCCTCTTGATTTTCCAGTCGAGCTTTGCTTTACCGCTGACCGGAATCGGCCATTTGCATCCTTTGATTTTACATCTGCCTATCGGCTTCGGAGTTTTATTACTCGGTCTTTTTGCCATCAAAAATCAGTTGACTTCCTTCGATGTTTTAGTTGAATTCCTGTTATTAATCACCGCGATCTTTTCAACATTTACGGCCATTTTTGGTTTGTTTTTGGCCAAAGAAGGCGGCTATGAAACGAGCGCTTTAGACTGGCACCAGTGGTCGGGCGTCGCGGTGTCATTTGTGTATTTTGTTTGGGTGCTACTCCGCAGAAACCTCCTCGTAGGAGCAGGTCTTGGATTCATCGCCTTAGTGGTGGCTGGCCACACGGGGGCGAGCATTACGCATGGGGAAGACTATTTACGTTTTGGGGAGAAGGCGATGGAAATCAACTCGGAAAGTGTGGTATTTGAAGACATTGTCCAACCCATTTTAAAAGCCAAATGTGAGTCGTGTCACAATGACCAAAAGACAAAAGGCGCGCTCAAAATGAATAGCATAGCGAACCTGATGAAGGGCGGAAAACATGGGGCGATTTGGAAGGCGGGGGATGCGTTGAATAGTCACCTCATTCAACGAATCAAATTGCCCATGAATGCGAAAGAGCACATGCCTCCGCTGGGAAAAGCACAGTTGACTCCCGACGAAATAACCATTTTAACTCTTTGGGTAAAAGAAGGGGCGTCTTTCGAAAAGAAAGTAGGTCAGTTCAGTGCTGATTTTCAGAAACTAATACAGCCTTCTGCAGTAAGCGCAACCACAAAATCCTACGATTTTTCAGCTGCTTCTCAATCAGCCATCGAATCTGTGAACACCCCGTATTGCACGGTGTATCCGATCGCAAATGAATCCCCCGCTTTGCAGGCAGATTTTTATGTAGCGGCTAAATTTGATCCTAAAACGCTATCCGATTTATCTCAAGTCAGCGAGCAATTAGTGGGCTTGCAACTCTCGAAAATGCCCATCACAAACGAGTCCTTAAATCAGGTTTCGAAGTTCCCGAATCTTGAAAAATTGAACCTAAATTTCACGTCCATTGACGACGAGGGCATAGCACAATTAACTGGCTTAAATCAGTTAGAACAGTTGTCGATTTCTGGGACGAAAGTAGGCAAATCAGGTGTCTCGAAATTACTCGCAAAGCTCCCAGCCTTAAAGGAAATTCATGTCTGGAGCACGAACCTTTCTGCACCTGATTTAGCTGCATTACGCAAGCAATTTCCGAAGGTTACCTTCGATGAAGGCTACATTCCGAAAGAGGAAACCTTGCAGATCAATCCACCCATTTTAGTGAATGAAAATCTGATTTTAAAACCGAACGAAAAACTTACCTTTAAACATACCTTGCGTGACGTGCTATTCCGCTACACCTTAAATGATTCGTTACCCGATAGCTTGCGTAGTCCAGCAACCAAGGCATCGATTGCCATTGCGAATTATGCGAAGGTTCGCATATTGGCCACAAAGCCTGGCTGGCTCGTTAGCAAGCCTATCGATATGCGTGTCTATAAATCTCAATTTATCCCTTCTCGTGTTGATCTGTTAACCACACCAGATCCCATGTATCCTGCGGCAGGCGGTGCGAGCTTATACGATTTTGTATTAGGTGCTCGAGAAGTGAAAGGGGTATCGAATTATTCTTGGCTAGGCTTTAAAGAAACAGACTTCGATGCGGTAGCATCCTTTACGCAGCCGGCACAAATCCATGGCGTAACCCTTTCGTATTTAGAGCGAACGGATTCAGACGTTTTCCCTCCGGTGAAGGTGGAGGTTTGGGGTGGTGATGCGCCTGATAAATTGCGATTACTCACTACCGTAAAGCCCATCCAACCTAAAGAGAAAAATGGCTATTCGCCACGTGGGATTAACATCCCGATTACTGGCACAAATGCCAAATATTACCGCATCAAAGCAGAACGATTAAAAAGAATGCCGGCCTTTGTGGATAACAAGGGCAAGGGCGCTTGGCTACGGGTAGACGAATTATTGTTTTATTAAACAGCTTAAGAATTAAAGAAAAAAGCACCTTCGAAAAGGTGCTTTTTATTGGATAAAGATTACTTCGGTCGGTAAATCGCTCCGGTTGCGAAATCAACAATAGCGCCTGGCCAAAACAAGATCACATCAGCAATCAAAGCACCTGCTCTAATTTCTCTCTGTGGTTGACCCGCCGCAGGTCGAGTTCGTTGGTACTCTGTCACTCTTCCGCCAAAAACGGTTGCGCAAGAACTCATAGATGCTAAAATTGCTAAAGCAAAAAGCGATCTAGTTAAAGATTTTTTCATGTGGTTAAATTTTGTGAACCACAATTTAGAATTTTTTAACGCATTATGCTACGACTTAACGGTTAATGTTGACCCCGTAATCTCAACTATTAATTTCGTTAAACCCCTGGTCGCCGGCCCTTGCACTAATGACCCATTGGCACTAAATGCTGATCCGTGAGCAGAACAGAAAAAAGAAGTTGTAGAGCTGTTATATTCCACCGTTGCCCCTGCATGAGGACATGAAGAGGAGAAGGCCGCAAAGCTATTGCCTGTATTTCCAGTTGCAGTACGAATGACGATGACCCCACTTTTGGCAATAAAATCATTCACATTCCTTAACTCTGTAGCTAAATTTATGGTCACTCCTGACGTATTACCAACCGGAATTGCACTGTTCCCTGGCGTGACTGGCTCCTCTTTAGAACAGGCCGCAGCCAAACAGGCAACACAAGTGGCAGCAAGGCCCCCAGATAACTTATTTAAGAACTCTTCGCGATTAATTTTCATCTTAATTAGCTGTTTAGCAAGCATTAAACTAGAAAGCGCTCCATTTGTTTCGAAAAAAGCTTAATGAGATTTCGACAAAAATATTATTTAAAATAATTCTAAATAGTGTTGTGCGAATCGCGATCGCTTTCTACATTTGCACTCTATTTAAAATTAGTCTAAATAAAATCTAAATGAAAAAAAGCCTCCTAGCTCTCTTATTCCTAATCCATTTCTCTTCGATTGCACAATTAGGGGCTATTTCAGGGCAGATTACATCTGAGACAAAAGAGCCCCTTCCGGGAGCCACTATTGCACTCTTAGGTACAGTTCGCGGAGTAGAAAGTAATGCCAAAGGCAACTATGTGTTGAAAGGATTAAAGCCCGGTCAGTATACTGTCAAAGTGAGTTATGTAGGTTACAAACCTAGCCTAGTAGAAGTCACACTAATAGAAGGCGAACAGCGCGAAACAAACTTTACTTTAAGTGATGTGACAGAACTTCAAGGTGTTTCGGTTTTTGCACAATCGGGTGTAAAAGGGAACACATTTTTACCGGAAGTCAATGAATACACCATCACGGCTGGCAAAAAAAACGAGGTCATCTTGCTCGATAACCTTCAAGCGAATTTAGCGATGAATAATTCCCGCCAAATCTTCTCTAAAACCCCCGGTATATCCGTTTGGGAAAGTGATGGTTCAGGCATACAGTTAGGGGTCGCGTCTCGAGGGCTTTCCCCTAATCGCTCCTGGGAATTTAATGTGCGCATGGACGGTTACGACATCACTCCTGACCCGATGGGTTATCCAGAGGCCTATTAC
The DNA here is from genome assembly GCF_054558635.1 of Aquirufa sp. HETE-40SA. Taxonomy (NCBI): domain Bacteria; kingdom Pseudomonadati; phylum Bacteroidota; class Cytophagia; order Cytophagales; family Flectobacillaceae; genus Aquirufa; species Aquirufa sp. HETE-40SA. The sequence goes on from NZ_JBPXKN010000003.1 coordinate 322,873, forward strand.
ACCCCACCGATGGAAGTGGTGGACCGCATTGAAATTATTCGCGGGGCGAGCTCTCTACAGTATGGGCCGCAATTTGGTGGACTCATGAACTTTGTCCTTCGCAAACCTGATCTGTCTACGAAACTAGTAGTAGAAAGCCAAAACACCACCGGAAACAATGGCCTATTCAGCTCCTTTAATTACGTGGGCGGAACCGCAGGACGTTTAAGTTATACCACCTACTACCAAAAAAGAGTAGGAAATGGATGGCGCCAGAACTCCTATTTTAACACAGACCACTCGCATGCAGAGGTATCCTACGCGGTTTCAAACAAACTTAAATTAGGAGCTCAGCTGACTTATATGTACACACAGAGTCAACAAGCAGGCGGTTTAACCGATTCTGAATTTGCCCAAAACGCTCAGCAAAGTAAGCGCGCCAGAAACTGGTTTAGCAACCCTTGGTTCATCTATGCATTAACGGCGGACTATGTCATTAATACAGAATCGAAACTGAGTTTGAAGTATTTTGGGACCACGGCTGAACGAAATTCTGTGGGTTTTACGAAGGCCATCACTGAGGTTGACCTTATGGGAAATAGACAAGTAGACCGAGATTATTACCAAACAAACGGTATGGAATTGCGCTATCTAGTAAACTATCGGCTAGGGTCTTGGAAGAATACGGTGGCCACAGGTTTTCGCTATTTCAGCGGCGAAATCAAGCGCAAGCAATTAGGTGTGGGTAGCAATGGAAGCGGTATGGATTTTGACATTCAAGGATTGTATACTCGGGATTTGGTCTTCCATAATACCAATTACGCTGCTTTTGCAGAGACGATTCTAAGGCCATCAGATCGTTTGCTAGTGACCTTAGGTGCCCGTTTGGAACAAATCGAAACCCACATGATGGGACAATCTGGACTTAATACAGCTGCTACACCGAGTAGCCGAGGACGATCATTCGTTTTACTAGGCGCTGGAGCAGAATACAAAGTAAGTACAAACACAAAAATGTATAGTAATATCGCACAAGCGTATCGCCCCGTTTTAGCTTCAGATCTATTACCACCAGCGACCACAGACGTGATTGACCCTAATTTATCGGATGCCAAAGGTTTCAATTTCGACCTAGGTTATCGAGGAGAACTGGGGAATTACTTGACCTTTGATATCGACTATTTTCACCTCGATTACGATAACCGAGTTGGGACCATTTCACGCACAAATAGCGAAGGAAAAATCTACCAATACCGCACGAATCTAGGACATTCGGTTTCCAAAGGTACAGAGGCCTACATTGAATTTAGCCCTACATCGGCTTGGCTAAAAGGAACTAGCATAGGAAATATATCCATGTTTGCCTCCATCGCGGCTATCCAAGCGCGCTATCTTGACTTCAAAACGACCTCTGTCGTAAACGGCAAAATTGTGGAAGGGAATTTAGCTGGCAAAACAGTAGAAAATGCCCCAGAGAAAATCAATCGTTACGGAATTACCTATTCGAAAAAAGGCCTATCTCTTAGCTGGCAAATCAGCGATATTGGTCAAGCCTTTGCTGACGCGAGCAACACGGTTACCCCTAATGCCGCAGCGACAACTGGATTAATTCCGGCTTACCAGGTACAAGATATCTCGGGATCATACAAGTTTAAAAAATATGCCCAGCTGAAGTTTGGGGTGAATAACCTGACAGATGCGCGTTACTTTACCAGAAGATCTGGTGGCTATCCGGGACCAGGAATTTTACCAGCAGATGGCCGGACTTGGTATGTGGGATTGAATGTGAAGTTTGTGAATTAGTCGTAATGAAAACGACATTTCACGATTTGGATTTCATCATCTACAATTCGATAAATCAATCGATGTTCTTCGTCAATTCTTCTCGACCAAAATCCAGCATAATTAAATTTTAGTGCTTCCGGTTTCCCAATTCCATCAAATGGATTTCGAGAAATGTCCTTAACCAGCTCATTGATCCGCTTGATTTTGTGCTTATCAATTTTCTGCCAATAAAGATAGTCCTCCCAAGAAAGCTCCGTGAATACAATTTTCATTATTCAGCGAGGTCCTTATATACTTTCTTGCCTGCTTTTAATGATTCGATAGATTCGTCTAATCGTTGTTGATTCTTGCGAGAGGACAATTCATGCTGTGTACTTCTTAGCGAATTATATTCCTCTAAAGACATAATCACTACCCCCGTATCTTTCCCACGATTAATAATAAGCGTATCAAAGCTTTCGGTCACACGATCGAAGTAGCTTTTAATGTCTTTTCTAAAATCGGATAAGGTGGTCGTTAACATAATGTACAATTTTGTGTACAAATATATGTACATAATATAGCTAATCCAATTTCTTTTTTATATTTACCAAAACTATATAATCTAACTATGAAAAATCTATTCGCCGGAATCACCTTCCTTTTGATTCCTATTCTGGGATTTTCACAAACTAAAATCACACCAGAAAACGCACTAAAAAGCTATCTAACCAATGGCGACGCAAACTACTCTTGGGAATTAAAAGATTCCGCTAGTCTAGGTAGTACTAAAGCGTATCAGGTATTACTAACCTCCCAAAAATGGCGCGGCATCAAATGGACGCACCAGCTCACCATTATCATCCCTGGAACCGTGCAATATGATGGCGCGCTTTTTTTTATAACGGGGGGAAGCAACAAAGACGAACTACCAAACTGGAGTAAAGACGACAAGTTATGGCCAGCTTTAGGAACTATCGCTATCAAAAACAAAGCCGTAGTTGCGCTCATTAAGCAAGTGCCTAACCAGCCCTTTTTTGATGGAAAAACGGAGGATGAATTAATCACCTATACCCTAAATGAATTCCGAAAAGACAAGGATTATTCGTGGCCATTATTATTTCCCATGGTGAAATCAGCGGTGAAAGGAATGGATGCAGTTCAAGAAATTGTGGCACAACAAACGAAGCACAAAATCAACAATTTTGTGATTTCAGGAGCTTCTAAACGCGGTTGGACAACTTGGCTTTCGAGTGCGATTGATGACAAGCGCGTGAAGGCGATCGGGCCTATGGTGATTGATATGTTGAACATGCCTAAAACCTTGAGCTACCAGTTTGAAACCTATGGAGAATACAGCGATCAGATAGAGGATTACGTTAAAATCGGTATCCCACAAAGCACAGAATCGCCAGACGGCAAGGCAATCACCGCCATGATTGACCCTTATTCTTATCGGACAAAGCTGACGGTTCCTAAGATGATTTTTGTGGCAACAAACGATCCGTATTGGACGGCGGATGCTATTAAACATTATTTTGGCCAAATCCCTGGTAAAAATTTAATCCATTATGTGCCAAACGCAGGCCACGATTTAGCGGGAGGAAAACAGGCGCTGGAAGGATTGAGCGCCTTCTTTGGCCTGACTTTACAAAACAAAGAATATCCCATAAGTACTTGGAATGTGGAGAAAGGAAAAGACGGATTTGAGTTAACCGTGCAAGCAAAACCAGAGGAGTTAGTTGAGGCGGCGATTTGGGCGACCACCTCAGCAGATCGAGATTTTCGCAATAATTTATGGCTAACACGCCGAGTTAAATTAGAAGGATCAACCGCTAAGTATACCATCCCCTTTGTAAAGAAAGGATACCAAGCCTTTTATATGGACCTGAAATACAAAGATCCGAACGGCGGAACTTACACGGTGAGTACGCGCATATTTACGACAGATACAAACAAGGTATTATAAAAAAGGGGGGCAATAAATGCCCCCCTTTTTGTCTCAAACCTTAAACCAATGACTTTATTTCTTTTGTGAAGCTGCCACTTCAGCTTTCAAAGTAGATGGATCGAACATGCGGTAGATTTGAACGACTTTATCATCTTTCCACCATAAGATCATGTGAAGCGGCACCTTGGTTTCCGCATTCGTATACTTCCCTTTGCCTTTCCATAATCCCCAGTAGCCTGTAGCCACTTGACCATTATTCCCAGTAAACGTTTTAAGATCGCCTGGTTTCAACGACATGGTAATATCGCTAAACAAGGTATGCGTATACATATCAGCATTAATAAATTCAGCACGACCACCTGGGCTATCTATTAATTTATCAAGGCTATCCACATTATTCACAAAGCCATCATATGATACAAGAGTGTCTGCATACAAATCATGTGCCGCCGATGTGTCATTTTTCATATATGCCTCAATCAATTGCTTTACTTTAGCTGTTTTATCGTCTAAAGAAACGTAGCTTCCGCCTTCCATATCTTCAGAACTCGCCGCATCAGCCTTTTTTTCTGGTGCATTACAAGCAAACATCGTTGCCAGTACAAGTAGGGATAAGAATACTTTTTTCATGTTGATTATGGTTTAAATAGGTGAATTATTTCTTTTGTGAAGCCGCAACCTCAGCATATAAAGCAGCCGGATCAAAATAGCGATATTCAGTAACGATTTTATCGCCTTCCCAAATAAAGGCAAGATGTAATGGAGCCGAAATTTCTTTATTAGTATACTTCCCTTTACCAGTCCACATACACCAAACTCCGGTATGAACTCTTCCGTCAGCAAAAACGAACGTCTTAATGTTATCCGTCGTCACCTTGATATCCGAAAAATAATCATGATTCATTCGCTCATTCGCAGCAAAACCTGCGCGTCCACCAGGATTTGGCTTTGTTTTTCCACCTTCTTGATTAGCGGCCATTTGATCATAAATCTTAACCGTATCAACATAGATTTCATAAATCTTTGTCGAATCATTTTTCATGTAGGCTTCCAAGGCCTCTCTTACTTTTTGAGACTTTTCATTTTGTGAGGAAAATGTTCCAGTGTCTGGATCAGATGTCGAGGCCTCAGCCTTTTTTTCTGGTGATGTACAGGCAAACATCGTTGCTATGAACATCAAGGGTAGTAGTAATTTTTTCATAGTTTAATTTAGAATAGTTAAATTTCTCAAATATAAGTATCATTTTGAAACTAAAAACAAATTCGCAATTATTTTTGCTATTTAAACCAACAAAAAAACCCCCGGAAATTTCCGGGGGCTCTAAAATTAAAAGATAAGACTCCTTAGATAACAAGGGTTTTCTTAAACGACTTGTAACTTTCAATCATCTCATTGATATAGTTATCCTTATCGTTTTTCATACGCGTTTTTACCACTTCGGTATACGTATCTCCTAAATGGTCATAATAAAAATCGGTGGTAAACAACGCGATTTCTACCATAATAGGAAATGTTTCCATCCCTTTTTCCTCTAAAATGTAATGCACATTTTTCTTGTTTGCTTCTCCTTTATTCCTACTTAGGTATCCAAGTGATTCCAGTTTTTTAAGCCGATTCGAAAGCATCTTGCTCGGCATTAATTCTGGTGCAGCCTTGAATTCATTAAACGTAGACTTGTGCAGAAACAACATGTCTCGCAGAATCAACAAGGTCCATTTATCCCCAAAAACATCCAAACCGGTTGCAACAGGGCATAAAGACCGAAACTGTACTACTGTATCATTTTCCATAACGGTCGCAAAAGTACACTAAGATTATTTAAATCCTATCTTTTCTAAACCCTTATGGCTAATCACGATCGCTTCTAAAGCTGTTTCATTGAAACAAGCATCTTGCTCTACGAAATAGTATTGCATGCCAGACAATTTCTTGTTGTCAAGAATACGTTTGAAATCAATCTTTCCGTTACCTACTGGTGCGAAACGACCTTGATCATCCATATCCTTTACGTGCCAAATTTTGAAACGACCTGGGTAGCGCTTGAAATAATCGACTGGATCCGCGCCAGCTTTAGTTACCCAGTATAAATCCATTTGGAAATTAACATACTTAGGATTGCAGTGCTCTAATAGATATTCGATAGGAACGATCCCCTCTGCATCCTTTACAAATTCGAAGTCGTGGTTGTGGTATAATAATTGTAAGCCAGCCGCTGCACATTTCTCGCCTAATTTGTCTAAGATTTCTGCCAAATTCTTAGCGCCACCTTTCATCGCCATTCGCTTGTTCACATTATCAAACGTAAACAATCCCATAGGGGGAACTGGAATAACAAAGTATTTGAATCCTGCTGCTTTTAAATCGGCGATTTGCTGATCGATATTTTCGAAATTAGCCGATCCTTGATGAGCTGAGATAGGTGTTAATTTCATCTCATCTAAAAGGGATTTGAAATCCGCTGGAGATAAATTATAGAATTTGCCGTTGTTATAACCTGCAGATTCTACGTTTACATAACCGGCTTGTGCTACTTTTTCTAACGTCGCCCGCGCATCTTTCATCGCATCGCGAACGGTATATAAAGCTAATCCTCCGAAACGTTTGTCTGATTGAAATTCTTTATCCGTTGCTTTGAAGGAGAATAGGGTCATCGCTAACATGGCGCATACCGCTACTATTGATTTGATTTTCATAGGTAATGAATTAAATTTTTGTTGAAAATTCAAGTTAATGTATTTTTTCGATAAAATAAGCCCTTACTCCTGCAAAAGCAATTTCATGTCCTCTATGCATTGATCTGCATCTAAGGGAATCGTACCATTATAAATCCCGCGAATGCGGCCTTTTTGATCCACTAAAATGATGTGCTCCGTATGTAAAAATTCCTTCGAGTCCTTATTATAACCGATAGACTCTTCTGCAAAAAAGGATTGGCGGGCGAGGGTGTAGATGGATGCTTTGGGGCCCGTTAACAATGACCAATTCGATGAGGAGATTTGGAATTTTTCGCCAAATTTATGCAGTGTCTTCACATCGTCGAACCAAGGCGTTACGGTAAAAGAAACAAGGGCTACAGTTGAATTTGACTGAAAAGCTTTTTCGATGCGCTTCATTTGAGCGGTCATATCAGGACAAATATTGCTGCAGCGCGTAAAAATGAAGTTCGCGACGTACACTTTTCCTTGAAGTGATTCGCTGCGGAATAATGTACTGTCCTGATTATAAAAGGCGAAAGGTTTAATGCGGTGCGTAATTTTCGAACTAGCCTCCGCCTCACTGATAAAATAGGGATTGAAATCAGGGGTGTTATAAAAAGGAATTTTCGAAACAGAGGTTTCCGAACAAGCCACTAAGAAAATACTAATAAGCCAATAATTTCGCATCGCGATTCTTGCAGTTTTTAGTGCCTAATAAACCATAGCGTCGACCATTTATGATCACAAAATTCGAACGAATTTTGCCGTTTGCATGCCACATCTTTTGGACCCCGTCTTCTTGTCCATTTTTGTAATGAGCTAAGTGAAAAAGTTGTCCATTTTCAGCCCACTCTTTGAGCTCTCCTTCATAAGCATCATTGAACGCGGTGTATTCAAAACGCTTTTTGCCATTCTCCCAAAACGCCGTTTGCAAACCCTGCCGTACTCCATTTTGAATGTATCGAATTTCCCTAATCTGACCAGATGGGAAATGCTTTTTTTCGACTACTATTTTAGGCTCTGATTTAGAACAGCTCCATAAAAAAAGAAGAAGTGCAGCGTATCTCATTATTGTGTTAGTGTACCTGGTGTTCCATAAAACCCATTACCGTTCAAATACGGCGCCTCAGTCGTGAAATGGTAATGATAAATTCCGTTTGGATAATCTACCGTGGCATGGCTATGTCCATGGTAGACATCTAAATTTGCATTCGTCACCGCAGAACCCGTTTCTTCTTGCGGTCCATATACCGGGAATCCGTCCAAAAGGAATCCCATTAGGCCGGATTTAGTAGACTTAACGGTGGTTAGATGCAAAGGTTCCACGTGGTAGTGGTATACCCCTGAGTTTTGTGGATGACCATAAAACTGATCAAATCCCGCCATTTCTCCCTTTAATTCTTGGTTGTTCGGGCCGGCATACTGATTGAAAAATGGTACACCATTTAAAGCAATACCGATGGGACCTAAAGGTGTTGCTGCATGATTTGTTGCCATTACAGGGTTAGCAGGAATTTTGAAAGTAGCCGATTGTTCGATGATGGAATTTGGATTTTTTTCAAAATTATATCCCCCAAAAGTAAGCCCGGAATATGACTGATATAGACTATTGGTCGTTGCATAATAAGGACTTTTATGATCCGGCAACCCGTTTACTTTGATGGAAATAGTCGTCCCATCACTCGTCACACTAGATGCGCCATAGATTTTCTTATATACGGCTGGAACTTTCGCTGATGAAGCAGCTGGAGTAACAATAGAATCATCTGTAGAACAGGCGAAAGATAACACGGCTAACGTAACTACGCTGATGGATTTCTTCATGGGATATTTAAGTAAGAGAAGTAATAAAATAGGAGCAATAAAAAGGAGATAATAATAGTTAAACGCCTGCTCAGAATCCACTGTGATACCCGTAGGCTGAATGTGTACCTGAGCTGAAAAATGATTCGAAGATTGCAATACGAATTGATTCGATTCTGTGGCTCCATCAACGACTTTAAATACCATAAAATGGCTGTTCAGTTCTTTAAAGAACTCATTTTCCACAGAAATAGTAGCTGCATCCGTGGGCAAACCAATCAACGTAAATTTCAAATCCGTTTGGTGGCCTAAATGACATTGGCCATCGTTCAGCGTTACCGATTGTAGAACCCCCGACTTGATTTTAATGGCGCTTTTGACCTGCTGAATTAACTCTTTTTGAAAGGCCTCAGCGGAGCCAAATTTTTTGTTCCCCAGCACACTTTCAAATGCCTCTAACGACGCACTCAGGTGCGCGGTCCACTGCCCTTTCGTGTCTCTAACAAGTGCAAATGTGGAGATTTGTGGACTATGTCCAAAAACACCCAGCGGCAAAAAAAACAGCAAAATAAGTAGGCTACGCATTAATTAGTGGTTACTTCAACGCTACCTTGCGCGCCGTGAAAACAACCGATGAAACTGTTGCTTCCTGCTTTGGCCACATGATAATGATAACCCCTGGTCGTGTCATAATGTCCGCGGCAAGCATCTAAATCTGTCGGTTCTTTATTCGTTTTATCTAACAATTCATACATCCCAAAACCGTCCATCGCATACCCAATCATCGCAGCATGACCATCCGATTGTTCAACTTTCTTACTTTTACCGGTAGCAGCATGGTAATGATAACCCGTTGCCCCATTGACGTGACCGCCTGCATCATCCATTGGAGCTAGTGTGTAGGCGCCTAAAATAGCCTGCGTAGGTGCGGGTGGATCAAAATTGATTCCGTTAAATGCAACCCCTACCATACCGCCCGGAGCGCCGCCACCTAAGGTTGTTGTCCCGTTCGTTTTTATCGGTTTAACAGGAATATAATAAGTTAATTTAATGTTAGAGAAATAGGTCGGTTGGCATTCCACGCAATAATTATTGTATTGTGGATCTACGTCTGGGCGCGCCGCGGCCTGGCAAGCTTCTTTGGTATTGGTTACCTTAATGGTTCCATCGGTCCTAATTAGATTCCATTTCGAATCGTTATAAAAAGTGGCCAAATTTTTCACAAACGCTCCATCCACATCATAGATATTCCCTTTTTCAAACCAAAGCCCCCCCTTACTAGCATCATCCGTCGCATTAGTGGGACACCAAGGGCCCATGACATGATCCGTAGGTGTTTTAGAAGTAGTGATTTTATAACACATCGTGGTCGTACCATTTGAAAGTGTTTTTTCTACTTTAGTGATGGTTCCCACTAAACCTGCTGGGATAAAAAGCGTAGGATCAACCTCTATAATGACGTCTGTATCGTTCGATGGACTAATATCTTCTGATTGGGAACATGCTGTAAATAATAAACAGCTGATGAGTATTTGAATGGATTTGCTTAACATGAGGTTTTCCTTTTTTGTTCTTAGATGCATCGTATCTAGAATTCCTTCGGCTAAAAAATATTTTTATTTCAACCGAAGAATTTGGAAAGCAGAAACATCTAAGGTATGATTGAATGATGGATCGGGAAATTAGGAATTTGATTTCGGGTGACGAGGTGGCTTTCCGGGCTTTGGTAAAAGAATACCAAGGCCGGGTTTTCCATCACGCCATGCAGATTCTACGGAACCGAGAAGAGGCAGAAGATGTGTGTCAAGAGACCTTTATTCAAGTGTATGAGTCGATCAAATCCTTTAAGGGTCAATCTTCGTTGAGTACGTGGATTATTCGGATTGCGATAAACAAGGCTTTGGAAAAGCTACGAAAAGAAAAACGACGAGCGCAGTTGCGGGAATTATTGCCCTGGTGGATGCCAAACGAATCTAAAAGCTATGAGTCCACGGAACTCCACCCGGATATTCAATTAGAAAATAAAGAAAAAGCGCTATCACTTTACCGCGCCATTGACCGATTAAATCCAAACCAACGCGTCGCCTTTACGCTGATAAAATTAGATGAAATGTCGTATGCCGAGGCCAGTGAATTGATGAACTTAAGTATCAAAGCTATAGAATCGCTCGTCAGTCGGGCGAAAGAAAACATTAAAAAAGAATTGAAATGAAAGAAGACCCATTAGACGAACAATTGCAGGTCGTTCAAGGCCTACAGTGGAAAAATCAAACAGAGGTGTTAGATCATTTGTTTGATACCATGCAAGAAAAAGAGCAAAACGAGTCGATGCGTTGGATGGCGGTGGCAAGCTTCGTAGCTATATTTTTCTCCGGTGCCCTATTTTATGCTGGGAAACAAACGCAACAAGAAATCGCCCAAATTCAACTGGAATCCGTAGCTAAATCCTACGCCGCAAACAATTTAACCTATTAAAACCATGGTAAATCAACGCAAAAAAGTGTGGACTTGGGTATTTGGTATTGGCCTATTCATTAATGTGCTTGCGCTCGGATTTTTTGTTTTCAACGAATTCCAACATCGTCCCTTTCCTGGCGGCCCACAATTAAAAAATGTCATCGCTGACGAACTACAATTCAATGAACAGCAGCGGACCATTTATGCTGGTTTCGTCAAAAATCACCAAGATCAATCGGCCGAAATTAGAAATGAGATCGCTGATGCTAAAAAAGCCTATTACCAATTTGAAAATAAAAATCCGCAAGCCCTGCAACAATTAACAGCGACTTACGGAAAATTAGATTCATTGAATTATGCTCACTTTCGCGATATCCGAGGACTATGCAAAGGCCCTCAAATTAAGGCCTTTGATCGCTTAGTGGAAAAGATTTTAACGAGTTCGAACTTTGGTTTTATGGGACCTAGGTCGAGTCGTTAAAACTGCCATTTATACACCACATTAGGGAAGAAGCCTAATTGGTATTTCGTGTTGATGCTTTGGCTTTTATTGTCATAATTCTGCGAAAAAATATTCTTGTGATTCGTCACATTTTGCAAATCCAATGATACCGTATGCGAACGGTTTTTGTTCGCGCTATTTAAGGTGTATCCTACCTTGAAATCTACCCGGTAATAATTTTCATAGAAACTCGAATACTCCTCAGAAGATAGTTGTTCGCGACCGGTTACTTTAGACTTCAAAAGGTCAATCGGGGTGTATGCCCGCCCTCCTGCATTCGTATACTTTACATCAATCGAAATTTTATTTCGACCAGCGCGACCTACCGTCCATTCTTTTCCCCCTAATACATTAAAAATATACTTGCCATTAAAGGCTGTATTTCGTTCAATGCCATCACTGGCGACATATTTTGAATCATACAAGGAGGTCGTAAATAGGCCATAATACCCGTCGCTGAAAAACTTCTCCACCGTTAATTCAAGGCCATAATTCTTGCCCGTTCCTTCATTAACCAAACTATCCTGTAAATCTGTTTTAAATGTCGCCCCTGTATTCAACATCGAATAACTGCTAGCATATGAAGTAACCGGAACATTATAAATGGACTGGTAATACGCCTCCGTCTTAATTCTCCAGTCCTTCCAAGGTTGAACATTATAACCTAAAACCAAGTGGTGACTTTTCGTAAAGTCCAAACCTTGATTTGTGTAACTCTTGCTTCCGCTCGGATTTGTGCTAGCTAAAAAATAAACATTGATCGGCTGCAGTTGGGCATTCAATCCGTAGCCAAAATTCAAACTACTATTATCCGAAGTTGCATAAATCAAGCCCAAACGTGGCTCCAAAGAAGTAGAATTATTCAACGAAAATAATTGGGTATTCAAACCCACATTCATCGTCAATCTTTCGCTAACATCGTATTTAACGTGAGCAAATGCTTGGGCAAGGTTCGTGCTACTATTATAATCCCAAAGCTGCATATAGGTGTCTCTAGCCCTATTTTTAGTTTTATAATTCAAATACAGATCAATCACTTCGTTTCGAATTCCCACCTTAATAAAGGTCCGTGCATTTAGTTTTGAATGGTAAGTGGAACTAAAATTATAGCTCGTTCGAGCTACATTATTTACCTCTTTAATAAAGTCGAGGTTATCGTTTCGGTCAAAATCATAGGACGTTTGGTCATTGCTAGAGTAGCTTACGCCCAAGGTCGAGGTAATGTATGACTTTGATGTCAATTGCTTAAAGTGATTCAAGCCTGTGATTCCTATTTTACTCGCAAAGTCGACCTGATTTCCGTTCCCATATAAGCTACTAGAACTCCCTCCACTGATTTCAATCGTACTGTTTGCCAAAATCCCAAACAAGGAAAATTTGCCATATTTACTATTGCCGCTCGCCACTTTAAAAGACAAGTCTTGGTACGACGGCAAGGCGGTGGTACCGATGTCAACGCCCATTTTTTGTGCGACTCCTGCTAATGAATAGCGATATCCCACCACATAAGATGCGTCACTTTTCTTTGAAAATGGCCCTTCTGTCGTCGCTTCCAAACCGGTTATAACACCCATTTGTAAAGTGGTCTCTCGCTTTTTATTATTCCCAGAACGGAAGCCTAAATCAAAAACACCGGCCGTCGCATTCCCATATTCTGCGGGAAAAGCAGAGGTAAAGAAATCCGAATTTTTTAAGAGATTCGTATTAAGAGCACTTACGGCTCCGCCCGTCGTGCCCACGGAGGCAAAATGGTTAGGGTTAGTCACATTCATTCCATCGATTCGCCACAAAACACCCACTGGAGAATTGCCCCGGATAACGATATCATTTCGGCTGTCGTCCGGCGCAGAAACACCAGCAAAATTGGCGGCTAAACGCGCTGGATCTGAACGACCTCCCGCATAACGATTAACTTCTTCCATCGAAAACGTTCGTGCGCTAACACTCGCTAATTTATTTATCGTTCCGCCCTTGTTACTGGCTTTAACAACGACTTCGCTGAGTTGATTAAACAACTCCTCTAATTGAATATCTAGGATTACTTCTTTCCCAGAAATGACAATCACATTCGGAAGTGTGACGTTTTTATACCCCACGCTAGTGACCTTAATTTCATAGCGATTAGGGGGAATGTTTTTCAAACTAAATTGGCCCAAACTATCCGTTGCCACTCCTTTTTGCAAAGATGCAATTTGAATGCTGGCCCCCGGAATGGGTGTTTGAGAAAGTTTGTCAGTAATAACACCACGTATGGTTTGGGTGTTGTTTTGGGTAAAAGCGTTGAATGAAATCAACAAAAGAATGGATAGGAAACGCCACATAGGAGGATGATTAGTAAATAATTAAAGCAGAATTGCTTATTATTCACTTAGATGATCCAAGCAAAGAATTCCTTCTTAGGTAGTTAAAAAATAAGAAACTATGTTCGCCCATTCTTCCTCCAACGAATATGCCGGACGCGTTTTCTTAGCGCGGGCATACCAATAATCTGCATTCCAAATGTCCCCCTCCTTGCGGTGCAAATAGGCATGAACCCAAGCTGAATCACGGTCACCGAGCTGATCGATGAGGGCATGAGCTTGATCCCAATCGCCTTTGGCATCATACCAAAGACTTTGTAAGACTATAGATAGTTGCGGATCAGGTGCTGGTTGCGACAAAGATTCTTTGAATGATTTCATCAGAAATTTTCTTTCTTAGCTAGGCAAACGATGTCCGTATCGATCAGTTCTAGTGACAAAACCATGTCCTTTACCGCGTCTTTGTATTTCTTAAAATGGGGCGTTAAAATGTGAGACTGATAGGCTTCTGGGCTCGCATAAACTTCGAAAATAATGATGCTCGTCGCGTCTTTTTTATCCGCCACTGCTGTGTAGGATAATACGCCTGGTTCCACTTTTATCGCGGTATTCATCTGCTCATTTAAAAGCGATTTATAGACGTCGAGTTGCTTCGCATCGACTTTGATTTTCGCAATGCGGTGCATGCGATTGGAGTCTTGGGCTTGGATTTGGCCAACGAAAAACAGGAACAGAAGTGTGAATACTAGCTTCATTAGTTGATAATATGAATGATAAGACTTCAAGAAATGCTTTTATGCTATAACTTAATCCCCCACGTTTTATTCAATTTTCTGCCGAGCAATGCATTTGCATCAGCGTCCGTGAATTTTTCAGTTGTTGGATTCCAGGTCAACGATTTATTTACCTCATAGGCAATGTTTCCGATGTTACAAACCGAGGCAGTTCTGTGACCAATCTCTACATCGCAAATAGGCAGGGTGCGATTGCGCATCGCAGATAAAAAGTCCTTATAGTGATTCGTGCTTTGGTAAACGTGCTTTTCATTTGGCCCAATAATGCGATCCTTCAAGGCCGCATTGGATGTTTCTAACTTCTTTCTTTGAACACGCAAAGTTCCTTCGGTACCCACAAACTCGATGGCATTATTCCACTCCCAAGGCTGGTGTGTCATCGTAATTCCGTTCGCGTAAGTGTAGGTCAAAAACTCATTTCCATTCGTTTTAGGAGCATCCACTCGTACGGGGCCACTTCCATCCATATCAAGTGCCCATTGAACAATATCAAACATGTGAGCACCCCAATCGGTCATGCCTCCGCCGCCAAATTCCTTGTATTTTCTCCAATTAGGGAACACATCTTTTGAAATAGGGGGAGCTAATTCAGAGTTAAACGAAACCGCGTCATTAGGTCCTAGCCACTTCTCAAAATCCAATCCAGTAGGTAATTCTTCTGCCATTAAATTATAGCCTGTTGGAGGGGGGCCCACATTCACTTTAATGGATTTCACTTCCCCTATGTAGCCATTACGTATTAATTCAGCTGTTTGTCTAAACTCTGGCCAAGAGCGTTGCATGGATCCTGTTTGAAATACGCGCTTGTATTTTCGAGTCGCATCCACCATCGCGCGTCCCTCTTTTACGGTCAACGAAAGTGGTTTTTCGCAATAAATATCTTTACCGGCTGCAGCAGCACGAACCGCCATGGCTGCATGCCAGTGGTCTGGACTAGCAATGACAACTGCGTCAATGTTTTTAAGTGCTAACAGTTCTCTAAAATCTTGGTATTGGGCTATATCAGCATACGTTCCTAGCGAAGATGATTTCGAATAAATGTCTTTTACGCGATCTAAAAATAGGTTGGCTTTTGCTTGATACACCTCTGATATAGCTGCAATTCGAACCTCCCCAGTAGTCAAAAATGAATTGGATAATCCTCTCGCCTGCTTTCCTGTTCCAATAAAACCTAAATTAATGAGATCACTTGGTGCCAAGTATGGAGAACCATCTGGACGAATTCCTCCTAAAACATGTCGAGGAACGATAAAAAATGAGCCAAAGGCCAAACTTGCTTTCGTTAGAAAATCGCGTCTTTTAATCGAGTTTGAGGTTTTCATAAGGTAGGTTTGAGGTTTAAAGTTGCACTTAAAAATCAAATCAACTTAAAATTAATGGATTACCCAAAAATTCTGCCGATAAATAAACCTATAAGCCCGCTACAGTGTCAACCCATTTAGCCTTCGAAACGGTTCCAAAGAAGGGTGTATGAATCGTTTCGTTCCATCCGCTAACAGGTAATTTTAATTAGTAAACTATTTTTGGTTAATTTGATTCATCAAAACCTATTCAATCTCGCATGAAAATTTTCGCTCTACTCGTTTTTGTCTCGTTCGCAGGATTCGCACAAAACAACTACAACCTCATTCCTTTACCCAAAGAAGTGGTACCCCAAACGGGTCAATTTGTGGTCAAAAAATCTACCACGATTGGCTTTTCTCATGCCGAATTTGCTCCCGTGGCGAATTTATTACAAGAATATCTTCAAGGGCTTAGTTCTTTCCCTATCAGCGTAAAAGCCTCGAAATCGGCAGTGATTCAATTTTCGCAGAATTCGAATTTAGGTGAGGAAGCATATACGCTTCAGATTAGTTCGAATAAAATTGCTATTCAAGCTAAAACAGGCAAGGGCGCTTTTTATGCTTTGCAAACTTTATTGCAATTAATGCCTGCACAAGTATATGCTGGGTCGCCTTTAACGGGAAGTATTTCGATTCCAAACGTACAGATTAAAGATGAGCCCCGGTTTTCCTACCGTGGATTGATGCTAGATGTAGGCCGTTATTACTTTCCCGTGGCATCAGTTAAGCGCTTCATCGATCTAATGGCGGTATACAAAATGAATACTTTTCATTGGCATTTAACAGAAGATCAAGGCTGGCGCATTGAAATCAAAAAGTATCCGTTGTTGACCTCGATTTCTTCTGTGCGCAAAGAAAGTATGTTAGGCCATTATGGGGACCAAAAATATGACGGCAAACCACATGGCGGATTTTACACCCAAGAGGAGGTGAAAGACATCGTCGCTTATGCGAAGAAAAAATACATTGAGGTAATTCCTGAGATTGAAATGCCGGGCCATTCTCAGGCGGTTTTGGCGGCATATCCGCAATTCGGGGCTAATGCCGATAAGCTCTACCAGGTAAAAACGAAGTGGGGAGTTTCGGAAGATGTACTATTTCCACGGGAGGAAACCTTTACGTTTTTGGAAGACGTATTAACCGAGGTGATGGCTCTTTTTCCAGGCCAATATATTCATATAGGTGGAGATGAATGCCCGAAAACACAATGGAAAGAAAGCCGGTTCTGCCAAGATTTAATTAAGAAACTGGGCTTAAAAGATGAGCATGAATTACAGAGTTATTTCATCCGTAGAATTGATAAATTCGTCACTTCAAAAGGCAAAAAACTACTGGGTTGGGACGAAATCTTAGAAGGGGGAATTTCTCCGAATGCGATGGTCATGTCATGGCGTGGGACAAAAGGGGGAATTGAAGCAGCGAAACAAAACCACGATGTGGTGATGTCCCCTAATTCGTATTTCTATTTAGATTATTACCAAGCGGATCCTAAAACAGAGCCGCTGGCTATTGGTGGCTTATTGCCATTGAGTAAAAGTTATTCATTTGAACCGAATCTTCCTGAATTAACGGCAGAGGAGGCGAAGCATGTGGTCGGAATCCAAGCGAATGTTTGGACGGAATACATCAGCAATATTACTTACGCTGAATACATGACTTATCCCCGTGCTTTAGCGCTTTCTGAAATAGCGTGGTCGGCGAAAGAATCCAAAAATTATGCTGATTTTAAAAAGCGCTTGACAGGCCATTTGCCAGCCATGGATGCACAGAAAATCAACTACTCGAAAGCTTTTTTAGCGCAGCCCTAATTTATAGATTAATAGCATGGATAAGCATACCCTTATTAAAAAGCTGACTGAAAATCACCAGGAATTTATAGCCTGTGTAGATCAACTTTCAACGGAAGAATTTAGTGTAAGCAGAAACGAAAAATGGACGGCAGGCCAACAGCTAGAGCACATTTATCTTTCTGTCAAACCCGTAGGATTGGGATTCAGTTTGCCTAAGTTTTTATTAAAGCTTATTTGGGGGAAATCGAACAGAGAAGGGAGAAGCTATGATGCGTTAATAGAACGATATCAGGCTAGATTAGAAAACGGAGGTAAAGCCTCGGGGCCATTTGTTCCTAAAAAGGTTGACCTGAAAAAGGGCCAAAAATTAAAAGAAAACCTAAAAAAAGAAGTCTTACATTTATGTTTATACATTGAAAAGATTTCTGAAGAGAACCTCGATTACTATGTTTTACCACATCCATTATTAGGAAAACTCACCTTGCGAGAAATGCTTTACTTTACCCTTTATCATGTAAAACACCATGAAAAGCAAATAAGGGGTTGAAGATTTGTTAATAAATCGCTCAACATTGGTAATTTTATACACTTATCAACAAACAAACTATAAATGAATAAACTATTGGTGATTGGTGCTGGCGGTCAACTAGGATCTGAGCTCACCAAAGCCTTAGTCAATACATACGGTAGCGATGCGGTCATTGCAACAGATTTTCAAGAAAGTGTAAAATCTACATTTGACTACTGCCGCTTTCAAACCCTTGATGTATTAGACAAAGACGCAATCGCGCATTTTATACAAGAAGAAAAGATTACGCAGGTCTATCATTTAGCTGCGATTCTTTCTGCTAATGGAGAAAAAAATCCCGTTCAGGCCTGGGATATTAACATGCGAGGTTTGTTAAATGTATTAGAATTAGCGAAAGAATGTAAGCTGGATAAAGTGTTTTGGCCTAGTTCCATTGCTGTTTTTGGCCCCAATTCCCCTAAAACCAACACCCCGCAAGACGCCTTTAAAAATCCCACCACAGTGTATGGTATCTCTAAATTAGCCGGCGAGCATTGGTGTGAATATTATTTCAACACCTATGGTGTAGACGTGCGAAGTCTACGTTTCCCAGGACTAATAGGCTATAAATCATTGCCCGGTGGTGGCACAACCGATTATGCTGTTGACATTTATTACAAAGCCATAAACAAGGAGCACTTTAGCTGCTTCCTACAAGAAGACACGGCCCTACCCATGATGTACATGGAGGATGCTGTGCAAGCTACCTTACAATTAATGGCCGCTCCAGCATCTAACATCCAAATCAGAACTAGTTATAATCTAGCTGGAATGAGTTTTTCTCCGCAAGAAATAGCGGAAAGCATTCGTGCTCACTATCCAGAATTTAGCATTAATTACGCACCAGATTTCAGACAAAAAATTGCAGATTCGTGGCCATCGAGTATTAATGATGACTGCGCTAGAAACGACTGGGGTTGGAAAGCCTCGTTTGGCTTAACTGAAATGACCGCTGAAATTATCTCTAAACTACCACAACATTTAAAGTAAACGAGCTATGTACGAACAATACAAGTCCTTCATCACAAAAGAAATTGATTCCATCAAGGAAGCTGGGTTATACAAAAAAGAGCGTGTCATTACCTCGCCACAATCTGCCGAAATTACCATTCAAGGCGGTCAAAAAGTGTATAATTTTTGTGCGAATAACTACTTAGGCCTTTCTTCTCATCCTGCCGTAATTCAAGCCGCAAAAGACGCAATTGATACCCATGGATTTGGGCTATCGTCAGTTCGATTTATTTGTGGAACACAGGATATTCACAAAACCTTAGAAGAAAAAATATCTGCCTTTTTAGGAACTGAAGATACGATCCTGTACGCTGCGGCTTTTGATGCAAATGGAGGGGTTTTTGAGCCGCTTTTAGGAGAAAAAGATGCGATCATTTCTGATGCATTGAACCATGCCTCCATCATCGATGGCATCCGTTTATGTAAGTCGATGCGCTACCGATATGAGCATAATTCGATGGACGATCTAGAGGCTAAATTAAAGCAAGCGGTGGCGGATGGGGCTGTACAAAAAATGATTGTCACAGACAGCGTTTTTTCGATGGATGGCACCATTGCACAATTGGATAAAATCGTCGCCTTAGCTGAAAAATATGAAGCCCTGATTATGATTGACGAATGTCATTCCTCCGGCTTTATGGGAAAGACGGGACGTGGGGTGCACGAACAAAAAGGGGTGATGGGTAAAATTGATATCATTACGGGTACCCTAGGCAAGGCGTTAGGCGGAGCATCAGGAGGGTTTACCTCTGGCCGCAAGGAAATCATTGACCTATTAAGACAGCGATCTAGACCTTATTTATTTTCAAATACCTTAGCGCCATCCATTACTGGTGCATCCATAGCTGTTTTTGATATCTTGTCTAAGACAACAGAATTGCGCGATAAACTGGAGGAAAATACGGCGTATTTCAGAGAGCGAATTGTGGCCGCAGGTTTCGATATAAAGCCAGGCGAACACCCGATCATCCCGATCATGTTATACGATGCGGTTATCTCCCAAAAAATGGCGGAAAAACTCTTAGAAAAAGGGATTTACGTAATTGGTTTTTACTATCCGGTGGTGGCCAAAGGTCAAGCCAGAATTCGTGTACAAATATCTGCAGGACATACAAGAGAACAATTAGATCACGCAATTGCTGCCTTCACCAGTGTGGGTAAGGAACTGGGGGTAATTTAACTGATCCATTACCCCCAATCTATCCCGGTGTTTGCGCGCTATGAGCGCGTTCATTACTTAATTTTCCAGACTGAAACTTGATAGGGTTTCAAGGTATTTTTGCGTTGCAAGGATTGGCTTTTGTCCATCAAATTAGGGGTCGCGCGGCGAAAATCATCATAGACGAACTCTTGCGTTTGATCAGATAAATTAACGGACACTAACATCGTATTATCCCCTTCAATTCTGTGAAAACTATACACCTGGTTATTAGCATTGGACACATTTTCGTGCTTGCCATGAACAAAAGCCTTATAGCCTTGCTTCAATTTTATCACCTGCTTGTAATAATTAAACAATGAAGTAGGGTCCTTCATTTGTTCTTCTAACGAAATCCCATCATTCGGTTTCAGATTTGCATTTGTCCACCATTTTCCGGTGTTTTTATACCAAAATGACATTCCTTCCCCTTCCCCAGTTTTATACCAGTCAAAGGCTTCTCGCAGACCAATATCATTCCCATCCGTTCCGCCATAGGAATTTACTTTACCTTGCATGCCTATCTCTTGTCCATAATAAATAGAAGGTATTCCCCCGATAAGAAACATCAAGGCTGCAGCAACTTTTTGTTTCTCTACATTCGGCACTAAAGAAGCAAATCGATTTAGATCGTGGTTTTCAATGAAAATAAGTTGCTCTTTCCCTTTAGGTGTTTTATTCAAGATAATAGCTGCATTCTGGATTAATTGCTGTTTGTCAAAAGATAAAATAGCCGTCTTTAATCCGAACCCAAACATCCTATCCACCGTCGCTTTTTCGAAATATTCGAATCCATAGTCATTCCAATCTGCTTGCTCTGCCACAATAGTAATTTTAGGATTTACCTTTTTGATTTCTGCTATTAATGGCTTCCAAAATTCAGTGAAAAGATTGGTAAGCTTAGGCTTAGCATCTAAATGATCCATGACATGATCTAATCTAAATCCATCCACGCCATCATTGAACTTGCCATCCTGATTAGGGTCAATGAAATAAGAAAACAGTTTAATATTGTAATCTAATACTTTAGGACTCTTTAAGTTTACCGTGGTCGCCTTGATTATTTTACCATCAAAACCTTTTAATTCCTTTAGATCAAAAACCATAGTGGAAGGTACTTGATGCTTCTCATCATCAAACAAAATATAGTCACTGTATTTTGAATTAAGATTTCCTACGGCATCCTTCCACCACAAATGTTCTGATGTAACATATTGAGTTTCCATATCCATGTAGACCTTCATCCCTCTTTTGTGAATGTCTTTGACTAATTCAATGTAGTCCTTCATCGTCCCAAATTCTGGATCTATTTTCTCAAAGTCACTCGCAAAATAATTGTGATAACAATCCGCTTCGTAAAGAGGTAAGAGCAAGATGGACGTAACCCCAAGGTCTTGGAGGTAATCTAATTTTAAACGCAATCCATTTAAATCCCCATTATTATCTCCATTGCTATCATAAAAACTTCGCTGAAAAACATGGTAAATTACTTCTCCTTTAGTGATCTTTGGTTGAGTAGTTTGTGCCCAAATAAGGTTGCTTATTGCCAATAAAAGGCACAATTGAAGGTATTTTTTCATTTGCAAGAGGATTAAAAACTGGTTTGTCTTAAGATGGTTTTATTGAATGGAATTAAGGTGATATTCTGTAGTAGATTCGTGGATTGGTTTATGGCATTCATGGTGATCTGGCCATTCTTGAAAGTTGCTTGGTTCGCTTCTACGAATTTAAACCGAGTGGTTTCTGTAGGCTTATACAGGATATCATCAAAATTAGGATAATACGATTTACCCTTTACCTCCATAGCATCTATTGGTTTTGCATAAAATAGTGCTCCGTAGCGAACATATTTTTCCTTATTTAAATCTTCTTTTACTTGAACCTCAGCCTTAAATGCCATTTCAATTACGTCCTCTTTTGCAAATGACCTGTCGAAAACTAAGAAGCCATTTTCAAGTGTATATTTCTCTTTCGTATTTATCTCCGTCGCCCATTCAGGTTTTCTAATCTTGATTTTGAAAGAAGCATTGCCCGGGTTTGAAATTTTAAAAGCAAAAGAATTTTGAAAAGGATACTCAGTAATGGTTTCTATTGTTACGCTCTGATTATTTACGGTTGTTTGAAGGATATTTGGCATTAAAAGCACATTGACTAACATGTTCGCATTTTCTTTCAGCCACGCTTTTTCTAAAAAATACGGGGTGATTCTTCCTGCATTAGGATTACAACAAACTGCAGCATCTTGATGAGCAGGAGAGTATTTGTATCTAGTTTGCTTTCTATTTGACTCCTCTTCCCCATTTCTAGTGCCTAACATTTCAAACGAATTATCTGTTTTTAGATAGGCAATACAGGAATAAATAGGGTTTCTGGAACCTTGTGCGGCGTTGTAAAAAATGGTTTCAATCGCTTCTGCGGTTTGGGGATTACCTTGTTTTTGAAACAATACCGTGTAGCTATCCATTAATTCGTGTAAGGAGCAATACTCATATCCGGTGTTAGTCGCATTCGCATATCTTCCGGAAATCCACTCATCGCCTGTGGCACCACCAGTAGGAGTAGTCGTCTTCTCTATTCTGTGTAGGTAGATTGCTAGAGCAGATTTAATTTCTTTGTTATAAGAGGCGTACGCCGCTACAATTAAGGGGCGTAAATGCTCATAGGTATGAACGCCATGGCTGGATAATTTGTAGGTCGGATTTAAAATAGACGCTAGTTGGACGTCCTTTTCTGACTGATACGTTTTGCTAAAATCTTGGTACAGAAATAAGGCGTAATCGGTGTATTTTTTATTTCCAGTAATTTGATACATTTTATCGAGGACATCTGTAAATGTCAAGCCGTGGGAAACTCCTCCGTTGAATTCTTTTCCGGATGAAAAGGGGCTTGACTTATAGATGGGATAATTTGTCATGACATTATGAACCGCTTTCTCGATCGCTTTCCATACTGTTTTATCCTTAGAATATTCATAGTATGCCAAAAGCCCTCTATACATCGTTGCCTTCGACCATAATTCTCCATTTTCCGTATTGAATTTATACCTCAACTCTTGATCATAAATACCAATGTATCCATCTTCATCTTGTGTTTTCAATACCCCTTGAATATACTTTTCTACTTTTTTAAGGCCCGCCTTATCATTTAAAAGAATAACATTTCTAATGTACCCATCCCACCAGTTAGACTGGGTTTCACTGTTCCACCATTTGTATTGTTCAGAACCTTCGGTGTCACCTTCTTTATTGTTGCCTAAATCCTTCATTTTTGAGTTTTTATGCAAACGAGCTGAACTATAGATGGGATCATTCATTAAATCAGGGACGATAACATCTAAATTCCCTACGAATCCCTCCACATCTTTTTGCATTTGTGATTTGATCCAGCCGGCAGGTTTTACACTTCCAAAGGGCAATATTTGGTATTTTTCTTTCCCTTTAATCGTGGATTCGGTTTGTGATTTCACAAAGAAAGAAGCAAGCATGAATAGCACGAGATATAGTTTCTTCATGGGTAATTAGGAAAAATTATGATGTGAGTACATTTTCTTCTGAAGCTTCATTCCCATTTAGAGGAGAATACTTGTCTTTTTTACGGTTCAAAATTATTTATTCAACATTGATCGGATTAACATAAATTTGTTAAACTATAAGACAATATTGAATTCTAATTGAAATTAATGCCGCATATAAGTTAATATTAAGCTATGAAAGCAAAATTAGAAGATATCGCCTCCGAAAAAGGGCATTCCAGTTTTTATGCCTATCGGTTTCGGGTCCCCTTTTTTGAGTTTAAATGGCACTACCATCCTGAGTACGAATTAACATGTATCCTAAAAGGAAATGGTTATCGAATTGTAGGCAATTCCTATGAGCAATTTGTGGAAGGTGATTTAGTTTTATTGGGGACTAATTTACCTCACACATGGTCCACCAAATTAAATGACGCTAGCCATTCTGAGGCGGTCGTTATTCAATTTTCAAAGGAGTTTATTTCCCCCTTTATCGGGCTTAACGAAGGGCATTTGATAAAGAATATGCTAGAGGCCTCGGCTAGGGGAATGCGATTTGAGGCGGATGAAACATTTGGCTTAAAAATGATCGAATTAACCGAGTGCAAAGGGATAGAAAGAATAATGAAATTAATTTCTTTATTAGATGATTTATCACAAAAGACAGCTGCCATTATTGCCCCTAATACATTTCACAATATCGTCTCTAAGAAAAGTGAAATGCGCATAAATACCGTTTGCGTTCATATCCAGAACAACTTCTATAACAACTTGTCTCTAAAAGAAGTAGCTGACCTGATAAGTCTAACGGAAAGCAATTTTTGCAAGTTTTTTAAAAAGGCAACAGGAACAACTTATTCTAATTACTTAAATGAAATAAGGATAAATGAGGCGAGTAGAATGCTGGTCCAAACCGATAAAACCATTAGCCAAATATGCTTTGATTGTGGTTTCGAAACCTTAAGTTATTTCAATCGCGTGTTTTTGAAAAAGAAGGCCATCACTCCCTCTGGCTACAAAAGAAATCAACAAGAATACTCTCTCCCGTAGCCTATATCAATAATTATAGCGGTTTTAGGATAGTTAAACGAATGAATAAAGACTAAAGATGCAGCTGCGTTTATTTGTCTACTATCATGCTACTAAATTGAGAAAATCTCATTTATAAATAGCGCCTATTCTCACCCTAGTAATTTACCATATAGCGTTGCTATTTTCGCCTTCTGAGCCACTAATGCTGCCCCCTGAATACTGGCTTTTTTAGCCTCCCATAAAGCGGGCATGGCAACCTTGCCTCGCGAAAGCGAATACATCCAGAATAGATCAATGAAATTAATAAAGAGATTCGCTCGATAAAAGGTGGACGCGTTTTCTAGCTGAAATCCGAATTTTTGTAAGGTTCTATCATTGAAAAAATAGGACGTACCTACGATCGTGACAGATTCAGGAATCTGCTTATTTTCGATTAGAGAAACTAGCTCTAATAATCCTTCCAAATGATAAGCAAGTAACCTATTTCTTAATTCAATTCCAGGCTTACAATTTCTCAAGACAAAAAGATGATCAAAACTCGTTCCGCTATGTAAATCGATCTGTTTCTCGTTCGCCATATAGCCTAAAAGCATAGGTGAATAATAGGTATATCCCCCTGTTAATTTAAAAATAGGCGTATACAAAAATTGGCTAATGGGAACGTATAAAATGAACGCTGCGTAAAATAAGGGTTGATCAGAACCCTTTTCGATGATCAAAACCGCCAGAAAAAAACCAGCCAAAAGGAATAGAATGGATTCGATCCAGACTAAAGCTTTTGGCTGGTTATAAAAGTCATTCATTCCTTATTTGTTATTCCAGCCATCTATAATGCCGGCTTTAATTTGATCATAATTGGAAATAAAAGAAACGATTAAGATTACCCAAATAATTACCTTCCAATTGTTTTTTACAAGTGTTTTTAAGTCCGTGATAAACTGATTCATATCCGTGATTTTAATGGTGAAATTAAACTCGTAGGGTTTAGCGTCAGTCGTTGTGGAGTATTCGGACAAATCTGTTTTCAAAGCCTCGCCTATCACCTTCAACGAATGAAGACTGGGTTTCACTTCATTATTCTCAATTCGCTGAATTGTTCTGAGCGTTAATCCGGCTTGTTCAGAAAGTTCTTTTTGGGAATAATTCAAACTTGTTCTAATCTCCTTAACTCTGGCACCAAATTCCATTTGCAAATATGATCGTTACTTTTTTCTACTTATTGACAGCGGTGCGTCATTTAGACGACATTTAAAATGCCGACTTGATTACATCTCTAAAAATCAAGACGAGAAAGACTAAAACACCCACAATAACTTCGTTTCGATACTTTTTAAAAAATTGATTCATACTAATTATATTATACGTTTTCTTCCCATTAGTACATAAAGCATCCCTGCCAAGGCGCCTAAAATCCCCATAAAAATAAAGGCAATCGTCCACATAAATTTTTCATTGGTATTAATTCTGACAGATCCCCAAATTTCAGATAATGCAGCAACTATAAATACCCCATTAGCTACCATTCCCACAATCAAAAGTTGATCCGCACCCGGAAGATGTAAAATCTTCATAAACGCCCCCAAAAGTTCAAAAATAAGGCTAATGACAAAGCTCCATTTAACTACGATTCCTATATTCATGGTTTATCTTCCTATTTAAAAATCAAATTAAATGATAAACAATTACATAACCATAGGTCAGATTATTTAACTTGTTTTTCTAAACCTTTCAAACCCATGAAACAAGTTGACATCATCACCTATTATTTCAAGAATGACGGAGATATTCCGAACAATATTCTACCGGTGGTTATATACAAAAATGTGCTTCAGAACTTTGCAAATAAGGACTTTGAACACTTATTTTGCCAAAATGGCTGGGCAAATAATTGGCACGATATCATCTTAACTGAGGACCATTTTCACAGCAATACCCATGAAGTTTTAGGATTACAAAGTGGCCAAGTGAGCTTAAAGCTAGGGGGCAAGAATGGCGAAATTATCAACGTTGAAACAGGGGACATGATTATTTTACCCGCTGGAGTTGGGCATTATTCAGTCGACAATTCTGTTGAATATCAATTTGTGGGCGGGTATCCTAACGGGGCAGAATGGAACTTAAAATTTAGTTTGCAAAAGGAAGACAGTCCGTCTATTTTAGCAGAAATCGCGAATATCCCTATTCCACAAAAAGACCCTCTTTTTGGTATCGATGGGCCGCTTTCAACGTATTGGAAATACTAAATTAAGCGTACTTTTATGGATGATGTATAGAAAAATTACCCTATTCTTAGCTATTTTATTTGTTTCTTGTCAATATTCATTAGCACAAAATAATCGCTTAACAACCTCGAATACCATTGGTTGGTACAATTATTTTGGCACTTTCAAACTATCCGAAAAAACCGGAATTCACACAGAATATCAATGGAGACGAAATGACCTAATTTCAAATTGGCAACAAGGCCTATTAAGAGTTGGGCTCAACTACCATGTGACTCCAAGAGTATTATTTAGAGTAGGCTATGCGTGGGCTGAAACATTTCCCTATGGGGAATACGCTCTCAATAAATTAGGTAGAGAATTTACAGAACACCGTATTTTCGAAATGGTTCAACTATCTCATAAAGAGGGAGTTGTAGATATTTCTCACCGATTTATGTTAGAACAACGATTTATTGGGCGATATAGTTCGGCTAATGAAACGACCGAAGACGAGTATCCGCTATCAAACAGGGGCAGGTATATGGTTCGCCTTCAGGTTCCTTTACGTGGGCGAGAGATAAAGGATAAAATGGCCTACTTTGCAGTATATGATGAGGTGCTTGTTGGGTTTGGGGAAAATGTAAATGCTAATGTATTTGACCAAAATAGAATTGGCATTTTGCTCGGTTATCGTTTCAATAAAACTCTTCGAATTGAAGGAGGATATTTAAACCAAACACTACAATTAGGAAGGCAAATTAACGGCTTAAATGTATTCCAAAATAATAATGGATTAATCATCAATGCTAACTTCAATTTTGATTTATTGAAGCCAAAAGATTAACCAGCTAGTAACTACTAATTAAGCTGTTTCACTAGAAAAAGTGCTAGACATAGACGTACTGACAATAAGCAAATCAACCACTCACACAAAAGTGTAAGTGGTTGATTAAAACTACCAAAAACTTTTTGATACTTATTTCTTAGCAGTAGTGCCTTTAAGTACCTTGAAAATAGGTGAGTAAGTGAATCCCTCAGGAATATACGTAGTCATCTTCGACTTTTGGATCACTTCATTATAGCCCGGAATTGGAGTACCGCCAATTCTAAATTTCATAATATCTTCTAAACTTTTGAAGCCATCCCAAGACATAATGGTATTATAACTAGTATCCTTAGTAGGGAAGGTTAATCTTCTTCCTACACCCCAAACTTTCATATTTATTTTGCTCATATTTTTCACAAAAAACGGCTTCCATAAAGCCTTGTTTTCAGCAATAAAACCAGCTGTATTTACAGGTCTTCCAAAATTAAATTGGAAATACTCTGCTTGACCTCCTGCATCATACGCTTCATCATCTACCACAAAAATGTTACGCATATCTTTCGTCCATTTGAATGATGCGCCTAGGGTTTTTGTTTGTTCCATTTCAGCTGGAGTAAGTACTTTGCTCGCATTCAACCACCAAGCAGATTTAGATCCTAATAGATCATCAATGTTATTTGCCCATTGAACAAACACATAATTGTATTCTCCTGGAATCTCTAATTGATTGAATTGTTGAATCTTAAATAAGCCCCAATAAAGGATATCCCCTTTGTTTACAGCTTCTTGCGCGGCTTTTGCATTTAACTCTGTTTCTAGCTTTTCAAAGGCCTTTAAATCGCCTTCAATTTTTACTGTGTGCAATGAAAATACTTTTTGAGCATTTGCCATTTGGACCGTACATAATACGGCGATGAGTAAAAGAATTTTTTTCATGTTTTTATAAGTTTTAAAGGTTGTGGGTATCAATATGATACCGATATAAAGATATGCTTTTTTTACACTTTTGAAAAAAAATCAAAAACAAAAAAGCCGATAAACCATTTTTCAAACTTTTTAAACTAATTTAAAATTCTAAACCTATTCAAAATGAAAACTTATTGCCATAGATGCATATGGCTGTTTGTGTCTTTACTGGCTATTCAAGCTCCCTGCTTTGGCCAGATCAAACAGCTAGAGAAGGGGTTTAAAGCCATTTTTAACGGAAAATCCTTGCAGGGATGGGAAGGGGATCCTACCTATTGGCGGGTGGAAGATGGTCGTATCATTGGCGAAATCACGCCTCAAACCTTATTAAAACGAAATACATTTTTGATTTATCGGGGCTCTCAACCGGCAGACTTTGAGCTAAAAGCTGAGTTTAAAATTTCAAAGGGAGGCAATACAGGGATTAATTACCGATCGGAGGAATTGCTGCCCGATTTGCCATTAGCACTAAAAGGATATCAAGCAGATATCGATGGGGATATTCGATATACTGGCCAAAACTACGAAGAAAGGGGTCGAACAACCTTGGCTTATCGAGGCGAAATTGTCTCTGTGAATGAACAAACAGACGCGGCGATGAAAACTAATCTGCGCGCATTTTCGAAAAATAACGCATGGTTACCCCGCACGGTAACCGGCTCTTTAGGCAACATAGATTCACTGAAAACTGCCATCAAATCCGAAGATTGGAATGAGGTTCACTTAGTCATCAAAGGCAATCGTCTGCAACATTTTGTGAACGGTGTTTTGATGAGTGACGTGACGGATTTAGATCAAGTAAATGGCAAGGCCTCTGGGTGGCTGGGTGTGCAAGTGCACGTAGGACCGCCTATGAAAGTAGAATTTAAAAATATTCGTATCAAAAACTTAAAATAACCATGAAATCAATCGGTAAGTATTTAATCGCGAGTGTCGTATTACTTAGTCTGGGGAGTTTAGGCTTCAACGGCTTATTTAAAATTGAGCCTGCTCACGTAGAGGGAACTGATCCAAAATTGGATAAAATACGTTTGCAGCCAGGGTTTAAAATCGAGCATTTAATTAGCCCGTCAGATGAGAACATGGGATCTTGGGTATCCATGACATTTGATGACAAGGGCAGAATGATTTGCTCAGATCAATATGGCGGATTGTATCGCTTAACGATTCCTGCGGCAGGAGCTGCAAGCGTGAAACCCCAAATTGAGAAATTAAAATTTGGCAAAGGCGTGGATACGTTAGGTATCGGAAATGCGCATGGTATGCTTTATGCATTCAACAGCTTGTATGTGATGGTTAATGCGCGTGCCACTAAACCCGGTGCCTCGGGTCGTGCCCCCGGTTCTAGCTTTACTCCTAGAGGTAGCGGTTTATATCGCGTGCAAGATTTAGATGGGGATGATCAATTTGACAAAATCACGTTGATGAAAGAATTTGTAGGCGAAGGCGAGCACGGTCCGCATAGCATTATTTTATCTCCAGATAAAAAATCGATTTATTTAATTTCTGGAAATCATACCGATGTCCCTCCAATGGACGCCTATCGCTTGCCTAAAAATTGGCAAGAAGATAATATTTTCCCGTTGATTAAAGATCCGCGTGGGCACGCAAATGATCGTTATGCCCCAGGTGGTTGGATTGCAAACATTGATCCAGAAGGAAAGAAATGGGAATTAGTTAGTGCGGGGTATCGGAACGCATTTGATATTGCCTTCAACGAAACAGGAGATTTATTCGTGTATGATGCAGATATGGAGTGGGATTTTGGCTTACCATGGTATCGTCCTACGCGCATTTGCCATGTAACGAGTGGTAGTGAGTATGGCTGGAGAACGGGTAACAGTAAATGGTCAACCACCTACCCCGATAACCTGCCTCCGGTGTTAAATATTGGCCAAGGGTCGCCCACGAGTTTATTGTCTTTGAAGGATGCGAAATTCCCGGCTAAATACAAGAAATCACTTTTGGCCTTCGACTGGACTTTTGGAATCGGACACTTAATAAAATTAAGGTCTTCAGGGTCTACGTTTTTAGCTGATCGGGAAGAGTTCTTTTCTGGTATTCCGTTGCCTTTAACGGACGGGGTTATTGGCCCAGATGGCAACTTATATTTCATGACGGGTGGTCGTCGCCTTGAATCTGATTTATATCGAGTGACCTATGTGGGTACGGAGGAAACGTCCACTAAAACACTCGTAGGTGCACCCAATCCGTTAAATGAATTACGCCGCAAAATTGAGCAATTCCATCAAGGTCCTAATCCTGCCGCTTTAGCCGTAGCTTGGCCGAATTTAAAACACCCAGATCGTTTTATTCGCTACGCGGCTCGTATGGCATTAGAGCACCAGCCTGTTGCGGAGTGGAAAGATAAAGCCTTGTCGGAAAAAGATCCGATTACTGCAACGCAAGCACTTATCGGTCTGATTCGCCAAAGCAAGCCCGAATTTAAATCAGGGATTTACGCCGCTTTATTAGCGATTGATAACAAAGCATTCACGGAAGCTCAAACGCTAGATGTATTGCGTGCCTATGAATTAGCGATGTTGCGTTTAGGTATGCCTGACGCATCGATGGCCTCTAAAATCATTGCAAAGTTTGATGCCAAATACCCCTCAAACCGCATGAATATGGACCGTGCGTTAAGTCGCTTACTCATTCCTTTAGAGGCGCCTAAAGTCATTGAGCGGACCTTAAAATTAATGGAGACGAAAGACACAGCGAGTGCAACGGCATACCGTGTGGAATCGGCCACTTCCTCGGCAGATTTGATTATGCGTAACCCGCAATACGGAACCGATATTGCTAAGATGCTAGAGAAAATTCCGCCGGCCCAACAAACCTATATGGCGACGATGTTATCCGCCGCTAAAAATAATTGGACTCCTGAATTACACGAACGTTATTTCAAGTGGTTTAAAAATTCATTCCAATTTTCTGGTGGACGTAGTTATGTCGGATTCATTGATCGGGCACGAAAATTAGCCTTGAAAAATGTCGCTGAAAGTAAGCGTGCTTACTTCGACAAATTAGGCGGTGCAGATATGTTATCCGCGAATGGGAATGATGTGAAGGATATCAATTACCCGAAAGGCCCTGGAAAGCAATGGAAGTTAGAGGAGGCAGTAGCTTTATTGGACGCTCCATTAGCAGATCGTGATTTCCAAAACGGAAAGTCGATGTATGCCGCGACCACCTGTATTCGTTGCCATGCTATTGGAAGTGAAGGCGGCGGAAACGTAGGTCCAGATCTTACGAATTTGGGCACTCGATTCTCGAAAAAAGATATGTTAGAGTCCATCATTAATCCAAACAAAACCGTTTCGGATCAATATGCCGCGACACAGTTTATGCTGCGCAATGGAACTTCGGTGATAGGCCGATTAACCAATCAGGATAAAATGGCCTATTACGTTTCTCAAAATCCATACGCCCCAGAACAGGTGGAAAAGATTTTGAAGAAAAATGTCATTTCAATGAAATACTCCCCCGTTTCAAGTATGCTGCCTGGTTTAATAAATAGCCTAAACGCAGAGGAATTAAAGGACTTAATGGCCTATTTAATGGCGGGTGGAAGTGAGAGTAATGCTGTATTTAAAAAGAAGTAAGCGCAACAAACATGTCACATTGGACCGGTAAAATATCGAATCACAGACAATTAGGAGGCATCGAAACATCCGTTTTAGATAATGGGGCGGGTCGGGGTGTTCGAATTGCTTGGATAGATACCGGAACAGGTTTCCGATATAAAGTGATCATTGACCGAGCGATGGACATTGCAGATGCGTTCTATAACCAACATAGCCTTGCTTGGATTAGCCATGTAGGAATTAAGGCCCCTCAGCCTATGTCGAATCACGGGATTGATTGGCTACGGACTTTTGGTGGCGGCCTGCTGGCTACCTGTGGACTTGATCATGTGGGTGGCCCAGAGAGTGATGAATCGGGGGACCGAGGAGTCCATGGTCAAATAGGAAATTTGCCTGCTGAAATCATCTCCATCATTCAGCCTGACTTACGCAGTGGCTCGCTGGATATGTCGATTACGGGGATTATTCGACAACATACCATTTTTGGGCCATGCCTAACGCTTAAGCGCACTATTTCGGGCAAGTTAGGCGAAGCGGCTTTACAAATCCATGACGAGGTAATGAACGAAGGGAACACCGCTGCGCCACTGATGCTTTTGTATCATTTTAATTTCGGGTGGCCGTTGGTGGATGAAGGCACGGACATTATCTGGAAAGGGACGCACCGCGTCGCTTCAAATCCCCAGTTATTGGGTGTAACGAATATAAAAAAATGCCCCGAGCCGCTTGAGCTTCATCAAGGAAACGGGGAATCTGTTATTTTCATTGATCCCGAGGCTGATGCAGAGCATAAAGTTCATTGCGGACTTTGGAACAAAGAAAGAGAACTAGGCCTACACATCACATTTGATAAACGCGAATTGCCTTGTTTGACCAACTGGCACCATTTTGCTGAACAGGAATATGTCACAGGAATTGAACCCGGCACGAACTCGCCTATTGGCCAAAAAGCCGCGCGGGAATCAAACACATTAACTAGGTTAGCCCCTGGGGAGAAAAAAGAGATAACGTTGACGCTGAATATTTTAGCGCCTAATTTACCTAAGTCGAAAAAAGATATAGATTTTTTACATTTAACAAAATGACGACATGAGCAATAATGCAGCTAAAGCGCTAGCGCAAGGAAAAGGAATTTTACGGCTTGCGCCTACTTGGGTACCAAGGTCTTTTTGTGTACCAGGGAGAAGAATTAAATTACATCCAGATGATTATTACGTCCTGGGTGGAGCCCGTGGTGGAATCGATGAACGTTGGTTATCGTCAACGACCCCTGCTAAAAATGGTCCATTGACCGGAGAAAATGAAGGCTTAAGTGCCGTTGTTTATTCCGAAGGAGGGAAAGAAGAGCAGCTGCTCCTGATTGATGTAATCGAAGAATTGAAGGGCGAAGTGATCGGTGATCGTTTGTGGAATGAATACAAATCTTGGCCAATGTATTCGAAGTTTTTTGATAACATGGGCCCCTTGCCTCACCACATTCACCACAATGATGAGCATGCCGCTAAAATAGGCCAATTAGGGAAGCCTGAGGCCTATTATTTTCCCCCGCAATTAAATAATCATGGAGGGGATTTCCCGTATACTTTCTTTGGCATTGCTCCAGGTACGACGAAGGAACAAATCAAAGAGTGTTTGATGAACTTTACGAAGGGGGATAACAAAATCACCATGTATTCTCAAGCGTTTCCATTGATTCCTGGGACGGGTTGGGATGTTCCTCCGGGGATGTTGCACGCGCCAGGCAGTATGTGTACGTATGAGCCACAAAAAGCATCCGATGTTTTTGCCATGTATCAGTCGCTGGTTAATGAGGCGGTCATTCCAGAAGAGTTATTGTGGAATGGTACTCCCAAAAAGGACATTGGGAATTATGATCAATTGATGGAGGTCATCGATTGGGAATTAAATACCAATCCTAATTTATTAGAAACGCGTTTTATGCAACCGATTCCCGTGCGGGATGAGGCTGAAATGGCGGCAGCAGGATACTCAGAAAAATGGGTCTGCTACCGATCTGACGCGTTCAGCGCGAAAGAATTAACGGTATTTCCTGGCCAAACGGTTACCATCACAGATGCTGCCGCTTATGGATTAATTATGATGCAAGGACATGGTAAAATGGGGGTTTGGAATATAGAGACGCCGGCCATGATTCGGTATGGACAATTGACCAACGATGAATTTTTTGTCACAGAAGCTGCCGCGAAATCCGGTGTTCAAATCACGAATTATTCTTCTACTGACCCGATTGTTATGTTGAAACATTTTGGTCCAGCAAACCCAGATTTAAAATTATAACCTATTTTTAACATGACTACTTATCCTAAATTACACAATGCTACTTGGCCCGGAATTGTAGGCAAAGGTCCCGATTCAGAGCCCGTTATTTCACTCGATAAAATGCTCGCCATGACAGCCGCTGCGGAAGTCAATGGCACGAAGTTTGATGGCGTTGATATTGGATTATTGCCTCCTCATTTCGACATTGAAAGTGGGAAAGATGGCGCCAAAGCTCTAGCCGATAAAGTGGCCGCTCATGGCTTAGAAATTGGGAGTTTAGTGGCTCCTATTTGGGCAGGGAATGCGATGGGGGATAAGGACGCGCGCGATACGTTTGTGGATATGGTTCGCAAAACTTGTGAAATAGGTGCGGAACTACGCAAATTAGGCATTCGTCCGAATGGCATCGTTCGTATTGATTCTGCTGCAGGAGTAGCGGATTGGGCGAAGGATCCTAAAGGCAATTCCAAATTGATTGTGGACACCTTCCAAAGAGCCTGTGACGTTGCCGCAGATTTCGGTGAGAGATTAGCTGCCGAAGGAGAGATTTGTTGGGGAGGCATGCACTCCTGGCGGAATATGATTCAGACCTTAGAGGCCGTAGACCGCCCTAACATCGGATTCCAAGCGGACATGTCCCATACCTTACTCTACACGATGGGATATAATTGCCCAGAGGACCGAATTTTACCCGTGGATTATAAGTGGGATGATCGCGAAGTATTAAAAGCGTCATTAAAAGAATTGACGGCTGCTCTTCGCCCATGGACAATTGATTTTCACGTGGCTCAAAATGATGGAACCGTGCATGGCACAGGAAGCCATGATAAGACGGGTCGCCACTGTCAAGCGACCGATCCTAATGGGAAGTTGAACATCGCTGAAGATGCGGGATTCTGGTTAAGAGATGCGGATGGACAATTAACAAAAGCGTTCAAGCATATTTGTTGGGACGGCTGTATGTTCAGCAATTCTGTAATGGAGCAACAACAAACCTGGAATGATATTTTAGCGGCCATGATCGACGTGCGTAAGGCACATGGTTGGTCATACTAAACCTATACCCTATGAAACAAATACGAATTGGATTAATTGGCACCGGATTTATGGGTAGAACCCATTCTAACGGGTATAACCGTATCCCTAATTTTTTCCCGGAGCTTACCTGCAAGCCCGTTTTACAAGCCGTTTGCTCGCGTAATGAGGCAAGCGTCAAAGCTTTTGCAGAACAATGGGGATACGCCTCTTATGAGACCGATTGGCGAAAACTAATTGCCCGCGATGACATCGATGCGGTGGATATTTGTACACCGAACGACACACATGCTGAAATCGCAATTGCCGCAGCTGCAGCCGGAAAAATGATTTTATGTGAGAAGCCCCTATCTCGCACTTTGGCGGAAGGAGAGCAAATGGTTGCTGCGATTGAGAAGGCTGGTGTGGCGAATACGGTTTGGTATAATTACCGTCGTTTACCTGCGGTTAGCTTAGCTAAGCAAATCATAGATTCAGGAAAACTGGGTCGGATATTTCATTACCGGGCTAATTTCCTTCAAGATTGGACCATTTCACCTGATTTACCACAGGGGGGTGCAGGAACTTGGCGATTGGATGTGGACGCAGCCGGTTCAGGGGTTACGGGTGATTTATTAGCACACTGTATTGACACGGCCATGTGGTTAAATGGCGGTATTACAGATGTGTCCGCAATGACGGAAACCTTTATCAAAGAACGCGTGCACGTTAGTTCGGGTGATGTGAAAAAAGTAGGCATTGATGATGCGTGTATTTTCCATTGCCACTTTGACAATGGTTCTTTAGGCCTTTTTGAATCTACGCGGTATGCGCGTGGCCACAAAGCCCTTTATACGTTTGAAATAAATGGCGAGCATGCTTCCTTGCGTTGGGATTTACATGATTTAAATCGCTTAGAAATGTTTGATCATGCGGATGATGATTTAACGCGGGGATGGAAATCCATCTTGGTTACAGATGGCAACCAGCCATACATGGACAAATGGTGGGTGCCTGGTTTAATTATTGGGTATGAACACAGTTTTGTTCATCAAGCGGCTGACTTTTTAAAAGCGGTAGGTGAAAATAAGCCTTGTGCCCCCACCTTTAGAGACGCATTACAGACACAACGGGTGTGCGAAGCCGTGATTGAATCGGCAAATACTAAGTCATGGAAAGATACACAGGTGCAATGGTCCTAAATTCGGGTTTACTCGTAGTTGAGGATGTTTCATAATTTTTCCAAAGCCCTGGTGATACCGGGATAGTTTAACAAAAAGAGGCCGATGATGGCCTCTTTTTGTTTTATAGGGTCAAAAGTGGATCAACTAGTAGTCGATAAACGCTTGATTTGGCCTTCTGTAAAACCCCAACTCGCTTTTGATTTTCTTGCTTGAGATAACGATAGATAATCCTTTAGATGTTTCTGTAGAAAAGGAATAAGTCGATGATGTTTTATGTTTGCGCTTTTCCCTAGCCTATTCCATAGGTGTAAAAGGTCTTTTAAATCTCTCGATTTAAGAGGGGTTTTTTGAGAGTAAGCAAGCATTAAATCGGATTTTGTATGATTCCCAAATCCCTGCCAAATACTAAATTTCTTTCCTCGCAAAGGGCGTATCAGAAATAATTTCAACGTCTTATTTTTAATCAGAAGCTGAAGGATGAACAGTAGATTCACGAAACAAAATAAATCATAATCAAACCACAAATACACTTCCGCACCATTGGGGATGCGTTGAATCTTTTCAAATTCTGTAACGGATTTTATATGATATTCCTCCGTAGGAATTGCATACGTTTTTTCCAAATAAGCCGCTCTAGCTTGAAATAATGCATTAATAGAATCGGCCTTGATAGGGCCCTCCACAAACATTTCACGAACAATTAAAGCATTTTCTGCTTGTAAACAATCTTGCAGAAAATCTCCATTTACTATATGCACCTTCACTTTAGTATTCATCTAATGATAGACAAATCTACTAAAAAGATGTAGCTAAAATTACTCCAATAGGACCTGATGGAGAAGAGGGCTTAATGATCATAACTAATTACTCTTGCTATTTTCCAGCTCCCATTATCGTTCTTCCAAATCATTAAGAATTTGAACGTGCCTATTTCCAGTTTACCATTTTCAATGTGTTTAAATTGGTGTTTACCAATTTCTATTGCGCCATACCCTTCTATGGGATGTACTTCTAGACTCTCTTTTAGTAGATTTCTTTTAAGATCATATTCTCTATTGAAAATAGATTGAAAGTTCGAAAACACTTTCTCAAAGCCGATTAAGCCTCCATTATCTTGATACCACTCTAGGTCTTGAGTAAAATAGGTCTTCATTAAATCCAAATTCTTTGAATTGTACGCTGCAAATAAGGCGCTATCCAAATGAGCTATTTTACTATAAAGATCGGATGGGGTACTTGCCACTTTTCTTTCGTTTTGGCTTTGAGCGAAAACACTCGTGCAAATTGTGAAAGCAAAGGCTAGTAGGGTTAGATTTTTCATGGGTAAATATACAAAAGATGATAGAGCCTAACTTGCTGATAGAAAACAAAAACCAATCATTTCTGATCGGCATGCTTACTTAATGACGGCATTTATTTTGCCCCATAGTTCGTTGTCAAAACCTGATATTGCAATATTTGAATTTGTAGGATCCGCTCCATCCCCCATTCTTATTACAACTATTTTTTTGCTGGGAATTACATAAATTCGTTGGTCATTTGCGCCCATTGCGGCATACATATCTGCTGGCGCATTTGGCACTAAAAAACCTGGATTAACTGTTTGCTCACCAGGAAGCGTAAAACTCTTTTTCCCATTTAACCACCATAGGTAACCGTAAGAAGGGTTGATGTTTTGCGAGGTAGAAATGCTTTCATTAAAAAATGTTTCATTGATAATCTGTTGGTTATTCCATTTACCATTGTTCAAAGCCAAAAGCCCAAATCTTGCCATGCTTCTTGTATTGCTTTGGTAAATGGTAAAAATTGTTCCAAAATTCCAAACGCCATCCATTCCTATTCTGTTCTTCAGTTTTTCGTTGAAATAGTTTTCAAACGATTTATTGCTTGCTTTGGCAACCACATCCATCAACTTTTGGAAAATATTACTGTAAGCCCATCTAGCACCTGCATCAGCAACATACGTCAAGTTCTGTTTAATCACATATTGTTTTGAAGCATCATTGCCTGCGGTCATTGTCAGCAAATTTCTTACTGATATTAAATTTTCTTTAGGCAATGGCATGCTTGTCCATTCTGTTCCTAAATAATCCGATACCTTATTGTTAATATTCAATAATCCCTCTTGCTGTGCAATTCCGGTTGTGGTGGCTACTAAGGTTTTGCCTGCACTATTCCATGCCCAAGTACTGCTGGCTGTATGTCCATTAAAATACTCTTCCATGACAATTCGTCCGTTTACGAGAATCATAAAGGATTTTGTATATTTTTGAATAAGAAAATCCTTCAAAGGTTGAACTCCGTTTTGATTCCATCCCAAACTTGAAATAGCCTTAGTTTCCCAATTTGTACTTGTATTGGAAGGGAAATACATAGAATCAGATGAAGCAGGCTCGACTATTTCATCCTTTTTACCACAGCTTGAAATAGATAATAAGATCAAAAGCAAAAAATTAAACGTCTTCATAATCGTTCTATTTATTAATTCCCCAGTAGACAATTCACCTCGACCTTATCGCTTAGGATTGTAAATTTACGAAAAATGAGATGTGGAAAATAGGTAACATTGCCGCCACAGAAATTATCTCTTTACAGAAAGTTATCTACCTTTGAGGGAAACTTTTAATAAATAGCCATGGCAGAAAATAAAAAAAGATACATTTTAGCCTCCCTCCTTATTTTGCTAACAGGGGTAATGTGTATATCCGTACAAGCACAGCAAAAAAATGGTACAAATCGCGCTAACTTTTCTGGCCAATGGCAAGCCAAGGAGGCCATCAGCATAGGCGGCAATATTTTTTGCTCCTATGACGCGAGCGATCGAATGGCTTCTAAAAGTATGAAAATCGTAGAGCGGGGGAATTTTTTAACGATAGAAAACCCGGCTTCAAACAACGCTTCTGTTAAAAGTCTGGAGAAGATGGTCTTCGATGGGAAAACAAGACAAATTAGTCATGACCAAGGTAACAGAAAGACCTTTAGTGTAAAATTGTCCAATGGTGGTCAAACCATGACCATTCGATCGATTGCCTATTTTATCACAGGCACTCCCTATAAGGTCAACAAGAAACAACAAGCTTATACCGATGTGACGGAGGTTTGGAACTTGAGCAATGATGGTAAATCTATTGCTGTTTTGGCCAAAGCAAAATCAAACATTTGGAAAGAAGAGCGTTCTTGGAAGACGGTATTCAATAAAATCAATTAAATTTCAAATTTGGCTAATTGCCTTATAAGACAAGCGCCATTTGAATATTGCAACGCTCATACGGTGTATGGCGTCCAAATACTTCAATAAATCCTAATTTTCGGTACAAGCTTATGGCAGGTGTTAAAATAGTATTACTCTCTAAATAAAGTGTTTTTGCGCCAATAGACCTTGCCTTGTCTTTTATGGCTTCCCCGATTAACCAACCAATCTTTTTGCCTTGTGCTTTGGGCGCTACTGCCATTTTTGCCAGCTCAAAGTCATATATAGGGTCGTCCATTTTAATTAATGCACAAACTCCAACTGGCTCTTTATTTAATAAAGCAACTAGAATATGCCCTCCATTTTGCAAAATATAACTATCCGCATTGTCTAGGGCCTTATAATCAGACGCCTCCATTTTAAAATAGGTAGAAATCCATTCAACATTTAAATCCCTAAATACGTCCTTATAAGCAGATTCGTAGTTAACTATTTCAATTGTATCCATGAATCAAAAATAAGAATTACTTTTTCGAGTTTATATATTTTTACCAAACGTTAGATTGTTTTTGCTCAGAAATCATATACCCCTTAGGCAAGGAATGGAAGCCTAACTAGCTGTTAGAAAACTAAAAAGCCGATCATGAATGATCGGGCTTGCTCCCTTAAAAACAAAAGAAGCAGCTTAAACTAGTATTTGTAAATACTATTATTTATTTAAATTTATACTAACTTAATGACTCACAATAAATTGAATTAGAATGCCTTTACTAATTTTATTTTCTTGGTTCTCCATTATTATAGGGTTGCTATTTTCCCCTAAGTTGGATATAACTCAAAAAGTAGACTCTACTCCAAAGTTTAAATTAATCCCTGCTCCTAAAATTACATTCAATTCGTTTGTGGATTGTAATATGGCAGAAGTTTGGATTGGCGATACATTTAGAATCTTCCCTGGCAAATATGGTGAAGACCCTTTGTGGGGTTATGCAAGAGATTTAAAGTATTCAGATGGAGAAAATGCAGAGGTTGTTTTTAAAAACCCTGCTAGCAAGTTCTTTAACCCTAGTATGCCTAGCAATGTCCCTACAGGACAAAAAGGCTTGCATGGAGCTGTTTGGTTTGAAACTGTTTACCAAGATTCTAAAGATAAAAGTGGTAAAACATTATATGGAATTTACCATAACGAAAATTATCCAAGCACCTTACCATACGATTCAGTTACCAAAGAGGGATATAGAAATGTACTTTGGCCACAAGGTTTGACTGGTCCAGAAAGCCCCGCAGCTGTTTGTAGAATTGGTGTGATGAAATCCATAGATGGAGGTAAAAGCTGGGATAACAGAGGCATATTTATTGAGGATTATGACCCAAGGATGATTAGAAAGCCATTTAATACGTCAAATACTTTTGCGGGTGGCGTAGGCGACCCGTCTGCTGTAGCGAGTGGCGACTATTTGTATTTGTTTTATGGAGAGTATGGTTATCCTGGCGTGTATGATGAAAAAACTTTTAACGTTCAAAAAGAGTGGAGTGGTCAATGTATAAGTATCGCACGTATCGCATTGAAAGACCTAGA
This sequence comes from Aquirufa sp. HETE-40SA, assembly GCF_054558635.1. Lineage (NCBI taxonomy): Bacteria > Pseudomonadati > Bacteroidota > Cytophagia > Cytophagales > Flectobacillaceae > Aquirufa > Aquirufa sp. HETE-40SA. The sequence continues at coordinate 364,403 of NZ_JBPXKN010000003.1, forward strand.
TAATCCGGTTGGTAAAGCAAAAAGATGGGATGGCAAATCGTTCTCTATCGCTTACGATAGTTATGGAGTTCCAGTTCGTTCTTTACAAATTCCAATCAATGAAGGTGGCGGTGGCGCTTCTTCACCAACAGGTGGATTTCATTGGGGGCCATCTGTTAGTTGGAATACTTATTTGAATTGCTGGGTAATGATGATGGGGAAAGTGGAGGGGAAATCATGGCAAGGTGATAAGATCTATATTTCATTTAATAAACATAAAGATTTGGGTACAGGAAACAATAGCCAAGATTGGTCAAAGCCTGAATTGGTATTTCAGAAACCAGGATATATTTTATGGTACCCTTCATTACAACCATTAAATGACCCCAATGATATCAAAGAAAAAAACACATCCGTTAAACTTGGGAAGCGCGCACGTTTTTTTGTAAAAAGAATTAAACCTGGGGATGATGAATATGCATCAGAGCATTACATTGAATTTGAAAAGTAAATGAACTACTTAGTTTCATCAATTCAAGTTTTGAGCCGTGGATTCAGAAAGTTAGCCAGGTTACATCTTTGGCGGTAATGAGTTTTATAATGCCCTATAAATATGATTTGGCCTCTTTAACTAAACTCAAAGATGCAACCAGACTAACCCACAGATAGACGTAGAAAAAGCCATCATCTCTGATGGCTTATCTATTTGCTCCCCTTACAGAGGAAAGAAGCACAACAATGAGATGATTGAGTATTTGACTGTTAAGAAATTGTTTATCTTTCACAGAAAATATGAAGTAGTATGAAAAAACACATATTTCCTCTTTTACTTTTAATTGGGTATCTGTTTATTTTAATTAAGGTATTGGTCTTCAAAGATGTAGCACTTATTAGAATTGGTGAATTAAGACTAAATTTTGGTGGAACACAGGAGGGGCCTCCTAACCTTATTCCATTCAAATCTATCCTTCCATATTTGCTTGGAGAAAAAGGGTTTTTAATCGCATTTATAAATTTATTAGGTAATATAGTGGCATTGGTTCCGATGGGATTTTTAGTGCCAAATATTTTTTCAAATTTCAACTGGAAACAAGTAGTTGTATTAGCCATTGCTTCGGGTTTAGTCGTTGAATCCACCCAATTTTTTTTAGAAATAGGAATTTTTGATATTGATGATGTAATCTTAAACGGATTAGGAGTAATCATCGGGTTTGGGATATTCAATCTTTACACAGGATTTTCAAAGCCTATTAAAAAAGTAGCAACCGGACTTAGTTTTACTATTCTGGTGACCCTTTTTTCCCTTTACGTGATTACATCTTATGAATTAATTCATCTGCCTTTTGGAATAGAACCTACTATAAATGAACAAATAAATACCCCCATCGGTGCTGTTAATAATAATTGCTGTGATTTATGTAATGGGACAGGAGGAACTGGTGTTATTACAGCTATTGGGAAAAACTATTTTACTTTAGAGCGAAGAGATGGTAAAAGAGAAATAATAAAACTTACTACACAAACTACCATTAAAAATTCGGCCGGCCCAGCAACCAATACAGATTTAAAAGTTGGAGATAGGGTTACCCTTGTTATAGATGATACTGAAACAGCATCACTTGTATTAATTTGTGGAATAATAAATAAACCCTCCGAATTATTAAAGTAACATCTAAAAAAACATCTACTGAACTCGAACCATTAAATCCAACATTTTAAGTCTTTAAACGATATTTCCATTTGAAAATCAGCATTCAATCCTTCAAACAACCCGAAATACAACAAAAAAGCCGATCATTTCTGATCGGCTTGCTCCCTTACTAGGTGGAATGTTGCAGCCGTTTTCCACATTAAAAAGCACAATTATTCCATTGTAGGTATACGAACCCAAAAAGGAAAGGTAGGCTAATCGCACTCCGACAAGAAGCCAAAGCTTATATCTTGTTTACTTGTTACCCAATTTGCCATAGATTTGGCACGATATATAAATGAGGAATTCGCAGAGAGAGAAGAATATAAACTAAAATATTTGCTGTCGGGTTTTGTTTTCTTGCTCTCAACCCATTGTATGGTGGCAGCAACAAGCCCCATATCTTTACTCAAATAAAGATTATAAGAACGCAGGTCTAGTCTATATAAGCCTACATAACCCTCTTTAATTTCAAAAATTACTTCTTTGGGCATGATTAATTCTGTTGGAATCCCATCGACTACTTTATACAAATTCAATCTAAATTTTAAACTGGAAAATTCATTTGAACTTATGTTCATCTGAAGCTCATTTAGAAAGCAGTCCCTTTTCACGGGAAGCAAAACTCCGGCTTCCTTACCTAATCTATCATCCACTTCTTTTTCATAAAATGTATAAAAATTAAAATGCATGAGTCCAAGGCCCTTACCATTTCTTCCCAAGAATTTCTTCACCATCTTCTTGGGCTTAATGCTTACTTCTTGTAATAATTTAGACTCGGGATTTAATGGAATATCGCCAACTGATTTAAGCAATTGAGATAGAGCATACTTAACCGTTTGGTATCCAATATGCGAAAAAATGATGGAATCGGACGCCGTACTATACTCCGAAAACCCTAGTACAAAGTTCCCATTTTCATCAGAAACTGTTCCAATATTTTTTTGAAAAACCCCTATGTTGACATAAGGAATTGCTTGCTTTGTTTCGGCATCAACTAGCCTACCTATTACTTTTTTTTCTTGGGCAATTAATGTATTTGAGACTCCTAGTAAGAATAAAAGCGCAGCTACATATTTGTGCATGACTTACAGATAAATTTAATTATTGAAGAACGATTTCGACGCTAAATTAGTATAAGAAAAAACTAAAAGTTGCAACCACTTTCATTGCTTGGGCTAGCGACTATCAAGAAATTAAAGGGTTAATCTTTCCTTGCCTCGTGTTTGTGTTCTTGGGTCCAAAATAGTCCTGTTACTTTTCCATTTGACAAAATAAACTCGATTGTTGTGGGTATCCGAATGACATCAGGCAAGAAGAAAAGTGTATCCGTTTGGCCCAATAAAGCCATATTTAGCCCTGATTTGTTAGATAGGTCCGCATAGAGTCTCCCTTCCTTTTTATAAACTTGAATACTTTGTTGGGGATTTTCTAGAAATGTATAATTCCCGATATAGGAGTCCAATTGTTCCTCCGCTATTTTTATATCCTTGTATCTTGGAGGAATCCCATTTCCTGAAGCAATTTGAGAAATACCAGCAAACAATTCCATAAAATTATCCTGTTCACTATTGCAAAGTAAAGTAATGTATAAATCCTTTTCAGGATAAAATATTTCCACAGCCCTGAAGCCATCAATTGCTCCCCCGTGACCTATTGATTTGACATTATTCTCATTCTTAATAAAAAATCCATATCCATATTCACTCAATTTCCCGTCTGCAAGTATGAAGGGAGAAGTGGCTTTTTGCCAAGTCTCATTTTTCAATAATTCCCCATTTTTTAATGCCTGATGCCATCGATACAAATCCTTCACATTGGAAAGCAATGCTCCGGCACTATAAACTGTTGACATACTAATAAACCCAGCATTTTTATATTCTCCCGAAACAGCAGTATATCCACTTACTCGATTTTTAATTACCTCATCTGGGTTATCATAGGAAGTTGAAATTAGCCCAATTCGAGAAAAAACTTGCTCTTGTAAATAGGTTTGATACTTCTGCCCAGAAACTTCCTCAATAATTTTACCCAATAAGAAATAGTTAGAATTGCAGTATTGGTATTTCGAACCCGGAACAAAGTCAAGAGGTAGTTTATCTAAACTGTCGATTAGTGTTTCTGGTGAAAAATCAACTCGAATTGCATTCGGAACTTTTGCATCTATTCCTTCATAGGGTTTAATTCCTGACGTATGGGTCAATAAGTTTTCAATGGTAATTTTTTTCCCTTTGGAATGGTAATTTTTGACAAATTTTTGAACACTATCATTCAACGCAATTTTGTGTTGTTCTACTAATTGAAGGATTGCTACTGCTGTAAACTGCTTGGTAATTGAACCTATTCTAAACACCGATTCAGGAATAACAGGAACGTCTAATTCTAGATTTGCTTTGCCAAAACCTTTCTGATAAACTATATTTCCATTTTTTGAAACAAGAACAGCACATCCAGGCGAATACTCGCTATAATTTTCTGAAATATAGCCATCCAGTAGTTTTATTATCCCCTTTTCCTGTTTTGTTTGGCCAAAAACAAATGAAGAAATAACGAGATTAAATAGAAGTGCGCCAATAACTTTCATTTGGCCTATGTGTTTCAAGTTATAACTATTTAGTGCTTCAAATATAAAGAACAACATTTGAAAAAGATGCAACTAGCCTAACTCACTAATAGACAAAGAACAAGCCATCATTTCTGATGGCTTGTCCAGTTAAGCTCCCCTTACAGACGAAAGATGCAACTATAATGCGATGATTGAGTATGTGACAATTTGGAAATTGAAGGGTTGAACTTCTTGAAATTATTTCAATTTTCAATTATGGTCTTTAAATAGGCCAGATAGACTTCTCCTCTTCGTTCTGCAAAGAAATCTAAAAGTAAGACTACGCTTGATTGAATAAAGAGTCCTAATCCAATGCCATTTAATAATAAATTTTGCCTAAAACCATACATATGGATAATGCCAACTATAATCAAAGTGATTTCAGTATACCTAAAAATTTCAAAATTTCTCATTACACTTTCCATCCTTGGAATCTCTTCTTTTTGTATCATTTCATTTTTTTCAGAAAAGTAGGTCTCGACCCTTATAATATCCTTTGGACTTCGATATATCAGAGTTACCCCCACAACTATTTCTAAAAAAGAAACTAAAAGAAATGGAATGGCAACTCCTTTTAGAAAAGATGTTTTGAGAATAAAATAGAAGAATATTGCTATGACAAATCCTAAAATTCCCAAACCTAAAAACAAAAAACTCTCTAACCTTTCACCGGTAAAATATTTTACTATTGGATTCATAATTTACAATTTGAAAAACATTTTATTCATTTTGAATATGAAGCCATACCCCAATAACTTATTCAATAGATTATAGAGTTTGGCGTCTTTTCCTGCCATATATCTTAATCTATTTTTTCCATCTGTTGCTGCCTCATAAATAACTTCAGTAACTACATTTGTTGATGAGGCATTTTTAATCATTTGCGGAAATGCGCTCATAATTTTACCTACAATATTTTGATAGGCACTTAACTTTTCGTCATTATTAAAATCAAAAGAACGACCTGCAAAATCTGTGGCTATTGCGCCGGGCTCAATTATTTTAACTTTTCCACCAAATTGTTCTACTTCATATCTTAATGATTCAGAAATACCTTCAACTGCGAATTTTGTCCCGTGGTATAATGAACCTAATGGGAAAGTCATTTTACCTCCCATTGAGGAAACGTTCATTACAATCCCCTTTTTGTTCTCTCTAAAATGCGGTAGAATAGCTCTAGTAACATCTAAAAGTCCAATAACATTGGTATTGAATTGACGTAGAATCTTTTCTCTTGGAAATGACTCTAATGGGCCGTAAGCACCATATCCAGCATTGTTGAGCAATACATCAATTCCTCCAAACTTTTCAATCCCTTTGGTTATTGCTTGGCTAATTGATTCCAAATCCAATACATCAAGTTTCGTCACAAAAACATTCTCCAAACCAATCAATTCGGTTTCGTTTTCAGGATTTCTCATCGTGGCTAAAACGTTCCATCCTTTTAGTTGAAAGAATTTTGCCGTTTCTTTTCCTATACCACTGCTTGCACCTGTAATAAAAATTGTTTGTCTCATTGTCTAATTATTTGTTTGAGTCACAAACATATTGTCATAATTTTAAACCTACAACAGTAGAGCATAGTCTATAGTTGATATTTATTTTTCAACACACTATATTTGTGATATGTTAATAAACGAGCTATCCAAAAAAACAGGCATCTCAATACACACAATCCGTTTTTATGAAAAATCAGGGTTGATAGAAGGTAAACAAGATGAATCAGTCAAATCGAATAATTACTTTCACTATGATGAGGTAACCGTTGAAAAATTGGAGTTCATTAGTGATGCCAAATCGGTTGGATTTACCATTAAAGAAATAGGTCAAATCATTGACGCCTGGTATAGCAGGAAATATACCAAGAAACAAAAACTTGAAATTCTTGATGACAAGTTGATTTCTTTGGAACAGAAGATTAAGGAGATTAAGGAGATGAAGAAACAGATACTTCAGTTCAAAGATGACGTGGTAAATGACAGGTGTTAGACTTATGAATAAAAAAAGGGCCATACTATCAAAGTATAACCCTTTTATCTTTTTACTCGCTCCCTTACTAGGTGGAATGTTGCAGCCATTTTCATTGTTTGAACTCGCCAGAATCAGGAAATTAAAGGATTGAACTTCTAAACAAATTACAAGACGAGAAATTTTAATTGATAAAACACGTATTTCAAACAGCTCTCGCAATTCTCTTGCGGAAGATGAATGCAAAAACCAAAATGAATAAAAATAAATGCAAAAATGTAATTAGAAAATAGATAAAATAAGAAACCTGAATTTGAGGAACTGGTAATTTTTGAACAAATAAACCGGAACCTATATTCCCTGCAGAAAAAACAAATGATTGAACAATATTCCAACCAAAATGCATACCAATTGGCGCATATAGAGAATTAGTTTTGTAGAATCCTAACGCATAAATGTAACCCGCTAAGAATGTAATAATAAAAATCCAGAACATTTGAACAGGGTTATTCAATACTCCAAATGTAAACCAATGATATATCCCAAATGCTATCGAAGAAATTAAAATCGCTTTTGTGCCTCCAAATCTTTTAATTAAGATATAGAAAAGAGCGCCACGGAAAATTAGCTCTTCATATATGACAGATTTTAAATTATACCAAACCGCGTTTAAAGTAAGCTGCCATTTCAAGGCAGGATTTAATATCCACAGTTCTTGCGCAAAGAGTATTCTTAACCAGAATGTTATTGAGCTACATACACCTGCAAGGATACAAAAAAGTAAAAGATAGGAAATTCTTGTTTTTGATGGATATAATCCCAAAACAGTTAGGTTCTCTTTTTGTCCCCATCGAATAATTAAATAAGATATTACAAGTTGAATTAATAGTCCAAGCATTCGATTTTTTTAATGTCATTCAAAAGATACATAACCATAATTTATAGACAAAGAAAATTGGACTAAACCTCTACTGACCTCGAACCACTAAATCCAACATTTAAACCTTCATTTTTAGTCATTAAACCATATTTCCATTTGAAAAACGGCATTCAATCCTTCAAAATTATGGTATTGAGTTGCAGCTTTTATGAAAATCCTCCTTTTGAAAATCAAAAAGTTGCAACCACAAAAAATGTGTCTTTACAGAAAGATATGATGGTTTTTAAACAAAAAAAGAGGTCACTTAGACCTCTTTTCTCAACTTGCTCCCTCTCCTGGGCTCGAACCAGGGACCCCATGATTAACAGTCATGTGCTCTAACCAACTGAGCTAAGAAGGAATTTTGTTCCTATTGGGACTGCAAAAATAGGGGGCTAAATCATTAAATGCAAGATAGCCCCCTGTTTTTTTTGATTTTATTTCTTATCAGCGGCCTTTTCTGCTGCTTTCGGATCCTTCTTCTTCACTAAGTCTCCTTCTTTCAGCTTCTTAGCTACCGTCGCATATGGCCCAGAAATAATCTCTTGTCCATCATTCAAACCGCTCACGATTTCGATATTTTCGAAATCCGAGATACCCGTTTTCACTTGGATCATTTTCGCTTTGCCTTTCTCCATTACGAACACTACTTCTTTTGTATTTTCCTTGCGTTTCTTCGCTTCTAAGGCATCGTTAGAGTTCGTAGCGTTCGTTCCGTCGTCTTCCTTCTTCATACCTTCCTTCGCTTCTGCGCCGATCTCACGAGTAGTTACAGCAGATAAAGGTACGGTCGCTATATTTTCCTTTCTGTTGGTCAAAATCTCCACAGACGCTGTCATTCCAGGCTTCAATGGATAAGACAATTTCCCTTTGATTAAGTCTGCATAAGAAGAACGCAACACACGAATCTTCACTTCAAATTCCGTTACCGCATCATTTGAAACAGCAGACGCTCCACTTGAATTCGCTGAACTAGCTATTTCATACACTACTCCTTTGAACTTGCGCTCACTAGATGAGAATGCGTCTACGTCGATTAATACCGTATCGCCAAGGCTTACACGTGTAATATCATTTTCGTTGACGTTCACACGTACTTCCATTTTATTCAAGTTCGCGATGCGTAACATCTCGGTTCCTGCCATTTGTGAAGTACCTACCACACGCTCTCCTAATTCAACATTTAACTTCGAGATGATACCACTTTGTGGAGCATAAATCGTTGTTTTTGTTAAGTTCGTTTTAGCCTCTTTTAATGCCGCTTCTGATGATTTCACATTGTAATTTGCGGCATTTACGTTTGCTTTTGCGGCTTCCAAATCTTGTTTTGCCACAGTATAGGCAGATACAAATTGATCAAAGTCGGCATCAGAAATGACTTTATCTTTGTGCAATTTAGCATTACGATCGTAATCTATTTTAGCCTTAGAAAGACGTGCTTCGCTTTGGGCTAACACCGCCTTACTTTGTTCCATGTTTGCCTTCGTAGCATTCATTTGTGCTTCAGCGCGTGCTAAAAGAGACACATAGTTATCAGGACGAATCTTCAACAACTCTTGACCAGCTACTACTGAATCGCCTTCCGCCACGTTCAAAGAAACAATCTCTCCTGAAACGTCGGGTGATAATTTAACCTCTACTTCTGGCTGGATCTTGCCAGACGCACTTACTTTTTCAATAATCGTCGAACGAGACACCTTCGCGAACTCTACTTCTGTAGGCTCCACTTTTCCGATCCATTCCATTTTTTTTGCCAGAAGTAATCCACCAAAAATCAATACCACTGCGCCCCCGATGATCATCCAAGTCCGCTTACTGTTGTTGTTAGTTGCCATAGTTTTAGTCAATAGTCGCTAGTCACTAGCCGTGTTTATCTATACTCTTTACTCTATTATCTCTACTCTAAAAGGTTAAGCTCTTCCCTTGATAAAAATCCAAAATCTTCGTTCTAAACACGAAGTCATATTTCGATTGTACCAAACTCAAACGCGCACGATCTAAATTCGTCTTTTGTAAGTTATAGCTCACAAAGTCGATTGTTCCTGCTCCGAAGCGACTTTCAGCCGCACGGAAAGACTCTTCTAAAGCAGACACCTGTGAAAGCCCTGCCTCGTATTTCATTGCTGCATTATTCAAGTTCACATAAGCTTGCTCAATGTTTTGGCGTAGTGTTAAACGCGCCCTAGATGCCTCAATGGAAGCGTTCTCGCGCTGTAAACCCGCTTGAGCGATTCTCGTTTTGTTTGCAAAACGGGTAAAAATAGGAATGTTTAAACCCAGAGAAATCACCTTGTTTTGGGTATTATTGATTTGATCAAAATAACCCATCGTTAACGCGTTCGACTGGTTAGCAGACATACTAGCATTTAAAGATAAGGTAGGTAGCGTTCCTGCTTTCGCTACAGAAATGCCTTTTAATGCGCTCTGAACACGCAAATCCGCCGCTTTTACAAGAGGTTGGATCGTTACGGCTTTGGCATATAAATCATCCATTCCGGTATCATAGCCGCTGGAACTAGGGACAGGAACTTGTATGCGCTGTAATTCGATTGAGGTGATACTTGAATCGTTTAATAATTGCAATAAGGTCAATTTATTGAGGTCCAAAGAACTCTGGAAACTCACCACATTAGACTCTTCATTCGCTAATTGCGCCTTCAAATCCAATAAATTAGAGGGTGCAAGGGATCCCGCATTCACTAATTTGTCCGTGCGAGTAATTTGTAATTTCGTGATTTCAGTCTGCGATTTTGCAATGCTTAGTTGATCCTCCGAATTCAAGATGGCTAAATAAGCCAGCACCACTTGTAAGGAAATGTTTTCCTTGATAGAGGCTAAATCTTCTTGGGAGGCCTTCAGGTTATAATCGTTTTGAAGAACTGTGTTACGGATTTGGCCCCCATTAAAAAGAAGCATCCCTGCGTTTAAACCCAAGTTATTGTAGTTAATGTTACGCGAATCGTACCCGTTCGTGAAGGGGTTAATACTCCGACCAAAACTAGCTGATTGGTTGATATTTGCGCTTAAATTAGGCAGCGCGTTATTTTTCGACTGTTGCAACTGCAATTGAGAATTGCGTAAACTCACCTCTGACGACTTCACGTTTAGGTTGTGTTGGAGTGCAATCTCAACCGCCTTTGTAAGCGATAATTGAACAGCGTTACCATTCGCCTGTATCGCAGAAGCATTCTGAGCTGTGGCTGAAATTCCGATTGCAAACAACAAAGCGGAAAGACTAACTATTTTTAAAGACATAAGGTCAAAAATAAAATGTATGCAAAGGTAAACATTCCCTGGAAAGCCGCTCCTGATTTTAGGATAAACGGCAAGGGTTCAGGATGAAACCCCCTTTAAGGTATTACTTGGAACATTTGTTTAGCTGTTTTACGAGAAAAGGCATTGAAGTGCCACCACTCATATTCGATGGCGGTAAAACCTGCTTGCGTCATTGCCTTTCTTAAGATGAGCCGATTATCGATGGCTTTTTGGCTTAATTTACCCGCCTTCAATAATCTTGCTTCCTCCTTAGGATAAGCCATTTCGCCAAAGAAATCATATGTAGTCCCCATCTCCAGCGGCTTCCCTTTCTCATCCGCCACTGTCAAATCAATCGCGCTGCCATAATTATGAATCGAATGCTCCTTCGGGTCCGCCACATAAGTCCGACGCTTTTCAGGTGTATACTCTGTTAATGTGTTCCAAAGTTCCCACTGCTTAGAAAGCGGTCTCGCTGCATCATAAATCAAAAAATGGTAACCCGGATGCGTCTTTTCCAAATTCTCTTGCGCCTTTTTCAGCTTCACAATCGTCTCTTTCTGCAAGTACGCGCGGGTCAAACAACCATACACGTTCTTCTTCATAAAATTATCAGTTGTCGCATATTTTAGCTCGACTAAAACGCCAGGAACCCGCTCAGTTACTTCCTGGAGGCCCTGTTTCTGCATCGACTGCTCGGCAGCGCAAGTCGTTTTTTGTGCCTTTAAAGAAAGACTTAGCAGCAGGATTATTCCTGCTTTAGCGAATTGACTCTTCATATTGACGGAATTTTCCCTAAATTTAATCGTTTTTTACCTCTGTGAACCTATGGCTTTAAATTGGATTTGGTTTTTGTTCTTCGGTGTCGCATTCGTCGTCGCCCTGATTCAATTCATTTTCTTCGGCAACGCCGACATTTTTAAAGTCCTAGTAGACGGCATGTTTGACTCCGCTGAAGTGGCCGTGATGAAAGTGGCTCTTCCATTAACAGGCGTCATGGCCTTTTTTATGGGCATCTTACAAGTAGGAGAGAAGGCCGGCGCGATCCATTTTTTAGCCCGCAAAATACAACCCTTCTTTTCTCGTCTTTTCCCAGAAATTCCTAAAGACCACCCCGTTCACGGCCAAATGATCATGAACTTCTCTGCAAACTTATTAGGATTAGATAACGCAGCGACGCCTTTTGGCCTAAAAGCAATGCAAGGTTTACAGGATTTGAATCCGGTCAAAGAAACCGCCTCTAACGCCCAAATCATGTTCCTCGTGCTCCACAGCGCAGGTCCCGTTTTAATCCCGCTTTCCATCATGGCCCAACGCGCCATTTATGGTGCCCAAGACGCCTCAGACGTATTTATTCCCTGCCTAATGGCCACCTACGCTGCCACCATAACGGGTTTGATTTTCGTCTCTTTAAAGCAAAAAATACGTCTGTTTGATCCCGTACTTTTCAGCTGGCTTTTCAGTATCACCGCCATCCTTGCCGGCATTTTATGGTACTTCAGCAGCCTCCCTAAAGAGCAAATCGACATCCAGTCCAAACTCTTCAGCAACGGCATCCTCTTCGCCCTAATCTTCTCCTTCATCGCCGCGGCCTTTTATAAGAAAGTAGATATTTTCGGAACCTTCGTGGAAGGCGCCAAAGGTGGCTTCGAAACCTCCGTCCGCATCATTCCCTACCTCGTGGGCATGCTGGTAGCCATCTCGTGCCTACGCAATTCCGGCGTGTTAGATTTCATCGTAGACGGCATGAAAATGGCCGTGAACTATATGGGAATAGATAATCGCTTCACAGACGCGATGCCTACCGCCCTTTTACACCCGGTTTCAGGTAGCGGTTCTCGCGCCATGATGATCGACACAATGAAAACCTTCGGGCCAGACTCCTTCGCTGGCCGCCTAGCCTGCGTCTTCCAGGGCTCCGCAGAAACAGTCCTTTTCGTTATCGCCCTTTACTACGGTTCTGTTCAAGTACGCAACATTCGCTACACGCTTTGGGCGGGATTAGCGGCGGATTTAGTGGGGATCCTTACAGCTATTTTTGTGAGCTATTTGTTTTTTGGATAAAAGTAGAGTAGAGAGTATAGATTAGAGATTATAGAGTAGAGAGTATAGATTAGAGATTATAGAGTGAGAGTATAGATTAGAGATTATAGAGTAGAGAGTATAGATAAAAAAGGATCCTCTCTCTACTCTATAATCTATACTCTTTTATCTTTTATCAATTAGTTGATAGGGTTCATTCTTTGGGTTAGCTAGTTTTGCGATCAAATAATCCACTAATGAAACCAAGCCCCGCCCAAACAAAATCATACGCATTCTCCATTAAAATGGTTTCACTTTGCCGAAAATTAATGGTTGTAGACAAAGAATATGTCTTAAGTAAGCAGCTGTTAAAGTCCTCTACATCCATTGGGGCAAATATCGAAGAGGCTATTGGAGGATTCTCCAGAAACGATTTTAAATACAAAATTTCGATTTCTTACAAGGAAGCGCGCGAAACGCGATATTGGATTCGTTTATTAATAAGCACCGGATATTTCTCAGAGGAAGACGGTCGATCTGCTTTAGCAGACTTAGATGAGTTGATGAAGATGCTGATGTCGACTCTTAAAACTTTAAATGGGGTATAGAGCGTAGTGCTGCAACAAGCTCAAAACCAAGGCTCTCTATCTTCAGCCTCACCTCATGCTTATTCTTTAGCCCCACAATCTTAGCAGTTTGGCCAGTGAGTGGACCAGATTCGATGGTGATGTAGTCGCCGATTTTTGCGGTGGTGCCGATGGTTTCTACCTCGAGGTGGTCAGCTAGAAATTGTTTGATGGCAAAGATGTCAGAGTCTTGGATGACTGCTGGTTTGTGGAGCCAATAGACGAAGTTGACTACACCTAAGGTGCGGCGAACGAGGCCGCTTTGTTTTTCTAGGTCGATGTTAACGAAAACGTAGGAGCGGAAGAGGACTTCTTCGACCCACTTTTTGCGGTCGGACCACTGTTTTTTGCGCTTGGTGGTAGGGCAATAGGCTTCGATGCCTAGCTCTTCGAGGCGCAAGGAGACTTTCTTCTCCATTCGGGATTTCGTATAAATCGCGTACCAGGCCATACTTATAAACGGGCGTCAGCTAGGTCTTTAGAAAGAATCGATTTGATGTCGAAAATGACTCCGTTCTCTGCTTTAAGGGCTGCGAAAGGAAGGTCAAGGAATTCGTTGTGGGCTACGGTTAAAACGATCGCTTGGTATTTATCGGCTAGTTTCGAAACTAGTTCGATGCCATGTTCGTGCTTCACTTCGGCTGGGTTTGCCCAGGGATCGTAGACGTCTACTTCCATGCCAAAGTCCACGAGTTCCTTGTAGATATCCACTACGCGAGAGTTGCGGATGTCTGGACAGTTTTCTTTGAAGGTGATGCCGAGCATGAGGGTTTTGGCGCCGGCGATTTTTTGACCTTTATTAATCAACAGTTTGACTAATTTATTCGCCACGAAAATACCCATGTTATCGTTCACGCGGCGACCCGAAAGGATCACTTGTGGATAATAACCTAGGCTTTCAGACTTGTGTAATAAGTAATAGGGGTCCACGCCTATGCAGTGGCCGCCTACTAAACCGGGTTTGAAATTCAAGAAATTCCACTTCGTTCCGGCGGCTTCTAATACCTCCGTGGTGTCGATGCCCATGCGGTCGAAAATCAAGGCTAATTCGTTTACGAACGAGATATTGACGTCGCGTTGGGCGTTTTCGATGGCCTTGCTCGCTTCCGCTACTTTCATCGAAGGCGCTTTGTGTGTGCCTGCGGTGATGATGGAGCGGTAAAGCTGGTCGACTTTTTCGGCGATTTCGGGAGTGGATCCAGAGGTTACTTTCTTGATTTTAGTCAAGGTGTTTACCTTGTCGCCTGGGTTAATGCGTTCTGGCGAATAGCCGCAAAAGAAGTCTACATTAAATTTCAATCCTGAGAATTTCTCTAAAACCGGAACGCAATCTTCCTCGGTGCAACCCGGATAAACGGTGGATTCGTAAATGACTAAATCTCCTTTTTTCAAGGCTTTTCCGATCATCTCCGATGCTTTCAAAAGGGGGCTTAAATCCGGCTTTTTGAAATGGTCAATAGGGGTCGGTACGGTGACAATAAAGGTATTGCAGGTGCTTAAATCAGCTGCATTCGAAGAGAATGTTAACGAAACCGAGGTTTTTAATTGCTCCGCGGTTACTTCTTGCGTACGGTCAAAGCCCTTGTTTAATTCCGCGATGCGGCTAGTATCTATGTCAAATCCAAGGGTGGGGAGATTTTTCCCAAACTCCACCGCCAGCGGAAAACCCACATATCCTAAGCCAATAATGGCAATCCGTGTGCTCATCTTATTTGTTCGAGAAAAGTTTAACGTCCGCCTGCACCATATCTTTTACTAAAGCGGCAAGGTCGTATTTTAGGGTCCAGCCTAGTTTTTCTTTAGCCTTCGTCGGATCTCCAATTAACAATTCTACTTCCGTAGGGCGGAAATAACGTGGATCGATAGCGATCACTTCTTGACCCACTGGTACTTGATAAGCCGGGTTCGCGCAAGAAACGACGGTTCCTTTTTCGTTCACCCCTTCGCCAGAGAAAGCGACTTCGATGCCTACTTCCGCAAAAGAAAGGCGGATAAATTCACGCACGGTTGTCGTAATTCCGGTCGCGATGACGTAGTCTTCGGGTGTATCTTGTTGCAAAATCAACCACATCGCTTCGATGTAATCTTTTGCGTGGCCCCAGTCGCGTTTCGCGTCCAAATTGCCTAAGTGAATCTTTTTTTCTTGTCCTAAAGCGATTTGGGCCACGCCTCTTGTGATTTTACGCGTCACGAACGTTTCGCCACGAAGCGGGGATTCGTGGTTAAATAGTATTCCGTTTACCGCGAACATGCCATAGGCTTCGCGGTAATTTACCGTGATCCAATAGCCATATAATTTGGCGACTGCATAAGGAGAACGGGGATAGAAAGGAGTCGTTTCGGATTGCGGAACTTCCTGTACCAGGCCGTAAAGTTCCGAAGTGGACGCTTGGTACACTTTCGTCTTTTTGGTCAAGCCTAGCAAGCGAATGGCCTCTAAAATACGCAAAGTTCCGATGCCGTCTACCTGCGCTGTATATTCTGGTTCGTCGAACGAAACTTTCACATGGGACATGGCCCCTAGATTGTAAATTTCATCTGGCTGAACCTCTTGAACAAGGCGAATGATGTTCGTGGAATCGCTTAGATCTCCATAATGCAAGATAAAAGAAGCCGAATCTACGTGTGGATCTTGGTACAAATGGTCGATGCGATCGGTATTAATCAAGGAGCTTCTGCGCTTGATTCCGTGCACGATATAGCCCTTATTTAAAAGAAATTCCGCTAAATAAGCGCCATCTTGTCCTGTTACGCCCGTAATGAGAGCTACCTTTTTTCCTGTCGACATACGATTCATTAAGAAATCAAAATTACGCAAAAAACGGGCCTAACACAATTTATTCATAGAGTGCCAAAATTGCTTTCTCGTGTTTCGCATAAATCGCCTTGCGCTTTAATTTCAATGTCGGGGTAATTTCTCCATCCGCCACCGTGAATAAGCGCGGCAATAGAACAAATTTTTTAACCTGTTCGTATTTCGCCACAGAAGCCATCGTTTCTTGGACTTCCTGTTCCATCTTAGCGAATACTTTTGGGTTTTTGATCAATGCCTCTGGACCATTTACACCTAAACCTTGTTGATCTGCCCAGACTTGCAAGGCATTAAATTCTGGGATAACGAGCGCTGATGGGAATTTTTGACTTTCTCCCACGACCATACATTGCTCAATAAAGGCCGATTCTTTCAGCTTATTCTCCACTAATTGTGGCGCCACATATTTTCCACCTGATGTTTTAAAGATTTCTTTCTTGCGATCTGTAATCTTCAAATATTTACCGTCCACCATTGTTCCAATGTCGCCGGTATGGAACCAGCCCTCTGAATCAATCGCTTCGGCCGTGGCATCTGGGTTTTTATAATAACCGACCATCACAGAATCTCCTTTCACACAAATCTCTCCGTCTTCTGCTATTTTTAATTCAATACAATCGATTAATGATCCCACGCATCCCACTTTGAAATCAATCGGCTTAACCCGTGATACAGAAATGACAGGTGAAGTTTCTGTCAAACCATATCCTTCAGAGACAGGAATGCCTGCTGCCCAGAAAACGCGAGATAAACGAGGTTGCAATGCCGCAGAACCTGAAGCGATCAAGCGCACATTTCCGCCCAAGGCTTCCCGCCATTTACTGAATATAACTTTTCTGTAGAACGCTAATTTAAACGAATCAATCAAGCCTAACTTCTCCATTGGATCGTACTTCAATCCAAATTCTAACGCACCAAAGAAAAGTGTCCTTTTGATGCCAGTGAGCTCATTTCCTTTGGCCAAAATCTTATCATATACCTTCTCTAATAAACGTGGAACCGAGGCAAACATCGCCGGTTTCACCTCGCGAATGTTATCCGCAATCGTCTCCATACTCTCCGCATAATAGACGGAAACGCCATAATACATATACATATACACGTCTGTACGCTCATAAATATGGCATAAAGGCAAGAAACTCAAAGCACAATCACCCGGCAATAAATCAAAGAAATTACCTCTCACTAAAGATTTTACATTACTAACAATGTTGTGATGGGTTAACATAACACCTTTAGGGCGCCCTGTCGTGCCAGAGGTATAAATAAGTGTTAATAAATCACTTGGCTTCACTGCATCCATCAAAGGTTGTAAAACAGCGGCATCTTTTCCTTCTCCTAATTCTTTTACTGACGTCCACATTTCTACATCCGCTACAGGATCAAACGTATAAATGCCTTTAATCAACTTATTTCCTTTTGAAGCTTCCTTTGCTTTTAAATACAATTCCTCGTTTTCACAGAAGACGTATTTCACCTCAGCATCTTTGAAAATATAGTCATAATCCTCAATGGTAATCGTAGGATACATAGGTACTGTAACACCGCCAATGACTTGAACAGCAAAATCTACAAAGTTCCATGCAGGACGATTTCCGGAAATGATCGCTATTTTATCACCTGGTTTTACTTTGAGTTCTAAAAGACCCAATGCTAAGGTTTGAATCGTCTCTAAAGTATCAGAAGTGGAATAATTTTTCCATTCTCCATCCCTCTTTAGATTAAAGAGATCAGCTTTTTGAAAATTTTTGTAAGCGATTAGTAAATCGAAGACGCGGGTGAATTGTTGATGAACCATTTGTTTGACGGGTTTAGAAGCGGCAATTTAGCCAAATTGTATTAAATATAGTTCTTTTTGCATCTAAATTACTTATCCACAAGTTATCCACAAGTAAAGGAGTGATTTAATCTTTTTTTATCTGATATAAATAATTTTTATACCTAAAATATCAAAAAAGCATCAAAATGTCTTTTCAAGCTTAAAAACTTATCCACACACATAAATTAAAAAAAGAAAAATATTTTTAAATCTCTTTTTTGTTTCTTCTTGTTGTTCTCTGTGGATAAGTGGATAAGTCTAATTCGTGTTTGTAAGTGCTTGATATGAGTAACTATTGTCTATTTGAAAGGCATTGTGTCTCTGTGGATAAGTGTCTAATAACTTGTGGATAACTTTATTCTTATCCACAGTGTCCAGTTAGGAGAAAAAGTTATGCACATTTGTGGGTTGTTTATGTGGATAGAATGTGGATAAAAATGGCAGTTATCCACAGTACTAAAGGGTATTTATCCACAAGTCACTTAATTGGAAATTGGCTTTTAATTTAATCTTTGTGTCGAAATAATAGATGGGCTCCGACTTGGTTTTTGTCTTATAGTTACCAATATCCCATTGACCATTCTTGTTTGTATCTACGATGGCTCTTAGGGTATAGATCCCTGGTTGTATGTTTTGAAAGGAACATGGGCCAGTACTTTTTTGCTCGTAGGCTTTTTCAAATTTTTCGCCTCTTAACAGTTGGTATATATAATTACCCGGTGTTCTAAACCCGCCCTCAATACTTCCCGTTTCTTCTGTATCTAAGCGTGTGATTAGCTGTTTAAATTCCTGTGTCGAATCTGCTTCTGGCCCCACAAAAGCTGTTTTTGATAGCGAAAGGGTGAATTTGTTTACTAAAGGCAAGAAGTCGCTTTTGATTGTTAATATATTTTGGAATTTATTCCAGCTGAATGCCTCGTCAGGGAACGTTAGGTCATCATCGTTTTCTGTCAAAATATGCACTTTCTTAGAGTCCCATTGTGAAACGGGTTTAGGGAAGATAATGAGTACAGAATCCGTTGCTACAATTAGTGTGCCTGCCTTAGGAAATACGTCAAACCCTAGTGGTGTTGTTTCTGGCTTATCTTTTTTAGCTAATTCTCTGAATTTAGCCTTAAGACTTAATTCATATTTTCTACCTATTGAGTCCTCAAGCGCCGCTTCTATTTTTAGTGTATCTGTTTTATTTAAATTACCGGCATAGATACGCAAATAGCGGTTGTTTTCGATTTGATAAATTGGCTTTTCGGCGGACGAAAAGCGCAATTCTGCGGCCGCAATTCCTCTATTAAATTCATATAAGACCGTTTTAGCTGTCGTGGTTGTTTTACTTAATTTTAGCGCATCCTGATTTTGCAGGGCGATTTTAAAGTCGCGCGTCTCATTTTTATTCAGGTCAATAAACGGTTCGGTAATAAAGTCAACCGATTCTTTAGCTGAATTGTAGACTAGATTATTATTCCCATCTTCAAATGCAGCCATATAGTATTTTCCTGCTGCCAAGTTTTCTAACGCATAAATGCCTGAGGTGTCTGTTCGTACAAAATAATAAGGTTTTGCCTTGTCTATTGATAAGGTGTCTGTGTAAGGATATAAACCAACGGTAACATTATCGACTTTTTTATTAGTCAATAAATGTTTCACCTGGCCCTGAATCTTTAAAGAGTCTATACTGTTAGAGGTGCTGAAAACGAGTTTGACATTCTTGCCTTTATTCTGTTCTGCTATATCTTCTATAGCATTTCTAAAATTAAAGGTATAGGTGGTGCTGTCTTTTAATGTGCTGTCCAAAACCAAAGTTAGTCCCATAGGCCGAATGCGCGTTTCGTAACTGCCTATGGAGGGGGTGATCAATAGTTCTTGATTCAAGTTCTTTACCGCAACGTATTCATTGAAATTCAATTCAATTTTTTTGCCCTTGTAATTTTTGCTTTTATTTAGGGGGATCGAGTTGATAACCACTGGTGCCAACGTGTCTTTTTTGCCACCAGGAGGCGAGGCCATTTGGGCACAACTTTGTAGAAATACCAAACTGACCCCTAAGCTTAGGAATACAAACAATAGGCTGAATTTCAAGTAGTTATACATGTTCAAATAGATACAAGTTGCTAGAGTAATTCGGCTTGCCCATCATTGCACGTAGGTTCGAAAGCAAGCCAATACAGAACGAATGCATCAGTCTTTTATTACCTGTTTTGTATTCGTTACTCAACAAAGAAATGTAAAAGCTATCAAAGATCAGTCCGCGACTCGTTTTCAATTTAAATCCGTATTTAGCCGCCAAAGCTGTAATGGTAGCTGGCGTAAAGTGGTGGATGTGCCGTGGAACATCATAGGCCGCCCAATGTTCTTCGAAATAATTTGCATCGAAGGAAGCGGGGTTAGGAAGGGCCAGCAAAAGTTTACCGTCCTTAGCTAGGCGGTTTTTAAAGAACTGAAAATATTCGTCAAGCTCGTATACATGTTCTAAGACATGCCACAAGGTGATTACCTGAAATTGCTTTTCTGGGGTGGTTTCTTTTAAAGATGGCGCAATGGTAAGTCCAGTTAATTTTGCAGCCCTTGCAGCGGTTTCTGGATCTAATTCGACGCCATTAATGTTCCACCCTTTTTCTTTTGCTGCCGCCAAGAAGTGGCCGTTTCCGCAGCCGATATCTAGCAATTCTTTATTCCCCTTTTTCTCTTGTTCAATCCAATTAGTCTTCGACTGCAAAGTGAATTTGCGCACTGCGTGGTAGAGCTTGTTTATTAGTCCCTCATTCGTATCGCTATGTGAAATATAGGCGCTTGCATGATAATAGGGCCCTGCTTCGTTTGCAGCAGGTCGTGGATTCGTGTAAATCAATTGACATGAATTACAAGTCACGATGTGGAACAGTTCGTTCGATACGGTATAATCTTTCGCCTTGAATTTCAAGGTTGAATCAGGAGATCCGCAAACCGGGCAGTTTTGTATATTTTCCATTAGCGTCCCATGAATAAAAGTAGAATTGAAACGTCAGATGCGGACACGCCAGAAATACGGCTTGCTTGTCCAATGGTCTGTGGTAAAATCGATTTCAATTTAATGCGCGATTCTGTCGAAAGTGTTTTGATTTTATCGTAGTCAAAATTTGCAGGAATGCTTAAGTCTTCCATCGATTTCATTTTGTCCACCATCAAACGCTCCTTCTCAATATAGCTTTCGTATTTTACCAATATCTCCACTTGCTCGCGAACCTCTTGCGAATAGTTTCTGACGATCGGTTCTACACTCGGGTGTGTTGCGATGCGGTCGAAGGATAAATCGGAACGGCGTAATAAATTCACGATAGGTGCCCCCTCTTTTAAGGTGGCACTTCCCTCCTGCTCTAGCCAGTCGTTTACTTCCGTTGGTTTTACTTTCGTATTTTTTATTTCTTCGGTTAAAGCCGCAACTTGCGCCTTTTTCTCTTGGAATTTATTCCAGCGTTGTTCGGTTGCTAAACCCAATTGGTAGCCTTTTGCTGTCAAGCGTTCGTCCGCGTTGTCTTGTCTTAGCAGCGTTCTAAATTCGGCGCGTGAGGTGAACATGCGGTAAGGCTCGTCCGTTCCTTTGTTAATTAAATCATCGATCAATACACCGATGTAGGCGTCTGAACGAGACAAGGTAAATGGATCAAGTTCGTGTGTTTTTAAGTGGGCATTGATACCAGCCATTAGTCCTTGGCAAGCAGCTTCTTCGTAGCCTGTTGTGCCGTTGATTTGGCCGGCAAAGAATAAACCTTTCACGCGCTTCGTCTCTAACGTAGGAGTCAACTGGGTAGGCGGGAAATAATCGTATTCAATCGCGTAACCAGGACGGAACATTTTCGCTTTTTCAAATCCAGGGATCAATCGAATCGCCTCGAATTGAATGTCCTCTGGCAAGGAAGTCGAGAATCCATTCACGTATATTTCTACTGTGCTCCAGCCTTCTGGTTCCACGAAAATTTGATGTGAATCTTTATCTGCGAAGCGGTTAATTTTATCTTCAACGGATGGACAGTATCGCGGGCCCAAACCTTTAATTCTACCAGCGAACATAGGTGAACGATCGAAGCCTTTGCGCAAGACTTCGTGCACTTTCGTATTCGTATGTGTAATCCAACAAGAGCGTTGTTCGGTTAATGGTGACTCCGTTAGGTATGAAAAAGAACTTGGATTCTCATCGCCCTTTTGTTCCTCCATCGCAGCGAAGTCTAGACTTCTTCCATCTACTCGTGGCGGAGTTCCTGTCTTCATTCTTCCAGATTCGAAACCTAAGTTTACGAGTTGTTCCGTTAGTCCAATGGCCATCGGTTCTGCCATTCTTCCTCCCCCAAAATTCTTCTCCCCTATGTGGATCAAGCCATTTAAAAAGGTACCGTTCGTTAGTACGACAGTGCGTGCTGTGAAGGTCATTCCCATGCGGGTGATGACTCCTTTCACTTCGCCTTTTTCTACGATTAATTGCTGAACAGAATCTTGCCAAAAATCAACATTCAAATTTCCTTCTAATGCATTTCTCCACTCCTCTGCAAAACGCATCCGATCGGATTGGCAACGGGGCGACCACATCGCTGGGCCTTTGGAACGATTCAACATTCTAAATTGAATCATGGTCTTGTCTGATATGATTCCAGACATACCACCTAAGGCGTCAATTTCTCTAACGATTTGACCTTTCGCCACACCCCCCATTGCTGGGTTGCAAGACATTTGGGCAATCGTCTGCATATTCATCGTGACCAACAAAACACGCGACCCCATTTGCGCCGCTGCATAAGCTGCTTCGCATCCGGCGTGTCCCGCTCCCACCACAATTACATCGTATGAATTTAGCATAGCTATGAATGTTTCACGTGAAACATTTTAGTATTGTTTAATGTAAAAATCTTCCTTTTCGGTCATTAATGCCTTGTCCTCTTTCTTCTTATCCTTATAACCGATTAGGTGTAATAAACCGTGCACCATGACGCGCTCTAATTCCGTTTCAGATGTCCCTAATTTCTCTCCGTTTTCCTTTACGCGATCGATGGAAATAAAGATGTCTCCTTCAATTTTCTTCGGGTCTTCCGAGTTGTCAAAAGTCACGATATCTGTTAGTGTATCATGGTTCAAATATTCTTGATTAATCTGTAGCAGATAATTGTCTGAACAGAAAACATAGCTTAACTCTAGGATTTTTTTTCCTTCTTGTTTCGCCACCTCATTTAACCAGGCTTTGTGTTTTAACTTCTCTTGTAAGGAGAATGTTATGTCCTCTATGCAAAATTGAATCATGAATACGCTATTAAACCGCGAATTTACGAAAAAGCATCCTCGAAATGCTTTATTTTAAAGGCTTGTGGATAAAAATTCACGGAAATGCTATCAAAACGCACCTCTTGGCGCCATTTGTGTTGGTATTGATAGGCGCAAGCGGCCCTGCTGATGAGCCTTATTTTGTTCTGGGTGATTTTTTGTTCGGGATGTCCGTGGGTATTTCTTCTTAGGGATTTGACCTCTATGAAGATTAATAGATCCCCCTTTTTTGCGACTATGTCAATCTCCGCTCGCTTGTATCGGTAGTTTCTTGCTTCGATGGTATATGCGTTTTTTAGTAGATAGTCTATGCTTATTTGTTCGCCTAATTTTCCTTGTGTTATATGTTTTGCCATTATTGTATCTTTGTTTTCCTAAAGGTAGCTCAGGTTTTTGCCAGGCGCTATCAGGCTCTTGATAAAGAATGAAGCAGAATAAAGAAGTCCAATTTGTTGATTTAAAACTGATAGAATACAAGGAAGCTTGGGATCTCCAGGAGACTTTGTTAAATCGCATAGCTACAGTGAAATTAGATAACAGAGGCCTGGAAGAAGACCACAAGGCTATCACAAATAATTACCTTTTATTCTGTCAACACCCACACGTTTATACCCTCGGTAAAAGTGGCGACGAATCACATCTATTGTTACAAGAATCGTTTCTTTCTACGATAGGTGCTACCTATTTCAAGACCAATCGTGGTGGAGATATTACTTACCACGGACCCGGCCAATTAG
The DNA here is from genome assembly GCF_054558635.1 of Aquirufa sp. HETE-40SA. Taxonomy (NCBI): domain Bacteria; kingdom Pseudomonadati; phylum Bacteroidota; class Cytophagia; order Cytophagales; family Flectobacillaceae; genus Aquirufa; species Aquirufa sp. HETE-40SA. Next base: position 388,118 of record NZ_JBPXKN010000003.1, read on the forward strand.
TGGGCTACCCTATTCTGGATTTAGAGAATTTCTACACGGATATTCATTTATATCTACGTATGCTAGAGGAAGCAATCATTAAGACTTGTGAGGGTTTCGGTTTAATGGCGGGACGTATCGACGGCTTGACTGGTGTTTGGATTGATCCTACTTCAGAGCAAGCACGAAAGATTTGCGCTATGGGTGTAAAAGCATCTCGCTGGATTAGTATGCACGGCTTTGCATTAAATGTAAATACAGACTTGTCTTATTTCTCACATATCGTGCCTTGTGGCATTGCGACTCGTGGTGTTACTTCGCTGCAGCAGGAATTAGGCAAAGAAATGGACATAAAGACCGTTTCTGCTATTGTTAAAGGGCATTTGAATGACTTGTTTAAAATGGAATTAGTGGATGTTTCACGTGAAACATTGAAAGCATAAGGTTTACGCGTTTCACGTGGAACAAAAATTATGGATACGTTAAAGAACTTCAAGAATACGCTCTTCATAGACATCGAAACTTCGTCTGGAGTATCCGATTTTGCCCTTCTTTCAGATAAGATGAAAGAATTTTGGATAAAAAAAGCGAAGAATTTAGTAAATCCAGCTAATATCAGCTTAGAAGAGATGTATTTTGAAAAGGCACCCTTGTATGCAGAATTTGGTAAGATTATCGTGGTGGGAATGGGCTTTTTGTTCGTAAACAAGGCGGGTGAGATGGCCTTAAAAGTGAAGACCATTGCACATGCTGATGAAAAAACGCTTCTCACCGAGTTCATAGCCTTCGTGAATAAGACCTATAAGTCGAGAGAATTGACGCTAGTTGCACACAATGGCAAGGAATTTGACTTTCCGTATCTGTGCAGAAGGATGTTGATTAATGGATTAGAGATTCCAAAATCTTTGCAATTACAGGGCAAAAAACCATGGGAAATTATCCACCAGGATACGATGGAGATGTGGAAGTTTGGCGATAGAAGATCCTATACTTCGCTGGAATTGTTAGCGGAATTGATGGGTATTTCAGGGGCCAAAGCAGATCTTTCCGGAGACCAGGTGAACCGTGTTTTCTATAAGGAAAATGGATTAGCTAGGATCAATGACTATTGCCTAGAAGATGTAATCGTAGTGGCGCAACTCTATCTTCGTTTTCACTTTTTAGATCTAGTTGCGCCAGAAAATATTGTCAAATTATAATGCCTTTGCCGGATTTCCGAACACACGTTTCGAGGCAGCGATATTCTCAATCACCACACTCCCTGCTCCTACTGTAGCGCTCTTTCCTACCTTCACACTTCCTACAATTGTCGAATGAATTCCGACATAGGCGTTGTTCTCAATAATAGCTTCTTTGCCTATCACAGAACCCGCTCCGATGGAAGCAAAATCAGCAATCTGTGCACCCGTTTCCACGATAGCGCCTGAGCCAATGATAACGTGATCGCCTAGTTTTGTTTCAGGTAAAATTTGGGCACCACTTCCGATGAATACACCGTAGGCAAGGCTTTTCACATCTGCGATATTGGCGGTAGGGTGTATGGCGTTTACGGGTTTTACTTCGCGCTCTTCTAAGATCAATTCGATCATTTTCTTGCGTTCAATGGGGTTTTCTAAAGCCACAAATACACCGCAGTTTTTGCCAATTAATTTGAAATATGACTCATCATCCGCTGTTCCTAGAACTGGAATTTCGCCTATGCTGGTGTCTTTTTTCTTAGGATCATCGTCTAAGAATCCGTAGATAACGACGTCGTTTTTTTGGAAAATATGAGCAGCTTCTAAGCCAAATGGATTTACTCCAATGATAATTACAGGTAATGAAGTCATTTAGGATTGTATTTTATGCGTGTAATCAGATAATTTAAAGCTTGGTTTTCCGTCTTTTAGTAAGACCAATTCAGTGTAATTTTCACCCAAAGAAATGCTTGAATCAGGGGAAAAATGTAAGTCTTTCCCGTCGATTTCTGTTAATCCATAGAACGGCGACATATCTCCGATGTTCTCTACCACCCAGGAATAATGAATATTTCCGTCTGTCATCGGCGTTTCTACGAGGTTGAATAAGACGTCTGCGCGAACCGTTGCACTTAGTGGTGCATCGGTGATTTTGATGTCTACAATCGCGCGTTCATTGGTAGGTAAAGCTTCGTATTCCGCAATGGATTCTGATGCAAAGCTTCCCTCTGCAATCGCGCAGAAGGCATCGAGGAGTAGACAGGCGTTTAATTTGCGTAGCGATTGTTTTTCTAGATCCCATCCTGCGCCGCCGGATTCTAATAATACCAACCCGTATCCGCGAGAAGAGAAGGTGTCACCAAAGGCGCGAGACTCAAACTCGTCTGTCCATTTTGCGATCTTACCCGGGATGAGGGGTTGGATTTGGCGTAACATTCGTTGGCAGATTTGGCCTGCGCGCATGCGGGATGGAGTCCAGGTTCCTGCATCGTCCCCTGTGGTGGCTAGGAAGGCGATATGGGTTTGTTCTGGGCTATTGCCTACAGAATACAAACGGTTTTGATCGTGTAAATTGAAGGCGAATGCGGGCTTGATTTCGTCAGCCCAAGCCGATAAAATGCGTGCTTCTACCGAGTTTTGCTTTGTAGCATCCCGGTTCATATCGATACCTAATGCCGTTTCACGTTGCCATCTTTCTGCCCCGTCTGCATTCAGGCGGGGAATGATGCGCAAGGTAATTTTCTGATGCAATTTTTGCTTAATCTCAGTACTAAGATCGGTAGATGTGGCTAATAAACGAAAAATATCAGCTAAAGCCATCGTCGCTGTCGCTTCGTCTCCGTGCATTTGGGACCAAGCAATCACTTGGATGGGACCCTCGCCGTAGCGAACTTCATGGATGGGTCTTCCCTCTTCGGTTTTACCTAGTTCTCTTACGGCAAAATGCGAAGACCATTCAGTGATTAATTCTTGCCAATGAGCCGCTGAAAAACGGCGTTTTGTTAGTCGATTTTCGCGGAAGGAGTCGTAGTGTTCGAAGGCTTTATTAAACATCAGTAAATTGGTTTAGGCAAATAATCTGCCCAGGTTTGAGACGCAAAGATTCCTTTTTTTCCTGAACCGAACAAGACGATTAAGGTAATGACTAGATAACATACCCAGGCAGATGGACCGAAAAGTTCCATGCCTAAGAAGGTGGCGGCAAGCGGAGTTTTGGCAAGACCACCATACAAACTGACGAAGCCGATGGCTGCCGATAATCCCAAAGGCAACGAAAGCCAAGACGCAAATCCGGACGCCGCGTGTGAGCCAATTAAAAATAAGGGTGTGGCTTCTCCCCCTTTAAATCCTAGTACTAAACTCAGGTTAGTCGCGAGTAATTTCCAGAGTGCGAAGTCTGGTGTGGCCGACGTAAATGGTCGTAATAAAAATTCCGAACTGAGTCCGCGAGTTTCATGAAACACTGGGACGCTAAGGACGCCGAACAAAATTAGCCCCGCGAGAATCCCTTTTAGCAGACCTTGTACGGGCGATTTCTCGAACGCAGAAATTATAATCGATTCTGAGCGTTTATAGGCAAGGGCAATTAGGGCTAAAAATAGGCCTAGGAGGACCAATTTCGCATAAAACTCCCCTGAAAATGAGGTTAAAAAAATAGTAGGGTAAGAAAGATGTTTTGTGCCGTACACGTGGAGACTCACATAATTCGCGAAAAAGGCGGCTAAAAGGCAGGCTGGGATGTGGCGAAAATTAATTTTCCCTACCACTCCTACTTCAAGCGCGAAGAAGGCTCCGGCTAACGGTGTCCCAAAAATGGAGGCGAAGCCAGCGGCCATGCCGGCTTTGGAAAAAAGGTCTTTGGAGAAATTCGTTGATTCGGGAATTTTCTCTCCGAGTATTCGACCCATAGCTACCGCGACTCCTTCTCTTCCCACTGAGGCTCCGGCTAGGTGGCTGAGCCAAGTTGAAGGGATAATGAGGTAGGCTGGGACTTTGAAACTTTGGAACACTAAACCTACAAGTGGCAAGGCATATAAATAGGATCCGTTGTGTTGAATCCAATCTAGGCCGGCTAAAAATAGCGAAGAAAGGCTCCCTGTGGCAAAGGAGAGTGCGACCAATAGGCCTAGATTCATTAGAAATGCCTTAATTCGAGCCAAAACAACAATAATTTTGTTTCAAAGGTAAGAATTATATTTTCCCTACCTTTGCAAATCTACTACAATGCCGAATCCAATGGATGAATTTTTAAGTTTGGGATTAAATCCACAGTTACAACGCGCGTGTACCGCGGTGGGTTATACAAAACCAACTCCCATTCAGGAGAAGGCGATTCCGTTGTTATTGCAAGGGCATGATTTGCTGGGAATTGCGCAGACGGGGACCGGAAAAACGGCCGCTTATGCCTTGCCTATTTTGATGCGCTGCAAATATGCGCAGGGAAAGAATCCGCGGGCCTTGATTTTAGCGCCTACCCGCGAGCTGGTGATGCAGATTCACACTGTGATGATCGGCTTAGCGCAGTTTACGGACTTGCGTATTTTAGCCTTATACGGAGGATTAGGGCCAAAACCCCAGATCCAAGCCCTCGAAGAAGGCATCGACATCCTCGTTTCTACGCCGGGTCGATTTTTAGAATTGTACCGCAAGGATGTGATCGTGGTGAAGGAATTGAAATTCTTGATTTTAGACGAAGCAGATAAGATGATGGATATGGGCTTTATGCCGCAGATTCGTCAGATTTTGGAGAAGATACCCTACAAAAAACGAATGAACGGATTGTTTTCCGCGACCTTCCCAGAGAAGGTAGAGAACTTATCCCACGAGTTTTTGGAGTTTCCGATGAAGATCGAAATCACCCCGCAGGCAACGCCAGCGAGCCAGGTGACGCAATCGGTCTACGAGGCACCTAACTTATTAACAAAGCTACACGCCCTTGCTTACTTTATGCAAAACCCTGACTTTCATCGGGTTATGGTGTTCTGTCGTTCGAAAGATGCGGCAAATGAGGTAGAGAAGTGGCTGTTGAAATCCTTACCGAAAGACCAAGTTCGCGTGATTCACTCGAACAAGGGCCAGAACACGCGTATCAATGCCATGGCCCAATTCCGCGAGGGAAATGTGCGCGTTTTAGTGACCACGGATGTGGCGGCTCGCGGGATCGATATCCCGAAAGTTTCCCACGTGATCAACTTCGATGTTCCCTTGATTTACGAGGATTATGTTCACCGAATCGGCCGAACCGGTCGCGCGGAGGAGATAGGGGAGTCAATTACCTTTATTACGTTAGCGGAAAGTTACCATTGGACGAAGATCGAGGAGATCATTCAGCAGAAGATCGAGATCGAGCAATTGCCAGAGGGAATCAAGATCGAAGAAACCCCATTTTTAGAGCAACAAGATATGTTACGCGCGGTCGATGACCAGCGTAAACGCGAGGATCCCGATTTTAAGGGGGCGTTCCACGATAAGAAATGGGTGATCAAGGCGAAGGCTTCGGGCAAGAAAGTGCCTCAGAAAAAAGCCGTTACCAAAGCTGGACCCAAAGGCGGCGCCGTACAAGGCCCCAAGCCCATCGTCCGTAATAATCGCCCAGGAAAGAATGCAAAATTCCGTCCCGGCGCAGCATCCAATAAAAAGAAACGTTAGTTTTGTGATTATGAAGAGAGTTCTGTTATTGTGTTTGATTTCGTTTGCTAGCATCACTGCATTCTCGCAAACAAAGAAGGAAGCGGCGCCGAAGGCGCCGGCTACGCCGATTATGAAAACTCTGGCCCGCGCAGCGAAGTACGAAGTTTTGTATGGTTCTAAGCCCCTTTCTAAAGCCGATCAAAAAGAGTTAAATGAGTTTGTGGCGAGCTGTGATGCTTCCTTTCCCTCAAGAGCTGAAGCCGTGATGTTTTTTGCGGAGCGCGCTTGGGAATATGTGGCCTCTGCGCGTTTAGACACAGCAGCCCACCGTTTTAATTTAATCAGTGCATTAGATCCGAATAGCGTGGATGCTTTCTGGGGTTTGGGTGTTATATCCTACCAAAGAGGAGACAATGATCTCGCTATTCGCTTGTTAAACAAGGGATTAGAGTTAGATTCTACGCAATCAATGATGCGCGTGGATTACGCTATTGTGAAGTTAAGCTGTTATGAGAAGGGATTGGATTGTGGAACGTTAGATGAGGTGGATGCGGAATTAAAACATGCGCTTCAGCAGGATCCCAATAACGCGAATGCATTAATGAAGCGCTGTCAAGTGGCGTATTACAAAGAAAATTATGAGTTAGCGTGGAAGTATTTTCACGAAGCTCGAGTGGTTGATATTTTGCAGTTGGACGTGAATTTTGGGGCGCTTTTAGTGGCCAAAATGCCCGACCCCCTAGGTATATTTAAATAGCGTAACGATGGGTATTCGTTCCTTTTTTGCCAAACCCCTAGCGGCCCACGTCGTTAAAAAGTACCGATTAAGCCAACAGCAGGCCTTTGAGCGCCAAGACTTTTGGCTGAAGCAAATGGTGGCGAAAGCAGAGAAAACCCTTTTTGGACGCGGTCACTCCTTCTCCAAAATCAAGAACTACCTCGACTACCGCTCTAACGTACCCATCTTCGAATACGAAGACATCAAACCCTATATCGACGAAGTGGTGGCGGGCAAGGAAGATATTCTTTGGCCTGGAAAACCAGCCTATTTTGCCAAAACCTCCGGCACCACCTCTGGCGTCAAATACATTCCCATCTCATCGGATTCGATGCCTTTTCACATCACCGCCGCGCGGGATGCCTTGTTGCATTATGTGTATTACAGTGGAAATGCATCGTTTTTAGATCGGAAATTGATTTTTTTAAGTGGCTCGCCGGAAATGACCGAGACTAATGGCGTGCCTACGGGTCGCCTATCTGGAATCGTGAATCACCATGTTCCAGGTTATTTGCGCGGCAATCAAATGCCGACCTACCAGACGAATTGCATCGAAGATTGGGAACAAAAGCTCGAGGCCATTGTGCAGGAGACTATTTCAAAGCGGATGGGATTAATTTCCGGGATTCCGCCTTGGGTGCAGATGTATTTTGATCGTCTAGAGGAATTATCTGGCAAAAAAATAGGCGACCTCTTCCCCGATTTCCAGGTCTTCGTGACTGGTGGCGTGAACTTCGAGCCTTACCGCGAGAAACTACTGGCCTCGATAGGCCGAGAAATTGACGTGGTGGAGACATATCCTGCTTCGGAAGGGTTCATTGCGTTTGACGACTCTTCTGGCGAACCAGGGCTTTTATTGAACGTAGACGGCGGAATTTTCTTCGAGTTTGTTCCTACGGATACGTATTTTGGCGCTAACCCTATCCGCTTAAGCCTAACGGAGGTCTCATTAGACGTGAATTACGCGCTCTTGTTAACGACGAATGCCGGCCTTTGGTCCTATTCCATCGGCGATACCGTCAAGTTCGTTTCCTTGAACCCGTACCGCATTGTGGTGACGGGACGGATTAAACACTTTATTTCTGCTTTTGGTGAACACGTAATCGCTGAAGAAGTCGAGAAAGCATTAGCTGCTGCACTTTCCGCTTGCCCTGAAGCGCGAGTGGTGGAGTTCACTGTTGCACCGCAGGTTTCTCCTGCGTCTGGTTTGCCTTATCACGAGTGGCTTATCGAGTTTTCATCGCCGCCGTCGTCTTTATCTACATTTCAGGAGGCTTTAGACGCGTCGATGTGCGCGCAAAATATCTATTACCGTGACCTGATCACTGGGTCTATCTTGCGTCCTTTAGTGCTTACCTCGCTTCCTGCAGGTGCTTTTATCTCGTATATGAAGTCACAGGGTAAATTAGGGGGCCAAAACAAAGTTCCCCGCCTCTCGAATGACCGGGTGCTGGCGGAAGGCGTCCTGCGAACGTAGTCACGGCAGAGCCGCTTAGTCACCTTCGGTTTAGTCAATGAGTCGCCTGCGGCTTAGTCATCGCTTCGCGATTTAGTCTGATACGTCGACTTGGTGCTCTGGAGGCAATAAGGTGTGAAATAAAGCGCGTGGTATGCAGAGGGCTTTTCAGGTATTGACAGAAAGTGTCAATAGTCAATAAGTGGTTTGATTAGCTTGAAGATTATTTTACAACAGTGGCTCTTAACGCTTCATTCGATATTTATTATTAATCGCTTTTACCAATGCAGATTTATAATCGAAATTTTTAGGGAGTTTAATGGAGCCTTTTAACAACAAGGTCTTTGCTTCAAATACTTTATTTTGGAGTAATTTCTTAGTTGCCATTGTTTGTAGGGGTTTGAAATATTTTAAAAATAATTATATAATAAATCTACCTATTTATCTGCTAAATTTACCTTCTTATAAAAAACAAGACTATGATAAAAGTACACGGATATGGCGCGGTAAATCCGCAGGCGCCGGTTGCACCGATTGATTTTGAGCGACGCGATGTAGGTCCCAAAGACGTAAAAATCGACATCCTCTATTGCGGTGTTTGTCACTCAGACATTCACATGGTCCGCTCGGAGTGGGGTCCATCTGTGTATCCGATTGTTCCAGGCCACGAAATTGTGGGCACGATCACCGAAGTGGGAGCTGAAGTAACGAAATTTAAAGTCGGCGATTTAGCCGGAGTGGGTGTTTTTGTGGACTCGTGCCGCGAATGTACCTCTTGCAAAAAGGGCCAGGAGCAATATTGCGACGAGGAGATGACGCCTACCTATAATGGCTATTACCGCGATGGGGTGACGCAGACTTTTGGCGGATATTCATCCACTTATGTCATCGACGAAGCCTATACGTTGCATATTCCTTTTACCAAAGAGCTTGAGCGCGTCGCTCCCCTTCTTTGCGCCGGCATCACAACCTATTCTCCTTTGCGTTACGCTGGGGTGGGCAAGGGCCACAAAGTGGCTGTTTTAGGATTAGGTGGCTTAGGTCACATGGCGGTGAAATTCGCAGCCTCTTTTGGCGCAGAAGTAACCATGTTGAGTACGTCTCCTTCCAAAGAGCAAGACGCAAAAGCCCTGGGCGCTCACCACTTTGCTTTATCCACCGATCCTGCGACTATGGAATCTTTGAAGGGTTCTTTTGACTTTATTTTGAATACAGTGGCGGCGTCACACGATTTGAACAAGTTCTTGGGCTTATTAAAGGTCGAAGGCAAGATGCTTTTAGTGGGAATTCCTCCAGAGGCGGCTCAAGTTTACGCAGCTACGTTGATTTCCAAAAGACGTTCCATCATCGGTTCCATGATCGGAGGCATCGCCGAAACTCAAGAAATGCTAGACTACTGCGCCGAGCACAACATCCTTTCTGATGTCGAAATGATCAACATGAAAGATGTCAATGAGGCTTACGAGCGCGTGATCAAGTCGGATGTGAAGTATCGGTTTGTGATCGATATGAAGTCGCTTTAATCGCTGCGGAGCAGCGAAGTCATGACGATGTCATTTAGCCATCGCTTCGCGATTTAGTCACGGCGAAGCCGTTTAGTCCGAAGCGGCGACTGGAGTGCGTATAGGCACTTTTAGTTGAAATAACTTGCAAAGTATACAAGTCGATTTTCAGGTGTTGACAGATTTTGTCAATATGCGAAAGTCGACTTTTTTAGTTTACTCAATTTGTGGTTTTGGGATTGGGTAGTAAGTATCTTCATATTGTTTGACTAGCAATAATACTCTCTCTATGTTTACTCCATCCGGGCTGTCGATCGGATGGTTCTTGTCTAATTTTAGATCTAACCAATTCAGGCACTCTTGATATTCAATATCGGATTTGATTGCTTTCAGTTTCATAGTGGTTTATTTAAAAAGAGTGGAAAACAAATTCAGGTATTGACAAAATCTGTCAATACCTGAAAATCCCTCTCAGTCCCTCGAGGTTTATTTCACTAAATAGTGCCATTAGGATCAGCAGAGGAGCATTCGCCCTCCGGACTCCGGACTAATTTCCTTCGGACTAGACCGCGGCGCAGCCACGAAGCGACTAGCCGCGCGGCCTCGGCTTCATCTTCAAACTATCTGCCGGATAGCTTGCTTTCAACATTGCCATTTGAGACTTAGCCCAGTCTACAATTTTCGTGCGATCAGCCTCGGTTAATTTGGCATTACTATGCAAGCCAAAATATGTGTAAGACGGCATTGGCATCTCGCACTCTTCTACTTGCTCGATTACTTCTTCTAACTTGTGGTTCTGAACCGCGATGGGCAGCTTTGTGAAGGAAGAAAAATTCAAATGCTTTTTCCCATCATTCACATGGTGATCTAGCCAAAAACCAACTGGCTGTACCGAACTATACCAAGGATAGGTCGATTTATTCGAGTGGCAATCATTACAGGCATTCGTTAAAAGGACTTTTACGTCCCCTGGAACCTCGTACTTCGTTTCGATGGCGTAGGTATTATCGTTTGACAGGTTTTTCTCCGTAGGGACGAATTGGATGGCGATTAATACGACGATTAATCCGGCGATGATTTTGTTTTTCATGACTAACAGGGTTTGTGTACTTGCAATGTATTAATTAATTGTCTCGAATTCTCCTTTTTCTAGGTTCTTACGTACATTATTCGCGCCAAAAACCTTTCCATTCATCGAAATGTAGACTCCGGGTTCGAGGATTTGTAGGAAGGCCAAAGCGCTTCCTAGGTTAAACATCCCATCCGAGCTACCAAATTTATAGGGGATCATGGCGCCGGTGAGGACGATGGTTTTGGCTAAATTCTGTGCAGCCAAATACTGGGCCGTTTGTACCATCGTATCTGTTCCGTGGGTAATTAAAATGCGATCTACAGAGGCAGAGGCGCAGGCGAAAGAAATGAGTTGGCGATCTACCTCATTGAAATCCAAGCTGTCTTTCATCAGTAAGGTATCGATCGAAACAGCGAGTCTGCTACGGCCTTTTTCGAGCATCTCGGGCAGGTGCGTATCCTTAAAAAACAGCGCCCCATTCAGCTCATTATATTCCTTGTCAAAAGTCCCGCCGGTTACAAAGATTTGGATCATAAACTACGTGTTCAAAAACTCCTCACTCACCTTAAAATATTGCTTATTTAAACGATATACTTTTAGGCGAGAATCGGTGTCAGATTTTTTGAAAATAATGAAATTAATGTCGACCTGAAGGATTGCTTTTAGCTTCAGATTTAGCTGATTTAAAACGTCATTTTTGATCCGAATATTGTGTGAAAAATGGACACCTTTTTGTTCGACTAATTCTAGTATTTCAGAGTTAGGAACGTCATCTTTTTTTAATAGAAGGCGAAGCACCCTAAGTTCATTTTCTTCGAAATTAATGGCCGCTTTTCCGAGGCACAAAACACCGTCTTTGTCTTTAATTATTCCCCTTTTAGCAGGGCGGAATTTTAGCGCAAAGTAAATAATAAGAGTAAAGAGGATTAAGACAATCAGCGCTTTTACATAGTCAGGATATTGCAGCCATAAATCCCGTTTTATAAACGATTCTTTGCGAAGAGATTTGCCTAAAAACTGTTCTATTGGCAGTGAAACTAATTCGATATCTCCTGTGGAGTGGTCATTGGCGAAATAATAGATTCTCCCATTTTCTACAAAGGGCTTGAATTGGGTAGATAATTTAGATGACACCGCCTCATTCTCAAAAACTTCATAGCTATCATCGGTAAAATTCACCCGTATAATCCTGCGTTCTTCATTGAATGCAACGAAGTAATTTTCGTATTGAAAGTTTTGTAAATTGTTGCCAAAAAACACGGCGGTTTTCCCTCTATTTTCCCAGGTTTTAGACCTTAAATTAAAATGCCAAATATCATGGGTTCGTTCGAATTTTAAATTATCAAATGGGTTAATTGTGACACCATTAAAATAGGTAACATCATCGCCACTTTTAAACTGGTTTACATCAAAAAGTCCAGGCGGAACTTGATACCCTTGAACCGGTGAATAATTCTCCCATTCTTTGGAATTTACATCAAAATAAGTGAAGAAATTTCGAGCAGACCAAAACCCATATCCACCAAAACGGAAGATGCGATTATCATGCACAAAATGCGTGCTATTAATCTGCATTTTATGCTCAAATGAATGATCAATTCTTACGAGCTCATTGCCCCTAATTTCATAGACGATACCCCCTAAATTTTGGGTGATAAATAACTTATTATTTATTTTATTTAGTGTAAAATCAGTGGCGACAAATTTCTTATAAAAAGTAGAATCACTGAATTTAAAATAGATGGGTTCTGATTCTGTTAGTTCTGGGATTTTAATCGTTTTGTAATGCGTCTTTTCTAATATATATATATAGGGTTTCGCATAGGTGATATTTGCGTTTCCAAATAGCGTTAATCGGAGATTGTCAGATTTAAGAATGAAGCTATATATAAGTAGGAATAATAGTATCTTTTTATTCATTTTTATCCATTTAAACTGTTTTCAAGTTAGTTTTTAAATTGTTAAAACATAAAAATTATTTATTTAACGGTTATATGTATCATATGTGCATATATTTTATTGACAATTAAAATTGTAAACTTTACATTGAATATTTATAATATTTTATGAAAAAGTTCTCCTTCTTACTTGTATTGTTGGCCTCAATCTCTTCTTTGGCCCAAAATCCAGCTACATTGCCTATTGGCGCTAAAGGCCCAGGCGGTGGTTTTATCTATTATGATAAAGGAAACTGGGATAATGGCTGGCGCTATTTAGAGTCAGCTCCATCTAAGTGGAACGGGACAAATTTAGATCCTAAAGCTGCTTATGGAGCTAATGAACTCAACAACACGAGTGTTGAGATTGGTACAGGTAAGGCAAATACAGCGATTATCGGCTCATCTTCTAACTTTAAAGATCTTATATCCGCCTATAATGCTAAAAAAGGGAATGCTGGAGATTGGTTCTTGCCTTCTTTAAAGGAGCTTCAAGAATTGTTGAAGTTTTATGAGTTGAGTGCTGAGAACAAATTTATTTTTGGTTCTCCTCTTAGTACAACAGATTTTTCATTGCAGTCTTTTTGGTCGTCATCTCAGTCAGGGACCCAAGTTGCGAGTGCTTCAAGAGTTAATTTTTTCACAGGTGCAACAGCAGTTGATGATAAATCTAGTAGTTTTTCTATTCGTCCTAGTCGTTATGTAACGAAAGCCGATTTAGATCCGACTGTTAAAAGAGAAGTGCAATCAAATGCCGCTTCTATTCTCTTGTTAAAAAATCAAAGTGCAATCATTCAATTAGTTGAAAGCCAATTAACCGGCGCTACGTATAAAATTACTAGTTTATCAACTAAAGGTAAGCTTTATCAACTAAATGCTGATTTAACAACAGGCTCAGAGATCACTACGGTGAATACACTTGTATCTAATACAGATAGAAAAGTTTTATTTGTTCCTACAACAGGCGAATTTGGAAATGATTATGCTGAGTTTTCATATACTGCTGCTAATTCTACAACGACCGAAACAGCTGTTAAGGTATTTGTTTCTGTTCAGGATTCTGATTCTGATAACGATGGTATTCAAAATATTTATGAATTAGCGAGTGGTTCAAATCCACAATTTAATGAATCACAAGTTTCTATTTCAGCTATTGCTGAAACAGTAATTTCAGAGACCTCCGGAACAAAAGAGGTGGTAGCTACCATTCCAGCGGCAACTACACGTGATATTATCGTCGATTTACGCCTTTCAGGAACGGCGACGGATCAAAAAGATTATAAATATGATTATGCTAAACTTGGGCAAACAACCTTTTTAGCAGGAGGGTTAGAAGGGTATGTTAATTCAACTGTTGCCGCTGATGCAAAATTTGGATTTAACAGAGGTGTTAATATAGATGATAAAGGGAATGTATATGTCACAGACAACAATAATCATAGAATTCGTAAAATAGATCCATCGGGAGTAGTTTCCACATTCGTGGGAGGGGCTAATCAATCAGTAAAAGATGGGAAAGGGGAAGATGCAGAGTTAGTTTCTCCGGAGTTTTTGGAAAAAGATACAGAAGGGAATTTTTATTTTGTAGATGGAGGGGGACGTAATATTATTAGAAAGATTACCCCTTCAGGCATCGTTTCGACCTTAGCAGGAAATCTAAATGATAATACGAATAAAAATGGAACAGGGACTAATGCGACATTTACTACTATTCGTGATCTTAAGTTAGATGCACAAAATAACATCTATGTATTAGTGCAAAATCAAGGAAGTGGTTTTACTAATAGTTTCATTCGTAAAATTACCCCTTCTGCTGTAGTAACTAATTACCATAAAATTGTAAATAGATTTGTCACTACATTCGACTTAGCTAGTGATGGTTCCGTGTTTTATTCAAATAGCGGGTCTATCATAAAGTCTGTGGCAGATACGTCTGGTACTTCCACTGAAACGTTTGTTTATACCGGCCTTAATTCTACTAAAGATTCTTGGAATGGATGGTATACGAATTTTATGAGATTGGGTAAAGATGGCCAGCTTTATGTAGATCTTGGAGGTAGTTATGAAAAACATAACATCATTAAGTTTACATCTACCCCAACTTCGAATGGCGGGAACCCAGTTTCGCCTCTATTCTTAACGTCTAATTTAACTACTAATAATAATGCCCGGGTTGAAGAATTACGATTTACAATAGCTGAAAATGGGGATATTTTTTATCCAGAAAAATATTCGGATGCAATAGCTGAAAAAGCATATTCTAAAGTTAATCGGATAGATTTTGGTCCTAAAATTATCATTCCTGCGGGTTCTACAATGGGTAAATTGACAATTAATACAGTTGAAGATGAAAGTGATGAAGAGAACGAAACAGTAGTTATTTCCCCTAGTGTTGTTCAAAATGGAGTAATTTCTGGGAATGCTAGCAGAACATTAACAATTACAGATAATGATGCCGCACCTCAGATTTCATTTAAATTCTCGGCACCGTTTATTACAGAAAACTCACCTACCAGCGTCGACTTAGTTGCTTACACAAGCACAGTTTCAGGAAAAACAATATCCATTACCTTTAATACAACGGGATCTACCGTTAGTGAGACCACGAAATTCGTTGTAGATAAGAAGACGATTACTATACCAGCTGGCTCCCTTTCTGGGAAGCTTACTATCTCGACTAAAGACTTGAATGATTCTACTATTGAGGAACTAAAGAAAATTGTCTTTAACGTAGTAGGCACGGTAGCGGATGCTTCAGTAGTATCTAATACAGTTTCACTAGATTATCAAAGTGATGATAACCCTTCTGCTACTTTTGCATTAGCAGCATCTAGTATTACTGAATCTGGTTCTACAAGTTTAACGGTGACTTTATCTCAGAAAGCGGCAAGAGACGCCGTATTTGATATTGATTTGAAAGGAACTGCGACTAAAGAGGTAGATTACGAATCAATTTTTGATAGTAAAGGAACTGGAAAACTTGTTGCAGGTGGTAATGGTCGTGGTGGAGCAAATAATCAACTAAATGATCCGCTAGGAGTTTTTGTTACTTCGAATGGAACAGTTTATGCTGGAACCGCAGATAATCCTAAAGTAACGAGATGGGCTCCAGGAGATACAATTGGAACAGTTGTAGCAGGAGGCAATGGTTGGGGCAATAGCCTAAATCAGTTGAGCGGCCCTTGGGGGATATTTGTTGCGGCAAATAATGATGTTTATGTGTCTGACCATAATAATCACCGTGTAATGAAATGGGCTTCAGGTGCAACTGCAGGAGTTGTAGTTGCCGGAGGAAACGGCGAAGGGGATGCCGCAAACCAATTACGTTGGCCTACGGGTGTTTATGTGGATGCAGAAGAAAATGTGTATGTAGCAGATAGAAATAACAACCGGGTTCAACGTTGGGCAAAAGGTGGGACAACGGGAACAACTGTTGCCGGGGGAACAGCATTTAATGACAATAATAATACGAATCAATTAAGTAATCCACAGGGCTTATTTGTGGATGCTTCTAAAAATGTATATGTATCTACTAATTGGAACCACGCTGTTCAGAAATGGGCGCTAAATGCAACATCACCAACAATTGTTGCTGGAGGGAATTGGTATGGTAGCCAATCTAATCAATTAGCAGATGTACAAGGAATTTATGTGGATAATTTAGGTACCTTATATGTGGCGGATCAAAATAATCACCGGGTTCAAAAATGGTTAGTAGGGGCTAATAAGGGTATTACAGTGGCCGGCGTAAATGGTAATTCGTCATCCGAATTAGGGAAATTGAATTCACCTAGTTCTGTCTCTTTTGATGGAGCTGGAAATTTATACGTAGCAGAGAGAAATAATCACCGTGTACAAAAAATTCAATTGAATCCTCAAATTAAAGTTCCAGCAGGTTCTTTAACGGGTTCGATGACTTTGAAAGGTATGCGGGATGCTATTTCTGATCCGAGTGAGACGGCGATAGTGAGTATCTCAACCGCTTTAAATGCAACCATTAGTTCAACGGTTTCGACTACTTTATCTATTAATGATTCGGATCCTGTACCTTCCGTTAGTTTTACATTAAGTAACACTAAGATTACAGAAAATTCAGATTCCGATGTTGTATTAACAGCAAGAACTTCTGTTGCTTCAAGTTCCGTAATTTCGATTACATTTAATACGGAAGGATCTACGGCTTCTTTAACCTCTGAATTTGTCTTAGGCTCAAATTCAATTGTAATTCCATCGGGTCAAACCACGGGTACTTTAACCATATCAACCCGCACCTTAACGGATACCCTAGTAGAGCCACTGGAAGATATCGTTTTAAATGTGGCCACTATTGAGAATGCAACTGCATCCAATAGAAGCGTTACCTTAAAATTAGAAAGTATTAATAATCCTAGCGCCGCTATATCACTAGGTTCAGCGAGTATTCCAGAAAGCGATAGTACAAATGTAGTATTTACTTTATCGGGTCGAGCATCACGTGATGCTGAGATTGAAGTGGCTTTATCAGGTACAGCCCTTATTGATAAAGACTTTACCTTAGAGTACCCGGGTAAGGGAGACGCTAAAACTGTAGCCGGAGGGAATGGCAATGGTAATGAAAACAATAAAGTAAGCGATCCACTTGGACTTTTTGTATCATCGAATGGAACCGTATTCGTTTCTAATAGTAGTAATCCTAAAATTACAAAATGGGCACCAGGGGCAACCACTGGAACGGTTGTAGCTGGTGGAAATTGGTGGGGAGCAAACCTCAATCAATTAGGAAATCCTTGGGGAGTATTTGTTGCCGCTAACGGAGATGTCTATGTATCAGATCATAATAATCACCGTGTGGTTAAGTGGGCTCCAGCAGCGACGCAAGGAGTTGTTGTGGCAGGTGGGAATGGAGAGGGTTCAGAGCCTAACCAATTACGTTATCCTACAGGTGTTTTCGTTGATGCTGAGGAGAATATCTATGTAGCGGATAGAAATAATAATCGTGTTCAAAAGTGGGCAAAAAATGCAACTACAGGTGCAACAGTTGCCGGTGGTAGTGATTTCAATAATCAAAATAATGTTAACGTATTAAATAACCCTCAGGCAGTATTTGTTGATGCTGATAAGAACATCTATGTTACCACTGGATGGAATCATGCCGTTCAAAAATGGGCTCCAGGGGCAACTCAACCTACAATCGTGGCAGGGGGTAACTGGTACGGTTCCGCTCCTAATCAGCTAGCAGACCCAAGTGGTATTTATGTTGATTCGGATCAAAATGTATACGTATCTGAAAGAGATAACCACAGGGTTACGAAGTGGGCTCCAGGCGCAAAGACTGGTAATGTTGTCGCAGGAGGTCTAGGAGATGGTTCTTCAGTCGCTAAATTGAGCCGTCCATCCGGTGTCGCTTTAGATGCAGAGGGGAATTTATATGTATCCGATCAGTCAAATCACCGCGTTCAGAAATTTGGCAAAAATCCAATTATTGCTATTAAAGCGGGGGATTTAACAGGTCAAATTAAAGTTAAAGGTGTAAATGACCTAACAGACGAAGATAACAAAACGCTAATTTTAACTCCTACTACTGTTACCAATGTGGCGCTTAGCAGCAGTGCCTCTAATACCATTACTTTTGTCGATAATGATACAGCTCCAGTGGTGTCGTTTAAGTTTAGCTCTACTACTATTGTAGAAAACTCTTCTACAGATTTAGTATTGACAGCAACACCTTCAATAGTTTCGGATAAAGACATTACGGTATTGTTTGAAACATCAGGAACTGCGGTTGCCTCTAGTGAGTATACTATTTCAAGTAATACAATTACTATCGCAAAGGGCAAAAGCTCTGGTTCGCTAACTATTTCAACGCGTAATCTTAATGATACTACTGTAGAGCCATTAGAGAGCATAGTGTTTGCTGTTAAAGCGATAACGAATGCGACGGCTCAAACAAGTACAGTGACTACTTTTGTAGAAAGTGACGATGCGCCTACTTATTCTATCGCTAGCTCAAAAGCAACGATAACAGAGAAAAATACTACACAAGAGATAGAGGTTAAGTTGCCTACTGCCGCATCTAGAGATGTCATTGTAGAATTAGGCCTTGAAGGTTCAGCTAAACTTTTAGCAGATTATGATATTGACTTTGATGGCAAGGGGGAATCAAAAGTAGTAGCTGGAGTTAAAGGTGATGGAAGAGAATATGATAAAATTGGAGATCCTTCCGGGATTTCTGTTTTGCCTAATGGTACTATGTATATTTCATCTAGGAATAATGCGAAAGTTACGAAATGGTCTTTAGGAGACACCGCCGGGATTCTGGTTGCAGGAGACGATCAAAATGTGGGTCCAAATAATCCAATTAGAGATCCAATAGGAGTTTTTGTTGATAAAGATGAAAACTTGTATGTCTCATCAGGAATTTATCATACTGTAGTGAAATATAACAAAGGGTCATTAGTTGGAGTGATAGTTGCTGGTAATCAAACCCCTGGCAATGAGGCAAATCAACTTAGTTATCCACAAGGATTATTTGTAGACGCTGCCGGAACTATTTATGTTGCGGACAGAAACAATAATCGTATACAGAAATGGGCTAAAAATTCAGCCGGGGCTTACACCACGGGAGAAACTGTGGCAGGTGGAAGTACCTATAATACAGGAACGGAAACGGCTAAATTGAATAGCCCAGGTGCTGTATTTGTAGATAAAGCAGGCAATGTTTATGCGGCATCTAACTGGAATCATGCGGTACAAAAATGGGCGCCAGGTGCTACGCAACCTGAAATAGTTGCAGGCGGTAACTGGTGGGGAAGTCGTGCAGATCAATTAGCGAATCCCGAAGCAATCTATGTGGACGATGAAGGAAACGTATTTGTGGGTGAAGGTGGCAATGGTCGCGTCACTAAATGGGCTCCAGGAGCAAAGACAGGAGTTGTCGTTGCTAGTGGAATAAATAACCTTACCGCAATGTCCTTTGATGGCAAAGGAAATCTTTACGTTGTAGAGCGTAATAATCACCGTGTGCTTCGTTTCTTATTGAATCCACAAATTGTGGTAAAAGCGGGGGATCTTTCTGGAAAAGCAACAATCACAACGGTAGATGACGCTATCGATGAAGAGGATGAAACCATCATTATTACAGGTAAGAATGTGACTAATGCAACAGCTGTAGGAACAGTTTCCACTACGCTTTCGATTTCTGATGATGATCTTGCTCCTGTAGTGAGATTGAGCTTAAGTCGTCCAAGAATTGTAGAAAATGCCGCTAATGATTTAGTCCTAACCGCTTCAATGTCCACGGTGATTAATGCAGGCACAGCTTCCAATACTGGAAGTACACCTAATAACTCACCTGCAAACATGTCTTATACGGTTCCTATAGAATCAGGTAAAGAGGTGGCGTTAACTTTTGTAGTATCAGGCACTGCAAGTGAAACTACAGAATACAAGGTATCATCTAAGGAGTTGAAGATAGCCAAGGGAGCATCTTCTGGTACGATAACTATTTCAACAAAAGGGTTAGATGATACCACAGTCGAGGTGCTTGAATCGATTAAGTTTAAAGTAAGTGCCATAACGAATGCTACGGTTGCAATAGATTCGGTGATTGCCTTATTGGAAAGTGACGATAATCCTGTGGTAACTCTTTCTACTGATTTGAAGGATTTCCCAGAGCATAAATCAACATCTATCTTAGCGAAGCTTTCTGCACCATCTTCACGCGATGCGGTATTAAGTTTTGGATTTACGGGACAAGCAACACTAAAAGAAGATTATATCGTAGACTTCCCGGGTAAGGGTAGCACAAAAGTTGTTGCGGGTGGAAATGGCCAAGGGAATGAATTCAACAAGGTTGACTATCCAGAAGGGATGTTTGTTACTCCAAATGGTACAGTTTATGTTTCTAGTAATAATAACCCTCGCGTAACCAGATGGGCACCGGGCGATACAACAGGAACAGTAGTAGCCGGTGGTAATTGGTGGGGTAACAACTTAAATCAATTACAAAATCCTCGTGGTATTTATGTGGATGCCAATGAAAATGTTTTTGTAATAGATAACCAAAGCAATCGAGTAGTTAAATGGGCTAAAGGAGCCACTGCGGGTGTGGTTGTTGCCGGAGGAAATGGTTCTGGAAATGCGCTTAATCAGCTAGGTAATTCGAATGGATTATTTGTGGATGGGTCAGGCAATATCTTCATTACTGACAATGCCAATAACCGAGTTGTTAGATGGGCCCCTAACGCTACAACGGGTACGTTAGTAGCTGGAGGCGATACTTATAATTCAGCTCTTACACCTTCGGAAAATAACCTTAGATTGAATTGGCCACAAGGCTTGTTTGTGGATGCGACAGGTAATGTTTATGTTACAACTAACCATAACCATGCTGTTCAAAAATGGGCTCCAGGTGCTACAAAACCAACGATTGTAGCAGGAGGTAATTGGTTTGGTTCTGCTCCGAATCAATTAGGGGATCCGCAAGGAATCTATGTAGATGCAAAAGAGAATGTATTTGTTGCGGAAGCGGCTAATGGTCGCGTAACAAGGTGGGCTCCTAATGCTACAGTAGGGGTTGTGGTTGCTACAGGAATTAGTCAAGCAAATGGTATAGGTTTTGATTCGGAAGGCAACATGTATGTGACTGATCGGATGAATCACCGCGTATTGAAATACCAGCTTTCTCCACAAATTATTATTCCAGCTGGGGCGTCTGAAGCTAAACTTACGATTCAAGGTTTAGACGAAGATTTAAATGAGGAAGATGAAACCATTATCGCGAAGGTAAGCACAGCCGTAGGAGCGAATTTAAATGCTACTAGTGAGTTGACCTTAAAGATATTGGATAACAATACAACTTTGACATTGAAGGAGAATCCATTTGTGGGATTAGCTAATGGTGCAGTAGCATGGGGTGATTACGACCGTGATGGCGACCAAGACGTAGCTGTAATGGGAGAAAGTGCAACGACAGGTGCTGTAACAGCCATCTACCAAAATAATCAAGGGGTATTCGAGAACATCAATCCCAAAATCGCCTTCTTAACGGATGGAGATTTATCATGGGTTGATATTAATAAAGATGGATACATTGACTTAGTGGTATCTGGTTTTAATAACAAGCCTCAAACTAAATTATATCTAAATGTTAAAGGCGAGTATTTTGAAGATACTAACGATTACGGTTTACCTCAATTATATGCAGGTAAAATGGCTTGGGGTGATTTAGATAATGATGGTGATATTGATTTAGCTATTTCAGGTCTTGATGAGAGAGATCAATTCCAATTCTACCTATGCTTCAAGGAAGAGGGGAAAGGCAATTTCATTGTAGAAAACGGTAATCTTTCAGCAAATGGAGGAATGATGATGAATCAAAATGGCTCATCTCAAGGGGCATCAGGATTCATTAATGGAGACTTGAAAATTGTTGATTATGATTTAGATGGGGATAATGACATTATTTATTCAGGACAGGCGGTGAGCGGTTCTGCAGTAGGCGGACTTTGGTTGAATACGTATATTCCAACACCGGTTACAAATAATAACAACATGAATAATAATTCCCAGATTCAGTGGAATTTATTAAATTCTTCTTTAGTGGTTGCGAATTTCGGGGCTAATTCACAAGGTAGATTGACTATTATTAATTCTGGTGAAGACGATAAGGGAAACATCATTCTTTCTACGAATAATGGGGCAGCTCTAGGAATCTCCTCTTATTATGATAATGTCGCTCAGCGAAATTTAACAAGATCTCAGTACGGGTTCCCTATGTTGAAGAATGGCGATATCGCTGTAGGAGACTTTAATAATGATGGTAAGGATGACTTAGTCTTTACGGGTGAAGATTCTAAGGGAACACCTCAAACGAAGTTATTTATCCAAACCCCTGAAGGAGGATTTAAAGAATCCCCCGTTGTATTAAAAGGTTTACGTAATTCAACAGCAGATTGGGTGGATTATGATATGGATGGCGACTTAGACTTATTTATTACTGGTTTAGAAGGAAGTGGGTCTAAGACCTTATTGTATGAAGCGGATATTAAGTACAATAAGAATGAGGCACCATCTGCAATTTCAGGGTTAAAAACTGAAAACTTGGGCAATGGTAAAGTCCGATTAAGTTGGAATGCGCCTACTGATGATAAATCAACGACATTAGGTTATGTAGTTCGTCTAGGTACGTCGAAAGGTGGTACAGAGTTATCAAATACGGAAAGCGATTTAGTAACGGGGACTCGTTTAATTGTTAAAACAGCACCTATTTATACTAATTTCTTTGAAACACAACTTGATCCAGGTAATTATTACTGGACGGTACAAGCGGTGGATAATGGATTGAAGGGTGGACAATTCGCGAATGAAGATAAATTCCAATTATTATATGATTGGAAAATCTTAAATCAAGGAGGAATTATTGACCGTTCGATTGCGGCACTCCCTAATCCTGTTATCAAATTAGTCGATGTTGATAATGATAAGGATTTAGATTTAATTTATGGTTCTTCTACTCAATCAGGGATTCCTAAATTAATGAAATTCGATACTAAACGCTTGGCAACGGATAATTCTAATCCACTAAGTCAGGTAGATAAAATTTCGAATGCACAGACAGGGGATATAAATGGGGATGGTAAACCAGATGTGGTTATTAATAACTTATTTGGAACATCGTATGGAATTAAAGTATTCATGACGATTCCTCCTACCACAGCGAACAGTTCGACGAGTACATCAACTACTCCTCCTGCTCCTAATCCAGGTACTGGTACAAATTCAAGTATTTACAACGTCAAGGACCTTGGAGTTGGTTTATTTAGAGCAAAGGCGCGAGTTATAGATTTGAATAATGATGGACAAGCGGAAGTGGTAGTAGCTGGTTTAACAAGTAGCTTCTCTTCTGGTAAATTTAGCTTAGTTGTTTATTCATTTGATAAAGCGACAGGTAATTTCACCCCTACCGATTTATCATCGCAAATTGTCACCTTGAACTCTGCAGTGTTTGATTTAGGGGATATTGATAATGATCAAGATATCGATCTAATTGTGAGTGGATTTAGTTCATCTTCTGGGTACAGGTCATTTGTTTACAAAAACACGACTACCTTAGGTGGAGCGTATACATTTACGGCCACTACTGATAATTTGCTTGCTGTTAAAGATGGTTCAGCCGATTTAATTGACTTTGATTCAGATGGAGATTTGGATGCTGTCATCTCGGGAACTAGCGCGACAGGTGATGTCTTTGAAATCTACATGAATCAAACGAAGCAAGGTAAAACTGGATGGCCTAAATTAAGTAATCTAGGCCTCTTACCTGCTAGAAATAGTAAAGTTGATTTAGGGGACTTTAATGGAGACGGATTCAGTGATTTATTGTATTCAGGTACAATCGAAGGACAAGGTGAAACCACTAAGTTGTCTGAATTCAATCCATTGACTCAAAAGTATGTGGATAGTAAATTTAATGTAAGCGATGTAATTAACGCAGAAGTTGAATTTGGTGATTTAGATGGTGATGGTGATTTAGATTTCGCACTTTCTGGTGAAAATAAAGACAAGGTGGGTACTTATACATTCAGAACTTATGTCAATGTTCGGAATCAATCTGCACAAGTAGCGAAGATAGCCTTGTCTGAAATAGGTGTTATGTCTACAGGAACTACCTCTGCTGACCCAGTTCTAGAGTATGTGGAGAATTTTGGTCCTAGCACGCCAGTTGTTGAATCTCAAACAATTTTAACAGGTGTAACAACAGCAGCTAATAGGACTCCTGTGGAATTTGTTTGGAAGGCAAGTACGGATGATCATACGCCGGTTGAAGGATTAACTTATGCACTTAGAATCGGAACCACTCCAGGTGGCGATGAAATTATGTCGCCAAATGCGAATACCGATGGTACGCGTAAAACGGGGGATAAAGGTAATGCTGAGCATAACTTGAAATGGAGATTGAGCTTACCTAATGGAACGTATTATTGGTCAGTTCAAGCGGTGGATGCTTCTTACGCAGGATCTGCATTCTCTGTAGAAAAGAACTTTGTTCTAAATGCTTCAGGTATTAAGGTTAATGCCACACCAGTTGTGAGTACTAAAGAATTTAGTATCAGAGAGGGTGCTCCTAAGGGAACAGTAGTGGGTAAAGTCTTAGCTACAGATGCTGAAAACCAACCGCTAAGATTCTCCTTATCATCTTACCAGTTAACCTTTGAAATCGACTCTTTATCGGGTATAATTAAAGTAAAAGACCCAGCGGTATTGATTTACAAAAACCTACCTAGCTTAGATTTAGTGGTGGCAGTTTCTGATGGTGTAGGAAGCACAAATGCAACGATTAAGATCAACTTGTTTGACTTATCTAAACCTCCTACCTCAGTTAAGTATCCGGGACCTTTAGTATTTAGTAAAGACTCCCCTATAACAGATGTAGTGCCAGAGGTGAATGGGTTTGCTACCAAATTCAGCATTAGCCCAGCTTTACCAACGGGAGTTAAACTTGATACAACTACGGGTATTATTAACGGTACGCCTACCCAAGAGTTAGCAAAATCAACATTTACGGTAACTGCGTCAAATGCTGCAGGTACAATAACTGGAACGGTAGTTATCACGGTAACAAGGCCTAATAAAGTACCTGTTTTAGGTACTAATACCTTCACGCTTCCTGAGAATTCGAAAGCGGGAACTAGCGTAGGCAATATTAGTGCGACTGACGGCGATAGTGATGTACTGAAGTACAGTGTATTGACCTTTAAGGATGTCTTTGAAGTCGATAGTTTAGCGGGTAATTTAAAAGTGAAGAACCAGGAAAGGCTTGATTTTGAAACGATAGTAAAGTTCACGGTTTCTGTTGCTGTATCTGACGGCATTGCAACGACTGTAGGTGATGTCACGGTTAATATTACGAACGTCAATGAAGGGCCTAGAATCGACCCTGTAACACCGTTAAGTGTTAAAGAAGATTTAGCTATCGCGACTGCTTTAGTTACGCTTAAATCAGTCGATCCAGAAGGCGCGACTACGGTTACATATTCAATAGCTGGAGGTAACGGTGATGGTTTATTCGAATTAAAGAATGGTAATGTCTTGACGTTGAAATCAGCCTTGGATTATGAAACGGCGAAGTCCCATACACTTAAAATTAAGTCAAGTGATGGATCAGCAAGTGATTCGACAAACGTTGTCATTAATGTGATAGACATTCCTAATACTAGCCTAGAACAGTCGTTCAAAGTAAGTGTTTACGATGTCGTTTATGAAGACACACAGGCGAATTTAAATTACAGTTCTTTCATGAGAACGGAATTGGCTAACTCAACCGGATTCGTGTATGAGATTTCTGGAGGAGCAGATGCCGCATTATTTACTATTGATCCTGTAACAGGTACGTTGAACTTCAAGGGAGCTCCTGATTTTGAAAAACCAACTGACGCAAATAAGGACAATGTGTATGAAGTAAAAGTTAAGATCACCAATGCGAAGGATGGAGCCGTTGAGGTACCTTTAGTTACTTCTCAGAAAACATTATTTGTTCCTGAGGCAAAACCTTTGGTAACTCAAATATCGGCTATTGTTACTACTCCAGCTACAGATACAGATGGAGATGGTGTTGCAGATACAGCTGATAATTGCCCTATCACACCGAATGCTAACCAGAAGGACACCGATGGAGATGGACAAGGAGATAGCTGTGATGATTCAGACGGTGATGGAATTTTTGATGATGTAGATAAAGAGATTGGTTCGGCTCCAGGTTCTGTGGTAGACGTAACTGGTGTGGCTATGTTTAGCTTACCAGCAACTAACTACCGTGTTTCTTCATTATCTGCAACTTGTGTGGGCAACAACTCTGGTTCTTTCTCTGTGAGAGTATTGAATACTTCTCTAGATTATACAATCAAGACTACAGGACCAAATTCATTCACTAAAACGGAGATTTTAGAAGGGAAGAAATCAACTACCTACATCTTAGGTAGTTTAGCGAAAGGAACTTATACTGTATGTGTGACAATTGCAGGAAAGACGGGTTACGAGCAATGCTTCGAGGTAACAATTAAGGAACCAGAGCCATTGAAAACGAATAGCGTTGTAGATCCTATAGCTAACACGATTAAGTTAGATATGACCGGGGCGTCTAAATTTAATGTGACTATTAATGGACAAACAGAAACTGTGTTCAGTAACACATTTAGTAAGGCGTTGAATACAGGTCTAAATAGAATCGTTGTTTCAACCGATTTAGCATGCCAAGGCAATTACACGAAAGAGGTATTTATATCTGAGGAAGTGGTAACCTATCCAAATCCTACCACAGGTATCTTCTACGTGAATATTCCTGGCCGCGATTCTGAGGTTTATGTCTCAGTGAATAGTGCTTCATTAATGACGATGTTAGATCAAAAAGTACAAATTCCAGCTTCTAGACAAATCGCAGTAGATTTATCTACTATGCCTACGGGAACATATGTTGTTCAGTTACTAGGAGAGAGTGTACGTAAAACAGTTAAAGTAGTTAAACAATAAGAATATGAAAAAGCAGATCGGACTATTAGCCGTGATTGGCTTGATGTTATTAGGAGGGTGTTCTGGAGGCGATCCAGCACCTACTCCGGTTCCACCTACACCTACGGTGAATCCTCCCGGAGCAGTTACCTTAACTTCACCAGAAAAGAATAAAACCTGTGAACCTGGGGCTGTCATTTCAGATACCCAAAGGGAGGTGGTATTTACTTGGGCGGCAGCAGCAAACGCGGAGTCTTATGATATGACGCTGACCGACTTAAATAAAAACACAACCACAACAGTGTCGGCAATTACTGGAACAACGACGAAGGTGAATTTAATAAAAGGCACCCCTTATTCTTGGAAGTTAACCTCTAAGTCTAGTAAGACTACCCAAACGGGGACATCGGAGACTTGGAACTTCTATTTAGCAGGAACAGGGGTGAGTAATTTTGCTCCTTTCCCGGCAACGATCGTATCTCCATTGCCAGGCGCAACTGTAACGCCTAAAGTGGGCAAGGTTACGTTAGCTTGGACGGGCTCTGATCCGGAGAATGATAAAATAACATATACGGTATCCGTAGACGCAGTAGATGGCAAGCAAACACCTGTTGCGGCCTTAACAGATATCACAGCTTCTACAGTCGACGTATCAGTGGAAGCGGGTAAAGTGTATTACTGGAGAATTAGGTCTTCCGATGGTTCTAATGCATCAACAACAGTTGTGTATCAGTTTAAGACTCCGTAATTAGTAACTTGAATGAACGGAAGAGGCCTGAGGAAACTTAGGCCTCTTTTTTTATAAACTCTCCAAATATTGGCGAGGGGTCATCCCTGTTTCCGCTTTAAAGGCAACCTTCTAAGGGTATATAAGCTCTTTGAAAATATATTTAATGCATTTTTCTGTTGAATCATTCTAAAGTCATAGATAAACGTTGAAAGATATAAATTATTAAATTGCACCATGAAACCCACACTCTCCTCCTTCATCGCGATTTTAGCCAGCGTCCTCTACCTGGCCGTTTACTTCATCCCAGACATGGGCGGATCTGATGTGATGGGTGCGCAGTGGTTGTATTCGAGCAGCTTGAGTTTAGCGATGGTGGCCTTTATTGCGCTACGGTATAAAGTTTATGAGGAGGCGATAAAACATGTACTTTCCTTCAAGTTTACCTGGGTGTTTTCGCTGTTGGTTTTTTGGGCGATAGGCTCGTATGTGTATGCGATTAATCCCACGGAGACGTTGGTGACTTTGGCCCGCTTGATCACCACTTATTTCGTCTTTTTGAATCTCTCGATTCTGTATTATAACCAAGACCGCACGTTTCTTTTTACGGGGATTGCATATGCCATTACCGCGTATTTATTTTTCGATTCCATTTACGTTTTGAAAACTTTCTCGGCGAATCTGCGCACGATGAATTTAGACGCGGCTATTTTAGGCTTGAACAAATACCACGGGAATAAGAACGTTACGGCGGCGACGCTTTTAATATTGATTCCGTTTGCGATGTATGTGATTATGTCTGCCAAATGGCTAGGTAAAATCGCCGGTATCATCACCCTTTCCATGGGGGTGTTTGCGCTTTTTTTAATGAACACGCGTTCCACCTATGTGGGCTTTGCATTGATCATAGTTTTGTTTTTTGCGGGACTCATTTGGAAGCAAAAATCCGCTTTAAAACCGGCGCTTTTTTTTGTTTTACTTCCTGCTATTATTGCGATATTCGCGGCGAATATGCGATTGAAATTAGCGGTAGCTGGGCAAGAAAGTACGGGAGGATATGGAACCGTAACAAAGCGTATCGGTGATATCAATATTGCCAGCGAACAAAATTCTCGTCTTCACCTCTGGGGAACCGCCATTGATTACTCTGTCCATAATCCACTTCTAGGGGCCGGCTATGGCAACTGGAAATTAGCTTCGATACCGTATGAGCGAGAAAGAGCAAATGAGCTGTTTGTTCCCTACCACGCACACAATGATTTCCTCGAGATGTTCGCGGATTTGGGTTTGATAGGCGGGCTTTGTTTCGCCGGATTGTTCCTGCTGTTGCTCTATTATACGGTTCAGTTTTTAAACCAAAAACGCGGCGATGAACTCATGGTCATCATCGCCTTTTTAGCTGTTACGTGCTACGGTGTAGATGCCCTGTTGAACTTCCCAGCAGAGCGAACGGCGATGCAAACGATGCTGTCGCT
Organism: Aquirufa sp. HETE-40SA; assembly: GCF_054558635.1. Lineage (NCBI taxonomy): Bacteria > Pseudomonadati > Bacteroidota > Cytophagia > Cytophagales > Flectobacillaceae > Aquirufa > Aquirufa sp. HETE-40SA. Next base: position 417,116 of record NZ_JBPXKN010000003.1, read on the forward strand.
GGCGGCGGCCTTAGTGTTGATTCCTTTGGACAAAACCTCCTTCAATCTACGCGCCTTACCCATCGCCTACCTTGTCATAGGTGTCGCACTATTAGCCCCATCCATTTACATCGCAAATGAAACCTTTGAGTCCTTAAAGATCCAAAAATTCGTGATGGGTGAAGTGAATTCTGACCCGAAAATGGCCACCATCGACGTGGAAAAGCTGCCAGACATTCCGAATCTTTCTTCGTCTACTTTACCCATGAAGGCGATGCTTTCTCGCTATTATATCCGGGATAAACGCTGGGCAGATGCCTTGCGCGCCTTGGACGAAAGCGAAAAAGACAATCCATACCTGCATTATAATGACTTCTTGCGGACTTCTATTTATGCGGCTCAGAACAAGATTGATTCGGCACATTATTATGCTAAACGTGCCTTTGATGCCTGGCCACGTGCGTCCAGCTATTATAAGAATATGATTTTTACGTCGGCTAAGTTGAAGGATACGAATGAGATTAAGCGTGCACTTCAGGTTTCTTTGGACGTAAATAATGACAATGCTGTAACCTGGAATCAATACCTATTAGGGATGTTTGAGGTGAAGCGTGGGACAGACAAAACGCTTTTGGCACAATTAAACCAGACCTTAAAAAAGTTTCCTGTTGATACGGCGATTTTAAATTCAACACAGGCTCTTTTAATGGGAGGCAACACGAATCTACAATCGTTAACAGCGAAAGGGAATAGCTTATTTGTGAAAGGCAAATACGCTCAGGCAGCTAAGGCTTACATTGATTTAGCGCAGTTAGATCCAGGCAATTTTACTCACATAGAAAATGCAGGGATCTGCTATTATGCTGGGCGAATGTTTGCAGAAAGTTTGATCTATTTTGCCAAATCCGAACAACACCCCGGGAATAATACCGGCAAATCAGCGTACTTTGGCGGCATGTCTCAATTATCGTTAGGAAAAAAACCAGAGGCTTGTGCTAGTTTTCAGCGTGCTCAATTAAAATCATATCCTGATGCTGCTGCGGCGATCGCACAAAATTGTAAATAAAAAAAGATGAAAAAATTAGTACTAGGTTTTCTATTAATATGCGGCAACTTGTTCGGCCAAGAAAGCGAAAAGTCATTCGGCATGCTAGGCGGCGTGACGGACTTGTGGACTGTAGACCGTTCCACGAATACAAACGAATTCAGATCACTGACTAACTTGGGGTTTCAATATTCGTTACGCAAATCATCAAAATGGGATGTAGCCTTTACTGGATTGACGGGTTTTCAAGGTGGATCCACTTGGAACAGTAAATTTTTAACTGGTTCTGCCGCTTTGCGCTCATTTGTCTTGAATCCAAACAAAAAGCACAAGGTCAATCCCTTTTACCAAGTAGGAGCGGAAGGCATGATTCGCAAAGACGTGGGCTTCCAGGGGTATGCCTATGAATTACATGCCTTGGGTGGTATCGGTATTGACGTACCGGTGTATCAAAACTTTTCCCTTTTAGCCCAAACAAATTTGTCGATTCCCATGGTTCAAATCAATGAATCGGAATTCAATATTGCCAAAGCAAGGGGCCTAAATACCACCGTTTCTGTAGGTGTTGTCTACCACTTTAACTACCTAGGACCTAAAAAGAAAGCAGCGAAGGCAGCAGCTATTGCGAAACGCAATGCATTTGTACGCGATTCTGTCAATACCGTCCGCGAGAAGGCACAAGCAGAAGAAAATCTACGTTTGGCTAAAATCGCAGCAGAGAAGAAAATCCAAGATGATTTGAAAGCCAAAGAAGAAGCCATTCTAAAAGCAAAAGCGGAGGCAGAAGCAGCTATCGCGAAAGCAAAGGCAGAAGCAGAAGCGGAAATTTTAAAACTAAAAGCTGAGGCGCAAGCATTAGCTCAGAAGAAAGAAGAGGAAAAAGCAGCAGCAGCTCCAGTGGTGAAGGTGAGAAAGAAGTTGCCTTTAGCGGAACAAATTAAAAAGGAGAAAGAGCCTATCCCAATGGAGGCGCCCCCTATCGTACAGGAGAATAGCGCTCCTAAGCCGGTAGAAAAACCAGTGGCTCAGGCTTCCGTTCCTGCGCCAGTCGAAAAACCAGTGGCGAAAGAAGTTGTCGCTCCGAAGGAGAAAAAATCGGTCGACATTTCTGATGAAGCCTTCTCTAAGACCATCATCCTTTACATCAGTAACAGTGGGCAATTAATGCCAGAAACGAAGGGGAAATTAAACCGCATTATCTCCAGCATGAAGGCAAGACCAGAAGTGAAAATCAAGGTGGAGGGACACTCGGATAACGAGGGGACTTTCCGAAATAACTTGAAAATTTCCCGCATTCGTGCCATGAAAGTCTTGCGTTATTTATACCGTTACGGCATACCTGAAAGAAGAATTATTGCGATTGCTCATGGAGAAACAAGACCTGCAGCAACCAATAAAACGCCGGAAGGAAGAAAGCTAAATCGAAGAGTGGAAATTAGTCTAGTAAAGTAAGCATTTAGGGGGCCGCGCAAACGGCTCCCTTTTTTTATAAAGTTGTTCTATATTTTAATTTCCGAACAACATCATTTGATGGATGTGAGTGAAACTCTCTAATTTTCGACGAATTAATAACTCAAATACCTGGTTCTATTTCGTAAAGTAGAGAATATATGAAAAAAATTATAGTCGGATTTCTATTGGTCAGTGGTTCATTATTAGGTCAAGAAAGCGAAAAATCCATTGCCATCCTAGGTGGTCCCTCCCAAAGTTGGACGAAGAATCGACTAAGCACTAAAGACGAAAATACCTCGTTTACCAATCTTGGTCTTCAATATACTTCCTATAAATCTTCGAAATTAGCCATCGTTTTAACCACGCTTGCTGGCTTTAAAGGAGATTTCACGAATCCTGGAATTTGGGATAGTAAGCACATTTCTGCAGGCGCTAACATGCGCTATTTTGTGTTATCGAGGGGGAATTCAGGTATCCTGAATCCTTTTGTTCAAGTAGGCGCAAATGCCTCAGCTAGGCGTGATGTGGGGTTCCCGGGAAACGCGTATGAATTGAATGCCGAAGGAGGCCTAGGCGTAGGGGTAAAGATCACAGATAAATGGTCCTTGATTGCCCAGACAAATTTAGCCATACCGATGGCGCAATCCACGGAAGGTGGTGTCGCGATTGGATCTGTACGTGGAACGAATAATAGCACCTCTTTTGGTCTTGTTTATCATCTAGGCGATAGTAAGGCGAAGAAGCAAGAGGCAGCTAAAAAAGCAGCGGAAGATGACCTTGCAAAGGCCAGAGCACAACAAGCGGCTCAGCAAGCTGCCGCTCAAAAGGCGGATGAGCAAGCTAAGGCGGAGGCTCTTGCGAAGACCAAGGCAAAAGAGGAGGCGGATTTAAAATTAGCCCAACAAGAAAAAGCGGCAGCCGAGGCTAAATCGGAGGCTATCGCAGCCACCCAGAGAGAAGCCGCAGCAGAAAGGCAGAAAGTGGAACGGTTTACCTCTAGTTCATTAACCATCATTTTGTATATGACAAATCGCTGGGAGATACAAGAAACGTCGATGTCTACGCTACATAAGATCGTTTCACTTATGGGCGAATATCCAGAATCAAAAGTGGAAATAATGGGGCATTCGGATAATTTTGGTTCAACACAAAACAACCAAAAGGTATCCAAATACAGGGCAGACGGAGTAGCTAAATTCTTTAAAGATCAAGGAATAAAAGCGAATCGAATGAAGATTAGTGCCTTTGGCGAAACCAAGCCTACAGCCTCGAACCAAACCAAAGCGGGCATGAGTTTAAATCGCCGGGTAGAAATTAAACTAATTAAATAATTTCTTTCTAAATTTATAAACTAGGGCCTAGCTTATCTATTTAAAAAGAAGAAAATGATTGAATCGTATTTTGCTACCATTCCCAGCGCACACCGCGCCTTGATTTTAGCCGGAGGGATCACCCTGTTTTGGCTGATTGAATCCGGGATTCCACTAGTGAAATTTGGGTATAAAAAAGGGGCTCATGCCCTTTTGAATCTCTTTTTTACCTTCACCACCATCGCCATTAATTTCCCTTTTGCGGTCCTTTTAGTCGCAGCTAGCGACTGGACGGCGAAGGCGCATTTCGGAATTTTACATTGGGTCGAATTACCCAGCTGGGCCTTTTTGATCGTGGGATTATTGCTGATGGATCTGGTGGGAGCCTATTTAGTGCATTGGATTGAGCATAAGGTGAAGGTACTTTGGAAATTCCATATGGTACATCATGCGGATACTCAGGTCGACACCACCACGGCGAATCGCCACCATCCAGGAGAAAGTGTGATCCGTGCCGTTTTCGCTATTTTAGCGATTTTGGTTTGTGGCGCACCGATGTGGATTGTTTTTTTGTACCAAAGCCTCAGCGTCGTACTTTCTCAGTTCAATCACGCGAATATTCGTCTGCCGCTTTGGTTAGACACAGCTCTTTCATATGTCATCATCTCCCCTAACATGCACAAGGTTCACCACCACTTTGAGCGCCCGCAGACGGACTCGAACTACGGGAATATCTTTGCTTTTTGGGATCGCCTTTTTGGCACTTTTGACGCTACCCCGATGGAGAAAATCAAATACGGTTTAGACGTACTTGAAAACGATAAAGATCAATCATTTGCCTATCAAATAAACCTGCCCTTTAACTCTAAAATTAAAACCGACGAATGAAAAAATTACTTATCCTTTTTTTACTTCCGCTCTCTTTAGCTGCGCAAGTATTGTCGCCGGTGGTTCAGCCATCTGCTGATTTTGACGCAAAAAAACTGGAAGCAGTGGACGCTTTACTTAAGTCTTATGTGGAGAAAAACCACTTAGTGGGAGTAGTGACATTGATCGTTAAGAATAACCAATTGGTGCATTACAAGGGACATGGCTACGCGGATTTGGCCAGCAAAAAACCCATGCCAGCAGACGCCATTTTCCGCATCATGTCTCAGACGAAAGCTTTAACGAGCCTAGGCATCTTGCAATTATTCGAGCAAGGTAAATTGCGATTAGATCAACCTATCTCAGACTTTATCCCCTCCTTCAAATCCCCTCGCGTGTTAAAGGATTTCAAGGCAGCAGACACGACCTATACGACAGAACCAGCGAAACGCGAAATCACTTTCCGGGATTTGTTAACCCACTCATCAGGGATAGATTATGCAGGTATAGGATCAGATAACATGAAGGCCATCTATTCGAAAGCAGGGATTCCTTCTGGCCTTGGTGATAACGGGACGACCCTTTTACAAGCCATCACGAAATTAGGAACCTTACCATTGATCCACAATCCAGGGGATCGCTTTACGTATGGATTGAATACGGATGTTTTAGGTTGTTTGATTGAAGTGATTAGTGGCGAGACTTTGGAGGCCTATTTAACGAATCACATTTTTATTCCTTTAGGCATGAAGGATACGTATTTTAACCTTCCTGCAGATAAAGGCTCTCGCTTGCCTACCGTTTATACGGAGAATGAGCAAAACCAAATCATCACTTGGTCACCTACTTTCCGCGGAATTAACCCGAATTATCCTTTGGCGAAAAAGTCGTTTTTCTCAGGAGGGGCGGGCCTTTCCTCTACGGCATTCGATTACGCCATCTTTTTGCAATGCATCCTTAATGGTGGTAAATACAACGGCAAGCAGATCATCGGCCGTCGTACAGCGGAATTGATGGTTAGCCCTAACTTCCCATTTGGGGATGACTCCTTTGGTTTAGGATTTTTGCTTGTAGGGGAGAAATCAGCTAATCGCAATATGCGCAGTAAGGGATCTTTCTCCTGGGGCGGCTATTATGGCACGGCCTATTGGGCTGACCCTAAAGAGAAAATGATCGTCTTAATAATGTCACAACATACGCCTAATTCACATGGCGACTTTCAGGAGAAAATAGAAAACATTATTTATGGAGCATTGAAACAAAAGAGTGGCCCGCGATTTATCCCCTGAGATAAATGCGGGCCACTCTTTTTATCTTTCGATGGATTCAGGGTTGTATCAAGGCAATCCTTGTTGAAATGTTATTTCGGTTGTTAAGCCCATTGCACTGAAGCGAAAAGCCATCGTGCGCGCAGATGAGGAGCTTTTCATGTTATCACATTGTGGGCCTTTCTCTAAATAATACACATAGTACTCCTGATTGCGATCAGCTAATTGTTGTATATCGGGCTTTCCTAGGATGTCTTCCAAATCATTCGAACTCACCCCCTTCCAGGTCATTTTATGTGTTTTCAACCAATCAATTTGTTTCTCTCTTGTCCCGGCGCAGCATCCGCGATCCTTTTTAAATGCTTCCACATCAAATCCAGTTAAATCTGGCTGATTCGTACATGAAATGGAAATGAATAGCAATAAGGCAAGTGTCGCGAAAATTCTCATGCTTTAAATTTAAGGAATTGTCGGTAAATTGCGACATAAATTCAAAGCCGTGCACGTTTTAATATCTCCTGATAAGTTCAAAGGTTCGCTGAGCGCCTCACAAGTTTGTGAAGCCTTAGAAAAGGGGATTAAGAAGCGTCGTCCCAAAACCATTTTCACTAAAATGCCCCTCGCTGACGGCGGAGAAGGAACACTCGAAGTGATACAGCAATTACACGGCGGCACTTGGATCACGGTTGATACTTTCGATCCTTTAATGCGTCCCATTCAAGCGGACTATTTATGGTTAGCGGATCAAAAAACAGCTTACATCGAAATGGCTCGCGCCTCTGGTCTTGTCTTACTAAGCGCAAAAGAACGAAACCCATTAAAAACAACCACCTTTGGAACCGGAATTCTTGTTAAGGATGCCCTCGCTCGCGGCGCCACCCAAATCATCCTCACCATTGGTGGCTCCGCTACGAATGATGCAGGAATCGGCATGGCCGCCGCTTTAGGGTGGAAATTTTTAGACGGCGAAGGAAATGAATTATCCCCAACAGGAAAAAATTTGATTCAGGTAGCTTCTATTACTGCTTTTGAATTACCCTCGTGCAACTTCATGGTGGTCACTGACGTGGAGAATCCGCTTGCGGGGCCTACTGGCGCAGCTCACGTTTTTGCTGCACAAAAAGGCGCCACACCCACAATAATTAAACAATTAGACAAAGGTCTAAATAATATCACTTCTTTTTTAGGATCTATCGCCTCTGAACCCGGCGCAGGTGCAGCTGGCGGTCTAGGTGCGGGGGCTCGTTATTTCTTACAAGCTAAAATTGTACCAGGCTCTAGCTGGTTAATGGACAAAGTTCACTTTAACCGGGCTCTTCTAAAAGCAGATTACATTATTACCGGTGAAGGGAAGATTGACTCCTCTACCTGGGGTGGCAAAGTAGTTTCCGAAGTCATTAAACGCTGCGACAAAGTCTTCAAACAAACGATTTTAGTCTCTGGCGCCTTTGAAAGCTCTACAAATTTCCCCATTTTCCTAGATGAAAATGAAGTCTTTACCATCTCATCTCGAGCTAAAGATCTGAAAGATTCAGTGGCACGCGCTACAGAGATTTTAGAACAGATAGGAGAAGAGATTGCGCTAAAGTATTTGAATTAAGAGGAGTATTTTTTTCTTAATATCGAATAATATAATACTGGTCCAATTAAGGGCAGGTAAAATACCATAAAATACAAATTTAATTTAGCCTGTTTCTTCATCTCTCCTTGTTTATTGATGTCAATGATTGTCAGTACATTGGCTATAACAGTTGTTAGCAAGATCAAGGTTATTATTAAGTTTTCCATAAGTATAGATTTAGTCTTTCTTCATTCCCATCGCATTCCCAAAAGACCCTTTCCTTTCCAGGTCTTTAATCGCTTTGTTTTCCTCGGGTGTACGTTCAAAGACCGCATTTCTTTTCCAAAACTCAGGATCATAGGCAAATTTTTTAATGGCATCTCTATCGTTTCCACCGGAATGGGCTTTTTCATACGGTATATTGTTTACCTGGGTACTCATTTCGTAGAGATAGGTCAAAGTAGAAACTTGTATAGGGTGAATTTCTTTTTTTAAGTGGTAGTCAAAATTATACTTCACTTTCAGATACTCTATCACCCGACTACCGGCAAAATCTTTAAAGCTCATTTCAAATTGAAATTTCGGATTAACCATTTTCATGTTCCAAAGCGGGTGTTTGTTTTTCATTTTCAATCCCAAATCTGAATAGGTTTCAAAGGCAAATTTGATAATATCATAGGAGTCTGTATCGATAAAAAGGGTTCCATTGGAATTATTGTAACGTTCAGGTGACTTACTGATGTAGCGGATTTCAGCTATTTCTCTTTCACCTTCTTTTCTAAGATTTCTTACGCTATAGTGATATCGATCACTTCCATTCAAGGTGACAACGGCATGCCTATTTGTATCTACATCGATGAGTCCATAGGCCTTTGTAAAATAGGAGAAGTCATCAAATTTATAAATAGCATCTTGTGCAGCATATCGACCCTTGATGACGCTAGTCCCTTCTAAACGACTATTGCTAGATTTAGTCGCATAAATGATCTCTTGCCATTCACTGGTTAAATCGTCGATCTGAGTGCTCTGCCTAAAGATGGCTTTCCCATAAAATTTTAGATGAAAATTATCCATCAATTTTTGGGCGGCATGAGAAACTAATTCCCGTGCATAGTTCCCAATTTGTACTTCTGGAAGCAGTATGGGAATGGCCTTCAAACGAATGGTTTGATCTCTATTCTCCTCTATTTGCAGAATGGATTTACCATAATTAAGATGGGATATTACTAAATCAATGGGAAGTTCTTTCACCTGAAATGTAAAGTTCCCCTCTTCATTCGTTAAGGTACTTGCCTGATTTGTAGAAATGGAAGCAAACGCTATTTTTTCGCCTGTTTCTGCATCAATAATTCGCCCTGTAATGGTAGTTTGTGCTGCACAGGTAAATGAGAGAATAGTTAGAATAAGGAAGGTGTTAATATACTTTGTCATAGGATTATGTTAGTAGGGAGGACATAAAATTTAGTTAAAATGGAGGAGTGCACAGGCTCTCCTCCATTTAAGCGTCTATTCAAATTGGACACTGGCCCCAACAGTTACGGTCGTTCCGTTTTGATTTGTTGTAGCGCTAGTGGACATAGTCCACTTGTTTTCGAGACGCTCCTCTAATTCTTCTACTTCGAATAGAGCAATTAATTCTGGGGCAATACTGTTTTTTACAGCTTTCATAATAAGTGTTATTAATGGTTAGAGGGTCTAATTAATCCCATTTTTGCTGACCCTTTAAAGCAAGTTTTGGGAGGTCTTCAGATCATTTGATTAGTGATTTATATTGAATGATTAGATATCGAATGCTAAGGATATAAAATAGTAGAATGGAAAGCAGCGCGCCATTTATATCCTGGATGTCTAGATCCCAGCGACTTATTTTTAATAGAATTTGATAGATTGAAATGGGGAATTGAATAATCTCATTCTGATAGGTGATGAACGTATAACCTAAAAGAAGTAAAATGAAGAAGGTGTTGATAAAACCATACCCCAATAGAAAAATTGCCTGACCACTCGCGCTTATTTTGAACTTATTTGCTTTCCACTGATGGAATGTGGTTTTACTAAATACCTTAATAAGAACGCGCTTGGATTTAACTACTAAGTTCGGCGTATTCGTTAGATCGGACAGCAACCAATAGCCATCGAAACGAACGAATGGATTGAACTCCCAAAGGACAAAGGTGCTAATTGACATGCAGGCGAATAAGCAGACCTCTGATTGAAAAAGAAGGTAAATGATGCCCAGCACCCCAGCATAAAGCAGTTCAGCAAATATGCCTCCTAGGTTTGCAATGATTCGTTGTTCCTTATTCCCCATCCAGATGTTCGTGATTTCAGCGTACATGACCGGCAATACGAAGTAAAACCCAAAACCTATCCCGCCATGTTTCAACTTAGCTTTTGCACAAGCCGCAATATGCCCCAGCTCGTGGATAAGCATAGTGGGGTAAATCAAGAACATCAAGGTGAGGTAATTGACTTGGCTTATCTTTGGCCATGCGAAACCAAGCACCATACCTACTAAGAACAAGGATATTCCCTCTATCGAAAACCAAAATACCCGAAGTGTGAAAAAAGGCTGAAGTGGTATTGATAAAAGCTGTGCTATTCTTGCGCTAAGTAAAGGGAGTTTAAGTTTTAAATAGGTGTACTGGATGCCAGGTTTTAGGGAGACTGCATCCTTCTTTAAAATGCGATATCCCCCTAATTTCTTATCAATTAAATCCGTGAAAGCTCCATATGAAAGGGAATAGTTAAATACGGTATTAAATGATTTATGCGCCTCCACTAAACTAGTGGTGGAGGACAGAATTTCTACTAAGTCTGAAGTCGCTTGATTCAGTAAAAAATGCCTATTTTCATCTACCTGAAGGACATTTCGCCTTACATCAAAAGGCTTTATTTGTATGTTTTCTCTTAGAAGCATGTTACAGTTGAATAATGATGCAAAGCATTTAACACGGTGCTCGTTGTAAAAACTCGGTTGTGATCATCTACTAGACAATTAACCCCAAAGGAGCTTTTTCTCCAATGTGTAATAGTAGAGAGATCCATCACATCCGTGGCCGGAATTCTTAAAATTCGATTTGTTTCCCAGCTGCCATCTAGTGTCTGATGGGTTAGCAACCACTCTACTCCCTTGGCTATTGAATCTTGAAAGCTCGTTGCATCATAGGCAATCAATGACTTTATGGCCATTGCGGTGTAAAAAGCTGTAGACTCATTTGTCGTTGGATTAGGCCAGCAACCACTTGAGTGTTGTTCCCCTACCAGCCAAAGTGCGGGTACTTCACAGATTTGCTTAAATTCTGGATGATGCGATAATGCTTGCATGGCAAAGGACGTCGCATAGATGTCGCTCGTCCACCAATAGGAGGACCATCTGTTTTTATTCTCCAAAAGCGTTGCTAGATGCAGACAGCTTATTTCATAGTCCAATCTTAGGGAAGGGATCTTAGCTAACAAATAAGCAGCAGCTGCAGTAACGCAGGCATGAGAACTAGTCCAGCCTTTAAGGGAGATATCTTCTGGTAATTCGAGTTTAAGGCGCAAGGCTTCTTGATCCCGGTAGGTGACCCATCCGCCATCCTCGTCCATGAATTCATGCCATTTAGAAATCAAATTCGGATCTAGATAAATTCCGCATGTTTGTTTAAAGCCAAGGAGGAAACTAGTCGTATCACCGTCTGGTATACTGGAATCATTAAATGCGTTAGAAGAGAGTGAATTCACTCTTTTTAGGACGGATTTTAATAAGGGGTGATCGCTGTTTACCTCGGCGAGCATCATTCCTACATAGGAACTGGTCCAGGTGGTACTTTGACCAGCAGATGTTAGAAAATCAGTCCATTCAAAGGAGGCATTGATGTTATTCTCCAAGTAGCTGAGGGCGGACTGAATAGCCGAATGTAGCGAGTTTTCTTCCATCAACTTAAAGCTTTTCTCTGCTTTCATCTGTGTTTTTAAGAACAGATTCTCTATTTCTTGTAAGTGAAATTGATACTTACTCACTTGTTTTTCTAGAAAGCTAACAAATAAGGGAAGACCTGCTGAAGCTGCCAAATGTGCACTTTTTTCAAAATGTGTTACCGCTAATTTCATGTTTTTTTGTGCTATTCCTGATATATATAAATACTTATGTAGAAGAATAGGATCCTGAACGATAAGTCCATTTTCTTTTAAGTATTCTTGTGTTAAATACATAGGGTACGTCCATTGTCCCTCTTTGAAATCGACTTTAAAGTCATCGATATCATCTATATATTGTAAGCCTACGTGGAGTTGTTTAATGCAGTCAATTAATAGATCGTGATTTGTCTGCGAATCCTGTAAGCACTCGAGTGCAAATACAGCGGCAAAGCTCATCGAAGACTTTCCTATTGCAATTTCCTGAAAATTTGCTTGGGTGATTTCCCCTTTCTGTCTCGAACCTTTTTTTTCTGACGCGAGCGTAGCGTAATAGGATTTTTTTAGGTTGCTAAAGAGCTCCCAAAAGGGGCTCTTCTCCGGATAAAGTAGGGCAAGCCCGCGCATGGCTTTTTCGTAGAATTCAAATCCGAGTCGCATTTCATCTAAAGAGAAACGCGAGGTATCAATCAATTGATCTAAACTGATCAGAAACCTAAAGTAGAGGTAACTGCTTAATGATAGGGTTTCTACTTGAGCCTGAGTCACCTGAGGGAAAGCAGGTGAGAGGTAATGAATCAAGTTTAGATATAGGTGGTGCTCAGATAGCATTTTAGCATCTAAAAGCGCCTCTTTTTCTGTTGTAGGAATAGTTAACGTTCCTATGTAGTTATGATAAAACGACATACCTTATTATTCATCTAGTGGTTAGCAATAGCCTATGGAATCCAATAAGGAATTTATAGGGGAGAATATGAGGGGGGGGGGAACAGATGTGCCTTTTGATCACTAAGGCCGAGGTAAATGTAGGATTGTTTTTTGGATATTAACGGAGGTGATTATAAATAACCAATAAACTGATAATTTAAGACAGCTTTACTAAGCGCTTTGCTGCCTCTAGCAGCATATCATCCTCCTTCGCGAAGCAGAATCGTAAGATTTTATCACCTGGATCGGTTTCATAGAAAACGGAAACAGGAATGGAGGCTACTTTGATTTCGCGGGTTAGTCGATCGGCTAGATCCACATCCTTCTCGTTTGAGATGGCAGAATAATCAAGACATTGGAAGAAACTTCCGGCACTCGGTAGGACTTTCCAGGCACTTCCCGCGAATTGGGAGGCGAAAAGGTCACGCTTTTTTTGGTAAAAATCTGATAAACCGAGGTAATGGGCAGGCTCTTTTAGGTAATCTGCTAAGGCATATTGCAAGGGAGTTGCGCTTGAAAATGTGACCCACTGGTGGAGTTTTCTAAATTCAGATGTCAAGAACGAAGGGGCAATGCAATAACCTATTTTCCAACCCGTGATGTGGTAGGTTTTGCCAAAAGACCCGCACACAAAACTCCGTGCGCGTAATTCTGGATGCAATAAAACACTCGCGTGCTGCGCACCATCAAAAACGATGTGCTCATATACCTCGTCGGATACAATCAAAATGTCGGTCCCTTTGACCACTTCTGCAAAGGCATCTAAATCTGCCATAGACCAAACTGCCCCCGTCGGATTATGCGGACTATTGACCATAATCGCTCTCGTTCGAGGCGTAATTTTCGCAGCAACGGAAGACCAATCAATGGCAAAATTGTTTGAGGCTTTCAACGGAATATGAATCGGAATACCTCCAGCTAATCGAACGATGGGGTCATACGCATCATAACTCGGGTCGAATAGGATGACTTCATCTCCTGGCGAAACGCAGCAATGAATAGCTGAAAAGATAGCTTCGGTCGCGCCAGAAACAATAGTAACCTCCGAATCTGCATCAACTGGAATTTCATAAAAAGAGGACGTTTTCGCCGCAAGCGATTGACGCAAAGCGGGAACGCCGGCCATGGGGGCATATTGATTATGCCCTTTAGAATAATGTTGCACTAGTTCTTGAAGTGCTGGAGCGCAGTCAAAACCCGGAAAACCTTGGGAAAGATTTAAGGCCCCATGTTCGAGCGCCATCGCGGACATTTTGGTAAAAATCGTCGTCTGAACTTGTGGCTGCTTCGAAGGGAATGAAATCATGGCCTAATATAATAAGGCTTTTCCATCGTACCAAACCTGAACCACCTCTAAAGATGGATTCAGCTCAACTAAGCAAGCACGTTTTCCTACTTCAATGCTACCTAAATCAGTTAATTTTGCCACTTCTGCCGGATAAACGGTCGCCATTCGAATCGCCTCTTCCAGAGGAATCGACGCCTGCCTAACGCAATTTTGAATCGCCTCGATCATTGTTAAAGAAGAGCCCGAAAGTACCCCCGCCTCATTTGTGAAACGACCATTTTGGGATAAAAAAGAATAGGGGCCAGAGGTATCATTCGTCACCGCATCTGTAATCAAAAATAGGCGACCCTTCTTCAATCGGTAGGCAATTTCCAGCGATTTATAATCGCAATGCAAACCGTCTGCAATAATGCTGGTCCACGCTTCCGACTGAAAGCTAGCACCCACTAATCCTAGGGCGCGCGATTGCCATTGTGACATCGCATTAAACAGGTGGGTAATGCGCGAAACGCCATTATTGACCGCCTCGATCGCCTGCTCAAAAGTCGCGTCGCTATGTCCTAAAGAGCACATGATGCGACTGTCCATCAATAAGGAAAGCTCCTCAGCGCTAAACATTTCTGGTGCGATAGTCAAGTAAGTCGGAATTCCTTTCGTACGCTCGATAAGCTCCGCAAGAAAGTCAATGGATGGTTTTTGGACCAATTCCTCATTATGAGCCCCTCTTCTGACCGGATTAAAAAAGGGACCTTCTAGATGCAATCCCACTAACCCGGGACCTGTATAGTTTTTATACGCGTCGATCGCCTTCCACATCGTCTGTGCAGGGGAGCAGTTCAGCGTAATTTGAAACGCAACCGTGCCTGTTTTGTGGTGCTCGTCAAAAGTAGCCTGAATCGACTCTGTTGTCTGGTGATTCGAGAACAAGATGCCTCCGCCACCATAGATTTGTAAATCGATAAAACCGGGAACAAGGAAGTTTTCAGACGCCACGCCATGTCCGTCTGAAATAGCCGAAATGCGACCATTCGTTACGGAAATTTCTTTGTTTTCTAGCCATTCGTGGCCCGTGAAAATGCGGCTTGCAAACATCCTTAATATCCTGTTGCTTGACCGTCTTTTCTCGATTCTGTCGCACCATAATATACCTTGCGAATCGGATCGTATTTAATGCATTGGTAGCCACCATAGATGCCGTTCATATAGCCAACTTGGTGTCCTTTTTGCAATAAATCGCGAATGACTTCATACGGATAACCGTGTTCTAGGGTAATCATACCGCCTGTCGTTTCCATCGTTTCGCCCGTTGGTTCTGAAGACCCTTCATGGTTCATACGAGGGTAATCGCCTGCTTCTTGTACGTTCATGCCAAAATCCACCACGTTCATCACAATCTGCACATGGCCCATCGGCTGGTACGCGCCACCCATCACGCCAAAACTCATCACCGGCTGACCATCCTTCGTCATAAACGCCGGAATGATCGTCTGGAATGGTCTTTTACCCGGCGCATACGTATTATTCTCGCCCTCTTTCAAGTTGTATAATTCGCCTCGATCTTGGAACATGAAGCCTAAACCATCCGGTATCATACCCGATCCAAATCCTCTGTAATTACTCTGAATCAAGGACACCATATTGCCATCCTTATCCGCGACAGTCAAGTAGATGGTATCCCCCTCTTTCAAAGCTGGATTTCCCGCCTCGTAATGGCGACCGGCACGATTCGGATTGATCAACGCCCGGCGCTTCGCGCCGTACTCTTCTGAGATGAGTTCCGCTACCGGAATTTTAGCAAACTCTGGATCTGCATAGTATTTTGCGCGGTCTTCGAACGCTAGTTTTTTGGCCTCTGTAAACAAGTGTACGTGCTCCGCAGAACCCAGTTTTATTCTGGAAAAATCATAGCCCTCTAAAATCGTTAACATCTGCAAAGCCGCGATCCCCTGGCTATTTGGTGGCAATTCCCACACATCATATCCGCGGTAATTCACTGAAACCGGCTCCACCCAAGTGGACGTGTGCGAAGCTAAATCCTCATAGCTCAAAAACCCGCCATTCTTCTTCATAAACGCGTCCATCGTCCGCGCCATATCGCCTTTGTAAAAGGCATCACGTCCCTCTTTTCCTAGTTTTTCTAAGGTATTCGCTAAGTTCGGGTTCTTGAAAATATCCCCCTCTACCGGCGGCTTCCCATTTGGATAATAATGGTTAGCGACGTTCGGGAACTTACCATAAGCTGCAGGTACGCGCGCTAATGCGGAAGCAAATTCGCCATGCACCGGAAAGCCATTGCGCGCATAGGAAACCGCTTTTTCCAACACTTTATTCATCGGCATTGAACCGAATTTCTTATGTAATTCAAACCAGGCATCCACACATCCTGGCACACTAACAGGCAGTGGACCCAGCGAAGGAATGTGTGTCAGCCCGCGCTTTTTAAACTCCGCTAATGTCAGCGATTTGGGCGATCTCCCGGAACCATTAATCCCATATAATTTCTTTGTTTTCGCATCCCAAACAATGGCAAACAAATCCCCTCCTATCCCATTTACGTGCGGCTCCACCACGCCTTCCATCGCATTCGCGGCAATGGCAGCATCGATCGCATTTCCCCCGGCTTTCAGCACATCAAGTGCGGCCTGAGTTGACAATGGATGTGAGGTAGCGGCCATCCCGTTTTGGGCAATGGCCTGTGAGCGAGTCGCCCAAACTTTACCATACGGACGATCTTGCGCCTGAGTTAAAAGGGGCAAGCAAAGGAGTAGGAGTAATTTCTTCATGTTATTGATTTTGAAACGGTAAATTAGGGAATGACGACTTTAAATGCAATTATCAGGTAACTTATAAAAAAGGACAGCAGTAAAATTCAGACCTTAAAGATCTCTACCTTTCAAAATGAGAAATAGAATACTAGTTGAGGCGGATTTTATCATCGATAAACTAACAAAGTCGATTGAAGAAGTTGCTACGGGACAAAGTAAAGCCACGCTGATCGTACCGTTGAAATTTACGGATTTAATAGGTTTAATTTGGCAGTTTGATTGGATGCTAGAATTGGAGCAAGAAAGCCATTTTGTATATAAATTGGTTACCGAAAGTAATCCGAATTTAATTCAAGGTTTAATTTGTTTCGAGCGAAAACCTGATCATATTTACATTCATCTACTTGAAAGTTCTTCTTTCAATAAAGGAAGTCAAAAACAGTTTTTGGGTGTTGCAGGGAATCTAGTTGCCTATGCTTGCAAACAATCATTTCATTTCGGTAACGATGGCAATGTTTCCTTCATTGCAAAAGAACAACTGATTGATCATTACGAGAGGTCCATTGGGGCTTTTCACTTTGGTAATAGGAGGATGATTATTAATACGAATGCAGCTAAAAAATTAGTTAACCAGTATTTTAATTCTTAACCTATGAAACCGACAAAAATACGTTTAGAAGTGGACCAAATAGGCGGAAATGGTAGCCTCTCCGCTTCGGATGAAAAAATGATAAGCCATTATATTCGAGCTCAAAATAAGACGCTAAAACCTTTAACAAAACCATTACCCATTGCAAAAACAAAAAACCCCTAGACCTTAGCCCAGGGGTTTCTGCATTCTTGAACCCAATCTAATTTACACTGCTTTTGTAAACCATTTCTGCTTGATACGCTCCGAGATGTAATACATACATGGAACGATTATAAGGGTTAAAACGGTTGAGAACGTTAATCCGAAGATGATCGTCCAAGCTAAGATTCCCCAGAATACCGCGGAATCAGAACCGATGAAGATATGTGGATTTAATTCCGTGAATAGCGTTACGAAGTCGATGCTTAAGCCTAATGCTAAAGGAATCAAGCCTAATACTGCCGCCGAAGCTGTCAACAATACTGGAGTTAAACGAATACCACCCCCTTCAATGATCGCCTCTTTCAAGTCGTAACCACGCTTGAAGCGAAGCTCCTCGATGAACTCGATCAAAAGGATACCATTCTTTACAACGATACCCGCTAGGGCGATGATACCTACGCCGGACATAATCACAGAGAAAGTCATACCGAAAGCCATGAATCCTAATAACACCCCGATTAGTGATAACAAGATCGTCGCGAAGATGATTAATGGTTTCACCGCAGAGTTAAATTGCGTAGCAAGGATTAAGTAGATTAACACCAAAGCCGCAAGGAAGGCAATTCCAAGGAAGGTACCTGATTCTTTTTGGTCCTCTTGTTCTCCACCCATGCGAATGGTATAGCCTTGTGGTACTTCGATTGCTTCGAAAAGGCTGGTTAATTCCCCTACGATTTCATTTGCGTTATAGCCTTGAATCACATCAGAACCGAGGGTTATGACACGCTCTTGGTTTTTACGATTAATCTGGCTGAAAGAAGTGGCGTAGCGAATATCGGCGATTGAATTCAATGGCACTTGGCGCAAGGCGCCGCCCATGTTCATATCGCGGTAAGTAATATTCAATTGCAATAATTTTTCGATTTGGTTGCGAGAATCTCCTTTTAAACGCAATTGGATAGGATATTCATCTTTCGCATCACGGAATTTCGAGATTTCGGAGCCGAATAAACCCGTACGCACCGCCATCGCCACTTGTGCAGACGAAATGCCCTCGCGAGATGCTTTTTCGCGATTTACATCGATGATGATTTCAGGCTTGTTCGTTACTAAGTCTGACTTCAATTCTTGTATACCTTGGATGCCAGCCTTTGTGATGGCTCCACGTACCTTTTTTTCTAAATCTTGTAAAACAACGAAGTCATCTCCCGCGATTTCGATCGAGATTGGCTTACCTGTCGGCGGGCCATTGTTCTCGCGTTCGATAGCAAGCTCGACACCGGCTAAAGGGTTTTTGGCAAAATCTGCTTGAATCTTACTCAACACCTCTCCTGTCTTAATGCCACCGCGTAATTGCAATTTCTCGAAAGCAATTGTCACCTTACTCTTGTGAGGTGTAGGCCCACGGTCTGGCTGCATCGGATCCCCTGCATTTTTACCCACGTTTGAAATGACCGAGTTTACGATTTTTCCATAGCCCTCTTTTTGAATAAAAGTAGACACGCGCTTCTCGATTATTTTCGTCATGGAATCCGTTACGACCGCATCGGTTCCGATCGGATTTTTGGCATAAATATAAATGTAATCCGGATCACCTGAAGGGAAGAAAACCACCTTAGGCTTCACCACACCCATTAGAGCGATCGTTACAATTAGTAAAACGAATGCAGAAATAGTCGCATAAATCGGACGTTTCCCCATCAAAACCCACGAGATTAACTTGCGGTAATTGGTTTTAAAGTTTGGTAAAGTCTTCTCTTGGAATGGCACAATCCATTTCGGTGTGATCACAAAGTGATTAAACACGTACAGAATAATGCAAAGAATGAAGAAGTTTCCAAAGCCAAAGTGGCCTAAGCCAAAGCCCATCACGTAACCGAATACCGCCAAACTCAATAAGATAAATACGGTGCGACGGATATCCGAGAATTTCGGGTTCTTCACATCGTTCACCTCTTCATCGTGTCGTTTCATAAACGTAATCGCGAACACTGGGTTCATGACATAAGCCACAAATAGCGACGCAAAAAGCGTAATGATTAACGTGATAGGCAGGTATTTCATAAACTCGCCCACGATACCTGGCCAGAAAAGCAAAGGCAAGAAAGGAGAAATGGTCGTTAACGTACCCGATAATACCGGAATAAATACTTCTGATGCGGCTAATTTAACCGACTCCGTAATGGTCAATTTCTTGAAGTTATTGAACAAACGGTGGGCATTCTCGATCACCACAATCGCATCATCCACCACGATACCAAGTCCTAAAAGGAATCCAAAAAGAACGATGGTATTTAAGCTGAAGTCTAATGACGGCATAAACAAGAAGGTCAATAAAGCCGACAAAGGCACCGATAATCCGACGAATACCGCATCTCTAACGCCCATGAAGAACATCAATACGATCACCACGAAAAGGAAACCTAGAATAACGGTATTAATTAAATCTGCTAAATCGCCACGCGTACGCTCTGATTGATCCGCTGTGGTAGTTACGGTTAATCCTTCTGGGAAACGATTTTCTTTGTATTCTTCAATCGTCTTTTCGATGCGGTCTGCTGCCTCGATTAGGTTAGCTCCTCCACGCTTAATGACGTTCAAGGTAATAACGGACTTGTTATTCAAACGGGCAAAATCTTGCTTCTCTTCGTAGCTATCAATCACCTCAGCCACATCCTTTAAACGGACACGAGCACCTGTAGAAGAACCGATCATCAGATTGCCTAATTGTTCCACAGCTTTGAATTCACCAGTCACCCGAAGGGAACGACGAACGCCATCTACGGCTAAATCACCACCCGAAATGTTCACGTTCTCACCTTGAACAGCTGATTGAATATCATAGAAAGTCAAACCATAACTCTGCATCTTGTACAAATCTAGGTTGATTTGAATCTCTCTTTTCAATGCACCGATGATGTCTACGCGGTTAATTTCCGGCATGCCCTCGATTTCATCCTGCAAGTCCTCCGCATATTTCTTCAACTTGTCGAGTGGATAATCCCCCGCGATGTTGATGTTCATAATAGGAAACTCAGAGAAGTTGACCTCAGCCACAGAAGGCTCACGTGTCAAGTCTTTTGGTAAATCTGCAATCGCTTTATCCACCGCATCTTGTGTTCGTTGCTTCGCGATAGGGACGGAGACATCGGTGTTGAATTCAACAATAATGACTGAAACATCCTGCAAGGCGTTCGACTTCACGCGTTTTACACCCGTGATTGATTTGATTTGTTTTTCGATCGGTTTGTTGATCGTGTTTTCGATATCTGAGGGAGTCGTTCCAGCGTACACCGTTTGGATGACCATTTGTGGCACCACGATGTCCGGGAATTGTTCCTTAGGTAAGCTCGAATAGATTCCCATCCCCGCCACAAAAATGATGAACGTGAAGATGTAAACTGTCGTGCGGTTTTGGGCTAACCAGCCCACCATGTTATAGATCAAGCCTTTGCCTTCTGGCAATTGCTCATTTTTGATATTTTTTTCCATTATCTACTTAGAAAGAGATGGCTGTACCATCCACTAAATCTTGAAATCCTTGTGTAATAAGTGAATCGCCTGCCTTTAATCCCTCTGTGATCTCAGCTTGACCATTGTAGGTTAATCCGACAGTAACTAGGCGAGAACGCGCTATTTTTTTACCGTTTTCTTCTACCGCTACATATACAAGATTACCTTTTTCGGTCTTTTGGATGATGTTTTCGCTGATTACGATGGCGTTCTTCTTTGAAGTATCGTTGATGTTAATCACCGCTAATAAGTTCGGCTTTAACTCGCCACCTGCATTCGGGATGCGGGCTTCGATGTCGAATGTACGTGTTAATGGATTAACGATTTTAGAAACTAAAGAGATGCGCGCCTTTAATTCCTTGTTTAAATCAGGGAATTTGATGTTGATCTCGTCGCCCTGCTTCACCGTTCCTACATAAGAATCAGCGATTTTAGCAGAGATTTTCAAGTTGCCTAAGTTGACGATTTGAACGATAGGGACACCTGGAGCACCCATTTCGCCTGCTTTTTGGCGCACTAATTCGATAGTTCCAGCAATAGGAGCCGTTACGCGTGATAAGCCTAATTGCGCTTTCAAGGTTACGATTCTTTTTTCCAAAGATTCCATGTTCGACTTCGCGCTCAAGTATTGAACCTCTGTTCCGATTTGCTGATCCCAAAGCGCTTTCTGCTTCGTAAAGATGGTCTTCGCTAACGATAATTGCTGGCGAACCTCTTCTAATGACTCTTTTAAGATGTTGTTGTCCAAAGTCGCAATCAATTGTCCTTTTGAAACTGATTGGCCTGCAACTACTGGCAAGGTTAAAATCACACCACCTGTTTGTGGGCTTACTAAAACCGTGTTTTCTGCTACGACATTTCCTTGCGCCTCTACGAAGTGCTGGAAATTTTGAGCCACTAAAGGACTCACGCTTACCGCGATTACTTTCGCTACCGCTTGATCCGTAGGCTTACCTACTTCTTTTTCTAAAGCAGCGATTTTCGCCTGGATTTCTTTTTCCTGGGTCTTTAACTCAGCTAATTCTTGCTTCTTGTCCTTTGATCCGCAGGCTGCGAATAAAATGATTCCACTTAGGAGGATGGCTATTTTTTTCATGTTTCTATTAGTCTATGTATAGTGTACCGTTTGCTTTTTCTAATTCAACTTTAGCTACTAAGGCATTGTAAAGTGCCGTAAAGTAGTTTGCTTGTGATTCTTTGATGGATGACTCTGCGTTCAAAACTTCTAAGTTTGAACCCACCCCTTGTTGGTATTTTACGCGCGTCACACGAGAAATCTCATTCGCTAAATCTAGGTTCGCTTTTTGTTCTTTCATGGATTCCAAAGCGTTCTTCATCGTAATGCTCGCCTGAGAACGTTGCAAGTCGATGGACGATTTTAATAAACCGTAAGACTGGCGAACCTTTTGCAAATTGTTAGCCGATTGAATGGCTTTGTATTTTTTTGAATAACCGTCAAAAATAGGGATCTGTAATGCTACCGAGATGGCCGCGTTGTCGAACCATTGTTTGGTTAACAAATCACCAAAAGCATTCGCACCCGCATTATAACCGTAGTTTGCGTTCATTACTAAACGAGGCAAATAACCCGCCTTAATACTCTTTAAATCTAGTTCTGCTAAGTTTTCCTGCGTTTGCAAGATGGAATATTCGATGCGGTTTGCATAATTGAAATCCCCTGCTGCGTTTGTATTAAACGTGGCTAATTCCACCTTTTCTAAGCTTTCGCTTAAGCGAATAGGCTCTTCCATCGGGAAGCCCATTTGGAATTTTAACAAAGAATAGCTTAGTTCTTGCAAGCGATTCACATTTTCTAATTCTGTACGAAGGTTATTTGCTTGCACATCTAGACGCTGTACGTCAATCTTTTCCACAAATCCTTGCTTGTTCAGCTCACGCGTCTCCTTTAACAAGGTATCTAAACGAGCTACATTCAAAGCTAAAAGTCCTTGGCGTTTTTCGTTGACCAAAATTCCATAATAAGCCTTCGTCACATTCTCAGCCACTTGCTGCTTCGATTGCGTTAGTGATTTAACGGCTAAATCCTTGTATACGGAGGAAGCCTTTAAGCCTAATAGATAAGATCCGTCAAAAACCAATTGACTTAACCCCACGTTTGCGAATCCTGAATTATCCACACCGAATTTCGCTGCGATTAATTCTCCCTCTGCCGCTGCCGGATTAAATAATTTAGCTGGAATGAACGCACGCTGTAAGACGATATTGTTCGTTAAAGACACGGAACCATTCACTTGTGGCAGACCCATGGCTCTTATCTCGTTTACTTTCGCACCTGCATTCTGCAAGTCGATTTGGCTATTTTTCACTTGAACCTGGTGCGTGATCGCATAGTCTACCGCTTGCTTTAGGCTGTAGGTCTGTGCAGTGGCGGCCAGAGAGGTCAGTAAAAATAGACCGGCATAGATTTTTCTTAGGCGGATCATCATTTTAAATTGTTTTGGTAAGATGTATAAAGTGTTAGACCTTTTTCGGTCAAAATACCTCGCATGAAAATATCCATCAGCGTTAGCTGCGTGTCATACAAGGATAATTTGTTGTTAGGATAAAAATTAGGGTTGAAGGCTAAATCGACTTCGGCCATTCGCAAGCGGGCTAATAATTCGAAATCAATGTCATTTCTAAAATAGCCGAACTGGGCACCTTTCTTAAAGTCAGCGATCAAATTTTTATGAATGCATTTTTCGCCATGTTCGGTGAAAAGTTGATAAGCATTCGGGAAGTATTTTTGAATCTCATATAGTAGACGCGGATTCATCTGCATAAACAAATCCTTCGTCATTTCGAATGACTTGAAAATCTTTTCGATCACATTGGGGTAGAGTCTATCGAGTTCATCCCACTTCATATCATCCTGAATAATGAATGCTTGCACGACTTCGAATACCATCGAATCTTTATCCGGGAAATGTTGATAAATCGTTTTTTTCGAAATCCCTAATTCGCTCGCAATCGCATCCATCGTGACGGTCTTTACACCGTAGCGGAAGAATAATTGAGTTCCTTTTTCTAGAATACGCGATTTCATTTGCTTAACCCATTGATTAATTGGGAAGCAAAACTATGGAAACTTTTAGAGACTACAAAGTTTTCTTGTATTATTTTTAGATGACCGGTCTATTAAATTTGATTAACGGCCAAAATCATCCTGCAAGCGGACGATATCGGATTCATCCGAGGGATGCTCCACATCGGTATGTTGCCAGATCTCTGTCACCACACCCCAATTGTCTAAACCGACTAAACGATGTCGAGTACCTGTGGGCAAAGTGATTAACTCTTTCTCTTGATAAATACCCGGGGCAGACTGCTCATTCGTTTCCGAAATGACCACTCCCACAGGACCTGCATTCACCGTCCAAACTTCTGCTCTACGGAAATGGTACTGCCAAGACAAACGCTTCTCAGGCGCCACCACTAAAAACTTAGGGCTTAGCTTCTGCGTGATTTGAATAGCGTCCATTGAAAGCTGTGGGAAGAATTGCGCTGCGAATTTTGCTGCTTGCGATTCGTCTAAAACAAAGAAACCTCCCCAAGGGCGGTTGTGGTCTTTGTCGATAATCGTATAACCTTGGGAAAGGATGTAAGCTTCGACTTGTGCGAAAACTTCAGAAACAGGAGTGGATGCGCTAAAATTCATAGCACAAAAATAAAAAAAAGACGGGAGAGCATCCCGTCTTTTTTAATCTAATTATCGAATGGCTTTTAAAGAGTCCAGCCGTTGCGGTATTCGCGTCTCACGAATTGGTTTGCCGCATCGAAGTTCGTGATGCGCATGTTCGCTGCATCCCACTCCAGTTTTTGGCGACCTACAAATTTTGCATTACGACCATCACCTTCACGTAACATGTAAGAACGAATGGCAATGTTACCCATTAAAACAGATTCTGTAAATGGAGCCGCGTAATCAAATGGAGAACTTACTTCCATATTGCCGAAACCAGCCTTACAAGCCTCTACCCATTGGGTATTGTGACCGTTATCCCCGCCTTTCACACGCGCTAAGCTTGCTTTAGGAAGTTCTGATTCATCTACGCGCTTTCCGTTTTTAAATACTTTAGGATACATACCATACGTTCCGCAGGTCATGATACCTTTTGTACCGATTAAAATCACACCATTTGAACCATCTGGATCACCAATTACTTCCGAAGATGGAATTCCATCTGGATGCGGTGCCCGAAGACCACC
Source organism: Aquirufa sp. HETE-40SA (assembly GCF_054558635.1). Classification (NCBI taxonomy): domain Bacteria; kingdom Pseudomonadati; phylum Bacteroidota; class Cytophagia; order Cytophagales; family Flectobacillaceae; genus Aquirufa; species Aquirufa sp. HETE-40SA. The sequence continues at coordinate 441,993 of NZ_JBPXKN010000003.1, forward strand.
GTCAAACCAAGTCAATTTCACTGGGGAATTATTTTTCTTCGAAGGACCATAGTGTAAAGTCACCATCGAACTAGGAGGGCATCCTTCTGGAATGTATTCTGGTGTCCAATCTTGCAAGAAGACAGAACCTACCGAACATTCTACATCGATTGCATCACGGATACCTAATACTTTGAAAGGAGGATCTAATAAGTGACATCCCATATCGCCTAAGGCACCTGTACCATAATCCCACCATCCTCTCCATTTGAATGGAAGTAAAGCGGGGTTATATTCTCTGTATTTCGCAGGTCCTAACCAAAGATCCCAATCTAACTCTGCCGGTGCTGGAGATCCAGCAGCAGGGTAAGCGATTCCTTGTGGCCATACGGGACGATTCGTCCAAACATACACTTCTTTCACTTTTCCAATCGCACCACCATCGAACCACTCCATCATTTGACGAACACCGTCACCTGATGAACCTTGGTTACCCATTTGCGTCACGACTTTCATCTCTCTCGCTTTCTCGCCTAAAAGACGCGCCTCGTAGATATCGTGAGTTAAGGGTTTTTGAACGTATACGTGTTTCTTACGACGCATAGCTTCCATCGCAATCGTTGCGTGGGTATGATCAGGCGTAGAAACAATCACCGCATCTACATTGCTACCTTCTTTATCTAAGGCTGCACGGAAATCGCGGTAAATGTTTGCTTTAGGAAGGTCTTTTTTGATTCGTACGATTTGACGATCATCTACATCGACAATAGCGACGATGTTTTCTGCCCCTTTGTTATATGAGTTCATGATATCGCTGTAGCCTTTTCCGCCACCGCCGACACCCATGATGTTTAATTTGTCTGAAGGAGCAGTATACCCTTTGCCCAGCACGTGGCGCGGTACAATGTAGAAACTGGCTGCGGCTAATCCGGCTTTTTGCAGGAAGTTCCGTCTTGAAGTGTTACTCATGGTTGTTAGGTTTAAATGATGGGATGTAAGTTTGGAAAAAAAAAGCAAAAAACAAAAAAAAGGGGTCAGCTTTCGCTAACCCCTCTCAGTATAGAACAGGTGAATACTTCTACTCAGCTTTTTTAGAGGATTTCTTCTCTAATTTTTTAATCGCTTGTTCTCTCTCAGCGCCTTCCATTTGCTCTTTTAAAGCAGATAATGCACCGATATCGCCCATAGTCGATTTCTCAGCTGATACAGTTGCTGTTTTCTCAGCAGACTTAGTTGCTTTCTTCTTCTCTGGTTTTGCCGCAGCAGCATCAGCCGCTACTTCTTCAGCCGTAGCTGCAGTGAAGGTACGTGTGTGAGATAAGATGATCTTACGCTCTTCTTTGTGGAATTCTGTTACCACGAAGTCTAACGCCTCACCTACCTCAGCTACTGACTCATCTGCCTTTGTTAACTGCTTCAAAGGAGCTAATCCTTCGATACCGTATGGCAATTCTAAAACACCGAACTTCTCGTTTTTAGAGATGATCGTTGCTTTCTGAGTTGAACCTAAAGTGAACACACTTTCAAATGTATCCCAAGGGTTTTCCTCTAATTGTTTGTGACCTAAAGCTAAACGACGGTTTTCCGCGTCTAATTCGATTACGATAACATCTAAAGAATCACCTACTTTAACGAATTCAGATGGGTGCTTGATTTTCTTCGTCCAAGACAAGTCAGAAACGTGAACTAAACCGTCGATTCCTTCTTCTAATTCTAAGAATAAGCCGAAGTTAGTTAAGTTACGAACCGTTCCTTTGTGCTTCGTACCGATTGCGTATTTCGCTAATAAATCAGTCTTAGTCCAAGGATCTTCTGTTAATTGCTTGATACCTAAAGACATCTTGCGCTCAGCACGATCTAATGTTAACACCACTGCTTCCATTTCGTCGCCTACCTTCAAGAAATCTTGTGGGTTACGTAAGTGTTGAGACCATGACATCTCAGACACGTGGATTAAACCTTCAACGCCTGGCAATACTTCTAAGAAAGCACCGTAATCAGCTACGTTAACGATTTTACCTTTTACTTTCGAACCTACTTCAGTTCCAGCAGCTAAAGCTTCCCAAGGGTGCGCTTGTAATTGCTTCATACCTAAAGAGATACGTTTTTTGTTTTCGTCGAAGTCTAATACCACCACTTGGATTTTTTGATCCAATTTCAATACCTCTTGTGGGTGGTTGATACGACCCCATGAGATATCTGTGATGTGAAGTAAACCATCTACACCACCTAAATCGATGAACACACCGAAATTAGTCATGTTTTTGATCACACCTTCTAGTACTTGACCTTTATCTAAGTTCGTTAAGATCGTTTGACGTTGAGCCTCTAGATCTTTCTCGATTAATACTTTGTGAGATACAACTACGTTGTCATTTGTGTGGTTGATTTTAACCACCTTAACCTCCATGTTTTTGCCTACGAAAATATCGAAGTCACGGATAGGCTTCACATCAATTTGAGAACCAGGTAAGAATGCCTCGATTCCAAAGATATCTACGATTAAACCACCTTTTGTACGGCGCTTAACGAAACCATTGATGATCGTATCTTCTTCTAAAGCTTTCTCGATGTTCGTCCATGCACCCATCACCTTAGCTAACTTACGTGACAACGTTAATTGTCCGTTTGCGTCTTCTTGGTTCTCGATGTATACTTCAACCTCGTCACCAGCTTTCAAATCCGGCATATCGCGGAATTCTGAAGCAGATACTAAACCATCAGATTTGAATCCAATGTTAATGATTACTTCACGGTCAGTCTTGCTTACCACAATACCTTTCACTACTTCCTTCTCAGTGACCGAGTTCAAGGTTGCTTCGATAGCAGCCTCCATTTTTTCTTTTTGCTCTGAAGTATAGTTACTACCGAAGCCTTTTCCTTCAACTAAATCCCAGTCGAAATCTTTTTTTACTTTTGACATAAATGAGTGCCCTTGTGGCTTTCGCCTACATCAACAAGCTGGGCTAACCTGCTGAAATTAAGTTTGAAACAATTTTTAAATTGGGGTGCAAAGCTACGAAGAATAATTTTATTTTCCATCTTTTGTGGTAAATTGACAGCACAAACCTAGTTAACCTATGAAATATTGCTTTTTAGCCCTTTTTTTCTTGTCCCAAAACCTATTTGCTATGTCTAATCCCGGAAAACCTTTCGGCCAAACGCCTGCAGGCGAGTCTGTTACCTTGTATACCTTGAAGAATGCTCACGGCATGGAAGTTCACATCATGAACTACGGAGGCATCATCCAAAAAATCCTAACCCCAGATCGCAATGGAAAAGTGGAAGATGTGGTGTTGGGTTTTGAGACTTTACAAGAATACATCAAAGACACACCCTACTTCGGAGCGATTGTCGGTCGATTCGGAAACCGCATCGCGAACGGAAAATTCACTTTAGATGGCAAGGAATATACTCTTGCTGCCCAAAACAACGGCCAACACCTCCACGGCGGCCTTGTCGGGTTCGACAAGAAAGTATGGAAAGTAGAAGCGGCCTCCGCGCAAAGCCTAAGCTTATCCTATGTTTCGAAAGATATGGAAGAGGGATTCCCCGGAAACTTAAGCGTTAAGATGACCTATACTTTATCGGAGGATAACGAAATAGGGATCTCTTATGAGGCCACCACAGATAAATCGACGGTATTGAACTTGAGTAATCACTCCTATTTTAACTTGAGCGGAAACGCGAAACGTGATATATTGAATCAAGAAGTGCAGATCGATGCCTCTCGTTTAGTGGCCGTGAATAAAGTGTTAATCCCCACGGGTGTGCTAATGCCAATCGCAGGAACCCCGTTTGATTTTACGAAGCCGCACGTTGTCGGTGATCGCATAAACGACACCTCATCAGAGCAGATTGTGTTAGGCGGAGGCTATGACCATTGCTGGGCGTTGGATAAACCTGCAGGTTCATATGCGAAAATGGCGACGGTGCACGATCCGGTTTCTGGTCGTAAAATGACCGTTTCTACAGACCAACCGGGGGTTCAGTTTTACACGGGGAATTTCCTAGATGGGCGTTTGACCGGAAAATACGGCGTGCAAATCACCAAGCGTCATGGACTTTGCTTAGAGACCGAGCATTTCCCGGATTCCCCTAATCAGCCTTCATTCCCTAGCACGGTATTGCGTCCAGGAGAAGTCTATAAAACGAAAACAGCCTATCAGTTTAGTGTGAACTAAAGCGTTTTCGCTTCGTTCCAGTAGATATCCATTTCTGCCAAAGTCATCTCGGAAAGCGCCTGGCCATTCTCCGCCGCGCGTTTTTCGAGGTGCTGGAAGCGCTTGATGAACTTCTTGTTCGTCCGCTCCACGGCTGTTTCGGGATTAATGTCGATGAATCGGGCAAAGTTCACGAGACTGAAGATCAAGTCCCCCAGTTCGCCCTCCGCCTCCGCCTTTCCGGCAGCATCGAGGTCTTTCCCCACAAAAGTCTCTTTGAATTCGCCCAGTTCTTCCTCCACCTTCTCCCACACCTGCTCTTTTTCTTCCCAGTCAAAACCCGCACCGCGCGCCTTTTCCTGTATCCGCATCGCTTTCACAAGCGCTGGAAGAGAACCTGGAACGCCGCCTAAAACGGACTTGTTCCCCTCTTTTAATTTTAAGGCCTCCCAGTTCTGCTTTACTTGCTCTTCTGTTTCAGCCACCACATCCCCATAGATATGCGGATGACGGCTGATGAGTTTTTCGCAAACCCCATGCAACACATCACTGACATCAAAAGCTCCTTTTTCGGAAACGATTTTGCTGTAGAAAACGAGGTGCAAAAAGATATCCCCTAATTCCTTCCGAATTTCGGTGAGGTCATTTTCCATAATCGCATCCGAAAGCTCGTAGGTCTCTTCGATGGTTAAATGGCGCAAAGACTCCAGCGTCTGCTTCTTGTCCCACGGGCATTTCTCCCGCAGGTCATCCATGATGACAAGTAAACGGTCGAAGGCCTCCGCGGCTTTAGGGTATTTCATACTAGGGGTTTAGGGCATACACGCGAATGTAGTCGATTTGGAATTTGTTCGGAAAGATCGTGTCATCCACGCCTTTTTGTCCGCCCCAGTCTCCACCGATCGCTAAGTTCATTAAGATATGTTGCTTCTTGTCAAAAGGCCATTGTTCCCAGTTGGTTTTCGGATTTTGGAATTCAAAATATAGTTTACCATCGATGTAGGATCGAATATAATCCGGCGTCCAGTCTATTCTGAAAAGATGAAATTCGGTATCCCATTTTTCTAAAATTGCCCTTGACGTCTTTTGAGTGTTAATCATGTGGTTATAGGCTTTGGTGTGAACACTGGCATGAATGATGCCTGGATCGTACCCTACATGTTCTAAAATATCGATCTCGCCATTGTCTGGCCAATACTGTTTTCCATAATCGGATTGACTAGCGAGCATCCAAATAGCTGCCCAATTACCTCGACCAGCTGGAATTTTTGCTCTAGCCTCCACACGGCCGTATAAAAAGTCATTTTTGCCTTTAGTCACCAGACGCGCAGAAGTATAATTTTTATTATCTAGCTTTTCTTTGATGGCCTCGATGGTTAAAACTCCATCCTCGATGTGCGCATTTTTGATGTTTGCTTTCGTATAATATTGTAGTTCATTATTTCCCCAGCCACTACCACCTTCATCATAGCCCCATTTCGCAGGATCTGGGAGACCATTTTTTTCGAATTCATCTGCCCAAAATGGGGTAGCAGAGAAGCTATATTCCTTAACCGGAACGGTCGGCAAGGTTTGAATAACCGTAGCTGGTTCAACAGCAGGTTCTTCTGATTTGCATGATAATGTGCACAGACTTAATAACAGGATAGATAGACGAAGCATATAAGGTTTGATTTTTGCCAAAAATAGTATTTCTCCCCGAATTATCCTCTCCATTATTCGTATATTTCGAGATGGATTTCAAACTCACTTCTTCTTACAAACCCACCGGTGATCAGCCGGAGGCGATTCGGCAATTAGTCGAAGGGGTTAACAAGGAAGAAGCTGCCCAAACTTTACTAGGTGTAACCGGTTCTGGAAAGACCTTCACTATCGCGAATGTGATTCAACAGGTAAATCGCCCAACCCTAATTTTGAGCCATAACAAAACACTCGCCGCCCAATTATACGGGGAATTCAAATCCTTTTTCCCAGAAAATGCGGTCGAATATTTCATCTCCTATTACGATTATTACCAGCCCGAGGCCTTCATCGCCTCCACGGGAACCTATATAGAAAAAGATCTCTCGATTAACCAGGAGATTGAAAAATTGCGTTTAGCGACGACCTCGTCATTGATGTCTGGCCGCCGCGACATTATTGTGATTGCCTCCGTTTCCTGTATTTACGGTATGGGGAATCCGGACGAATACCGAAATTCCATCATGCGTGTCGCCGTGGGAGACACGATCTCTCGTAACCAGTTTTTATTCCGCTTAGTAGAGATTCTCTATGCGCGGACCGAAGGGGAATTCTTGCGCGGAACCTTCCGTGTGAAAGGCGATACGGTGGATATTTTCTTAGCCTATGCGGATTTCGGGTATCGCTTCGTGTTTTTTGGCGATGAGATTGAGGAGATTCACCGCATCGATCCATGGACGGGAAAGAAGATCTCATCGGAGACGATGGTGGCTGTCTTCCCCGCAAACTTGTTCGTGACGGGACGTGAAACCCTGAACAACGCCATCTCCCATATTCAAGAAGATTTAGTCAATCAAATCTCCTATTTCGGTCGCGAGGGTCGTTTAACGGAAGCAGAACGTATTAAGCAGCGGACTGAGTTTGACTTGGAGATGATGCGCGAGCTAGGTTATTGCTCGGGGATCGAGAATTATTCTCGGTATTTTGACCAAAGAAAATCCGGCCAGCGTCCCTTCTGTTTATTAGACTTTTTCCCAGACGACTTCCTCATGGTGGTGGACGAAAGCCACGCCACCATGCCCCAAATCCGTGCGATGTACGGCGGCGACCGCTCCCGCAAAGAATCCTTGGTGGAATACGGTTTCCGTTTGCCTTCGGCGATGGACAACCGCCCTTTGAAATTCGATGAATTTGAAGACCTCATTGGCCAAACCATCTTCGTCTCCGCCACCCCATCCGACTACGAATTACGCCGCTCGGAAGGTGTCGTGGTCGAGCAGATTATTCGCCCTACCGGACTTTTGGACCCTTTAATCGAAGTACGTCCTACGAAAAACCAAATCGATAATTTACTGGAAGAGGTCTACGATCGCATCAAGAAAAACGAACGCGTATTAATTACCACGCTGACGAAACGGATGGCCGAAGAGCTGTCGAAATACCTCGACCGTGTGGGCATAAAATGCCAGTACATTCACTCCGAGGTGAAAACCCTCGAACGCGTCGAAATTCTCCGCAATTTACGCCTGGGCGTCATCGATGTATTAGTCGGGGTAAACTTGCTACGAGAAGGTTTGGACTTACCGGAAGTTTCCTTGGTTGCGATTATGGATGCGGACAAAGAAGGATTCTTGCGTGACATTCGATCACTGATTCAAACCATCGGTCGTGCGGCGCGTAACGAAAATGGAAAGGTGTTGATGTACGGGGATAAGATCACGGGTTCGATGGAGCTCGCGATTTCGGAAACGAATCGTCGCCGTGCTATCCAAACGGCTTATAATGAAAAGCATGGCATTACGCCTACCACAATTTGGCGTTCACATGACGAGATCATGGAGCAAACCTCCATCGCGGATCGCATGGCGAAACCCACAAAGAATTATACGATTCATCCGGATCAAGCGCCAGTCGCGGCAGATCCACTGTTAGCTTACATGAAGCCGGCGGAGCTCAAAAAGCAGTCCGAAACCATTCGAAAAGAGATGGAGAAAGCGGCGCGCGACCTCGATTTCCCATTAGCGGCACGTCTACGTGATGAATTAGTGGTGATCGAATCGATGTTGGCTTAATTTCAGCGCACACACATTTCTGACCTGTTGTAAATAATTCTGTTCGAGAATCCACTCGTATTCTGCTGTGGTAGGATCGGTTAACGTGAAGCGGAGGCTATCGCCAGGGCCTTTTTGGGCAAGACGTGGTAAATCCGCCGAAATCACGTGCGCAAAACGTGGGTATCCTCCCGTCGTTTGATGTCCCGCCATTAATACAACAAGCTGGCCAGAAGGCAATAACTGAATGGTGCCGGCCGTTACAGCAGTGGATAACATTGTCGAAGTGGAAACCGTTTTCAGCGGCTCTTGCATTAATTGATAGCCCATCCGGTTGGAGGTGGGCGAAATCGAAAACGCCTTGCTTAAAAATAACTGCTGCGAGCAAGCCTTAACCTGGTCCCATTCGCGCCCGCACAGAATCCGAATTGGCTCATCCGTGAACACATTTTCTGGGTTCATCGACCAAGGCAAGATCTTAACGCGGGAAACCTGTTCGTCTGTTAAAGGCCTGATGGCGATGTAAGTTCTTTGGCCTGAAACCGGCTTTTTACAACTCAAAATGGCTCCCGGCGGCACTTTGATGGGTTGATTCATCGGAACTTCCACATGATCAATACAGGCGGTAAAATCTGCCCCACAAATCGCTAGCAAAGTGCTCGTCTCGAACTGGTAAACGCCAGTCGGGAAGTGCATCTCTAGCGCCTTGTCGTATAGATCGTTTCCCACGAGTGCGTTCGCGATCTGTAAGGAAAAGGTATCCATAGCCCCTCCAGGAGGTATTCCTTCGTGCTGCAAACCATAGATTGGCAGGCTTAGCCAGGTATCCAATAAACCTTTTTTGATCAGCTTCATGTGGTTACGGGGATAAATCGTACGCGGTCGCCTGCTCTGAAATGAGGTATGCTATTCGTCCGCCCAATGATTTGCCAGCCACCTGGTGAAGTGCTGGGGTAAATGCCAGTTTGATTTCCGGCTAAACCGATGTCTCCGGCTTGTATCGTCATCGGTTTTTCCTTGCGGGATACCGTGATTCGCTCGTCTGTTAAACCCATGTAGGCGAAACCTGGAAGGAAGCCCAGGAAATAAACATGGTATATTTTTTCGCTGTGAATTTGAATGACTTCCGTTTCGCTGAGCCCACAGCTTTTTGCGACCGCTACTAAATCTGGACCTTCATATAAACAGGGAATTTCATGTAAACGGCCCTCTGGAATCACAGCTGAAAAGGATTCAGCTAATTTTGTTTCTATTAGGCTTTTCATTCCTGCCAAACCTTGAAACCTGCTCGCCACCACCCCTAAATCAAATACAATGGTCAAACTGGCATAGGCCGGAATTAAATCCAAGGTTCCTGGCAAAGGAAAGGACTGAAACTGATAAAACCGCCTCATGACCTCCTCGTGTCCGCTTTCATTGATTTCGTTACCGAATTCAATCGTTAGTGCGCTGTCGCCTAGTTCGTAGATTTGCGGATTCATGGGTTAAATTTCAAGGGTAATTTAGTATTTTTAGGCAAATATCCTTCTATGAAAAAGTCCTTAATTTTGATCTTCACTCTGTTAGTGTTCACAGCGCGTTCTCAGGAGGATTACACTGATTTTTATGCCAAAAGAGAAGCCAGTCTCAAATCAGAAACCGGCTGGCTAAATTTAGCAGGATTGTTTTGGTTGAAAGAGGGGGAAAATACCATAGGCGGAGCGGAATCGAATGATTTTGTTTTCCCTCGCGCGGAGGCCTCTTTAGGCAAAGTCATTCTACAAAATAATCAAGTACTTTATCATAATCAGGTCGTCTTCACCACAGAGGGTAAAGCCACGGTAGTTAGCCATCAATCGCTCCGGTGGTTTATCATCAAACGAGGCGATAAATATGCCATTCGTCTCCGCGATTTAGAGGGGGAATACCTGAAAGCCTTTCACGGAATTGACCACTTCCCGGCAGATTCGAAATGGAAAATCAAGGCCAAATTCATTCCCACCGTCGGCAAAAAAGTAACCATCATCGACATCACAGGTCGTTCGTACCAAGAGGATTCTCCGGGTTTATTGGAGTTTCAAGTGGATGGGAAGACCTATCGCTTAGAGGCGGGGCCGGGCGAGACGAAGGAGGATTTCTTTGTCGTTTTTGGCGATGCTACGAATAAAATAACGACCTACGGTGCAGGCCGTTTTTTAGATACGAAAGGATTCAATCCGGATGGGACAGTAACCCTTGATTTTAATAAAGCTTATAATCCTCCTTGTGCCTTTACCCCTTTCGCGACGTGTCCGCTACCTACGAAAGAGAACAAATTGCCTGTGGCCATTCCGGCTGGTGAGAAAAATGCAGGGCATCACTAACATGGAGAACAAACGACTTTTATCGATTGACATTTTCCGCGGACTCACGGTCATCTTGATGACGATCGTGAACAATCCTGGGGACTGGGGCCACATTTATGCACCTTTAGAACACGCGGAATGGCACGGTTATACGCTGACGGATCTCGTGTTTCCGTCCTTTCTGTTTATCGTGGGGATTTCGACGGTTTTGTCGAAGCCTTCGGATGATCAATTTTTGAAGAGTTGCAAGCGCGCCTTGCGGATTTTTTTATTGGGATTGACGCTAAGTTTTTTCTCCAAAATTCATGCCGGAGAATATACTCTCGTTTTACGTTTGCTCGCCATGGCCTTAGCAACTGTAGCTTTTCTTGGTGATTATCCGCTGCGGAGGCAGTTTTGGGTGGCCGTGGGTGCTTTTTTGCTGCTGATCGGTTTGTGTTTTTCCGGTTTGACCGATTTCGAACACGTGCGTATTCCGGGGGTCTTGCAACGGATCGCGGTGGTGTATTTGCTAGTCAGTTTATTGCACGCATACACTTCATTGCGCATTCAGGTCGGAGTATTTTTGGCTAGTCTCATCGGTTATTGGGCCTTGATGTATTTCGTTGAGGTGCCAGGTATCGGTGCGGCGAATTTGGAGGTGAATAAAAACTTAGCAGCTTGGCTTGATAATTACTTGTTGGAGGGTCATTTGTGGGCGACTTCGAAAACCTGGGATCCGGAGGGAATCCTCAGTACGCTGCCAGCAGTGGCGACAGGGCTAGCGGGTTTGTTTGCGGGGAGGTATTTGCAAGGGAGCCCTAAGGCTTCGGTTTTAGCGGCTGCGGGCGCGATTGCCTTGGCGGCAGGAACCATTTGGGGTTGGTATTTTCCCATCAATAAGGCTTTGTGGACGAGTTCCTATGTGTTGGTAGCGGCCGGTTGGGATCTATTGTTGCTCGCGGTTTTGCAGGCAACGGTTCAATCGGGGGTGATGGCAGATCGCTATTGGAAACCTGTTTTGATCTTCGGGATGAATCCGATGTTGGTGTTTTTCTTCTCAGGAATTATCCCTCGGGTTTTTGGAATGATTAAAATAGGCGAGGAAGGCCTAACATCTTGGATTTATTCACAAGGAATCGAACCGCTTTTTGAGGATAAGATGAACGCTTCGCTGGCTGGAGCGCTGATTTATGTGCTGATTTGGGTGGTGATTTTGTACTTCTTTGACGCCCGAAAAAGATATTACAAAGTCTAATTTCATAGGGCAAATCCGGGCTAAATTTTGTATTTTTGAAGCCCTAATTGATTAGCCCAAAACAGATGGATTACCTAGCTGGCCTGAACGAGCCTCAACGAAAAGCAGTCGAACATATGTATGGTCCTTTGATGATCATCGCCGGTGCCGGATCTGGAAAGACCCGCGTGCTGACCTATCGTACGGCGCATTTGATTGAGACCGGCGTGGATCCATTCGCGATCTTGCTGTTGACCTTTACGAACAAGGCGGCGGGCGAGATGCGTCACCGGATTGAAACGGTGATTGGGAATGCAGCGAAGAACATTTGGATGGGTACGTTTCACTCGATTTTTGCCAAAATTCTTCGTTTCGAAGGCAACCGCCTCGGTTACACCTCGAACTTTTCTATTTACGATACCGACGATTCGAAATCCCTGATCCGCGCGCTGATCAAGGAGAAGAATTTAGATGATAAAGTATACAAAGTGAATTTGGTCTTGAACCGAATCTCTAACGCAAAAAACCGCTTGATCGGGCCGGCGCAATACACTGGCTCTTCCATTCTAGCGGAAGAAGATCGCCTAGCGCGTATCCCAGCGATGGGCGAGTTATACCAGCTCTATTGCGCACGTTGTTTCGCAGCCAATGCGATGGATTTCGATGATTTATTGTTCCAAACAAACATCCTCTTCCGCGATCATTTGGACGTATTGAATAAATACCAACACAAGTTCAAACACGTGATGGTGGATGAGTTTCAGGATACGAACGTTTCGCAGTATTTGATCACTAAGAAGTTATCTGCTGTGAACCGCAACATTTGCGTGGTAGGGGATGATGCTCAGTCCATTTATGCCTTCCGCGGCGCGGATATCCAGAATATTCTAAACTTTGAGCGTGATTATTCGGATTTAGTGACCATTAAATTAGAGGAGAATTACCGTTCCACAAAGGCCATCGTGGCCGTAGCGAATTCAATTATCTCTCGCAATAAAAACCAATTAAAGAAAGACGTTTTCACCTCGAATGAGGATGGCGATGACATCGAAATCATCCGCGCCTCCAGTGATAACGAGGAAGGCCGCATGATTGCTTCGGCGATTTTCGAAGCTGCCCAAAAAGAGAATTTGACTTGGTCTGATTTTGCCATTTTATACCGCACGAACGCCCAATCCCGTTCTTTTGAGGAGGCCTTACGTCGATTGAATATCAAATACCGCATTATCGGTGGTGTTTCTTTCTACCAACGCAAGGAGATCAAAGACGTGCTCGGGTATTTGCGTTTTACTGTGAACCAGAACGATGAGGAGGCCTTTAAGCGCATCATTAACTTGCCTAAGCGCGGTATTGGTGACACGACCATCGCGAAAATCGTCGTAACGGCGGCCGAGAACAATGTGCCTATTTGGGACGTGGTTTCCAATATTTCCCAATTCCAGGCGGCTCGCGGAAGTGCCGGAATCGAGGCTTTCTCTGATTTGATTAAGTCCTTCAAATTGATGGTGGAGGTCGAGCATAAGGATGCCTATGAGGTGGCGAACCACGTGGCGAAAGCTTCGGGCTTGTTGCGCGAATTATATGAAGACAAGACGGTAGAAGGCCTGGCGCGCTACCAAAACTTACAAGAATTACTGAATGCCATCAAGTCCTTCGTAGACAATCCAGAGAACGAGGACAAATCACTTGCGACCTTCTTGCAATCGGTTTCCTTACTAACAAATGCAGATGCGGACGAAGATCCAGCTGATCGCGATAAGGTGACCTTGATGACGATTCACTCGGCGAAGGGTTTGGAGTTCAACCGCGTTTTCTTAGTGGGATTAGAAGAGGATTTATTCCCATCTCAAATGATGTTGCAATCCCAGCAGGACCTAGAGGAGGAGCGCCGCTTGTTCTACGTAGCTGTGACTAGGGCAGAGAAGAAATTACAAATCTCGTATGCGGAATCCCGCTACCAGTTTGGTCGATTGAAGGCTTGTGAGCCGAGTCGCTTCTTGAATGAATTAGATCCGAACTTTGTGAAGATGTCGAAACCCGCCGGTGCGCGCAAAGAAGTATCTAGCTTCCGCCCGGTTCAAAAGACGGGTTTCACTGCGAAACCAGCTCCGTCAGCAGCACAGTTGATTCAAAAACCTACGACAAATACGAATTACCAACACGTGGTTTCAGCAAACTTCCAGGCCACAGATGCCTTAGCTTTAGCAGCCGGCCAAAAAGTCGAACACGCTAAATTCGGTTTCGGTCTCATCAAAAGAATAGACGTAAATGGTGCGGAACGCAAAGCGGTGATTGATTTTGAAAAAGGAGTAGGCGAGAAAACCCTCTTATTGAGCTTCGCGAAGTTGATGATTGTTACCTAGTATGGCTTAATTCTGGGAATCGTCTTGATCTGCTGCCATACGTTGCGTAACGCGCACCTTCTTAATGCGGCGTGTATCGACGGATTGTACTTTGAACGTGAAATCTTCGAATTCGATTTCCTCTCCAGCACTTGGAATACGCCCAAAAAGCTCGATAATCAAGCCTGCCAGCGTTTCACTCTCACCTTTGGCCTTCTCGAAATAAGCGGCCTCGATTTCATAAACGCGACAGAAATCATTTAACGAAGTCTTCGCCTCAAACACATAAATGTTATCAGCAATCTTCTTGTAATCGGCTTCCACCTCGTCGAATTCGTCATTGATTTCACCTACGATCTCCTCGATGATGTCCTCCATTGTCACTAGCCCTTCGGTCTCGCCGTATTCGTTTACGATGATGGCCATATGCACCCTCTTCTCTTGAAAATCGTATAATAAGTCATCGATTTTCTTGTTTTCTGGCACAAAAAACGGACTATGTAAAAGGGGTAACCAATCGAATTTCTCGTCCTGATCGATGTGTTTAAGCAAATCTTTGATGTACAAAATCCCCTCAATCTTATCGATGGTCTCATTATAAACTGGCACACGTGAGTAGCCATTCTTATTGATAAGATCCATCAATTCGTGGAAATTCATACTCGTGTCGAAGGCAACAATATCGCGTCTCGCCTGCATGACCGATTTCACGGAAATGTTCCCAAAATTTAGAATCCCCCGTAAAATATCTTTCTCCCGGTCACTCGTATTTTCATCTGTGGTAATCTCTAGCGCCTGATTTAATTCCTGTGATGTCAGCGTATATGATTTCTTTTTTACGCGTTTCTCGATCAGACCAGAGATACCTAAAAGGGCCTTAGAAAGCGGAGAAAACACAAAATTCAAGAAGCCAATCAATGGTGCGGAGTAACGTGCAAAGTTCAGGTTATTCTGTTGCGCCCATACTTTAGGGATTAATTCTCCAAAAAACGTAATAATAAACGTCACCCCAAACAACAAAAACAAGGTCACCAGCAAGGTCTCCATCGACTGCTCTCCTAATACCTGAGCTGTCAAATAATTCGCTAGTGTAATGAAAATAATATTCACAAAGTTGATGGAAATCAACAAAGTAGCCAGTAATTGTTGTGGTTTATCGAGTAATTGACTCACCTTTTTCTCACTGCTTACCTCACTCTCGCGAAGGCTAATTCGCTGGTCTGCATTCAGCGAAAAGAACGCTACTTCAGATCCGGCTAAAACAGCGGATAGAAACAATAGAGCTACTAAAATGAAGGAAATAAGCGCAATTGAACTCACACTAATGGAGGGCTCCAAGGCGAGTAAAAAGAGATTGGGTAAGGGGTCTGGGTCCATAATTTGGGTGAACTGATCGACACAAATTTACAAAAAAGGGAATACGAAATGCGATATCCCCTTTTTTGTAACAAAAAATTAAAACGGCAGGTCGTCTCCCTCTTCCATCATCGGCGGAAATGGATCAGACTTAGAGGCCCCCGCTAAAACAGCTTCTTGCTTAGGCCTTTCTGCTGCTGGCGTAGAGGCAGGTCCTCCCTCATTGCGGCCCCCGATTAAATTGATCGATGTGGCACGCACTTTGTAACCACGAACAGTGGCACCATTTTTATCTTGCCATTCTTCAGAACGAATTTTTCCTTCGATATAGACTTGATTTCCTTTCTTTAGATATTGTTCTGCGATATTCGCTAGGTTGTCCCAAAGCTCTACGCGGTGCCATTCCGTTTGGTCTACTCGTTGTCCATCCTTCCCGGTATACGACTCAGAGGTCGCAATGTTAATATTTGCCACTTTTACACCGCTAGGAAGTGCGCGAACTTCTGGGTCAGCGCCTAAATTTCCTAGTAAAATAACTTTGTTTACTCCAGCCATAATGATTTGTCGTTTAAAGGGTTAGCTCTGCAAGACTCCTTGCATTGTCTAAAGGTACGTGGGCGAAATGTCTTGTAAAATAGGACATTCTAAATTATCAGTTATTAGGTTCAAAAGCAAAACTGATTTTCCTTTGCTCTCGAAGTCTGACGGGCTCATCCACACGTATCCTTCCGGAATCGCCAGAGCAAAATTATCAGGAACTTGAACATGCCAAGCATCACAGGTGATTTTTCGGTGACTTAAAAGATGTACTGGTGGGGACTTCAAGGCTTGGCGCTGAAAAGGCAGCCATTCGCACGCGTCTTCGAGTAAATAAAACTCCCATAAACCTTTCCAAATGCCATTTAAAACGCGTTCTCGTACTAAAAGCAGGCCTTTCTGTTCGATGACGAGGTAGTCCATTTGTATGGCTTTGACTTGGGTCTTTTTCGATTTAACAGGAAAATTAGCGACCGTTTTCGTCAAATTTGACTGACAAAAAATAGCTAAACGACATATGGAACAATCCGGAGCAGGCGTGCATTGCAAAGCCCCAAACTCCATAATTGCCTGATTAAATCCCGCAGGATCTTGAGCTGGGATCAGTGATTGCGCTAAAGAGGTAAAAACTCCACGCGCTGCAGAGGACGCGATATCCGTTTCAACGGCGAATACACGAGATAAAACCCGAAAAACATTGCCGTCCACGACGGCTTTGGCTTCATCAAAAGCAAAAGAAGCAATCGCGGCGGCGGTATAGGGGCCTACACCCGGAAGCAAAATGATCTCATCGTATGTTTGAGGGAACGAACCTTTAAAATCCCGCATGACCATTTGAGCGGCCTTTTGGAGATTACGAGCACGGGAATAATAGCCTAATCCTTGCCACAAGCGAAGCAAAGTGGCCTCAGGTGCTTCTGCTAAATCCTTTACAGTGGGGAAAGCAGCGAGCAATCGCTCATAATAAGGCAAGCCCTGAGCTACACGCGTCTGTTGCAAGATGATTTCAGACAGCCAAATGGCATAAGGATCCCTTGTTTGTCGCCACGGCAGCTCTCGCTGGTGTTCCGCGTACCAGGCCATAATTGTGGCCGAAAAAGGATGTAAAGGGCTTTTTTGCATGGATAAAATCAAATTTACGAAAAAAATCACCCCGATTTCGAAAGAATTTTTAGAGAATTGAGAGAAAAACGTTACTTTTGTGTCCCTTTTACGAGAGGGAAATTGTAATTACCTAAGAATCATCATTTAATAAATTTATAAAACGTGACTAAGGCAGATGTAATTGCTGAGATTGCCAGCAAAACAGGGATTGATAAGAAAGATGTATCGGAAACGTTAG
Source organism: Aquirufa sp. HETE-40SA (assembly GCF_054558635.1). NCBI lineage: Bacteria > Pseudomonadati > Bacteroidota > Cytophagia > Cytophagales > Flectobacillaceae > Aquirufa > Aquirufa sp. HETE-40SA. The sequence goes on from NZ_JBPXKN010000003.1 coordinate 458,983, forward strand.
AGTCATTTTTCGAAGTAGTTAAAAACAACCTAGCAAACCAAGAGAATATTTATGTTCGTGGTTTTGGTAGCTTCATCAACAAAAAACGCGCGCAGAAGATCGCTCGCAACATTTCTAAGAATACGGCGATCACAATCGACGCACATTATGTGCCTAGCTTTAAGCCAGCGAAAGTATTTGTAGAGCAAGTAAAAACGAGTACTGACCCCACTAAATAGGCTTTCGAGCTAAAAAGGGTCTAGAATAATGAAAAAAAACCTTTTGATCATTCTTCTGGTAGGCCTAGGGATAACCGCCCTATTGTACTCTTTACCGAAAGGTAATGTGGCGGGAAAGACACAAAATACTCCTTCGGGGGGCGCTAACCGAGACGCGGGAAGCGAAAAGACGGAAAAAGTCGCAGAGAAAGAAGAGCATGCTGCTCCTTTGACTCCTGCTCAAGTAAAAGAGATTTCAGCGTTGAAATCAGCTTTTGCTGCAGCCAAGACAGATGCCTCACAGGTGAAAGCCCTAGAGAATCTGATGCGTGCTTTTATGAATGCGAGTCATTATGATTCTGCTGCGGTTTTTGCAGCGAATTATGCGGATCAGCATCCTAGTTTGACGAACGTTTTGCGTGCCGGACAGCTGTATTTTGAAGCACAAACGTATGCTTTGAATGCACAGAAAGGCGGTAAAATGGGCGAAAAAGCAAGATCGTACTTCTCGAAGGCTTTGGCCATCGACCCGAACAACTTGCTGGTAAAATCGAACATGGCGATGACTTACGTAGATACACCCACTCCGATGAAGGGCATTACGCTACTTCGCGAAGTGATTGAACAAGAGCCCACGTTTGTGCCAGCGCTGTTTAATTTAGGGATATTATCGATTAAATCGAATCAGTTTGGCAAAGGCCAAGAACGATTCACCCAGATATTGAAGCTGGAGCCGAATAACCACAAAGCCGCGTTAAATCTCGGTTTTTGTTTAGCCCAGTTAGATAAAAAAGAAGAGGCTCAGAAGGTTCTGAAGCGTGTTTTAGAGCAATCTAAGGATGCAGAAGAGCAGAAGGCCGCGAAAGAGTTGCTTGCAGAAATGCAGGAGCATTGAGGTTGAAAGTCAATCTCGTAAAGTATTTAACACATTAATTCTTAACATTATGCCTTGCGGTAAAAAAAGAAAACGTCACAAGATCTCTACTCACAAAAGAAAGAAGCGTCTTCGCAAGAATCGTCACAAGAAGAAATAGTCTTCATAAATCCATTTTCCCTTTTGGAATTTGTATTTAGGTAACCCAGGAACAGGCATTTTTCGAAATGGCCTGTTTTTGGTGTTTAATTTCCTGTATATTTAGACTATATAGGCCAAATGGCCTTGTACCCTTCTTCTCGACATAAATTGTGAGCAATGAATTAATCATTAATTCGACTCCCAAGGGGGATCGGATCGCCCTTTTGCACGACAAAAGGATAGTAGAGTACCATATTGAACAGTCTGAACCTCAGTTTTCTGTGGGGGATATTTACCTCGGAACGGTTAAAAAATTGGTTTCAGGACTGAACGCCGCTTTTATTGACATTGGTTATGAGAAAGATGCATTCTTGCATTACCATGACCTTGGCCCTAATTTACCCACCTTGCAAAAGTTTACGCAGGAGGTAATGACGAAGAAAAACAAAGTTATTCGTTTAGAGAACTTCAAGCTTGAGCCCGAAATTGATAAATTAGGGAAGATCGAGAAAGCGGTTCAAAAAGGACATTTAGCTTTAGTTCAAGTCGTTAAAGAGCCTATTTCAACTAAGGGCCCTCGTTTATCTTGCGATATTTCCATCGCAGGTCGTTTCCTTGTTTTAGTTCCTTTTGCAAACGGTGTGAACATCTCGAAGAAGATCACGTCGAAAGCGGAACGCAATCGCCTTCAAAAGCTAATGACCTCGATTAAGCCGAAGAATTACGGTGTGATCGTGCGTACGGTAGCTGAAGGCAAAGCGGTGGAAGAAATGGAGCGCGACCTAAAAGATTCCATTGCGAAATGGGAAGAGGGTTTAGTGAAATTAGTCGAGGCAAAAGCTGGAGATCGCATTATTGGTGAAATGAGCCGCGCTACTTCGATGTTACGCGACCTGTTGAACAATGATTTCGATAATGTCATCGTTGATACACCAGAATTGTACAATGAGGCAAAAGGCTATGTACACAATGTCGCTCCTGAAAAGGAGAAGATTGTTAAGTTACACCAAAGCAAAACCAAGTTATTCGAGCAATTAGGTATTGAGAAGCAATTGAAAATGCTTTTTGGTCGTTCGGTTTCTTTGCCTGGTGGAGGTTATTTAATCGTGGAACACACGGAAGCTTTGCACGTGATTGACGTGAATTCGGGAAACAAGTCGAATTCAGAAGAAGATCAAGAAGCAACTGCCTTAAGTGTGAACCGAGAAGCTGCAAAAGAAGTAGCTCGCCAATTACGTCTACGCGACATGGGCGGTATTATCGTGATCGACTTCATCGATATGAAGAAGGCAGATAACCGCAAGTTAATTCAGGATATCATGCGCGATGAAATGCGTGGTGATCGTTCGAAATACACCATTTTGCCTTTGACGAAGTTTGGCTTGATGCAAATTACCCGTCAGCGTGTGCGTCCAGAGATGAACGTAGCTACGCATGAAACTTGTCCTAGCTGCGCAGGAACAGGAAGTATCACGGCGAGTATCGCGGTATCTGACATTGTTGAACAGCATTTGGAACATTTAGTGACGAAGCAAAACGAGAAGAAATTGACCATTTTGGTACATCCTTTCTTGAGTGCTTATTTCACGAAAGGTTTCCCTTCTATTCGCATGAACTGGTTCTTGAAGTACAAGACCTGGATTACGATTATGGAAGATTCCTCATTTGGCATTACAGAATTTAAATTCTTAAACCAAAATGGAGATCAAATTGAGATATCATCTTAGTATTGTAGCCTTATTTTTCGGCCTTCTTCTACCCGCTTTCGATTCGAATGCACAATGGTGGAAGAAGGCGGATGAGGCAGAGAAGGAGCGTTCCAAAGGAATGCTTTTACTTACTACCGAAGTTCAGACGGAGGCCACTGTGGCCATCAACCAGATGTATAACTTCCATTTCCCGGAAGCTGAGCGCGAATTCAATTATTTAAAGATTAAGTACCCAGACCATCCGCTGCCTGATTTCTTATTAGGTCTCATGCAATGGTGGAAAATTGTGCCCAATACTAGGAGTGAAGTCTATGACGATCGATTGATCGAATACATGGACAAAAGTATTGAAAAGGCCGAAAAGATTTACGACGAAACGGAAAACCCAGAAGCGGCCTTTTTCATGGCCGCCGCCTACGCTTTCAAAGGACGTCTACACGCTGAGCGTAAACATTGGACGCGCGCGACTTTGGCCGCCAAAAACGCCCTCAAATACCTCGAATACTCTCGAAATTTTGCTGATTTCAGCCCTGAATTGATGTTTGGCGATGGCCTTTACAACTATTATTACTTCTTTATCAAGCAAAACTTCCCCTTACTAAGGCCCGTTTTGTGGCTTTTTCCTAAGGCAAATAAAACCCAAGGAATCGCCCAACTCGAAAAGGTTTCTTACCAAGCATTTTATACCAGAACGGAAGCCCGCTATTTCTTATTACAGATTTACGGCATGGAGAATATGAACGAGAAAGCATACGGAATGGCGAAATACACCTCCGAAACCTTTCCTGACAACCCCTACTTCCATCGTTATTACGCACGCGCTGCCTACATGAATGGCAATATAGAGGAAGCATCAGCTCTTTCGAAAGAAATTTTGCGTCGCATTGATCAGCATCAAGTAGGCTACGAAGGCACTTCCGGTCGCTATGCCAGCTATATTTTAGGCTATTACGCCCTGTATGTCTATCGAAACCACACTGAAGCCGCAACCTATTTCAAACAATGTATCGCCTTTACGAAGGCCACAGATGCGGCAGACTCTGGCTACTATTGGGCCTCTATCCTCGGTTTGGCCCGCATATCTTATCAACAACAGAACTACGACCAAGCAGTAGATTATTGCAAGGAAGTTTTAGAACATGCGGAGAAGAAGTCTCCACAGTATACAGAGGCGAAAAAATTGCTTTCTGAATCCAAGAAAGCTAGACGAAAAAAACGTTAATATGAAAGCAGCCATTATCAAACAATATTTCCCATCCATCACCGAGCAACAATTGGCTCAATTCGAGCAATTGTTTCCTCTGTATTCGGAGTGGAATGAAATGATCAACGTCATTTCTCGCAAAGACATTGATAATTTGATGCTGCACCACGTTTTACACTCGCTAGCGATTGCAAAATTTGTCGATTTCAAACCAGGAACCGAAGTTTTGGACGTGGGCACGGGTGGAGGTTTCCCGGGCATTCCATTGGCTATCCTCTTCCCGGAAGTGAACTTCCATTTAGTGGATAGCATCGGCAAGAAGATCAAAGTCGTTCAAGGCGTTGCAGAAGCCCTAGGCTTGAAAAATGTCAAAGCCACCCACGGTCGTGCCGAAGATGTGGACGGCGAGTTTGAATTCGTGGTATCTCGCGCGGTGACGCGTCTATTGCCTTTCTTCGGTTGGGTGAAGAATAAGATTAGCCTAAATAGCTACCATGATGTGAAGAATGGCCTGCTTTGCCTTAAAGGAGGAGATTTACAGGAAGAATTACAGGAATTTGGAAGAAAGCACAAGGTCTATCATCTTTCCAAAAGCTTTAAGGAGGATTTCTTCGAGACGAAGAAGTTAGTGCATGTGCCGGTTTAGGCCATCGCTTTAAACAAATCCTTCAACGGTTTAATCTGTCTACGCGAGATCGTCACCTGGTGTTGGTTCACTAATCGAATGCTTTTGTGGATATTGAAATCAATCGCTTGAATCGCATTCATGTTCACAATCGCTGACTTAGATGGGCGTATAAATCCACGCTCTAACAAATAGGGTTCGAAGTATTTAAGCGTGCGACAAGATATAATTTTAGACCCATCTTGCATGTGAAACTTCGAATAGTTTCCTTCTCCTTCGATACGAAGAATGTCTTTAATGCAAATGGTTTGATCGCCTAATACCAGCGTGCAGCTTTGTTCTTTTCTAATGGTTACTGTCATAAATTGGGAACAGATGGTACTACAAATCTACGCTGAGTTAAGGGGGATAGTAATTATAATTAGGTTATTTGCGTTATTAACTATTATTGTGATTATTTCATTTATTAACCGGTTGATAAATGATAGTTTACATATATTATTGAGGGTTAATGGCGGCTATTGGTGTCTAAAATAAAGTCCGAAACAACTCTTTCACGTAGTATACGGAGTAATGAAAACGAATATTTTGCTTATTTTTGAGCATTAACTAGATACTATGAAAACAAGACGATTTGGCCGGACGAACTGGCAAGTGAGTGAAGTGGGGTATGGCATGTGGGGATTAGCCGGTTGGACCGGATCTGATATTGAAGAAGTCAATAAATCATTAGACCGTTCGGTTGAGCTAGGCTGCAATTTTTTTGACACGGCTTGGGGTTACGCTGAGGGTAAGAGTGAGGAAATCTTGGGAGGTCTTTTGAGACGACATAAAGAAACGACCTTATATGCTGCGACAAAGATTCCGCCCAAAAACTTTACCTGGCCATCCAAGTCTCATTTTAAAATCGAAGATTGCTTTCCTGCTGATCACATCGTGGAATACACGGAGAAAAGTTTGCGCAATCTGAAGGTGGAGCAAATTGATTTGCAGCAGTTCCATGTGTGGGAAGATGATTGGGCGGATCGCGATGAGTGGAAAATGGCAGTCGAGAAATTGACTAAAGAAGGAAAGGTAGCTCATTGGGGTGTTTCGGTGAACCGTTGGGAGCCAAACAACTGCTTGCAGACCTTAGAAACCGGATTGATTTCCTCGGTGCAGGTGATTTACAATATTTTTGACCAAAACCCAGAAGACCAATTATTCCCGCTATGTAAGAAGTTAGACGTGGGCGTGATTGCGCGCGTTCCTTTTGATGAAGGAAGTTTGACAGGTTTGATGACCTATGAAACGACCTTCCCGGCGAATGATTGGCGTTCGACTTATTTCGTTCCAGAGAATCTGATTTCGAGTGTGGATCACGCGAATGCGTTGAAACCGTTGGTTCCAGAAGGTATGGATTTACCTGAAATGGCCTTGCGTTTCATCCTATCGAATCCAGATGTGGGCACGATCATTCCAGGTATGCGTAAGATCAAACATGTAGAAAGTAATACCGCCACTTCGGATGGAGAAGGTTTATCAAAAGAATTAGTAGAGGAGTTGCGCGCGCACCGATGGGAGCGTCAGCCTACTTCTTGGTCGCAGTAAAGAGTTCTTTTAACGCGGCCTCTTCGCGGAATCCCGATGTTTTGGTGATCAACTCCCCTTTAGAGAAGACCATGAAACTCGGGATTTCGTCTATTCCGTAGGCCTGCATGATGGCTTGGTTGCCGTCTGCTTCGACCTTTAAAACCGTCACGCGACCTTTGAATTCTGCAGATAATTTATCGACGATGGGCATCATTTTTAGGCAGGGAGCACACCATTTGGCATAAAAATCAACCACAACGGCATCAGATGAAGCGATTTCTTTTTTAAAATCTCCCAAATTCCAAGCCGCATCATGCTTCACATTGGGGACTCCCTCTAGAGGCTTCAGACGAGTCGTCCACTTTAAATAGCCCCCTTTCATTTCAGTAACTTGAAACCCTGCTGCCCGCATTTGCTCCGCAGCTTGGGCAGAACGACCTCCCGAAAGGCAGTAAATCAATACAGGTCTATCTTTCGATAGTTGCGCCACTTTGGCATTAAATTCTGGAGAACGAACATCTATATTTACTGCATTTGGCAAATGTCCTCCTCCAAATTCCCCTGAAGTCCGCACGTCCAGCAAATAAGCGTTCGGCGTCTCTTTGATCTTCTTTTCAAAGGTATCTGCGTCTACATTTTGAGCGAACGTGTTGAGGTTCAGTAGAGAAACAAAAAGGAAAGAGAGAAAAGGGATGCGATTTTTCATAGGATTAATACGGATTTAAGCCAAAATTTACGTTATTTTGCAAGGCAATTTAGCCAATAAATAGTAATTCCTTTAATCACAATAAATAATATACGATGAGTGCAATACAGTATGTACACGCAAGACAAATTTTAGATTCACGCGGAAATCCAACGATCGAGGTGGATATCAAGACCGAAGACGGTGCTTTTGGACGTGCAGCAGTTCCATCTGGAGCTTCTACAGGTATCCACGAGGCAGTTGAACTTCGTGACGAAGACAAATCAGTTTACGTAGGAAAAGGTGTTTTAAAAGCAGTTGAGAACGTAAATACGGCGATTGCTGAAGAACTTTGGGGTTTAGAAGTGTCTGAGCAAAACATGATCGATAACATCATGATTGAATTAGACGGAACTCCTAACAAAAGCAAATTAGGCGCTAACGCGATCCTAGGTGTTTCGATGGCAGTGGCGAAAGCAGCAGCTCAAGAAGCAGGTTTATCTTTATACCGTTACATCGGTGGCGTTAACGCAAACACGTTACCAGTTCCGATGATGAACATCTTAAACGGTGGTTCTCACGCGGATAACTCGATTGACTTCCAAGAATTTATGGTTATGCCAGCGAAAGCGGAGTCATTCTCTCACGCTTTACGTATGGGTACGGAGGTTTTCCACGCATTGAAAGGTGTGTTGAAGTCCAAAGGATATTCTACTAACGTAGGTGATGAAGGTGGTTTTGCACCAAACATCAAGTCGAACGAAGAAGCAATCGAAATCGTATTGCAATCGATCGAAAAAGCAGGTTACAAGCCAGGCGAGGAAATCTTCATCGCAATGGATGCTGCTGCGTCTGAATTCTATGATGAGAAAACAGGTCTTTACACGTTCAAAAAATCTGACGGAAAGCAATTGAACTCTATGGAGATGGCTGCTTACTGGAAGACTTGGGCTGACAAATACCCAATCATCTCAATCGAAGATGGTATGGCTGAAGACGATTGGGCAGGTTGGGCTGAGCAAACGAAATTGATCGGTTCAAAATGCCAGTTAGTAGGTGACGATTTATTCGTAACGAACGTGAAGCGTTTACAACAAGGTATCGACAAAGGCGTTGCAAACGCAGTTTTAGTAAAAGTTAACCAAATCGGTTCATTAACTGAAACGATCGACACAGTTAACTTAGCGAAACGCAACTCTTACAAAAACATCATGTCACACCGTTCGGGAGAGACTGAAGATGCTACGATTGCTGACTTAGCAGTAGCATTGAACACAGGCCAAATCAAGACAGGTTCTGCGTCTCGTTCTGACCGTATGGCTAAATACAACCAATTGCTTCGCATTGAGGAGGAATTAGGGGCTAACGCATATTTCCCAGGTTTGAATTTCTAATTCTATGCTCGATCGCGTACGTAGTTTATTTTTAGGGCCAAATCGTTTCTATTACGTCTCCATCTCCGTTTTGTTGGTTTGGATGTTCGTATTAGATACAAACGATCTTTCGGTCCAATATAGACTCTACACCGAATTGGCAGACCTAAAGGCGGAGCACGAATACTATCGGCACAAGTTAAAAGAGCTGAAACAGGAGCGTGCTGCCGTGATGGGCAATCCAGCGTTGTTAGAAAAATACGCTCGCGAAAAGTATTTCATGAAGCGACCATCCGAGGATGTCTTCGTGATAGTAGATCAGGAGAATCAACCGATTGAAAAATAAAAGAAGTCCAGCAGAAATGCTGGACTTTTTTTATTTCAAAGAGCAAAGACCAAAGTTCAAATGAGCCTTCGATTCAAAGCACAAATTTGGCATCGCCTCCGGCGAATCATGTAGTGAATTCTATGCAATCTGCCTCTCCGTACTCCATACCCATTAAAGTGTGAAATAAACTTCAAGGCACTCAGGCGACATTCCAGGTATTGACAGAATGTGTCAATACGCGAAAATCCCATTTAGTGCCTTGAAAGTATTTTAACCTATTTGTACCCTTGGAGCACCTCAAGGCCATTTCGGACTAAGGCGTCGTAGTCGCGACTAAGTCCCGCAAGGGACGACTAGAATAACGCCACCCCCGTCATCTCTTTCGGTTGAGCCACGCCCATCATTTTCAGGATCGTTGGAGACACATCACCTAATTTGCCATCGCGAAGCGTAGGTTTGAAGTCGTTGTCTACTAAGATACAAGGAACCAAGTTTGTTGAGTGAGCTGTGTTTGGCGAACCATCTTCGTTCATCATTACGTCCGCGTTACCGTGGTCGGCGATGATGATGAAGGAATAGCCGTGAGCTAGACCCGCTGTTACAACTGCCTCAGCGCAAGCGTCTACCGTTTCTACTGCTTTCACTACGGCAGAGAAAACACCTGTGTGTCCTACCATGTCAGGATTAGCAAAGTTTAAGCAAACAAAGTCTACCTCCTCTTTTTCTAATTCTGGGATCAACGCATCGCGAAGATCTGCGGCAGACATTTCGGGTTGAAGATCGTAGGTGGCGACTTTTGGGGAGTTGCGTAGGATGTTTTGTTGTCCTTCAAAAAGGGCCTCGCGACCGCCAGAGAAGAAGAATGTTACGTGTGGATATTTTTCGGTTTCAGCGATGCGAATTTGTTTTTTACCTGCGCCCTCTAGGACCTCGCCCATTGTCATTGGAAGGTTAGAATCGTTGAAGATGACGTGGACGTTTTGGAACTCTTTATCGTATTCCGTCATCGTCAAGTAGTACAAATTCATTTTGTGCATGTTCTCTTCGTGGAAATCACGCTGCGTTAAAGCCTGAGTGATTTCGCGACCACGGTCGGTACGGAAGTTGAAGCAGATTACCACGTCGCCCTCTTGGATGTTTCCTACAGGAGCACCTGAAGCATCGGTCATGATGATTGGGTGGATGAATTCGTCCGTTACACCAGCCGCGTAGCTTTCTTCGATGGACTTCAGTACATCAGTAGACGGATTTCCTTCGCCGTGAACCATTGCTTTGTAGGCCAAAGCCACGCGCTCCCAGCGATTATCTCGGTCCATCGCGTAGTAACGACCCGTTACTGAGGCGATTTGCGTGTTGGTTTTTAAGGTGTGTTGGTATAAATCGGTCATGAATTTCAGACCTGATTTGGGATCCGTATCACGGCCATCTGTGAAAGCATGGACGAAAACTTTGCCCAAACCTGCCTCTGAAGCCGTCGAAAGCAAGGATTTCAAGTGCTCGATGTGTGCGTGAACGCCGCCGTCGGACACAAGACCCATGAAGTGAACGGATTTGTGATTTGCTTTAGCATAGTCGAATGCTTTCGCTAATTCAGGCTCCTGGCCCAAGGTATTTTCGGTGACTGCTTTGTTGATGCGAACGAGGTTTTGGTAGACCACGCGGCCTGCCCCTAAGTTCATGTGGCCCACTTCCGAGTTGCCCATTTGGCCCTCTGGTAAACCTACTGCTAAGCCGGACGCCTCTAATTTCGAGTGCGCATATTTGCCGTAAAGCGAAGAAATAAATGGCGTTTTGGCCGCGTCGATTGCGGAAACTTTGGGGTTTGTTGCGATGCCCCAGCCATCTAAGATCATTAAAACTACTTTCTTATCCATCTTTTATTGTATTACATTTCACCACAAAATTACCCATTTCTAGGCAATTTGCCTAGATTCTATGGCTCATTTGTTCTGCCAAAGCCTTGATATCCACCACCTCGATCGTCTTCTTCTCGGTCGGAAAGGCAGCCACCTCGATCATCGCTTTCGCTAATTCTTCCAAAGTAGACGCCGTCTTCCCCGCCACCAAAAGCAGCAGCGGATACATCCAATCGATGTATTTATAGTATTTCAAGGTGAATTTATTCCCCTTCATTGGCTGCAAATACCCCGGTCTAAACGAATACGAATCCCGAAAACCCATCTTTTTCAGATCATTTTCTGTCTTCCCCTTCACCCGTGCCCACATGATGGAACCCTTTTCGGTGCTGTCTGTAGACATCCCAGAAATATAGCTGAAGCTAATGTGTTTGGGCATTTGAGCCGCAAAACTCAAGGTTAAGTCGTAGGTCTTGCGCCTAAACTCCTCCTCCTTCATCCCCACGGACGAAACTCCGAGGCAAAACAGGCACGCATCGTAGTCTTTCACCACCTCTTTGATCTCCTCCGGCTGATAAAAATCGGCCAAAAAGTACTCTTTTAGTTTCGGGTGAGCATGTCCAGACGGCTTGCGACTAATCGCCAAAACCTCTTTCACAAACGGCGAACGCAACGCCTCCAGCATCACGCCCTCGCCCACCATCCCGGTTACCCCGGTCACAATCACTTTGATTTGTGGATTTTCCATCGTAGAATTGAAAAAATATTAAACCTATGTCAACCTCCCGCCGCGATTTTATCGCCCTAGCCTCGACCTTGCCCTTTGTGGCATCAGCTGAACCTTCAACGAAAATGACCTTTATACATCATGTGTTGTTTTGGGCCAAAAACCCAACCTCCACCACCGAAACCGATCAACTCTTCCGCGCCCTAAAAACGTTAGGCACCCTACCCATGATCGCTTCAGCCCACGTAGGCAAGCCCATCGTCACCGATTTTGACAAATCAGTTACAGAAGCAAGTTACACCTTTTCGGTAGTCCTTGTTTTCGACAGCGCCGAAAAAGAAAAAGAATACCTCTACCACCCCCTCCACAAGAAGTTCATCCAAGAGAACATGCACCTTTGGGGAAAAGTTCAGGTGATTGATTCGCTTGCGTAGCAAGTCGCCGCGAAGCGGCTTGATTGCGAAGCTTCGCGAAGTCGCCCTGCGGGCTTGGTCGACGCGTTGCGCCTTAGTCATCGCTGCGCGATTTAGTCACGATTTTGTCGTTAAGCCGCCCTGCGGACTTAGTCAGTGGATTACTTTTTGAGTAATATCATAATGGCTACAACGTTGACCGCCATCTGTGTAATCCAAAAGAAGCACATCCATTGGAATATTTCCAATTTAGCTTCTATTAACTGAATTTCTAGTTTATTGAATTTTTCAAGGAGCCTTATTTCTAAGGTGTTCATACGTTCTATGCTTCTCAATTCCAAATGATTCAATTTTACTGGTATCTCAGAAAGTTTTTGATCCAGGTATTCTTTCGTCACCAGATTTTCGAATCGGTGATCTTGCAGTTTATTAATACTTGAATCAGCGTTCATGGCGTCGCGTTTTATAAAATGAATTTATTTTTTGATTAGCATCAGAACGATGCCTATTGTGATCGATAATTGGCCTACCCAGAAAATAAATATCCATTTTAGAATATCGAATTTTGTATCCGAAAGTTCTTTGCTGAGAAAATCTTTTGTTACTAAATTATCTTTCTGATTTTCTTGTAATTCGTGAATGGTGGATACAAATTCCATGGCATCAGAATCTTTCAGGTGCAATTTAGCACGAGCTAAATCGTATAGTTTGATGTTTAGTGGTTGCATGGATAAATGTAACCCATTTTTTGGATATTACCCTTTAATAAACTGATAATCGTTCCAAAGTGGAAAAAGTGAAAATAAGTTCGAGGCAATGAGAGGACTTTTCAGGTATTGACACTTTTTGTCAATACCTGAAAAGTCGCCTGAGTGGCTCACGCTTATTTCATCACAATAGTGCCATTAAAGCCCAGAAACACATTTATCGCAAAGAACGGCGCCCTAAAAAATACATTCCCACAGCGGAAACGATCAATAGCAGCACAGAAACCACATCTTGCCAGCGCACTAATTCGGGGCGTGCAAATAATAAAGCCCAAGATGAGGCAGAGATCCCCGTAAAGACCGCTAAGAACGTTCTTGGTAACATTCCCAAAGTTCCAGCCGTAATAAAGGCGCGGAAGGGAACACCAACGAAAGCCATAATTGCATTTGTGATGGCGAAAGGGAAAATTGGAGAAAGCCGCGCGAGGAACACCCAGGAAAAGGAGGAAGACCGCACGTTCGCTAGGAAACTAGAAGGAACACGCGACAGCAAAGCTGTCGCGCCGAACTTTTTGGCAAGAAAATAACCCAGCGCCGAAGCCGCCGAATAAGCCAAAATCAACGGTAATAGCCCCGAAAAGCCATAAACATAGCCCGTAAACAGGGCAAAAAATGTCGTGGGACAGAGGGCTAGGCCCATAATCAAAGCGGCGCAAATCCAAAAAACCACCGACCCCAGCAATGAAAATGACGTAAAAAACGCAGGATTCGCTAGCGCGTAGTAGCCCAAAAAGCCAGACGGCAGTAAGGGCAATAGGCCCATCCAAACGAGGTAGAGCGTTTCGTAAACGAGTTTTTTGTTCATAAAAGGGCCCCGCAAAGGGGGCAATTATCCCCCAAAGTTAATACCTTTGTACGCTAATGGAAATTGCGATCATAAAATACAATGCGGGGAATGTGGCGTCGGTGATGTACGCGTTGGACCGTATTGGGCAAAAATACCAGTGGACGGATGATCCGGAGCAGATTAAAAATGCCGGCAAAGTAATTTTTCCGGGGGTGGGCGAGGCGAGTACGGCGATGGCTTATTTGAAAGAAAAGGGCCTAGACGAGGTGATAAAAGGGTTGAAGCAGCCAGTTTTGGCGACCTGCATCGGAATGCAATTATTGTGCAAGCACTCGGAAGAGGGAAACACAGATTGCATTGGGGTGTTTGACGTGGAGGTGAAGAAGTTCATCAGTAAAGACTTGAAAATTCCGCACGTTGGGTGGAATTCAATCACGCAAAATGGCGAAAATCCCTTGATGAAAGGACTGAAAGAAGAAGAGTTTGTCTATTTCGTGCACTCTTTTTATGCGCCCGTAAATCAGTATACGACAGCGGTTTGTGAGTATGTACAGCCGTTTTCGGCGATGTTACAAAAGGATAATTTTTATGCCGCGCAGTTTCACGCGGAGATCAGCGGAAAGGCTGGCGAACAGATTTTGAAAAATTTCTTAGCACTCTAATATGTTTCAACTAATTCCGGCGATCGATCTGATAAATGGGCAATGCGTGCGATTGACTCAGGGGGATTATGGCCAAAAAACGGTCTATTCAGAAGACCCTTTGGAGATCGCCAAAGCCTTTGAAGGGGCCGGAATTCAGCGTTTGCACTTAGTGGATTTGGATGGGGCGAAGGCGAAAAAGATTGTGAATGCCGCGGTTTTGGAACGCATTGCGTCGAACACGTCGTTGCATATTGATTTTGGTGGCGGGGTTCAGTCCGACGAGATGATTGATACGGCTTTTTCTGCGGGTGCCGCGCAGATTACCGCCGGCAGTATTGCCGTGCGTAATCCTGCGCTGGTCTGCGAATGGTTGCAGAAGTATGGGTCGGAGAAGATTATTTTGGGGGCGGATGCGCAGAATGAGATGATTGCGGTTTCGGGCTGGCAGGAAAATTCGAATATTTCGATTTTTGACTTTTTGCAGGATTATACCTCGAAAGGCGCGAAATATGTGATTTCGACAGATGTAGCCAAAGATGGTTTGTTGCAAGGCCCCAGCTTCGATTTATATGAAAAAATTCAGGCTTCGAGCCCGTCGCTGAGCGTGATTGCGAGCGGTGGGGTGGCTTGTATGGAGGATTTAGTGCGCTTGCGGGAGATGAATTTGTTTGGGGTGATTGTGGGGAAAGCGTTTTATGAGGGTCGGATTAGTTTAGCGGATTTGGCCAAATTTTCAGCAGCATGTTAACAAAGCGCATCATACCTTGTCTGGATATTAAAGAAGGGCGAACCGTGAAAGGGACGAACTTTGTGGACCTGCGCGATGCCGGTGATCCGGTGGAGCTGGGGGCACTTTATGCGCAGCAGGGGGCGGATGAGCTGGTTTTTTTAGATATTACGGCGACGGTCGATGACCGGAAGACGTTGGTGAATTTAGTCCGTGAAGTCGCGCGGCACGTGAATATTCCTTTTACCGTGGGCGGCGGAATTTCGTCCATTGCTGACGTATCGGCGTTGTTGAACGCCGGCGCGGACAAAGTGTCCATCAACTCGTCTGCGGTGCGCCGGCCAGAGCTGGTGGATGAACTGGCTTTGGCTTTTGGCTCTCAATGCATCATTGTCGCGATCGATACGCGCTTTGAACCCGCCGCGGGCCTGGACTTCGTCCACACCCACGGCGGCAGACGCATCACCGAATTAAAAACCCTCGAATGGGCCCTCGAAGTTGAAAACCGTGGTGCTGGCGAACTATTATTAACCTCGATGGACGCCGACGGAACGAAAGCAGGCTTCGCCTGTGATTTGACCGCACGCATATCCTCAGCAGCCTCCATTCCCATTATTGCCTCCGGCGGAGCGGGAATGATGGAACATTTTACCGAAGTATTCACGACCGGCAAAGCTGACGCAGGCCTCGCCGCAAGTATATTTCACTTTAAAGAAATTGAAATTTTGGCATTGAAGAATTACCTTGCATCCCAAGGCATTCCGATGCGCATTTAATAGAAATATGTCCAAGCAACCCGATTTTTCCAAAGGCCTCGTGCCCGCCATCATCCAAGATGCCAGCACCCGTACCGTTTTGATGTTAGGCTACATGAATGAGGAAGCCTACGCAAAGACCGTTTCCGACCAGCGCGTGACCTTTTTCAGCCGCTCGAAGAACCGTCTTTGGACTAAAGGCGAAGAATCAGGCAACTTCCTAGACGTGGTCAGCCTTTCAATCGATTGCGACGCAGACACCATTTTAATTCAGGCCAAACCAGCTGGCCCCACTTGCCACACCGGAGCAGACACCTGTTTCAACGAGTCAAATGCAGACAACGCAGCCTGGTTAGATCAATTAAAGCACGTCATCCGTAGCCGCAAAACAGCCCCAGCGTCTTCATCCTATACCGCTTCATTATTCCAATTAGGCACCCACAAAGTGGCCCAAAAAGTAGGCGAAGAAGCCGTCGAGCTCGTCATCGAAGCCCTAATGCAAAACGATGACCTTTTCAAAGGCGAAGCGGCTGACCTTATTTTCCACCTCTTAGTCTTATTAGAGGACCGTGGAATTGATTTAAGCGAAATCATCGCCGTTCTTCAGTCTCGTCACGCTGCTAAATAATCTTTCCTATGATCGGATTCATCATTCGTTACATCATCATTGCCTGCGTAGTTTTGGTCATTCCTCGCTATTTAAAAGGCATTACGGTAGATGGTTTCACGACCGCACTTTTGGTCGCTTTAGCGATGGGCTTTGTGAATTCCTTCGTCAAACCCGTTTTGAAGATCATCAGCTTCCCTATTACGTTCATGACTTTAGGGTTGTTCTCTCTAGTGATCTCGGTAGGTCTAGTCTATTTAGTGGCGGCCTATGTGCCAGGTTTTGTGGTAACGGGGTTTATTGCCCCGTTGATTTTTAGCTTTCTGGTGTCGCTGTCTACTTCATTTGTAGGCCTGTTTACACGCTAGGGCACTCACTTCATCTATTCCTCAACTCCGTCAAGAACTTCTTCGAGTCAAATATCAATTGAGACCTGGCTGCCGGGGCTACGATGACCGATTCTGTGTAGACTTCTTGGTCTTTTTCAAAAATGGTGACGGTGACTTTCGTGAATTTGTAGGGGCCCATGTGGCCGTTGTAGAAGAGCAGGGGCTCTTTGTTGCCAAAAAAATTGAACATGTTTGTAGGGTTTAGTGGTTAAAGACGCCGTGGCGGCGGAATTGAAAATGGCGTAGGTTTGTGACCTGCGCGTCGTCGTAGGTGATGGCGTTTTTAAGGATGAGCTTGAAACAGAATTTCCGCTCTAATTTGACTTTGTGGTACTTTAGGAAGTACTTGACGTCTTTTTCAGCGTGGGGTAGAGCTTCCTCTACTAAATTTTCGTAGCCCACAAAGGATCGTTTGATGCGCTCCCGCATCCAATTGATGCACAGTTCGCGCGCGTTTACCTGGTGGTAATGGGCAAAAATGATGACGAGGTCGAGATCTGGGATGCGATTGCTGTTTTCGTATTTGCTCAAAAGCCCGGCGTCGATCCCGAGATCCTGCGCCATCACATGCAGCGGAACGGCACGGATGAGCTTCAGGTATCTAGAGAAGTGATTAAACATATTGATTAGTGGTTTGGTGTTCCAAATGTATTCCCACCCATTCTGTCTTCCTAACAGCTTACTGATAATGTGATTTTAGGGGCCTTAAATTTATCTTTATGTGCCTTGTGTGCGCCTTAGGGGACTATTGGTAAAATAGGCGCGAGGCACTAAGAGCCATTCCCAGGTATTGACAAAATGTGTCAATATCCGAAAAAGCCGTTTATACAATTGTAAGTTATATTAGCAAAAACTGCCTATAGGCTCTTCAGAGCCAATATTATCAGTTTTAGGTAAGGAATTACAACAATTGTCGCGCCATAAAGGTGAGATAGTGATATTTTATGTATTTTTAGGAAGAAATTGAGAATGTACTATGCAAGAGTTCGATAATAATAAAGTACCCATTAAGAAGTTGTGGCAGGTGATTGTGGCGTCGAGTGTGGGGACGGTGATTGAGTGGTATGACTTCTATATTTTTGGGAGTTTGAGTGCGATTATTTCGTTGAGTTTCTTTCCGAAGGAGGATCCGACGGCGGCGTTTATTTCGACGTTAGCGGCTTTTGGGGCTGGGTTTGTGGCGAGGCCTTTTGGTGGGGTGCTTTTTGGGAGGCTGGGGGATTTGATAGGGAGGAAGTATACGTTTTTGTTGACGCTGCTTTTGATGGGTGGGTCGACGTTTGCGATTGCGTTTATACCGAGTTATGAGAAGATTGGGTTGGTGGCTCCGGCTGTGCTTTTGGCATTAAGAATCATCCAAGGATTAGCCTTAGGGGGTGAGTATGGGGGCGCCGCGACTTACGTCGCGGAATATGCACCAGACGCCGAACGCGGGAAGTACACGTCCTACATCCAAACAACCGCCACGCTCGGTTTCTTCGTCTCCATCCTGGTCATCTTAGCGACGCAGCAGCTTTTAGGCGATGCGGCCTTTAAGGACTGGGGCTGGCGGGTGCCTTTTGCGCTTTCTGGTATTTTAGTGGTGGTGTCTTACTTCATTCGCCGAAATATGGATGAATCTCCTCTATTCTCCAAACTCAAGGTGGAAGGCAGACTCTCCGAAAATCCTTTAAAGGAAGCTTTCGCCAGTAAGGCGAATCGCCGCTTAATGTTAATTGCGATGTTTGGGGCGATTGTGGGGCAGGGGGTTGTTTGGCATACGGGACAATTTTATGCCCAAATCTTCATCAACAAAATCCTCCAGGTCGATTTCATTACGACGAACCTCATTATCGCTGCGAGTTTGGTGGTGGGCACTCCCCTCTTTGTGTATTTCGGGAGCCTGTCTGACCGGGTGGGTCGCAAGAAAATTATGCTGGGCGGTATGGCCCTCGCTGCGCTCGGGTACTACCCCCTTTTCTCGTGGATGTCCACGATCGTAGCCCAGGAGGGCACGATGGTCAATGGCGCGATCTTCCTGAACTGGACCGGAAAGCTCGAACTGGCTTTCATTTGCAGCTTATTAGTGACTTTCGCGGCGATGGCCTACGGCCCGATCGCCGCATTCCTTGTCGAACTTTTCCCTACCAAAATCCGCTACACCTCCCTCTCCATCCCGTATCACTTTGCTAATGGGGTGTTCGGCGGATGTGCCCCTTTTGTGGCCACTTGGCTGGGAGCGGTCACTCATTCGAATTTTGCCGGATTGTTCTATCCCATCGCCCTAGCAGCCTTAACGGTCATCATAGGCATGATTTATTTACCTGAAACCAAAGGACGAGCCCTCAGCGATTAAAATAGGACTATTCGAATAATTCGATGGATATAATGTTAAATATTCCCATTAAATAAATTAGACTTGGCGCTAAACCAAAATGGGGGTATATTTGTTTCTTGAATTCGATTTTCTGAGCACCCTTTTTGTGTGACTCAGGATGGCGAAGCCGTGGAGAGAGAAAGAGAAAAACGATTAGTGTGGTCCATTGGACTAATAAGTATTCACAAATATTCGCAAATCATTAATGCATTGATTTACAGTGTTAACTAGTTTTATGTAAAATTTCAGGGTAACTCAAATTATATAAATTAAAAGGTGTTGGTGGGCAGTTTAGTGCGCAAAAATTATTAAACTTTCTAAATGGATTTAAGTGGAAAAAAAATAGCAATAATTGGGCTAGGTTATGTTGGATTACCCTTGGCTATAGAATTTGGTAAAAAGTTTAAAGTTGTAGGATTTGATATCGACCAAAATAGAATTGACGAGCTTAATCTTCTAATTGATCGCACTAATGAAGCAGACCTTGAGGGTATGAAACTAGCAACGGAATTGGCTAAATCTAATTTAGGTTTAGGTTTGAATTTTACTGCTAATGTAGATGAATTAAATCATTACAATGTTTTTATTGTGACTGTTCCAACACCCATTGATCAATTTAAGGCGCCGGATTTAACACCATTGTTGAAAGCCTCAGAGATGTTGGGTAAAGTAATAAAAAAAGGCGACATAGTAATTTATGAATCTACGGTTTATCCTGGTTGTACGGAAGAAGACTGTGTTCCAGTATTAGAAAAATATTCAGGAATAAAATTTAATCAAGATTTTTACTGTGGTTATTCCCCTGAGCGAATCAATCCAGGAGATAAAGTTAATACATTAACTAAAATTAAAAAGGTTACATCTGGATCCACCCCGGAAGTCTCGGAAATAGTAGATGAATTATATAAATCTATAATATTTGCCGGCACTCATAAAGCTCCATCAATCAAAGTTGCTGAAGCATCTAAAGCTATTGAAAATGCCCAAAGGGATATAAATATTTCATTTATTAATGAACTATCATTAATATTTGATAAGATGGGTATAGATACCAATGATGTAATTGAAGCCGCAGGAACAAAATGGAATTTTTTAAAATATAAACCAGGACTTGTTGGAGGACATTGTATCGGTGTCGATCCTTACTATTTAGCACACAAGGCCGAAAGTCTTGGTTATCATCCTCAAGTTATACTGTCTGGTCGGAGAGTTAATGATAATATGGGGATTTTTGTTGCCAATAAATTAGTTAAGCTCTTGATTTCTAAGAATCATATTATTTCTGGATCCCGAGTTTTAATTTTAGGAGTAACTTTTAAAGAGAATTGTCCTGATATACGAAATTCAAAAGTTGTTGATATTGTAAAAGAATTATATCAGTTTAACATAAACGTTGATTTATATGATCCCCATGCTGATGCAGAAGAAGTTAAACATGTTTATAATTTGGATTTAACATTTGAACTGTCAAAATACGATGGTATAATTTTAGCCGTTTCTCATTCAGAATTTTTAAATATGGATTTAAGTAATCTTAAAACCAGTAATGAAGCTGTCATTTATGATATTAAATCAGTTTTACCTAGAGATTTAGTAACCGATAGATTATAAAATATGAAAGTTGTAATCCTAGCTGGAGGGTTTGGTACCCGATTAGCAGAAGAAACAGATGTTCGGCCTAAGCCTATGGTCGAAATAGGAGGAATGCCTATTTTATGGCACATTATGAAAATCTATTCAAGTTATGGATTTAATGACTTTGTCGTTTGCTTAGGCTATAAGGGATATGTTATCAAAGAATATTTTGCCAATTTATTTTTACATCAATCAGATGTTACTATTGATGTTAAGAATAATAAGTTAGAGGTTCATAATAATTTATCCGAAGACTGGAAGATAACTTTAGTTGAGACTGGACCTGAAACAATGACAGGAGGTAGAATTAAACGTATTCAAAAATATGTAAATAATGAGCCGTTTATGCTTACGTATGGCGACGGAGTGGCAGATGTAAACATTCATGAGCTGGTGGAATTTCACCAAAAACAGGGGAAATTATGTACGGTGACATCTGTTCAACCAAGTGGTAGATTTGGAGTTTTACAAATTAACTCTGAGAACTTAGTTGAATCTTTTCATGAAAAACGTTCTGAAGACATAGGCTGGATTAATGGTGGATTTTTTGTTTGTGAGCCTGACGTGTTCGATTATATTACTGAAGGCGATTCTACTATTTGGGAAAGAAATCCTTTGGAAAATTTAGCCCAAAGCAGACAATTAAATTCATTTAAACATAGCGGTTTTTGGCGTCCAATGGATTCATTGAAAGATAAGATGGATTTGAATGAATTATGGAATTCAGGATTAGCATCATGGAAAATTTGGAAATAGTTACATGCAATCTTTAAAGGAAACGTATTCAGGGAAAAAGGTTTTTGTTACTGGTCATACAGGGTTTAAGGGATCATGGATGATCCAAATTCTTAGTATGCTAGGAGCTAAAGTTAAAGGCTATGCTTTAGCACCAGAAACAGAGTTAAATTTATTTAATGAGCTCTCCGGTGCAGAAATATGTGAATCTGAAATAAATGATCTTCGAAATAAGGAAGCATTAATTAAATCTATTAAGGATTTTCAGCCGGATTTTGTATTTCATTTAGCTGCGCAGCCTTTGGTTAGGCTTTCCTATGAAATTCCGTCAGAGACTTTTGAAGTTAACGCAATCGGTACAGCTAATTTATTAGATGCTGTTCGTCAACTAAACCATACTTGTTCTGTTGTTCTTATTACAACAGACAAAGTCTATCACAATAATGAATGGGAGTACCCCTACAGAGAAGATGATCGATTAGGTGGGTATGATCCGTATAGTGCAAGTAAAGCCTGTGCAGAATTAGTGATAGATTCTTATCGAAATTCATTTTTTAATACTTCAAAAATAGAAGTTCATGGCAAAGCTCTTGCAGTAGGAAGAGCAGGAAATGTAATAGGAGGAGGTGATTGGTCTAAAGATCGCTTAATACCTGATATTGTCAAATCTCTATATCAGAATAATACTATTTCGATTAGAAACCCGAATGCTGTTCGACCATGGCAACATGTGATTGAGCCACTTTTTGGTTATTTAGAATTAGGAAAAAAACTTTTTGAGGTTCCTACGCACTATTCAAAGGCGTACAATTTTGGCCCGAATATCTCTGATACCCTTTCGGTTGCTAATATGGTCGAAAAATCCATAGAGTATTGGGGAAATGGAAATTATAGTATTGAGCAAAATAGCAATAATCCACATGAAGCAGGGTTATTAAAATTAGATATTAGCCGTTCGTTGTCTGAATTAAACTGGAAGCCAGTTTTTAATGCCAAAATAGCGGTAGAAAGAACAATTGCTTGGTATAAAGGGTATTATGAAGGGATTAGTGCTAAAAAATTAGTTGAAAATGATATTGAATTTTATTTAAGTTTAAAATAAATGATAAAGAACGCTGAAATATTAAATGGGATTGATTTTAATAATATCGATGACGAATCGCTAAAAAAAGCGCTTATCGAAAAATTTTCAAAAAACATCAATAAAGAAATCATTCCAGGAGTTAGCTATATCCCTGTTTCTGGGAAAGTTATAGATGAAGATGACGTGCTTTGGGGTATTGAGTCGATGATGGATGCCTGGCTTACCGCTGGACGTTTTTCTTTAAAACTTGAAAAAGAGTTGGCTAAATATTTTGGAAGTCGTTATTCTTTTTTGGTGAACTCAGGGTCTTCTGCTAATCTTTTGGCTTTTTATGCGTTGACCTCTCCTAAATTAGGAGATAGAGCAATTAAGCCTGGTGATGAAGTAATAACAGTTGCAGCTGGCTTCCCCACTACGATTAATCCTTTAATTCAATTTGGATGTATTCCAGTGTTTGTAGACGTTGATATTCCTAGCTATAATATTAAAGTTGAGGATATTGAAAAGGCAATTTCTCCTAAAACTAAAGCGATTATGTTAGCTCATGCTTTAGGAAATCCATTCGATCTTAAAGCCGTAATGGATATTGCTAAAAAACATAATTTGTGGGTTATTGAGGATGATTGTGACTCATTAGGTGCCATATATAATGGGAAAAAGACGGGTACTTTTGGAGATTTGGCAACCCTTTCATTTTATCCAGCACACCATATAACCATGGGAGAAGGAGGGGCTGTATTAGTTAACAATGCTTCTCTAAAGAAGGTAACTGAGAGTTTCAGAGATTGGGGACGAGATTGTTGGTGCGCTCCAGGGACAGATAATACTTGCGGTATTCGTTATTGTCAACAATTGGGGGATTTGCCAGATGGGTATGACCATAAGTATACTTATTCTCACATTGGCTTTAATTTAAAGGTTTCTGACATGCAAGCTGCTGTTGGGTTAAGTCAATTAACAAAGGCTGACTATTTTGTAGCGAGGCGTCGAGAAAATCATGCTCTCCTTACTGTAATGTTTAAAGAATTTGAAGATCATTTTATATTGCCAAAAGCGACCGAAAATTCAGATCCAAGTTGGTTCGGCTTTATGTTAACTATTAAAGAAGGAAGCCCACTCAATAGAAATAAATTAGTAGAATACCTGGAACAAAATAAAATCGGAACAAGGTTATTTTTTGGAGGTAATTTATTGCGACAGCCGGCATATGCGAATTTAAACTACCGTAAAATAGGTGACTTGAAAAATACAGATATCATTATGAATAATTCATTTTGGTTAGGAGTTTGGCCAGGATTGAATAAAGTTCATTATGACTATATTATAGAAGTCATTAGAAAGTATATTAGCTCGTTATAATGAAGAGGTTACCTGTTGAAGATTTAGAGCATGTTTTACATAATACCCAAGATATTTGGGAATCATTTAGAGAAAAATCTATTTTTTTAACTGGCGGAACTGGGTTTTTTGGTAAGTGGTTACTTGAGAGTTTTATCTATGCCAATGAAAAATTAAATCTAAATGCGAGATTAACTACTTTAACCAGAGATCCGGAATCATTTTTACAAGAATTTCCTTTCTACAACCAGCATTCTAATTCAGTCATATTTGTCAAAGGAGATATTTTAAGTTTTGACTTTAATCTAGAGGATAAATTTCAATATATAATTCACGCCGCGACAGCCGCAAGTGAATCATTGAATAAAGGGAATCCCTTGTTAATGTTAGATACAATTACTGTAGGAACTAGACGAGTTTTAGATTTTGCATTAACGCAGCCTATTGAAAGCTTTCTTTTTATTAGTTCAGGCGCCATATATGGTAAACAGCCTTTTAATGTTTCACATATTAATGAAAGCCAAAGCTTCAAAGTAGATATAAATAACCCTAATTCAGCTTATGCCGAAGGGAAAAGAATTGCTGAACTGTATTGTTCAACCTATTTTGAAAAATTAGGATTGCCCGTAAAAATTGCTCGATGCTTTGCATTTGTAGGCCCCTATTTACCTCTTAACACTCATTTTGCGATAGGTAACTTTATTAATAATGTGCTGAAAAAAGAAGACGTTATAATTAAGGGTGATGGAAGCACCATTAGAAGTTATATGTATGCTTCCGATTTGATGGTATTGCTTTGGAGAATATTGATTTTAGGGGAGTCTAATTCGCCCTATAATGTAGGATCAGATGAATCAATTTCAATCAAATCTCTTGCGGAAAAAATTAAGGCAATTTCAAATTCTTCTGTTTCTGTTAAAATTCTGGGAACACCTATTCGAAAAGAAGATGTTGATATCTATTGCCCCAGTGTATTTAAGTCTAATTCAATTAATGCTAATATAAAGATTCAATTAAGTGAATCAATTAATAAAACAATCAAATTTTATGAATCAACCTAATCGTTCGTGCCCTGTATGTAATTCATATAATGCCTTATTATTAAAAAAGATAAATTTTAGCTTATTTAATTCTCATCCAATGCTTGAGGGTTATGATTTAGTTCAGTGTCAAGGGTGCAGTTTTATTTATGCTGACACAAAAGTTACTCAAGACGAATTGGATGACTATTATTCTAATCTATCAAAGTATGAGAGCAAAGAAATATCAACAGGAGGCGGGTATAATGAATATGATCGAAACCGCTTGATAGATACTGCTAAGTATATTTCGTCAAAGTTTGATGATAAAAATTTAGCAATTGTTGATGTCGGTTGTGCAAGTGGGGGATTACTTGAACAACTTAAAAATGAAGGATTTAATAATATTACTGGTATTGACCCATCCATTTCTTGCGTAAATATTACTAAAAACGAAAAGAATATAAATTGTCTTAATGCATCATTATTTGAACTTAATGAAACATTTGGAAAGTATGATGTAGTGATACTTTCTCATGTTTGGGAACATATCCTTGATTTAGAATCGGCTCTAAAATCAATAGAAACAATTTTAAATCCAGGTGGATTTATTTATGTAGAATGTCCTAATGCAATGAATTATAAAGATTTGATTCATGCACCTTTCCAAGAGTTTAACACAGAACATATAAATCATTTTTCTTCAAGTTCTTTTTATAATTTTTTTGGTAGCAGAGGGTATTCCTTACTTGATTCCGGAATTCGTATTATGAAAATTGCTTCTACTAATGATTATAATGCTGTATACAGTTTGTTTAAAAAAAATATTGATGGGGCAAAATCGAAAATTGCTTTTGATGAGCAAATACTGCCTTCAATAAAAGAATATATTAGTGCATCGGATATTCTTTATAATCAAATTATTGAACAAATCAGTAAAGTTGCAGAGCTAGGCGAAAATTTGGCTTTTGTAGGAATTGGCCAATTCGCCTTTAAACTTCTTAACTCAGTTCAAAAACTTGGGATAAAAAATAAAATATTATTATTTGATAACAATAGTCTTAATGAAGGTAAAATAATTAATCAAATAAAAGTTCAGAATGGGAGGGAATTAATTTCTTCATATCAAAATGAAAAGTTTAACATTATAGTTACATCATTGATTTATCAAAATGAAATATCAAATAATCTTAAGTTAGAATTCGAATTAAATAATATTGAAGTTCCAATAATTTGTAAATTAAGCTAGAATGAATATTAATGAAATACTAAATGACTTGGAGATTAATAAGATTAATCAAGAGTTATTAGATACCAAGAATCAAATCTATAACAAAAAACTAATATTATTCGGATCGGGTAATTTAGGACGTAAGATTGCTAGTTAATTTAAAACTAAAGGCTTTCATATTTTATGCTTTGCAGATAATAATGAAAAGAAGAATAATACATTAGTGGATGGTATTAATGTATACACACCTGCTAATGCAATTGAAAAATTTGGTGAGGAAAATCCATTCTGGGTTGTTACTATTTGGTCACCAGGTCATTCGTATAGAATTACATACGATCAATTATTAAATCTTGGTATTTCAAATGTTATCCCTATAAATAGGGTGTTTCAGATTTTCTCTCATGATTTATTACCATATTATCATTTTGAAACACCTGATTATTATTTAAGTAATAAATTAAAAATAGAAGAGGCATTTTCTTTTTTGGAGGATGAAGAAAGTAGAATTCAGTTTATAAAGCACTTAAAAGTTAGAGTCGGTTATTCATTTATTGAACTACCTACTGCTTCAACAAATAATCAATATTTCCCTGAAGATATTGTAAAATTAACTAAACCTGAAACTTTTTTAGATTGTGGAGCATATACAGGTGATACGTTAAATGATTATTTAAAATTCGCAAAAGTGCCCTTTAAAAAATATATTTGCCTTTAGCCTGACCCTCAAAATTTAAGTACTTTAAAAACATATATTAGTTCAAAAAGTCTTGAAAATATAGAGGTTTTAGATATCGCTGTTGGCAATGAAAATGCTGAATTAAAATTTGACGCAACAGGAGGCGGAGGTGCTGGATTAAGTGAATCAGGGTCTATAATCGTTCAATGCAAAAAAATTGATGATTACTTCAATGATGATATATCCTTTATCAAATTTGATATTGAGGGAGCTGAATTAAGTGCCCTTAAAGGTGCTTACAATACAATCATTAAAAATAAACCTAAAATTGCAGTTTGTATTTATCATTTACCAAATGATTTGTGGGAGATAATACTTTATATAAAAGAGAATTTTCCTTTTTATAAATTTAGTGTTAGGACTCATCAATATGATGGTTTGGATTTTGTTTTGTACGCAATACCAAACAATTAATTAAAATATGAAACTATCAAATTATATATTTTCTAAACTTGTAAGCGAAGGCATTGACACTGTGTTTTTAGTCACTGGTGGAGGAGCAATGCATCTTAATGATTCAATTGGTAGAACTTCAGGATTAAAATTTGTGTGCAATCATAATGAGCAGGCATCCGCTATAGCAGCGGAAGGATATGCTAGAGTTAAAAATAAGCCAGCAATAGTAAATGTAACTACTGGGCCGGGCTCTATTAATTCCTTAAATGGAGTTCATGGGGCATTTACTGATTCGATTCCAATAATTGTCATTTCAGGACAGGTCAAGAGAGAAACCATCATGTCTAACTATAATATTGAAGGGTTAAGACAATTGGGAGATCAGGAAGTAGATATAATTAACATGGTAAAAGGGATTACAAAGTATGCTGTTGAAGTTACTGATCCCAATTCAATAAAATTTCATTTAGAGAAAGCGATACATTTATCAACTAATGGCAGACCAGGGCCTGTTTGGATAAGTATTCCTGTTGATGTTCAGGCAGCAGAGGTTGACATAGATAATTGTGAAGGATTTACTCCAGAAGTAATTACTATGGACCCCCAAGTGTTAGAGGAAGATTTGCTTAAAATTGTAGATAAAATTTCGAGAGCAAAAAGGCCAGTAATAATTGGTAGTACAGGAGTGAGGCTGGCGAATGCTTTAGAAGAATTTGAAGAGTTCGCTACAATTACAGGTATTCCCGTGGTTACTGCATGGTCGCATGACATAATTCATCATGACCACCCTAACTATGTTGGGAAACAAGGAAGTATTGGAAACAGGGCAGGTAATTTTGCAGTACAAAATTCAGATTTAGTTATCATTATTGGCAGTAGAATGCCTATCAGACAATTAAGTTATAATTGGGAAAATTTTGCAAGGGATGCTTATAAGATTCATATTGATATTGATTCCGCAGAATTGAGAAGGCCTTTTTTAAAGGCAGACCTTCCTTTGGTTTATGATGCAAAGTTTATCTTATCATCTCTTATTAAACGTGTTAAGGAAGATCAATGTAATTTCGATTTTAAAGAATGGCTAGAGTGGTGTATAGTTAGAAAAAATAAATATCCAGTTGTTCAGGATCATCATAAGGACCCACTAAAACCTATTAATCCTTATTATTTTATATCCACGTTGCAAACTCTTCTATCAGGGGATGATGTCATCGTTTGTGGTAATGCTACAGCATGTATAGTACCATTTCAAACATCATTCATAAAAAAAGGCCAGCAATTATTTAGTAATTCTGGTTCAGCATCTATGGGATATGATTTGCCCGCTGCTATTGGTGCTGCAGTTGCTGATCCTAATAAAAGAATAATTTGTTTTGCTGGTGATGGAAGCATTTTAATGAATTTACAGGAGTTGCAAACCATAAAACATAATAATCTAAATATAAAGATTATAGTTTTAGATAATAACGGGTATTTATCTATAAAATCTACTCAACAAAACTTTTTTGGTTTAGCGATAGGAAGTGCCCCAGATAATGGCGTAAGCTTTCCAGATATGGAAAAGGTTGGTAACTCATTTGATATTCCTTCATATACTTTAGAAAAGTTTGATTTTAAGGATGAATTACTAAAATTAATCAACTTAGATGGGCCCATACTTATTAATGTGAAACTCGATCCATTGCAAATGTTTGAGCCAAAACTTAGCTCAAAGAAGTTGCCTGATGGCAAAATGGTATCCGCACCTTTGGAAGATATGTTCCCATTTTTAAGTGAGCAAGAATTACAATCTAATATGATTGTAAAAACAGTAAAATTCTAAGTGAATTGAAATACAAAAATATTCTATTTGATTTAGATGGTACGTTAATTGATTCTGCTCCTGGAATAGTTGAGTCGTTTTCATTTGCATTTAATAAAATTTATGGGGTAGAATGTATTAAAGACATTAAACCTTTAATAGGGCCACCCATAAATGAGGTTCTCCATACTTTTAATGGTGAAACTGATTCTTTAGTTATTAAAAAATTTGTAGATGCTTTTAAGT
The DNA here is from genome assembly GCF_054558635.1 of Aquirufa sp. HETE-40SA. Taxonomy (NCBI): domain Bacteria; kingdom Pseudomonadati; phylum Bacteroidota; class Cytophagia; order Cytophagales; family Flectobacillaceae; genus Aquirufa; species Aquirufa sp. HETE-40SA. The sequence continues at coordinate 487,943 of NZ_JBPXKN010000003.1, forward strand.
TACATTATGATAATGAAGGATTTAAAAAAAGCCAATTATTTGAGAATGTTTCGGAAGTATTGAAATCCCTTATAAATGACGAATTAGAGTTATATATAGCGACGAACAAAAGAAAAAAGCCAACTAATTTAATTCTAGAGTATTTAAATTTAAACCAATATTTTAAGGGAGTCTATTGTCCGGATAGTTTTGAATTAATTTTTGAAAATAAAGCCAAGTTAGTTCATAATCTGATTACATCTTTTACTTTAGAAAAGTCTGAATCTTTATTCGTAGGGGACACGTCTCACGATGGAATAGCTGCAATAGCAAACGGCTTAGACTTTGCCTTAGTAGAATATGGTTACGGGAACTTTGAAAATCCTACTTATACAATTAATAATTTCAATAAAATAGTAAACATTTTAGAGTAAATAAATTATGGGAAAATCAAAAAATGAAATTTTTGACGGGTTATTCGTTTTAGAATTAGCAAACAATCATTTAGGGGACTTACAAAGAGGCTTGAGTCAAGTTGAAGAGTTTTCCCAAGTTGTGAGATTTAATAATGTCAAAGCAGCCATAAAACTTCAATTTAGAGATATGGATACTTTTGTTCATCCTGATTATGTGGGAAGCAAAGATGTTAAATATATAAAGAAAACAACCGAGAAAAAGTTAACAAAAAAAGAGTACAAGGCACTTGTTGATAAAATTGTTAGTTCAGGATGTATTCCAATGTCTACGCCATTTGATGAGGCATCTGTAGATCTTTGCCAGGAGTTCGATTTACCAATTATTAAAGTTGCAAGTTCCGACATTAATGATTGGCCATTACTTGAACGAATTGCTAGAACTAAAAAACCAGTTATACTTTCAAATGGAGGATCTTCTTTAAAAGATCAAGATGACGTTGTGGCGTTCTTTTTAAATAGAGATATTCCTATCGCACTTAATCATTGTGTTTCACTTTATCCTTCTGAGGATTCAGAATTAGAATTAAACCAAATTGATTTTTTGAAGAATAGATATCCTGAAATTATTATTGGGCAGTCAACCCACGAGTATCACGATTGGACAAATTCAATGTTAATTGCATATGCAAAAGGAGCAAGAACATTCGAAAGACACGTTGACACGCCTATGGAAGGGTATGATATGCAAATCTATAACTCTACATCAGAACAGATTGATATTTGGTTCAAGGCCTATCATAAGGCAATAGAGATGTGTGGTGGATCACCTGAACAGAAACGTAGAAATTCAGAAAGAGAAATCAAGTATCTAGATGCATTGGTTAGAGGTATTTATGCGAAAAAAGATATTCCAAAAGGGTACGTTGTGAAAAATGAAGAGTTTGAAGAATATTTTTATTTAGCCGTACCATTACATAAAGGCCAACTATCTGTTCGCGAAATAAAGAATGGTGAAGTGTTTACGCACGGAGTGAAAAAGAATGAAAAAATTCTTATAGATCATATTGATTCTCCTTATGCAAAAGTAGAATCGTTGAAGAAGATTATTTATGATCGTGGGATTTAACATGTTTTTGGTTTCATATAAAAAAATGTCTAATAATAGAAAACTCCTAACAGAATAAATATAAATATGTCTGAAATACTTTTGTCAATTTGCATACCAACTAGAAACAGAAGTAATTTTTTGAATAAAACTTTAAATTCTATAGTAATTCAAAAAATTTTTATAGAAACGAATGAAATTGAGATAGTTATCTCAGATAATGCTTCTGAAGATGAAACTGAATTAGTATGCATGAAATTTATCGAATCCTTTCCCCAAAAAATAAGATATTATAAAAATAAAATTGATTTAGTTGATAAAAATTTTGAAAAAGTTCTTAGTTATGGTAATGGTACTTTTCTAAAACTAAATAATGATACATTAACTCACAATTATAATTCATTAAGGATTTTATTAAATTATATTAAAGATTTTAATAATAAAGATAATATTCTATTTTTTTCAAATAATTATTCAAAGATTAAAGAAAGGGAAATAAATAGTATAAATGATTTTATAAAATACACATATTATAGTGGCACATGGATTGGTTCATTTGGAATTTGGAAAAGTGACTTTTCGAAATTAAGTGATTTTAGTAGGAGCTCACATTTAAAACTAATACAGTTTGATGTATTACTCAGACTCATAGATTTAAAAAAAAATATAATTGTAATTAATGAATGTATATTTAAAACAATACCAGTTCCTTCAAAAGGCGGTTACGATTTAATCGAAGTGTTTTTAAAAAACATTTTGTACATAATAAATAAGAATGACTTAGAACATACCGTGAAATATGTAGTTAAGTTAAATTTAATATATAAAATAGTAAATAAATTTCTTTTTATTTGGTATTGTAGAATGATTCTCAATGAGAATTTTACCTTTCAATTTAATAATATTCACTCATCTTTGTATCGACATACTAAACATTATAGAATTGTTCTCTTTGTTTTTTATGCAAAACTAATATTATTTATTCCTGCATTAACAATTTATAAATTCATTATTACAATATATAATTCCATTGATAAAGCAAATTTTAAATAATCCAAGTGTAATAAATTTTTTATCTAGGGGAATCCAGGGGATTTTAAATTTATCATCCCTATTTATAATAACATTATTCTTTTCAAAAACTGAACAAGGATATTATTATACATTAATAAGTATCATTGGCATTCAAATTTTTTTTGAATTAGGTATAGGCCCAATAATTTTAAGGTTTGTTGCTCATGAACGTTCAAAAGTTGAAAATATATTTAATATAAAATCGATTCATGAGTTAACAAGGATTAGCTCTATTTTTAAAATCACAATAAACATATTTTCATTTTTTTCAATCCTATTTTTATTTATTTTTATTTTTGGTGGAATAAATTATTTTAATAAATTTCATAATAGTAGGGATATAGCCGATATAAATTTTATTATTGTTTCATTAGGAATTTCTTCATCACTAAATCTTTTTTTATCGGGTATATTGAATTTTATTGAAGGATTAGGGTATGTTTTAAAAGTAAATAAATTAAGATTATATTATCAGTTAATTTTTTATTTTTTATTTTTCATTTTGATAATCAACAACTTTAAACTTTACTCTTTGAGTATTGCTAGTTTTATTTCAAATATTATTATCATTATTTTGCTATATAAATTTGGTTATTTAAGTGAGTTATTTAATTTGTTAAAAAAATACGAAAAAAGTAATTTTAGTTATTGGAATGAATTATTCCCAATCCAGTGGCGAATTGCATTAAGCTGGATTTCAGGATATTTTATATTTCAATTATTTACTCCCTTGGCTTTCGCAATCGAAGGCCCGATTGTTGCTGGTCAATTAGGTTTTACAATCTCTATCTTTTCTGGAATTACTACATTAACCATGAGTTTAGCTAGCCCATATACTTTTTTGTTTTCTAGTTATATTTCAAATAGAGAGTTCACAAAATTTAAGTATAAAATTAAAAAAATCAAGTTACTTTTGATATTTGTTTATTTTAGTTTAGCACTTATCTTAATCATTTTTTATAATATTTTAGAACATTTTAACTATAATATTATTGAACGTATGTTAAGTGTTAAATATTTATTTTTATTTTCTTTTATAGGTCTTTGTAATGTTTTAATTTTCTTTTGGGCACAAATATTAAGAACATTTAAAATTGAAGCATTTTTATTAAATTCAATATTTGGAGCAATAATTATGGTTTTGGGATTCTATGCTTTTGGGAATAAGTATGGTTTGGACGGGTTAGTTTTTACATATTTTTTTAATACTGTTTTTATCGGATTTCCTTGGGCTTACTACATTTATAATAAAAATATCATTAAATTATTAAAACTGAATGAATAATATATTTAATAGAGATTTATCTGGTGAAAGTCTTTTCAATCTTATTTTAAGAATAAAGGAATCGTTTTTAAGGAGATTCCGAGGGTTTATTTATACATTATTTTTTTCCTTCCATAAGGATTCTGGATTATTTGTATATCTGGGAAGAGGTGCTCGTTTTATTAATACTAAAAGTATTTTAATTAATAATGAAGTGAATATTGGGTCTTTTGCTAGAATTGAATGTTTTTATTCTAAATCAAATATTCCAAAGTTGATTATTGGTTTTAATACTAGTTTTGGTGATCATTTGCACATTGGTGTTATAAATCAGATTATAATAGGTGATAATGTTTTAGTTGGTAGTAAAGTTTTAATTATAGACCATGATCATGGTTATGGAGGCAAGGTTCTGTATCAATACAAAGATGTTTCTCCCAAAAATAGAGCATTAATTTCTAAAGGGCCAATTTTGATTGAAAATAATGTTTGGATTGGCGAAGGTGCAATTATTTTAGCAAATAGTATTCTGAGAGAGGGATGTATAATTGCTGCTGGTTCAGTAGTTGTAAATTGCGAAGTAAAAGCGTTTACAGTTTATAAAAATTGATATGAAAGTTAAGAAATACGCATTTTATTTACCTCAATTTCATAATGATCCATTTAATAATAAATGGTGGGGAGATGGTTTTACAGAATGGGATAATGTTAAATCAGCTAAAAAATTATTTGTTAATCATCGACAGCCACGGATTCCTTTTCATGGTTACTATGACCTTATGGATGATGGAGAAACTTTTCGTAAACAATTTAAATTAGCTAAAGAAAATGGTATTGATGGATTCATAATTTATAATTACTGGTATTTGGGTAAGTCACCATTATCTCAGCCTTTAAATTTTTTGTTAGAAAATGATAATTTAGATTTCAGTTATTCTTTGTGTTGGGCTAATCATCCATGGACTAGATCTTGGACTAATCGAATGGGAGCATTTGACATTTTAATCAGTCAAGAATATGAATCTTCTTTAAAGGAACAAGAAATTTACTTTGAATATCTAGCAAAGCATTTTACTGATAAAAGATACATTAAAATTGGTAATAAGGTATTATATCATATTTATTTACCACTGAATATTCCGAATCTTGTCAAATTTATAAACAATCTTAGAAATTATTTTTTTGAAAATCATTCTATAGAAATTCATATTTCAGCAATTGTTACAAATGGAAATTTGGATTCTAATTTATATTATCTGTTTGATTCGTTAAGTTTATCACAGCCAGTTAATGCCATGAAAGATACGATTAAGAAAGGGCTTAACAAATTTAGTATTTCTACAATTATTCATAATTTAGTTCCAATTGTTATAAAAAAAATATTATATACTATCTATGATAAGTTTTTTAATAAGTGTAAATTTTATGATTGTAGTAAATTGTGGCAAATCGTACTCTCTCAATATGAATTAGCAAAGGAAATATCTCAGATACCAGTAATTCCTTATGGTTTTGTAGATTTTGATAACACTCCGAGATATAAAAATAGAGCAAAAGTTATTATAGGATATTCTATCGAAATAATGGTTGATGGCATGAATAATTTAATTTTATCGAGCCATGATTTTGACGGCGAAAAATTATTATTAATCAATGCATGGAATGAATGGGGAGAGGGCATGTATTTAGAGGAGGATATTGAGTTTAAAAATGAAAAATTAATTGCTATATCTAAATTAAGTTAATGATATACAGAACATTAAGCGCATTTAACATTAAAGTATATGTCTATGTAATATTCATACTTGCTCCTGCTATTTTTTATTTTTTATCTGGGAAAGAAAATGATGAATTATATCTAAGTGTAAGTGATGATGTATACTCCAACGCTGTAAAATTGAATTTTTTTTTATCATTATTGTATTTTATCGTATTCGTCAGTGGGTATAATTTTTTAAAAATTATTACCAAGGATTCTTTAATATGGAAATCGCACAATTTTATTTTCTTAAAAAATAAATACGTTTCAAAAAATAGTATAATTGTCAAAAAGAAACAATTTTTTTTTTTTTGGTTTTTTGTTATATTATCGGGATTTCTGGTAGGGCGTGAATTTATTTTTGGTATGGGGTTTAGTAAGCTTACTAGTTTAGGTTCAGAGATAAATTCTGCTGAATTTAGGACAATGGGATGGGATGAAGGTAGTAAATTTACCGATTTGTTTATACAAATTATAAGACGCAATATTTTGCCCTATATTGTTGTATATCTTTTAGTTTTAAAAAAAACTAATAATTTAAATAATTCAATATTACTTAATCTTTCTACTTTCATTTTAATAGTAGCAACTGTACAAACCCTTGATAGGGCACCTGTACTTATGTTATTGTTGCTTGTTTTTTTTTATAATTATTCTTTTTCTGTCAACTTTAATTCCTATTTATTTAAAGTGATAATTTTTGCTTTGGTATTCCCAATTTTAGGTGGAGCTATGACGTATATTCAGTACAATAAGTTCGGTTTTAGTTTTGAACAAATTTTTAATTCGGGCTTAGATTTTATGATTAATCGTGCTTATTTTTCTCCAACAAATTTAACATTAAAACTTTCATTTTCTTTATTCCCTATTGATTCGAATAAACTATACTTAGAATACTCAAGGCTAGGGTTTTTATTTGGTAAATCATATGTTGGTACTTTTGAAGATTCTTCTATTTTTGTTGCTCCTGTTACTTTAATTGGTGATATTTGGAGAAATTTTGGAGTTTTAGGGATTGTATTTGTAGGATTTGTTAACTCTTTTTATTTTTATTTAATTGATTTTTTTACAGTTAGAGCGACATTAATGTTGAGAACTGCTATAATGTATTTAGTGGCTACATTATGTTTCTATTTTGTTTTTGGAGGATATTTTTCTTTGGGGGTGTTTTTTCAAATGATATTTATTCTATTCATGGTTTCACGCAGAATGTATTTTAAATGACAATCTTATATATACATCAATATTTTAAATTACCTTTTGAATGCGGAGGAACGAGATCTTATGATTTTGCTAAAAAATTCATTGAATTTGGATGGAAAGTTATTATTATTACGACTAGTAATAATATTATACACAGTAAGAAAAGCTGGGTGATTGAAAACTATGAGGGCATTGAAATACATTACCATTATTTGCCTTACAATAATAAATTTTCTTTTGTAAGGAGAATTTTAATTTTTTTAAATTTTTTAATATTTTCATCTTTTAGGGTTTTAAAATTAAGAGCAAACGTAGTTTTAGCCTCAAGTACGCCTTTAACTGTTGCTTTTCCTGCAATTCTTAACAAATTTTTTTTTGGGATTCCATATATTTTTGAAATAAGAGATTTATGGCCTGAAGCTGTAGTTTCAATAGGGGTTATTAAGAATAAATTTTTTATTTATTTAATAAAACTCTTCGAACGATTTACTTATTATTATTCAAATGATATTGTTTGCTTATCAGAAGATATGAAATGTTCGATAGTTAAGGATTACGATTTTTTGACTAATAAATCTGTTAATGTTATTGAAAATATCTCTGAAATAAATAGATTTCAAAATGTTATTGAAAGTTTTGATTTAAATAACAGTAATGGATATTTCAATATAGTTTATTGTGGAACAATAGGGGAAGTTAATGGTTTAAATTATTTATTAGATTTAGGTTTAATGATAAATGATTTAGATTCTAATGTAAAATTTCACATTTTTGGTGATGGAAAAGTTAGAGAAAAGTTAGAAAAGCAAGCTAAATTGTTAGGATTACTAGATAAAATTATCATTTTTAATGGTGAAGTTTCAAAGTCTGAATTACCTTCTATTTATAATTCTTGTCAAATGGGTAGTTCTTTTGTTTGTAACATACCAGAATTGTGGAAAAATTCTGCTAATAAGTTTTTCGATACACTAGCATCTGGCAGACCAATTTTAATAAATTACGGTGGTTGGCAAAAAAAACTTATTCAAGAAAATAATCTTGGATACGTTTTACCTCCTGTATTAGATATAATAGATGTTCGAAAATTCATTGACTATATCAAAGATGACGAACTGCATAAAAGGCAATCTTTTAACTGTCTTAAATATGCGCAATCCTTTTCACTTCATAATCTTGCGAATAAATACTTTAAAATTATAACTAAATATGATAAATAATTTTAATAAGTTATCATAATAAATTGTATAAATTTCGACTCCTTGATTCATACCTTAATTATTATCGGCGCAGGTCAACATGCTATTGTTTTATCATATTTGGCTAAACTTAATGGTTACAAATTTGTTTTTTGGGATGACTATATTTCTAAAAAAATTAATAACGTTGAAGTTCTAAAAAGGCAGAAACTAATTCCAAAAAATCACAAATTAATAATAGGAATAGGGTCAAACAAGGTAAGACAATTTATTTCTAAGCAGTATTCTAAAGGAAGCTATATTTCTTTATATCACCCTAATTCAATTATTTCCATTAATTCTAAAATTGGTTTAGGAACTGTAATACAAGCTGGTGTCATAATTAATTGTGGTGTAGTAATTAAAGAGCATTGTATATTAAATACTGGATCGATAGTTGATCATGATTGTGTTTTGGGAAAACATGTTCATATTTCACCTAATGCAACACTTTGTGGCAACGTCATTATTGGGTCTGGCACGTGGATAGGTGCTGGGGCAATTGTTATTCAAGGAATTAAAATAGGTGAAAATGTAACTGTAGGAGCAGGATCAGTTATTATAAATGATATTCCGGACAATGTCACTGTTGTTGGTAATCCTGGAAGAGTAATTAAAGTTAATTAATAGCTGATATGAATTCTAAAATTTGGCTTTCTTCACCACATATAGCTACAAATGAACTTAAGTATGTAAATGAAGCATTCCAAACCAATTGGATTGCTCCTCTTGGACCACATGTAAATGCTTTTGAACAAGGACTTCAAGTTCAAACAATGTCTAGTTATGCTGCAGCGTTATCATCAGGAACTTCAGCTTTACATTTAGCATTGATTCTATTGGGTGTAAAAGCTGGCGATACAGTTTTTTGTCAATCAATTACTTTTTCTGCCTCAGCTAATCCAATTGCATATCAAGGTGCCATCCCTATTTTTATTGATTCCGAAATTGATACATGGAATATTGATCCTGTATTGTTAAGGACTTCATTGGAAGAAGCTAAACAGAATGGGAAAATGCCAAAGGCCATCATTGCTGTTCATTTATATGGGATGCCTGCGAAAATGGAAGAAATACTTTCAATTGCAAATGAGTATGAGGTTCCTGTAATTGAAGATGCTGCAGAGGCATTAGGCTCTAATATAGATAATAAACCTTGTGGAAGCTTTGGTGATTTTGGTGTGTTAAGTTTCAATGGGAATAAAATTATTACAACATCAGGTGGTGGAGCATTATTATCTGAAAATGCAGAAATGATTCAAAAGGCTCGTTTCCTTGCTACTCAAGCAAGAGACTCAGCTCCTCATTACCAGCATTCTCATATTGGTTATAATTACAGAATGTCGAATGTGTTAGCTGGAATCGGGAGAGGGCAACTAGAAGTGTTAAATGATCGAGTTGAAGCAAGGAGAAACAATTTCGAGAGATATAAAAAGTATTTTTCGAAGCATAATAGCACTGGATTTACAATCAAATTTCAAGAAGCCCCTTCAGGATATTACTCTAATCGTTGGTTAACTTGTATTTTAGTAGATCCTGCATTAAATAATGGATTGACACGTGAAATTGTAAGACTTGTATTAGAAGAAAAGAATATTGAATCAAGGCCACTTTGGAAACCAATGCATCAGCAGCCAATTTTTGCAGATTGTAAGTCTTACCTAAATGGAGTTTCAAACAAGTTGTTTGAAGATGGTTTATGCTTACCAAGTGGTTCAAATTTGACTGAAGAACAGTTTGATAGAATCTTTGAAAGTTTAGATCATATTTTTGCTAAATATCGAAATAGCTAATGTATAAGAGTTATTTTAAAAGGATATTAGATTTTATAGCAGCATTGGTTTTGTTGTTCATATTTTCGCCTATAATTATAATATGTTTCGTCTTACTTCTAGTTGTCAATAAAGGAGATGCTTTGTTTTTTCAAGTAAGACCAGGGTTTCTAAGCGTGCCTTTTACCATATTTAAGTTTAAGACAATGCATGATGGGAAAGACGTTCATGGGAATTTAATGCCAGATGAAGTTAGACTCACACAGATAGGTAAAGTAATAAGAGCGTTATCGTTTGATGAATTACTTCAATTGATAAATGTAGTAAAAGGTGATATGAGTTTAGTCGGACCGAGGCCGTTATTAACTCAATACTTAACTCGTTACACACCAGAACAAACTCGTAGACACAATGTGAGGCCAGGTATTACTGGATGGGCTCAAGTAAACGGTCGCAATGCTCTAAGTTGGGAGGAGAAATTTAAGCTAGATGTAGAATATGTTGAAAAGGTTTCATTCTTATTAGATATAAAAATATTATGTATGACGTTTTTGAATGTTGTTCAACGAAAAGGAATTAGTGCTAATGGGCATGCGACTATGGAAGAGTTTTTGGGAAATAATTAAAATTTCATAAAATTTATGGCTTATCTATTCACCTCTGAATCGGTTTCTGAAGGACACCCAGATAAAGTAGCTGATCAAATCTCTGATGCGTTAATTGACCATTTTATGGCCTTTGACCCCACTTCTAAAGTAGCTTGCGAAACACTTGTAACCACAGGTCAAGTCGTGTTAGCTGGAGAGGTGAACACAACAACGTATTTAGACGTGCAAGCCATCACACGTGAAGTAATTCGCAAGATTGGTTATACGAAATCAGAATATATGTTTGAAGCGAACTCTTGCGGTATTTTATCAGCGATTCACGAGCAATCAGCCGATATCAACCAAGGAGTTGATCGCAAAAATCCAGAAGAGCAAGGTGCAGGTGACCAAGGAATGATGTTCGGTTTCGCTACGAAGGAGACTGACAACTACATGCCTTTGGCCTTAGACTTAGCCCACAAAATCTTACAAGAACTTTCAGCTATCCGCAATAACGAACCATCGTTAATCGGATACCTTCGCCCTGATGCAAAATCTCAGGTTACGATCGAATACAGTGATAATCACGTACCTCAACGCATCGATACGATCGTTGTTTCGACACAGCACGATGATTTCGCGTCAGAAGCTGAGATGCTAGCGAAAATCAACAAGGACATCGTTGAGATTGTAATCCCTCGCGTTAAGGCTAAATTAAAGCCTGAATTGCAAGCTTTATTCAACGATGCGATCACCTACCACATTAACCCAACAGGTAAGTTCGTGATCGGTGGTCCACACGGAGATACCGGTTTAACAGGCCGCAAGATCATCGTAGATACCTACGGTGGAAAAGGTGCTCACGGTGGTGGTGCATTCTCTGGTAAGGATCCGTCCAAAGTAGACCGTTCTGCTGCCTATGCAACGCGTCACATCGCGAAAAACTTAGTAGCTGCTGGTTTATGTGGCCAAGTATTAGTGCAAGTTTCTTACGCGATTGGTGTAGCTAAACCTTGCGGTTTGTTCATAGATACCTACGGAACAGCGAAAGTTGATATGACAGACGGCGAAATCGCCCGTAAAGTAGAGGCTATCTTCGATATGCGTCCATACTTCATCGAGCAACGTTTGAAATTACGTAACCCGATTTATTCGGAGACTGCGGCTTATGGTCACATGGGACGTAAGAACGAGATCGTTACAAAACACTTCACTGGTCCTAACGGCCAAAAAGTAAGCAAAGAAGTGGAATTATTCACTTGGGAGAAATTAGACTACGTAGATGCGGTTAAAACGGCATTCAATTTATAATCAGGAAAAAACACACACAATGGCATCACAACCAGGTACATATGTACCATTTAAAGTAAAAGACATTGCATTAGCAGACTGGGGTCGCAAAGAAATTCAATTAGCAGAAGCAGAAATGCCAGGTTTGATGGCATTACGTGAAG
>NZ_JBPXKN010000004.1:0-44123 GCF_054558635.1 Aquirufa sp. HETE-40SA
TTGGATGTTTGACTGCTCTTATTTTAATAAGAAAATTGTCATTATCCTTGTCTTGAATGCTACTATTTCGACACTGTGATTTAAACACAGCATCTCTTCTTTATTTCTATCAACACGTCAAAGAACTCTTGTACCTCGATATAAATCTTCCAAAGCAACCCGCTCTGTCGTGAACTTAATCACCTGATCTACTCTCAGTCTTGCTCTAGAAACCGTATGTTCCTAGCGATTGGGAGTGCAAAGATGTAGGATTAATTTTTTAAACGCAAGTCTGGGCTAGAAACTTTTTTTGGCCTAACTTATAAACATCTGATTATCAAGTAAAGAATAAACCATATTTATTTATAAAATTTTAAATTATCAGTTATTCCTGTCGACAATCCTGATTTATTAAATACATTCACCAATTCGTATCTGTTCTTACAATGAGTCAATAATTATCCATCGTTTGAATTTTGCCCGATATGAGACCAAGCCCACTAATCCCCATTTCACATTTAACTTATAGAGAAATAGAAATCGTCCAGTTAATTAGAAGGGGCTACTCCACTAAAGAAATGGCCACAAAACTAGGACTTTCTTATTTTACCGTAAAAAAGCACAGAGAAAATATCCTACTTAAGGTAGGGGCTCGAGGCAAAACGGAATTTCGAAAATTCGTATTTGAATTTGAGTTTAGTCCAAAACAGGCAGAATAGGGACTTGAAATAAATGATATATATAGGACTAAAATAGTACTATTTATCCTATTGTGTCAGCCGATCGTTTTCGAAAACTTTGTCCCATACTTAGCGTATGGTGAAACCCGAAAAACCAATTATAAGAGTAGGGGTAAAATTTTAAATATCCACAAATGAAATTTTTAAAAACAAGTTTTGCATTATTGTCAGTTTGCTTCGCATTTGTTGTTCTTACCAATTCTGCCGAACAAAAATCAGGCAAAGTTTGGCTGGCCATAACACATGTTATGAGTAAACACGGTGCATCTGCTGGTGCTACTACAGCTGTTGGGGCGATAGGAATAATGGACGCAGCAGCTTGGGGCTTTGCTGTTGGTTCTGTCGGGACTCCAGTCGCAGGAGTAGTTGCAGGAATTGCTGCTGGATTCTAATTAGTAATGGGAGTTCAATTTGTGCTCCCATTACTAATTTTCACATATTAAAAATCTTATCTAATCATGCGATATAAATCTTCATTTTCTTGTGATAAATGTCAGGCTAATATCTCTATAAAAGAGCTTTTCAGGCTGCAAAAAAATTATACTATTACCTGCAAATCATGTAATGCTACACTTCATCCAAATGAAACTATCTCCTTCAATTGGGCATTTTTTATTGGATTTTGCTCAACCGTCATTCCAGCTGAAATTAGTTTTAATATAGTTAATAGTTTGTCTATTATGATTACAACGGCTATGATTGGTGGTATTTTGGCCGTAATTGGAATAGCATTTTATACCTACAAAACAACGAAATTTAGTAGCTAGGCCCCACAATTTAGATGAAAAAAATTATTCTATTAACTATATCCATCTATATCATCGGTTTCATAACTGCCGTATTGTTAAGGAATAATTTTTTAACCATAAAAATCAATTCGCTTTCTGTGGATTTTGCAAGCAGTTCCAATAAATCAAGCAAGGATTTATTTCTTGAGATTCTTAAAAATAACACCTCAGTGTTTTTTGCAAGCGTATCAGGCTTTTTGACCTTAGGGTTATTTACCGCCATCATTACGTTTTATAATGGCTTTGTGTTAGGCTATCTTCTTGTTACACTCAATCGATTCTCAAAAAGTCCGGCAGATTTTCTTCCCCGATTACTCCCCCATTCTATTGAAATAGGAGGATTTATTCTAGCCTCCACGCTTGGATTTTACTTAACAAACTATATTACCCATCATTATTTTTTAAAAACAAGGCCAAAATTTGACTATTTACTTTTTTGCCTTTTATTCATCTCAGGATATGTAATTATTATAATTTCTGCGTTCATCGAGTCATATGTGTCAGCTATCTAGACTATTTTCTGCTTTCGTACTATCCTGTTTATCAATAAACTTTTATTTGATATCAAAGGAGGCAGCTATCTTGCAAGAAAGCATCTCTGGAAAATTCAACTCGTTTCAACTGTTTGTATTTGAGATAAACAACTATTCTTCCGCACTTTCGCCTCTGTTAATTTTTGTATTTGTTTATGCTACGACAAGCATCATTTTTGACTATCTAGAAATAAAAATACAAAAAGGATCTTTAACTAAGATAATCAGCAATGCCTTTATTCCTGTTTTACTATTCTCGTTCTCTTACCTTTTGTTGCTTACGGATTTTGTGGAAAATTCAGGAGATATAAGTGGTCAAAGTGTAGAAGATCTACATATTTTCCACGAGTATACTTTTAATGATCTAAAGCAAATTGGTAACCTTTGTTGGGGACTCTTTTACCTTATTTTAATCATTGAAATAAAATTACATTTTGATATAAATTATTTCAAGTCCTTAGTAATCAATTTGACCCCTATTGCCATTTTGCTATTATTAATCAAAATGTATTAACTAAACGGCAAACCCAATTTATAGTCTACACCATCCAATTACTTTTCTAAGAACGGGTAACGAAAATCCGTAGGCGAAACGAAGACTTCTTTCACCGTACGCGGCGAAACCCAACGCAATAAATTTAAATAAGAACCCGCTTTATCATTCGTTCCAGAGGCACGCGCACCACCAAAAGGCTGTTGGCCCACCACGGCACCCGTGCACTTGTCATTTAAGTATAAATTACCTGCCGCATTTTCTAGCACTTTCATCGCTTCCAGCATCGCATATTTGTCTTGCGCGAAAATCGCACCTGTTAAGGCATACGCTGAAGTCGAATCTACTAAGGCTAAAGTTTCTTTCCAATCTGCATCATTATATAAGTAGATCGTTAATACCGGGCCAAAGATTTCCTCCACCATCGAGCGATACGTCGGATTCGTCGTTAATAAGACCGTAGGCTCTACGAAATAACCTTTCGAGTCGTCGAAGTTTCCGCCTGAAATGACGGTTACTTCTGGGGACTTTTTCGCTTCACTTATATAAGAAGTGATTTTCGCGAAAGCTTTGGCGTCGATGACCGCGTTCACGAAATTTTCAAAATCTTCCGTTCCGCCCATTTTGATGGCAGCTAAATCTGCCTTCAATTGGGTTTCTACCGCTGGCCATAAAGAAGCAGGGATGTAGGCGCGAGAGGCTGCGGAACATTTTTGGCCTTGGTATTCGAAGGCACCACGGATTAAACCGGTAGTTAAAGCTTTCGCATCTGCCGAGGAATGAGCAACGACGAAGTCCTTGCCGCCCGTTTCACCAACGATACGTGGATAAGACTTGTAGTTGGCGATGTTTTGGCCTATATTCTTCCAAATCGTCTGGAACACGCCTGTCGATCCCGTAAAGTGAATCCCAGCAAAATCCCGGTGAGAGAAAACAACCTCCCCCGCTTCCGGGCCATCCGCTAACACCAAGTTGATCACGCCAGCCGGCAAACCTGCCTCCTCTAAAATCTCCATCAATAATCCCGCCGAATACACTTGCGTAGGCGATGGCTTCCAAACGACCGTATTCCCCATCAAGGCTGGTGCCGCCGGTAAATTACCCGCGATTGCCGTGAAGTTAAAGGGAGTCAATGCGTAAACGAAGCCCTCTAAAGGACGGTATTCCAAACGGTTCCAAACGCCAGGCGACGAAATCGGTTGTTCACTATAAATCTGTTGTGCGTAGTGCACGTTAAAACGTAAGAAATCAATCCACTCACAAGCCGCATCGATTTCCGCCTGGTAGGCATTCTTCGATTGACCTAACATCGTGCGTGCATTCAATTGCATTCTATATTTAGTCGCCGAAAGATCTGCCGCTTTCAAAAAGATCGCCGCGCGATCTTCCCAAGGCATCGATGCCCAAGCAGATCTAGCTGCTAGAGCCGCGTCAATCGCCTGAGCCACTTCCGCTTTTCCTCCTTCATAATAGTGACCTAACACGTGTTGGTGATCATGGGGGCAAGTCATGGCGACTTTTTTGGCACCCTTCACAGAACGACCTGCAATGCGCATCTGCACGTCAATTTGTTGATTCCGCAAATCCGAAAGGGCTTGCTTTAACTTAGATCTCTCCGCTGAATTTGCACCATATTGTAAAATAGGTTCATTCACAGGTGTAGGGACTTGAAAAACTCCTGAGGACATATTGTTTCGTTGATGTGTATTAAATAGGATGCTAAATTACGTGTTTTCTACTTATTATCAAGAACCACAAAGCTCAGGTAGGGCTTCAATCGCCTCCACGCCACTTGATCCAACAATTGCATTTTTTGCAACACGTCGAAATCAGTTATTGGACCATGTTGTTTTCTGTAGGCCAAAACCACTTTCGACTGTCCATAAGGCAAATACGGATGCCTGAAATCTTTCCACTCTACCTGGTTAATCTTCAGAAACCGATACACCCCGGCACCCACCTTTAACAAAGCCTTATTTTCTTTTACCCAAACCGAGTCCAAGCCATACACCTCCTTCAATTGATCTACTTTGTAAAACCCTCCCAATTTCTCCCTATACGTAATAATCCTTTTTGCAAACCCTGGCCCTATCCCATTCAGCGCCACCCAAGCTGTTGAATCCGCGGTATTGATGTCGATGGCTGCCTGTTTTTTAGGAAGCTTTTTTACATCTAATTTATATGCTACCCAAGCGCTTTTATTTTTTTCGAATTTCCGAGGCGCAAACACCTTTGGCTTAATCTCCTGATAATTCGCCTCCCAAACCACCGGATTAAATTCTAACCTTTCCTGCTCCTTCTTATAATACTCGCTTACTATATAATAGAGTACATAGATTCCCATCATAAAAAAGAGAACTATAATCCCTTTGATCTCATCATGGGTGTAGGCGAGGATGAAGCGGAGGTAATAATGGATCTTATTTTTCATTAGTGGATGATTTTAAAGCATAAAGAATAAAGCACAAAGAATAAAGTTGGTTAAAAATGAGGCTGAAGCCCCATTTTCGTTGTTATAGAAAAGTAGACCACATCAATTCATAAAGGCATCGCCTGTGGCGATTCCAACTTTATTCTTTGTGCTCTATGCTTTATTCTTTACTTATGAGCAATCTCAAACAAAAATCTCACAACCCCCTTGTATCCTAAAAAATTATCAGTACCTTTGCAGGCTATTTTAGGGTACAAGCCTTCGGGCCTATCCAAAAAGAAATGATTTCTGAAACACAATTCCTTTATCGTAGGGGAAGCGCAAAGGGGAATCATTTTTTCATCTACGAGGCATTTCAGCTTTAAATTGTGCCCTAAGGGCCCATATTCATTTAATTTAAAACGTATAAAGCCTTGAGTAACATCACTGCCACCGGAAGACACAGCTTTGCAAAAACGCAGTCTGTGATCGATTATCCAGATTTTCTGGATATCCAAATCAAATCCTTTCAGGATTTTTTCCAGCTAGAAACAGCTGCTGAGAATCGTACTGACGAAGGTTTATTTAAAGTGTTTGCTGAGAATTTTCCTATCGCGGATTCGCGGGAAAACTTCGTTTTATCGTTCGTTGACTACTCTGTAGATCCGCCGAAATATTCGGTAGATGAGTGTATCGACCGCGGTTTGACGTATTCAGTACCTTTAAAAGCGAAATTACGCTTGATCTGTAATGATACAGACAACGAGGATTTCCAAACCATCGAACAGGAAGTATTCTTAGGAAACATTCCGTACATGACAGAACGTGGATCATTCGTGATCAACGGAGCTGAGCGTGTCATCGTTTCTCAGTTGCACCGTTCGCCAGGTGTATTCTTCGCGCAATCGAAGCATACAAATGGAACTAAATTGTATTCGGCTCGTATCATTCCATTCAAGGGTTCTTGGATTGAATTTGCAACGGACGTTAACAATGTGATGTATGCGTACATCGACCGTAAAAAGAAATTCCCAGTGACTGTATTGCTTCGTGCGATTGGTTACGGAAATGACAAGGATATTCTTGATTTATTTGGCCTAGCTGAAGAATTAAAGGTAGACAAGAAAACTTTGAAGTCTACGGTAGGACGTCGTTTAGCTGCGAGAGTTTTGAAAACGTGGCAGGAAGACTTCGTAGATGAAGATACAGGTGAGGTAGTTTCTATCGACCGTAACGAAATCTTGATCGAGCGTGATACGGTTATTACAGAGAACGAGATCGAGACGATTTTGGAATCAGGTTCTAGCACGATCATCTTGCACAAAGATGATGCGAACGTAACTGATTACAATATCATCTACAATACATTACAAAAAGATACTTCGAACTCGGAGAAAGAGGCGGTAGAAGTTATCTACAAGCAATTACGTAACACGGATGCTCCAGATGAGCAAACGGCGCGCGATATCATCCAAAACTTGTTCTTCTCAGACAAGCGTTATGATTTAGGCGAAGTAGGTCGTTACCGTATCAATAAAAAATTAGGCCATGATATCCCAATGGATATTAAGGTATTGACAAAAGAAGATATCATCTCTATCGTGAAGTACTTGATCGGTTTGATCAACTCTCGCGCGGTTGTCGATGATATTGACCACTTGTCTAACCGTCGTGTACGTACTGTGGGTGAGCAATTATATGCTCAGTTCGGTGTAGGTCTTGCACGTATGGCTCGTACGATCAAAGAACGTATGAACGTTCGTGATAACGAGGACTTTAAGCCAGTTGACTTGATTAATGCTCGTACGTTATCGTCTGTGATTAACTCGTTCTTTGGAACAAATCAGCTATCTCAATTTATGGATCAAACGAATCCATTAGCTGAGATCACGCACAAGCGTCGTATGTCTGCCCTAGGGCCAGGCGGCCTTTCTCGTGAAAGAGCTGGTTTCGAGGTTCGTGACGTTCACTACACGCACTACGGTCGTCTTTGTACGATTGAAACGCCAGAGGGACCAAACATTGGTTTGATTTCTTCTCTTTGCGTTCACGCGAAAGTAAACGGAATGGGCTTCATCGAAACTCCTTACCGTCTAATCGAATCAGGTAAAGTGGATACGTCTACGACTGTTTCGTATTTAACGGCTGAAGAAGAAGATGGCAAGAACATCGTTCAAGCGAATGCACAGATTGACAAAACGGGTAAATTCTTATCTGAGCGTGTGAAGGCACGTTTTGAAGGAGACTTCCCATTAGTGAATCCAGCGGATGCACAATATATGGACGTAGCGCCTAACCAAATTGTTTCGGTTGCGGCTTCTATGATTCCTTTCTTAGAGCATGATGATGCGAACCGTGCCTTGATGGGATCGAACATGCAGCGCCAAGCGGTGCCATTGTTACGTCCAGAAGCACCTATCGTAGGTACAGGTTTAGAACACCGCGTTGCGATTGACTCACGTACTTTAGTGGTTGCTGAAGGAAGTGGTGTAATCGAATACGTTGATGCTTTACGCATTGTAGTTAACTACGATCAAACGGAGGAGCAAAAATTAGTTAGCTTCCACGGTTCTACAAAAGAATACAAATTAATCAAGTTCCGTAGAACGAACCAGGATACAACGATCAACTTAAAGCCGATTGTCTTCAAAGGACAAAAAGTGGTGAAAGGTCAAGCGCTTTGCGAGGGTTATGCAACTCAAGCAGGTGAGCTAGCTTTAGGTCGTAACATGAAAGTGGCGTTCATGCCATGGCAAGGTTACAACTTTGAGGATGCGATCGTGATGTCTGAAAAAGTGGTTCGTGACGATATCTTTACTTCGATCCACATTGAGGAATTCGAATTAGAGGTACGTGATACGAAACGTGGTGAGGAGGAATTAACTTCTGAAATCCCGAACGTTTCTGAAGAAACAGTTCGTAACCTAGACGAGAACGGTGTTGTTCGCGTAGGTTCTGAGGTAAAAGAAGGAGATATCTTAATTGGTAAGATTACACCAAAAGGAGAGTCTGATCCAACTCCAGAAGAGAAATTATTACGTGCCATCTTTGGAGACAAAGCAGGTGATGTGAAAGATGCTTCAAAGAAAGCGCCACCATCGTTAAAAGGTGTGGTTATCGACACGAAATTGTTCGCTCGTCCTAAAAAGGATAAGGATCAACGTGATAAGTCGAAGGCTGAATTGAAATTGGTTATGAAGCAATACGGTAAAGACCTATTAGAGGTTCGTAAAATCATGATCGAAAAGACCGTTGCTTTATTAGCTGGAAAAACATGTGGTGGTATCCGTCACAAGTTTGGTACAGTGATCGTAGAGAAAGGGGTTAAATTCACAGCGAAAAATATCGAAGAATTATTATTCCCAGATAAAAACTTATACCGCGATGAGTCAACGTATGCCGTTCCTGAAGAAGCGAATTTACTTTCAGATTTGATCGTAGAAGATGCTACTGCGGATGCAGCGACTAACGCGACTTTCTTAGCGTTAATTAAGAGCTTCCACGTTCGTCGTAACGAAATCGCTGGAAACTTTAAGCGTGAGCGTTTCGTGTTAGAGGTAGGTGATGAATTGCCTGCAGGTATCGTGAAATTAGCGAAGGTTTATGTAGCTAAGAAGCGTAAGTTAAAAGTGGGTGATAAGATGGCGGGTCGTCACGGTAATAAGGGTATAGTTGCTCGTATCGTTCGTGAAGAAGATATGCCATTCTTAGAAGATGGAACACCAGTAGATATCGTATTGAATCCACTAGGGGTACCATCTCGTATGAACTTAGGACAAATTTACGAGACCGTATTAGGTTGGGCTGGACAAAAATTAGGTAAGCGCTATGCAACTCCTATTTTCGACGGTGGAACTGAAGCAGAGGTAGCCGCTGAGTTAACGTTAGCAGGCTTGCCAGACTGGGGTCGTACGTATTTATACAATGGTTTAACGGGTGATAAATTTGATCAACCGGTGACTGTAGGTATCATCTATATGTTGAAACTGGGTCACTTAGTGGATGATAAGATGCACGCACGTTCGATCGGACCTTACTCATTAATTACACAACAACCATTGGGTGGTAAAGCTCAGTTTGGTGGTCAGCGTTTTGGTGAGATGGAGGTTTGGGCATTAGAGGCCTTCGGTGCAGCGAATATCTTGCAAGAGATCTTAACTGTGAAGTCTGATGATGTCATCGGTCGCGCAAAAGCTTACGAAGCTATTGTAAAAGGTGAAAACATGCCTAAGCCTAACATTCCAGAATCATTCAACGTATTGATTCACGAATTGAGAGGTTTAGCCCTTGAAATCACCCTTGAGTAAACCATTGGGCTTTGGCCCTATTAAAAGAGTTCATTTTCCAATAAAATACATAGAAAATGTCATTTAAAAAGACTAGAAAGCTGAATAGCGATTTCCAAAAAGTAACCATCTCACTAGCCTCTCCTGAGTCCATCTTAGAGGGGTCTAATGGCGAGGTAACACAACCGGAAACCATCAACTACCGTACCTACAAACCCGAAATGGGCGGTTTGTTTTGCGAGCGTATCTTCGGTCCTACGAAGGACTGGGAGTGTCACTGCGGTAAATACAAGCGTATACGTTACAAAGGCATCATTTGCGATCGCTGTGGTGTAGAGGTAACGGAGAAAAAAGTACGTCGTGAGCGTATGGGCCACATCGAATTAGTGGTTCCAGTAGCACACATCTGGTACTTCCGTAGCTTACCGAACAAAATCGGTTACATGCTAGGTTTATCTACTAAGAAATTAGACCAAGTAATCTATTACGAGCGTTTCGTGGTAGTTCAACCGGGTATGTACGCGGAAGAAGGAAAGATCGGTAGCCAATACCTTGATTTCTTAACAGAAGACGAGTACTTAGATATCTTAGATAAGTTACCGCGCGAGAACCAACATTTACCTGATGAAGATCCACAGAAATTCATCGCGAAAATGGGTGCTGACGCGTTAAATATGTTATTATCACGCATCGAATTAGACAGCTTATCGGCTGACCTACGTCACTCTGCGGATACGGAATCCTCTCAACAACGTAAGGCTGAAGCCTTGAAGCGTTTGAAAGTGGTAGAAGCGTTCCGTGAGTCGATCGGTCGTATCGATAACCGTCCAGAGTGGATGATCATCAAAATGGTTCCAGTAATTCCACCAGAATTGCGTCCATTGGTGCCATTAGATGGAGGTCGTTTTGCGACATCTGATCTAAATGATCTATACCGTCGTGTGATTATCCGTAACAACCGTTTGAAGCGTTTGATCGAGATCAAAGCGCCAGAGGTAATCTTACGTAACGAGAAGCGTATGTTGCAAGAAGCTGTTGATAGCTTATTTGACAACTCACGTAAAGTAAATGCGGTTCGTTCTGAAGGTAACCGTGCCTTGAAGTCTCTTTCTGATATGTTGAAAGGTAAGCAAGGTCGTTTCCGTCAAAACTTATTAGGTAAGCGTGTCGATTATTCAGGTCGTTCGGTTATCGTGGTAGGTCCAGAATTGAAAATGCACGAGTGTGGTCTTCCGAAGGATATGGCGGCAGAATTATTCAAGCCGTTTGTTATCCGTAAGTTGATCGAGCGTGGTATCGTGAAGACGGTTAAGTCTGCGAAGAAAATTGTTGATCGTAAGGATCCAGTGGTTTGGGATATTTTGGAAAACGTAATGAAAGGACACCCAGTTCTTTTAAACCGTGCTCCTACCCTTCACCGTTTAGGTATCCAAGCTTTCCAACCGAAATTAATCGAAGGAAAAGCGATCCAATTGCACCCATTAACTTGTACGGCCTTTAACGCCGATTTCGATGGTGACCAGATGGCGGTTCACGTTCCACTAGGACATGAAGCGATTTTGGAAGCCTCGTTATTAATGCTTGCATCTCATAACATCTTGAACCCAGCGAATGGTGCGCCGATTACGGTACCATCTCAGGACATGGTGTTAGGTTTATATTATGTAACCAAAGGACGTAAGTCGACTCCAGATCACAAAGTGGCTGGTGAAGGATCTCGTTTCTACGGATTTGAGGAGGTTGTTATCGCCTTGAACGAGAAGAAATTGTCTAAGCACGCGAACATCGTGGTGAAAGCTACGGTTCGTAAGGAAGATGGTACATTGGTTCAAGAAATGGTGGAAACTGTTGCTGGACGTGTATTATTCAACTTGTGTGTTCCTGAGCAAGTAGGTTACATCAATGAGTTATTGACGAAGAAGAAATTGCAACAAATCATCTCACACGTTCATAAGATCTGTGGTATGGCTCGTACAGCACAATTCTTAGATGATATCAAAGAATTAGGTTTCCAACAAGCCTTCCACGGTGGTTTATCGATGGGTATTGGCGATGTTCAAATTCCTGCAGAAAAAGCTTCATTAGTGAAGAAAGCACAGGAGGATGTTCAAGCGGTTTGGGACAACTACTTAATGGGTTTAATCACAGATAACGAGCGTTACAATGCAGTTATTGACATCTGGACCAAAGTGAACTCGAAAATTACCGAGACATTGATGAAGCAGATGGAGGAGGATAACCAAGGATTTAATGCGATCTACATGATGATGCACTCCGGAGCCCGTGGTTCTCGTGAGCAAATTCGTCAACTAGGTGGTATGCGTGGTTTGATGGCTAAGCCTCAAAAGAACTTACAAGGTTCGATTGGTGAAATCATCGAAAACCCAATCCTTTCTAACTTTAAAGAAGGTCTTGACGTATTAGAGTACTTTATCTCTACTCACGGTGCGCGTAAAGGTTTGGCAGATACTGCCTTGAAAACAGCCGATGCGGGTTACTTGACTCGTCGTCTACACGACGTAGCGCAAGACGTGATCGTGAACGAAGAAGATTGCGGTACCTTACGTGGTATTGAGGTATTCCCATTGAAAGATAATGAGGAGATCATCGAGCCATTATCTGAGCGTATCTTAGGTCGTGTGTCTATTCACGATGTGTATGATCCGATCACGAATGAGTTAATCGTTGCTTCAGGTGATGAAATCAACGAAGCTATCGCAACGAAAATTGATGAGACAGCGATCGAGTCAGTAGAGATTCGTTCGGTGTTAACTTGTGAGACGTTAAGCGGTGTGTGTGCGAAATGTTACGGACGTAACTTAGCTACAGCTGCGATGGTTAACCTAGGAGAAGCGGTAGGTGTAATTGCCTCTCAATCGATTGGTGAGCCAGGTACTCAGTTAACGTTACGTACGTTCCACGTGGGTGGTACGGCACAAAACGTTTCTTTAGATGCGAGCGTTAAAGCGAAATTTGACGGAGTAATTAACTTCGAAGAGGTTCGTTCTGTAAGCTCTACAGATGCAGACGGAAATCCAGTAGAAATCGTGATGGGACGTTCTGGTGAGGTTCAAATTGTGAACCCAGCGAACAAACAAGTATTGATCTCTTCTAACATTCCATATGGTTCATTCTTACGCGTTAAGGAAGGCCAAGCGGTGAAAAAAGGAGATGAAATCTGTGCTTGGGATCCATACAATGCGGTTATCCTTTCTGAGGCTGAAGGTAAAATTGAATTCGAGGCAATCGAAGAAAACAATACCTACAAAGAGGAAGCGGATGAGCAAACAGGTATGCGTGAGAAGGTAATTGTTGAATCGAAAGATAAGACGAAGAACCCATCCGTATTAGTAAAATCAAAAGGTAAAGAGGATTTAGTATACAACGTTCCAGTAGGTGCGCGTTTAGCGATCGACGAAGGAGATAAAATCAAAGCGGGTCAAATCATCGCTAAGATTCCTCGTGCGGCAGGTAAAACACGTGACATTACGGGAGGTCTTCCACGTGTAACGGAATTATTCGAAGCGCGTAACCCTTCTAACCCAGCGGTTGTAACGGAGATCGATGGTGTTATTTCTTACGGTGTGATTAAGCGTGGTAATCGTGAGATTATCGTGACACCGAAAGAGGGAACTGAGCGTCGTTACCTAGTACCTTTAACACGATTCATCTTAGTACAAAATAATGACTTCGTGCGTGCAGGTTCTCCACTTTCTGATGGTGCGATTACCCCTTCAGATATCTTGAAGATCAAAGGACCTACAGCGGTACAAGAATACTTAGTGAACGAAATCCAAGACGTTTACCGTCTACAAGGTGTGAAGATCAATGATAAGCACATCGAGTGTATCGTTCGCCAAATGATGCAAAAAGTTCAGATTTTAGAGCCAGGTGATACCCAATTCTTACAAGGTCAAAACGTAGATCGTTTCGTATTCCGTCACGAGAACGACTTGATCTTAGATCAGAAGGTAATCACTGACGCTGGAGATTCTGAGAAATACAAGGCAGGTATGATTCTTTCTGCTCGTGCTTTACGTGATGAGAACTCTTCGTTAAAGCGTAGAGATATGAAGTTAATGAAGGTGCGTGATGCGCAAGCAGCCGTTTCTTCTTCTAACTTACAAGGTATCACGCAAGCGTCGTTAGGAACGGAGTCATTCATCTCGGCTGCGTCGTTCCAGGAAACTACGAAAGTACTTTCTGAGGCATCGATTCGCGCGAAAGTGGATACGTTAGACGGCTTGAAAGAGAACGTTATCGTAGGTCACTTGATTCCAGCAGGTACAGGTCTTCGTCGCTACAAAGACATCTTAGTGACATCGAAAGATGAGCTAAGAGCTATCGAAGCGAAGAAGGAAGCTGCTGAGATCGCTGAGGCGAAAGAAAAAGTAGAGGCTGCAAACTAATTTGTAGATTCATTTGAATAGACCCCCGGCTTTTCTTAAGTTCGGGGGTTTATTTTTTACTTGAAAAGAAATATGGAAAACCCCACAGAAGAAAATCAATTGAATATCGAACTTCCTGAAGAGATGGCGGAAGGTCATTACGTAAACTTAGCCCTTATTGCGCATAGCCCATCGGAGTTTGTCATGGACTTTATTCGCATTTTACCCGGTCTTCCGAAGGCCAAAGTAAAGTCGAGAGTCGTGATGACTCCGGACCACGCTTACCGCTTAATGCAGGCGCTACAAGAGAATATTCAGAAGTACGAAGAGGCCTTTGGCCCAATTATGAAAGAAGGAGATGCCGCTGGTTTCCAATTCCCGATGAATTATAACGGCCCCATAGGCGAAGCGTAAACGTTTTAGGTCATTTAATCCCATTTTTTTGCCTGAAAATCAGGTAAAAAGGTGGGATTTATGCCTTTTAAAGGAAATTACAATTACTATGCGCTTATCGAAAAAATTCCTGGAGTCAGGCAAACTTCAATCTTCTATTGCCTTACAAGTTCCATCGCCGGAGATATTTACGTATCCGGAGAAAGTCCTGCAGTTTGGGACCGGAGTATTACAACGTGGACTTTGTGATTTTTACATCGACAAAGCGAACCGCCAAGGAATTTTCAAAGGTCGCGTAGTCGTTGTTAAGTCCACTTCAAAAGGTGGTGCTGATGCTTTTGATGAGCAAGATGGATTGTACACCCATTGCATTAAAGGAATCGAGGATGGGGTTGCTAAAGAAGAGAACATCATCAACGCTTCCATCTCTCGTACCATCACAGCGTCAAAGGACTGGGATAAAATCATCGAATGTGCGAAAAGCGAGGAGATGCAAATCATCCTTTCGAATACCACCGAAGTAGGGATCACCTACGTGGCAAACGATCCAATTGCAAACGGTTGCCCTAACTCCTTCCCAGCCAAATTATTGGCGTTCTTGCACGCGCGTTTCACGCATTTCGCAGGATCTGATGCCTCAGGAATGGTGATTGTTCCTACCGAATTAATTATCAACAACGGTGATGTGTTGAAAGGCATCGTCTTGAAATTAGCAGCAGACCACGGTCTTTCAGCTGAGTTCGTGTCTTGGTTAGAAACAGCGAATCACTTCTGTAATTCCTTAGTGGATCGCATCGTACCGGGTAGCCCGGATGCGGCGACAAACGCGGATATTTGCGCACAATTAGGTTATGAAGATTCCTTGATGATCATTTCAGAGGTGTATAGCCTTTGGGCAATACAAGGCGGTAAAAAAGTAAAGGATGTGCTTTCCTTTGCGCCAGCTGATAAAGGGGTGATCATTGCCGAAGATATCGAGATCTACCGCGAATTGAAATTGCGCTTGTTGAATGGTACGCACACCTTGCTTTGCGGAATGTCCTTTTTATTAGGTTTCCGTCTCGTAAAAGATGTGATGGCGAACGGCTATTTAAGCAAATTGATCATGAATTTAATGCTGAGCGAATTAGCGCTGGGCATCCCTTATAAAATGGATTTCAAGGTGGCGGATCGCTTCGGACGTTCGGTTTTAGATCGTTTCCGCAATCCATACATTAACCACAAATTGATCGACATTACGGTGCAGTACACGACGAAAATGCGGATGCGTAATGTGCCTTTGGTGATTAATTATGCCAAAAAATTTGGCAAAGCACCTGAGCTATTCTGCATGGGCTTCGCGGCTTATTTACAGTTCATGCACGCAGTGAAAGAGGAAGGTGGAAAATACTATGGTGATAGCAACGGGGAGGCCTATCCAATCCAATGCGACTATGCGCCATATTTCTACGAGGCTTGGAAAGATTTTGACTTGAAAAAAGTGTTATCCAATACGGATTTATGGGGCACGGATTTAACGGCGGTTCCTGGGTTTGTGGAGGGGGTGACGAAGTATATTTAGGAGAGTATAGAGTAGAGAGTAGAGATAGGAGAGTAGAGAGTAGAGATTTAAAGCATAAAGAATAGAGCACAAAGCATAAAGGAGAAAATGGTGAATGGTGAATGAAATGGTAAGTGGTGGAGAAATGGTAAATGGTGAATGGTGAATGATAGCTCCGGACTAAACACCTTCGGACTCATTCCCTCCGGACTAAAAACCTCCGGACTGATTACTGCCCACTGCCGACTGCCCACTGCCCACTGAATAGATTAAACGAAATACTATGAAAGCGTTTTTAGATAAAGATTTCTTGTTGCAGTCCGAGACGGCGCAGACTTTGTATCATCAATTTGCGGCGCAGATGCCCATTATTGATTACCACAATCACTTGATTCCTCAGCAGATCGCGGAGGACAAGCAATTCGATAATATCTCCCAAATCTGGTTAGCCGGCGACCACTACAAATGGCGGGCGATGCGAGCTCACGGGGTGGATGAAAAATACATCACAGGAAATGCGTCTGACGAGGAGAAGTTCTTGAAATGGGCAGAGACTGTGCCTTATACGATGCGTAACCCATTATATCACTGGACTCACTTGGAGTTACAGCGTTATTTCGGGATTACCGAATTATTGAATGCGGAAAGCGGAAAGCGAATTTACGATCAGTGCAATGCTCTTTTGCGTACTCCAGCGTTTTCTGTGCGCAACTTATTGTTAAAGATGAACGTGAAAGCACTTTGTACGACGGATGATCCGATCGACAATTTGGCCTACCACAAACAAATCAAGGCGAGTGGATTTGCGATCAAAGTCTTGCCTACCTTCCGTCCGGATAAGGCGATGGGCGTGGACGATGAGAGTGTGTTCGTAGAATATGTGAATTCCTTAGCGGCTGCGGCTGAAATGGAGATCCATACGTTAGCAGATTACAAGAAAGCGATTGCGTCGAGACACGATTTCTTCCATTCCGTGGGATGTCGTTTAAGTGACCATGGGCTAGAGCAGATATACGCTGACGATTATACCGAACAGGAAATCGCGCACATTTTTGAGCGATTAATGACGGGTAAAACGATTAATCAGAAAGAGAAAGTGCAGTTTAAATCAGCGATGCTGGTATATTTTGCGCATTTAGATCATGCCAAAGGTTGGACACAACAATTCCACCTAGGGGCTATTCGCAATAACAATGACCGTCTGTTAGGGACTTTAGGGCCTGATACGGGATTTGATTCGATT
Organism: Aquirufa sp. HETE-40SA; assembly: GCF_054558635.1. Taxonomy (NCBI): domain Bacteria; kingdom Pseudomonadati; phylum Bacteroidota; class Cytophagia; order Cytophagales; family Flectobacillaceae; genus Aquirufa; species Aquirufa sp. HETE-40SA. Next base: position 16,794 of record NZ_JBPXKN010000004.1, read on the forward strand.
GGGGATTTTGAGCAGGCGCGTCCTTTGTCGAAATTCTTAAATCACTTAGATTCGACGAATCAATTAGCGAAGACGATATTGTATAATTTGAATCCGCGCGATAACGAGTTGTTGGCGACGATGACGGGTAATTTCCAAGATGGAACAATTGTAGGAAAGATGCAGTTCGGTTCTGGCTGGTGGTTTATGGACCAAAAAGACGGCATGGAAAAGCAAATCAATGCCTTGTCTAATATGGGAATGTTGAGCCACTTCGTGGGCATGTTAACGGACTCCAGAAGTTTCCTTTCGTTCCCAAGACATGAGTATTTTAGAAGAATCTTGTGTAATTTACTGGGCGCGGACGTGGAAAATGGCGAATTGCCGGCTGACCATGCCTGGTTAGGCAAACTAGTGCAAGACATCTCCTATAACAACGCGGCAGGATTTTTTAATTTCGAGAATTAATGAAGAAGGTTATCACTTTTGGGGAAATCATGGGTCGTTTAAGCCCTGCGGGCTATGGACGTATTACCCAAGCACAGTCATTGAACATCACCTACGGTGGCGGCGAGGCAAACGTGGCGGGCGGATTAGCCCACATCGGGATCCCGGCGGAACACGTGACTTGTTTCCCAAACAACGAATTAGGCAAAGCTGCCACCGGCTATTACCGCCAAGTAGGCGTGGATATGTCGCATACGGCGTATAAAGAGGGTCGTTTAGGTTTGTATTTCGTGGAGTTTGGGGCAGCAATGCGTCCGAGCAAAGTGACGTATGACCGCGCAGATTCTGCTTTCGCTAACTTAAATCCAGCAGATTTTAATTGGAAAGAAATTTTCAACGGAGCAGGTTGGTTCCACTGGACAGGCATAACGCCTGCGATTTCGGAGGCAGCTACGGTAGCCTTAACTGCGGCATTAAAAGAGGCAAAAGCACAAGGTTTGACGATTTCGGCGGATGTGAATTACCGGAAGAACCTTTGGCAATATGGCAAATCAGTAAAAGAGGTGATGCCCGCTTTAATCGCGCAATGCGACATTATCGTCTGTGGCAAAGCGGACGCAGAGGATATCTTAGACATCGTTCCTACGGGCTCGCACAAGAGCGGCTGGCACGATATCTGCGTACAGATCAAAGCCCGCTTCCCTAACATCAAGAAGATTATTAATACCAAAAGAGGCCAGATTTCTGCGTCTCAAAATACTTTATCAGCCACCTCCTTTGATGGCTCTAAAGTGATCAAATCAGATACCGTAGAAATCTCCCAAATCGTGGATCGCATCGGCGGTGGGGACGCATTCATGGCCGGATACATTTACGGAAACTTAGTATACGGCGATGAGGCGAAGTCTTTAGCCTTTGCTGTAGCGGCTTCCGCTTTAAAACACACGATCGAAGGGGATATTAATTTATCCAACCTAGACGAAATAGAAACCGTCATGGGCGGCGATATCACCGGACGATTAAAAAGATAATCATGGCTAGAAATTCAGCAGAAATAGTATATTCTCGATTAGCGGAAACGCCGATTGTTCCTTTATTTTTCAATGCCGATCAAACGATCGCCCAAAATGTCCTAAAAGCCTGCTACGACGGTGGAATTCGCGTTTTTGAATTCACGAATCGCGGCGAAGCGGCTCCTGCCATCTTTGCGAAACTAATCGACTTTTGTGAGAAAGAATGCCCGGATTTAGTGTTAGGAATCGGAACGATTTACGATGAAAAACAGGCGACAGAATTTATCGAAATGGGCGCTGACTTTATGTTACAACCCTTCACGACGGCTTCCGTAGGCGAGGTTTGCGCAAAACACAACATCCCTTGGATGCCAGGCACGATGACCTTGACGGAGATTCGCAATGCGGAGATTTTGGGAGCAAAATACGTAAAAATCTTCCCAGGCAACGTGGTAGGTCCCGCATTCGTGAAAGCGATCCAAGGACCGATGCCGAAGACCAAAATCATGGTGACCGGTGGTGTGGAACCCAACCGTGAAAGCTTACAAACTTGGTTTGGTGCAGGCGCAGCGGCGGTAGGGATGGGATCCCAATTGTTCCCAGCTGATTTAATCCAAAAACAAGACTATACCTCTATATCAAACACGATCGCTAACTTGATCAAAACCTATCACGAACTTTAATATGGAAACAATTGGAAAGTACCGCTGGAAAATATGCGCACTGCTATTTTTCGCGACGACGATTAACTATTTAGACCGCCAGGTTATTGGATTATTAAAACCGGTCTTAGAAAAAGAATTTGACTGGTCTGAGACAGATTATTCAAACATTGTAATTGCTTTCCAAGCGGCCTATGCGATTAGTTTATTGGGTTTTGGCGGGATTATTGACCGTATTGGAACTAAATTAGGCTACTCCATTTCGATTGTAGTTTGGAGTATCGCGGCGATGATGCATGCCTTAGCGACTGGAACCTTGAGCTTTGCTTTTATGCGTGGTTTATTGGGTCTTGGCGAGGCAGGAAACTTCCCAGCGGCGATTAAGACAGTAGCTGAGTGGTTCCCTAAGAACGAGCGTGCGCTGGCAACGGGGATCTTTAATTCGGGAGCAAACATAGGCGCTGTTGCAGCACCGATTTTAGTGCCTTGGATTTTAGGAGCCTATGGCTGGGAAATGGCTTTCATTGCGACCGGAGCGATTGGATTTATCTGGTTGATCTTCTGGTGGTTCTACTATGAAGTGCCTTCGAAACACCAGTCTTTATCGAAAGCAGAATTTGACTATATCCACGCGGATATGGAAGCAAAAGATGATAATGTGACGCCGGTACGTTGGGCAAAATTATTTGGATTCAAGCAGACTTGGGCCTTCTTTTTTGGCAAAATGTTTACAGATCCGATCTGGTGGTTCTTCCTTTTCTGGTTGCCCTCTTATTTCTCTGAGCGCTTCCAATTAGACTTAAAGAAGCCTAGTTTAGAATTAATCATCGTGTATACGGCGACTACGATTGGTAGTATTGGCGGCGGTTGGTTGTCAGGTTATTTAATCAATAAAGGCTGGCCGTCCTTCAAAGCGCGCAAGTGGTCGATGTTTAGCTTCGCGATTGCGGTGGTGCCGATTATGTTAGCGCGTTATTGCGATAATATCTGGCAGGCGGTAGGATTGATTTCCTTAGCTGCTGCGGCACATCAGGCTTGGAGTGCGAACATTTACTCGATTGCGACGGATATGTTCCCGAAGAAAGCCGTTAGTTCGGTAATCGGAATCGGTGGAATGGCCGGATCAGTGGGAGGTATTTTCTTCCCCATGATCGTGGGTGCTTTACTCGATAAATATAAATTACTAGGTAATATCAACGACGGTTATAACATCATCTTCTTGCTTTGCGGAAGTGCGTACATGTTAGCTTGGGTGATTATTTATACCTTAGTACCTACGCTGGAGACAGCGAAGATCGACGACTAGTCCTTCTTTTTAAAGATTAGATTCTTAGTTAGTTCATTTAATTGGGTGATTTTCTGCTGAAAGTCACCCTTTACTATTTTCCGTACCGCTTCTAATTGATCGAGGGAGGTTTGGATGTCCTCCGGGATGACGTCCTCTAGGAAGGCTCTGATTCTTTTGGCCAAAGTAGGAGATTTCCCGTTCGTGGAAATCGCAATCTTTAGGTCACCCTTTTGGACAATGGATCCTAAATAAAAATCACACAAAGGCGGCGTATCCGCCACGTTGCAAAGCAAGTGCTGGGCTGCCGCTAAGGCTTTGATTTCCGCGTGTAAAGCGGGAGAATCCGTGGCGCAGATGATTAAGTCCAGTCCTTCTAAATCGGATGGCTGAAAACCGCGCGTTAAGATGCGCACGTGAGGAAAATCCTGCAGGTATTCAATCGTTTCTGAGCGAAAAAAGGGCGCCACTAAGGTCAATTTTGCCTCTGGGGAATTGCGTAAAATCGCCGATGCTTTTTCTAAAGCTACGTTTCCCCCTCCCACGACCAAGGTCTCGATTTGATCCATTTTCAAGAAGATGGGAAACATCGTATTAGGCATCTGCTGGGGCTTTTTTGCCGGCAAGCTGGCCGCAAGCCGCGTCAATATCACGTCCGCGGGAGCGGCGAATATTCACGATCATTCGTTTGCTTTCAAGGAAAGCGGAGAACTTCGCGATCGCATCTGCCTCCGCATTCACGAAAGAAGACTGAGCAATCGGGTTGTATTCGATGAGGTTGATTTTGCACGGGATGCCTTTGGCAAACTCATACAATTCTCGTGCATCCTCGATGGTGTCGTTGAACTTGTTAAAGACGATGTATTCGAGCGTGATTTCGTTGCCCGTCTTATCGAAGAAATACAAAAGCGCGGCCTTCAGGACGTCCAAGGTATTGCTCTCGTTAATGGGCATAATCTGGTTCCGCTTCGTATCGTTCGCGGCGTGCAGGGAAAGGGCTAGATTGAACTTGACTTGATCGTCGCCTAGTTTTTGGATCATCTTCGCGATACCCGCCGTAGACACCGTAATGCGGCGTGGCGACATCCCTAAACCCTCTGGCGAAGTAATTTGCTCGATGGATTTCAATACATTCGCATAGTTCAAAAGCGGTTCGCCCATCCCCATGTAAACGATGTTCGTCAGCGCTTGACCGTATTTTTCCTGTGCCTGATCGCGGATTAACACGACCTGATCGTAGATCTCGAACGACTCTAGATTCCGCTTGCGGTCCATATAACCCGTCGCACAGAAGCTGCAGGTAAGCGAACATCCCACTTGGGAGGAAACGCAGGCCGTCACGCGTTCGCGGGTAGGAATTAATACTCCCTCCACGAGGTTGTTGTCGTGTAATTGAAAGCTGGATTTGATGGTGCGGTCGGAGCTGTATTGCGCCTCCGCGGTGGTCACAATCTGCAAAGAGAATTTCTCCGAAAGCCACTCGCGCGTCGTCTTAGGGACATTTCCCATCGCGTCAAAACTGCGGGCAGCCTTCTTCCAAATCCACTCGTACACCTGCTTAGCCCGGAACGCGGGTTCTCCGGCTGCGAGCATCTCTGCCTTCAGCTGTTCAAAACTTAGATTCCGTATCGCGACCTTCTTTTCCAATCTTATTTCTTTAATAATTCACTCACTTTCGCCGAGATGGCTTTACCGTCTGCTAATCCAGCTAATTGCTTCGAAGCAGCACCCATCACTTTACCCATATCCGCTGGACTCGTAGCGCCTACTGAAGCAATAATTTCCGTGATTTTAGCGGTTAATTCTTCGTCAGACAATTGCTTAGGCAAGAACTCTTCGATGATGGCTAATTCCGCTTGCTCTTTTTCCGCTAAGTCTGGGCGGTTTTGAGAAACATAGACTTCTAATGAATCACGGCGTTGTTTCGCTGCTTTCATTAAGATTTTCATCTCTGCGTCTGCGCTTAAACCGTCAGCGCTAGAACCCGAAGTTTCTTCCAAAAGAATCATGGATTTGATGGCGCGTAATGCACGTAAACGGTCTGCGTCTTTCGCACGCATGGCATCTTTGATACCATTCTCGATAGTTAATTTTAACGACATAGCTTGTATTGATTAAAAATGAGCTTTGACTCCTTCTAAAAATTCCCGGTGGTTACTTAACCTCGGAACTTTATGCTGGCCGCCTAATTTCCCTCGTTCCCGCATCCAGTTGTGGAAAGTTCCGGCTGGGGCGATATGGACCAAAGGTGGGCCAAGCACTAAATCATAAGACCTTTTCGCATCGTAATCCGAGTTTTGCTCGCGAAGCGTTTGATCTAAAATCTGTGCAAAGGTACGAAAATCTTTTGGGGCTTTTGAAAATTCAATCACCCATTCGTGGTGACCGTTTTTGCCCTCGTTCATAAAGGCCGGAGCCGCCGTATAATCCTTGATCTCTGCCTGGGTCGCGGCGCAAGCGCGCGCGACGGCTGTCTCCGCATTCTCGATAATCAACTCTTCCCCGAAGGCATTGATGAAATGCTTAGTCCTTCCGGAAATCTTAATCCGATACGGACTCACGGAAGTAAACTTCACAGTATCCCCTATCTTGTAGCGCCACAAACCCGCGTTCGTCGAAATGACCATCGCATAATTCACGCCTACTTCAACTTGGCTTAAAGAAACAATGGTGTTGGCCTCTTCCCCCTCATCGTTCATGGGAATGAACTCATAGAAAATGCCGTAATCGAGCATGAGGAGCATCTCATCGGGTTTGGACAGATCATCCTGAATACCAAAGAACCCTTCAGACGCATTATAAATCTCTAAAAATCCGACCTGCGAAGACGGAAAAATCTGGTTCTTAAACAACTCGCGGTAGGGCCCAAAAGCCACCGCCCCGTGAATCATAAATTCGAAATTCTCCCACACCTCTAAAATCGACTTCTTCCCGGTAATCTCTAATATCTTCTCAATCAACACAAGCGTCCAAGTAGGCACTCCCAAAATACTCGTTACATTCTCCTTCGAGGTCTCGATCGCCATCTTCTCGATTTTCTGGTCCCAATCTCCCATCAGCGCCACGTCCAGCGAAGGCGTGCGAATTATTTGTGCCCATATAGGTAGATTCTTCATCACCACCGCCGACACATCGCCCATCAGCATACTCGAATTCACCGGACTTTCAGATAAACTCCCCCCGATGGAAAGACCCTTGCCTTCGAACACTTTGGTATCCGGTTTATTCGCCGCCAACAAGGTGATCATATCTTTCCCGCCCATCATGTGGCATTCCTCGAGCGCTTCCTTCGAAACAGGAATGAATTTGCTGCGTGCATTAGTGGTTCCAGAGGACTTCGAAAACCAGTTAATTGGCGTATCCCAAAGAATATTCTGTTCCCCTTGCATCATCCGATCGATATATGGAAAGATCTCCTCGTAGGTGGAAATAGGGACTTGCTGCTTGAATTTCTCGTAATTCGAAATATCCTGATAACCGTGTTTCAAGCCCCACTCAGTCGAGCGACCATGGGATAAAAGCCCCTGAAGCATCTGTTCTTGTAGTTCCAAAGGGCTATCATACATCGCCTCAATCCGCGGCATTCTCCGCTTCATAAACCACAACAAAGTCTCATTAAACAACGACATGTTTAGGGTTTTAGGAATTGAGGTGCACGATTAGGGTAATCGGTAATGATGCCGTCTACCTGCCAATCGCTGAATTTCTGCATCTCTGCCGTCGTATTGATGGTCCAAGGAATGACTTGCATTCCGCGCGCGTGACAAAAATCAATCTGCTCTTTCGTTAAAAACCGGTACGAAGAACTAAATATCTCCGGTGTAAAACCTAAGGCCGAAAGCATCTGCTCTGGTGTCTCTTTCTCCACTAAAGCGGAAATGCGTCCTTGGTGAATCGCCGTTTTCCAGTATTGCAAAACCGCGAAATCAAAACTCTGTAAAATCAGCGAGGACGGCGAAATATGAGTAGAAATCACAGACCAAACCCGATCCGCAAATTCCTTCACCGTCGCCGGCTGGGTAATTCCATATTCCGAAGGTTCGGACTTGATCTCGATATTGTAATAAATAGTTCGACCATATTTACGCGCAAAGGCTTCTCCTAAAGCTAAGACCTCTGAAAGCAAAGGTTTGTAAGTCGCTACACGCGCTTGCTCTGGGAAGAGCTTGTTTCCGCGAGAGCCTACGTCGAACGATTTGATTTCGGCATAGGGCTTTTGAAATAAATTAACGGAAGCATTTGTCACGGGCGAACCATCCGGAAACGACGCATACAAAGGATTCATATAGGGTTCATGCGAGACCACTACTTGTCCATCTGCAGACAGGCAAACATCCATTTCGAGGACTGTCACTCCCATCTCTAGTGCGTGTTGAAAAGCGGGTAAAGAGTTCTCAGGAAACAAGCCCCTACAACCACGATGTCCCTGAATAACAGGCGATTGCCCCATTGAAATTAGATTAATAAACAATAATAAGAAAAGAAGTCTCATGGTCGTTTAGCCGCTGCTTTTTTCCCACGCTCTTCAATAATTTCATTCACACGGGTATATAATTTGATATAAGCGGCTGGATCTTTCACGTAATAACCTAGGCTTTTTGAAACCATAGCTGAATCCAGACCTCGTTTTTTTAGTGATTGACTCGAAATCTCATGGAAAAGAACTAAGGCAGTATCGGTATTACCTAAGCTCATGTTTTGTACGATCGCTTCATCGATGTGAATATCTGCCAAAACCTGTGCCATCTTCTCTTGTTCTAATCGGTTGCCCACCGATTCTTCCGTGCATGCATTAAAAGCAAATACTCCCAGTGCCAAGAAAAGCAATAAATAGACCTTTTTCATCTTGTAAATATACCCGTAAATTAGAAAGCTTTTAGCTCATTTCATTCAGATTGGGTAAAAAATAGGTAATTTAGTCTCGTGGATATGGACATTAAAGCCTTCCTGACCCATGTTGTTCAGCTGGAAATTCGCATTAGAAAAGCGATTAACACGCAAATGCATGGAAATTTCTCCTCCGTCTTTAAGGGATCGGGCTTAGAGTTTAGTGACCTACGCCAGTACCATTACGGGGACGACGTTCGACACATTGACTGGAATACCTCTTCAAAGGGCCACGGGACATTTGTAAAACTCTTCAAAGAGGAAAAAGAACAAACCGTTTTCTTCCTCATCGACGTCAGTGCCTCCGGTACCGTAGGCAGACGCGGAAATAGCAAAATCAAAACTATAAAAGAAGTAGCTGGGGTGCTTGCCTTCGCTGCGATTCAAGAGGCAAGTCATTTAGGCTTCGTCTGCTTTAGCGATAAAAATGAAAAGTACATGCCCCCAGCCATGGGTAAAAAGCATGGATACAAGGTGATTTCAGAGCTTTTTAGAGTGGAAGCGGAGAATTCAGCAACTGATTTAAAGGCGGGCTTAACCTTTGCCTTACAGACTTTAAAACGTAAAAGTCTTTTGTTTGTCCTGTCTGATTTTATCGACGAAGGATATGAAGATTTATTACGTGCTGCATCTTTGAAACACGATTTAGTGGTCTTGCATACCCTTGATCAACAAGAAATTCAATTGCCTTCTATGGGGATTATTCCCATCTATGATCCGGAACGTAAGCGGACGACTTGGGTAAATACCTCCACGCGAGGATTCAAGAATTTACTCCAGCAGCAGGTCAAAAACCGAGGAGTAGATTTAAAAGAAATGTGTAAGAAATGGCGCGCAGATTACGTTGAATTGCGTTCGGGCGAGGATTTCGTTCCGGCATTGGTCAAACTTTTTAATGCCAGACGCTAATGCAAGAGACGCCATTCATTATTAAGGGAAAGTTTCAGGAAGATTCGGTGGTGATCGGACAACCGATTCACTATTCTTTGTATGTGCGTCATCCGAAAGGACAAGAAGTATTTTTTCCGAATGCGAACCAGAATTTTGGAGCATTTGAGACGGTCAAACGCGAGTTTTTTGCCACCAAGACGACTGCCTCTGGCTCTTTAGATTCGGCCGTTTATACGTTGCGGTTGTTTAATTTAGCTCCGGTCCAAAAACTGCAAATCCCCATTTACCTTTTGCAGGAACCAGATTGCACCATTATTTATCCCGTGGTGGATAGCGTTCACTTGAAACGCTTATTGCCACATCCGGAACAAATTGATTTGGATTCATTGTACCAAAGCATCCCCATCAAGCCCCTGAGCCCTAAAACAGATCTTAAAAACGTGTTTGCAGCAGGAATTAGTTTACTAATCATGGCGGGATTAATCTACTGGATTTTTGGAAAAGCCATCACCAAACTATTCAAACGCTACTTATTGTGGCGTCGTCACCGAGAATTTAGACGTACGTTTCAACGCTATGCACGACAAGTTGCCGGAACACCCGTGGGTTTACTCAATTTAGAGAAAGCCTTCTCGGCTTGGAAAAAATATATCGAGGAATTAACGAAATTGCCCTTTACGACATTTACTTCAAAAGAAATGCTCGATAATTTAGCGGATGAAGCCATGGAAAAGGTATTGAATGAGATGGATTCGGCCATTTACGGGGGCAATTTTTCGACAAATACAACGGAATCCGTCCAATATTTGGAATCCCTTGCGACGAGTTTATATGAAATAGAACAAGAGAAGATCCAGAACAATGAAGTTTAATCCGCTCTATTCTTGGCAACAAATTCAAGCTTTCTTCACTTTTGAGTGGGAGAATAGCTTGTTTTTATATGGCTTAATTTGGCCTGTCATTGTCTATTTCATCAAGTATTTACGTCAACGGGGAAACAAACCACGACTAGAATTATCCCTTTCTGTTCCCTTGCACCAAAACCGGATTTCGCTCTTTTTGAGTTATGTCCCTATGGTCATACAGGTCCTGTGCATCTCTTCCGTCATCATCGTGGCGGCAGGTCCCTACCGTGTGATCAAGCACCAGAAAAAGCAAGTAGAAGGTATTGACATCGCACTGGCTTTGGACATCTCCTCTTCCATGCAGACGCGTGATATTAGCCCTAGTCGCTTAGAGACGGCTAAAACGATGGGCAAGGAATTCATCCGCCAGCGGAGCCACGATCCCATTTCATTAATCGCCTTCGCGGGTGCTCCTTATTTAGCGAGCCCAATCACAACAGACACCGCCTTTTTATTGCATCAATTACAGCAGTTGCAAACGAATCAAATCGTGGAAGAGGGAACAGCTTTAGGCGATGCCTTAGGAATGTGTATCAACCAAATCCGTGACTCCGAAAACCCGAAGAAAATCAGTATCCTGATTTCTGATGGAAACAACACAGCCGGAAATCTTGACCCGGTTACCTCCGCGGAACTTGCGAAGAATTTTAACATTAAAGTATATACCATCGCCGTAGGAAGCCTTCAGCCGAGTGCTGACCCCGTGGACGAAAGTACCCTGCGCGAAATCGCAACGATGACCAAAGGGAAATTCTTTCGAGCGACAAATGGCCAAGCTTTGCAACAGATTTTCCAAGAAATTGACAAAATGGAGGCCTCAGTGGTCAAAACGGTTACCTGGGAAGAACACATTTCCCTCTCTTACTTATTTGCTGAAATTGCACTCGTCCTGTTTTTCATTGGGTTATGGGTACGTTTCAGCTGGATAGGCAACTCTTTAGAAGATTAATATGGTTTTATTTCCGCACGCGAAGATTAATATAGGCTTGTACATCACGAAGAAGCGCAAGGATGGATTTCACGATTTAGAGACGTGTTTCTTTCCGGTGCCTTGGACAGATGTGTTGGAAATCACGCCATCAGAAGGGGAATTCACCTTCAGCTCCTCTGGCTTAGACATCGCTGGCGCTATCGAAGATAACCTGTGCTATAAGGCTTATGAGCTATTGCGCAAAGATCATAAAATGCCGCCCGTGCACATTCACCTGCACAAAATCATCCCGATGGGAGCGGGTTTAGGTGGAGGTTCCTCTGACGCGGCGTTTACCTTGATGGGCTTGAGAGACTTATTTCAGCTCCCCTTAACGAATGAAGATTTACAACCCTATGCAGCTAAATTAGGCAGCGACTGTGCGTTTTTCTTGTCGAATCAGGCTGCTTTTGGCAAAGGAAAAGGAGATCAACTGAGTCCTATCGAAGCGAGCCTGAAGGGGAAGTTTCTCGTGCTTTTATACCCAGCAGTGAGCATCTCTACGGCGCAAGCCTATGCCGGAGTGACGCCAGCAAAAGCGCCGATAGATCTACGCAAAGCCATTCAGAAGGAAGGCTGGAAAGAAGCGATTTCGAATGATTTCGAGAAAAGCATCTTCCCCCATTATCCTGTCTTGGCTTCCTTGAAGGAGCAGATGTATACCCTGGGTGCTAGCTATGCGGCGATGAGCGGTTCGGGGTCGACGATTTTTGGGATATTCGATAAAAAAATCGACCCACCTGAGGGATGGGCCGATTATACTGTTTGGAGCGGCTGGGTCGATTAATCTTTCGCAAAGATGGCTTCTATGGCTGAAGCTCCTTTTGTCACTACTTTACCAGCCGGTAATGCCTTCAATAATTTGATTCCCGCGTATTCCGGTGTCGAACTCAAAATCTCCACAGGTACTTGCGTCATGGCGCCATTTGCCATTTCCACATAGATGAAACCCCCTTTCCCCACGCGAGCAAGGCCTGCTTGTGGGATGCTGGGGATTTTTTGGGATCCTACTTTGATACGCGCGCTCACGAATTGTCCAACGGTGAAATTCTTTTCGTCTGATTTGTTTGCGAAGTGTCCATGAACGGACGTCGTGCGATCTGTCAATTCAACTTGTGGGGCGATGAGGAAGATTTTGGCAGCAGCTTTTTCGCCCTCTGATTCGAATTCGATGGTTTGACCGATGTTTAATTTGGCTAAATCCTTCTCGAATACCTTCAATTCCACGTGCTTATCCGCCATTCCAACGACCTTAATGAGTACGTCTGAAGGCGTCACGTATTTTCCGATTGCCAAAAACTGGTCTTGGATATACCCATCAATCGGCGAACGCAAGGTCAAAACAGAACTAATATTCCCTTTCGCCAGCGACTTCAAGTCACAACCTAAGACCTCTAATTTTAGTCCCAAAGCCTTCACCTGCGCATTGACATTCCCTAAATCCGCCTCCGACTGTTGCAATTTCTTCTTCGATCCCACTTCCTCGTTCGTCAATACTTGTTGACGCGATTTCTCGGAACTCATAAAGGTCTGGGATGACAAGGCCTGCAAATATTCTTGCTGCATTTGGATGAAATCAAGCGATGTCAAGGTCGCTAAGGCTTGGCCTTTCGACACTTTTTTGCCCGGAAGCAATTCATAGGTCGTTTTCAAATAACCAGCGATCGGGATCGAAATGGATGCCAAAGACACCGGCGGCACATCGACCACCCCCGTGCACTTTATTTCCGTGGACATTTCGCGCTCCTCTAACGCACCAAATTCGATACCTGCGTTCGTCTTCTGTTCTGCGCTTAATTTAATTTCGGCCACCGGCGCTTCCGTGGTGGCCTCCTCTTTTTTCGAGCATGCAGCTAAGCTGAACACAAGGCATAGCGCTACTAATCTAAATATCTTATTCATTTCCAATGAGTGTTTGACGTGTGATAATCGCCTGGTTGTAGGCGTTGACTTCTCGAATATAACTTTCGCGAATCTGCCAAGCCTGCTGCGTATTTTGCAACATTTCGACGTATTCGATTTCTCCCTGCTGATACGATTTCAGCGCGGTCTTCTCCAGCAAAGCGGCTTGCGGCAAGGCCGTAGCCGTGTAGTAGGCCAAACTCGCTCGGTATTTCGCGACCGCTGCCTCCGCATTTTTGTAGTCCGTTTGCAAAGCCGATTCAGCTTGGATTTTTTGGCTGATAAAAGCCTCCTCCTGCAATTTAGCCGAGGCAATTTTTGCTTTCTGTCCTTTTCCAAAAATCGGAATCGCCAGACCAGCTTGAATGAAATTTTGGCCTCCTACATTTTCAATACTCTGGTTAGTCATCCCGATTCGCACATCCGGTTTGAGGCGTTCTCTTTCCACAGCTGTTAACAATTTACCATGTTCCACCTGCTCAGCTAAGAGTTCGATAGTGGGGTTTTTCGACAGATCCAGTCCCGTAGCACCAGATTCCATAGCTAGAGATTCCTTACCTTCGATTTCGAATTCGCCTGGTTCATTAATCCAGTAAGCCAAATTTTGATAGGCCGTCTTTTGATCCGCTTCTAACGCAATTCGTTTCTGTTGAAACTCCCGTAGACGCGTTTCTGCGGCCATTAATTCCAAGCGATTCGTCTCGCCTTGTTCGAATTTAATCGTTGCCGCACGCTTCATTTGCGTGTACAAACTGTCTTGGGAAGCCAGAAATTGTAGATTTTTCTGCTGTGCTAAAATCTGGTAATAATAGAATTTCACACTCGAAGCCACCAAATTCTGCGTGATCTTCAAGCGCTTTTCGCTCATCACCTTCGCCGAGGTCAAGGCCTTTACCTGTGCCTTCAACAGTGTAGGCCATGGGATACTTTGAGAAAACATCAGCGTGTAATCCTGACTCGTCGAAGTCTGTGTTTTTCCATACTGCGCATCTACCGTGCCCTTGGGCAATTCCTTTCCCGAGTTGATAAAGGCCTCCGCGGTTTTGACATCGGCTAGGCCGGTGGCGAGGAGGGCGTTCTTTTGGGAGGCTTGAGCGAGGCAGGCTTTTAGCGACAGAGTAGAGAGAGGAGAGTATAGAGTAGAGATGGGTGAGTCGTCACTGTTCGACTTAGTCAATGGGTCGTCACTTCGTGACTTAGTCGACAAGCGGGAGTCGCTAGTCACTAGTCGATAGTCGCTAGTCGATAGTCCGAAGTCCGGAGTCCGAAGTCCGGAGGCTGTGCTTGAAAATGACATCAAAATAAACAACACAATCATCCCTAAGCCTTTGGCCTTCAACTTTTGTTCTCTGCGGCCCATCACGAGCGAGTACACGACCGGGATAACCACCAGCGTTAAGAAGGTCGCCGTAATTAAACCCCCGATGACAACGGTTGCTAATGGACGCTGTACCTCCGCTCCCGGCGAGTGACTCAGCGCCATAGGCAAGAAACCTAAAGAGGCCACCGCCGCGGTCATGATAACTGGTCTAAAGCGCAATTCTAAGCCTTTCTTCAAACGCTCCTCTACGCCTAAACCCTCATCCGCTAATTGTTTAAAGTAGGAGAGTAACACGATTCCGTTCAACACCGCGACACCGAATAAAGCGATAAAGCCAATCCCCGCTGAAACCGAGAAGGGCATTCCTCTAAGCCAAAGCGCCACTACACCACCAATCGCCGATAAAGGGATTGCGAGGTAGATGATGGATGCTTCTAAGAAGCTTTGGAACGTAAAAAATAACAAAATGAAAATCAGGGCAAGCGCGATAGGAACGACGAGTGCTAAACGTGATTTCGCCGCTTGTAAATTCTCAAAAGTTCCGCCGTAGGTCACATAGTAACCCGCCGGCAACACAATTTTATCTTTCATGGCTTTCTGAATATCTGCTACCACACTTTCCACGTCGCGACCACGCACGTTAATCCCGATGGTAATCCGACGGTGCGTATTGTCCCGAGAGATTTCTAGTGGCGCATTTTCATAATTCACATCCGCCACCTCTTGTAAAGGAATTTGAGATCCTGAGGGTAGGTCGATGTAGAGTTCGCGCAAATTCTGAATGTCTTGGCGGTGTACCGAATCCATTCTGATCACTAGGTCAAATCGTTTCTCCCCTTCCATCACAATTCCCGCCGTTTCTCCGGCGAAAGTCATCTTGATGGCCGAGTTCACCTCGTTCACATTCAAGCCATATTGCGCCATCTTCACGCGATTGTATTTCACCACTAATTGCGGGATACCGTCGATTTGTTGGACTTTGATATCGCCTACGCCGTCGATGCTGCGGATGTAGCGAGAGGCTTCGGTGGCGTGATCAAACAATTCTTGCAAATCTTCCCCAAAAATCTTCACCGCAATATCCGATTTCACCCCTGCGATCAGCTCGTTGAAACGCATCTGAATCGGTTGCGTGAACTCGAAATTGACTTCTGGATATACGTCTAATGCCGCATCCATTTTCTCCTCTAATTCCTCCATAGTTTCCGCGTTTTTCCATTCAGACGGATCCTTTAATTGGATAATTAAGTCGCAAGAGTTGATACCCATCGGATCGGTTGGAATTTCGGAGGCACCTATACGGGATACCACTTGCTTGATCTCCGTAGGGAATTTCTTCAGGAGCATCGCTTGGGCGGCGGTGTTGACTTTGATGCTTTGAGACAGTGACGCATTCGTAGGCAGTAGCGTTTCTACTGCAAAATCCCCTTCATTTAGTTCCGGAATAAACTCACCACCTAAGGTCATAAAGAGGGCGATGCTAGCAGAAAACAGGCCAAAAGCCCCAATCACCACCCACTTGCGTTGCTGTAAAGCCCAATGAATAATAGGTTGATAACCGCGGTATAAAAAGCCCATGATGCGATCCGCAATCGTGATTTCGTGGCTGATTTTCTTGTCCAAAAACAGGGCAGACATCATGGGTACATAGGTCAGCGAAAGAATTAAGGCCCCTAAAATAGCAAAACTAACCGTCTGCGCCATCGGCCTAAACATCTTACCTTCGATTCCCCCTAAAGCCATAATAGGTAGGTAAACAATAAGGATAATAATGACCCCAAAGGCAGCGGAGCCGAAAATAGCTTTGGCAGAAATACCCACTTCCTCATCCATCGCCTGCTGACTTAATTCTTCCCCCTTTCGATGGCTGTGGAGTCGATGAATAATGGACTCGACAATGATGACGGCGCCATCTACAATCAGGCCAAAGTCAATCGCCCCTAAACTCATTAAGTTCGCAGACACCCCGAAAATATGCATCAGCGCAAAGGCAAACAATAAACAGAGCGGAATTACGGAGGCTACGATTAAACCGGCGCGCCAATTTCCCAGCAATAAAACCAAGATAAATACGACGATCAATCCTCCCTCGATCAAGTTCTTCTCCACCGTATTAATGGAGCGACCGATCAAGACACTTCGATCTAAATAAGGGACTATTTTAATTCCTTGTGGCAAAGTCTTTCCGATGATTTCCATCTGGACTTTCACATCTTGTACCACTTGGTTTGCATTCGCTCCTTTTAAGAGTAGCATAACGCCCCCCACAGCCTCGCCTTCTCCGTTTCGAGTCATCGCACCGTAGCGGACTGCCTTCCCGAAGCCCACTTTGGCCACATCCTTTACTAGAATAGGCAATCCGGCCTCGCCTCTTTGAGCAACAACCGTATTTTCGATGTCTTCTAACGAAGTCAACATCCCCTCCGAACGAATAAAATAGGCGTCCGTTCCTTTCTCCAAATAGCTACCGCCAGAGTTCGAATTATTAATCTGAATCGCCTTAAACACCTGGTTCACACTCACATTCATGGCGCGCAAACGCTCTGGATTCACCGCGACCTCGTATTGTTTTAGGTCTCCTCCAAAAGAGCTGACCTCCACCACGCCTTTGATACCCAAAAGCTGGCGCTTAATTAACCAATCCTGGTAGGTTCGTAGATCGGCTAGTGAATATTGATCCTTGAATGCAGGGTCTACCTCTAAGGTATATTGGAAAAACTCCCCTAAACCCGTCGTGATGGGCGCCATTTCTGGAACGCCTGCTCCTTGTAAAAGGTAGGGTTCTGCTGCCTTCAGTTTCTCCGCAACTTGCTGCCGCGTCACTTCGGTGGCCACTTCGTCCTCAAAAACGACGGTAATAATGGAAAGTCCCATCCGAGAAACGGAGCGAATATCCTTCACATTGGGGATAGTTCGCAAAGAAATCTCCAACGGATAGGTAATGAATTTTTCGACCTCTGAGGTCGCAAGTGCAGGGGATTGCGTAATCACCTGAACTTGGTTCGACGTAATGTCTGGCAAGGCATCGATAGGCAACTGGCGAAGCGAATACCCTCCCCAAAAAATCAGCCCCAGGACAAAAAGCCCGATCACTAATTTATTGCGTATACTAAAAGTAATAATGGAATTAATCATGATTTTAAAATTAAGCATTTACATGACGGCGCATGCCGTGATCTGCAGGCGTAATTTTAAAACCGGGGAGGTGCAATTAACACACGCTCCATTGAGAAATGGTAGTTGTTTTCGTAGAATTCTGAGCGGCGACGCGCAACGATGAGCGCAATAGCACTCATAAAAAAGAGGGCGACTGTGGGTAAAACGTAACCCATCGCACCTGAGAAATCGAAACTAGGTAAACTCGGATGTTGGGTTGTTTTTGCGTGCTTCGAATCAGCCGCATAATGCATCCAAAGGAAGTCCACAAAACTGAAACCCGCCGGAGCCTGCTTCTTGTGATCTTGAAAATGCTTCACCAGTTCATTCGCCTTGATGGCCTGTTCCATACCCACCTTAGGCAATAAGCCGCCGGCAAATAGGATCACAAAAAGAACATAGGCAACGACATTTTTCATCCACCAAATGTAACAAAAATTCGAATTTTTCACCCATATTTATGTTTTCATTTTATTTTAAGATGGAATGACGGCCTAAATCATGGATGAAATAAATCTTTTGTGGCATCAGCTCACTGATTCTGAAACCATTATCCGTTCTGGATTGATGGTGATTACCCTGATTGTTTTCGCCGAAAATGGCCTGTTTTTTGCCTTTTTTCTGCCTGGAGATTATTTATTGTTTTTGACGGGTGTTTTTGGAGGTACGGGTGTTTTGAAGGAGCCTTTGAGCTCGCTTTTGTTGAGTATTTTTCTAGCTGCCGTCATCGGTTCCCTCGTGGGCTATTTAGTGGGGCGCTTTTTCGGCAAATCGCTCATGAATAGGCCTGATGGCTGGTTTTTTAAGAAGAAACACCTCGAATCGACTCGCGAATTTTTTGATAAATATGGGTTTATGGCGCTGGTCATCAGTCGCTTTTTACCTATTGTGCGGACCTTTACTCCTATTTTAGCTGGCATTAGCCACCTTTCTTGGTACAAATTTATCTTGCTGAATCTCGTAGGAGGAGCCCTGTGGGTGGGCACTTTAGTAACGGCAGGTTTTTATTTAGGCCAAAGTTTCCCCGGCATCATCAACTACGTTCAATACATCATTCTATTTTTCCTTGCGGTCACTACGTTTACGGTGATTAAAGGCTATTTGAAGTTAAGGCAATGATCGAGCAATTTGGCTATGTGGCGGCATTTTTAGGCGCAGGAATCCTATTCCTAGGCTTGATATTAACCCTTGCCCGCTTCATTCGCCCAAATCGCCCGAATGTCGAGAAAAATTCCACCTACGAATCTGGTGAAGCACCCGTAGGAAACGCAAATATTCGCTTCAATCCCCGTTTTTACGTGATTGCTCTACTTTTTGTACTATTCGAAATCGAATTGGTTTTCCTCTTCCCCACGGCCACTTTATTGAAAAACAAAGAGCTGTCCATGATTGCACCGGAATTCCCTATTTACGCAGTTATAGAGATTTTATTATTCGTCGGAATTTTAGCCTTAGGACTGGTTTTCGCTTGGGTGAAAGGGTATTTGAACTGGGAAAAACCAGAAACGGCGGCAGAAAAATTGAACATTCCTATCCCAGATAGCGTTTACGATAGTATCAGAACGAAACATTCCGCACCTTAAAATGTCCTATAAAACGCATTCCTTTTCTTCTCTGAACGCATTCTCTAAACTGCTACTCGATTATTTAGCAGAGAAACCGGCGTTGAAGGAATTCTACAGAAATGGACCTCTTTTGGCAAATTTCAAAGAGCAAATTTCAGAGAAAAAAGGATTTTCGAGTGAAAAGCGGACGATTCTTCAGACTGTCCTAAGCGAGCAATATGCGGCAATTGGCGCAGAAATGCCGGCGGTGGATCTTCGCGATGAAAATACCTTTACGGTAACCACGGGACATCAATTAAATATTTACACCGGTCCGTTGTATGTGATTTATAAGTTGGTTTCGACGATTAACCTGGCACGAAAACTTCAGGAAGCTTATCCAGCACAGCGCTTTGTCCCTATTTATTGGATGGCGACGGAGGACCACGATTTTGAAGAGATCAATCACTTCTTTGCTTTCGGGACTAAATACGAGTGGAACACTTCCCAAAAAGGGGCCGTAGGTCGTTTTAACCTGAGTGATTTCCCTCGAATTCCGTTTAGAAACGAGGTCTTCGATAAGGCTTATGCCGAGGGAAAGACACTTTCCGAAGCCGTGAGAATGTATATGCACGCGCTTTTCGGGGCTCAGGGACTCGTTTGTCTGGATGCAGATGATGCGCGTTTGAAGTCGATTTTTGCTCCTATCATGGAGGCAGATTTGAAACAACAGCTGCACGAACCTATCGTGCGGGCAACCACAGAGAAATTAGAGGCCTTAGGATACAAGACACAGGTTTCGGCGCGTCCGGTGAATCTTTTTGAATTAACAGAGAACGATCGCATACGATTAGAAACGGGGGATTCGGTGGATATCACCCTAGCGAGCCCGAATGTGATCTTGCGACCTTTGTACCAGGAAGTCATTTTACCTAATCTGGCCTACATCGGAGGCCCGGCGGAGGTGGCGTATTGGTTTCAATTGAAAGGCATTTTCGATTTACACCAAGTTCCGTTCCCTATTTTATTGCCGCGCAACTTTGCGATCGTCAAGACGCAGAAGCAAGCGGAGAAGGCGGAGAAATTAGGCCTGAGTTTAGCCGATTTGTTTAAAAACGAATTAGCGCTACGACGGGATTTCGTGGCGGGACGTACGGCACATACATTGGATACGGAGGATGAGTCAAAAGCATTACAGCCCATTTTAGCGGAGCTAGCGGAACGGGCAAAAGCCATCGATCCTACGTTAGAAGCAAGCGTGCTCGCAGAGCAGGCGCGCTGGATGAAAGGTCTGGAGCGTTTAGCGAAGAAGTTAAAGCGCGCGGAAGAGCGTAATCAGGGGGATGAGGTGAGACAAGTTTTGGCCTTAAAAGAAGCCTTATTTCCTGCAGGAGAATGGCAGGAACGCCACACAAATTTCCTCGAATTCGCGAGCGATTATCCTAATTTTATACACGATTTAGTACAGACATTCGATCCACTGAACTTCGAATTCTACGAAATAACCCTATAATGCCCGAAAAACTGAGTCCGTCAGACTTCCTCGAAGCCGCAAAAACATTCCCGGTGCTCGATGTACGATCGCCTGGCGAATATACGCGGGCACGGATTCCTGGGGCGATATCCTTTCCTATTTTTGACGATGCACAGCGCGCCGCGGTGGGCAATTGCTATAAGCAAAAAGGCAAAGATCAAGCGATTGAATTAGGCTTGGAATTTGTAGGGCCTCAACTCGCGAAATGGGTGAAAAAGGCCAAAAAACTAGCCGTCGACAACACAGTGTTGGTTCACTGTTGGCGCGGAGGAATGCGAAGCGGCAGTATGGCCTGGCTTTTTGAGACGGCCGGATTACAGGTTAAACTCCTAGTAGGCGGCTATAAAGCTTACCGAAATGAAGTATTGGCCATTTTTGATCAACCCATTCCGTTCCGTGTTTTGGGAGGGAAGACGGGATCAGGCAAGACGGAAATCTTGCACGAATTAGTAAAAAGAGGACACCAAGTCTTGGATTTAGAAGGGATTGCGCACCATCGGGGATCGGCTTTTGGTCATTTAGGATTAGAGGTGCAGCCTACGAGTGAGCATTTTGAGAATGAAGTACACCGCGTTTTGTGCGGTTTTGATTATAGCCGCGAGATCTGGGTGGAGGACGAAAGTCGCCACATTGGTCAGGTATTTATGGGGGCTCCGCTGTATAATCAGCTTCGAGCGGCCCCTGTGGTGTTTTTAGACATCGAACCGGTCTACCGTTTGCCGCATTTAGTGAACGTTTATGCATCTTATCCGAAGGAGGATTTAGAAAAGGCTTTGGGCAAAATAAAGAAACGCTTAGGCCTGGACCGCTACGCCATCGCGCTGGAAGCGTTAGAAGCCGGGGATTTCAGTTTAGTCGCGGAAATCACTCTTCATTACTACGACAAGGCCTATATGTACGGCCTTGAATTACGCAACGAATCCCAAATCACCCGCATCGAGGTCCGCACGCTGGACCCGGTCGAACAAACCGAATTACTTTTAAGCCATGCTTCCTAAGGACTTTTTAGATAAAATAGTAGCACAACACCAGCAGACGCCCCCTTTCCCGGCGACGTCTGACATAAAAAAGTTGTTCACAAAAATCGTTTTGACTCTTTTTCCGGAGCAAACGCGTATGCATTTTAATACAAGAGATGAATTGAAAGCCGTTTGGGAAAGCATCGAAAATGGACTTGAAAGTCTTTTGTATTCGATGAAAGATCAACTTTCAGAAGATCCGGCGGTCATTGCGCACCGCTTTTTAGATCAAATTCCAGCCATTTACGACCTCTTGCAAACGGACGTGGAAGCGATGGTGGCGGGCGATCCGGCGGCGACCACTTCCTACGAAGTGATCCGGACCTATCCCGGCTTTTACGCTTTGGCCTTTTACCGCTTAGCGCATGGATTGCACCAGGAGAAAGTGCCGTTGATTCCGCGGATTTTGACAGAATATGCGCATTCCAAAACAGGTATCGATATCCACCCCGGCGCCAGCATCGGTCGCTATTTCTTTATGGACCACGGCACCGGAATCGTGATTGGAGAAACCACCGTCATCGGAGAGCGCGTCAAATTATACCAAGGCGTCACCTTAGGAGCCCTTTCTGTCGATAAATCGATGGCCTCCACGAAGCGCCACCCGACTATCGAAGACGGCGTGGTTATCTACTCCGGAGCTACTATTTTAGGCGGCGAAACGATTGTAGGAAAAGACTCGATCATAGGAGGAAATGTCTGGTTAACACGCAGCGTTGCCCCTAACACAAAGATTTACCACCAAGAGAACGTCAAAGTCATCCAAGATTAATATGAGCCAGCTGTTAGATTTAGTCGGAAACACTCCTTTAGTCGAATTATCACGCTTGAACCCGAACCCGAACGTTAAGATTTTTGGGAAATTAGAGGGGAACAATCCAGGCGGATCCGTGAAAGATCGTGCCGCGAAAAACATGATCGAAGGCGCCATCCAGCGCGGGGAATTGAAAGCAGGGATGAAGCTCATCGAAGCGACCTCTGGTAACACGGGCATCGCGCTAGCGATGATTGCCCGTTTATATGACATCGAAATTGAATTAGCGATGCCTGCGAATTCTACGCGCGAACGCGTGTTAACGATGGAGGCATTCGGGGCTACCGTAACGCTGACTGAAACCATTGAATCCGCGCGTGATTACGCGGTTGAAAAAGCGGCGACCGGCGAATTCTTTATGTTGAATCAATTCGAGAATCCAGATAATTATTTAGCTCATTACAAAACGACAGGACCCGAAATCTACCGCGACACAAAAGGCGCCATTACTCACTTCGTAAGTTCCATGGGCACCACGGGTACCATTATGGGCACGTCTATGTACTTAAAAGAACAAAATCCAGCCATCCAAATCGTCGGTTGCCAGCCCACAGACGGTTCGAAAATTCCTGGCATCCGCCGCTGGCCCATCGAATACCGTCCTAAAATCTATGACCCGTCCCGCGTAGACCGCGTGATGGATATTTCAGAAGCAGATGCAACCGCGATGACCCAGGCTTTGGCCAAAGTCGAAGGTGTCTTTGGCGGCATGAGCAGTGGCGGTAGTGTTTTGGCTAGCCTCCGCTTAGCCACTGAGTTAGAGGCAGGTGTGATCGTCTGCATCATTTGTGACCGCGGAGATCGCTATTTATCGAGCGGGCTTTTCGGGCAATAAATCCCCGCTTTGCGAGATTTCTTTGTTTTTTTTAAGCCAAGATTGGGATTAAATAAAATTATACTTATTTTTGCACTCCCGATTAACGCGGGGAATTGAGGTGGATTAGCTCAGTTGGTAGAGCATCGGATTGAAAATCCGTGTGTCCCCGGTTCGAGTCCGGGATCTACCACCATTTAAATTGTAAAAACCCTTTCTATTCATTTAGAAAGGGTTTTTTTGTGCTATTTTTTTTCGTCTTGTAATTTTTACACCATTTTTTACACCATTTTTTCATTCTATTTATTTTTTTCTCTGATATCTTTTTTCTGATTTTTGGTCTACTTTAAATTGATAGTTTTTTTATTTTCTTATAAGTAATTGATTATCAATTACTTAGCGGAGGCGATTAGTTTTTTTAAAAATATTTTAACTTTTTTTTGATTTTTTTATCGTTTGAGGATCTTATATGATATTTATAAAAGAGAAAACATTTATGGTTCTGTAGGTGTACCAAACTACTATACTTTCATTCAAAAGATGATTGGTTCAGGTAAAATTCCTGTATGAGTAGTCTTTGTAAGTTTCCAATGATATTCCACCACACCCAACTACTGTAAAACATATAGGGAGCAAAATCAAAATAAACTTACTACCGGGGGGGTGTGAAAAGGAATAGGACTGACACGTTACTGGGAGGACGGGTGTGATAGTTGGTTACTAATTTCACTGAAACTGAATATTTATGAATAAGAATTAACTAATCTTTTACCATTTATAGTACTTCCGAACTCCTAACTCCTACTTTATTTTAAAACTTAACTACTTAACCACTGTAACTATGATAACAATAACTGAACCCATAATCCTAATAGATGATTTAGAGAAAATTCTAAATATATCGAAATTCACCCTGTACAAGAGAATCAGAAACAACCAATTTCCAAATGGAATCAAATACAATGGAAAGAAATGGTTTAGAATTGCAGATTTGCAAAAGTACTACGATGATTTAGGTATCAAAGTCCAAATAGATTTACCATCAAACTAAAGGAAATGGAGAAACTTTACGATAGAACATTCATATCCCTTCAGGATTTAATCGAAACCCTTCAGGTCTCACAATCTACCATCTACCGTCTTTGTGATTCAGGAGAATTAAACAAATTCAAATCCAGAGGTACTAACTACTTTATGACCGAAGAAGTGATTTCCTATATTGATAGAACAAAAGGGTTAATTACCGAAGAGGGTGTAACTGATAAATAAATATATATGAAGTTTCCTATTTTGATATATTAAATACAACATTTTGAGTATATAAAGTATGGAATAAGGGTATGGACTAGTTTCTCGTAAATGAAAAAAGTAATTCAAAGAGAAATCCTCATCTACCCCATTCAGATATCGAGACCAATTTTGACCCAAACCAACAACTTCTCAAATTATGAAAACCACTAAAAACGAAAATTCAACTGATATAGAATCCTTTCTGAACCACAGAGATATCAAATTATATAAAAGGATAATGGACAAAATAGAAAGGGAATGGAATTCATTAGATACTTCCACCCTCTCAGATATGATTGATATTTTAGGATTGTTGAATACAAACATCCAATCCCACATCCAAAAACTTAAAAATCAGGAGTTATACCAAACTTCATACCGTAAAAACCCAAAGGAAGGAGATAAATCAATCTCGAAACTAGGAGAGAAGATTATAAAAAAGAAAAAGGTGGGAACTGTATAAGTTCACCACCTTTTCTACAACCTAACCACTAATAGGATTGAAATTTAGAGAGATTAAATCCAATTCCCTAAATACCTTATAAGATTATCAGTTAGTTGATTTTGAACCTAAATCATCAATTCTTATTAGGAGTGTAATAAACTATTCTACCTCCATCACATACACCTCTCCTATGAACAATTCGGATTTTCTTCTCATTTCTATTTTGCAATCCTTCAATTATTCCATCAATTCCAATATCAAAAAGGGAATTTGATGGTCTTTCTGAATTAGGAAATTGTTTAAGATATTCATCCTCCAACTCTTTCAATAAGATGTCTTTTGAATCTTCTTTCATAATAAACCTTTTTATAATTTTATTTCAGTCAATTAAGGGGTTAGTACAATTATTGTTTTAATTTGTAATTCATCATTTAGGATTGAATATGGTATCGGAAAAGGTATTAAATCAAATTGGTTTTCAAAAGGAAATTACCTGTAAGGAACCTAATTTTAATTTTTGGAATGATGAGGAATATTTAAAATATACAGAAAGGGAATACCTAAACTCTCCAACTAAAGAAGTAGATGAAGTTTATAGGATGTCCGAGTTCATTTTATTGCAAAAAAGTACTGGAATCCGTTTAAAAGTAATTTATTCAGAAAATTATTACGGTAATGAATTGGATTACAAGATTATCGAGGTATTTGTAATTATGAATGATGGAAAAAGAATCCAAGTTTTAGACTTAAATGTTGATAAAAAAACGATTGTAAGTGATGAAGGTAATATAGATTTCAAATCCATTTGGAAAAAATAACTCAATAACCAATATCAATCCCACATTCCATTAGGTTCAAACTTCAAACCCATTTCCTTACACTTAGGACACTGGTAATTCTCATTCATTAGTACATATCCTTCAAAAGAACCAAAACTCCAATCAAAAACTGAATCACTATATTCTTCTGAATCCACATCACTAACCTCCTTACCAAACATCACCATTTCCTTTCTACACTTCGAACACCTATTTGAATGGGAAAGTATGTTCTTCTCACCAATCGTTCCACAATCGTAACAGGAGAATGGAATTTTAACGGATTCCCTGAAATCCATCATACCTCCCCCAACCATCATTTGTTTAAATGGGAATTTACACTTTGAACAATGTGGAGTTATGATTGAACCCATTTTTAATATTCGTCTTCAGGTATCTCAAATTCCACCCATTCTCCATCAATGTATTTAAAACCTATGAAATCATAAAGTGATTTTAAAACCCATTGGAATTCATTGGGTGAACCCTCTACTTCAACCAATTCAAGTGAATAAGAATCACCAATATAACCCTCCTCAGTTTGATGTAGTATTTTATACCCCCAATCTTCGATTTTAAGATGCTTTTCAGAATAGTATAATGTTTTATTACATCTTTCTAATTCGTACCTTAAATTCAGGTTTTTCAACTTTTCAAATCCTTTATTTTTAACTTTTCTAACCGATGGAAAAGGTGATGGTTCTGAATCAGTGAATTTGAAAATGTTTAGTTTTTCTATTTGCATAGAAAAATATTATGCATCAATTTCTATTTCTTTTTACTTATAAAAGCTTCATTATATGTTATGAATTTACCCTTTTTCTTTTCAGTTCTTCCTTCTTCCTTTACTTTGTAATATTTCGAATTTTTATAGAGCAAATCTAAATAATCGGATCCCTTTATTGGTGAGTTAAGAAAGGTTTCAACACTACCTTCCTTTTGAAGCATTTCAACTAATTCATTCCTAATTAAAGGTATAACCAACTCACTTATCTTTGATTTTATCTTATTTTTATGTGGAATAGATTTATGAGGAAACATTTCAAAATATTCACTTTTCCCTTCAATTAAATCCAATTGTTCATTTACTGATTTAATGGTTCCAAGGTAGACCGTTTTCGTTATTTTACCTACAGTGACAAAAATTGTCCAACTTTTATTTCCACCCGTTTGAAAAGAACCAAATGAGT
This sequence comes from Aquirufa sp. HETE-40SA, assembly GCF_054558635.1. Classification (NCBI taxonomy): domain Bacteria; kingdom Pseudomonadati; phylum Bacteroidota; class Cytophagia; order Cytophagales; family Flectobacillaceae; genus Aquirufa; species Aquirufa sp. HETE-40SA. The sequence continues at coordinate 43,680 of NZ_JBPXKN010000004.1, forward strand.
TTTGTTTCACTTTGGGTGTTTTACTTAATGAAACTGAAAAACTCGGTTGAAATATTTTATGGAATTTCACCAACTCTTTATATTCGGAAGTACTGAATTTCTTCCACTCCTTTAATTCCTTTTTCAGTTCTGAAATAGAATCAACCAATTTTTCTATCCTCTTTTCCCTTTGGTTAATACGGTATAATAATTTATCGTAATTCAACTTCTTCTTCCTCTCATCTTCTGGAACGAATATCCATCCATCGCCCATTTTTTTTAAGCTTTTATCCATTTGATTTTCAGTTATGAATTAAAGAAATATACCCCCAAAGATAAAATAATTACCTACTAAAAAAATAAAATTAGTGAAAAGGTAAATGAGGATTATACTGAAGTAGTAATGAGAGAGAAAGTAGTAGATACAATAAGTTTTGAAAATAATTACCTACTAAAAAAATAAAA
>NZ_JBPXKN010000004.1:44220-91224 GCF_054558635.1 Aquirufa sp. HETE-40SA
GTAGTGAAAAGGTAAATGAGGATTATACTGAAGTAGTAATGAGAGAGAAAGTAGTAGATATAATAAGTTTTGAAAATAATTACCTACTAAAAAAATAAAATTAGTGAAAAGGTAAATGAGGATTATACTATAAGTATGGGGTATGAAAACTACTACCTCAAAACCAAATGGAAACGTAGTTTAACTAAAACCTTATGGTGTATAGGATTGGAAACCATTATTAAAATTATGAGTAAAAGTGAAATGTTTGCGGAACAGTTGTACAATGAATTAGAATCTTTAGGATTTTATGTTTGTAGTAGTGGAAGTGATTTAGAATCAAAAAGAAGTTTGTTTAAACCAAAAGTTAAACCAAATTTTTCTAATCAGACCGAATTAGTAAATTATCTTCATGATTTTGAAGGTATTAAACAATTTACGGAGAAGTATTCAAACGTATGTGAATTTTCAGTAGAATTAATCGGAAAGAAGGAATACTATGTTATATGGGACAGAAGAGTAAACCAACCATACGAAAAGAGTAAAAACTGTGTTCGAAAAGGATTTTTTTACGGAAAATATGACTTTAAAAATAAATCAGAATTTCTGAACCATATTCAATCTGATTACGGATTGTCCGATTAATTATGGAAAAAAATAATATTAAAAAATAGTAACAGTTGATTTGCATTTTATATAAAAGTTTGGTTTTGATTAAAATACTCACTGACTTTGTTGGTGAGTATTTTTGTAACTTTTCATTTCAAAAAAACTGTTTTTTATACTTTTTAAATATTAAACAAATAAAATAAGAACAAAAAAATATAAACGTATAAGGTTTCACTTTCTTTGAGGAACATTTTAAGAGGTTCCTTCCTTTCATTAGGTTAAACTTCTATTTAATTCTAATTTAAGATTTGAATATTCTTCTTTCAGGGTTTTTAGATCACTTTTCAGTTTGTATCCATCGTACATTAATTGCAATACTCTGGGACTGTTGGGAAATTCACCTGAAACCTCAGGTAAATGAGATGCAATATTCTCCAGTTCAGATTCCTTTTTAGGTATTATACGGTTTAATGCATTTATCCTACAACCAATTTGCCATTTTCTTCTCTCATCCATAATACCTAAAATTAACTAAGATGATATTTTCTCACTTTAACGATTGTACTTGATGAAACCCCTAACCTTCCAGATATATCCCTTACGGATTTACCTTTATCCAAAAGGGATATAATCTTCTGGTTAGTTTCCTTCTGAAGGAATTCTTGACGATTCTCTACCGTACCAACCTTTCTTCCTAATTTTCCTCCATTAATTACGAACATCTTTCTCCCCATCTCTGTCCTCTCCATAATGTTCTCCCTCTCTAATTCATATAGGGAACTCATAACGGAAGTAATCAAATTCCAAATTGGATTCTTCTTTCCATTCACTTGGGATTGCAAATTCCCCATCCCTCTCACAACTACATTAACCCCATTGTCCTCTAACCATTTCAAAGTAGTTAGTGTATCAACGGTATTTCTACCTAAACGAGATAGTTCCTCCACTACCAACTCCGTTACCTTCTCCTCCAAAACCAATTTCACCAATACCTTACCATTCTCTCTTTCCATAAAAGGAATCTTACCTGATACCCCTTTATCAAATAGGGTTAAATCATAAAACTCTTTATCCAGTTTAAATCGTTCTCCGTCTTGGGAAATGGTGGAAGTTCTGTTGTATTTGATCCTCATAATGTTTCGATTTAGAATTCAGTCTAAAACTAAAACAAGATTATTCAGGAGTCAAGCCAAATTTCGGGAAAGGTGTATTAAATTTTATTTTAATTAAATAAAACACACTTTATTTGTCCAAAATATAATTTCCGAACTAATTAATAAAAATTACATCCTCTAAATAAAATTATTATCAGAATCAATAAATTATTCGTCAATTTGTATCTTGAAGTAGTTATATTTTGAAATCGAAGTAACTGCTGAATTCAAAAAATACCTAAATATGAAACTATTAAATATTTTCTTCTATTTGTTTCTTTCTTTTTCCTCGATTGGACAAACAATTCAAGAGTTAAAGAAAAAGGTATCTGCAGATGTACAAGCTAGGAACTTTGATAATGCAATTTTAAATTTAAATAAAGCTATTAAAATTACTCCCAAAGATTTTTCATTATTAAAAATGAGAGCTTATTGTTATGAAAATATCAATATGATTGATTTGGCAATTAAAGATAATATTGAGGTATTGAAATATGATCAATCAGGTGAAACACATTTAAGAATAGGATTTGAATATATGCTCCTAAATAAGAATAAAGAGGCAAGAGTGTATTTGAAAAACGCATTATTACTTAAGCCTAATGATATACAAGGAATTTACAACTTTGGACTTTCATTTCAAAGAGATAATGAATTTTTAGAGGCAATCAAAATTTATGATGAATTACTAAAAATAGATAATAAACATATTCCAACTTTAATCTCCAAATCTAGGTGTCTTTTACTTTTAGGTGAGTTAGATAAATCAAAAGTAGTCGTGGATAGGTTTTTTGCAGATAATTATTTTGATCCCGAAATGTTAATGATTCGTGCGGAAATCAATCAAAAAAATGGTTTATTAGAACAATCCTTAAACGATTACAGTAGAGCTATAGTTTTACTTCCTGACGATACGGATTTATTAAATAGATCTGCTTCAATATTGGGAGAACTTGGTTTTCAACAAGAAGAGGAATTTATTAGAAAAAGGATAATTACTTTATATAAGTTAAATAAAGTTGATTCTGAAATGTTGTCATTAGAATATGGACTACTTGCAATTGCTCAAATAGGTTCATCTTCTTTTAAAGATGCCAAAGAGAGTTTAGATATATCAATTGACTTAAATAAAAATAAATCCAATTTGTATTTCTACCGATGTATAACAAAGGTCAAATTGAAAGATTTCGAAGGAGCTTGTGTTGATTTGAAAAAGGCTAATGAATTGAATCCTGAAAAAGCTAATGAGAATAATGAGTATTTTGATGATGATATTGAATTTGGTGAGTTTCAAAAGGTATGTTTTTCAATACCATGAAGGTTTAAAATTTGAATATTATGAACCTGTCTGTTAATTAGGGGTACTTACATAATATTCGGGTGGATTTGAAGAAAATGTTCTGATAATTCTTGGGGGGTATATTCTAATTTAACCTTACAAAAGGGACATTGATATTTAAAAGTCATTTTTTCCATAACTAATCTCAGTTTAGAATTTTAGACAAAATAGTTTCAACTATAAATTCAATAAATCCCACCTATTTAGATATACTTGTTCTATATCTTTAAATTTTCTCATTGAGCTATCATTGTGTTGTTGACCTTTCTTTCCGATAGTTGACAACCACTTTTTATGGTCATTAGTAATATAATCAGATACTACTTTACTGGGAACAATATAAAACTCCGGTAGGATATTTTGGGAAATAAGATTAACAAAAACATACATAATATTTGTATCAATCATTTTTTCAGATTTCTCATTTAACATCCATTCTCTCTTATTGATTTGGTTAGTTTTCACTTGAATTCCTAAAGTTTTTGTTGAGTCTTCGTTGCATACCAATATATCAATACCTTTTGTATTCTTCAAAGTAACAGAACATATATAACCTCTACGAGATAATTCCGCAGCAACGAAATACTCACCAGACACTCCGGCTAGTATACTTGATATTTTCATAATTGTTATTATTTGATATTCGAAGTTAAAGTATTCAGTATTTCACCTTTAATTACTTTACCAATACTAAAAGTTAATGGTGGCGGTACTGAATTTCCAATCAAACCCCATTGTTCATTAAAAGTTCCTAATAATTTAAACTCCAGGGGAAAACCTTGAAGGATTTTCAACTCCTCAATCGTAGGTTGTCTTTTAACTCCATTTTCAATAAAAAACATTGAGGGTGTTTTAGTTACAGTATAAGCAAAGGAATTAACCCCTTTTAGTTTTTTGTCAAATTGACCTCTACTGTGAAAATCAATTCCTTTAATTACATCCCCAATAAATTCAATATGTTCACTATGTTCTGGGAAAACAGGTTCCAAATTCAAATCCTCCCTAACCCCCATAATTATTACTCTTTGTCTTGATTGAGGAACACCGTAGTATAAAGAATTCATGGATTTCCATTTTATCCTATAATTCAAAGTTGAAAGGTCGTCTATGATTTTATTGAAAATACCTTTCATTGGACCTTTCAATAATCCATCTACATTCTCAATAATAAATGTTTTAGGTTGAAGTTCTAAGATAAATCGTTTTACTTGAAAAAAAAGATCATTTCGTTGGTCTCCAATCATCCTTTTACCTGCAATAGAAAAACCTTGACAAGGAGGAGATGCATCTAAAAGATCTAGTTCTCCGACATTTAACCTTAAAGTGTGAAGTAATCCCAGTGGATAAACATCATTTATGTTTTGATTTAACACTAAGGTGTCATTAAAATTTAACAAATAGGAATCACAGGCTAGTTTATTATTATCAATTGCTGCAATTGATTTAAACCCACTTAATGTATATCCAAGTGAAGATCCCCCACAACCAGAAAAAAGAGAAATGAATTTTTTAATGATTTCACGATTTGATATTTGAATTTGTGCATTTTGCACAAAAAAAGCAAATGTCAAATCATAATTGGGAACAGTTTGAAAAAAAGTCAGAGAAATATTTGAATGACCATTTATCAGAATTAGGATATAAGGTTATATTGAAAGGAGGAAGTAATTCTCACGAAACTGATTTGTACCTATATGACAATTTAGGTCATTTTTTGTTCTGTTTGGACTCTAAATTATGTCCAGCACAATGTGGACAAATTGTAATCATTGATAATGGTAGCAAATTTGAACTGTCTAAAGAGCTTAAGTCATCAAATCCATATTCGGAATCTATTTTATCATTGATTAACAAGTCTTACAAACAATTTTCTGAAAATTCAGATGATGTCATTCAAATCCTAGGTGTTGATGAAGTACTTGTTAATTGGGTAAAAAATCACTACCAAGAAAAACAATGTTTATATATAATTACAACCACGAAACTTGATAGTTATTACAGTATAATTCCTTTAGATGAGATTGAAAAAGTATTTGCTGTTTCAGCTGTCTTTAGAAGAAAAAGAAGTGGTACTCGTGATGTACCTAGAAAGAATTTTAAGTCTGTAACTGATTCTCTCACACGTCATTTAAATTCAAACGGTATATCAAAATATCAAATTAGAATAATCGGGAAACAATTGTTACTTGACCTACATCAAAAATCATTACCCAAAGGATTAATGTATTTTGAAGATTATTTCATATCAGATTTAGGACAGGGACTTTATAGAGTAAAAAATAGAGCAAAGACCAATAATGTAAATGTTGTTTTCACTATGAACTACACTGGAAATAAAAGTAATATCGGATTAGAGGTATTAAAGAACTATTTAAATTCCCGATAAAGATTTATTAACCTCTATCAGGATATGTTGAAGAACATCAACAACGACAGAATTCCCAAACTGTTTATATGAATGATTCTTATTCAATGATAATTTGAATGATTTAGGAAAACCTGTAATATTAGCACATTCCCGAGGTGAGAGTTTCCGTATTTTACCATCAATTAAATATAATCCCGTTTTTGCACCAGTGCCTCCACCATAAGCAGACAGGGTTATTGCATTACCATTAGGAGAATAAATTCGATCCCCTTGACTTGCTTTTTTAATTGATCCCAATCTAATAGATTTTCCATCATTTAAATCAAACAATGTATTATTTGAATAATACAGTTCCTCATTTAATTTGAGATTTTTCAACTTCTCTTCTGGAATAATACAATCACTTACATTTTCATTTTCAAGAAAATCAATCAACTTAACATTTTTATTTATTGGTTCTGGGAATTTGAACTTCGTAATATTTAAATCTTTTCTAAAACACACGAAGTAAATCCTTTTTCTAATTTGGGGAACTCCAAAATGTGATGCATTTATTACTTTATAAAAAGTATTGTAACCGATATTAGAAAGTACTTCTATAACAGTTTTCAATGTTTTACCATTATCGTGTTTTTCAAAATTGAAAACATTTTCCAATAATAGTAACTTAGGTTTATGGTAATCAGCGATTCTAGCAATATCAAAAAATAATGTACCCCTACTATCTTCGAACCCTTTTTGTTTACCAGAGATACTGAAAGCTTGACAAGGAAATCCTCCACAAATTATATCATGTTTAGGGATATCTGACTCATTGATTTTTGTAATATCTCCATTAATATCAATGTTGAAATTGTCTTTATATACATTTTGTGCTGCTTTATCCCATTCGGATGTAAAAACACAATCCATTTTAAAAGAACTAAGTGCTAAGTGAAACCCCCCAATTCCAGCGAAAAGGTCTATAAACTTCATCCCACTTAGATTAACATAATCACTTTTTTTAGGGTCTATCATTATATTACAGTAATTCTGATTTATTTATGAAACAAATGGTATTTCTATTAATTTGATCAAATTGACTACCACTTTTTGCCAAACTAACACATTCAATTTTAGAAATTGATCCTATAAATTTTATATATCTATATCTGTCGAATAATTGAAATATTAGATACATATCAACCTCAATATCAGGAATTGCAATTCTACTCGACTCATCCACTCCCAATAGTAAAGTTCTTATATTATTATGAATTACAATATTAGAGGTTTTCAATATCTCCTGTTCATTTATAAGATTTAATTGATTATCCTTTTGAAAAATATAAACAGGAAGTATTTTCTTATACTGATTATTTAGAAATAATATCCCATCTAATTTATCATTCAATTGAAATGAATTTTTCAATTGAAATTTGTTAACAACAGCAGATTTGATTTTATCTAAAAAAACATTGGGTATAATATGTTGTTTATCTTTTTCCATTTACTCAGTCTTTTACCACTTATAACCACAACAAGGGCAATTGTTCTTTGTTAATAATTGACCGTCTCCCTCAACTTCTTTGGGTAAAATTACTTTCATTTCAGGATTATACCTATTTAACCATCTCCTAACCGTCTCCTTACTTAAGCCAACATCTATCAAATAGTTCTCCCATCCTAACTTCGACCCATTTGGGTCGAGGTCATTTCTTACTCCTTGGTTTGTAAGTTTACTTTTCGCAATATATAATTCATTTAGTATTTCAACTGAGATCGTTTTCCAATTCAAAACTAACCTCTTCATTTTCTTGACTGATCCCTTATAATTCCATTCTTCAGGAATTGAAGGGTTTTTTAAATCATAAATTATAATATCATCCATACTTTAGATTTTTAATATTACAATTTAAATAAATGGGAATAAATGCGCAAATAATATTAATCAACCCGAGGTTTATTTTTCAGTTCCAATATTTTTATATTCTTCCATTAGGGTAACTACAGTTGATTTATATAGTTCATCAGTAATAATACCCTCGCCTAACCAAACTTTCAATTCAATTAATTTGTTTTTTAATGTACTACTCGGGGTAATTGACGTCTCCACAGTATGTTCAATCTCAGATTCCCCGTTGACAAAGGAGTACATTTGTTTTAATTTCAAATCATAAGATTGAACATAATTTTTAGTCATACCTAACCCTGTATGTCCCATAGCTGAACTTAAACTAAATGGGTCAATACCTAATATGTTTGCAATTGTTGAATACGTCTTTCTTCCCATGTGAAAAGAAATTGTTGAATGTAGTGGGATATTTTGGTCTTCAGGAGTGTTTCTCCCCACAACTTTCCTTACTAACACTAAATTTTTGAATTCTAGTATTTTCGCAATCTCCTTTAGGTGTCTGTTTGCTTTTGTATTATAATTATCTCGGGTCGTATCATTTTCAATGCAATTCAAAGGAAACAAATAATCATTTTGTGATCTATTCTTAGAGTATTTTCGATATATCCATTCGGAAAGGGGATTCTCTATGATATTTACAGGTTTCTGGGTTTTTCTTTGAATTATTGGATACACTTTTTTTATGAAATCATAGTTACTTATTTTCAGACGGATTAAATCACTCCACCTTATTCCAGTACTACAAGAGAATAAAAACATATCCTTAATTACCTCATATACAGTGAAACAGATCACCTTTTCAGTTGATTCAGATCCTATTATTCTATATTTTGAATCCCTTAAAGCCAAATTGTCCTTTCCACGGATTGTTTTATTTACTTGAACCTTTATTATGAAATTATTATTCCTCCATTCTTTTAAATAATGTTTGTAGCATAAGGGGTACTTATTTAAGAATAATTCATCTGATTCTTGAATAAAATCAAATTCCCTATATTCAAAGAGTTCTTGAATTTGCTCTAATGTCAAAACATTTATTTGTTTATATGAAACATTAAGATTGTGTTTAAACTCTACATTTAATTCAGAAATAAGTTTTTTTCTTTTAGCCCAATTCAGAGATTGTTTTAGTGTTTGAATTACTTTAACGGAGGTTGTATTACTCAGTTTTTTTTGAATTAGGTAATTCAGTAATAACTTGAAGAAACCTTCATCTATTTCATCTGTACCAAATTCTAAGGAGTATTTGTTTTTAATAAATTCCTCAACAATTCCAAGTCGATATTTTGTTGATCGATTTTTATTTTTATCTCCAAGTTGAATAAATTTTACATATTTGTTTATTACATAAAGTAGTGAATATGTGTCTTTTGAAGATTCAACATTTGTTTTTAAACTTACAGATTTTTTCTTTTTATGAAATTCGTCAGATACAAGTTTTACAGTAGGATTATTTCCTCTGGATTGAATTTGGAAAATTACCTCTGAAACTGATTGTTTGAATTGCCTGAGGATTTCATTTTTTAAAATGTAATCTTCTTCAAGTTTCTTTATCGGTGATTCCTGTTTTTCTTTTTGGAAATTTAGGGACAAACATTTTACCCCAGGAGAGAAGTCAACTTGTTCCGAATTGTGATTATAACGGAGCAAAATATATGCATCCTGAGTCGCTTTAATACCTCTTGCAATATACCTTAGTTTCATTCGTTTGAATTAGTAACTGAAGTTACAAAAAATTAGTGAACAATTACACCATAAACGTGTAATTTTTACACGTTTATGTAGATATAATTTAAAATAAAATTATATTAAAATATTGACAATGAGGTAATTATGTTAAATATGATTCTAGAAGTTTGAATACGGGATCTACCACAGCAGTTCAAGCAAGAACCCTTCCTATTTAATTAGGAGGGGTTTTTTGTTGTCCTAGACTCCTGTATTCATTACAACTGACGCAAAACTGACGCAAATATGGGGTGAAAACATCTAATTTGTTGAGCATTTTGCTCATAGTAAAGGTAAGAAATATACTGTTTCAAATTCCCTAGACAAGAAATTCAAATTTGTCAGTAGGTTATTATTGCTCGCACTTCGTGCTCGCTGCATCCCCAAATACTATTATTGCTCGGACTTCGTCCTCGCCCAGCGCTGACGCCACATCCCCTTTATAGTATTGCTCGCACTTCGTGCTCGCTGCATCCCGTGCATTAGAACCGATGAAAAGCGAATCGTCTTATGGCGTATCATTAATATGGGGGCGGTGGGGCTGGTACTGCAGCTCGTGGCTGTAGGGGGCTACGCGTATCATCCCTTATAGTACGAAATCTTCATTTCCCAGGAGGGGGGCATAGAGCCGTTCTTGAAATCGCCACCATTTTGGGGCAAAAATTGGAGTTGGTGAGATGATGGTGATTTCTAAATTTAAAATTTTCTGAAAAAAATGGCTAGGCATGAAAAAACCACCACACTCATTGGCTTGGGATATTGGTATATAGCGGTAATACCTAAAATTACTGGTTATTGAATTAGAAGATCAAGCGTAGATAAATGAAGATTTAAAATCTGTCGCAGCCAGTGTGAACATGTTCGTTGACAGAATCGTCAGTTAATTCTAGTGATATTAGAGCTGATCTTTGTATTTGACATGCGGGCAATTGGTGGGTTAGAGATCAGATTGATAAATTGAGCAGATCATAATCGAGCTATTTTCATAAAACCATTGGTGGCTCCTTGTGTCTGCTATAATTTCAAGTTGATTATTAAATTATTTTACGCGATAATAATTATCAATTTCAAAGCTTAACCAGATTTCATTAGTACCCTTCTCATAAAAATCATCAGTAGAACCAACACGCCATTTCCCCATTTTTTTATCTGTAATTTCTAGAAATTGAGAGACTAAAAGAACAAAATTATAGTTTTGATTTTGATTTGAAACACCATGAAACTTTAGTAAAAAACCTGATACATCACCTCTTTGATTTTTACCAATTATATCACCATATTTATCTGTAATATCTCTATCTAGATTTCTGTATTGTTTTATTTCTTCAATTTCAAATGTACCTTTTATAGTTGCTTGGTATGTATCATAAACTGGTTTAGCATTATAAACATCGTTTAAATTAAACGGGTTTCCTTTAGCCCTACCCGTGCTGAAGCCTAGCATTTTATCTTTTCTTTTCCATGTTACTATTGCCTTAAAATCTCTACCATTTATATTAATCCATCCCCCTCCATCAAGTGCATGCTCTCCCTGAAGTGACATTAATAATTGATTTTCATTAACTGTTCTTAAATCTAAAACCTTTAACTGTTTAACTAGATTAGCAATATCTTTCTTTTGCCGATTTGATTCTAAAGTTTTTCTAATTTCAGCAAGGATTGCATCAGAATTTTTAATGTGAGTTTTCTCAAAATAGCTTGCTGCAATTTCGAGGTTTTTAACCACCCCCTTTCCTTCTAGATAAAGTGCACCAAGATCAAAATTTGCATCTATATTTCCAGCATTAACAGCATTTTCATAATATTGTCTTGCCTTTTGATAATTAATTGGTACTCCTTCTCCTAGAAAATAGCAAGTTCCTAAATTTTGCATAGCCAATCCACTTCCCAAATCGGCAGCTTTTTCCCAATAATATTTTGCAGTGTAGATATTTTTAAATTGTCCAGTAAAGCCGAAATAATGCGCTCTCGCCAAATATATGTATGCCGAGCTTATTTCGTCTTTAAAATTTGAAATATTTGCACCATTTACAAATTTCCCCAACCAATATGCTCCTTTTTCAAAGTTTTCTGGCCCCCAATCTCCATTAAAATATCCGGCTCCAAGGATGTACATAGAAGTGTAACCATTTTTTAAAGCACCTTTTTCGAACCAGGAAATTGATTTGTCAATGTTATTAAAACCTGAATCTTTATCTCTATAAATAAACCCAAGCATTTTCATACCTAAAGCATCTCCTTGATTTGCCAATTCTTCAAACAAGTTTATGGCTTTAATTATCGATTTCGCTGGACCTTTACCATTTAGATACATCATTCCTAGTTGGAATTTTGAAACAGAGTCTAATTGTCTTTGATCAACTGAATTATATATATGGAATGCTTCATCAAAATTTTTGGAATAATAATAGCTTGAAGCAATTTTTAAACTATCATTTAATGACTTTGCTGTTTGACTATTGGTGCTTTGCGCATTTGAGACTAACGAAAACAATGTAAAAATGGAAACAAACGCATATATTTTCATAATCTTGTAATTTTTATTTATTTAAATTTAATAAACTAAAGTTCTTTTTTTTATATAACATGAAAGTATTTAATCGTGTTGCATGGGTGTGCGCGTCGCAACTGCCCTGTCTGTGTTGAATATGATTTTGCAAAGGAAGATTTATGTACCTTCTTCGAGTAATCAATAGGCTTAACATCGCAGGCGAATAATAGAATTATTAAACTTAAATAGATGAGGTTTCTCATTTGATGTATCCTATTGATTTAAGATGTTTCATGCAGGCTTTACGATACCTTTCAGCAAATGCGTTTGCTTCTTGCTCAAAAGGATTAGAGCTGTGCGAAAACACTGCAGCGTAGTCATCATAGTTATCAAAGTCCGGATTCGTGCAATTTTGAATGTGGTGCTTCAATTCATGGAGCGTAGTTCTAACTAAATATTTAAGATTACTCTGCACATGCATTCCATCTGGAAGTTCTTCAAACATGGACAAAACAGTAAATTTTTCAAAAGCCGAGAACTCCTGAAAATTGGAATAGTCCTCGCTCATTAATCTTTGCAAGTCAGCATTGGGAACTAAAAACTTAACACCGAATCGACTTAATGCTAATTGACTTACAGCATCTGAATTATATCCGTAATTCGTGGCAAAGTTGACCAACGCTCCATATAATCTTTTAGAATAAAATCTTCCTTTTACTCCATCTAATGTTACAACCATCGGTAAAGCATAGGTGAAAGCCTTCCGAGAAATAGTGACGAATTTGATACTATTTCGTTCCACGATTTGGATATCATCAACTACATCCTGATCTGTGATATACCAAACAGATTTCACCTCAGCTTTAAACACTGCCAATAAATCATCATTTATCAGTAATGATGGGATTCGCTTAACTGTTTGAAACAGACGAAATGCATCCTCTGGCGTCCAAGGACTAATTTTATCGGATAAAGCAATCCCATGTTTGTTTAATAGATTGATTGAATTGAAGTCCTCTGGAATCTTAATACTTTGATCAAGTACCTGAATCTCATTCGGTTGATTAATGTAACTCTGCTGTGCATGTCCTACAAAACTTGAATCATCTTGCCACTTGTATACGTAATTAGTAGAATTCGATAAAGTGATGGGGTTAAGCGTGATTTCAAAGGTTTTAGCAGTTCCATTTAATTCAAATACTTGAGCTGTCGGAAAATAATAACCTGTTGCATCTAGTTTGAGAGCCCACTTACCATTACTTAAACTTTGGAAGGTATGTTCAACAGTTGAATTTGATGAACCCCCCAATTTTTTAAATTGAAAATTTTCAGAACTTTTCTGAATTTGAATTGTGCATGTATCCCCAGTCTTAAGACCACTTACCTTTACCGTTACAGCATTTTGCGCCAATAAAGTATAATTACAGCAAAAAGCGATTATAAAAAGTAATATAAATCTATGTAGCGAATTGTAGGATATTCTCATTGCTCAAGAGTAGTTTGTAAATAAAATTATGTAAATATTATTTTCTATTACACTTTTAATGGGAGAAAGTATGAAAATCGTTATCTAAATATCTTATCAACACCCGAAACCCACCTATACCAAACCACAAAATTTTTACTATTTTTAGGAGAAATTACCCCTTATGCGCAAATTCCTCCTAAACCTCATTGAACAATTCGGTTACAAAGTCACAAAATTCGATCGCAAGGCCGCTGGGCCCTACGCGGATATTCAGGACAAAACCTTTTGGAGCTTTTACGAGAAATGCCAGCCCTACACAATGACCTCGGTAGAGCGGATGTTTGCGTTGTATCAGGCGACGAATTATGTGATTGATCAACAAATACCGGGGGATTTTGTGGAATGTGGCGTTTGGCGTGGGGGTTCGTCGCTGATGGTGGCGCAGGTGTTAGCGCACCGCGGGGTGAGCGATCGCCACCTCTATTTATACGATACTTTCGAGGGGATGTCTGAACCTACGGCGGAGGATGTGGATTTTAGGGGCCAAAAAGCGGACCAAATGCTCGAGCAAACCCAGGACCAGAAGGAGACTTCGGTTTGGTGTTTGGCAAACTTAGACGATGTGAAATTAACGATGTCGAACAGCTCATTTCCTGCAGAAAATATCCATTGCGTGGAGGGGAAAGTCGAAGACACGATTCCTGTCACAGTTCCCACAGGCGCCATCGCCCTGTTACGTTTAGACACGGACTGGTACACTTCTACCAAGCACGAATTGATTCATTTATATCCTTCTTTAAGCGAAAACGGCGTTATGATCATCGACGATTATGGCCACTGGGAGGGCTGCCGAAAAGCAGTGGACGAGTATTTCGCAGAGCAAAAGACTTCGATTTTATTACAGAGAATTGACTACACGGGCCGTTTGGCGATAAAAAAATAAACCTATGCGCATCCTATTTTTAACCCTTTTAGCATTCAGCACCTTCGCAAAGCAAACACAGCAGAAACCCATGCGATTGTGGTACGATAAACCGGCGACGTATTTTGAAGAGGCGCTTGTGCTCGGAAATGGGAAGCAGGGGGCGACTGTTTTTGGCGGGACAAAAAGCGATAAAATCTTCTTGAATGACCTGACTTTGTGGTCTGGAGAGCCGATGGATCCCTATATGAATAAGGAGGCCTATAAAAATCTGCCAGCGGTTCGCGAGGCTTTGCGTCTCGAGAATTATAAGGCGGCTGATTCTTTGGTCCGTAAAATCCAAGGTAAATTCTCGGAATCTTATGCGCCACTGGGAACCTTATATGTAGACTTTAATCACGAGAATCCGACGGAATACCGCCGCGAATTGAATTTAGACAAGGCGGTTTCGACAGTCCATTACCACGCGGGGACGAACGAGATTCGCAAGGAATATTTCTTCTCGCATCCAGACAATGTGTTCGTGATTCACTTAACGAGTAAGGAGAAAAAAGGGCTGAATTTTACGGTTCAATTCAAGTCGCTGTTGAAATATGCGACTAAATCGACCATCAATCACTTGCACGCGAAAGGAACGGCGCCGGTGCGAGCGGATCCGAATTATGTCCGCAAGCAAGGGAATCCCATTATGTTCGATGATTCAAAAGGAACACGTTTTGCATCCGATATTTTGATTCAGTCGGCGGATGGAAAAGTAGTGAGAACGGATTCGACTTTGCAGATGGTGGGCGGAACGGACGCGACGATTTTAGTGACGATGGCGACTAGTTTTAATGGTTTTGACAAGAGTCCATCGAAGGAGGGTTTGAACGAAGACGAGCTGTCGGAGAAGCGTTTGCAGGCGGCCAGCTTTAAGGGTGCGGAGCAATTGTTAGCGCGCCACTTAGCGGATTACCAGCCGTATTTCAAGCGCGTGAACTTGAGTTTGCCGGCGGATAATGCACCGGAATTGCCTACGGATGAGCGTTTACGTCGTTATGCCAAAGGCGAGAAGGACAACTACCTCGAAACTTTGTACTTCCAGTTTGGGCGGTATTTATTGATTTCGAGCTCGCGGACGCCGGGCGTTCCAGCGAACTTGCAAGGACTGTGGAATCCACACATTCGACCACCTTGGTCTAGTAATTATACGATGAACATTAATGCCGAAGAGAATTATTGGCTGGCAGAAAATACGAATTTGAGTGAGATGCACACGCCGTTTTTAGGCTTCTTAGAGAACTTAGAAAAGACGGGACGCATCACAGCGAAGACATTTTACGATGCACCAGGTTGGGTGGTGCACCACAATTCAGATATTTGGGCGATGTCGAATCCCGTGGGGGATTTCGGAAACGGAGATCCGAGCTGGGCAAACTGGCCTATGGGAGCGACTTGGGCTTCGACCCATTTATGGGAGCATTATTTGTTCACGCAGGACAAGAAATTCTTAGAGGCGAAAGCCTATCCTTTAATGCGCGGTGCGGCGGAATTCTGCCTGTATTGGTTAATTGAAGACAAAAAAGGTCGCTTGATCACGTCTCCATCCACTTCGCCTGAGAACAAATTCATCACGCCTTCGGGCTACGAAGGAGCAACGGCCTACGGAGCGACAGCGGATTTGGCGATGATTCGCGAGTTGTTTTTGGACTTAATCGCAGCAGAAAAAATACTTCAAAAAGACCCGTCTTTCCAGGTGTCTTTAGAAAAGGCTTTGGCCCGTATACTTCCGTATCAAGTAGGTGCGAAAGGTAATCTACAAGAATGGTATTTCGACTGGGAGGACACGGATCCGAAACACCGACACCAATCGCATTTATACGGTTTATACCCGGGAACGCACGTGACGGTGGCAGAAACGCCAACGATAGCAGCGGCGGCTAAAAAGACCTTGGAGATCAAGGGAGATGAAACAACGGGCTGGTCCAAAGGCTGGAGAATTAACCTTTGGGCACGTCTTCGGGACGGAGATCACGCGTACAAAATGTACCGCGAACTCTTGAAATACGTAGAACCAGACGGCGTAAAAGTGAACTACGCTCGCGGCGGTGGCACCTACCCGAACTTATTTGATGCACACCCTCCTTTCCAAATCGATGGAAACTTTGGTGGTTCCGCGGCTGTTGCAGAGATGTTAATTCAATCCACTCCAGAGTTAATTGAAACTTTACCTGCTTTACCAGCTGCTTGGGCTTCTGAAGGAACGGTTTCAGGCTTGAAAACACGTGGCGGATTCGAGGTTTCGATGAGCTGGAAAGACGGCAAAGTGACGTCTCTACACCTGAAAGGACTGAAAGGAAGTACGGCGAAAGTAAAGGTGAATGGCGAGATTAAAAGTTTGTTGATAAAAACGGGAGAAGTTCACGTTTTGTGAAGTTTTAGTGGTATGTTTGTGAAGGATTAGTGCTAGGTTTGTTTTTGACGAAACCACCTAACCACCATGAAAGTCCATACACAGTAAGCAGCTATTAATCCCATGAATTCTTCCCTGAAATACCGCGTCATTGACTCAGATACGCAATACAAAAGCTATTGCGATACAGTAGAAAAACTCGTCTTTAGCACTCACATTACCCCGGCCATTCAAGATGAGATTAATCTCTTGACCTTGCTGATCGAGACCTACGATAAACAAAACAGTACATTCCGGAACCTGGATCCTGTCCAATTATTGAAATCACTTATGACAGAGCACCGCATGAAAGCGGCGGATCTAGCTCGTAAACTACAAGTCAGCGAGGGTTTGATTTCCGATATCTTGAAATACAAAAAGGGAATGTCTAAAAAGACCATTCGTGGGATTGCAGAACTATTTAAGATGCAGCAAGAGGCTTTTAACAGACCTTATGTGACTTCCTCGACCAGCGAACTCACCCAGTCCTGATACAATTCCGTTTCAATCTGAACGGCCACAGCGGCATGCTGTTCCCAGTCTGGCCAAGTAGCTTTTAATTGCGAAATCATCTCTTCTAAGTGCCCCTCTTCTTCTACGATGATGGATTTTACTTGGACTTTTGACTTAGTGTCTGTGAGGATTTGCTGGTAGATCGGATACAGTTCGTCTGCACGTAATTCGATGGCGTAGGTCACTAATAGATAGGCCGCCCATTTCACGTCGTAGCCGGTTAGGCCTAGTTTTTTCTTCGCATATTGGCTGACACGCAGGTCAAGAACGTCTAGATAGAAGCGGGAAGAGCGTGGGTTGATCAAAAAGGAATCGTCGTAAGTCTCGAAGCCGGACAGAACTAATTTGCTGATTTGCTTCTTTAAATAGTAGGCGTGGCGGTGTTCTTCTGCGGCGTGTTTTAGGATGATCAGGCTGACCTCTTTCTTGTGTTCAAACTTAGAAATTTTTCGCGCACCAGAATTTTCCATGAAGGAAAGCGTGTTCAAAAAACGGGCATGGGATTCAGGATTCGCCACAAGGGTGGCGATGGTATTAGCGGTATTCATGATTGACTTAGGCAAAATGTGTAGACAAAGATAGGCTAAAGACAAAAAATTTCTATCTTTAATTTCCAACAAAAATCAACGAATGAAAAAATTTCAACCTTTTTGGCTGGGAGCCCTGTTCCTCTTCGTGAGCACGTCTCTCTTTTCTCAAGTCACTTTCCCAATTAATGACGTCGCAAGTCCGTCGAATGGCTATTATGCCTTCACGAACGCAACCATCGTGAAAGATGCAAAAACGACTTTAACCAAGGCTACTTTGGTAATTAAAAACGGTAAGATCGAATCGGTCGGAGCTGTGGCAGTCCCTAAAGACGCGGTGGTGATCGATTGTGGCGGTAAGTACATTTACCCGTCTTTCATTGATCTGTACAGTGATTATGGCATGAACGCTGTGGCAGCTGGCGGTGGTAGTTACCGTTCACCCTCTCAAATGATTTCGAACACAAAAGGCCCTTATTCTTGGAATCAGGCCATTAAATCAGAGGTTTCGCATGCGAAATTATTCGAGGTGAATGATTCGAAGGCGAAGGAATTGCGCAAGTTGGGCTTTGGCACGGTTTTAACGCACCAAATGGACGGGATCTCTCGTGGAACCGGCGTTTTTGTGAGCTTAGCGAAGCAAAGAGAAAACTTGGTGGTCTTGAAAGAAAAGGCATCTGCACATTATTCCTTTAATAAGGGATCGTCGACGCAGGATTATCCGGGCTCTTTGATGGGTTCGATTGCCCTTTTACGTCAAAACTTCTTAGACGCTGCTTGGTACAAATCGAAGCCGGCGAAAGAGGGAACGAATTTATCTTTGGCCTCATTTAATGAAATACAAAGCCTTCCTCAAATCTTTGAGGTAACCGACAAGTGGTCTGCTTTACGTGCAGATAAAATTGGTGATGAGTTTGGCGTTCAATACATTATCAAAGCGAGCGGTAACGAATACCAACGCATCGACGAGATGAAAGCGTCGAATGCGAAATTCATTTTGCCTTTGGACTTCCCGCAAGCGATGGATTTAGAGGATCCGACGGACGCGCGTTTTGTGAACGTGGCGGATATGAAGCACTGGGAATTAGCCCCTACGAACCCGGCGACTTTTGAAAAAGCGGGTCTATCGTTCGCAATCACGGCGAATGGATTAAAAGACGTGAGTAGTTTTATGCCAAATCTCCGCAAGGCGATTCAATACGGTTTGAGCGAGCAAAAGGCGCTTGAGGCGTTGACTTCAACTCCAGCAACGATCTTAGGCGTTTCTGACATGGTCGGAAGTCTGGATGCAGGCAAACTAGCGAACTTCGTGATCACGAATGGTCCCGTTTTCGCGGAAAAAACGACTATCATTGAGAATTGGGTGCAAGGCGATGCGTATCCGATTGCGAAGGAACAATGGAGTTCTTTGGCAGGAAAATATGATTTACAATTAGGCGCGAACAAGGCGACTTTAAGTATCTCTGGCGAGCCAGGAGGGTATAAGGTTCAGATTTTGGCCAAAGACACCACTTCAGTTGACTTCACCCAAAAAGAATCCCTTATCAACTTAAGTTTCTCTTCGAAAGTAGACAAAGGTAAGCGCACACGCTTAACGGGAACATTCGGAGGCGCGAGCTTCGCGGGAACTGGCCAATTAGCGAACGGCGACTGGATTTCGTGGAAAGCAACGGTATCAGCTGCGGCAGATACGGTAACGAAAAAAGCAGGTAAAAAAGAAGATAAATTAGAATTAGGATCCGTTATCTACCCATTTGCGGGATACGGAACACCCAAGCCAGCGACGGCCGAAACGATCTTGATAAAAAACGCGACGGTTTGGACGAATGAAAAATCAGGCGTTTTAAAGGATAGCGATGTGCTTTTAAAGAACGGTAAAATCGCGGCGATCGGCAAAGGATTGAAAGATCCAACGGCGCGCGTGATCGACGGAACGGGCAAACACGTGACGGCGGGTATCATCGACGAGCACTCGCATGTAGCGGGAACCGGCGGCATTAACGAATGTTCGCAATCGGTGACGGCTGAAGTACGTATCCAAGACGTCATCGATCCAGATGATGTGGACATCTACCGTCAATTGAGCGGTGGCGTAACGTCTAGCCACATCTTGCACGGATCTTGTAACACGATCGGTGGCCAAACGCAATTATTGAAGTTCCGTTGGGGAGCTAACGCCGAGGGAATGAAGTTTGCGAACTGGGATCCGTTTATCAAATTCGCATTGGGCGAGAACGTAAAACGCTCTTGGAATACTTCGAATCCGCGTTTCCCAGACACGCGTATGGGGGTGGAGCAGGTGTTGATGGATGCGTTTACTCGTGCGAGAGACTATGAAAAACAAGGTCCTGGCAAGCGTATTGACTTGGAATTAGAGACTTTGGTCGAGATTTTAAACCACAAGCGTTTCATCACGTGCCACTCGTATGTACAGAGCGAGATCAACGCGATGATGAAGGTGGCGGATCATTTTGGATTCACGGTGAACACGTTTACCCACATTTTGGAAGGATATAAAGTAGCTGATATCATGGCCAAACACGGCGCAAATGCATCTACATTCTCCGACTGGTGGGGCTATAAAATCGAGGTGACGGATGCGATCCCACAAAATGCGTACTTGATGCAGAAGACGGGCGTGAACGTAGCGATCAATTCGGATGATGCGGAAATGGCGCGTCGTTTGAATCAAGAAGCTGCGAAATCAGTGAAATACGCAGGTATGTCTGAGGAAGATGCGTTGAAAATGGTGACGTTGAATCCTGCCAAAATGTTACACGTCGCTGACCGCGTCGGTTCCATCAAAGAAGGTAAGGATGCAGACATCGTGGTTTGGTCTGACAATCCTTTATCGATTTATGCTAAATCTGAGCACACCATCGTAGATGGCGCAGTAGTTTTCGATCGCGCGGCAGATTTGATTCGCCAAGCGGAATTGAAAGCAGAAAAACAACGCTTAGTGCAAAAGATGATTGGCGCGAAAAAAGGCGGCGCATCGACTCGTCCAGCAACTCCATCGTACAAGGCGGAGAACGAATGCGAGGAGGATCACCACCACGGAAACAGCATTTGGGACCGTATTTCGAACCGTTGGGCTAACACTGAAAACTAAGATTCAAGATGAAAAAACAGATCATATATACTCTTTTCTTTGCGCTTAGCGGGATCTCTGCATTCGCACAAGAAACTATGCACCCATCCCCTGCCCAAAGCAAGACCATCGTCATCACCGGCGGTACCATCCACGTGGGTAATGGAACCATTATCGAAAACGGCACGCTCGTTCTCGAAAAAGGTAAAATCAAAACCGTTTCAGCCACTCCTGTGACTATCACAGGTGACGTAGAACGCATTGATGCCACCGGCAAGCAAGTCTATCCAGGCTTAATCGCCCCTAACTCGAGCTTAGGTTTAGTGGAATTCGCTTCTACGAAGTCGACCATCGACATCGAGGAATTAGGCGAAATGAACCCGAACATCCGTTCGATCGTAGCCTACAATACCGATTCGAAAATCATCAACACGGTGCGTTCGAATGGTGTTTTATTAGCGCAAATCACCCCACAAGGCGGGATGATCCCTGGTTCTTCTAGCGTCGTGCAATTAGATGCGTGGAACTGGCAAGATGCCGCTTACGCGATGGACAATGGCATTCACTTTAAGATGCCAGCCTTGATCAATCGTCCAGCTGCTTTTCAAAGAAGAGGAGCGAACGCGGATCCAGTGGCGGCTGGTTTGGCGCGCCTCGAAGAGGCGCGGTCCTTTTTTAAGGAAGCAAAAGCATATCTGAACGAGAAGACGCATACAAGCACGAACTTGAAGTTCGAAGATACTAGAGGCTTATTCGACGGAAGCAAGCCCTTTTTCGTGCACTGTGATTTAGTGAAAGAGATGCTGGCGGCGATTAATTTTGCCAAAGAATTCAACTTCAAACTTGTCTTAGTGGGAGCCACAGACAGCTGGATGATTGCGGATATTTTGAAGGAGAATAAAGTAGCGGTGATTTTGGGAGAAATCCACAGCTTACCCGCTGCGGAAGATGATGCCGTAGATCAACCATACAAGACACCAGGAATGCTTCAAAAAGCAGGCGTCTTATTCTCGATGGGCTTCGAAGGCGGAGACGGGAACTGGCGTCAACGCGACCTTCCTTTCCACGCTGGAACCATGTCCGCTTATGGGATGACTAAGGAAGAAGCGCTTTCAGCTATTACGCTGAATGCTGCCAAAATCCTAGGCATCGCTGACCGCACCGGCAGTATCGAAGCAGGCAAAGACGCAAACATCATCATCTCCACAGGTGATGTGTTGGATATGCGTTCAAGCGTATTGACGAATGCCTTTATTCAGGGCCGCGCCTTGGATTTAGACAACAAACATTCTCAACTTTTTGAGCGTTATAAGTACAAGTACAACGTGAAATAAATTGAATTAAAGTTTAGTATAGAAAGTCCTCAAAAGCCGATTTTGTCTTTTGAGGACTTTTTTTATACTCTCTTTGCGCCTCATTATCAGTGTTTTCATAAAGTTCCGTTATATTGTGACTTAAGTTTTGTTTTTGCATTTATTCTCTGAATATTATCAAAAATATCACTGTAACCACTAATAAATTATGAAAACCAAACTAGTCTTTTCGACCGTTTTGATCAAGTCCCGCTTGACATTACGGATGACACAACAGGAAGTTGCTTCCGCCGTAGGAGTTTCCCAAAGCGCCTACAATTATTGGGAATCCGGCAAACATTATCCCAACGCCACCAAAATTTACCTCCTCATCCGAGTCTTGAAGATTCCCATTGAGGATGTGTTCTCCACTTAAAATTTCTTACCTTTGGGGGGATGATTCGCCTCAGCATTTTACTCTTTTTGACATTCATTGCGTGCACCCCCTCCCCGGAGCCGGCCACTCATTTCTATGACTGGAATAAAGAGCTGAATCACCTATCATCTTCCCCCATTTCGGTAAAAAAGACCGTCATCCTGGATGGCACAGCAGAAGTAATCGATTTGGTTCAGGTGGATTTGGCCAAAGAATGGGCCCTCTTCCGCGAAGCCGACCTCAACAAACCCGCCTACGCCCTCAGCTACGAGAATCACAGCGCTCCTGGCCTGATCCTTTACGTGCTGAAAAAAGGCGAAAATCTTCCCGTTCGATCCTTCCAAATCGCTTTAGACTCAGCCGGCAGACCTTCGTCGGTAGATTTTGAGATCTCATCGGAGAATTTGATTTACATTACCTCCAAAAAATTATCCATGCACCTCATCTCCGGTCGCGTGGTTTCCTATACCATTTCAGGTTCACAAGCTTTGCGCTGGTTTTCATCGCCTACTCGCTATTCAGTTAGTGGGGTGGTGTTGTAGCACTTCGTGCAGTCACTAGTCTCTAGTCGGGAGCCGCTGAGCATATTCATTGCTACGCAATCTGGTCGTCACTTCGTGACTTAGTCGACTTCACTGAGATTATAGAGTAGAGTATAGATTTATGCTTCCCTGCTGCCAATATCCAAAACTACCCTGAAATGCCTGAAACGGCATAGTGTTAAAATATCTTTGAGGCACTCAGAGGCGTTTTCAGGTTTTGACACAATCTGTCAATACCTGAAATTCGACTTTTACGCCTGACGATTTATTTCTCCATTAGTCGATTCTGAGCAATCAGAGCAGTTTCGAACAGCAAGTCGATTCTGAACAACCAAGCCCTTTTGAACAGCAAGGCCATTCCGAAAACCAAGCTATTCTGAATAGCCAGGCAATTCTGAACAATCATACCATTCTTAACGTCTAGGCTATTCAGAACAATCAGAGTCTGTTATGCGTTTGTAACTATACACCCATTCAATGAGGAGCGCGAAAACATCGAAATAATTCGTATTTTTAAGGCATGATTTTACGGACAGAGAATTTAGTCAAGAAATACGGCCAGCGATTAGTGAATGATCACATTTCGTACCAGGTGGCGCAAGGGGAGATTGTGGGTTTATTGGGGCCAAATGGTGCGGGTAAAACTACGTCTTTTTACATCGCGACGGGATTAGTAAAGCCGAATGAGGGGAAAGTGTTCTTGGATGATTTGGACGTTACAGACTTACCAATGTATAAGAGGGCAAAGCTTGGAATCGGGTATTTAGCGCAGGAGGCGTCGGTTTTTAGGACGCTGAGTGTGGAGGAAAATATTCAGGCGGTGCTAGAGATGACGGATTTGTCGAAAGCGGCGCAGAAAGAGAAGGTGGAGAGTCTTTTGGAGGAGTTTTCTTTAACGCATGTGCGAAAGAGTTTAGGTCAGGTGCTTTCTGGGGGGGAGAGAAGAAGAACGGAGATTGCGAGGGCGCTGGCGGTGGATCCTAAATTTATTTTGTTGGATGAGCCGTTCGCGGGGGTCGATCCGATCGCGGTGGAGGAGATACAGACGATTGTGTCGAAGTTGAAATACCGGAATATTGGGATTTTGATTACGGATCACAATGTGGATGAGACGCTGTCGATTACGGATAGGGCTTATTTGCTTTTTGAGGGAAAGATTTTGAAGGCGGGGACGCCACGAGAATTAGCGGATGACGAACAAGTTCGTCGTTTGTATTTGGGTAAAAACTTTAAGCTTAGAGAAAATCAGCGATGAAAAAGGAGACGATTGCGGTACATGGGAGTCATTTGAAGGATGAAACGGCGGGGGCGATTGCGGCGCCGGTGTTTTTGACGACGACTTTTGAACGGGCTTTGGATGGAAGCTATCCGAAAGGCCACATGTATTCCCGCAACTCCAACCCAAACCGCACGGCACTTGAAAAAGGCCTGGCTGCCTTAGAGGGGGCGTCGCGAGGCTTCACCTTCGGCTCAGGCCTCGCCGCAGTCAACGCTGTCTTCCAATGCCTGCAATCAGGCGATCACATCCTGATGCCGGAAGTAGGCTATTATGCCTCGTATAAACTGGCAGAAGAAATTTTGGGTCCCTGGGGACTAGAGGTGACGCAAGTGGATATGACAGATTTAGCAGCGGTAGAAAAAGCGGTGCAAAAAAACACAAAATTAATCTGGGCAGAGACACCGGCGAATCCAATGCTCAGCATTACGGATATAAAAGGTCTGTCTGCCATTGCTAAAAAACACGGACTTAAATTAGGGGTGGATAATACGTTGGGGACGCCCGTTCTCCAAAACCCCATCGCTCAAGGCGCGGACATCGTGATGCACGCGACGACGAAGTACATAGGTGGTCACTCGGATATTATGGGTGGAGCGGTGCTCTTGAAAGAGGATGATGAGTGGGCGAAAAGAATTGAAAGAGTGCAGATTTTGATGGGGGCGACGCCTAATCCGTTGGACTGTTATTTATTAGCGAGGGGTTTAAAGACATTGCCTTTGAGAATGCGCGAGCATAGTGCGAATGCGTTGGAACTGGCGAAGCGTTTGGAAAAACACCCCAAAGTAGAAAAAGTACATTACCCTGGCCTGGAATCTCATCCACAGCACGCTTTAGCAAAGGCCCAAATGCCTCAAGGCTTTAGTGGAATGATTGCTTTGCAAGTCAAAACGGGGGAAACAGAAACAAGGGAGATGGCGGGTAAACTGCAAATATTCCAACAAGCGACGAGCTTAGGTGGCGTAGAATCATTGGTGGAACACCGCAAGTCCATTGAAGGACCGCAGAGTACGACGCCAGGAAACTTGTTACGTTTCTCGATCGGACTTGAACACGTGGATGATTTGTGGGCGGAATTAGAACAAGCCTTGAATACGATTTAGAGATCCTTCTCTAATTTCACCTCAACTTCTTTATCGATTCCTTTCAATTCGATACGTTGGCACTTGTAGCCAGACTTCGAAAGGGAGATAAAATTGTATTGCTTTTCGTCAATCTTAATTTCGATGGGCGTTTTCCCCACGAAGTAACCGTTTAATATAACTTCCGCGCCCGCAGGATCCGATTTAACAGAAATAGTCTTCGTAGCAGGAGCAACGAAAGAACTTAAGGCACTGATTAGCAATACAATAAGAATATTTTTCATATAGATCCTGAACACGATTCGACAAATCTACCGAAAAATAAACGAAATTGTATCCTGAAGGCTAAAAATATCTAGTAGCTGATAAATACAATTGTGTATTTAGCACATTTTTGTCGAGCACCCATTCGTAGTTGCGCATCCAGGCGAAATTCAACTTGCCTGTAAGGGAAAAAGAGCCAAGATGTTTTTGGTAATATCCACCCCACATGAGGTCGACCCATTTGGAATCGTAGTTCTTGAATGCGTCGTAAAAATAGTCCATGTTGTGCGCATAACGCTCGATGCTGAAGCCTGCGATGGAGGAAGGGCGAACGAAGGCGAGGTCGAAGGTTTGGAGGTTTGATCCGGGACCTATGCCCGCGCCTAATACTTGACCTTCATTCGTATAGCCATGGCGCACAAAATCGTGGCGGTACCAGGGACCGTTATTGCGAACGAGGCGATCGGCGGTCATTTCCATGGTGGTGTTTTCGATAGCAAGGCGAATGTAACGGCCTGGAGATTGTTTGAACACCTTACGCATTCCTAAAATATAGGCACGAGAATGTTCCATGGACGTCAACCAATCCCAGAAACTATTCTTGTAATCATTGTAGCCTAGTTCCCCGTAGACCTCGACATTCGAAGCTGGAAAAACCCAGCGCAGGTTAAAGGAAGCTAACTGATCTCTTCGTTTCGCGTCTTCAAAGGGTAGGTTCTTTTTTTCAAAGGGAAGCAAGAACGGGAACACATCTGAAAAACCCGATCCCATTTCAGACGTATATAGGTGGAATGCGCGAGAGAAACCGAGGAATAGTCCGGGCACCCAGCGTAGTTGGTAGTTCAGGGTGATGGCTGAAATGTAGCGGGCATCCGTGGATTTTGGCTCTAAATAATTGATGCCATTAACAATATAGTCGGATGCCAAAGGCTGTACATCAGAACCTTCCAAGCGACCGCCAATGAGCTGGAATTCGAAAGAGCCCAGGAAGGTTTTCAAAGGTTTCACGCTATTGAATGTCCCGTGCAAGAAGCCTGGAGCATTGTTTGATAGGATGAGTGAGTTGCGGAAACCCGGACCCCACCAAAGGTTTTCGGTGGAGATTCCGACAGAAACAGAACGGGAAGAGAGGCGGAGGGCGCTTTGGCCCAGGCGAAAACGGGAATAAGAAGAGGTACCAAAACGTTCCGGGATGTCTGTACTATTCCACAAGACTAGCATGGGGGCACGCAGGGGGCCTTGAAGGGAAAAGGTTTCGAAGTCGCGGTTCTCTGCGTACACGAATTCCGGCATGAGCTGGAGACTGAGGGCTTTGTATTTGGCAAAAAAACCTGCCGTTACATACGTTTGCAAGCCTCTCGCCGGGATCATCGCGCCGTCATTCCAGCCCATGGGAGCGAAGGTATTCAACGAGGTCAGGACAGAGGCGGGCAGCAGACCGGTCGCAGTCGAATCGGAAACGGGCCTGATAGTAAACGAATTATGAGCCCCAGAAATCAATTGCTGATTCCGGAAACGCTCTTCAGAAAAATCCGGCCGACCCACGGGAATGGTCTGTGCATAGATTTGTGCTGTCAGAAAGAAAAAAAAGATCCTTTTAAGCATGGACAAATTTAGGGAGAAATGCGCGCAATGTTGTAAATTTGAGCAATAAAGATTTCAATGAACAAAAAGTCCAACCGGTTTGTGCTGATTCGCTACGTAAACGATGCCCTGGTGGTGATCGCGGCGTATGCGCTTGGACTTTGGAATACCGGTCATCTGGATCAGTGGAATCCCGCTTTTGCGGTGCTTTCGCTCGTATTGTGGTATTTCGTTTCCTCTTTTTCGAAATTGTATGCGGATAGACGCTCGAATAAATTCGCGGAGGAGATCATTTTCATCGTTTACCATCTGATTTTATTTACGATTTTACTCAGTTCGAGTCTCTTCTTTTTGAAGCCGACCGGGGCCTATGATTTCGTCTTTTTTGCCTACTTTATTGGGGCTAATTTCGTCCTAGCCGCCGTAACGAAGTACATTTTACGGAAGAATCGCCACGCCGCCTTTTACCAAGGACGGATGAATGACGTGGTTTTATTAGTGGGTGCGACGGCCGCGGCGAAGAATTTTTACGATACGGTACAGAAGTATTATTACTACGGTTATAAGGTGGAGGGTTTGATTGACGATGAACTGAACAATATTCCGGGGTGTGATTATTTAGGCAAAATCAGCCAGCTGGACTTGATTTTGAAGTCACGCTATGTGGACGAAGTGGTGATTGCCTTGCCTACGGAGGATTATTCGACCATTCAGCACTGCATTACCATTTGTGATTATTACCGGATCAAAGTCCGTATTTTGCCTGACTTCAAACAATATGCTGCCTCCTCGGTCAGCATTCAGACAATCGGACAAGTGCCCGTAATGAACGTGGGACGTCTTCCGCTGGATCGTTTAGAGAACCGGATTTTGAAGCGCATTTTTGATGTGACGTTCTCGCTAGTGTTCTTCCTGACTTTTGGCCTACTACTTTTCCCGCTGATCGCTCTGTTGATTAAGTTGACGTCCAAAGGGCCTGTTATCTTCAAACAAGAGCGTTGGGGCCTCAATAATGAGACCTTGATGTGCTATAAATTCCGCACGATGGTGCAGGAAAGTGAGGATGTGGATGAGGAAGGACATTACCTGCAGGCGCAAATAGATGATCCGCGGATTACGCGTATTGGGGCGTTCTTGCGCAAGAGGAATTTGGATGAGATTCCGCAGTTTTGGAACGTATTAATGGGTGATATGTCCGTGGTAGGACCGCGTCCGCACCCGACGCCTTTGAATATCGAGTCGATGAATACGGTCGATAATTACATGTTGCGCCACATCGTTTTGCCGGGAATTAGTGGCTGGGCGCAGGTAAATGGATGTAGAGGGGAAACGCGGACGACGGAAGATATGCAGGAACGCGTGGACTTCGATTTGAGTTATATTCACCGCTGGTCGTTTTGGTTAGATTGCCAAATCATCCTCCAGACCGTCATTAACTTCTTCAGAGGCGACCAGAACGCGTACTAAGTTCGCTTACTAAACTTTTGTTGTATGATGAGCGGAATGAACACCGGTGCCTCCACAAAATAGCGCCTAAACATCCGCTTAGGCTCCTGCAAGAATCGGTAGAACCATTCCAAACCGCTCTTTTGCATCCATAGCGGCGCGCGTTGAATCATTCCCGCAGCCACCTCGAAGGCTCCTCCGATTCCGATGGCTACGTGTGTATCTAATTCCCCGAGATTTTCTGCAATCCAAATATCTTGCTTAGGCGCTGTCAAACTCACCAATAAAATATCAGGTTTGACTGCATTAATTGCCTCGATCATCGCTTCGTTTTCTTCCTTCGAAAACACCACTCTGAACGGCGGCACGAAGGTTCCCACGATCTTCACCCCAGGATGCTTCGTCTCCATCACTTTTTTTAGTGTTTCAGCCACTCCGGGAGAGGCGCCTAATAAAAAGATGGAGAAATCGTTCCGTGAGGCAAAAGGAAATATCCGCGGCAACACATCCAAGCCCGTAATGCGTTCTTTAATAGGATCCCCAAGGAAGTCTGAGGCCCATTTCACGGGAACGCCGTCGCAAAGAACGTAATCCGCGTGCTGGTAAATCTCTTGAACGCGCGCTGTCGCGCGCGCAGCCAATATCGAATTAACAGGCGTGATACACACCTGCGCCTTTTTCCCTTCTTTGATCACAGTCTCCCAATCGCTGAACAATTCATCCATCGTCAGCGAAGAAACGGGGGTACCTAGAATATTGACTTTATTATGCTTCATTCGGTGCGGCATCTGGTTCCGGGAAAAAATCCTCTAAAAAATACAAGCCCACCCAGGTCCAGAAAGGAAATGCTCCCATGGGACCCTCTAAAAATACGTCGAAGCTACCGTTCAGCCAAAACGTGAACAGCACGCAAGAAATCATCAGCTGTTGGTCATTCAGTTGCCTTTTGAACATCGGCTTGAACAGGCAAACGAGCCAATAGCACCAAAGTAAGAACAGCGGCCAGCCGAAACGCGCTAAAATCGTCAAATTGAAATTATGCGGCGAACGCAAATCATCGATTTCGGTGACCACCTCATCACTTTCCGCCAAACTCATCCCTAGCCCTTTCCCTTGCGCCGCATATTCCGGCGTCACGCTATAATCGATAATGTTCGCCCACCAAACCAAGCGCCAAAACTTATTTTCATCCAGCGTAGCATCTTTACTCACCCCAAAAATCGACCCCACATTCTCCACTAATTGCTCCATCCCCACCTTACGCCCTTGGAAGTTTTCTTTTACTTTAATAGACGCATACAGCGGCAACACAATCAACAAAACGATAGGCAAATAACGCACATATTGCTTAATCAAATCCCGCATCTCCTGGCGTTTCGTGTACACCACAAAAAGCCCCAATCCGATCAAATAAGCTAACATCCCCGAACGTGAATAAGCCGTGATGATCAATAAATTCATCAGAATCGCCACCGCCAACGTGATCTGAAAACGAACCGATCGCTGGTTCAAATAGAGCATCAAGACCAAAGAGGAAATCAACAAATGTACCCCCATATCGCCGTATTTATAAAGAGCAAAGGGAACAGATCCGAAGAGGATGAAGTTCTCGAAGAATTCGGAGAAGTTTTGAAAATAGAAATTCAACAGGGCAAAAAACGGGAACCAGGTATAGATCCAGATAATGTATCCCCACAATTGCGCGCGCAAATCCTTGAACAGAAACACGAAGAACGCAAACCAGGCATATTGAATCACGAAAGAGTCGCGAATCACATCAAAAAGCGCATAAGAACGCAATCCCCAGCCGATATAGCCCACCGTAATCGCTAGCAAAAAGGCCAAGATCTTTGTCCGCTTATCCCAGCCAAACGCATAGTCCTTGCGCGTTAAAAACAACACGATAAATCCACCAGCCCACAAAGCCTCCGCCAAAAAACTATACGCAATCCCTTTGTTAAAGAATACATAGAGTGCCATCACAAAGAAATAGGCCTGCAAATAGCCCTTTTTAACGACGTCCATTGATTTCGTATTTAAGCGAAACCTGCCACTGCTGGTTCGTATAATCTGACTTCGTAGACGAATCTGACCAGTCCGCGATTCCGTCCTCGATGCGCACCCACATGTAATTGTTCACCGAAGTCTGAAGATACGAGGCTCCTAATAAAAGGTTCTTAGTAAGGCCGATTTGCGCCTCCACACCTGTCATCAAATTCACCCAATAGCGATTCTCGTAACCACTTCCGTAATATTGGTACACATAGAAATCGTTATTTTTCGCTACTCGTTCTGCATGCAGACGAATCAAACTACGGCCTCGGTGGAAGCTCAAGTGAATCGTTTGGCTATTCGAACCCGGACCGATTGACGCTCCCAATACTTTCGCATTGTGGGTATATCCCTGGCGCATTTGCGTGCTCGTGTACCAACTATTGCGTAGCGGTTCGCCACCCGGCTGCGTATTGTCGATCACTAAACCCGGATCCATCAGCTGTAATTGCGTAAATTCAATGCCTAGCTGTAAGTACGATTTCTTCTTTTTGCCCAAAGGAAATAACTTCCGACCTCCTAGCACAAAACCAATCTTCGTAGAGTCACCAAAGAAACTGGCTGGTCCCACCACCTTATCCGGCTGACCTAGTTCCGCATAGAACTCCGCGTGATCTTTAGGAAGCGCAAAGCGAAGCAAGAAGGCACCTAATTGCATTTTGGGATTCTCCACAAATGGCTTCCCTGGCTGAGGATCCTCGTTTGTGAAGTAATTCTGTTGTGCAAACGAATAACCTAAATAGAAATTAGGCACCCATTTAGGTTGCCAGTTCACCACAAAGGCCTTTAACATGCGCAAAGAACTATTTTTGCGCTCTATTCCGCCCGCCCATATCGGTCTAAAATTCTTGTCTTCCGGAGATAGCAGATCCGTATTCTCTAGCATCCCGATGATCCCTTTTCCCTCAAAAGAACCGATGGGAGTGATGACCGGCTTTCTGTTTTGGACGAAATAATGTAAAAATCCGGACGCCTCATTCGTAAGTACCAAACTGTTTCTAAATCCCGGACCCCACCAATTATTCTCTGTCGAAACCCCGGTCGCTACATTACCTACATGTAATGCTACGCGCGATTGACCCGGGAAAAAATACTTTAATGGCTCCGTACCGAAATGACTATATTGATCGATGTTATTGTTAATCAAAAAGAACACACGCGTCCAATAATTCCCATCTTGTGGACTTCCCGCAAATGGAATTGTAGGCGAATTCTCCGCCTGTACCCATTCCGGTTGAAGATTCACATCTAAGAATTTCCATGTAAAATGAACCCCCACACTCCAGCGACGCTGAAAACCCACCGATGGATACATGTTGCCCTCATTAAATCCGAAAGGCATCAAATTGTTATTTTGAGACGTATGTCGAAGCGAAATTCCTTGTAATTTAAACTTGTCACTTGAGGCATCCTCTAACTCTTGCAGACGAAACGTTGAGCGAATCATAAAGGATTGGTTCTCATATTTCGATGAATCCTTCCCATTCAATAATTGCGCATTACGCTGCAGATCTTGCAGACTGATATCATCCAGTAAAGTCGTCTGAGCGAAGACCGAGCAAGAAAGCAATAAGAGGCCTAGAACGTACTTTACCATAAGAAAATCGTATTAATGAAGGCATAGACATTCGATTTCGAATGATCCTTTTCCCATAAATAATTGCTGGAATTAACCCATTTCACATCCGCGGTAAATAAGAGCTTTTTGTAGCGATATCCGCCTTGCAAACCGTAGGCGTAATCATCCCATTTCACACTTCGGGTATAAACTGCTGTTCCGCCAGCCGTCGTCGTAGGTCGATTGGCCACGTGTTGAAAGGTGAATCCCAGCTTCGTCCAACCCTGGTTCCAGCTGACCGCAATGGATTGTGCATCATTACCGTGCCCCACTCCATTGGCGATGATCTGGTTGTTGTTTGAGAAGCTTTCTTTTACTTGACTATGTTCATACCAGTTTCCCGCCCCACGCATTAAATAGGATGGCGTTTCTGACATCTTTGTGGCTTCTGCCTGTAACGAGATAAAGCTACGTGCATTTAAAGGGTGCAATTTCTTAAATCCGACTACCCAGGCCGCCGAATGGGACATGTCGAGCATTAAATCACGCAGGTTTTGTTTCGCATCGTTGTAACCAAATTCAGCGTAGACTTCCGCGTGATTCTTCGGCATTAGCCAGCGAGTGGAAATACTCAAAATCTGATCTTTGCCCAGCGTATCGTCGTTATAATCGCTCTTAAATAAGTTATTTAAGACCGGCAAATAGGTGTTCATGAATTTCGCGTTAGGCAGTGGCACCTCGTAGTTTTGAAAAGCACGAGAAACGGAGAAGAACACGTTCTTCATAAACCGCGGCTGGTAGGTCAGGATAATCCCATTGTATTGGCGATTCTTCGGATTAAAGGATAAATCGCGTTTCTTTAAGGCATTATTCTCAAAGCCTTGCAGGGAATCCCGAGTCATCCGGCCTAAAATCAATTGAAATTCAAAAGATCCGATGGGTGTTTTCAAAGGACGCGTCGTATTTAAGCTGTAATGCTGAAATCCTGCTGCATTATTCGTCATCAGTAGCGATGAATAATGTCCAGGCCCCCACCAAAGGTTTTGGTTCGATACCCCCAACGATATTCCACCCGCCTCTAAACGTACCGAAGATTGTCCTAAGCT
This sequence comes from Aquirufa sp. HETE-40SA, assembly GCF_054558635.1. Classification (NCBI taxonomy): domain Bacteria; kingdom Pseudomonadati; phylum Bacteroidota; class Cytophagia; order Cytophagales; family Flectobacillaceae; genus Aquirufa; species Aquirufa sp. HETE-40SA. The sequence goes on from NZ_JBPXKN010000004.1 coordinate 77,373, forward strand.
AAAACGATCTAAAGAAGGATTAACTTCCCCCCAAGCGTCAGTGGTTTCGTAATCTGCCGAACCCGTATGTATAAATTCAGGTTTGAACTGTACGTGCAAAATGCTAAATCGTGCATAAAAACCAGCACTGGCCTGCATTTGATAACCATTCGAGATAGACATCGCCTGATCGTTCCAACCATAAGGACGAGAGGTATTCAGCTTTTGAGAAAAAGATGCGGGCAATAAAATGGCTTGAAATAGGCCTTTTTTATAGCTCTTAATGGAGTCGTTTGCCGTGGGATCAATTAAATGATATAAGTCTTGCATGCTTTGTTTTCCCGTAGAATAAAAGGGCCTGGCCAGCATGGACTGATTCGCGTCTATTTTACCTAATAGTTGCAGATTGCGAACTTGCTCATCGATGTCGGAGAATCCGACGGGGATGGCGTTTTGGGCCCATATTGGAGTCCCAAACAAACACAAAACAAAACAAAGTGACAGCAAAAACTTCATAAACAAAGTTAGGAATAATCCGGTGCTGAACAAAAGGGGGGGGGGAAGACTAAAAAATTAAAGTTTGCATTACTAATATATAAAAGTATATATTTGTAATATAAACTATTGTAAGCTATGCTTCACGACGAACTAAAATCCCTTTTAGAAGACCAACGTATTTATTTTAACAAGCAAGACGGCACCATTGATCGAGATAGTAGTCCTGAAATTAGATTAGACGTGCCATTGGCGGTTATTTTGACCGGCATACGTCGAGCAGGGAAAAGTACGCTGTTAAAGCAATTAGTCAAAGACAAAAGTAAGGTAGGTTATGTTCACTTTGATGATCCCCGTTTTAGCACTTTTGAAGTACCTGATTTTTATAAAATTGAGGAGATTTGGCCCACTATCCACCAATTTCAATTTGATGAAATTCAACAGATAGATGGTTGGGAGACCTATATCAGACAAGGGCTAGAGAGAGGAAATCGCTATGCGATCACGGGTTCGAACGCGAAATTATTGAGTTTAGAATTAGGCACTTTATTAACCGGGCGCCATATAACACATGAAATATTCCCCTTTTCGTTTCGAGAATTTTGTCGGTTTAGGAAGCAGATGCCTACGGCAGATTCCTTCCAAGAATATATCGAAATGGGCGGATTTCCGGAATTTGTTGCCTTCAATATACCGCGTTACCATACCGAATTATTTAAAGATATTATTCAACGAGACATCGCCGTGCGGAACGGGATTCGTAACGTACAAGAATTGACGATTATCGCCTTGCACCTGCTCAATAACATCGCAAGACCTTATACATTGAATAAGTTAGCTAAAAGCTATGGCATAAAGTCCGTTAATACCGTTTCGAATTTTGTCAAATTTTACGAAGACAGCTACCTACTGTTCAGCATAGCTAAATTTGATTTTAGCTTTAGAAAACAACAGGTAAACGAAAAGAAGATCTACGCGATAGACACGAAATTCGCACAACAGAATTCCTCCCAACTACACGAAGATAAGGGCCGGATTTTGGAAAATTTAGTCTTTTTAGAGATCCGCAGGAAGACGAATCAGATTTGGTACTATAAAGAAAACCACGAATGTGATTTTATCTACCAGTTAGCTGGTCAATACCATGCTGTTCAGGTATGCCATGAATTACATAAAGACAATTTAGCGCGGGAAATGGCTGGGATGGAAGAAGCGATGTCCGCCGTCGAATTAGCCTCTACCACGTTTGTTACCTCCCATCAAACAGAGGATTTACACATAGCAGGCAAAAAAGTGTCCTGCATTCCCTTTTTTGAATGGGCTAAGTAAGTACATTTGTATTCTATGAAACTCTCCGTCTCCATGATCACCTTCCAGGGTGCGGCTTATCTAAAGGCGCAAATGGATTCGATTTTAGACCAAAGTATTCCCGTTCAGGAAATTATCGTCTGTGATGATGGATCGACAGATGGCACAAGAGAGATTTTAGCCTCTTATGCTGCTGAATATCCACAAATTCAGCTCCACTATAATGAAAATAATCTAGGCACGGTAGCTAATATGCAGCAATGCCTGCGCAAGACAACGGGGAATCTTATTTTTCTGGTGGATCAGGATGATGTCTGGTTACCTACTAAAGTAGAAAAGACGCTAGCCTTTTTTCAAGAGAACCCTGAAGCTGACGCTGTTTTTAGTAATGCAGACATCATTGATGAAATGGGAGAAACGCAATTTGGAATGACTTTATGGGATATAATTGGTTTTCCGTATGGCCAAGTCGACCTAACAGATTTCGAAACGCGCGTGGACAATGTAGTTACCGGTGCGGGATTAGCTTTTAAGCGAAATCCAGAACTCTTGGAAAAAGACATCCCTCAGATACCCGGATTATTGCACGACGGCTGGATTGGACTCTATTTTGCCGCTAATAATACGTTAATGGCAAACCCGGAAAAACTATTTCAGTACCGCAGCCATGCAAACCAGCAAGTAGGTGGAAAGATTAAGGAAAGACAAGCCTTGCTAGACTTTAACCTAGCCTTATACGATGGGGTTCCGGTAATGAAAGATTTTGCTACGTGGAAAGCGGCGATGAAACGCCTGTATACGAATCTAGATTTGCCTTATATGGACAAGGCGAAGATTCAGGATCAAATTGATTTGTACGCGGAATACGGGAAGACCTATTTCCAGCTGCGCGCTAGTTTATTCCTCTTTGTTAAAGCGATCCGCTAGGCGATTCCATTGCGTACGAAACACCGTATCCGGCAAAATCATCAGCTGCAATACCACAAACCAAGCCAGCGAGAACACCCCTATCACCAGCAAACGCAATAATAGCGTAGGGACAAAGAGCTTAAACAAGAACACGATTCCCAAGTACGGAACCAGTCCTAGCAATTGCTGAAAGAAAACCATCGTGTAATTCGAAAGTGAAATCTCCTTGCGAGTGAAGAATACGAAGGCGATGCAAACCGCTAATTCCGTCAACAGAATCGTGATGGCAGCCCCTTCTTCTTTCAGCGTAGGAACTAATAGGAAGGCTAAAATAATACTGATAAACATCCCAATCAGTGCAGAAATGAGGATGGATTTGTCCTTACCTACGGCGCTGAGGATTTGGAAGCCAAAAATCCCCGACATACTGATGATTAAGATGAGCGGTGCCGTGATTTGCAGCGGTAAAATCACTCTATCGAATGCTGTTCCTAATAAGATATGGATGATTTCTGGCGCGCATGTCATAATTCCTAAAACCAAAGGCATCGAAAGGCTCACCAGCACATAAAAACACTGTTTCACGAGTAAAACGAAGGCCTCTTTCTCTCCCTTGTGGTATAAACTCACTAATCCCGGGAACATCGCCACTGAAATAGCGCTTAAGACGCAGATAAACAAACGGTTTAATTTCAAAGCAGAAGAATAATAACCCACGCTTTCATTGTCTGCTAGAAAGCCTAGTAAGATCGTATCCAGAGAGAAATAAACGGAGATGGTAAAGATGGTTAAAAACAACAAGGCCATCGGCTTGATGTGTTTCTTCAACTCTAGCTTAGTGAAAGAAAGGCCAGAAAAATCGAGCAAATCCCACAGTCTTTTTCCATTGAAGGCGGCTAATATCACGGCTAATCCCACCTGCATCCGGAAATAGTTCACGTAATCATTCGTGTTCCGGATAAACAGAAACACCGCAGCGATGAAGCAAAGGCGAATGACGAGGGAACGAATGGCAATGAATTTGAATTGATTCATTCCGCTGAAGAACCATTCTAATTGAAAGACTTGTAGAATAAAATAACCCAGCGCCCAAGAGAAAAGGGATTTTTCAGCTGCTAATTGTGGAAGAGCAATAATAAAGACGAGGAAAACTAGACTTAGTAATAATGTTCCTAGCGCATTGATAATGAAAATTTCGCTAAAAGTCTTCGTTAATAAAGTACGATCTGAAGCTGCTTTGGCCACTTCGCGAACCCCGTAAATAGGAATTCCCAGGGCCGCTAATAAAACGAAATACTTAGCAAAACTCTCCGCGAAATTTAAGACCCCCACGTGCTCCGGACCTAGGGTACGCGCCAAATACGGAAACGTGATTAGCGGGAATAACACCTGCGTAATCGCTAATAACACATTATAAAAGACATTTTTCCGGGTCTCCATTAGCGGTAACTCGCGTCCACGATCAGTTTATATAGGTTTCGAATCATCCGCGGAATACGTTGGATTTTATAGGCCAAAGGCACTCCGTGCACATAGCGACGGTCTAACACATGATAATGAAAATCTGAGTCAAAATGCGCTGGATTTTCGGCTGCCATTTGGCGGCAAACGCCCTGCACATAGCGAATCTCTTCCAGATTCGTCTTCCCATTCGAGAACACCCGGTTATCCGTACGAATAGGACGCGCGTGCTTTAGTTGCACCCCGTGCACTACGGCGGTTTTGGTCTTTCCTATCAGGCGTTGAATCGTAGGGATCAAATACACATCGAGTCCCGTACCAGAAATAGAATGCTTGAAATGAGGTCCAGCGGCCTGAAATACAGCCTCGCTATAGAAAGGCGACATAATTTCCACCCACCAGGTATCTTGAACTAGATAGCCCGGCTTGTGGAGGAATTGTCGTAAATTATAGTAAGAATCGTGGTTCAAGCTAGGCTGAAACACATCTAGTTTCTCTAAGTTTGCAATGAAAAAGAGCTTATTCAGGTCAGAAACCGAGATGATTTGATCATCGTCTAGAAATCCGATGAATGTCAATGGAGTTGATATCAAGGATGCGTAGATGTTCTGCATCACATCACCCTTACACTCTGATTTTAGGGACAAATAATGCGCCACGGAAATGGGAGCCTCCGTAACAGCACCACTGTAATCGTACAATAACCAATCGAAAGCGGGCTCCACATCGAAATGGATGTGGTCCATGGGGCTAGACTTGCCGTCCCAAGTAATCGCAACGATGGATTTAGGTGTACGCATATTTAACAAAAGTACGATTGTATCGTGTTTCGGCAATAGAAAATCATCCGAATTAATTCAGCGGTCATCAGATGCCTTCGACTCTCGCTTCGAATCAGCGAATCAGATGTACGCCAGGTCGAAATCACTTCCGGGACAATGGCACCCAAAGAAATCTCCTCAGGATTCAAAAAACGCTTGTACATATCCACAGGATAGGCAATCCGCGCTGTTTTCTGCAACAAATACTTCGCGGCCTTCGCATTCAAAGAATACCCATAAGCTCCGTAAACGGACTTAATCAAGGGTTCGCCCACGCCATTTTCTTTCGTGGAGCGTTTCAAACTAGCATACCCATTCCAAGCACCCCAGAAGAACAAATCATATTTCTTCGCGGTTTCGGGCTTTAAAAGTTCCGGCTTCAAGATTCGGCTGTCAGATTCTAGTACCAAGAAATGCTCAGTTGAACTTTCGCGCGCAATCAGCGACCAAACCCTACGATGGCTCAAAATCACTCCAATTTCGGTGGGCAACAAGGCCTTACCAGTCCGAGAGTTAGATTTCTCAATCAGTGCTTCTACAAAAGGAACGTGAACTCTTGACGGGAAAACCGGCTCCACTACCTCTAAAGTAGGAAACACAGATCGCATCGCCTCCACGTGAGCCTTGCGTTCCGTCTCGTGATCCGCAAAAAGAACAAAGGCGCGTTTAAACATGACTGAATTGGCTAAACGTGCTGAAAGATCCAGATGCTAAAGCATCCGGCGTAAAGAAATCCTGTTTACCGCCATCCGGATATAGAATAAGATGGGGCTTGCGGCAGAGATAGGCAAGATGTAAGGGCAATGAATCTGAAGTCACCACATAATCAGACGCCTGAATCAAGTCGATCAATTCCTCAAATGTAGTATAATCCGACCCAAATCGCGCTACTTGCCCATCAATTTGCGACAAAATTGAGGAAGGAATGATACGCTTAGGCAATCGTGCATCCGGCAAGATCAATATCTTGTCGCCATTTCTCTCTAGTTCTTGCACCTGCAAACCATAGGACGCATAAACCGGCTGCCCTGTTTCGAAAATAGCTTTAAACGAATACCCCGTGAAGAAATTCAAGAGACCTAGACGTGCACTTTGTTCGACGAAATCGCTCGAACCTGGATTTGTGCGTATATACTGCTTGATTTTTGATAATTGACGAAATGTGTCAATACTGAAAAACGTCTTATTGGTAAACAGATTTAATTGCGATCCTGTGATCCCAAAGTCCACGAAGTCAATCGAAAGAGGCGAAATACAGCCACGCGATATCAGCGCGTCATACAAAGGTTTCAAATGCAATGAAGCTACGATCACATCGGTCGCAGCAAGGGCTTGCACCGCTATCGCAAAATCTCCGTAAGCGCGCAATAGAAACACCCGACGCATTATTTATCCGTATAAAGGTAGAGGCAAAGGAAGAATCCGACTAAAAGTCCAGCAAACAATCCAGCGAATCCTAAGAATAGATAAGATTTGCGATCATCCATCAGTGGATATTTAGGCACATCCAGTAATTGAATCACCGGAGTCTGGGAAACTAAGGCGATGCGACTCATCTCTAAGTTTTTCGTCACCTCCGCGTAGATGCTGAAGACAATTGATTTATCACGTGAACTCACTTCCGCAGGAACGGACATGGACTTAAAGGCCACGTTCGGATCTAAAATCTGAAAGGAAGCTGCCGTATAGGATTTCGCATTCAACACGCGCAATAATGAATCTCCACGCGCTTGTAAACGCTTCACATTTGCAGCAGCTGTGCTCGTTTTCACATTTACGTAATAAGTGGTGGTCTCTTTCAATAATCTCTCTGCAAAATTCTTCGAGAACACCTGGTTTTGCGAGACTGTCACAATTTTGAAGATGGAACCTTTCTTGTTCAAGCGATCTACAGACACGTTTTTCTTTGCGATTTGCTCGTACATGACGTACAAAACTGAATCTTGGTACACCGAATGAACAGGTGCAACAGCAGAATCAGATGTAATAGCAAACGAAACAGGAGCCGGCAAGCGCTCCCCTAAACCCGTAAAGTCTAAATACAAATCAGCCAATGTTTTCCCAGCAGAACCAGAAATAGGCGTTAATAATACTTTCTCAATAATCACTCGGGACTTGATGATATCTAAAATATTATCACCCGTAAACAAACTAGAGCCACTACCCAAGCCTCCTAAATCCAAGCCTACTTGTGAAGCAAGTCCTGCTAATCCACCACCACTAGCAGATTTCTCCTCTAGGATAAACGTGGTAGCTGCAGCATAAGCAGGCTTCTGCATCGCGCGGTAAATGAGAGGTAAAACTAAGCCCACGAGAGCAAATAATGTGATTAATTTACCTTGAGAACGTAGGTAACTAAAGAATCTTTTGATCGATTCGATGACATCCCCTAGCACGATTGTTTTCTTATCTGCCATTATTTCACCGTGTTAATTAAAGCAATAATTAAGCCTCCTAATGATGCTAAGCCCGTTCCCATCGCAATGTACTCTGGCGTAGAAATAGGACGCTTATCCTTTTTCGCTGGTACGTATACTTCCGCACCTGGCTCTAGGCTAGGGTAGAAGCGGAAAAATAGGAATCGTTTGGTTGTTTTAATCTCGCCATTCGGACGAACCATGTAGGCATAACGGCGAGCTGCATTCGGGGCGAACCAGCCGGACTCTGAGATTAAGCGACGGAAGCCTAAGCCGCTGTGGTAGGCGATTTGGCGCGGAACATTTACTGCCCCAAAAGTCTGTACCGTCTGCGTTAACTTAGGCACTTTGATTACGTCACCTTCTTCTAGAATAATATCATAAAGCGAACCTGGCTTCTCCATTGCCTCCGCAAGACGAATACCTACCGGCTTTTGATCCACTAACAAACCATTCACATTTGACGCAATTTTCGCCGTATCAGTCGCCGCAAATGAATTACCCGAACTACGCTTCGATTGATTCGAAATCGTATTGATCTTCGAAGAGAACAAAGCCTCATCCGCAGACGTCTGATTTACCCGCGTCTTGCGCAATAAGATGGCTCCTGTTGCATAACCTGTTTGCTTTAGACCACCTGAACGAGCGATGATATCCGATAGTCGTTCCTTGTTTCCTGATAAGGTATAATTTCCTGGATAAAGCACTTCCCCCTCTACAGAAACCGTAATTTGCGTACGATAAGAAGGTGTTTTACGCACAGAAACAATGTCAAAAGGTTGCAATACGAAGTTCAAATCCTCCGACTTAGCTGATCCTAAGTCAATCGAATGTATAATCGAATAAGCCGTCGTATCTGAAGTAGCTGTAGATAACAAACGACGGGAAACCTCAATACGCGAACGAGATGCTCCTTCTTTAAAGCCATCCGCTAATAGTATCAAATCTTGCACCCGCATATTGTCAGCAAATGTGAAAGTCGCAGGGCGATTTACCTCGCCGTTAATCGTCACAGAATAAGCCTCACGTAAACTCGTGATGGGGTAAATGTGAATTTTGTCTTCGCGCTGTAAACGAATGTCCGGCTTTCCAGAAAGCACGTCTTTTACATTAAATGGCAGCACGGCCGGCGTTAAATCAGGATTCAAGCGACTCAAAAGCGCACGATCCGTAAACGCGTTTTCCTTCACACGAACGGCAAGCAATAGTTCTTTCAGGTTCGCGAATTCATTCAAGCCATATTCTCCTGGATAATACACCGCTCCATCGATAAAGGCCCGATTCGTGAAGGTATTTGCCAAAGCATCCACCACCAAAGTATCTCCAGAATGCAAAGCAAAACCTGAAAGAGCCTCTGCCTTCACGGATTGTATTTCAAATCCAGTCGCTCCCATTCTCTTCACACGAATACGCTCCTTGAATGCGTCATCCGCAAAACCACCTGCATATTGCAAGATATCCGCTGCATTTTCGCCTTTCTTCATATCGAATAAGGCTTTTTTCTTTACTGCGCCACTCATGGCAACGCGTGACTCGTAGGTTCCCACGCGAATCACATCGTCGTCTTGCAAAATTCTATTTTTAGACAAGTCTCCCTTTAACAAGAAGTCATATAAGTCTAAAGTCGTAATTACTTTTCCATTACGCACTAATTCAATCTTACGGAAAGAACCTAGATCAGATGGACCTCCTGAAGCATATAGCGCATTCATCAAGGTAGACAAAGAAGAAACAGAATAGTTACCTGGCTTCTTCACTTCGCCGACTAAGGTAACTCGAATGGAACGCAATTGGCCTAAAGAAACCATTACCTTAGTGCTTCCGCCAGCGATAGTTGTATAAATTTTAGCAGCAGATTCACGAATCCGAACTTGTGCTTCTTCAATGGTTAAACCACTCACTTTGATAGGGCCAAGGTTAGGGAAACGAATGTATCCCTCCGTGCTTACTTTTAGCTTTTTCGTACTTTCACTCAAACCATAAATATCTACAATCAACTCATCGCCTACCCCAATCGAGTAGTTGCGCGGAGTAGAAATGGTCAAATTAGGCTCAAAACTCAGGTTTTGGTTTTCGAATATCTCGGATCCAAAAACCCGCAGGCCTGAAGGTGCAGCTGATGGCGCCACAATATCGATTTTCTTGCGAGGAACCGTAATTTCATCCTTCGTCTTAGTCTTATAGGCATTAATCGAAGTCGCTGTTAAGGGATCCATCTCCGCGATGCGGCGATTTAAAATGATGATTTGATCTGCTGGAAGACCTTTGGCCTTCATAATCTGCACGATCTCCTCAGGCGCTCTGCCCTGCAATTGATAGCGTACCATAATCTGCGCTAATTGCTGATCGCTGATGTTGTTAATGTCTACCGGAATCTCCTGGGCAAAAACGGGAATCGCCAGGATCAATAATATAAGTATGCGGAATGCTTTCATCTCTAATTTATTTAGGTCTAGTCCGAAGACAGAAAACCAGTCTACAAAATTACTATTTTATTTTATAAGATGTTTACTAATTTATTGAGTGGAGGATAAAACAAAAAGCCCGCCTTCCAGCGAGCTTCTTTAATTAATAATCTGAAAGTATAAATAGTTTATCTATACTCTCTTATCTCTACTCTGAATTACCCAAGTAATTCCTTCAAATTCACCGTCTTAAAAAACACATAAATCAACGAAAAGAACACCCCCACAAACATAAACCCGATCGTAATCAAGCTACGCTTAGGACCATCCTTCTGAATTGCAACCTGCGCCGGTTCTAAGACCTTAAAAACAGGTGTCTCACGGTGTAATTTTACCTTAGACTCCTCGTATTGTCCACTGATGGTCGTGTACAAATTATAGGCCATATCCACCTCGTATTGTAATTTCTTTTCCCGGTCTTTAGCTACGTTCATGAACAAATTCATATTTTGGTCGCGGTATGCACTTAAGGTAAAAAGAGCTTGATCATAACGCGCACGAGATTCCGAAAGACGCTTTTCTAAGAATGATAGCTCTTTTCTCGCCTTCTGTGTACGGTAATCCGTCACATACTTCGTTAGGTAGTGTTGAATTAATGAGGTGATATTCGCCGCTGCCACTGCATTAGTCAGTTTCGTAGTCAAAGAAATAACCCCCGATTTTTTATCAATCTCAAGGACAACTGAAGCTCTGAGCTTCTTAATAGCCGCCTGTTCCTTCTTGCTTAACTTCATTAAATCTGCAGAAAGCGCAGCAGAAGGCACCTTGTCTAATTTCACATCTGAAACTATATCCTCAACAGACGGATCTCCTCCTAAATCGATAGGAGCCGTATCTTGTTTTTCGGATAAGAAGTCCAAAACCGTTTGCCATTTCTTGTGTTTCGTGCTATAGATTTTCGCTTTTAAGACCTCCTGCAACAAAGGAGCACTTTGAACGATGTTAGGGTATAAATCCGGACGAATAGCTTCGGCTCCAGAAGAACTTCCTCCTAGATCTACACCGGCTAAACCTGCTAAAGATTTTAAACCGCCCATTCCGCCTGCACCACCGGATTTAGAATCTAATTCTGGTAATAATTTCGCGTTAGAGCTATACTCGTTAGGCTGAGTTAGGGAATAAATAGCCCCTAATGCCGCAAAAAGCACAGCACAAGTAGCTATTAAAATCCGATACGACTTCAGCGTACGGAAAATCTCACCAAAGTTGATCGAAATTTCCCCGTTATCTTCAAGTTGATTATTTTCTAATGTAGACATGGGGTTTATTTAGTCAAATTGTTGATAAGTGTCGTTAAAGTAAGTGCAACGGAAACTAGTGCAGATGATAATCCTAATGCTTCAGCAGTTGTCAAACCTTTCTTCCTATCCGCCGGAAATTCAGGAACCACAATCTCTGAACCTGGAGGCACTTTCGGGTTAATTCTAAAGAATAAGAATCGTCTTCTTTTCATAGAGATCCCATTCGGCGCTTTCACATACACATTCCTCTTGTCAGCGTATTCCGTATATCCACCAGCCCCATCCAAATAATCCTGAAGATTATATCCTTCTACAAAGGCAATAGCAATAGGGTTTTGGACACCTCCTGTTAGTTTAATTGTTTCCAAAACGCGAGGAATAACTAAACGATCATTTTCCATCAACAATAGGTTATTTTTTGAGGCTGGATTCTTCAAAATTTCTGAGAGTTTTACGCCCACAACTGAAGAGTCACGATATAGAATGGCTCCATCTAAATAACCTTCCGGTTTTAGACCGCCTGCTTCAAAAATCAAATCGGCAATTTTTTGTTCATCTTTAGGTATGGAATATCGTCCGGGAAAGTTCACCATTCCTTCAATGGTCACCACTCTTTGCACTTCATAATTAGGTGATCGACGAATGGAAATGATATCAAAAGGTTTCAATTCGTATAGACTAACTTCGCTATTGATATTTAAGCTACCATCAATATCAAATGTTTTTACGATGATTTTTTCAATACTCCCATTGTCAATTCCGTGTGTAATGACGCGTCTTGAAAGTTCAATTTTAGCAAAACTTGCTGCTTCCTTGAAACCATTTGCCTTTAGAATCAAATCTGCCATCTTCATTCCTTCTTTGAATTCAAAATCTCCTGGTCTATTTACTTCCCCGTAGATACCTATTATTTGTTTTTCACGCAGTGAATCAATTGAATAAACCATTAGAGCATCTTCGCGCTGCAAGGCTATATCAGCTAGTTCGCCTCTTAAGACCTTTCCTAAGTCGAAGGAAATCATTTCAGGATCGTAGTTTTCTTTTCTACGGGAAATAGTCGCCCGATTTAAGAAGGCGTTTTCGCGTGGGCCTTCAGCGCGTTTGATTAACTCTTTTACGGTTGTTAAACCATTTTCGATGGCAAAAACACCTGGTCTAAATACGGCGCCACTCACCGTAACGCGGTTTTCGTAGCGTTCGATGATTTTACCTACAGAAATCGCATCCCCATTTTGAGGTTGGAATGTCGCCACTTCATCTTGTGTGATATTTAATAATTTCAACTCACGCGAAGTATTTCTGCGGACATTTAAGGAGTAGGTGTAGGCCTTGTCTGTGAAACCTCCTGCATAGCGAAGGATGTCTTTTAAAGTTTCTCCTTTTACTGCCTCGAAAACCATCGGGCGTCTTACTTCGCCGGCTAATTCGACATGAGAATCAAAATCACCTACACGAATAATGTCTTGGTCTTTTAATTGGATGTTGTCTTTTTGATCTGCTTTTAATAAGAAATCGTACAAGTCCATGGTGCGGACCACTTTGTTGTTTCGAATCACACGAATGCTACGGAATGAACCATTTTCGTTAGGCCCGCCTGCTAAATACAAGGCATTGAATACGGTTGCCAAAGAAGAAATGGTGTATGATCCCGGATTCTCCACTTCACCCACTAGGGTTACTTTTATGCTGCGTACATTTCCTAAAGTAATGATCGCAGACGATCCACTTCCTGGGCGATTCAATCCTTGGTATAATTGTCTCAAACGACTCACGATGCGCGCAGAAGCTGCTTCCACCGTTAATCCGTTCACATAAATCGGGCTCAGGTTTAGAATCTTAACCGTTCCCTCTGGACTCACGGTAACCGTATAATTGTCCATTACTTCACCAAAGATGTCGATATTCAACTCATCATCCGGCCCCAGCGTATAGTTCACAGGAGTGGCGATACGCAAATCCGGCTCGAAGTTTAATTTCTTGTTATTGAAAAGAAAAGCGCCGTAAATCTTTTTCTTAGGTAAAAGAGTTGAATCGATTATTTCCTCTTCCTCCAAGTCTGCATCTGTCATTTCGTCGTCATCCGCATTCTTATTCCCCTTTTTCGTGCTCAATTTACCCGAAACCGTTCTTTTAGAAGTGGTTTTTGATTTAGTAGATGTTTTTTCTTTTGTTTTCGAGTCTCCAATTTGAGTAAGGCGACTGCGCATTTTTGCTATATCTGAAGAGGTGTAGCCTTGAGCTTTTGCTGCTTTTTCTAGTTGTGCTTCTGTCATACCGCTAGATTGAGCGCGCTCGAAGAAGGTAGATATTTCTTCGTCACTCAGGTCTTCCACTTTGCGTTTCGCCTGGGAAAAGGCTGCATGAACGAGAACTAGGAAGGAAAAGGTCAAAAGAATTCGACTGAATAATTTCATACAAGAATTTTATAATACGTACATAGTTAAACAAATTTAACTAAAATTTATGATAAGCGATGCTTTGGAAGAAAAGATGCCTAAATTTTTATTTAATGGTAGTTTCAACTTATCCTTAAACAAAAAAAGCTCGCCATTTAGCGAGCTTTTAATTTAATATTTATAATTCCTAGTATCTGTAGTGCTCTGGCTTGTATGGCCCTGCTTGAGGAACGCCAATGTAATCCGCCTGCTCTTTTTCTAACTTCTCTAATTTAGCCCCGATGTGCGCTAAGTGTAAGAACGCTACTTTCTCATCTAAGTGCTTAGGAAGAATGTAAACTTTGTTCTCATAGCTCGCTG
>NZ_JBPXKN010000005.1:0-20000 GCF_054558635.1 Aquirufa sp. HETE-40SA
CTTCACGTAATGCCATCAAACCTGGCATTTCTGCTTCTGCTAATTGAATTTCTTTGCGACCCCAGTCTGCTAATGCAATGTCTTTTACTTTAAATGGTACATATGTACCTGGTTGTGATGCCATTGTATATATTTTTGAAAGATGATTTTCTTACTAAAGTGCAAATTTAATGCAATTATTTGGAGTTTTCTAGAAAAGCCAAAACACTTTCTAGTTGAATGCCTCTAGAACCTTTAACCAGTAGAAAACTGTCCTGAATAGGGTGATCTTGTAGCCAGGTATGTAAACCAAATTTGTCTGGGAAATAATAGGCCGAAGGCAAATGAATTAAGGCGTGCTGCATATGCTGCCCCACTAGATGTACTTTTTCAAAGGATAATCCAGCAATAAGCTTTCCTAAAGCAGCATGTTCCTCAGGGGAGGATTCCCCTAACTCAAACATATCACCTAAAATAACCAATTTGGGAGTTCCCTCGGTTTCCGCGAAATGCGAAATAGCGGCAGACATCGATGAAGGATTGGCGTTATAAGCGTCCATCAAAACTTGGTTTGATCCTATTTTGATGAATTGAGAACGATGATTATTCGGGATATAGGTGCTGATCCCAGCATTGCATTGCTCATCGCTTAGAGAAAAGAATTTACCAACCGCAATCGCTAGTTGAATATTCTCAAAATTATAAATGCCAGGTAAGTGGGAATCGATGACCTGACCAGACTCAATAGCATAGCGTACCATCGGTTTTGCCTCAACTAAAGAAGTTGGCATCGCCTCGTTCGAATATATCGCATTTTGCATCCCTCTTTCGCTGAACATTTCTTGTACGGGTCCAGCTTGATGAGGTAAAAAGGTGACACCGTTAGAAGCCTGTAAAAAGTCGAAAAGTTCTCCTTTCCCTTTACGCACTCCTTCCATTCCACCAAATCCTTCTAAATGTGCTTTTCCAATATTAGTTATTAAACCGTGGGTAGGTTGAGCGATATCGACTAATTCCTTGATGTCTCCTTGCTTGTTCGCACCCATTTCGATCACTGCAATTTCGTGCTCCTTTTTAATAGATAAAATGGAGAGCGGAACCCCAATGTGGTTGTTCAGGTTGCCGGTAGTGGCGAAGCAGTGGTACTTTTGGGATAAAACAGAGAAGATTAATTCTTTCGTAGTGGTCTTTCCGTTTGAACCAGTTAATCCGACGATCGGAATCGATAAGGTTTGGCGGTAGGCGGTTGCCAAATTTTGCAAAGCTAATAGTCCGTCCTCGACCAATAAGGTGCGTTCTCCCGCTAAGTAATCCGCATCATCAATAATCGCGTACTGTGCCCCTTTTTCTAGGGCTTCCGCTGCCATCGCATTGGCATTGAAATTAGGACCTTTTAAGGCAAAGAATAAATTTCCCGCTTGGATTTTTCGGGTATCGGTAGATACGCCGGTGGAGGATAAAAATTTTTCTAGAAGCGTTTGCGTGTTGACAATCATTAGCCTGTTATGACAATTGACTGCAAATATCTATAAAAATTTTGGAACCCCTAAGATAATCTGACGTAGACTGACGATGATAATCACGATTCCCACGAGAATCATCATGGATTTTACCGGCAACTTATTCGCTAAGCGTGCTGCGATAGGAGCCGCGATTACTCCACCTAGAATTAAACCGATGATGACATGTAGATATCCAAGACCGATGACAGCGAAAAAGGTTAGCGATGAAGCAAGTGAAACGAAGAACTCAGTCAAGTTCACACTTCCGATCGTATACTTTGGATGACGACCCGAGGCAATCAGGGTAGAGGAGACAATCGGTCCCCAGCCGCCACCGCCAATGGAATCTAAGTAGCCACCAAATAGCGCTAACCAGCCGACTCTTTTTAATTGACGTTTCTCTTGGCGTTTGATGAGTGCCTTACGAATGATAATAGCACCTAAGAATAAAGTATATACGGAAACGATAGGTTTAATGTATCCAGCATAATCTTCTAGACTCGATAATAAATAGGCGCCCAGAATAGCTCCAATAACACCAGGAATGACTAAGGTTTTAAATAATTTGGAATTCACATTCCCAAACTTCAAGTGCATATAACCAGAAACGCCAGAAGTGAACACTTCTGAGGCATGAACGCTAGCTGAGGCTGCAGCAGGGGTGATACCCACAGATAATAAGAATGTCGTTGCTGTTACGCCATAAGCCATGCCCAAAGCGCCGTCAATCATTTGGGCAATAAATCCTCCTAAAACGTAATATAAAATCGATGAATCGACTGTATTGAACACGGCGATTATTTTTTCAGCCGTTAGGTAGGTGAATAAAAGATGCCCCACGATCATCAATGCCAGCGCATTACTGATGTGAATAATCACTTCAGTGATGCTACGATCACGCATCCAGATGGTTTGGATGGCATTAAAAATACTCGGAAAATTTCTCTTAGGAGGCATAGATTTTTCAATTCCCTACAAAACTAATAGACTTTACTTAATCTACCAACAAAGTAGAGTAAATATTTTTTCATAAAAAAGCCGTAATTTGCATCTCCTTTTACAATAAAAACATTTTATGCGTACAGAGTATCAGTTTAGAGAGATCGAGAAAGCTTGGCAATCGTTTTGGGAAGCCAATAAAACATTCCAGGCTCAGGTAAATCCAGCGAAGCCCAAATATTATGTCTTAGACATGTTCCCTTATCCATCTGGAGCGGGATTACACGTGGGTCATCCGCTGGGATATATTGCCTCTGATATTATGGCTCGTTACAAGCGTTTGCAGGGTTATGAAGTGTTGCACCCGATGGGCTTCGACTCTTTTGGTCTACCTGCAGAACAATATGCGATCCAAACAGGTCAGCATCCGGCTATTACGACGGAACAAAATATCGCTCGTTATATCGAGCAATTGAAGAATATGGGATTCTCCTTCGATTGGTCGAGAGAGGTCAGAACATCTGATGCGTCTTATTACAAATGGACGCAGTGGATTTTTATGCAATTATTTAATTCTTGGTATAACCAGGATTCGGATAAAGCAGAGTCAATTGAAACCTTGAGGACTATTTTAGGGGCCAAAGGTTCGATCGGATTAAAAGCTGTGTGTGATGAAGAAGTCACTCGAATCACCGCTGAGCAATGGAATGCGATGTCTAGTGACGAGCAATATGCGTATTTATTAAGCTTCCGTTTAGCTTATTTGGATGATTCAGTCGTAAACTGGTGTCCACAATTAGGGACGGTTTTAGCGAATGATGAAGTCAAAGATGGCGTTTCAGAGCGTGGTGGTTACCCAGTGGAGCAGAAGAAAATGCGCCAATGGTCGATGCGCATCACAGCCTATGCTGATCGTTTATTAAGAGGATTAGACGAGGTGGATTGGGCTGATTCTTTGAAAGAGCAGCAGCGCAATTGGATTGGAAAATCGATCGGAACGGATGTGGAATTTGCCATTGAAAACGTTTCAGATAAGAAAATAAAAGTATTCACTACGCGTGTGGACACCATTTATGGGGTTTCCTTCATGGTATTAGCGCCGGAGCACGAGTGGGTTTCAGAATTAACGACACCAGCTCAGAAAGAAGCGGTGGAGGAATATGTGAACTGGGCCAAAACCCGTTCGGAACTGGACCGCGTCTCCGAAGTAAAAACCGTTTCAGGAGTTTTCACAGGAACCTATGTGATCAACCCAGTGAAC
This sequence comes from Aquirufa sp. HETE-40SA, assembly GCF_054558635.1. Classification (NCBI taxonomy): domain Bacteria; kingdom Pseudomonadati; phylum Bacteroidota; class Cytophagia; order Cytophagales; family Flectobacillaceae; genus Aquirufa; species Aquirufa sp. HETE-40SA. The sequence continues at coordinate 3,682 of NZ_JBPXKN010000005.1, forward strand.
CAAGAGCGTGTTCCTTTATTCCTAGCTGACTATGTGTTAGCCGGTTATGGAACGGGTGCCGTGATGGGAGTTCCATCGGGCGATCAGCGTGACTGGAATTTTGCGAAATATTTTGATTTGCCTATTCCGGCTATTTTAGATGGCCAAAAAGACATCGAAAAACAAGCAGATCCTACGAAAGAGGGGAAATACATTAATTCAGGAATGATTAATGGAATGGGCTATAAAGAAGCGACGAATACCTTGATTACTTGGTTAGAGGAGAACGGAATCGGAAAAGGGAAGGTTCAATATAGAATGCGTAATGCGGTGTTTAGCCGTCAACGCTATTGGGGCGAACCTGTTCCGGTGTATTTCAAACCAACAGCCTCAGGTGATTTACTACCTTATTTGATTGAGGAGTCTGAATTACCTTTGGAACTACCTAAAATCGATAAATACCTACCTACTGAGACGGGCGAACCTCCTTTAGGACGGGCAGCAGCTGATTGGAAATACAAAGGACAATACGATTACGAATGGTCAACTATGCCAGGATGGGCAGGCTCTTCTTGGTATTGGTATCGTTATATGGATGCCACGAATTCAGGTGAATTCGCTTCGAAAGAGGCGATTAACTACTGGAAAGCGGTGGATTTATACATTGGTGGATCAGAACACGCGACGGGTCACTTGTTGTATTCTCGTTTTTGGAACAAATTCTTGAAAGATTTAGGCTATGTGCCGGAGGAGGAATTTGCGAAGAAATTGATCAACCAAGGGATGATTCAAGGGCGTTCGAACTTCGTTTATCGCCTAAAGGATTCAGCCAAAGTCACGTTTGTCTCACACGGCTTAAAAGATCAATACGATGTAGCGGCACTTCATGTGGACGTGAATATCGTAGAAAACGATGTTTTAGATCTAGAGGCCTTCAAAAAATCACGCAATGATGTACCAGCTGATGCGGAATTTATTTTAGAGGACGGCAAATATGTGTGCGGTTGGGAAGTGGAGAAGATGTCGAAGTCGAAGTTTAACGTCGTAAATCCGGATGATTTAATTGCCAAATATGGCGCAGACACCCTTCGTGTCTACGAGATGTTCCTAGGACCCTTAGAGCAATTTAAGCCTTGGAATACCAACAGTATTTCGGGATCGCATAATTTCTTGCGCAAGGTTTGGCGTTTATTCTTTGATGACAATACGAACACTTCGAAAATAGTAGACGCACCTGCGACTCCTGAAGAATTGAAAGTATTGCATACAGCGATTCGCAAGGTGCAAGATGATTTAGATCGATTCTCTTTCAATACAGTTGTTTCGACCTTGATGATTTGCGTGAATGATTTGGGCGCCTTAAAATGCCACAAGAAATCAGTTTTACGGGAATTAGTGATCTTGCTATCGCCTTATGCTCCGCACATTGCAGAAGAATTGTGGGTAGCTCTTGGTGAGCAGGAGGGAAGTATATCCTATGCTTCATTCCCCGTATTCAACGCTGCATTCTTAGAGGAAAATGATTTCAATTACCCGATTTCATTCAATGGTAAAGTGAAATTAACGCTTGCTTTCCCAGTTACGGCTACGCCGGCTGAGATTGAGGCCGCTGTATTAGCGAATGATCAAGTAACCAAACACCTAGAGGGCAAGTCTCCTTCTAAAGTGATTGTCGTTCCGAAGCGGATTGTGAATATCGTCTTGGGGAAATAGACTAAAAATCGACTCGAGTACTCAGAATGGGGATCAGTGGAAGCGCATACCGGTAGGTAAGTGCTTTTGCATTTGAGTCATATCTTTCTTCGATGACATTAGCGATGTCCAAGATGTTTTGTAGGTCTGCTCTGATGGTCCAGGTATGTTTTGCCCGGTTAAGTTTGTAGGCTACTGAAAGATCTAGTCTTTGGAAAGTTGGGTATTGCGCTTGCATTAGTTGACTTGAGGTTAAAACGGTCGTATTCCTTTTAATAGATTCTGTTAAATTGATAGGCGTATATCGATTACCTCCTCTAATTAAATACCTCAAATTCACCGAAAATTTCTGGCGAAAATCTTTTCCAACTAACACATTAGCTGCATAGTTATTATTGAATTGTGTATTGTACCAAACGTTTTTTTTCGCCTGGAATTTAGTGTCAAATACAGACGCTGTAATTAAAAAATAAAAATCATTACTTAAAAAACGCTCGAGCGTTAATTCAATGCCTTTATTTTCCCCTATTCCGCTATTTTCTAATACCTGTGTAGGTATTCCAGAACTATAATTTAATAGCGAAAAAGGGCTGTTTCTATTAGAATCTACGGGCGCTTGACTGATATTCTGTACGTAGGCTTCAAGTTTAAGGCGCGTGTTTTCCCCAATTCTTTGATCGTATGAAATCACTTGGTGAAGCGATACGGCTGGCCTGATGTTCATATTAGGCAACTTCGAGGTAGAACCAGTATATCTTTTATAAAAGTACAAAGAGAGGGGATCCAAGCGGGAATGTACACCTAAGCCGAGTCCAAGACGTCCCCCCGATTTAGTTTCCCACAATACAGACAGGCGCGGTTCCCATCCTTGGGCCTTGTTTAGCTCAAATTCATAGCGGTGAACCCCTGCCGTCATACTCAATTGCGAGGTCCATTTTTTTTGAAATTGAATGTATTGCTGCCAATAATAGGTTTTGTCTTTATCGTTTAAGTAAATGATCTTATTCCGAAATTCGTATAGATTATACCCTAATTGGCTCGCATTAACCCCTATTTTAAGTTGTGCGGTGGAGTTAAATCGATGTAAATAATACGAATTAAGGCGCCAAGTTGGGTATTGGTAGGTTTGCTCTCGCGTGGTTACCGACCTCGTCTCCTGAATAATTTCTGTGGATTCAGTCGTGTAGGCCAAAACCGTTTTTATGTGTCCACTCTTAACCGGTAGTTTATGCGATAATCCGCCTACGACTACCTGGCTATTGGTAAAATCACTCGTGGTCGTTTTAATATCTTCTGTATTATTTGCCCCCGCTATTCCCCATAAGGTGAAGGTGCCTGATTTTTTTGTGGGTAGTTCAATTAAGTAATTTAAATCCCGGTAGGCCGGTTTGAAATTCCCGGTATTGATATTGACTAAACCGGATTTAAGTAATATCTCCAAAGTAGAATACCGCAAACCTACTCGATAGGAGCCCCCTTTATTACCCAATGGACCCTCCCCAGCTACGTCTAAACCGACAACTGAAAGTGTGGTCATCCATTCTTTCTTTTGGTTATTCCCCCTTTGTAAACTCAAATCAAAAACACCCGATGAGGCGTTCCCGTATTCAGCTGGGAATGCGCCAGACATAAAGTCTGAATTAGCTAAACTCGTCGAATTAATCATCGAAATGATGCCACTTGTCGAACCTTGGCCGTCACCGAAATGGTTTGGATTAGGGATTTCAATTCCTTCCATTCGCCACAATAAGCCTTTGGGTGAATTGCCTCGAATGATGATTTCATTGTTTTGATCTGAGCCTGCATTTGTGACGCCCGCAAAATTTAGGGCCATTCTTGCAGGATCTTGAAATCCGCCTGCATAGCGCTGCGCTTCAAGAAGGCTGAATTGTCGCGCACTAACCAGTGTAAATTCATTTTTAGCCACCTCTTTAGACTTCTCTGCCTGAACGCGTACTTCTTGCAAAAAGATGGGTTTTTCTTCCATTTCGAGGGCTAAATAGCTTTCTTTACCAGCGATGAGTTCAATCTTGGGAACACTAAATTCTTCATAACCTAATGCTCGAACTCGTATTTGGTAACTAGATAAGGGAAGATTTGAAAAGGCAAAGTAGCCAAGTGAGTCAGATTTAACGACTTGGTTGCCAGGAGAAAGATAAATATCCGCTAAAAAAATAGGCTGTTGGATATATTTATCCAACAGCCTACCTCTAATGTTTTGGGTTTGAGAAAAGCTAGTATAAGAAATGAAAAGTCCTATAATTATGAATGCTCTCAAATTTTTTAATTTCTAGGTGGACCACCTTGACGCGTTTGACTTTGCATCGTTTTGTATTTCTCTAGTTGTTCAGGCGTTAAGATCGCTTTGAATTGTTCTGCTTGCGCATCATTCACTTTCTTCATTTCGGCCATCATCTCATCTCTTTCCATTCCTTGCTCGCGTAATTCCATCATCTTTTTCATTCGAGCTTCGATCAATGGTTCCACTTTGGCTACTTGCTCTTTTGATAAGCTTAATTCTGTCGACATGCGATCTACTTGACGTTGAATCATCGCTTGTGGATCCATTCCTTGTGCGTGGATTTGTGTGCTGAATGCCATCATTGCTACAATAAAGGCAAAAATTGTGCTAATCTTTTTCATATTATGTTGGAAAAATAGTTTCCCAAATATATTGATATACTTGAGTTGCTGGTATCTGACTGTCGATATTTTGCGACGAAATAAAAACAGGGTAATAGGCCTCATCACAGAAAGGACTTCCATGTGAACCCTTCACTAGACTAGCATCGAGCGGAATCACGTCCATGCGGTAACGGAAACCTAAGAGCTTACGAGCTAATTTATAGGCCGCTCTAAGCTTTATGAAGGGATTTTTAGGATCCATGAACATTTCAACTGGATCGTAACCTGGTTTCTTGAAGATGTCTACGCAGCGAGCGAAGTCAGGCGCCTTCGCGTCATTTAGCCAATAATAATACGTAAACCACTTGTCAGAATCTGCGACCAAAACCAGATCCCCACATCGCTCGTGTGCGATCTGGTAGTCTTCGAGTTCTTTTCCACTGAGGATTTTGGCGATGCCTGGTACCTTTTCAAAAATGGCTTTAATTTCGGACGGATTCCTACAATAAATATGGGCAATCTGGTGATCAGAAATGGCAAAGGCTTCACTAGCACCCGGATCCAATAATTCCAAACCTTGTTCCTCTCGAATCGCAATTTTACGCGCCTCGCGTAATACACGATTTAAATGAATCGGCGTATTGACATCGTTGATACCATATTCGGATAACAAGATGATCTCTGCGTTTTTGGACTCAAAATGTGTGATCAATTGTTCTAAAACCCGATCTATTTCGCTTAACTCTTTTGCAATAGCTGGTAAATCCACCCCGAACTTCTGCAGACAATAGTCTAAATGCGGTAGGTAGATCAAGTTAAGTGTAGGATCGTATTTTTCATCCACATAGATAGACGCATCCGCAATCCATTGAGTGGACTTGATATTCGCATTCGGACCCCAAAAATTAAACAATGGGAATGTACCCAGCTTCGCTTGTAATTCGTCTCGCAAGCTAGCGGGATACGAATAGCAATCCGGCGCCTTCACTCCATCTGAATGGTATTGGGGACGGGGAGTAACCGAATAATCCGCAGAGGAATACATATTATACCACCAAAACATTTTGGCGCATGTAAATTTCGGATCTTTCTTTTTCGCTGCCTCCCAGATCTTTTCAGCCCCTACTAAAGGATTCGACTGTTTCCAAAACTTCACTTCCGAATCCGTTTTGTCATACCAGCCATTACCCACGATGCCGTGCTCTGAAGGATTCTTACCTGTCAAATATACCGATTGTGAGGTGGTCGTTACCGCCGGAAAGGGAGGTTGTATTTTTTGAATCTGCTTCTTTTGAATATAGGCATACAAAAAGGGAGTGTACTCCGCGGAAATAACACTTTCGCTGAGCCCCACCACGTCGATAACGGCAGTCTTTTTCATCATCCTAATAGGTCTGTGATGGTTTTTATTTCGCGGCTAATGGATTCAGCCATCGGTACTTGGAAGGCAGGAGGTAATACGCCCCAGGTATAGGTTTCGATTTCCAAATGATTCGTAAACGGGCTAGCCTTTTGGATAACGAGCGTTTCTCGGATTTCTTTTTGGGTAGATCCTAAAAGACCATAGTTTTCTAAAAATAGCGGTACATGGAAATGCACCCGCCATTCATCGTATGTATTAGGCTTATAGGCCGCAAAGGCCTCATCTAAATCCTTAAATTCTTGATACGAACCGTCTTTGCGCAAGGCTTTGACCTGATGCAAATAAACAGGTTCTTGGTATTTCTGTAATTCTGCGATCTTTTCTACTTCTTGTTCTCTTAAATCGATGCGTAGGGCAGAACTGATTTGAATCTTTCCAACAGGGATATTTTTAGCTTTCAATTCCTGAATACTCGCCTCAGGTGCATCAAAACTCACTCCATAATGGCAGATGTCAAAGCACAATTGGATGTGTTTTCTAATTAAATCTGGATTTCCTGCTGGCAATAATACCTGCTCGTACCAGTCTACAAAATCGCTGTGATTGCTCAATAAGCCATCCGGCTCGGGTTCGATATCGATGTGGATTGTTTTACCCGTTTTTACCTCGATTTCTGCTAATACATCCACTACTTCCAATAGATGAAGTGTTGATTCCCGCATCGCTTGCTGGCGCTCTTCTGCTGTATTCCACCAGAATTTATAAGACAGGGGAGAGGTAGAAATGCCTCCCTCGTTTTCTATTAAAAGGGCAGCTAAAATATGCGCTAAACGAATCGTATAATCTCGTCTATCCGTCGTAGTCCAATCGGGTGCGTGCACTTGATCTTTGACGATGGTGTTATGGAAACCTCCGTAAGGGAATCCGTTTAAGGTAAAAACGTAGAGATTCTGCTCAGTCAGCCACGATTGTAAGGCCTTTAAAGCCGCAGGGTCTTGCAAATCAATACTCGCTTGATTCGCAAAACGCAGACCTAAACCCATTGGTTTGTTGGGTGAAACTTGTGTCTTCACCGCCGGAACGTGCTGCTTTAATTGCGCAAAATGTTCCGACCAAATCTCTCCGGTATGAATATTACTGCAATAACTCAGGTGTCCGTAAGGCGTTTTCATATTAGGCGATTTGTTCCAAGTAATCGACTGATTTTTTGATGAGATCGAAATCCATCTCGTGCACTTCCACTCCTTTGCCTACTTGTTCTAACAAGGTGATCGTTAATTGCCCGCCTAAATGTTCTCTGAACTCATTTAAGCCGTTCGTTAAGTTGATTTTGCCATTTTCTGCCAAAGCAGGATGAAAAATAGCAAAACCTAGTTTTTTCAACAAAGTAATAATTCGGTCTACGTCCTCTTTTGTCAAATGACCGATCAAGTGCGAATAGACGCTATCTAAGGCAATTCCAATCGCCACCGCTTCTCCGTGACGGATCTTGAAATCGCTTAAGTATTCTAATTTATGTGCTGCCCAATGGCCAAAATCCAAGGGTCTAGCCGAACCTAGTTCAAAAGGATCTCCGCTGGCGATATGTTGCATATGCAATGAAGCACAGCGGTAAATTTGCTCAATCATCACGGTCTTATCGCGCTGATTCATTGCATCCACATTTTCTTCTAACCAGGTAAAAAAGCTGATGTCTTTAATCAGGGAAACCTTAACAGCTTCCGCAATTCCCGAACGCCAATCTCTTTCACCTAAACTATCTAGGAAGGAATAATCGTTAAATACAGCTACCGGTGGAGCGAATGTGCCCAGGAAATTCTTCTTGCCTAGGTAATTGACGCTGTTTTTAACTCCTACACCTGAATCGTTTTGGGATAATACAGTCGTCGGTATCCGGATGAATTTCACGCCTCTATGGGAGATAGCAGCAGCATAGCCGGCCATATCTAAGAAAGCGCCACCACCGATGCAAGCTACAAACGAGTGGCGATCGATTCCGTGTTCATCTAATGCGCGAATCACTTCTTCGTAAAAGCGAGGGTCGTTTTTACACACTTCTCCACCTGGAAGAACCAGAATTTCTGGGGCTAAATCGGCGGGAGAATGTTGTTGGAAATAGTTGACAATTTCTGCTGTCAATTCGGTCTGAATATCTGTTATCCCCTTATCGAGTACAAAGAGAATCTTTTTGCGAAAGCTAGGGTTGCCAAAGTTTTGGACAAAATCAGCAAAAACGCGATTTTCTGGCGCAAATAAACGCTCCGTGAAGAATACCTCGTAAGAATAGGGTACCTGAAAATGTTGTTTTAAAGATTGCATAGGTTTACGTAACGGCGAACTTTTTAGCTAAACCCAAAGATACGGGTAATAAGGCTAAAACAAAGAGGGCGACCATCCATTGTCCACTCGAGGCTACCCACGCTGCATTCATCAATATAAGGGTCAAAACCCCTGTTTTTACTGTTAATCCAATGTTTTTGCCCATCGGATTTTTAATAGCAACGCTTAGTTTTCTAAAAATCAGGATAAAGTGGGCCAAGACAAATACCAAGGCAAATTCTACTTTCTCTGCGAAAAATAGCTGCGACGCGTGAACGATTAAAAATAAAAAGCCAGCGAAATAAAGTGTAATCGCCTTGCCTCCATGTACTTCTCCTCGACTTACCAGCGTAATCGCCGCTATATAAATCAACGGTATTGCGATCACAGGGAAGTGTTCTAAAACCCCTAATTCATACACGCTCATCCCTAAAAGTAAATTGAATGCTCTGCACAAACCCATATTGATAGGGCCAAAAATGCGCATATGCTTTCCTTTCCAATCATAAAAAAGTGCTAAGGCAGTAATGAAAATGGCTACAAATCCACTCAGTCTACTTTGCCAAAAGGCCAAAAATATGCCTATTGCTAATAACAAGATTCCCCCGAAAATGGCCTCCGATCGTTTAATTCGCCCGCTAGGCAAGGCTCTTTCAGGTCTTTCGATAATATCTAGTTCGTGATCAAAAACGTCATTGAATACCACTCCACCTGCGTATAAACACATGCTGGAAAGGCCAAGGAATAGGGCAGGGTAAAATTGGTAGTCTAAACGACCAAAAACAAAGCCCACAATGGCTAGCCCTGCCATGATATCAGACAGTGCCGTGACTACATTCGCAGGCCGAGTAAGCTCAGCAAAAGCTCTAATTTTAGACATTAGCGAATGAAGATTGAGTTTTTATCTACGCGAGGAGCTTGTCCGCCACGCAATACCGTATTGCCATTAAACTTCAAAGATTGATCGATTTCTAATCCGTCAATGAAGTCTTTCTCATTGATTTGTCCACTTTGCGCGAAAGAATCGAGGGCATTTTGGTAAGTCACCTTTTGGATATCTGCTTCTGATATGCCTTTGATTTTCATCAAGGCCGCCGTTTTAGGAATCGCCAAAGGGTCAGAAATTCCCCAATCCGCCGCAGAATTAACCATAATGCGTTCCGACCCATATTGCTTCACAATCTCTACCATTCGTTCATTCCCCATTTTGGTGAAAGGATAAATAGTGAAAGCCGCATAAAATCCTTGGTCTAAAACTGACTTCACCGTCTCTTCATTATTGTGGTCAATCACCACCATATGGGGTGCTAAACCGTGCTCTAAGGCAATCGCCATACTGCGTTCGGTTCCCTTTTTCTTGTCCCGATGTGGTGTATGCACCTGAACAGGCAATCCCATTTCTTTCGCTAGCTCTAATTGAGCTCTGTAGTATTTTTCCTCTGCGGCCGTTTGGTCATCAAAACCAATTTCACCCACCCCCACAACGCCTTCTTTTTGCAAAAATAAAGGCAAAATCTCCATCACCTCTTCCGCAAGTGCCTCATTATTCGCCTCCCTGGAGTTTAACCCAATCGTGCAATAATGCTTTATGCCAAACTGAGATGATCTAAAACGCTCCCAACCCACTAAACTCGCAAAATAATCCTTGAACGAAGCTAATCCCGTGCGTGGTTGTCCCAGCCAAAATGCCGGTTCAATAATAGCCACCACACCCGCATCAGCGAGCGCTTGGTAATCATCCGTGGTACGGGAAGTCATATGAACGTGAGGATCGAAAAACTTCATTCCTTGTGTATAGGCCACAAAACCGCCGTCCACTTCTTGGGCAGTTTGTTTTTCCTCGGTGGATCCCTCGAAATGGGATGGATTTATTTTAGGTTCGTTGGGGTTTTGGCACATATTAATAGGCAGTTTCTTCTTTTTCTAACACCTTCCAGGCTTCTAGAGGGCTATTTTGTTGGACTAATTCAGCCGCTTTTTGATCGTTCGGATCAGCGCTTTCTGTCAGTCTTTTTACATCTTGTTCTTTTGTATCTGTCTGGAAGTTTCGGATTAATCGCCAAACTTGCGATGGCACCCGTCTTCCAGCCGCCCATCGTTCGTGTGCAAAATCGGCTAGGGTATCAGCCAAAGCTTGATTCGCACGCTCATCTAATCCTTCAATAAGATGAATAGGCTTGTCGTTAAAAATGCATTTTAAGACTAATTGGTTCCAGGCTAATTCGCTGAAATATTGCAAAGGGTATGGATTGCCAAAAGCAATCGCATCAAATACTGGCCCCATATTAGATCTAACCGCATCGGTAGCCCGGTGTAACCAAATTTCTGGCGTAGGTAAAACGGGCAATGCTCGATAAAGAGCGACTAATTCGTTCATCTCCGCCGTATCAAATAAGGTCTCAATTCTGGATTTTCCGTCTTCTTTTTCAGCTAGCTGAATTAATAAGTAAACCCGAACGAGCTGATCAAGTGTGCTATTTTGCCAATTCCAACTAGGGATATTGCCTACTCGTGTTTTAGCCACTTGACGAGGAGCCATGACAAAGGCCAATGACAAACCTTTTGAATCGGTTTTTATTTTATCTGCTATCCAGGCTAGTTCAGTTGGACTGGCCAATGACTGAATAGATTGATATAGAAGTTCGGCGGTATTCAATTTCGAAATAGGTTTAATTCATCACTATGAACGAATTTACTAAAAAAATGTCAATTCGCTTCTGATTTTTGAGAGGATATTCAATAGGTTTAGCCCGCAAATTCCCCTAATTTTGCTTCATGGAAGAAAGACCGATAACCGACTGGCTGCCCCTCACGAAAAAAGAGGTAGAAAAACGTGGCTGGGATGAACTGGACGTGATTTTAATCTCAGGTGATGCCTATGTGGATCACCCGGCATTTGGCACGGCTGTCATCGGTCGAATCATGGAAAGTGAAGGCTTGAAAGTGGGTATTGTAGCTCAGCCAAACTGGAAAGACGATTTACGTGATTTCAAGAAATTAGGTAAACCCAAAAACTTTTTTGGCGTAACTGCAGGATGTATGGATTCCATGGTGAATCACTATACAGCTAACAAGCGTTTGCGTTCTAATGATTCCTACACCCCAGGTGGAGAAGCGGGTTTTAGACCGGATTATGCTACCACGGTTTATACAAAGATTTTAAAAGAAATTTACCCAGATGTACCTGTTTTAATCGGTGGCATCGAGGCCTCCTTGCGTCGAGTAACCCATTATGATTACTGGGCGGACAAATTATTTCCCTCTGTTTTAGTCGATTCTGGTGCTGATATGTTGGTGTATGGAATGGGAGAGCAGCCTTTGCGCGAGATTATGCGTGGGGTGAAAGAAGGGAAGAAGTTGGGTGATTTGACCCATATTAATCAAGTGGCATTCTTGCAAAAAACAGCTCCTGCTTGCGATTGGGAAACCGTTGAGTTAGCGAGTCACGAAGTCTGTTTAGAAGATAAGATCAAGTATGCATCCAACTTCAAAATTGTAGAAGTTGAATCCAATAAGTGGCAGGCAAACCGCATTATTCAAAAAGTAGGAGAGAACGTATTAGTCATTAATCCTCCTTTTAAAACGATGGAAGAGGTCGAAATGGATAAATCATTTGATTTGCCTTATACGCGTTTGCCTCACCCTAAATATAGAAAGCGTGGGCCTATTCCTGCTTTTGAGATGATTAAATTCTCGGTCAATATGCACCGTGGATGTTTTGGAGGCTGTAGTTTCTGTACAATTTCTGCTCACCAAGGTAAGTTTATTGCTTCTCGAAGTGAGAAATCGATTATGAAGGAGGTCGAGCAAATCACGAAAGCACCTGATTTTAAAGGCTATATTTCCGATTTAGGAGGTCCGTCTGCGAACATGTACAGAATGAAAGGGAAAGATGAGGAGATCTGCGCACGTTGTGTCAGCCCTTCTTGTATCCACCCTGTCATTTGCAATAACCTAGATACTTCGCATAAACCTTTGACGGATATTTACCGCAAGGTGGATAAGCATCCAGCTATTAAAAAGGCCTTTGTTGGATCTGGGGTTCGCTATGATCTGTTAGTAGATGATTTCAATAAGAATAATTCAGATGGTAATCACGACGAATACATGGAGCAATTGATTACGCGCCACGTTTCTGGTCGTTTGAAAGTTGCCCCGGAACATACCTCTGACGCGACTTTGCGTGTAATGCGTAAGCCATCGTTCAAATATTTCCATGCCTTTAAGAAGAAATATGACGAGATTTCTGCCAAATTTGGCCTAAAACAACCTCTCATTCCCTATTTCATCTCTTCTCACCCAGGTTGTGAAGAAGAAGACATGGCTAATTTAGCGGCAGAGACGAAGGACTTAGGTTTTCATTTAGAGCAGGTGCAGGATTTCACTCCTACTCCTATGACCGTAGCGGAAGTGATCTATTATTCTGGCGTACACCCCTACACTTTGCAGCCTGTTAAAACGGCCAAAACAAGGGAAGAAAAGCAGAATCAAAACAAGTACTTTTTCTGGTATAAGCCAGAATATAAAGATTGGATTCGGAATCGTTTGACACAATTAAAACGACCTGATCTGGCACAACGCCTTTTAGGATTTAGAAACAATAAAAATGGCTGGAACAAATAATCCAGCTTTTCATTAATTAACCAAGAAACAATAATACAATGGATGAAAATGAAGAATTAATCGTTCGCGATAGCAATGGAGCTGTTTTGAAAGATGGCGATTCGGTTACCGTAATTAAAGATTTAAAAGTACGTGGATCATCCAGCGTAATCAAGCGCGGAACGATGGTAAAAAATATTCGATTAACGGACGATGCTGACGAAGTAGAAGGCAAAGTAGAGAAATCGATGATGGTTTTACGGACTGAGTTTTTGAAGAAAGCATAACCTTGTAGGAGAGTATAGATTAGAGAGTATAGATAATAGAATGTTTATCTCTTCTCTTTACTCTATAATCTCTAATCTAATTCTTCCGGTTCCTCATCTTGAACCAATCCCTGATTCAGTTTTTTAGTTGATTTAATGCCCAATTTATGTAGGTTTTGGGCTCTATTAATTAGGTTTCCTTTTCCGGTACTTAGTTTGTTGATGGCATCGCTGTGCGCATCTTCTGCTTTCTTGATGTGCTTTCCTACATCTTCCATATCCTTCGTAAATCCGACAAATTTGTCATATAAATCACCCGCCTGGCGTGCAATTTCAATGGCATTTCTCGTTTGATACTCTGTCTTCCAAACCGAAGCAATGGTTCTTAACGTCGCTAATAGGGTAGAAGGGGAGACTAAGACAATTTTACGATCCCATGCATAATTGAACAAGCTTGTGTCCTGACTGATGGTAGCTACGAATCCAGATTCAATTGGGATGAATAATAAGGTAAAATCAGGGCTGGTTAAATCTAATGCGGTATGGTAATCTTTAGAAGATAGCTCTTTAATGTGAGTTTTTAGGGATTCAATGTGTGCTTTTAAGGCCAAATCCTTTTCGATAGTACCTTCCTCTGCACTGGTATAACGTTCGTAAGCAACAAGTGAAACCTTACTATCAATAATAAGGTTTTTATTGTCAGGTAAGAAGATGACTGCATCTGGTTTGATTGTATCATGATCCTGGTTTTTAGTCACAAATTGAGTCTGGTATTCCATACCATTCTTTAGTCCTGAGCTTTCTAATACACGTTCCAAAATCATCTCACCCCAGTTCCCTTGCGACTTATTGGATCCCTTCAGTGCATTCGTTAAATCTTCTGTTTTCTGTGTAACCGTTTGATTTAGGCTTGTCAGGTTTTTGATTTGCTCCATAAGAACAGTGCTTTGTTCTAAGCTGTTTTTTTGACCCAAGTTAACCTTCTCCTCAAATTCACGTAATTTCTCTTTGAGAGGGTTCAATACGTCGTTTAATTTAACTTGTTGTTGATCGCTTAGCATCTTTCCCTGTCTCAGCACGGATTCGTTACTAATATCAACTAACATTTTGCGTAGTTTCTCCTCATCTGACTTCTGATTCTCCACCGTCATCTTTAAGGTTTCATTCTGGCCTTCAATTTGAGATAGTTTGCCAAAAAGTGCTCTATTTTCAGCCTCCAATGAAGTCACTTTCGTTTGTTCTTGACTTGCCTGTGCTAATTGACTTTGTAATAAGGCTAATTTGCCTTGAAATAGGAGATAAGTAGCTCCTGCGCCGGCTACTAGGGCTAGAATGATGTAGAGGATTGTCATGTAGCAAATGTAAATAATAAAGTACAAAGCATAAAGAATAGAGGAGATAATAGATTGGAGAGTAGAGTGTAAAGATGGTGAATGGAGGAATTCAAAGACCAAAGTTCAAAGACCAGAGTTCAAAGAGAAAAGAGCAAAGTTCAAAGTTCAAAGAGAAAAGTTCAAAGAGCAAAGAGCAAAGTTCAAAGTTCAAAGAGCAAAGAGCAGAGTTCTATGTGCGCGGGGCGATATTTCCCTGAGTGGATAAAAAACGAGGCGGCAGCCACTTTTTTATGCCGTCTCTCTACTCTTTACTCTATACTCTCTACTCTATTTACTGTCCACTGCCCACTGCCCACTGTTAGGCATAAAAAAAGACCCACACTCATCGTGCAGGTCTTCTATAATAACTTGGAGCTTACTTACTTTCCCGGGTTTGATCCCAGTATCATCAGCGGTGCGGGGCTTAACTTCTCTGTTCGAGATGGGAAGAGGTGAACACCCGTCCTATCGGCTCCATACTTTTTGCAAGGTTTTAGCCTTTAGCCATATTGTGAGATAAAATAAACAGCAGTGTGTAAATTAATAAAAGGTAAGCTTTCGGGTAATTAGTACTACTCGACTTTGACATTACTGTCTTTACATCTGTAGCCTATCGACCGTGTCGTCTACACGGACCCTTCATGGAATACTCATCTTCAGGTCAGTTTCGCACTTAGATGCTTTCAGCGCTTATCTGGTCCCGACGTGGCTACTCAGCTATGCCCTTGGCAGAACAACTGATATACCAGCGGTCAGTCCAACTCGGTCCTCTCGTACTAAAGTCAGAACCTGTCAATATTCCTACGCCCACAACAGATAGGGACCGAACTGTCTCACGACGTTCTGAACCCAGCTCGCGTGCCACTTTAATCGGCGAACAGCCGAACCCTTGGGACCTTCTCCAGCCCCAGGATGTGACGAGCCGACATCGAGGTGCCAAACCTCCCCGTCGATGTGAGCTCTTGGGGGAGATCAGCCTGTTATCCCCAGAGTACCTTTTATCCTTTGAGCGATGGCTGTTCCATACTAAACCACCGGATCACTATATCCTACTTTCGTACCTGATCGACTTGTCGGTCTCACAGTCAAGCTCCCTTTTGCTATTGCACTCTACGCACGGTTACCAAGCGTGCTGAGGGAACCTTTGAAAGCCTCCGTTACTCTTTTGGAGGCGACCACCCCAGTCAAACTACCCACCAAGCAATGTCTCCCCTTTGGGGATTAGAATTCCAGTACAAGAAGGGTGGTATTTCAACGTTGGCTCCCCGATGCCTAGCGACACCGGCTCACAGCCTCCCACCTATCCTACACATCCAGTACCAAAACTCAATGCTAAGCTATAGTAAAGGTTCATGGGGTCTTTCCGTCCCGTTGCGGGTAAACGGCATCTTCACCGTTACTACAATTTCACCGAGCTCACGGCTGAGACAGTGCCCAGATCGTTACACCATTCGTGCAGGTCGGAACTTACCCGACAAGGAATTTCGCTACCTTAGGACCGTTATAGTTACGGCCGCCGTTTACTGGGGCTTCAGTTCAATGCTTCGTGTTGCCACTAACATCCCCCCTTAACCTTCCAGCACCGGGCAGGTGTCAGGCCTTATACGTCATCTTTCGATTTAGCAAAGCCATGTGTTTTTGTTAAACAGTCGCCTGGGCCATTTCTCTGCGGCCACGATTGCTCGTGGCTCCCTTTATCCCGAAGTTACAGGGTTAATTTGCCGAGTTCCTTAGCCGTGATTCACTCGAGCGCCTTAGAATATTCTTCTCGACCACCTGTGTCGGTTTACGGTACGGGTTACTTATAAGTTATACACGCCTAGACTTTTCTTGGAAGTTTACTCACTACACTCGTTTTGGCATTGCTGCCGCCTCTCAAAGACACTATTCCGTCAGTATCTGGTAACCTGTAATCTCCGTCATCTATTTGCCCTATAAGTAAGTACAGGAATATTAACCTGTTGTGCATTAGGTTGTCGCCTTCGCTAGACCCTTAGCCCCCGACTAACCCTCAGTTGATTAGCATAGCTGAGGAAACCTTAGTCTTTCGGCGTGAGGGTTTCTCGCCCTCATTATCGTTACTCATGCCTACATTTGCTT
>NZ_JBPXKN010000006.1:0-2500 GCF_054558635.1 Aquirufa sp. HETE-40SA
CAAAGAGCAGAGTTCTATGTGCGCGGGGCGATATTTCCCTGAGTGGATAAAAAACGAGGCGGCAGCCACTTTTTTATGCCGTCTCTCTACTCTTTACTCTATACTCTCTACTCTATTTACTGTCCACTGCCCACTGCCCACTGTTAGGCATAAAAAAAGACCCACACTCATCGTGCAGGTCTTCTATAATAACTTGGAGCTTACTTACTTTCCCGGGTTTGATCCCAGTATCATCAGCGGTGCGGGGCTTAACTTCTCTGTTCGAGATGGGAAGAGGTGAACACCCGTCCTATCGGCTCCATACTTTTTGCAAGGTTTTAGCCTTTAGCCATATTGTGAGATAAAATAAACAGCAGTGTGTAAATTAATAAAAGGTAAGCTTTCGGGTAATTAGTACTACTCGACTTTGACATTACTGTCTTTACATCTGTAGCCTATCGACCGTGTCGTCTACACGGACCCTTCATGGAATACTCATCTTCAGGTCAGTTTCGCACTTAGATGCTTTCAGCGCTTATCTGGTCCCGACGTGGCTACTCAGCTATGCCCTTGGCAGAACAACTGATATACCAGCGGTCAGTCCAACTCGGTCCTCTCGTACTAAAGTCAGAACCTGTCAATATTCCTACGCCCACAACAGATAGGGACCGAACTGTCTCACGACGTTCTGAACCCAGCTCGCGTGCCACTTTAATCGGCGAACAGCCGAACCCTTGGGACCTTCTCCAGCCCCAGGATGTGACGAGCCGACATCGAGGTGCCAAACCTCCCCGTCGATGTGAGCTCTTGGGGGAGATCAGCCTGTTATCCCCAGAGTACCTTTTATCCTTTGAGCGATGGCTGTTCCATACTAAACCACCGGATCACTATATCCTACTTTCGTACCTGATCGACTTGTCGGTCTCACAGTCAAGCTCCCTTTTGCTATTGCACTCTACGCACGGTTACCAAGCGTGCTGAGGGAACCTTTGAAAGCCTCCGTTACTCTTTTGGAGGCGACCACCCCAGTCAAACTACCCACCAAGCAATGTCTCCCCTTTGGGGATTAGAATTCCAGTACAAGAAGGGTGGTATTTCAACGTTGGCTCCCCGATGCCTAGCGACACCGGCTCACAGCCTCCCACCTATCCTACACATCCAGTACCAAAACTCAATGCTAAGCTATAGTAAAGGTTCATGGGGTCTTTCCGTCCCGTTGCGGGTAAACGGCATCTTCACCGTTACTACAATTTCACCGAGCTCACGGCTGAGACAGTGCCCAGATCGTTACACCATTCGTGCAGGTCGGAACTTACCCGACAAGGAATTTCGCTACCTTAGGACCGTTATAGTTACGGCCGCCGTTTACTGGGGCTTCAGTTCAATGCTTCGTGTTGCCACTAACATCCCCCCTTAACCTTCCAGCACCGGGCAGGTGTCAGGCCTTATACGTCATCTTTCGATTTAGCAAAGCCATGTGTTTTTGTTAAACAGTCGCCTGGGCCATTTCTCTGCGGCCACGATTGCTCGTGGCTCCCTTTATCCCGAAGTTACAGGGTTAATTTGCCGAGTTCCTTAGCCGTGATTCACTCGAGCGCCTTAGAATATTCTTCTCGACCACCTGTGTCGGTTTACGGTACGGGTTACTTATAAGTTATACACGCCTAGACTTTTCTTGGAAGTTTACTCACTACACTCGTTTTGGCATTGCTGCCGCCTCTCAAAGACACTATTCCGTCAGTATCTGGTAACCTGTAATCTCCGTCATCTATTTGCCCTATAAGTAAGTACAGGAATATTAACCTGTTGTGCATTAGGTTGTCGCCTTCGCTAGACCCTTAGCCCCCGACTAACCCTCAGTTGATTAGCATAGCTGAGGAAACCTTAGTCTTTCGGCGTGAGGGTTTCTCGCCCTCATTATCGTTACTCATGCCTACATTTGCTTTTCTGAACGCTCCAGCAAAGCTCGTCGCTTCACCTTCTCCGCAGATCAGAATGCTCCCCTACCAGTATATAAATATAATCCAAAGCTTCGGTACTTTACTTGATGCCCGTTTATTATCGATGCCCGCCTCGCTCGACCAGTGAGCTGTTACGCACTCTTTAAATGAATAGCTGCTTCCAAGCTAACATCCTGGCTGTCACTGCAATCAGACTTCCTTAGTTCAACTTAGTAAAGATTTTGGGACCTTAGCTGTTGGTCTGGGTTCTTTCCCTCTCGGATTGGGACCTTAGCACCCCAACCCTCACTCCCGGGTATATTTTAAGCCATTCAGAGTTCGTCAGGATTTGGTAGGATTTGACTCCCCCTAGTCCTATCGGTAGCTTTACCTGCTTAAAACTTAACCCCGAGGCTGTTCCTAAAAACATTTCGGGGAGTACGAGCTATTTCTCAGTTTGATTGGCCTTTCACCCCTACCCACAAGTCATCCAAATACTTTTCAACGTAAACTGGTTCGGTCCTCCACTCCGTGTTATCGGAGCTTCAACCTGCTCATGGGTAGATCACAAAGTTTCGCGT
>NZ_JBPXKN010000007.1:0-1274 GCF_054558635.1 Aquirufa sp. HETE-40SA
ACAATGGCATCACAACCAGGTACATATGTACCATTTAAAGTAAAAGACATTGCATTAGCAGACTGGGGTCGCAAAGAAATTCAATTAGCAGAAGCAGAAATGCCAGGTTTGATGGCATTACGTGAAGAATTCGGTGCTGCCCAACCTTTAAAAGGTGCACGTATCGCAGGTTGTCTTCACATGACGATCCAAACAGCGGTTTTAATCGAAACTTTAACGGCTTTAGGAGCTGACGTAACTTGGTCATCTTGTAACATTTTCTCTACACAAGATCACGCAGCAGCGGCTATCGCAGCAGCGGGTATTCCGGTTTATGCTTGGAAAGGCATGAACGAAGAAGAATTCAACTGGTGTATTGAGCAGACTTTATTCTTTGGAGAAGATCGTCAACCATTAAACATGATCTTGGATGATGGTGGTGATTTAACTAATATGGTTTTTGATGAATATCCTGAGTTAATCGTAGGCATCAAAGGCTTATCAGAAGAAACAACGACAGGTGTTCACCGTCTGTATGAGCGTATGAAAAATGGCACGTTATTCTTGCCTGCAATCAACGTAAATGACTCGGTAACGAAGTCTAAATTTGATAACAAATACGGTTGCAAAGAGTCATTAGTAGATGCGATTCGTCGTGCGACTGACTTAATGTTAGCTGGTAAAGTAGCGGTAGTAGCTGGTTACGGTGACGTAGGTAAAGGTTCTGCTGATTCATTACGTGGTGCAGGTTGCCGTGTGTTAGTAACGGAGATCGATCCAATTTGTGCTTTACAAGCAGCGATGGATGGCTACGAAGTAGTTCCAATGGACGAGGCAGCTACACGCGCAAACATCTTTGTAACAGCGACTGGTAACGTGAAGATCATCCGTGATCGTCACTTCAAAGCGATGAAAGACAAAGCAATCGTTTGTAACATAGGTCACTTCGATAACGAAATCGATATGGAGTGGTTGAACAATAACTACGGTTCTACGAAAGATCAAATCAAACCACAAGTAGATATGTACACGATCGATGGCAAAAACGTTATCGTTTTAGCTGAAGGTCGTTTAGTGAACTTAGGTTGTGCGATGGGTCACCCATCATTCGTGATGTCGAACTCATTCTGTAACCAAACGTTGGCTCAATTAGAGCTTTGGGCGAACTCAGCGAGCTATGAGAACAAAGTTTACATTCTTCCTAAGCACTTAGATGAGAAAGTAGCGTTCTTACACTTAGCGCACATCGGGGCTAAATTAGAGAAGTTAGAAAAAGAGCAGGCGGATTACATTGG
>NZ_JBPXKN010000008.1:0-288 GCF_054558635.1 Aquirufa sp. HETE-40SA
TATCTACTACTTTCTCTCTCATTACTACTTCAGTATAATCCTCATTTACCTTTTCACTAATTTTATTTTTTTAGTAGGTAATTATTTTCAAAACTTATTATATCTACTACTTTCTCTCTCATTACTACTTCAGTATAATCCTCATTTACCTTTTCACTAATTTTATTTTTTTAGTAGGTAATTATTTTCAAAACTTATTGTATCTACTACTTTCTCTCTCATTACTACTTCAGTATAATCCTCATTTACCTTTTCACTAATTTTATTTTTTTAGTAGGTAATTATTTT